>CAVUEE010000012.1:0-88389 GCA_963740465.1 uncultured Methanoregulaceae archaeon
CTCGCGGGGCCGGCCCGGGTCTGTCGGTCCGGGGAGGGGTCCACGTCTCCCCCTCCTCAGGCCCCGTCCGCGATCCCGGGGCTTCCTTCGGTCCCGGCGGGCGCGGGGGACTCCGCCTCTCCCGGGGCGAGGTCTCCGGGCGCCGGGATCCGGCCGCGGCGGACCAGCGCCACCTGGATCCGCTCGACCAGGTCGCGGGGGCTGAACGGCTTCGTGACGTAGTCGTCGGCCCCCGCGGCGATCCCCTCCACGATCTCGGCGAGCTCCGTCCGCGCCGAGAGGACCACGATCACCGGGCAGGCGCCGGCGAGGGTGGCCCGGAGCGTCCCGACCAGGTCGAGCCCGTCCCCGTCGGGGAGCATCCGGTCGACGACCGCGACGTCCGGGGCCTCCCGCAGGACCGCGGCCAGGCCGGAGGCCGCGTCCGGCGCGGTGACGACGGAGAAGCCCGCCCGCTCGAGCTTGATCGCGACCACGCGCCGAACATCCGGGTCGTCATCGACCACAACCACGCGAAACGCCATTCCTCGCTCCTGCTGTGTAGGGGGCGCTTCCTGAGTAAAGCCGTTTTCCCCCGCAGGGCCCGGGGCGGCATTCGGCGCACCGCGGATGCAGGGTGGAGGAAGCGCTCGGACGGGCGTGACCGGCAATCCGCCCCGTACATCGGCCGGCCGGCACGAGCCTATAATACTTTGAAACACCCACCCGGGCCGCATGACGTACCCGCCAGTCTCCCCGGCCACCCTCGAGCGGGCGATCGAGCGCACGGCCGCGGACTCAAGATCTCCCGGGACGCGCTGCTCGAGGCCCTCACCCCGGTGGTGATCGATTGGGCCATCACGCGCACGGCCGCCGACCTCGGGATCACGTCCCGCGAGGCCCGGGTCCGGATCGCGCGGATGATCGACCGGACGGCCTGACCCCGGCCCCTCCCATCCCGTCGGCCGGCCGGGCGCCGGCTTCCCTCCATTCTGGTGCACCTTCGGACGATCGCCCATGCCCGTTGTCGTCGACGAAACCCCCCCATCCTGAAGAACCGGCTGCTGGCGAGAGGAGATCCGCAGTGGTTAACGTGGGAGAGATGGTCATTACAATAAGGCTCCGAATGACCCCCGAAGAGGCCGCACGCCGGACCATCGACCACCTCCCGGATCTCGCCGGCTGGCAAGTGCAGGATATCGACGACTGGGATCCGAACGGGCTTGACGGCATTGCGGTGCGTGAATTTCCTCTCCAGGCGGACAGGGCGGATTACGTTCTGTTTGTCGACAAGGAAGCCGTCGGCGTGATCGAGGCCAAGCCGGAGGGGGACGACCCTGGGCGGGGTCGACAGCCAGTCGGGGAGATACTCGGAGTTGTTCCCCGAGCGGTTTCGCCATTATCAACTGCCCCTTCCGTTCGTCTACGAGAGCACGGGGACGAAGACGCTCTTCAGGGATCTGCGGGATCCCGTTCCACGGTCGCGGCGGGTGTTTGCGTTTCACACGCCCGAGACCTTGCGGGAGTGGGCCGGGCAGGCGGAGACGCTCAGGGGCCGGTCGACTCTATCGCCAGCGGCCGGGCCGGCCTCGCCGACGTCGCCCGGCCCTTCAACAATCTCTCCGGGACGCCGACGCCCGCGACGTCGCAGAGGCCGTCGCCGGTCGTCTCCGTCGGGAGCACCCCGGACGGCGGGGTTCCGCCGATCCCGTCTCGGTGCTCCCGCTCATCGACACCTCGCCCGAAGGGGGTGGTCGACAGGATCCCTGCCGGGCCGGGGGCCGTACATTAATATAGTAGAAGTAATCATTTCGAAACAGGTGACCTGAATGGCACAAATCATTGGTGGAATCCAGCAGACGACGAACGAGACGATCGCATGGCTGCCGAACCTGCTCGCGGCCGTCGTCATCCTGCTCATCGGGTGGATCGTCGGGCGACTCCTCGGGAAAGCAGCCGCGGTCCTGGTCGACCGGCTCGGCATCGACGACGCCCTTGCACGGACATCGGTCGGGAAGGCGATCAACCAGCAGGACGGTGGGGCCGGAGCCAAAGGCATCGTTGCCTTCTTCGACCTCATCGTCCGGTGGTTCGTCTACCTGATCGCGATCGTGGCAGCGGCGAACGCGCTCAACCTGACGTTCCTGACGGCGCTGATCACGGCGATCCTCGCGTACCTGCCGTTCATCGCGCTCTTCGTGATCATCCTGATCGTCGGGTTCATCGTGATCGAC
Source organism: uncultured Methanoregulaceae archaeon (assembly GCA_963740465.1). Taxonomy (GTDB): domain Archaea; phylum Halobacteriota; class Methanomicrobia; order Methanomicrobiales; family Methanospirillaceae; genus UBA288. The sequence goes on from CAVUEE010000012.1 coordinate 2,214, forward strand.
TGGTTCTGCGACTTCCTCCGGCACCTCGGCGCGGCCCAGCAGATCTCGATGATGCAGCCTCTCATCTCCGTGCTCCAGGCCTTCCTCTACTTCGTGCTGGTCATCCTCGCCCTCCAGCAGCTGAAGATCGACCTGACGATCATCTATGTCCTCATCACGCCGGTTGCATGGGGCATCGGGATCGGCGTCGGCGCGGCCATCGCGATCTTCTGCTGGTTCGGCCTGCGCGACCGTGCGCCCGGGATGATGGACGACTTCATGGGGACGATCGCCGAGGGGACGTCGGAGGCGACGCCCCCGATCGAGCCGAAGACCCTGTAACGGATACCTATTCCTTTTTCTTTTCGAGACCGCACGGTGCGGGTCCCTGGATTTCGGGTGGAGCGAACGCCGTCGCATTCGCGAATCCGGAGAGAGGCCGGCACCTCCTGTCGGCGCCGGCTCCTCCGGCCGGGTCCGCGACTGCGGCCGACGGCGGGCCGGTCTCCGCGCGGACCTCCCCCGGGGCGGCTTAGACGGTAGCCCCGGTCCGGGTCACGACTGCACGGGAACGGCCGGATCGGCTCCGCCCCGTCGTCCGGCTCTTCACCCACCCGTAAGACCCGGTCCCCCTCCTTTCCTGCCGGGCCGGCCGATGGAGCCGATCGCGGGCTGGCCGGCGACGGCGTCCGGCCCTGCGAGACCTGCTCTACGCGGCAGCTGCGACGAGCCGTCGGGCGGGGCGCCGGGGCGCCGTCGCCCCACCCCGACAGCGACCCCCGGAGACCGGCTCCGCTGCCGGATGACAATCATTTTTTACTTCCAGGGGAAAGGACTCGGAAGAGACCCCACGAGCCGTTTCATGTCCGATCAGTTCCGACTGCCTCTCGCTGCTATCCGGCAGCCCGCGTTCCTCTACGGCTCCGACGGCCGGATCACCGCCGCGAACGACATGGCCGAGGCCCTCGCCGGCCGGCCGCTCGCCGGGTGCACCGCCGCCGATATCGTCGCGATCTTCGGCAACCGCCGCCCCGACGGCACGCTCTTCACGCCGGAGGAGCTGCCCCCGTCCCGCGCGCTGGCCGGCGAGGAGGCGATCGACGTCCCGATCGCGGTCACGGCCTCGGACGGCCGGACGGTCCACGTCCTGGCCACGGCCTCGCCGATCCGGGACGGGGACGCGATCACCGGCGCGCTCGTCGTCTGGCAGGACGTCTCGACCCTCGAGGCGGCGCGCGCCGAACAGGCAGCGCTCCATCGCGAATCCGAAGATCAGGGCCGAGGGGCTCCGGGCGCGGGAGACGGGCCTCCGCCGGCACCGCCGGCTCCTCGACGCGATCCTCGGCGCCCTCCCCTACCGGGTCTCCCTGTGGAGCCGGGACGAACGGCTCGCCTGGGCGAACATGCGGTTTGCCGACGACCTCGGAGAGCCCCGGGAGGCGCTGGTCGGCCGGACGTGGCGCGAGCTCGGGGACTCCGTGGCCGCAGTGGAGCCGCTCGTCAGGGAGAGCCAGGAGGCGATCATGGCCGGCACGCCGGTCTCGCGCGAGGTCGAGATCGACGGTCCGGGCGGCCCGGAGTGGCGGGCCTGCACCTTCCTGCCGTTCGGCCGGGACGCGCTCCTCGTCATCACCGAGGACATCACCGAGCGGAAGGAGGCCGCGGCCGAGCTGAACGGCTCACCCGGCAGATCGAGGCCGAGCGGGACCGGCTCGCCACGATCCTCGACGCGATCCCGGACGCGATCTCGATCCACGACCGCGACGACCGGTACGTCTACGTGAACCCGGCGCTCATGTCTGCCGCCCGCGCCGCCCCGGAGGACATTCTCGGCCGCTCGTGGCCGGAGCGCGGGCTCGACCTCGACCGGATCGCCCCGCTCGCGAACGCCGTGCACGATGCCTTTGCGTCGGGAGAGCCGCGTACGGCGATCTACGAGTGCCCGGTCGACGGGGCGGTCCGTACCTACCACGCCCTGGCCGTGCCGCTGCGGGATGCAGGGGGAGCGGTTGCGCAGGTGATCGTCTCGTCGCGCGACGTCACCCATGTTCTCGAGACCGAGGCGGCCCTGCGCGAGAGCGAGGAGTGGCTGCGGCTCGCGCAGGAGAGCGCGAACGTCGCGGTCTGGGACTGGGACGTCCGGACGGGACTCTATACCTCCACCCCCGAGTTCTTCCGGCTCTACGGGCTCGAGGAGGGCCGGACGCTCACCTACGGCCAGTGGCGGGAGCGCGTGCACCCGGACGACGTTGCGCGGGTCGAGAGCGAGAGCCAGGCGGCGCTCGCCCGCGGCGAACCGTTCGACCTCGAGCACCGGGTCGTCCGCCCGTCGGGCGAGATCCGCTGGATCCAGGCGATCGGGCGCGGGGTCTGCGACGAGCAGGGAGCGGTCGTCCGCGTCCTCGGGGTCAACATCGACATCACGGCCCGGAAGGCGGCGGAGGAGGTGCTCGCGGAGACCGTGGAGCAGTATCGGCAGGCGCTGAACAATCCGCTCCTCGGGTATGCGCTCTGCGAGATCGTCACCGACGGCGCCGGCAGGCCCCGGGACTTCGTGTACCTGGACGTCAACCCGGCGTTCGAGGCGTTCACCGGGCTTGCCCGGGACCGTGTCCTGAACAGGAGGGTGACCGAGATCCTCGTCCCCGCGGAAGTCGCCCGGGCTCATCGAGATCTACGGGGACGTCGCGCTGACCGGCGAACCGAGGACGTTCCAGTACCCCATACCCTCGCTGGGGAGATGGTACGAGGTCGCTGCATTCTCTCCGCAGCACGGCCGGTTCATCGCATTTTTCAAGGATATCACCAAACGCAAGCGGGCTGAGGAGGCGCTCATCGAGAGCGAGGCGAAGTACCGGAACCTGGTCGAGGCTGGCGCCGGACGCGATCCTGATCCACCAGGACGGCACGATCGTCTTCGCAAACCCGGCCGCCGCCGCCCTCGTCGACGCGCGCGGGCCGGAGGAGCTGCTCGGCAGGCCGATCCTCGAGATCGTCCACCCCGAGACGCGGGGGCGCGTGGAGGGGAACGTCATGCTGGACCTCCGGGGCGAGGAGAGCCCGCTGACCACGGTGGACATTCTCCGCCCCGATGGGACGACGGTCGCCGTGCAGGGGCGGGGGACCATGATCCCCCACGGGGGGCGTCCCGCCGTCCAGGTCGTCCTGCGCGACGTCACCGAGGAGCAGCGGGCCGAGGCGGCGCTGAAACGCGAACGCGACTTCAGTGCCGGCGTGCTGTCGACGGCCGCGGCGCTGGTCGTCGTCCTCGACCGCGAGGGGCGCATCGTCCGGTTCAACGAGGCGTGCGAACGCATCTCGGGCTACGCCTTCGACGAGGTCCGGGGGACGCCTTTCTGGGACCTGTTCATCCTGCCCGAGGAGCGGCGGTCCGTCCGGGACACGTTCGCCGGACTGCTCGAGGACCGGGTCCACAACGAGCATGAGAATTACTGGGTGACGCGGGACGGCGACCGCCGGCTGATCCACTGGGCCAACACGGTCCTCACCGATCCATCGGGGTCCGCCGAGTACGCGATCAGCACGGGGATCGACATCTCCGAGCAGAGGCGGGCCGAGGCGGCGCTCCGGGAGTACGCCGAGGACCTGCGGCGGTCGAACGAGGACCTGGAGCGGTATGCCTACATCTCGAGCCACGATCTGCAGGAGCCGCTCCGCAGCATCGTCAGCTTCAGCCAGCTCCTCGAACGGCGCTATAAGGGGCAGCTCGGCGAGGACGCGGACGAATACATCGACTTCATCGTCGAGGGCGGGAACCGGATGCAGAGCCTGATCCAGGACCTCCTCGCGTACTCGCGCGTGAACACGACCAGGCAGGCGCTCCGTCCGACCGAGACGGAGGACGTCCTGGCCGCGGTCGAACGCCACCTCGACCTCCAGCTCCGCGAGGTAGGGGCCGTGATCGCGCACGACCCGGTGCCGGAGGTGCTGGCCGACCCGCTCCAGCTCGAGCAGGTCTTTGCGAACCTGGTCTCGAACGCGATCAAGTTCCGCCGGCCGGACGAGCCGCTGCGGATCCACGTCGGCGCCCGCCGGATGAACGGGTTCTGGGAGTTCTCGGTGAGCGACAACGGGATCGGGATCGAGCCCGAGTACGACGAGAAGATCTTCGTCATCTTCCAGCGGCTCCATACCAGGGAGAAGTACCCGGGCACGGGGATCGGCCTCGCGATCGTGAAACGGATCATCGACCGGCACGGGGCACAATCCGGGTCGAGTCGGCGCCCGGCGAGGGTTCGACCTTCTTCTTCACCCTCCCGGCCGCGTGAACGGGAGACGGGATGCGCGAGGCTCGCGCCCACCCCATTTTGACCCGGGCCCGGGGGGCACATCGGACTGTCTGAGGCTGCCGGTGATGGGAAGAGTTATCGTGACATGAGAAAAAAGTTCACGATTGTCAATAATATTTTTCTGTCGAAGATCGACCGGCCCCTGTCGGACCGGATGAGCGGGGTGCACGGGAAGACGATGGCGGCAGATTCAAAGACCGAGCAGAAAGAGGCGGCGCGCGGGGGACCTCGGGGGGAGGCCCGAACGGGGACGACGCCCGCGCCGACACGCTCCTACGACCGGAGCCTGATCGAGGCGAGCCTCGATCCCCTGGTCACGATCAGCTCCGACGGGACGATCACCGACGTGAACGTGGCGACGGTTCAGGCCACCGGGCGGTCGAGGGAGGAGCTGATCGGGACTGATTTCTCGACCTACTTCACCGAGCCGGCGCGGGCGAAGACTGGGTACGAGACCGCTTTCAGGGCCGGCTCGGTCCGGGATTACGAGCTCGAGATCCGCCACCGCGACGGCACAATCACACCCGTCGTGTACAACGCTTCCGTCTTCCGCGACGAGTCGGGAGCGTGGCCGGCGTCTTCGCGGCCGCCCGCGACATCTCCAAGCGGAAGCAGGCCGAGGAGGAGTGGTCGCGCCTCGCCGCCATCGTGGACAGCTCGGACGATGCCATCATCGGCAAGTCGCTCGACGGCACCATCGTCAGCTGGAACCCCGGCGCGGAGAAGATCTACGGCTACGCGGCCGAGGAGGTAATCGGACGGCATATGTCCCTGCTGGCCCCGCCGGACCAGATCGACGAGATCGACGGCCTCCTCGCGCAGATCCAGCGCGGCGAATCCGTCCACCACAACGAGACCGTCAGGATCCGGCGGGACGGCACGCCCCTGCAGGTCTCGCTGACGCTCTCGCCGATCCGGGACCGGGAGGGCCGGATCGTGGGCGCGTCGACCATCGCCCGGGACATCACCGAGCGCAAGAAGGCCGAGGAGGCGATCCGGCGCGCGAACGCGTACAACCGGAGCCTGATCGAGGCAAGCCTCGACCCGCTCGTCACGATCGATCCGGACGGCACGATCAGCGATGTCAACGACGCGACGGTCCGTGTCACCGGAGTGCCGCGGGACGAACTGATCGGGACCGACTTCTCGACGTACTTCACCGAGCCCGGGAAGGCGAAGGCCGGGTACGAGACGGTCTTCCGCGACGGCTCGGTCACGGACTACGAGCTCGAGATCCGTCACCGCGACGGCACGATCATTCCCGTGCTGTACAACGCCGCCGTCTATCGCGACGAATCGGGCGGGATCGCCGGTGTCTTCGCGGCCGCCCGCGACATCACCGAGCGGAAGCGGGCCGAGGAGGCGGTCCGGCGCGCGAACGCCTACAACCGGAGCCTGATCGAGGCGAGCCTCGATCCGCTCGTCACGATCAACCCGGACGGCACGATCAGCGACGTGAGCGACGCGACGATCCAGGTCACCGGGCGGTCGCGCGAGGAGCTGATCGGGACCGACTTCTCGACTGTACTTCACCGAGCCTGGGAAGGCGAAGGCCGGGTACGAGACCGCGTTCCGGACCGGCTCGGTCCGGGATTACGAGCTCGAACTCCGCGCACCGCGACGGCACGATCACGCCCGTGATCTACAACGCGACGGTCTACCGCGACGAGGCCGGCGAGGTCGCCGGCGTCTTCGCGGCAGCGCGGGACATCACCGAGCGGAAGAAGGCCGAGGAGGCGATCCGGCGTGCGAACGCGTACAACCGGAGCCTGATCGAGGCGAGCCTCGATCCCCTGGTCACGATCAACCCGGACGGCACGATCAGCGATGTGAACGAGGCGACAGTCCGGGTCACCGGCGGTCGCGCGAGACGGCTGATCGGCACCGACTTCTCCCGGTACTTCACCGAGCCGGGAAGGCGAAGGCCGGGTACGAGCAGGTCGTTCAGGACCGGCTCGGTCACGGACTACGAGCTCGAATCCGGCACCGCGACGGCACGATCACGCCGGTGATCTACAACGCCGACGGTCTACCGCGACGAGTCCGGCGAGATCGCCGGCGTCTTCGCCGCCGCCCGGGACATCACCGAGCGAAAGAAGGCCGAGGAGGCGGTCCGGCGCGCGAGCGCGTACAACCGGAGCCTGATCGAGGCGAGCCTCGACCCGCTGGTCACGATCAACCCCGACGGCACGATCAGCGACGTGAACGAGGCGACGGTCCGCGTCACCGGCGTCCCGCGGAACGAGCTGATCGGCACGAACTTCTCGCGGTACTTCACCGAGCCCGACGAAGGCGAAGGCCGGGTACGAGACGGTCTTCCGCGACGGCTCGGTCACGGACTACGAGCTCGAGATCCGCCACCGCGACGGCCGGATCACCCCCGTGCTGTACAACGCGACCGTCTACCGCGACGAGTCGGGCGGGATCGCCGGCATCTTCGCCGCCGCCCGCGACGTGACCGAGCGGAAGCGCGCCGAGGAGGCGCTGATGGCGGCCTACAACGAGCTCGACGACCGGGTCAAGGAGCGGACCGCCGACCTGGTCGAGGCGAACCGCAGCCTGGAGCGGGAGATCACCGAGCACAAGGCGACGGCGTCCGCGCTCGAGGAGCGGAGCCGGGAGCTCGCGCGGTCGAACGAGGAGCTCCAGCAGTTCGCGTACATCGCCTCGCACGACCTGCAGGAGCCGCTCCGGGCGATCTCGGGCTTCACCGAGCTCCTGGAGCGGCGGTACAAGGGCGAGATCGACGAGCGGGCCGACCGGTACATCAACTTCATCGTCGACGGCACGAAGCAGATGCAGCAGGTGATCCAGGACCTGCTCGCGTACTCGCGGGTCCAGACCAAGGCCCACGAGTTCGACCTGATCGACGCGAACCAGGCCCTCGAGCAGGCGCTGCTCAACCTGCAGGTCTCGATCCGGGACGGACGGGCGCAGCGTCACGGTCGAGGACCGGCTCCCCGAGATCTTCGCCGACGGCATCCAGATCACCCAGGTCTTCCAGAACCTGATCGGCAACGCGCTCAAGTTCCAGAAGCCCGGCGCCGACGCCCGAGATCCGGATCTCGGCCGTACGCGAGGGGACGAACTGGCTCTTCTCGGTCACCGACAACGGGATCGGGATCGACGCCCGGCACCTCGACCGGATCTTCATGCTCTTCCAGCGCCTCCACGCCAAGGGCGAGTACGAGGGCACGGGGATCGGCCTCGCCATCTGCAAACGCATCGTCGAACGGCACGGAGGGACGATCGCCGTGGAGTCGACCCCCGGCGTCGGGATCAACCTTCACCTTCTCCATTCCAACCCGCAACGGAGCCAGACCATGAACGAACCAGACACGAACCCTGTATACCCGCGGCCGGTCGAGATCCTGCTCGTCGAGGACAGCCCGGCCGACATCGCCCTCACCGAGGAGGCCCTCCTCGAGAGCAAGCTCCGCAACAACCTGCACGTCGTGACCGACGGCGAGGCCGCCATGGCCTTCCTCCGTCGCGAGGAGCCGTACGCGTCCGCCCCGCGGCCGGACCTGATCCTCCTCGACCTGAACCTGCCGAAGAAGACCGGGCGGGAGGTCCTCGCCGAGATCAAGTGCGATCCCTCCCTGAGCCCGATCCCGATCGTCATCATGACCGTCTCGCGGGACGAACGGGATATCGTCGAGTCGTACCGACTCCACGCGAACTGTTACATCCAGAAGCCCGTGCGCTTCCGGGAGTTCATCGAGATCGTCAAATCGATCGAGGACTTCTGGTTCTCGATCGTCACGCTACCGCCGAACTCAGGGCACGTGGAATGAGGATCCTGCTGGTCGAGGACAACCCTGCGGATGCGGAGCTGATCCAGGAGCTCCTCTCGGAGTATCCGCAGCACTCGTTCTCGATCCTGCACGCCGGCAGCCTCGCGGCCGCGCTCTCCGTGCTCGAGACCGAGGGGGCCGACTTCGTCCTGCTCGACCTCGGGCTCCCCGACAGCCAGGGGGCCGAGACCGTCCGGGCAGTGCGGGCCGCTGCACGGGACATACCGATCGTGGTCCTGACCGGGCTCGACGACGAGGACCTCGGCGTCCGGCTGCTCCAGGAGGGGGCCCAGGACTACCTCGCGAAAGGCTGGATGAACGGCTCCGCCCTCGTCCGCTCCATCCGCTACGCCGAGGAGCGGTACCGGACCGAGGCGGAGCTGATCCGGAAGAACGCCGAGCTCGCAGCCCAGAAGGAGGAGCTCGCCGAGCGGAAGGAGCGGCTGAAGCGGGCCCAGGAGATCGCCCATGTCGGCAGCTCGGGAGCTGGCCGACGGACACCTCTCCTGGTCGGACGAGGTCTACCGCATCTACGGGATGCGCCCCCAGGAGTTCGCGGCCACGTACCAGGCGTTCCTGGAGTCGGTTCACCCCGAGGACCGGACGACGACCGACGCCGCATATCGGGACTCGGTGCGTGAGGGCCGGGACGCTTACGAGATCGAGTACCGGGTCGTCCGGCGATCGGACGGTGCCGTCCGGCGGGTATTCGAGCGGTGCACGCACTTCAGGGACGGCAGCGGCAGGATCGTCCGGTCGGACGGGACCGTGCACGACATCACCGAATGGAAAGAGGCCGAGGAGACCCTGAAGCGGTACGCGGCCGAGCTGGAGCGGTCGAACGAGGAGCTGCAGCGGTTCGCGTACGTGGCGAGCCACGACCTGCAGGAGCCGCTGCGGTCGATTGTCAGCTTCAGCCAGCTCCTCGCACGGCGGTACAGGGGTCAGCTCGACGCCGACGCCGACGACTACATCCAGTTCATCGTCGAGGGGGGCAACCGGATGCAGGCCCTCATCCAGGATCTGCTGACCGTCTCGCGGGTCACGACGCAGGCGGCTCCGATCGTGGAGACGGACGCCGGCACCGTCGTCGCCAGCGTCGTGTGCGATCTCGCGGGCGCTATCGCGAATACAACGGCGACGATCACGGTTGGGCCAATGCCGCACGTCATGGCCGACGCGGCCCAGCTCGAGCAGGTCTTCACGAACCTGGTCGGCAACGCCCTCAAGTACCGCCGCCCGGACGTGCTGCCCGAGGTCCGGATCTCTGCCCGACAGGCGGGGGCGTTCTGGCGTTTCGCGGTGGCGGACAACGGGATCGGGATCGAAGCGGAGTACTTCGACCAGATCTTCGAGATGTTCCGCCGCCTCCATACCCATGACGAGTACGAAGGAACGGGGATCGGCCTGGCCGTGGTCAGGAAGATCGTCGAGCGGCACGGCGGGACAATCCGGGTCGAGTCGACGCCGGGCGAGGGGTCGACCTTCTTCTTCACCCTCCCGGCCGCGTGAACCGCGGATCGACTCCGCCGACGTCGTCCGGCTCTTCATCCGCCTGTAAGCCCCCGCTCTCTACGTATCTGCGGACAGGCCGACCGAGACACGGAACGAGATGGCCGGGGAGTTGGATGCGGGCTCGAGACGTTCTACCGCTCCGAGGAGCAGCGGAGTCTGAAGAGGAAAGCGGGGGCCCCGGTCTGAAATCGCGGCACCGATACCATGCCCCCGGGCGGCCACAGCCCCGATCGCCCCAGCGGCACCCCTCCGGCACGGACGATGCCCGCGGAAGGCACACGGAGATATTGCATTGCAGTAACGTTTGGCATATATTCGCTCATTACGGCATCATCATTTTTACCGGGTTCGAAGGAATCCGAAATAATCTCTCGGAATAGCTGAGAGTCAAAGAAAACAGCTAATCTAAAAAAGGAAGATTTAAATAGTGTACTCGCGACAGTACGAATTGCCGTGCCGTTCTTCTGGGGGGATTGAACTACATGTCGCGGGTGTGGGAGGAGGTGCCGTGAGCGCGGCCGTCGTTCCGGCGGCGGCCGACCTCGCCATGATCCGGCTCAGGGTCCAGAACGTCGTGGCCGCGGCCCGGGTCGCCGACGTCCTCCCGCTCGCCGAGCTCGCGGCGAGGATCCCCGGCGCGGCCCACCCGAAGAAGAACTACCCCGGGATCCTCCTCCGCGTTCCCGGCTCGAAGGTCGCGTGCCACGTCTACGATTCGGGAAAGATCGTGCTCACCGGCCTTGCCGCCGTGGACCACCTCGAGGCCGTGTTCGCGGCCGTCGTCGAGACCCTCCGCGCCGCCGGCGCCGAGGCTCCTCGAGCCCGTGCCCGCGGCCCGGGTCATCAACCTGGTCGCCTCCGGCAACCTCGGCGAGAGGATCGCCCTCTTCCGGCTCGCCATGGCGCTCGACCTCGAGCGGATCGAGTACGACCCCGAGACCTTCGCCGGGCTCGTCTACCGGGCCCGGGCCGGCGGCACGGCCCTCGTCTTCGCGAGCGGCGCGATCGTCGTCATGGGCGCCCGGTCCGTCGAGCAGGCGCGGGACGTGGCGGCCGAGGTCCGGGACGTCATCGACGGCGTGGGCGCGTGGCATTCGTACGCCTGATCGCCCTGTCGCCCCGCGGCACGGGCCGGCCCTGCTCGTCATCAGCCCGGCCGAGTACCCCGGCCCGGTCGTGATCATGCGGAGCGAGGACGGCGGGATCGACGTCCTCGCGGAAGACCGGACGTACACGCTCGGAGCCGGGCTGCTCCGGCCCCTGCTCTTCCTCGGCAACCGCGTCCGCCTGATCGAGGGCGGGACCCGGATCGACCGGGCCGCGGCCTGGCCCGGCCCTACCCCTTGTACGGGGCCGGACCATCGAATCGGACCCGCTCCACGCGTAATTTGCGCTCTCTCGTCTCCGCCCCTCTTCTCCCGCGAGGCCGCAGCAGGCGACCCCCGTTTACTTTCACACCGCAAGGTGCCATTTATACCAACACGAACGGTGAATATCTCCTATCGGCCGTCCCTGACGGCCGGGAACAGGTGATAAATCGTGGTTTCGCTATCAAAGAATTCCCCCCTCGCGGCCGTCGCGGCCCCGGGGCGGCGGCCGGGGCGTCTGCACCCGCGCCGCGTCGCGAACGAGCGCGGGCTCTGCAGAAGGAAGGAGCGACGATGTCGACCAGAATAAGCGGCCCTCCCACAAATGCCAGGTTCCAGCGAGGTATCAGGGAAGGACCAACAACAACGTCGTCGGGAGGCGGTGATAAGCGTTCCGAAACCGGAGCGCACGGCCGAGTGCCCGCGGACCCCATCGTGATCATGCGGGCCGACGACGGCGGGGTCGAGCTCCTCGCCGAGGACCGGACGTACACGCTCGGGATCGAGGCGCTCCGTCACCTGCTCTTCTTCGGCAACCGCGTCCGCCTCGCGGGCGGCGACGGCGTGGCCTGGCCGGGCGCCGACCGCCGGTGGATCTGCTTCATCCTCGACGGCGCGGCGTACGTCGTCGGCCGCTACCGCCTCGTCGCGGTCGCCCGCGGCTCGGTGCCGGCGGACTGGCTCGTCCGCCTGGAGGCCCGCTGATGCCGCGCGACCCGCTGATCGCCGAATACCTCGATGCGATCCGGTACCGCCGGTACAGCCAGTCGGTCCTGATGGAGCGGCGGCGGTTCCTCGAGCTCGCCGTCGCGGGCGGCCCCGACGCCTGGTTCATGGCCGCGCCGGTCGAGGAGGTCGTGGCCGGGGCCCGGGCGCGGAGCCGGGTCCGCTCGAAGGCCAACCTGCAGAAGCTCCGGTCGGCCGTCGAGGACTACCGCCGGTGGCGCCGCCGGAGGAGAGCCGGCGACGGCGCCGAGCGGCCGAAGAGCCCCGCGCGGAGGCGCGTCGTGAACGGCGACGTCGGCGACCGGCCGTTCCGGCCGGCGCTCGAGGCGCTCGAGCTCCTGCTCGAGCCCGGCGGCGTCGCCGAGCTCCGGGCCATCGGCCGCGACGGCCGGATCGCGTCGGGCTACTTCGACGACCCGGCGACGCTCGCCGACGGCGGCCGAAGTCCTCGACGACGCGGCGCGAGTTCCAGGGGATCTACGTCACGCTCAACCCCGTGAACCCCGCGCTCCTCGCCCGCCGGGCGAACCGCGTCGAGACGCGGCTCGGGCGGGAGGGACGCGACCACGGCCGACGCCGACATCCTGCGCCGCCGCTGGCTCCCGATCGACGTCGACCCCGTCCGGCCGAGCGGCGTCTCGGCCACCGCGGAGGAGCACCGCGAGGCCTGCGCCGACGGCCGCGGCGGATCCGCGACGCGCTCGCGGCGGAGGGCTGGCCCGCGCCGGTCGTCGCGGACAGCGGGAACGGCGGCCACCTCCTCTACCGGGTCGACCTGCCGAACGACGACGGGAGCGACGGCGCTCGTGAAGGCCGTCCTCGCCGCGCTCGACGCACGCTTCTCGACCGATGCGGCGAAGGTCGACACGGCGAACTTCAACGCGGCGCGGATCTGGAAGTGCTACGGCACGGTCGAGCCGGAAGGGCGACTCGACGCAGGACCGGCCGCACCGCCGCTCGGCGATCGTCGGCGCGGCCGTACGAGCCGGAGGTCGTGCCGGCCTCGCTGCTCCGGGCGCTCGCCGCGTCCCTGCCCGACCGGACCCGCCGGAGCGGCTCTTCGCGGCCGCGGCCGTTCCGGCCGGCGCCGCGATCGACCTCCGCGCCTGGCTCGACGCGCCACGGGATCGCCGTCGCGGCCGAGAAGCCCTGGCAGGGCGGCACGCTCTACACCCTCGCGCAGTGCCCGTTCTCGGACGCCCACGCGGACGGCGCGTACGCCATCCAGTTCCCGAACGGCGCCGTCCACGCCGGCTGCAAGCACGAGAGCTGCGGCGGCGGCCGGCAGCGCTGGCAGGAACTCCGCGCCCGGCTCGAGCCCGCGTACGCCGAGCCGGCCAGCCGTACCATCAGCCGTAGAACCCGCCCGCCCCGCTGCACAATCGGCCGTAGACCCGCCCACCCGCCCCCGCCGCTCCCGCAGACGGGAGACAGGGCTGCACCGCCATCCCCGGAGGCCATCGCGTCGCCGGAGCCCGACCCCGCCGTCGTCGCGGCGGCGCGGGAGGTCCTCGAGCACGGCGACCCGGTCCGGTTCTTCCTCGACTGCTTCGAGCAGGACCACGTCGGCGACACGATGCTCGCCCACTGCCTGGTCATGTCGATCGCGTCGCCAGGCGGTCCGCAACTCGCGCGGGCTGCACGTCTACGTCACGGGCGAGATCGGGCAAGGGCAAGTCGAGCGGCATGACGGCCATGCTCCGGCAGGTGCCCGAGGAGTACCGGCTCGCCGAGCGGATGTCCAACAAGGCGCTCTACTACTCCGACGACATCCAGCCCCGGCACGGTCCTCCTGCTCGACGACATCGCGCTCTCGGACGAGCTCCAGGAGGTGCTCAAGGAGGCGACGAGCAAGTTCGCCGAGCCCGTGCGCATGCGGACCGTCGACAAGGACCGGAAGGTCCGGCGCTACACCATCCCCGAGCGCTGCGTCTGGTGGCTCGCGAACGTCTCGCGCCCTCTACGACGACCAGGTCCTCAATAGAATGCTCGATCTGCTGGGTCGACGACTCCGAGGAGCAGGACCGCGAGGTCTTCCGCCGCAAGATGGCCGAGCGCGGCCCGCGGCCCGGACGACGGCGGCGGCGACCGCTTCGACCTCCTCGTCTGCCGCGAGATCTGGCGGCGGCTCCGGGCCGACGGCCTCGTCCACGTCGACGTCCCGTTCGCGGACCGCATCCGCATGGCCTCGGTCCGCAACCGCCGGAACCCCGAGGTCCTCCTCGACCTGATCGCCGGCCACGCCCTCGTCTGCCGCTTCCGGCGCGAGCGGCCGAGCGGCTCGAGGACGGCGGGCTCGCGGTCGTGGCGACCGAGGAGGACTTCCGGTACGCGGCCGCGGCTCTTCGCCGACCTCCACACCACCGGCGGCTCGCTCGAGGCCAAGTTCGACCGGAACGAGCAGCTCGTGCTCTCGCTCGCGGCGCGGAACCGCGTCGAGCAGTTCACCCTCCACGACCTGCAGCAGTGGACGGGGTGGCCGTACCAGAAGGCGCGGCGGCTCATGCTCGGGTACGAGTCGCGGGGACTGCGGTACCCGGGTCTCCTCGACAGGTCGCCGGCGCTCTCGCTGCTCGACCGGACCACGAGCGAGGACGACGAGGAGGGGCGCGACGTCAAGCAGCGGCAGTTCGTCTTCCTCTTCGACGCGGAGGTGTACCGGGAGACGCGCGCCTCCGGGCCTGGTCTGGCTCGAACCGGACGACCCGGAGGGACGCGAGTGACAGCAACAACGATGTGCTGTAACACTGCTGTCACACCTGCTGTAACATCGAAGAGCCGGAGCATCGGCCGCGAATCGGAAAACGGAGGCGATCCACGGGGATTCCGGATCAGTCATGTTACAGCACTGCGGATCAGCACCGCAGCGCCGACAGCGGAAGGCGCGACGCCGGCGCGGACACTGCTCTCCCGGATGTGCTGTAACTCGATACGAACGATATCGACAATACTGGCGAGAATCGGAGAATCCGAGCGGCGATACGGCCGCGAATCGAGTTACAGCAGATGTTGCAGCACCGGTGACAGCAGGCGTTACAGCAGCGCGATTGCTGTAACTCGCTCGACCCCCGCGCCTTCGTCGCGCTCGACGGCCCGGCCTTCGAGCCGTGCTCGGCCTGCGGAAAGACGCCGTCGCACTACCGCGAGCGGCGGGGGACGCGCCGGCTCTGCCGCCGCTGTTACGGCGCGGCCGTGCGGCGCGAGCAGCGGGCCGGGCCGCCGCTGCCGAACGCGATCGACCCGGCGGCCCTGCGACGTGTCGCGGCGTCGGTCGGCCGGTGCGACGTGTGCGGGCTCGAGCGGGCCGCGTGGTCCGGGCAGGGGGTGCGGCTCTGCGAGACGTGCTACCAGCGGGAGTCGCGGCGGGCGGTGGAGGCCGGCGAGGTGGGGGTGGCGGAGACGTGGGAGCGCTTCCCGCGACAGGAGAGCAGAACTGCCGGACGCCCGCTCCAAGGGCAGGCCACGGACAGTATCCATGATCGTGCTGGAAGAACAGATCACCTATCGGATCCACCCGCACATGAAGGCGGCCATCGCCGAGCTGGTGGCGCAGGGAATGTACAGGAACACGAGCGCCTTCATGCAGGAGGCGGTCCGCCTCAAGTTCCGCCTGCGGACAGGGATCGCCGTCAAGGGGGAATGGTGTAAGAGCCCGGACCCGTATCGGAGTACCTCGAGTCGTGGCGGGGGCGGATGCTGCTCAGGCGGCTTCTCCGCGAGGAGCTGGGGACTCAGCCCGGCCGCGTTCTACGACGACGTGGCCCCGCTCTTTCCGGTGTTAACTGCATTGGGTGGGATCATACGACACAAATTATCGCATCCATGGCACGGAAGGTCTAACTAGTGCGTGCTCCAACTATGAGTCGTCGGCTTCCCCTTTATCGAAGAGAGCTCCACCGAAACCGAGCCAGATGATGCCGGTATGAAGTGTGTCATTTCGCTAGACATCTCGTCCTTTCCTTTTTTTTTTATTTTTGTTCACGGATTAAATCGAAAGACTCCTTTTTGGCGAAAGATTCAATCCCGCTTCTAAAATCGTATTCCAAGGAGTCCCCCCTCATCGGTTGCATCTGTAAACCTGACTATAACCGATTCGTCAAATTTCGTTTGGAATTCGCTTGAAAATTCGTCTTTCGGAATTTTGTCGGAGTTTAGAGCGCATATATACTGAAAATTTTTCTCGGACGATTCTTGGTATGGGAGCTCCAATGCCTTAGCAACCTGTCTTTCATCGACACCATCGAAAATCGTACTATCATGGATTAAAAAGCCGGGGGATACTCTGCGCAAATCAGATTTTGGATAAGCATAAGATCGTAACAGAATATTTTCATATATCCGATGCCCTGACTTCGGGAGCGCGGAATCTCGACTGAAAATTTATAGCCAGTATCTGCTACATCAATGGACAATATGCCAGGATCCGAATACAAATATTCCGAGTTCTGATTGAATAAACAGATCACGTTGGTTTTTTGGATTTCTCTATCATCCAAATCGCGTCTGGCACTCTGCAATAACTCTTCACGTTGAATTTTCAGAGTGCTTTTCCCTTGTTCAACCTTTTTTATAACCTCTATTCGGCTCTTGATCGTGTCAACCCGTTGCTGTAATTCAAGGACATGTCGTTGTAACAGGGTATATTCTTCTAAAGCGCCGTGCGTTCGAAGGGTCTGAAGTAATTTCGCTCTCTCATCAGAGAGCCGTTCGATATCCTTTTTATCGTGTTCTATACGTCTTGAGAGCCTGTTGAGTTCAGATGTCAAGAAAACTTTTCGGTTAGAAACAATATTTCGATGAAATTCTAACGTATCGTCAATGCGTGTGAGTAGTCTTTCGAGGGGGAGAAGTAAACCAGCATCCGAATAGATTCTCTCAACATACTCAACTGAAACATCATTTTCCTCCGCCAGACTTTCCTGATATTTCTGAATCGTCTTCTGATTAATGAACAATTGATTCGCAATTTTGTGTATCTCGTTGGTGAGCGAGGTTGCTTTCGCTTGTATTCCAAATATTGCGGGTGAACTCGGAATGATTCTAACTGTGTGTTCGCTTTTCGAAGATGATCTTCGAATCTTATTTCTCTGCTTCTAGCTCCCCCCTTGAACCTAAGTACAGCGGCAGGAATCCCTTCTCTTGAAGCGTCTTCCAAATTATCAATAGTTTTTTTCTGATTTTTTAACAACTGAAAATCCGAGGCGTATTCCCAGTTCAAACCCAGTAGATACGCATTGTTAACCTGAATGTCCCAAGTTCACTGTTGAGCGTGATGCTTGAAGGGATCCTCGAACGCACCGTGACCATGACGGATGAAATATGAGAATCAAACTTCGAAAAGTCGGAGCATATTTTTTGTTGATAGGTACCGGCAGGCCGAACATCAATTGGCCGAGCACAAGGGTCCAATCGCTACTTCTCAAAATAGTATTTTCCTGCTTCATCTTGCTCGGGTGTAATAGGCCAATGGGAAAAATTTCCCTCGACAAAAATTTTCCCCGAATCTGTCGTACCCCTCGAGATTGTATAGTCCCTCTCACCGATTGATAAATCCAAAAAAAATGTCCAATCGTTGAGCCTCTCGACACGAAGTCCAGAATTTGGTTTTGTATTTGCACCGAGACAAAAATGAATGATCCCGAGAAGAGTGGTTTTCCCCAGGCCATTCCTGGAATCTTTGTCGGTCGATTGAGAATTCTGTCCGCGAGTATGACATTGAATCCCCTGTTAAAAGTAATGGGTTTGAAAGTCGGAGAACTACAGCGGACAGAGTATATCATTCATTTCCTCCGAAGAAGTCCTTGACTGAATTCTATTACATTCAGAAGGTACAAATAAATCTAATGTTAGAATAAATTTTTCAAACGAACTCCGCTGCTCATCATTGTTAATTTTCTCCCAGAGGGAAGTAACGGTCGTAGGAGAGGTCATTGATTCTAGAATTACTGTCCCGAATCCGAGTAACGAATCGGATAACGAGCAAGTCTTTGTGGGCAGAATCATACCGATAAGACCTCACATCACCTCAAAGAAATAGACTAGGACAGACAAACCGGCAGCTTTGTGTTCAAATTCCGTTTGTCTGAATGAAGCAAAATTCCAAAGAGCGTAAAATAGAGCATCCCCTCGGAGTCCTGTATCATATAATTGCCTAAATTGTTGCACAAAAACGGATCTTAATCGATCACCGTAATTAAAATCAGGAGTTTTGGCTATGAACGTCTTGACCTGATTTACTTGCGCCAACCCTATTAATATGTAGTTCTGCACCTGAAGCGAGAGGCCATTTTGGTTGGAATTTTTTCTTGTAACGGGATTAGTGTAACGGTTTCGGGAACAAAAGATAGCGGGACCCCGATCATGTATTTGAGAATGGGATCAAGGTCCGCATATGTCACGTCCGGCATCGTAGTATTGATGGAATCGGAAACAAAGGTCTCATGGGCCGTTTTTGATGTGCGTAATCTTTCCACGGTATAGGTCATGGGGTCCTTGTCGATGGTTTCATGGCATGTGGGACATAGAAGAATTAAATTGTCATATTTTGCTCTGTCCGGGACTGGCAACATGCTATTAAAGCGGGCAGATCCTTCATTTTCGCCCTCAATGTGAGCCATAACGCCGAGGACGAAAGGATCGACCATCCCCTCTTCTCCTCAACCAAATTGTTTTGGCATATTGCGCACTTTGCCGCAGCACGTCCCCAGAGAATTTTGACCTCCGGGGCTGGAATTGGAGCCGTTGACACTTGATATCCTCAGATGCTCGTCGATATCTGGGTTCTAACAACGTTAAAGTTTATTAAATCGGGTTGGAATTTGTTTATATCGGTTTGTTCACCGTCAATACCCCACTGATATTCATCACCCCCACGATTGCTTTTCTTCATGGAGAAAATAATGAAGGAACCCATCGCCGGCCCCATCGCCGTCACTGCGGCCGGCCGCGTGAGCATCGCCGCAGCCCGACACGATCCGGATGGTCGGGGACCGTGTCCGCGAGCACCCGGGCGACTGCAAACGCCGTCTTTCCGTTCTCAATTATCGATGGTACAACAATATCGGCACCCGTAAATACCCGGCCCATGATGATCCGTTACATGAGACCGCTCCCGACGATCCTCCTGATCGGCGTCGCCCTCCTCCTGCTGGCGGCCGCCCCGGCCGCCGGCGTCGGTTCGGCCCGGACGTCTTCCGCCGTCTGCAGAGTCGTTACCCGGCTCTCTGGAGCCCGGGGTTCCCCGGAGGCACGGCCGCCGCATTGATACATCCCCGCGATGCTGATTGTTGTAGAAGGGAGAGAGGGAGTTCGATGCGACGCCACGACGGGTGCGACATGAAACAGCGGGTCCTCTTCATCTGCACGCACAACGCGGGCCGCTCGCAGATGGCCGAGGGCTATCTCCGTGCGCGGTACGGCGACCGGTACGAGGCCTTCAGCGCCGGCACGGTCGCCTCCACGGTCAATCCGCTCACGGTCCGGGCGATGGCCGAGCTCGGGATCGACATCTCGGGGCAGCGCTCGAAGGACCTCGGCGCGTTCATCGATCAGGAGATGGACGTGGTGGTCACGGTCTGCGACGCGGCCGCCGCCGCCTGCCCGATCTTCGCCGGGGCCGGCACGACGATCCACGCGAGCTTCCCCGACCCCTCCGCCGCGACCGGGACCGATGAGGAGCGGCTGGAGGTCTTCCGGGCGGTCCGCGACGAGATCGCGGCCTGGATCGATGCCGCCTTCGGAGACGGAGGCCGCAGGCTGAGCCCCTCTCGGTGCTGCCTCCGTCGCCACGAGCGACGACTGTCGTGAAAAGTGGTAGTTTACAGACCGGCCCGCTCGACGATGACGTCGGCGACCGCCTTTGCACTCTTGAACGGAAAGTCCGTCTCCTTCAGCAGGGTTCCGGCCTCGCCCGCGGTCATCTTCAGGTCGCCCACCTGGCACGTGGTCTTGGCGCCGTTGGGAAACGCCGCGATGAGTTCGCCCGGGGTGTTGATCGGGAACTGCGCCCCGGCGAGCGCGCCTTAGATCTGCGCGTGAATCTGGTCCCTGACCGACGGGGTCCCTGTGTCTGTGTTCTGTGTCGACATTGGTCTCACCGGACAATGATGGAGTTGTTACAAATATATACCTGAGCGTCATTGAAATATACGTCACGCCGTCGATACAGAGCAATGCACCACAGCCTCAAGGGCTGCGGAGGCGACAGCGTGACGGGAGCGGTATGGGAGCGGCACTGGGTTCATTGGCGGAGGTCCGGGAGCTCAAGCGAGAGATCGCCGGGCTCAGAACGGATCTCAAGCGATACATCGAGCGTGCGAACCAGCAGCAGGTCGAGGTCGCGCTCAAGGATCTGAACAGCCGGCATGCCGGGATGTTTGCCAGGCACCAGATCGACGATGCCAGAGTCGATCTCTCCGCCCGGATGCCCGGCGATTGCCCGATGCAGGAGCGATGTTACGGGGTGTTCATGGACTTTTTACAGACGACCTCGCAGCATATCAGGGACGGACACGTCTCGGACGATATCGTCCGCTCCTATCGCGATCAGATGAAGGCTATGCGGAAGAACGGGGCGTTCGACCGGTGCGACACCTGTTTCTCCGAGGTTCACCGGCTCTTCGAGAAACAGATCGACCTCATGCAGGCGCTGGGCATTTACCAGGCAATCGGGGGACGGGCCGAAGAGGCCAGCGCCATTCCCGACGAGGCGGCCGTCCAGGAGATTCTCGAGCCCGTGGCGAACAGTACGCGGTTCCAAATCCTGGCTTCCCTCATGATTCAGACCCGTACCTTCTCCGAGCTCTCCCTGTTGACGGGGCTCCGGGGCGGAAACCTCACCTTCCACATCAGGAGACTCACTGACGCAGGGATGCTCCTCCAGCGGCACGAGCGGGGGGATTACATCATCACGGACAAGGGATTCAGGACGATGACGGCGATCGCCGAGCTGCATCGGTTGATTAACCCGACCTGAAAGAAGCCGACGGCGGCGGCCCTTCCCGCTACCCCTGCCGCTCGACGACGTCGTTGATCACGGTCTCGGCGATATCCCCCGCGTACTCCCCGAGCCGCCGGACCGACTCGGCGATATACCCGAGCGCGACCGCGGGGCCGGCGGGCTGGGAGAGGGCGAGGGTATGGACCGCCTCGCAGAGGGCCTCGGCCTGCCGCACCTCCTCGATCGTCCGGTTCGCGAGGGCCATGTCGTGCGAGAAGAACGAGGTGACGGCCCGGTCGAAGACCCCGAGCGAGAAGGCGCTCGCCTCGCGAAGGCGGTCTCCGATCTCCGGCTCGAGCGGGTGGTCGGCGAGCACGACCGCGTTCGTCGCGATCCGGACGGCGTGGTCCGCGATGCGCTCGATGATCCGGGAGACGACCGCGTGGTTCAGGACCGTCGCCGGCGAGAGCCCGGACCGGATCAGGAGGTTCGCGTTCCGCATGAGCATGTTCGCCTGCCGCGCGACCAGCCACTGGAGCCGGTCCACGTCCCGGTCCTCCGCGACCACGTCGGCAGCGAGCCCCCGGTCCCGGGACTGCACGGCCGTGATCGCGTCCTCGTGCATGGACCGCGCGATCACGTACATCCGCTTGAGGGTGTTCTCGAACGGGAGCTCGCTCGGGTTGAGGAGGTCCCGGATGCGGATCGTCGTCGCGGTCTCCTCCATCACCTCCTGCCCGATCGTCATCTGCGTGAAGTCGCGCACCACCGTCCGGACGAACGGGGCCAGGCGGGTCTTCGACCGGATCGTGATCTCCGTGTACCCGGCGATGTAGGTCCCGATCAGCGAACGGAAGAGAAACGTCGGGTTGGCGCACGTGCTCACGTCGAACTCCTTCTCCCGCCGAACCGGGTCGTCCGCGAGGTTCGACGTGAGGATCAGCGTCCCGTCCGGTTGCGGAGCCACCCGTACCGGGTCGTTCTTCTGGAGCTTCATCGCCGCGGTCCACTCCTTCGGGAGCGTGACGCTCAGCGAGGATCCACCCGTCATCTGCAGTCGCCGAATATCCATGCCGTATCCCCATCGTTGTCTGTTCGCAAGCTAATCAATAGTTCTCTTTACCTCTCCGGATTCTCCCGAGATCTATGGAATCTCCGTTGGATAGCCGTATATTCAATCCCGCCAACGTGATGCCAACCTATGAACTCCAGTCCACTGAAGTCCCGAACGATCCTCGCAGGGCTCGCGGCCGTCGTGATCGCCGCGCTCCTCGTTGCCGGCTGCACCGGCACCGGCGGCACGGCCACGCCGACTCCGACCCAGGCTCCCTCGACGACGGTTCCGACCGCGACCATCGGCACCCCGATCGCCACGGGCTCGACCGCGTCGTCCGCCACGACCGCTCCCGCGACCGCCGGGACCTACGTCCCGAGCGGCGCAAAGGGCAAGATCTCGGTCACCGGCTCGACCACGGTCCTGCCGATCGCGCAGGCGCTCGCCGAGCGCTACATGGTCCTGAACCCCGGCGCGGACGTCCAGATCTCGGGCGGCGGGTCGGGTGTCGGCGTGCAGGCGGCCGGCGGGAAGACCGCGGAGATCGGCATGTCGTCGCGCGACGTCCAGGAGACCGAGAAGGCGAAGTACCCCGACCTGAAGGTCATCTCCATCGCTCGTGACGGGATCGTCATGATCGTCCACCCGTCGAACGCCGTCTCGCAGCTCACGCTCGCCCAGATCAGGGATATCTACTCGGGCAAGGCCGCGAACTGGAAGGACGTCGGCGGACCGGCCCAGCCCATCGTCCTGATCGGCCGCGACTCGGCCTCGGGCACGCGCGAGTTCTTCAACACGAAGATCATGGGCAACACGTCGACCACGCCGTCCATGCTCGAGAAGAACTCGAACGGCGCGGTCAAGTCCTCGGTCTCCCCGAACCCCGGCGCAGTCGGCTACGTCGGCATGGGGTACATCGATGCCACGGTCAAGGCGCTCAACATCTCGGCCAACGGCACCGGTATCCCGCCCACCGTCAGCAACGTGGTCACCGGCGCCTACCCGCTCTCGCGGCAGCTCTATTACCTGACGAGCGGCGAGGCCACCGGGCTCGCGAAGGACTTCATCGGCTTCACGCTCAGCCCGGAGGGGCAGGCGATCGTCGAGGAGCAGGGGTTCGTCTCGATCAGCCGGACGGCGTGATCCGCCGGGCGACAGAGACGAAACCTCCCCTTTTTCCCATGCACGAGACGGCGACGGCCACTGAGGCGCCACGGATGACCGGCCCGCGGAGGGTAAATAGAGAATCGGTCATCTACGGAATATGGCTGCTCTGCGCGCTCGTCGCTGTCCTCAGCGTCCTCTTCATCCTGCTCTTCCTGGTCGGGGACGGCCTTCCCGCCTTCGCCGAGATCGGCGTGATCCCGTTCCTGACCGGCGACACCTGGAACCCGACCTTCATCAACCCCGCGTACGGCATCCTCCCCCTGATCGTCGGCACGCTTCTCGTCACCATCGCCGCCATGGTCTTCGCCGTGCCCCTCTCGATCGCGTCGGCGATCTACCTCTCGGAGCTCGCCCCCTACCGGGTCAGGGCCGCGGTCAAGCCGGTGATCGAGCCTCCTCGCCGGCATCCCCTCGGTCGTCTTCGGCTTCTTCGGCCTGCTCGTGCTCGTGGAGTGGATCCGGGTCACGTTCGCCGTCCCCTCCGGCGAGTGCGTGCTGGCCGGCGGGATCCTGCTCGGGATCATGTCGCTGCCGACGATCATCTCGGTCTCGGAGGACGCGCTCGCCGCGGTGCCGCGCGAGTTCCGCGAGGGCTCGCTCGCCCTCGGGGCGACGCGGTGGCAGACGATCGTCCGGGTCGTCGTGCCGGCCGCCCTCTCGGGCATCACGGCCGCCATCATCCTCGGCATGGGCCGGGCGATCGGCGAGACCATGGCCGTCCTGATGGTGACCGGCAACGCCGCCGTCATCCCCGAGCCGCTCTGGAACGTCCTCTCGCCGGTCCGGACCCTGACGGGAACCCTCGGGATCGAGATGGGCGAGGTCGCAATCGGCTCGCTCCACTACCACGCCCTCTTCGCGGTCGCGACCGTGCTCCTGGTCATCACGCTGGCCGTCAACCTCGGAGCGGTCACCATTCTCAAGCGCCTGAACGCCCGGATGACGGGCGGAAGGACGGGCGGATCGTCCGGATTCACCCGGTTCATCAACCATCCGATGACGGGAAAGGTCGTTCTCGGCCTGATCGCGCTCCTCCTCGCCGGCATGGTCGCCTCCACCGGCGGCCTCCTCGATGCGGGGGCAGTGCTGATCGTAGTCGCCGTGCTCGCCCTGGTTCTTCCCCGCCTCTCCCGCCAGCGGAGCCAGCAGCTCGCCTTCGTCCTCCTCTTCGCGGCCGTCGGGGCCGTGGTCCTGATCCTCGGGATCATCCTGTTCAACATCTTCTCGAACGGGCTGCCCGCGCTCTCCTGGGAGTTCCTGACCACCGGGCCGAGGAACCTGGGCCGCGAGGGCGGCATCTTCCCGGCGATCGTCGGCACCCTCTACCTCGTGGCGGGCTCGATGGCCTTTGCGCTCCCCCTCGGGATCGGAGCCGCGATCTATCTCGCCGAGTACCAGCGCGAGAACCGGCTCACCTCCGTCATCCGCACCGCGGTCGACCTGCTGAACGGCACCCCCTCGATCGTCTTCGGCCTCTTCGGCTTCACGTTCCTCGTCCTCTTCCTCAACTTCGGGGTCTCGCTGCTCGCGGGCGTGGTCACGCTCGGGCTGATGATCCTCCCGACGATCATCCGGACGACCGAGGAGGCGCTCCGGCAGGTGCCGCAGGGGCTGCGCGAGGGCTCGCTCGCCCTCGGGGCGACGCAGTGGCAGACGATCAGCCGCGTCGTGCTGGCGCCGGCGGCACCGGGCATCATCACGGGGGCGATCCTCTCGATCGGCCGGGCGGCCGGGGAGACGGCGCCGATCCTCTTCACCGCGGTCGTCTTCTCGCAGCGGAACCTCCCGTCCTCGGTCCTGGACCCGGTCATGGCCCTCCCGTATCACCTCTTCATCCTGGCGACCAACGTGCCCGGGGCGGAGACCAACCAGTACGGCACCGCGGTGGTGCTGATCCTGCTCGTCTGCGCGTTCTACGCGGTCGCGATCGCCATCCGTCACCGATACCACACAACCCTGAGGCTCTAGATGACGCAACCATCCACAACGACGAACGATCTGATCATCGAGACGCAGGGGCTCGACCTCTGGTACGGACAGTGCCAGGCGCTCAAGCAGGTCACCATCCCGATACGCGCCAACGAGGTCACGGCCCTGATCGGCCCGTCCGGCTGCGGCAAGTCGACCCTGCTCCGGTGCTTCAACCGGATG
Organism: uncultured Methanoregulaceae archaeon; assembly: GCA_963740465.1. GTDB lineage: Archaea > Halobacteriota > Methanomicrobia > Methanomicrobiales > Methanospirillaceae > UBA288. The sequence continues at coordinate 27,218 of CAVUEE010000012.1, forward strand.
AACGACCTGGTCCCCGACTGCCGTGTCGAGGGCGCGATCCTGTACCACGGAGCGAACATCAACGACCCCTCCTGCGACGTGGTCGAGCTCCGGAAACGGGTCGGCATGGTCTTTCAGAAGCCGAACCCGTTCCCGAAGTCGATCTACGAGAACATCGCCTACGGTCCCCGCGTCCACGGCGAGAAGAACAGGGGCACGCTCGACGAGATCGTCGAGCGCTCGCTCCGCAAGCGCCGCGCTCTGGGACGAGGTGAAGGACCGCCTCGGGGAGTCGGCGCTCGGGCTCTCGGGCGGGCAGCAGCAGCGGCTCTGCATCGCCCGGACGCTCGCGGTCGAGCCGGACGTGATCCTGATGGACGAGCCCTGCTCGGCCCTCGACCCGATCGCGACGGCGAAGATCGAGAACCTGATCGACGACCTCAAGAAGAACTACACGGTGATCATCGTGACCCACAACATGCAGCAGGCAGCGCGCGTCAGCGAATACACCGGGTTCATGTACCTCGGCGAACTGGTCGAGTACGGCGAGACCCTCCAGGTCTTCGAGCGGCCGAGAGAGCGGTTGACCGAGAACTACATCACGGGGAGGTTCGGATGACGGAGACGGTTCGAGGCCGAGCTGGAGGTATTGCTGCGCGAGACCCTCGAGATGGGCGCGTTCGCGCGGATGATGCTCTGCGACTCGGTCGACGCCCTGGTCTCGCGGGACGCCGCGCTCGCCGATCAGGTGGTCGCGAGGAAGGAGGAACTCCGCGACCTGCACAACCGGACCGAGGACCGGGCGTACGAGATCCTCACCCTCTACCAGCCGATGGCCAGGGACCTGCGGACCGTGGTCGCCTGCCTGAAGGTCGTGGAAGCGCTCGAGCGGATCGGGCGGTACGGCAAGGCCATCGCGAAGGTCGAAGGCCATATCGAGGAGGCGGGGACGCTCGACGACCGGCCGCAACTGGCACGGATGCTCTCGATCCCGCAGATGGCGAGGATGGCGGGAGGGATGATCGACACGGCCCTCTCGTCCTTCGAGACGGGCGACCTCTCGATGATACAGGACTTCGGGACGCGGGACGACGCGGTCGACGCGCTCAATCACTCCATCTTCCGCGAGTGCATCACGTACATGCTCGAGGACCCGAGGACCATCACCCAGTGCACGAGGTACGTGATGGTCGCCCGCTACCTCGAGCGCTCGGCCGACCATGCCTGCACGATCGCCGAGGCCACGGTCTTCATGCAGACCGGCGATCGGGTCGAGATCAAGTAGCCCGGCAGTTCACGCGGCCGGCAGGATAACGAGGGCCGAACGCGATCGACCCGGCAGCCCTCCGACGTGTCTCCGCGTCGGTCGGCCGGTGCAGGGTGTCCGGCTCTGCGAGACGGTCGCTGACCGGGGCAGGGGTCGCGGCTCGGCGAGACGGAGGCTGCGCGGCGGTGGAGTCGCGGCAGGGCGGCGGAGCGGACGGGCTTCGCTGCCGGCCTCGCCCCGCACGGGGGCTCCCCGCATCGAAGCTATCATCACGTCCGTGCTGCATGTACGATTGCGGTGCGGGCGCGTCCCCTCCTCATCGTCCCGGACGTATGAGGGCGCGGGCGGCGGGGCCGCGAGGGAACGACGATGGCCAATCTCATCATTGCGACGGTGCGGACATTCCTGCTGGGGGCGTTCGCGCTGGCGATACTGCTCTTTCTCCCTGCGGGGACGCTCGATTACTGGCAGGCGTGGGTCTATATCGCCGTCTTCATGGGGTCGGTGACCGCCATCGGCGTCTACCTCTCCCTGAACGATCCCGAGCTCCTCGAGCGGCGCAAGAAGATCGGGCCGGCGGCGGAGCAGAGCATCGGGCAGAAGATCTCCATCACGATCGGGATCGCGGGATTTCTCGGACTGATGGTCGTCTCCGCCCTCGCTTACCGCTTCGGGTGGTCGCCGGTGCCGCCGTTCGTATCGCTGACGGGGGACGCGATGGTCGCGCTCGGTCTCCTCATCGACCTGTACGTCTTCAGGGAGAACCGCTTCGGGGCCTCGACCGTGCAGGTATTCGCGGAGCAGCGGGTCATCTCGACGGGGCCGTACGCGCTCGTCCGGCACCCGATGTACGCGGGGGTCCTCGTCATGGCGATCGGCACGCCGCTCGCCCTCGGCTCGTGGCTGGGGCTCGTCGTCCTCGCGCTGATCGCGCCGGGCCTGATCTGGAGGATCCTCGACGAGGAGAAGCTCCTGAAGAGAGACCTGCCCGGGTACGGAGAGTACATGCAGCGGGTGCGGTATCGGCTCGTGCCGTACCTCTGGTAGATCGTTGCTTCACCAGTCCGGTGTCGCGGGAGTCGAGAAGGGCGGTGGAGGCCGGAGAACCGGCCGTGGTGCAAGGGGCGGCGCGTTCACCCGTCCTCCGCCCGCTCGAACCTGGACCCGAGCTCGCGGAGCTGCTGGTCGTCGAGGACCCTCCGCGCCGCGGGAAGGAGCTCGCCCTCCTCGTCCGTGGCGTGGTGCTGGATCTCCTGCTTCAGCATCTGGAGGCGGCGCGCCCACACCGTCCTCTCCATCGTGCCGCCGGCCGCGAGCTCCTCGAGGCGCCGGCGGATCGCGGCGTGCCCCTTCCGGGCGTCCGTGACCAGGTCCCGCGTCTCCCCCCGCTCGAGGAGCGGGTAGAGGAGCTCCTCTTCGGCCGCCATGTGCCCGAGCGAGCTCCCGCTTCATCGGCGCGAAGACGGGGCCGAGCTCCTCGTCGCCCTGCTTCCGGAGGCGCATCTCGAGCTCCGCGATCGCCATGTCGGTCTTCCTGTGGTCCCGCCTGATGTGCTCGATGATCGTCTCCTGCGTCGTCTGCTGCGTTGCCATTTTTTCGCTCCGTGGTCTGCCCTGGCCACCGGGCCGGTATGCCCTCTACGGCACGGGTTCGTGTTAACCGTTTCGGTACCTCCGGGCCGTGGCGGGACGACGATATCGGCCGGCCGGTGCGGTGTGTGCGGGCTGGAACGGGCCGCGTGGCATGGCTGCCCGCACGTTTGGGCCATGCTCATGATCTCCGTTATTTTAAATCATCATTCCAAATTGACTCGGAATTGCTGTTCGTCATTGTAGTCGCCGGGGTATATTTATCTTTGATTATGACCATCGTTGACTACCTCTGTTCTGTGGCCCGGCACCACGTGTCCGGAGTCAGAGGAGTTCGTCTTCCACCGCAGATCGGGGGCGTACGGATAGCTGGGCAGCCGCGTTCTCGCTCCGTGCCGGCTCCGCATTCTGTGTGATGGCCGCGATCGTTGCCCGGGAAGGCAGCCACCGCGGCCGGGGAGACAAGGCGATGAAAGACTGGTTATGTAGAGCACAAGAAGGAGGCTCGTAATGAATCGAACGACACTGATCGCGGTCACGCTCTGCGTGATACTGATCGCAGCGGGCGGAGTGGGCGTCGTTGCCGCGAAGCAGGACTCGAATCCACGGCAGGCGGGCGCGTCGTCGGTCTGCTTCTACGACGTCGCGGCGACCGACGCGCACGGGCACGGGCAAGCTGATGATCGACGTGAACCAGCACACGTTCGTCTTCAACGGCAAGGACTTCGCGCCCTCGGCGATGGTCACGCTGCGAGCCAGGGCGGCGGACAGCACGAGACTACGTCGTGGTCACCTCGGGGAAGGCCACCCCATCGGGGAACCTGCACGTCGCGGGAACGTGGGAGGCGGACACCACTCCAGCCGAGGTGGTCGCCACTCCAGCCGGGGTCGGCTCCGGCTCCGGATACACGAGAATAAACGCGTTCCAGCTCCGTAATTCCGGCTGGTTTGTGGCCCACCTGGCGTGTTATTACAGCACGGACGGCGGTGTCACGTGGCACGAGTCCGCCCATGGGACAGGGATCACAATTTGGAACTGGGACTGGGACGAGCTGGGCAACCTCGGCGTGCCGGACGGCGCGCTGGTGAAGATGCACGCCGTGGTCGTCGGCGGCAAGGACAGGACCGGAAGCGAGGTGTTTCAGTACGGTCCTGCCAACTGGCAGTATGCCGCCCGGTACGCGGAGTACACGATCTCGGGGGCCGCATGGAACCCCGAGCTCGTGTTTGATGGATTCTACCCCTAGTAGACCATCGGGCCGCCGGAACGCAGTCTGCGTTCGGCGCACGCCGCACAAGCGGTTGAAGTGAAATTCCTTTTTGTCCTCCGTTCCGTCTGGAATGAGCAGATTAGGGGCGTGCACGATCTCCTATCAAAATAATGCCGAGACGCATTTTTTTTAGTGGATGTATTGCTTCATTCGCTCTATCGAGAAGGGCCGTGGAGGCCGGCGCAGGGATCGGCCCCTCACGCCACCCAGTGCAGAACGTCCCTGATCACCGACCACCGCGGCGCCCGGTGCTCCGTCTCCTTCCCGAGCACCCAGTAGTCGTACTTCGCCTTCAGGGCCCCGGATCTCTCCTCCATGGCAAGCCAGTAGTCAACGAGCATCAGCGAGGCGTCGTCGCAGTTCCGGGCGAGGACGTAGACGGACGAGGCCGCGGAGGCGCCGGAGGACTGCACGGCCGCGACGGCGTAGAAGGGGTGGAGCAGCGTGAGCGGCGTCCCCGTCTCGGCCGTGGTCAGCAGGGCGTCGGCATCGGTCCGATTGAAGAACTCTTCGGGGTCGTCGATGGGGACGATGGTCGCCCGGGGGAAGATTGCGGCCGCGGCCCGGTCGTAGTCGGCGTCGCCGGCGACGGCGATCCTGAGCCCTTCCATCCGCTTCACCGCGTCCAGGTCCTCGAAGGCGCTCTTCCGGTCGTCCCGGGCGACGAGGGCCAGGTGGAGGTCGATGTACGGCGAGGTGAACCGGGCCTTCTCCACCATCGGCGAGACCAGGACGAGGCCGGCCATGACGATGTCGCAGCCCCCGGCGTTGACCCGGTCCAGCGCGTTCTCCCGGTCCACGGGCACGAACTCGACCCGGGAGACGTTCAGGACCTCCGCGAGGTCGTAGGCCATCTCGACATCGTGGCCGACGAGCTCGCCCTCGCTGTTGAAGTACGAGAACGGCATGAGGTCCGGGATGTACCCGACCCGGAGGGCGCCCCTGCTCCTGATCCGGTCGAGCAGCGTGGCGTTCTGTGCCCCCGACGGCTGCGTCTCCGTCGGCACGTCGGCGTCGTCCCGGTAGACCGTGGTCGCGAACTGCTCCCCGGCCCGCACTCCGTCAGCGTTCGCGGGCATCTTCATGCTCAGGACCGACGCGTCCCCCGGCGGCGCCGTTGCGAGGACGGCGCCGAAGGCCGCGTTCAGCACGAGGACCACGGAGAAGAGGGCGACGACGCCGACCCCCGCGGAGTACAGGGCCCGCCGCGCCCGGAGCTTCCCGACCCCCGTGAGGTAGGCCGTGCCGATGGCGGAGAGCGCGAAGATGGACATGCAGCTCGAGGGCCGAGGTGAAGTAGATCAGGAGCGGGCTGGCGATGAGGTAGAGCTGCATGGCGTCCGCCGGCAGCCTCATCATCTGGAGGATGAACGGCAGGGAGAGCTTGGCCGAGCCGAAGAGGCTGGGGACGCCCACCAGCGCGAGGAAGGCCTGCTCCTGGAGCGTGAAGAGGTCGTTGTAGTACCAGGCCGCGAAGAGGACGAAGAGCAGGACGACGAATACCCCGAGGGACGGGATGCTGTACGCGAGCGGGACCAGGACGCCGCCGTACGCCGCCGCCTTCTCCTCGACGGACGGGGTCGTCTCCGGGCCCGGTGCCGCCCCCTCTCCGGCGGCCGGTTCTCTCCCGCCGGATGTGGGCGACCTGAAGAGGCCGGCCACCCCCTCGGTCAGCAGGGGCAGGGTGATGAAGACGCGGGCGGTCGCAAAGCCCATCAGGACGCCCCTGTGCGCGGCCGAGAGGATCTCGCGGAAGCCCCACGGCGTCATGGAGTAGACCAGGAGCGGGAGGATCAGCAGGACCAGGACCAGACAGAGCACGACTGCGGAGACGTAGTAGACCTGGATCTGGAGGAGCTGCGGCAGGGTGACGCTCCCGAACGTAACCGCGGTGATGGCGAAGACGCCGAGCGGCACGATCGCCATCAGCAGCCTCGTGATCTTCGAGAGCGCGGACTCGAGGCTCTTCAAGAGGTCGATGAACGGCCGGTTCCGGACGTCGCCGATCAGGGCCCACCCGAGCAGGAAGCAGAAGAGGACGATGGCCGGCATGAGCCCCTCCGCGAGGGATGTGAAGATGTTGGACGGGATGAAGAGCGAGATCAGATCGGTCTCCTCCGCGCCGGAGACCTGAGTCGTGCTGAAGAACGAGGATGACTGGACGGGCGGGAAGGCGTATTGCATCGCGAAGAAGACCAGCACGCCCAGGCCCCAGATCAGCAAGACGGCACCGGCGACCTTCCGGAGGAAGTCCCTCGCGTCGGCCTCGCTGATGGTCCCGATGCCCGTGATGATGAAGATGATGACCGTGGGAATGACCGTGATCTGCATCAGCTTGATGAAAACCTGGCCCACGGGGTCGAGGACCGAGGTCATCTCGCCGAAGAAGAGGCCGGCCAGGGCGCCGGCGAGGATGCTCGCGAAGATCTGCGCCGTGAAGCCGATCCGGGGGAGTTTCATCCTGCGGTTTCCTCGCATCCTGCGGTCCCGGCCCCCGCGATAGGCGGTTTTCCGGCATGGACCGTGGGGGGTGCCGGCAGCGGTCGGGTTGCGCTATGAGATGGATCTGGAGAGCCCTGGGCAAAAGCGTTTGCAATCCGGCGCCCGCCAATGGTTCGTGTAGTACCATGTCCGGTCGAGGAATGCCGGCCGGCTCTGCGAGACGTGCTACCAGCGGGAGTCGAGACGGCCGTGGAGGGGGGTGACGATGGTAGTGTGTCCGAACAGGGACATGGCGGCTATCAACACGGGAGAGGACGTGCCGGGTCGGGTCGGCGACGCGGTGCGCCCGGACGGTGTCGGCGTCTCTCGAGGAGTGCCGGCAGATGGGCGACTGGTCCGGGCGGGAATACCTCTGCGAGTCCGTGGCGACCACGGATGAGATCGTTCGTGTACGTTCTCGTGATGGGCGCTCTCCGACGAGGTGGCCCCGCGCCGGTCCCATTCGGCACCAGGACCGGCCAGAGTATGTACATTGATTCCGCGGGCATGCCTGCACCTCACGGTGTACGGCAATCTGAGGCAGACTGAAATAGACCGGAAGACAATACGAGGTCAAACCGAAAAATGAGCTGATCAAACATGAAGCGAAACACCGTGGTCGCGGCAGCGCTCTGCCTGATGATGATCGCACTCGTCGGAGTGGGCACCGTGACTGCCAGGCAGGACGAGAACCCGCGGCAGGCGGGCGCGTCGTCGGTCCACTTCTACGACGTCGCAGCGACCGACGCGCACGGATCGGGCAGGCTGGTGATCAACCTGGACGAGCACACGTTCGTCTTCAACGGGAAGGACTTCGGGCCCTCGGCGATGGTCACGCTGCGAGCCAGGGCGGCGGACAGCACGGAGATCCGCGTGTTCGCCACGGGGAAGGCCACCCCATCGGGGAATCTGCACATCGAGGGGACGTGGAAGGCCGACGCCACTCCGGCCGAGGTTATCGCCACGCCGGCCGGGGTTGCCGCCGGCTCCGGCTACACGAGAATAAACACGTTCCAACTCCGCAATTTTGGCGGGTTTGTAGCTCGGGTAGCGTGTTATTACAGCACGGACGGCGGTGTCACGTGGCACGAGTCAGCCCATGGGAGAGGGATCCAACTTCTTGACTGGCGCTCAGCCGAGCTGGGCGACCTCGGCGTGCCGGACGGCGCGCTGGTGAAGATGCACGCCGTGGTCGTCGGGGGCAAGGACAGGACCGGAAGCGAGGTGTTTCAGTACGTTTATGCCGACTCGCGGTATACCGGCCGGCAGGCGGAGTACTCGATCTACGGCACCACATGGAACCCCGAGCTAGTGTACGATGGAGTATGGCCCTCGTAAACCATCGTGCCGCCGCAACGCAGTCTGCGTTCGGCGCAGGACGCACAAGCGGTTGAAGCGAAATTCCTTTTTGTCGTCCGTTCCGTCCGGAATGAGTGGATTAGGGGCGTGCACGATCTCCTATCAAAATAATGCCGAGACGCATTTTTTTAGTGGATGTATTGCTTCATTCGCTCTATCGAGAAGGGCCGCGATGAAGCGGGTGACGGCGTCGGTCGGCCGGCGCGGTGCGTGCGGGCTGGAGACGGCCGCGTGGATCGGGGCCGGGGGTCCGGCTCTGCGAGACGTGCGACCGGCGGGAGTCGCGGCGGCGCATCCCGCTCAGGCACCGTCGGGCGCCTTTCGGTATGCCCGCCCTCCCCGTGCCTCGTTCTGCTGCATCCGCGCCCTGACGAGCCGCGTCACGAGCTCGTCCGGCAGGGGGTGGTCGGCCGTGAAGTGGATGGTCGTCCCCGAGACCTCGAAGCCCGCGAGGTCGTCCCCGAAGGCCTCGAGGAGGGGCCGGCTCACGCCGTAGAGGCTGAGATGGTGCGGGAACGCCGCGAAGAAGACCAGCGGTCCGTGGTATTTGTATGCCGGCATTTGGTAGCCGATCGTCTCCTCGGCCCCGGGCGCGGCCGCCCGGATCACGGCCCGCAGGTGTTCGAGGGCCGCCCGTTCCGGCCCGGGAACGCCCGCGAGGTACTCGTCCACGGTCGTCGCCGTCGCCCGGCCCGTCTCTGTCCGTTTCACGTCCGTCTCCTCCGTCGGCCACTCTGTGCCGCCAGGCTATTTATGGATTTCAACGGCACCGGGCGGGCCTCGCGCACCGGCCAGTGCCGGCACGCTCGGGCCGAAGCATCGTTGCCGCTCCGACGATCGCCTGCGGATGCCGGATCGGGAGGCCGGCCCCGGGGGTGTCGCCCGGCGTTTCCGTCCCGTTCCGGAACGCACGGTACGGAGAGATCGTCGAACGCCACGGCGGCCGTACCGGGTCCGGACGCCGGGGGCGGAGGAATGGCTTTATCCGGTTCGGCCGTCATAGGAGCCCAGGCTCGAAGGAGCGGGAACCATCATGACGGAGAGCACGCCCGATGCGACGCGAGGGGACGCCGGCCGGTACGCCGACGTGAACGGCCTCAGGATGTACTACGAGATCCACGGCGACGGCCCGCCGCTCGTCCTGCTCCACGGCGCCCTGTCGGGGATCGAGGACTCCTTCGGGAGGCTGCTGCCGTCCCTCGCGCGGACCCGGCGGGTCGTCGCCGTCGAGCAGCAGGCGCACGGGCACACGGCCGACATCGACCGCCCGCTGACCATCGGGCAGATGGCCGACGACACCATCGCCCTGCTGGAGCAGCTCGGGATCGCGAACGCCGACGTCCTCGGCTTCAGCATGGGGGCCGGCGTCGCGCTCGAGATCGCCGCCCGCCGCCCGGCGCTGGTCCGCAGGCTCGTCGTCATCTCGCTCGCCTACAGCGCCGACGGGCTCTACCCCGAGGTCCTCGCGGGCGAGAAGAGGATGAAGCCCGGGGATCTGGACGGGACCCCGTGGCAGGCGGAGTACGCGCGGATCGCGCCGAACCCGGAGGGCTGGCAGGCCCTGGTCGGGAAGATGGTGCGCCTGGACCTGGAGTTCGAGGGCTGGCCGGCCGGGGCCGTCCGGTCGATCCGGGCGCCGACGCTCATCGTCATCGGCGACGCCGACATCGTCCGGCCCGAGCACGCGGTCGAGATGCTGCGGCTCCTCGGCGGCGGCGTCCCCGGCGACCTCGCCGGGCTCCCCCGCTCGCGGCTCGCCGTCCTCCCCGGGACCACGCACGTCACGATGATGGAGCGGGCCGACTGGCTCGCCCCGATGATCGCCGAGTTCCTCGACGCGCCCATGCCCGAAGCCCCGTGAGGGGCCGGCGCCGCGGGAGCCCCCGGCGTCGTGTAGGAGATGCGCGGTGAAAAGGCTCGAATCCCCCCGGAGACCGGCCGATCCCCCATCTGCGGCCGTGAGCCGCTGATGCTTCTCCTCGCGCCGAATCGGAGATACGCCGCGGCCGAACGCGAGGGCCGGGCGATCGCCGGCACGTCCGCGTCGGCCGGCGCACGGTCGTCCGGTGGGCCACGAGGCAGCCCGGCCCGGCGCGCCGCCGGACGGGAAGGATTTTTACCTGTCCACGCCATCCCGTTGCCTGCCGGCACCGGCCCTCCCCGTCCGCCTCGCGGCCCGCCTCCGCTGCCGTGCCGCCGGCCCCGCGGTCCGCTCCCGCGAACGACAGCCACACGGTGACAGACATGGAACGATCACGCCACGCGGCACGGTTCTGGTGCGGCGCCCTCGCCGTCATCCTCCTCGTCGCAGCGGCCGCGGACCCGGGCATCGGCCAGGCCGGCCCCGAACAGTGGGTCGGCCGGAACGGCACCCTCGAGCCGGCCGGGCCGACCGGATCCGTCTCGCTCCTCTCCCACCTCCCCTACCCGCCCGGAGAGCGCGATCAGGGCGGGGTCGCCACCTGCTGGGTCTGGGCCGGCACGGCCGTCCTCGAGATCGCGCACAGCGTCCAGAACGGCGTGCGCGACCCGCTCTCGATCCAGTTCGTGGACTCGAACTTCAACGGGGGCGCCGGCCCGTCCTGGGCCGGCAGTGCCGGCACCGTCTCGGACTTCGCCGCGTTCTACCGCGAGACGGGGATCGCCGTGCCCCGGTCCAACAGGAACGCCGACTACCAGGACGCGGCCCACGCCGACTGGTGCAAGGAGAACAGGAAGGCCTGGGTCGCCGCCTCGTCGATCGAGACGACCCCGCACTACCCGATCACGAGCATCACCGCCCGGGAGGTCGCGACCTCCGGCTCCCGGGCGGAGACGATCGCGAGGATCAAGGCCCTCCTCGACCGGGGCACGGCGGTACATCTCACCTGGCGGAACCTGGTCGATATCGGCGTGTTCCAGAACTTCTGGAACTCCGAAGGGGACGGGGCCGTGTACGACCCGGTGACGTGGCTTCGCGGAGCGACAGTGAATGGAGTGTCCCACCAGATGTGCGTCGTCGGCTACGACGACACGGACCCGAACAGCCGGTACTGGCTTGTCCTGAACTCGTGGGGCACGGCGAACGGCCGCCGGCCGAACGGGACCTTCCGGTTGAACATGGACATCGACTACACCTCCAGGGCCGCGACCTGGACGACGCTCGACGTGACGTTCGGACCCGTAGTCGACCGCCACGACCCGCGCCGGCCCGGAGCCCGCGATGGCCGAGGTTCCTCCCGGGGGTGCGGGCGTCCCGACGGACACGGACGCGGACAGCGTGCACGACGACGTCGACGGCAACGGGCGGCTCGAGGGTGCGGACATGGTGCTCTTCTTCAACCGGTTTTCATGGATCGCGGCGAACGAGCCCGTCGCGTCCTTCGACTACAACGGGAACGGCCGGATCGATTTCGCCGACGTCGTCCGGCTCTTCACTCACCTGTAATAACCGGGCTCCCTCTTTTCGATCGGCCGGGCCGACGTGTCTCCGCGCCCGTCGCGCCGGATCGGGAATGCCCCGCGGCCGGGCACCGGCAGGGGCGGGACTGTTCGAGGCCGGGCGGGAAGATCGCGCGGTACATCGGAAAGAATCTCCCGCAATCTCTTTCCCGTCCGCGATGCCTGGAGAGATCGCGCGCGGGTGAATGCCGGCGGTCCGGCCGCGGCAGGGACAGAATGACGCTGACCGTACGGGAAGTCCAGGCGAAGAGCATCCTCTCGAAGTCGAAGATCCATCCCTGGACCATCAATCCCTATACCGGGTGCCAGCACGCCTGCACCTACTGCTACGCCCGGTTCATGAAACGGGTCACCGGTCACCCGGAGCCCTGGGGCGAATTCGTCGACGTCAAGATCAACGCCCCGTCCCTGCTGCGTGCGGAGGTCCGCAAGAAGAAACGGGCGAAGGTCTGGGTGAGCGGCGTCTGCGACCCCTACCAGCCCCTGGAAGAACGCTACCGGCTGACCCGGCAGTGTCTCGAGATCCTGGCCGGGAACGGCTGGCCGGTCGTCATCCAGACCCGCTCGCCCCTGGTCCTGCGCGACATCGATATCATCCGGGATGCACGGGAGTTCGAGGTGGGCCTCTCCGTCACCACGGCGGACGACGCCATCCGGGAACTGTTCGAGCCCTGTGCGCCGCCCATCGCCGAGAGGATCGCGGCCCTGGACGAACTGCACCGCGCCGGGATCAGGACGTATGCCATGATCGCCCCGGTGCTCCCCGGCGCGGAAGGGCTGGCGGAACTCCTGAAGGGGAAGGTCGACTACGTGCTCGTCGACCGCATGAACTATCATTATGCCGACCGGGTCTACCGGGAGCACGGCCTGGAGGACGCGCTCTCCGACGAGTTCTTTCATCGGGCGACGCGGGACCTCGGGTCCCTCTGACGCGACGGCGCCGTGCCCCCGGACGTCGTGAAGGGCCGGCGATCCCGTCCGGCCGATCGCCGGATGCCCCGGAGACGGCGGACGCCGCTTCGCGCCGGAACGTTGATGCTCCGCGGCGGTATGGGGAAGCGTATGACGGAACAGATATGGACGCCGCCCGACCTGCGGCCCGGGCCGGAGACGGAGGCCCTCGCACGCTTCGTCTGGAACGGGACCTGGACCGGCACGGTGGAGCCCGGCGGCATGGGGCCCGGTTCGCCGCCGATGGACGCGAGGGGCAGGGCGACCTGCACGTGGGGACTGCACGGCCTCTGGGCCGACTGCCTCTTCGAGCAGGACCAGTTCATCGACGGCCGCCCCGTGCTGAACTGGCAGGCCCGGTGGATCATGGGCTGGGACCGGGACGCGAACGAGTACCGGGCGGTGGGAGCGGACACCAACGGCCGCGCCTTCATCTTCCACGGGCGGATCGAGGGGGACCGGCTGGTCATGGAGACCCTCGGGGAGTCGCCGGCGAAGCTCCTGTTCACGTGGGAGGTCGTCGACGAGCGCACCGTCGCCTGGAAGAACGAGGTCTCGTTCGGCGGCGGCCCCCGGCAGCTGATCGAGACGTACCGGATCACGAGATCGGACTGAGGCGGCCGCTGCCGTACCCGGCGGGGGCGTGAAGCGGGAGCTCGGGGCGGGGGGTCGGCGATACCGCCTGTCACCGCGGATTGAACGCGACTCGTTCACTTTCACACCGCGACCGCCGCCCCTCATTTGGTTCGCCGCCGAGGATCTGATTGCCCGCGTCTTTACCATGGCGCGGCACCACATCGGATTTCTTGAGTATGCAGAGAGACGGCCCCTCCACCCTTCCCCGGTACCGGCGTGGCGGTCGGACGGGGCGCAGCCGATGGTCGGGAACGACGTCGGGGTGGAGGTCGAGGTCCGCAATTTCGCCGGCGAGGGCCGGCCCGTGCTGCTCGGGATCACCGGGCGGCTCGAGATCGTCGACGCACCCGGCCGTGTCGCGGATTTCGCCACGGTACCGGGCGCGGGGCTAGCGATGACGGGCAACCGGATTGCGATTGCGGTCGATCGGCCGATGGAGACGGTCGAGGCCCACCCACCGTCCGTGAACAGCGTGGACGTGGCCGGGGTGATGGTGGACTGCTCTCCGCCGCGGCCGGCGATGGATTGAGCAGGGCGAGGGCTCGACCTTCTTCTTCACCCTCCCGGCCGCGTGAATCAGGGAGGTGGGAGGCACGGCGCGGGCCTCATTGAAAACGCAGAAGAGTTTTCCCCTGGCCACACCGATACCAATCTGAGGTGCCGGGCGCACACGTGGACCGGCGTCTCCCACGAGGTGACCAGATGCCGTCCCGCTCCTGCCTGTTCCTCCTGCTCCTGCTCACGGCGGTGCTCGCCCTCCCCGTGAGCGCCGACCCGCCCTCGGTGATCGTCTCGGACGTCCGACTGACCCCCCAGGTGCTGATGCCCGGGGACCAGGGGCTGCTCAGCATCACTCTGACCAACACGGCGAGCGCAGTCGACGAAGACCGAGTCCTCGGGTTCCGCCTCCGGCGACGGGTCCACGATCTCGACCAGCACCGAGATCAACCCCGTGATCGAACAGGTCACGCTCGACGGGGGAGGCGACATCCGCGTCCTCGGCGGCGACCGGCAGTACCGGGGCGAACTCGGGCCGCACCAGTCGATAACGCTGCCCTTCCTGATCGAGGCGCCCTCGTACGCCGGGGTCTTCTTCCCGGTCCTGACCGTCCGGCTCGTTGAGGGGACGACGCTGAAGTACCCGGTCGCGGTGAACGTCAACGCACCGATCGCCGGGCTCCGTCAGCCGGCCCTGGTCCTCTCCCAGTCGACCGTCGGCCCGTTCGCGCCCGGGGAACGAGCGGCGATCGGGCTCTCCCTCGTGAACGCCGGCGACGCGGACGCGACCGACGTCCTCCTCCGGATCGGGGGCAACGGCACCGGGCTCATTCCCATCGGATCCCGCACGATCCACTTCCCCACGCTCCCCGAGGGTCCAACCATACCTTCGCCCTCGACCTCCAGGTCGACCGGTCGGCCGGGAGCGGGCTGCACGAGGTCCCGGTCGAGGTGGCATACACGGCCGTCGACGGGACGCGGGTGCAGAGCATGGAGGTGCTCGGCGTGGACCTCCGGGGGGAGAGCGAGCTCGCCCTCGCCTCGGTCAAGACCGACCCGGTCCGGGTCCGGCAGGGGGACGAGTTCGACCTCATCGTCCGGATGGACAACACCGGGACCGGCGACGCCCGCGCGGTCTCGGCCCGGGTCGACCTCCCCCTGGCCGGGACGCGGGAGGCCTTCGTCGGCACGGTCCGGCCCGGGTCGAACGCCCCGGCCCTCTTTCCCCTGACGGCGGACCGGGCGGGCGAGTTCGAGTACACGTTCAACGCCACCTACGAGGACGACTGGGGCAGCCACTCCGACCGCCCGCGTCCTCCGCCTCTCGGTCGCCCCGTCCGGCAACGCGCTGCTGACGACCGGGGTGCTCCTTCTCTTCGTGCTGATCGGCGCGGTCGTCCTCGTCTCCTGGTGGAGGCGGAGACGGGGCGGACCCTCCCATGTTTGAGCGGGAGCGGGTCGCGGTCTACCTGGCCGCGCGGGCCCTCGCCCGCGGGAACAAGACCAGCCTCCTGCTGAACGTGGCGATCATCGCGCTCGTCTTCACGAACATGATCCTGCTCCCCTCGATCATCTCGGGATCGGCCGAGCTCTTCAACCAGCAGACGATCGACTTCCAGACGTCGGACGTCCAGGTGCGGCCTGTCGAGGGCGACCGGTTCATCACCCGTGCCGGCGCCCTCCTCGAGACCGTGAACCGCGTCCCGGGCGTCCGGCGGGGCTCGGCCCGGTACGATATCGGGGCGACGCTCTCGGCCGGAAACCGGTCCGTCTCCGTGCCGGTGACCGCGATCGACCCGCGGAACGAGGTCGAGGTGACGAAGATCCACGAGCACATGAAGGACGGGGAGTTCTTCTCGGGCGGAGAACGGGGGGAGATCCTGATCGGGCAGTACGCGGCCGGAAACGAGGACACGCGAAAGGACCTCTTCACCTCCCTCGGCGGCGTCACGGTGGGCGAACGGATCCAGGTCGCGTTCGCGAACGGGGCGACCCGGGAGTACGTGGTGAAGGGGATCTACGAGACCCGCTCCTACCTCGTCGACTACTCGGCCTTCATCACCTGGGACGAGCTCGACGCGCTCCTCGGCACCCACGTCGACGAGGCGACCGAGGTCCTGGTCCGGGCCGAGACGGGCGCCGACGTGAACGGGGTCAAGACCGCCCTGCTCGAGGCCGGCGTGCAGGAGGAGGTGAAGACCTGGCAGGAGGCGATCACGAGCGCGGTCGAGGAGTCGCTCCAGACGTTCGGGATCATCACCTCCATCTCGACGCTGGTCAGCCTCGTGATCGCGATCGTGGTGATCTTCATCGTGATCACGATCAAGGCGTTGAACCAGCGCCGGCAGATCGCGATCCTGAAGGCGATCGGGATCCACCGGTCCACGCTCGTCCGGTCGTACCTGATCCAGGTGCTCGCGATCTGCGCCCTCGGGACCCTGCTGGGCCTGGTGATGGTCGGGCTCATCGGCGCCTGGTTCACGGCGCACCCGCTCGTCTTCCCGGACGGCGAGCTCGTGCCGCACTTCGAGGCGGCCGCGCTGGTCGAGAACGCGGCATGGCTCTTCGCGGTCTCCCTGGTCGCGGGGTTCGTCCCGGCGTGGCGGATCACCCGCGAGAACATCATCACGGCGATGAAGGCGGCCTGATGATCCGGGTGGAGGGGCTCAGGAAGACCTACCGCATGGGCGCGGTCGAGGTCCGCGCCCTGGACGGGGTGACGCTCGACGTCCGGCAGGGCGAGTTCGTCGGGATCACCGGCCCGAGCGGGAGCGGGAAGTCGACCCTCCTCCACCTGATCGGCCTCCTCGACGAACCGAGCGGGGGCACGATCTCGATCCAGGGGACCGACGTGCTCGCCCTCTCGGACGACGAGCGGACGCTCTTCCGGCTGACGCGGATCGGGTACATCTTCCAGGACTACGCCCTCGTCCCGGACCTGACCGCGCTCGAGAACGTGGTGGTCCCGACGCTCGCGGCCGGGCTCGGCGAGCGGGAGGGGATCGTCCGGGCGGCCGACCTCCTCCGCCGCGTGGGGCTCGGGGAGCGGACCGGCCACCTGCCGTCGGAGCTCTCGGGGGGGAGCAGCAGCGCATCGCCATCGCCCGGGCGCTCGTCAACTCGCCGGCCCTCCTCCTCGCGGACGAGCCGTGCGCGAACCTGGACAGCCGGGCCTCCACGATGGTCCTCGACCTCCTCGCCTCGATCAACCGGGACCTCGGCCAGACGGTGCTGATGGTCAGCCACGAGGAGGCGCACCGCCGCTACTTCGGGCGGGAGATCCGGCTCTACGACGGGCGCGTCGCGGAAGGCCCCGGGGAGGTGACGGAGACGGCCGGATGAACCGCACCCCTCGCTGTGCCCCGCGCCTTGCGATCCGGAGCTGCATGAACGGGCGCCGGTTATCGTTTCGCAGCGGGAGACGTACCGGTCGATTGTAATGGTCGAGCTCGCCGACGGGATCAGCTCGTCGCCGGAAGGGGAGGGCCGCGACGCCGTATGCGTGGAAGGCCGGACATGCCGGACCGGTGCGATCGCCGGAAAAAGAAAAGGCCTCAGCGGTTCGACGGGGTCTGCGACGACTCCGCCCGCTCGGGCTGGCCCGGGGTCGTGCCTCCGGCGAGGACTGGCTCTCGCCGTCCCGGGCCGTCATGGAATCCGTGCGCCCCTCCTCCGGCCGAGGCAGTATGACGGAGGCGAGTCGCGATCCGGCTTTGCTGTTAACCAGGGATGCCGTTCGAGCTCGGGTAGGTCAGAGTCCAGATCGAACCGCCGGACCGGATGGTCGGGCTCGTCGAGGTCCGAGGGATCGGAACGTACCTTTCGGGAAGTCCTACCCACCTCCACCCGGCAGGGAAGACGTTACCCTGCCCGGAAGACGAGCCAGTCGTTCGTTCCCGCCCGTTTGAACTTTACCAGAACATACGCTCCGTTCAGGCGTCCACCGTGGAGCAGTACCTCGATCTTCTCCGCGTCCCAGTGCTTTGTGTCGTATGTCCCGCTGTCCCAGATGGTGACGGTGCCGGCCCCGTATTCGCCTTTCGGGATCTCGCCCTCGAACGTCCTGTACTCGAGCGGGTGGTCCTCCACGGCGACGGCCAGATGCTTCTCGCCCGCGATCTCGGGAACACCCTTGGGCACCGCCCAGCTCTTCAGCACACCGTCCCGCTCCAACCGCAGGTCATAGTGCAGCTTGCGGGAATGGTGCTCCTGGATCACAAACCTGTTCCCGCCCACGTCGGCATCCCCCTCCGGTTCCGGTGTGACGGAAAAATTCCGTTTCTCATGATAGTTCGTCAATGCTGGTTGTGCATCCGGCGCGGACGCTCCCGCCGTTGCGGCTGCTCCAGGACGGGGATGCGCGCCCTCGAGCTGATCGATCGTGCAGGCTGCGGCCGGCTTGTCGGTCCGGAGACGGAGGTAACGGGGAAGCCGGAGTTTCCGATCCCGGGTCACCTCCATGTACGTTACCTCGCACACGAGCACCGGCTCCAGCCAGACCACCGGCCCGCGGATGGCGGGCAGCTGCGGGATACTGGTTTTGAGCGGCCCGAACATCTCCATCAGCTCTGCGAGCTGCCGGTCGGAGAACCCCGTCCCGACCTTGCCGACCGGGACCAGCGTTCCCCCATCGTACAGTCCCAGCAGGAGGCCCCCGAACGCGGGACTGCGACCACCCTGTCCCGGCGTGTAGCCCGCGATCACGCAGTCGCAGCTCTTCAGCGCCCGGATCTTCAGCCACGCCCCGCTCCGGACCCCGGGCTCGTACCGGCTGTCCTTCCGCTTCGCCATCACCCCCTCCAGACCCTGTGCGACGGCGCCCCGGTAGTAGTCCTCGCCCCGGCCCTCGATGGGAACGGAGATGACGACGTGCGGGCCTTCCCGTACGGCGGACTGCAGGATCTGGCGCCGCTTCGTGAGCGGGAGACCGGTCAGGTCCTCTCCCTCACGCTCGAGAATATCGAAGACGATGTAGGTTGCCGGTGCCGCCCCATTGCGAACGATGCCCTCCTGCAGCCGCGACAGGAGGGCCTGCATGTCCGGTCTTCCCCCCGCCATCACGACGATCTCCCCGTCGAGCACGGTGTCGGGCGCCAGCGTCGCGAGCTCCGCAAGTTCCGGGAACAGGCCGGCCAGCTCCGTATCGTTCCGGCTCCGGAGAGAGACTGACGATCCGACCGTTGCGATCGCCCGGACGCCGTCCCACTTGATCTCGAAGAGCCAGTCGTCTCCGCTGAACGGTGCGGATGCGACGCCGGCCAGCATCGGCCGGTAGCGGGGGCGGGGCGCGGTCATGTCCGGGCGAGCGTGGCAAGGGTCTCCTGCAGTGCCTGCATCAATTCCTTTGCCTCCCCGGGACGCGGTTCCGCGTACACGACCTTTTCGCCGGCGAGCTTTTTATCGATGAGGGAGAGGATCGCTTCCCGGTACCGGTCGGGATAGTCGTTGATGAAAAAGTCGCCGGAGAGGTCCGTGATGATCCGTTTCGCGAGGACGAGTTCGGCCTCCTTCGGGACGGGAAGCGTGGGCAGGATGGAGAACGCATGCGGCGGCGTGACCTCGTCCGCGTGCCGGAGCGTGGTCAGGACCAGGGCGCCGTCGTAGACATGCACCACGACCGGGTATTCCTTGGTCCTGAACGTGATAGTGCCGACCGCGGCACGCCCCAGTTCCTGCAGGGAGACGAGGAGCAGGCTGTAGGCCTCTTCGCTCCTATCGGGCACGAGCATGTAGGTGGTCTCGAAGTAGACCGGGTCGAGGGAGAGGTAATACACGAACTTGTCGATGTGTATCTTTCGGTCCGACTCGGGCATCGCCGGCCTTCGAGCTCGTCCGGTTCGAAAACGAGGAACTCCCCCTTCCGTATCTCGTATCCCTTCACGGTCTCCGACCACGGGACCACGCGACCGTCGCGGGAACAGACGCGGTCGTATTTCAGGGGCTGGCCATCGTCGCGGTGGAGCAGCCGGAACGAGAAGGAGCGGTCCCGTATCATCGTATGGAGCCGGACCGGCACGTTCACGAGGCCGATCGTGATGCTCCCGCTCCAGAACGGCCGGACTGGCTTCCCGGGGTGTCCCTGCTCGGGGGGGGTGTCGGAGTCCCGCCCGTCTCGTTGTTCTCGGGCATTTTCTCCGTGGTCAGCTCATCGTTTCTGGCTCCTGTGCCTCTGTTTTTCCCGGTCGGCGCCGTATCAGAGGATTTTTTGGCGATCATTGAAGATATCCCTCCACGGGTCCTGATCTCTCGAAAGTATGGCTTTCCAATGAAAATCGTCGGGACGCACCCCCTGCCGGAGGTCTTCCCACCGGAGCGGAGCGGAGACAGTGGCGCCCGGTGTCGACCGAAGGCTGTACGGGGCGACCATCGTTTTGCCGTGCGCGTTCTGAAGGTAGTCGATGAAGACCGTGCCAGGGTCCCGGGAACGCGCGAACTCCGAGACGACCCCCTGAGTGTCCCGGGCGATGGACCTCCCGACCCCGTGCGCAAAGTCCCTGATCTCGGAGAAGGAGTAGCCGGTGACAAGCGGCACAACGATATGAATGCCCTTCTTCCCGGAGGTCTTGACGAACGGGCGGATCCCGCGGGCCTCCAGTCGGTCCCGAACGACGTGGGCGATATCGATCACGTCATCGAACGTGAGCGGCGGCTCGGGGTCGATATCGAAGAGCAGGATGTCGGGGGAAGTGTAGGAGGTGGCTGTCGAGAGGGTGGTATGGATCTCGAGAGAGGCGAGGTTCGCGAGCCATACGAGCGTATCGAGGTTATTGCACACGACGAAATGAACGTCCCGCCCGGCAGTCTCCGACCAGCGGGTGAAGATGTCCACGTACTCCGGCGTGCCCGCCGGTGCATCCTTCTCATAGAATCCATCTCCCCCCACCCCGTCCGGGAAGCGGTGCATGGTTACAGGCCGGTCATGCAGAAACGGGAGGAGGAACGGAGCCACCCGGATGTAGTACGTGAGCACGTCCAGCTTGGTGACACCTGCTGCCGGGTACAGCACCTTGTCGAGCCGGGTGAGGTGAACCCGCGTGAGTTCGCGGATCGCCGCCGAGGTGGCCCCGTCACCTGCCATCACGGGTAGTTGCCGGTACCGGTCAAAAGACTTTCGCCACTACATCGGCGTTTTCATCATGCTCACGAGGGACGCGACACCAACACCAAACCCTCCCTGGCACCAGCATGTCGGTCGGAAAGGCCTCCAAAGTTCCACTGGAAACCTTGCGGTTATCCTTATGGATGCCGGCACGGCTTCAGGACGGCGCGAGTGATCCCACGACTTCCCCTCATCATAACCGGGCCCCGGCCGTCGCTCGGAGGTTGTTGAAGTGCAGGAGGATTGCGGCGAGATCGATGCGACGTGACGGCTACTTCGACCAGGAGGACGTCCATCCCCCCGGGGGGACGGTTGAGCCCTTCAACAATCCCGGACTCCTCTGCATTTGCCGGGAAGTGGACGGGCGTCGGGATCGACCGGAT
This sequence comes from uncultured Methanoregulaceae archaeon, assembly GCA_963740465.1. Lineage (GTDB taxonomy): Archaea > Halobacteriota > Methanomicrobia > Methanomicrobiales > Methanospirillaceae > UBA288. The sequence continues at coordinate 48,173 of CAVUEE010000012.1, forward strand.
CGAGTGACATCCTCTGGCGCGCGGGCGCGGTTCACGGTCAGGCGCCTACGGAAGGTCCCCGGCGGCACCCCGACGGACTCGAACAGCGACCGCACACATGACGACGTCAACGGCAACGGTCGGATCGACTTCGCCGACGTCGTCTGGCTCTTCACCAACCTTTCAGCCCAATTTTTCTCCGCGTTCACTTTCACACCGCGATCGTCACCTCTCATATTCTTCCGCCGTCAAGGATCTGCCAGCCGCCCACCATGACCATGGCGGCGAGCACCACATCGGTGGTTTTGATGATCGACAGAGACGGACGTGGCCCCTCCACCCTTCCCCGGTACCAGCGTGGCGGTCGGACGGGGCTCTATAGTTCCACTGGAAACCATAGGGTTATCCATAGGGTTGCCAGCGACCCCGGAGGCCGGCATGAGCTGCCGCGATGACCTCCCGGTCGTCCTCGAGCGCTGGCGGCGCTTCCGCCGGACGCTGAAGGCCGAGGACCAGCCGGCGATGGACGAGCTGATCGCGATAGTGATCACGGCCGCCACCAGGGGGAGTCCCCGTGCGACCGCTGGTTGATCCCTGGGCCGCAGTCGAGCCTGGATGTGGCAGGGGGTGATCCCATGTGGATCCTCGACACCACGGTCGAGCGCGACCGGGTCGCACTCTGGGGTCCGGGTGGCGCGGTCGAACGGGCGCCCTGCCCGCCGTCGTTCCTCCTCACCCTCACCGACCCCGTCCGCCACTGGGAGCTCGTCGAGGCGCTCGACGCCGAGTTCGGCGCGGCGCCGGTGACAGTCCGGACCATCCACGGCGAACGGCCGGGCTGGCGTATCGACGCCGGCAAGGACGTGGCCGCGGCCGTGCTCCGGCAGACGGACTACGGAGCGCAGTGCTACAACGTCGACGTCCGCCGGGACCAGCAGTATCTCGCCGAGCACCACCTCCTCCCCTGCACGGGACCGGGCGAAGAGCGGTTCTCGATGACCCTGGCGCAGGACCTCGTCGTGATGGACCTCGCGCTCGACGGCGACCCCGTCCGGTCCGACCGGGTCGGCGGCGGCACCGTGACCGACGGCGACCGCACCCGGCGGCTCGCCGGCGACGAGCCGACCGTGCTCGGCGACCTCTTCGGCCTCGTCGAGGCGATCGACCCCGACGTGGTCCTCTTTCCGAACGCGGACACGTGGATGGAACGGCTCGTCGAGGCGGCGACCGGGCTACGGGCTCGAGACGACCTTCTCGCGGACCGGGCGGTTCGTCACGCTCGGCTCGCGGTCGTACTTCTCGTACGGGCGGATGTATCACAAGCCGAAGGCGATGATCCCGGCCGGGCGCGTGCTGATCGACACGGAGCAGTCGTTCACGTACCGCGAGGGAGGCCTGCCCGGCGTGCTCGTCGCGGCGCGGATCACCGGGCTCTCGCCGAACCGCACGGCACGGGTCACGCCCGGCACGCTCATCTCGTCCTTCGAGGTGTACGCGGCGCTCGCCCAGGGGATCGCGGTGCCGTGGCAGAAGGCCGACGCCGAGCGGGTGAAGACCGTCGCGGCGCTCCGGGCGGCGGACCGCGGCGGGATGATGTTCCAGCCCGACCCCGGGGGTGTACGAACGGGTCTATCAGATCGACTTCACCTCGCTCTACCCGTCGATCATCGTGCAGCACAACCTCTCGCCCGAGACGGTCGAGCACCCCGAGCGACCCGGGTTCCTCGCCGAATGCCTCCGGCCCCTGCTCGAGATGCGGATCGGGACGAAGGCCGCGAAGAAGGCGGACCCGACGATCGCCGGCATGGACTCGGTCCTGAAGTGGATGCTCGTGACCTGCTTCGGGTACACGGGGTACAAGAACGCGAAGTTCGGGCGGGTGGACGTGCACGAGGCGATCACGCGGATCTCGCGCGAGGTCCTGATCTCGTCGAAGGAGATGGCGGAGGCGATGGGGTTCCGGGTGCTGCACGGGATCACGGACTGCCTCTTCGTCCAGGGCGAGCCCGTGGACCGGCTCAAGGCCGCGATCGAGGCGGAGAGCGGGTATCTGATGGAGGTCGAGACCTTCGACTGGGTGGTCTTCCTGCCGCAGAAGGACGGGACGGGGGCGTACACGTGGTACTACGGCCGGCTCGACGACGGCGAGGTGAAGGTCCGGGGGATCATGGCCCGGCGGGGCGACTGCCCGGCGTACGTGCAGCGGTTCCAGCAGGAGGCGCTCGCGGTGATGGGCACCGCCCGGTCGATCGCGGAGCTGCGGGAGGTCGCGCCGGAGGTCGAGGAGCTGCTACCGGCCGGTACTGCGACGGACTCGCGTCGGCGCCGGTCGAGGACCTGGTGGTCAGCCGGCGGATCTCGACGGTGGACTACACGCGGAAGTGCCCGGAACGGGGCGCGGTCGCGTCGTATCGACGGGCCGGCGTGCCCGTGGCGCCGGGGATGACGATCCGGTACGTGGTCCGGGACGCTCGGTGCCGGCCTCGCGGACTGCGCCTGGGAGGCGGACCATGCGGACCGGCTATTCTACCGCCGAATCCTCGCGAAGGCGTGGGGCGAGGTGGCCGCGGGACTCGGGCAGCCGGCGGAGGCGCGGTCGTATGCACCTCTGGTGTAGCCCTGGTCAGGCCCGGCGGTTCACGCCTTCTCGAGCGGCACGATCAGGGCCGGGTCGTCCGACACCGGGCTGTTGACCCGTGCCGAGACCGGGTACGCCTCCATCTCGCGTGCCGGGTACTGCCCGAGGAGGTCGCCGAGCTCCTCCCGTGCCGGAGGCTCTCTCGCGATCCAGCGCTCCTCGTCTTCCCGCCTGAGGATCACGGGCATGCGGTCGTGGATCGGGGCCACGACCTCGTTCGCGGCCGTGGTGATGATCGTGTACGTGGCAAGGGCCGAGCCATCGGCGTCGTGCCAGACGTCGTAGAGGCCGGCGAACGCGAAGAGGTCCGCGTCCCTCAGGCGGAGGTAATACGGCATCTTATGACCGCCGTCCTTCTTCCACTCGTAGAACCCACTCGCCGGCACCAGGCAGCGGTTATGCCGGATCAGTCCACGGAACATCGGCCGCTCGGTGAGGGTCTCGGCCCGGGCGTTGATCGGCCGGTGGGCCGTGGACGGGTCCTTGACCCAGTGCGGGACGAGCCCCCACTCCATCGGGACGAGCTCGGCCTGCTCCCGCTCCACGACCACGGGCATGATCTGGGACGGCGCGACGTTGAACCGCGAGCGGCAGCCGATGGTCGGTTCGTAGATCCGGAACCGGTTGCCGAGATCGTCGGTACAGATGAGAGAATACCGGCCGCACATGGTATCTCTCTCCTGTATCCCATGGATCATCAAGATTGTGATACTGACTGGTGACTTGGATCTCAGCGAACGAACCGATGGTCGCTCGACTGCGACGGTAACGGCCGGATCGACGTCGCCGATGTCGTCTGGCTCTTCACTACCAACCCGAAGAGCCGGTGGAGACGATCCTGCACACATGCCGGAAACTTGTTGGAAGTATCAACCATTACTTCTGAATTGAATCGGGATGGATCCCGTACCATTTCCGGTTAAAACGGGGAGGAGGATTCGCGCCGCCCCTTCCCGCGGCGCTTCGCGTCCCACCTTTCCTAGCGCAGGGGAGCGAGAGACCTCTATCGAACGGGAGCGCACTACGAACGAGCCAGCCGAAATCGGCGAGCGATTCCAGCGGATGAATGCGGGGCAGCAGACTTGCGAACCAGGGAGCGTTCCCTCTCAGCCGACCTCGAGCATCCTCTCGAGAGCCCGGCGAGCTCCGGCCGCGACGACGGGATCGACCCGGACCACGGGCATACGGGTCCGCACGGCCTCCTCGACCAGATCGAGCGTGATCATACGCATGTCCGCGCAGGACATGAGGTGCGAGGCCGGAACGAGGATCTTGTCCGGTGCCAGCTTTCGCATCCGGTAGAGGATCGAGATGTCGGTGCCGACGATCACGGTCGTGGCGTCGGTCTCCTGCACTCGACGGAGCATGGCCGAGGTCGAGCCGACGAAGTCGGCGAGGGCCTGGACGGCCGGTGTCGTCTCGGGGTGAACCATCACCTCGGCACTGGGACGGTTACGGATATGGATCCGGATCAGGTCTTCGACGTCGCGGGCCGAGAGTGCCTGGTGCGTCGGGCAGCAACCGAGCGCCGGCACGGGGATCACCTCGTGCCCGTCCTGGCCGCGACGTACGCGGCGAGGTTCCGGTCGGGAGCGAAGATCACCCGCGGCGCATCGAGGCTCTCGACCACGCGGACCGCATTCGCCGAGGTGCAGCAGATGTCGGAGACCGCCTTGACCGCGGCCGACGAGTTCACGTAGGTGACGACCGGGAGGCCGGGATAGCGGGCGCGGGCGCTCTCGATCTCCGCGACGGAAAGGCGCGCCGCCATCGCGCACTGCGCGAGCGGCTCGGGGTGGATCACGGTCTTCCCGGGGTTCAGGATCGCGGCGGTCTCGGCCATGAAGTCGACGCCGGCCACGACGAGGTACGGCCGGTCGCTCTCGACGGCGAGCCGGGCGAGCTCGAGGCTGTCACCGACGACGTCCGCGTAGTCCTGGACCTCGGGGCGAACGTAGTTATGCGCGAGGACGAGGACATCCTCGCGTCGATCAGTCGACGTCATGGATCAGTACCGACAGCGCGTTCTCTGCGGCGAACGCGGGGAGATATGTGAATGGAACACCGGTCACGTCCCCACCACGATCGGCTCGCTGAGATTTCGGAGCAGTGCCAGGATCGAGAGGGCCGCGAGGTACGATGTCGCCGGGTTGTCCGGGCTCGGCACGTTCCGGATCCGGAGATACGCATCGCCGAAGGGCCCTTCGGCGCAGATCTCGTGGATGTTCCGGTCCACGGCCGGGTCTGCCCAGAGCTCGACCTCGACCTCCCGCCCGGCCGCGAGTGCGATCGCGGCCGAGACGTTGATGTTCTTCGGGAAGGCCTTCACGCACTCGTCGGCCCGCCCTCGGAAGACGAGCGTCCGTTCGGTTACCCGGAGTCCGAGCGACGCCGGGCTCTTGGTGGTCCTGAGCACGAGCCGGTCGATCCCGCCGATTCGGCCGATCTTGAGGTTGTCCAGCCCCATCACGGCACCGCTCGGGATATAGACCCGCCGGCCCGACGCGATCGCCGCCTCGCGGAGGCGCGAAAGGAAGGCGGGCTCGGCGAGCGCCCCGACCGACATCACGACGAGGTCCTTGCCGGCCCGGAGCACGGCCTCGCCGTGGGCCCGCACCGCCCCGACCGAGGCCGCCTCGACCACGAGGTCGACGTCGGCGGCCGCGAACGCCTCGAACGAGTCGTAGGCCCTCCCCCCACAGCGCTCCGCGAGTTCGCGGGCCCGCCCGGGCGCCTGATCGTAGAGGGCCGCGATCGCGAAGCCCCCGGCGTGGGACGCGAGCAGGTGGCTGATGTTGCCGCAGCCGAGGAGTCCGACCCGGATCACGGGGTGCGGGCTGCTCTCTGTGCCGGCGAAGGCCGCACGAAGGCGCTCGTCGACACAATCCTGGGGACGACTTCCTACAGCGAACATCGTGAATCCTCCGGATCCGGCCTCGAGTTCACCCTAACGGAACAACCGTCGCTCTCGTACACCTCGTTCAGCACCTGCCCGAACCCGGTGTACACCGCGGCGAACCCGGCGATGATCCCCACGTAGCCACCGAGCGTCGTGAAGAGCGTGTTCCCGGTGAGAGATCCCAGCCCCAGCAGGGCGAAGAGAATGGCCACGACCAGGAAGATGAACTGGAGCGCCCGGTTGTACTTCAGGGTGACGAGGAACGTCACGAAGGCGAAGAGCGCCCACATGAACAGGTATGCGGCCATCGCCGTGGTACTGGGGGCCGCGGCGATTTTCAGCGCCGGCAGGATGAGCAGGCCGGTGAAGGAGAGCCAGAAGAAGCCGAAGGTGAAGAACGCCGCCGCACCGAACGAATTCCCCTTCCTCCATTCCATGTACCCGGTGATCACCATGGCGAATCCCACGTACGCGCCCATCATGACGACCATCGAGTCCAGCGGGTAATACCCGGCGTTCACCAGGCTCAACAGGACCGTCGCGATCCCGAACGCGAGCAGCCCGATGGGGCCCGCCGTCGATGTCGGGTCCATCAACTTCACCCCGGTATAATGCGGGGTTCCGACAGTTTCACTCATCTCAATCGCATCGCTTGTGCTGGAAGGATCCAGAACATTGACCCCGGCAAATCCCGGGGTTCCGATAGCTTCACTCATCGCAATCACATCGTTTTCGTTGGTATGATCGGGTGTGGTTCACCGCACTCGGTCAGGGGGAGCGGGGACGTCACCCTTTCCTGCCGCTCACGGAGATCTCGGATCCTGCACTCATCATCCTCGGGCATCGCCGCTCACTTCTTCCAGTGTCTGAAAACGGGGGAGATCCCTCCCCCGCCGGGGAGATCAGACCGACTATTTGTATTACGCCAGCGCCGGTACGAAGAGCGCGAGGAGAGAGAGCTCGTCGCTGCCGGCGCTGACCGTGTGATGAGTCCGAGGAGGTGTGACGAACGTCTGCCCTGGCCGTGCGACGGGGACCTCCTTTCCGTCAATGAGGAAGGAGCCCGTGCCCGCGAGGACCACGTTCCACTCCCACTGCTGTCTCGTGGTCGTGGTCCGCGACCTCGCAGTTCCTCGAGACCCGGACGAGGTGGTAACTGAACGCTCCGCCGGTCTCTTTCGCCGTCACGAGGTCCTTCAGAAAGACCCCGTTCCAGGCCGGGTGAGAGTACCAGGGCTTCTCCATCGCCCTGAACTCGGAGCCCGGAAAGAGGAGTGTCCCCTGCTCGAAGGCTTCCTTGATGTCGTGTTGTTCCATGACAGACCCTGTACGCGTCATTGGAAAAATTTGAGAGATTGCTGCACCGAATCCGAGGTACTACTCGCAGATGACGACGGGCTTGATCACGTCGCCGGACTTGTTCCTCATCATGGCGAGCGCGTCCTCGATCTTGTCGAGGCCCCGGTAGACGTGGGTCGCCATGAGCGACGGGTCCATGCGCCCGTATGTCACGACATCGGCGAGCCGCTCCATCCGGACCTTGCCGCCGGGGCAGAGGCCGGTGATAATCTGCTTGCTCGCCATGCCAAAGCCCCAGCCCGTGCGGGGGATCGGCAGGTAGTCCTTGTCGAACATGCCCTTGCCGAAGTAGTTGATGTTCGAGATGTACGACCCGGCCTTGGCCATGTTCACGGCATCCACGATGATGTCGGGACCGCCGCCGGCGATGACGACGGAGTCGACGCCCTTGCCGCCGGTCGCCTTGAGGATCTGCTCGACGGTGTCGCCGTCCTTGTAGCTGACGATATCGGTCGCGCCGTACTTCTTCGCGATCTCGACGGGCTTGGGCCTGGTCCCGACGGCGAAGATCCGTCCGGCGCCGCGCAGCTTCGCGCCGGCGATGGCGGAGAGACCGACCGGCCCGATGCCGAGGACCGCGACCGTGCCGCCGATCGGGATGTTCGCGTTCTCGGCGCCCATGAAGCCCGTGGTGAGCATGTCGGGGATCATGACGGCCGCCTCGAGGGACATGCCGTCGGGCAGGAGCGCGAGGTTGGCGTCCGCCTGGTTCACGTGGAAGTATTCGGCGAAGACACCGTCCTTGAAGTTCGAGAACTTCCAGCCGCCGCACGCGCCGGTGGTCTGCGAGGAATACCCGCGCTGTTCGGCCTCCTCACCCCAGTCGGGCGTGATGGCCGGGACGATCACACGGTCGCCTTTCTTGAAGTCCTTGACCTCGCTGCCCACCTCGTCGACGATCCCCAGGGCTTCGTGCCCGAGGATCATGTTGTGCCGGTCGCCGATGGCTCCCTCGTAGACGGTGTGGATGTCGGAGGTGCACGGCGCGAGGGCCAGCGGCCGGCAGATGGCGTCGTTCGGGCCGCACTTCGGCCTCTCCTTCTCAATCCAGCCGACTTCTCCGATCTTTAACATTGCAAAGCCTTTCATTCCTGTTACCTCTTGCAGATTGTCTGTTTACTCCGTGTTCGAATCTCGTTACGAGCAGGCCCGGCCCTTATCGAGGCCGGTGATCCGGATGCCGCCGAACTGGCACTTGTTCCGGATGTTGAGCCCGATGAGCAGCGGCGTGATCTTCTCGATGATGCTCGCGCGCTCGAGCGCGCCGCAGTCGATCACCCGGACCCCCGGGATCATCTCGATCAGCGGTGTCACCTTCGCTTTGGCGTCCTTGTCGTCGCCGCAGATCAGGCAGTCGCAGTCGATCGACTCGTCGAGCTGCATGAACCAGGTCTGCGAGATGTTGTTGAACGCGCAGATCACCTTCGCGGCCGGCAGGATCGCCTGCGCCCGCTGCGCCGCGGACCCATCGGGCAGGTTCATGCACTTCGTGGCCGAGCCGCCGATGGCGGACTCCAGCGGGCCCGTCGCGTCGAGCAGGGGCTTTCCGGCCGCGCCCTCCTTGATCGAGAGGAGCGTGTCCTTCTGCGCCGCGAGCGGCACGGTCAGCACCAGCACGTCGGCCTCCTTGGCCGCGTCGGGGTTTGCCGCGGCCCTGACGTTCCTGACGTCGCCGAGCAGCTCCTTGACCTTCGCGACGGCCGCTTCGGCCTTGTCGATCGTCCGCGAGCCGATGATCACGTCCTCGCCCGCCTTCACGAACCGGGTGGCAATGCCGAGGCCCTGCCCGCCGGTTCCGCCGATTACAGCAACTTTCATCGATTCACCTTTCTTCCTACAATACTGAATGGCAATGCAGCCGCTCTTAAAGGAGAGATTTACTGGGGGCCAATAATTCGATTGAATTATATATGTTTACTCAGTAGCCTCACGCAAACATAACGCGCACCCCCGGGGCTCACTCGGATGTACGGTAAAAACCGGTCTCGAGCGCGAATCCGCGCGTACGGCCCAGGCGACGATCGAACCCGGCGCGCGTAGGTGGGGGCGCCCGGGCTGCATCCTTCGGGACGGGACGGTGTCCGGAGAAAAAGGGAGTGACGGGCCCGGTTGGATCCCGTGCCCTCGCTGTGTCGGCGGCTCAGGCGGCCAGGTCGAGGTTCTGCATGTCGCAGGCCCACCAGGGACCGTCGGGCTCCGCGCCGTCTGCCGTTTCGTCGGTCTCCTCCAGCACCTCCGAGACGTCGATCATGAAGGAGGCGAGCTCGCCCGACGGGAGCCTGAAGATGTAGCGCGAGATCCAGGGAAAGTCGTCGCGGTCCCGGTATCTGATGGGGCGGGCGACCTCGGGCCGGCCCGTGTTCAGCACCCTCTTCAGCGTCTCCCGGAGTTCGGGCGTCGCGATGTCCGGAAATACCTCGAAGAGCCGCTTGCCGATAAGGTCGAGCCGGTCTTCCCGGAGGAGGTCCGCCGACGCCCTATTGACGTCCGTGATGAGGTAGTCCTCTCCGCCGGCGACCGGCTGGTAGATCAGGACGCCGTTGCAGGCGTCTTCGAAGAAGGAGCGGTACCTCGTCTCCAGGAAGTGGCTGGTCGTCAGGGCCTCCTCCGCCCGCTTGACGTCGGTGATATCGAAGAAGATCCCGTTCCAGACGGTCTCGCTCCGCATCCGGATGGGCTGCGAGATGCCCCGGATGTACATCTCCTCCCCCGATGGTTTGATGAGTCTCCCTTCGAAGTGCCACGGGGCGACCCGGCGGATCACGTCCCAGATCGACTCGTGCCACCGATCCTGGTCCTCGGGAGCGATACACTCGGTGAGTCGCTGGAACCAGTCCCTGAGGGGCTCGAGGGGAATGCCGAGGACCTCCTCGGAGTGTTCGTCGGCGTAGTAGACGCCCCACTCGCCGGTATCTCTCGCATAGAACTGGTAGACGATTCCGGGGAGGTTGCTGGAGATCCCCTCGAGTCGCTCCTTCAGACTCCTTCTCCGCCCGTTTCTTCGCTGTAATGTCCTTGAAGAGGATGGCGAACTCCCTCGGCGGCCCTCCGCTGTCGGGCCGGATCGGGGTGAAGACCACCTCGAAGTAGGCGACGCCGCACTTGGTGGTGGCGATCCCCCGTCTCTCCCGCAATTTATCGAAGTCGCAGGCGAGCTCGGTCTCGGTCGTGTGCCCGCAGCGGATCAGTGATGGCAGCTTGTCCCGGTAGCAGGCGATGTCGAAGACGCTCGCGTTTCTCAGATCGGCGAGGGTATGCAGACCGAGGACCCGCAGCGCCGCACGGTTCGCGTTCAGGATGGACCCGTCGCCGGAGAAGAGGACAACCCCGCCCGGGACCGAGTCGAAGAGAGTAGCCATCTTCTTCTCCGAGTCCGCGAGCTCGTTCTCGGCCTTTTTGAGCGCGGTGACGTCCCGGAGGCTGACCATGATGTCCAGACGACCGGTCGGCGAGGCGACCGTGTCGAACTCGACCAGGAAGATCCGGTCCGTCCGACCCTCCCTCTCGACCAGTTGCATCTCGGTAGTGTACGGCTGGGACTGCCGTATCCGCTCGATGTTCTCCCGGACGGCGGGTTCGGTGAAGACCGGGAGTTCGAGCTCGAAGAGCGGGGCACCGATCAGGTTGCGGGCGGGGTTGATACCGATCGTGTCGAGGAAGCTCGCGTTCACCATGCGGATCTGCAGATCCTCGTCCAGGATCAGGATGGCGTCGCGGAGGCGGTCGAAGACCTCGTGCAGGGGAACGCGCCGCGACGGCCGGTAGAGCTTCTTCTGGCCGAACCGCTGCATGCTGATATCGCCGCTCTGGGCGAGGAGTTCGAGATACTTGGCAGCGGTCTTCCGGTCTATCCCGAGGCCCTGGGCGACCGTCAGGATCGGGACGCCCCGTGGTGCGTACTGTTGGAGCAGGTCGACGATCCTGCCGAACATCTCCTGATGCATGGTCGAGTCGTCCGTCACGAGGCACTCCCTGCTCCTTGCCGCGAACCTCCCTACGGTATCCCCAGAGAAGTTGATGGTTATTATCAACCCTGCAGGACATCTGTTTTTCCAACACGGCACGCCTCTGCCCAGTCAGGGCCAAGTTTCGTCGACGGGGACCTGCAGGGAACAGTAAAAGCCGTCCCAACGCAGCTCTCGATTCGGCGATCACGGTGATCGAGGCCGGCCGGTTCAACCGCCTCGGCCATCCGAGCGAGGTCGGTGTGAAGCCGTCGCAGGACAGCGCCCCACCGTCTTCTCGACCGCTGCGGGGGGTTTATCCGGATTACAGCCCCTCGGAGGGGCGACAGTGTGAGCGCTGCCGACGAGTCTGGAGTTCGACGGCACCTTCGAGGACGTGAGGGGAACCATCTGTGCGACATCACGGACGTGGTTACAGTCTTCAGCAAACTCGACCGGATCGCGGCGAACGGCCGATGTCGCTGTTCGACTGCAACGGCAACGGGAGGATCGACTTCGCCGACGTCGTCTGGCTCTTCAACCACCTATAACCCCCTTTACATCCCTTCTCAGACCGTTCTCCTGGGGTTCTCCGGCCGTTACGGTGGTGAGACGTGGGAACCCCACGACGCCTCGTCTACAGTCATGACCTCGCAGGTGCCGTCAATCGGATGGCTTGCATTAAAACCGTTCGGCGTGTCCTCAGGATCGTGGTTAGGGCAGTCGCATTCGCGGCCAACGAGGATCTGGTCAGAGCGATAGTCGTTCTCATTATCTCTTCAATTCAGGCCCGGTTTTAGAAATGAAGGTAATTGCAAATAATTCAACGGATTTTATTTCGAAATGTTTTTCGTTGAGGATGCCCATCGGCTGCGTACCTCTGTTCTGTGGGCGCACGCCCCAAGCGCGAAGTCAGAAGTGCTTCGTCTTCTACCGCGGCGTGGAGGGAGTCACTGTGGACGGCTGGTTTCGGCGTCCCGCGCCGGATCTGCGTTCCGGGCGGTAACCTCAGGCCCGGGGACAGCAAGGACGCTGGGGGCGGGGAGATTGTGCTATGACAAAGAGGTATCTACTATGTGCAGCGTGCGCACTTGTCCTGATCGGGCTGATTGGCGTGCTGCCGGCTGCGGCCGAGGAGTATGGACCCACTGGCAAGTGGGGATCCTACGGCACAGGGGATGGACAATTCTGGGCACCGTTTGACGCTGCGGTCGATGCCGACGGCCATGTCTACGTCACTGATACAGGCAACCATCGTGTCCAGAAGTTCACATCGGACGGCACCTTCATCATGACGTGGGGCAGTTTCGGGGCTGGTGACGGGCAGTTCTCGACCCCCAGAGGCATTGCCGTTGACAGCAGCGGTAACGTCTATGTCGCTGATGAGGGTAACAACCGTATCCAGATATTCACATCGACCGGCACCTTCGTGGCTAAATGGGGGCAATATTTAATCAGCTCCCCAACACGTTGCGGTCGACTCTCCGGGTAACGTCTATGTCGCCGATTACAGCACATCGATCAAGAAGTTCGCGCCTGGTGGCACCTTCCTGACCTCATGGGGGTCCCCGGGCACCGGGGACGGACAGTTCGGGGATAAAATTAAGGGGATCGCGATCGATGGCGACGTCTACGTCACCGATTATAATAACCACCGAGTCCAGAAGTTCACGTCCGACGGCACTTTCCTGGCGACATGGGGGTCCATGGGTTCTGGAAACGGCCAGTTCAAGTATCCCGGAGGAATCGCAGTCGACGCCGAGGGCAATGTCTTCGTCAACGACGTTCTTAACCATCGTGTCCAGAAGTTCACGTCGGATGGCACCTTCCTGGCAACATGGTATCCCTCGTCTCTTGTTAGTGCCGAGGGAATCGCGGTCAACACCGCTGGCACCGTCTACCTCGTCGATCTAAGTGGCCATTGTATCCTGTTCACCCGGCCGGTCGTCGACCCGGTCCCCGTCGCCAATCCTGACAGTGACACGACCGCCGAAGAAACGCAGCTCACCGTACCAACCGCGGACGGCGTGCTCGCGAACGACGCATACGTACCGGGCGGGACGGTGCAGGTGACCGCCGGGCCGACGCATGGGTCCTTAAGCATTGGCACGACTGGCGCATTCACGTACGACCCGGATGCCAACTTCTACGGCACGGACTCCTTCGCCTACACCGTTACTGTCGGCACACAGACAAGCGCCGCTGCGACGGTCACGATCACGGTCACTGACGTCAACGACCCGCCAACGGCCGCGTTCACGTTCCTGCCCGCTGCGCCGGTGACGGGCGATACGGTGACCTTCACCGATGGCTCGTCCGACACTGACGGCACGGTCTCAATCTGTTCCTGGACCTTCGGCGACAGCGGGTCGGCGACCGGTGGAAACCCGACACATGCTTTCGCGGCGGCCGGCACCTACGTGGTCATCCTGACCGCGACCGATGACGACGGCGCAACCGCGACCGTCACGCACTCCGTGACCGTGACACAGGACAACCAGGCCCCCGTGGTCGATGCAGGCACCGATGCGTCGGCCACCGAGGGCGCGGCGGTCGCGTTCTCGGGGAAGTATACCGACGCGGGCGATACTGGAGTGCATACGATCGCCTGGACCTTTGGCGACGGCGGCGCGGCCTCCGGGACGCTCACCCCGTCGCACACCTACGCGGATAACGATGCGTATACCGCCACCCTGACCGTCACTGACGAAGCGGGCGAGTCTGCGGCGGACACCATCGTCGTGACCGTCGCGAACGCAGCCCCGGTCGTCACCGGTGTCACCGTGCCCGCGACCCCGGTCGCGATAGGGACCTCCGTCACCGCGACGGCGACCTTCACCGACGCCGGGACCGCGGACGCACACATGGCACGCTGGACCTGGGACGACAATAGCGCGCCCACGGTCGGCGTAGTCACCGGTTCAACAGTCTCGGGGACGCACGCCTACACTTCTGCCGGGGTGTATGAGGTCACGATGACCGTTACCGACGACGATGGCGGCGCTGGAACCGGGACCGCGCAGGCCTTCGTCGTGGCCTATGACCCGAACGGTGGATTCGTGACCGGCGGCGGCTGGATCACATCGCCAGTCTGGCGCCTACCCAACCGATCCGGCGATGGCCGGCAAGGCGAACTTCGGCTTCGTCTCGAAGTACCAGAAAGGCGCGACCGTGCCGACGGGCGAGACGCAGTTCGAATTCAAGGCCGCCGACCTCGACGTTCCACTCGACCGAGCTACGACTGGCTCGTGATCGCCGGCGCGAAGGCGCAGTACAAGGGAACCGGGACGATCAACGGGGCCGGGGACTACGGTTTCATGTTGACCGCTGTCGACGGCGATGCCAAAGCCAAGGGCAATCCCGACCTGTTCCGGCTCAAGATCTGGGACAAGACGACGGGCGCCATCGTCTTCGATAACAAGATGAACGCGCCCGATACGGATGACCCGACGACGGTGCTCGGCGGCGGGTCGATCGTCGTCCATAAAAAGTGAAACCATCTCCTTTTTTCGGCGATAACGGCAACGGCCGGATCGACTTCGCCGACGTCGTCTGGCTCTTCAACCACCCCTGAGAGCTAGACACGCAATCCCTTCCTCTTTTTCGGGCGAGCAAAGGCCGATTAGAGCCCATATCTTCGATGTCCGGCCTCATCGTGTATGATGCCGAATCGTTCAACGGCTGTCGCCGGGGTCGGTGCTGCACAGAAGTGAGGTCAGCATTACCATTATCGTGGGATGCGGTGATATTGCCGCATGTACCGCTGCGACCAGTGCGGGCGCCCCATCGAGGAACTGCCCGGTCGTGCCGGCGGTGCGGCGGGACATTCTGTGCCGACCACCGGCTCTCCGAATCACCACCATTGTTCAGGAAGGATGCGTCATCACACCCATCACCGATCCGGATCCAAACCGGCAAAAAAATGGTTTCAACGATCCGAACCTCCTCGTTACACCTGCGCCCGCTGCGGAGCCGACACTCCCGGCAATGGTGTGTATTGCAAGGAGTGCGGAGCGCCGATACATGGGAGCGGCACTGAGAGGAAGCAGCGCAGATCGAACCGTCACTGGCGCATGCCCACGTTGACCATGGGCACCCTCCATCGAATCTGGCGGTATCTGCCGTGGATACTCGTGCTGCTCGTGGTCGCCGCAGGCGTCGCGAAACTGATGAGTCCGAATCCAGCGCCGTGGCTCGCGCCGATCGGTGACGCAGCATTCATCGGTCTGGTCATCCTCTACGTGATCTACGCGGTCCAGCACTGGGCTTCGGGGAACCGGTGGACGGCGGTCCTGATGCTGACCCTGCCGCTGCTCGTATACGCGATCGCCGCGACGGCCTTTGCCGACCCGACGCAGCTCGCCAGTGGGTTGGCGGTGCTCTTCGTCGTCGGCGCCCTCGGTGCCGGCATTATCTGTGCAGTCGGCGCTCGGATGATCCGATACGTCCAGGGAAGGGGTTCCCGTCATCATTATCGCGATACGTTTCCGTCAGGGTCGGCAGCGTTCATCGCCATCATCCTGCTCTCGGGGGTTGCGCTGACCGCGGCCACGCCCTCGCATCTCGACCAGAACCTCGCCATCATCACCCAATCGGCATCTTCGCTTGTGCCTACCTCGGCGCCGCAGCAGTACGTTCCAGCACCTCCGACCGTGACGATTCCACCGACAGTCATCGCGGCGAAGAAAGTGACCCTGTCATCGGCCGATCCTGTCTACGTGCCTCAAACCCAGGCCACGCAAGGGGGAGGCGGGACATCGTACGCGACAGATCCGACCTCGCGGTCCCTCCCGTTCATGGTGAAGGGCAGAAGTGGAACGGTCAGCGTGACTCTCTACGGCGGTCTGAGCCGGCACCTCGACGCGAAACGGCCGGCATTCTACGGGAATTACCTGGAGTACGTGAACGAACCCGAGCAGGCAGATGCCATCCGCGCCATCGCCAATTCGCTGCGATCGCGGTACGGTTCTGGCGACGATGCAGCCCGTGCCGCCATCAGCCTCGTCCAGCATATCCCGTACCATTATGCCGGTATGTCTGCTCGGTCCTCGAATCTGCGGCACCCGTACGAAGTGCTGTACGACAATACCGGGGTCTGCAGCGAGAAGTCGGTGCTCCTGGCAGCGCTGCTGAAGGGACCTGGGCTACGGGGTCGCGCTGCTCAGTTTCGATTCGCAGTCGCACATGGCGGTGGGGATCTCGAGCCCATCGCAGTACACCTATCGCGGCACCGGATACACGTTCGTCGAATCGACGAGGCCGAATATTCCGACATACGCCGAGGGCAATTATGTTGGTGCGGGGCAACTGACGACGATGCCGGCGGTCGTTTCGGTCGCTGCGGGGAAGTCGTTCGCGTCGATCGGTGAAGAGGCGGCGGATGCGAATGAATACCGGTCGTTGCTCGCGATGGGGACTGTGCTCGACCCGTACCATTACTCACGCTGGCAGGCGATCGTCGCGAAGTATGATATTTCGTGAAGGGGCGGCAACCCCCCGTTCTATATCCGAGGCCCCTCTGCAATCGTGATGCCGTTGATGGTTCCGGAGCATGCACGTCCTCAGCCGGCCCGGGCGTGGGATCGAGAGAATTACCCCACGACCATGAGTCCCGGCACGAAGCGTCGGGTTTTGCGGTCTGGTTCGGAGAAAAAAATGGGCTAGGTAACCCGGATATAATTCGTCCTATGGACGACCTCAGTCGTTCCGTCCGTGTAGGTGGGCCTTTTACGTACGGGCTGAAGGTGCCTCTGGCCGGGTAAAAGAACGTCGGGTTGATCATACGCGAGTTCCAGGTCTGCATGTGGACCGTGGCGTCGAATGACCACCAAGCCCCCCGAATCGTCTTACCGGCCTTCGGGTTCACGGTGAACTTCACTGCGGTGCCCCGCGTGGCCTTCAGTTCCGCCAGAAATGCGCGAATCAGCTTCGCGTCCTCGGGCGTCATCGTGCCCTCGCCGATATGCGCCAGAATCGCATTTTCGGCGTATTCCGGGCGATCGCGGCGATAATTGCGGTCGAATTTCGTCGGAGCACGCCGGCCGATCGGGGGCGCAGGCATACTCAGGGTGGTGTCGACCAAGTTATTATGCAGCTCGGGGAATCCGACCTCAGAATGGAATGCTGCGGGAGGGATCCGAACCCTCGATCTCCAGATGTCCCAGGAAACGGCGCCTCATCGCGAATTTAACCCTATGAGTCTGGCGCCTTAACCGGCTAGGCCACCGCAGCCCGCACGTTGTGCATAATAAAAACGCAGGAGAGAGTGATAAAGATTCTGTTGGGGCGTAATACGCGCCCGGCGCGTGTCTCGAACCCCTTGGCCCGTCATCAACGGCTCCGCGGGAAATTCGACGGACATCGACCGATTTTTCCTCTGTCGGCCCACCAATCCGCGCTGCGATCAACGGATAAGGTCTCCCGCGCCCACTCATGTTTCTCATCGGTGGGGGAAAAGTGAACGGAGTATGACGGCGAGGCAGATCCGGATTAACTGTGCCGGCTGTTGTGGACCTTGCTAGCTGATGATCGACGACAGCACCTGCCTTCCGATGGGTCCAACCGATGCTCTAAGATTGCGAAGTAATGTGAAATCATCCCATTATAAAAGAGAAAATTTATTTGTTGATAACAAAAATAGACCGTGAATCACCATGGACGAAGGGCATATGTCGTTCGATTTTCAGGTATCGACGGCAATCGAGGCGAGTAACCCGGTCCAACCTTCACCCGGCGGGCTTACCGTAGGAGCTCAGGGGCAGAGGCGGCCCCCATCTACAAACTGATGCGGGAGATGAGATTCCCCCGGAGTGCGTCCGGCTGTGACGGGTGCAAGACCGGCCCCGGAGATCGATCCCCCGAACATGAGGCCAGGAGAATGGGTGGAGGTGCGCCCCCTCGAGGAGGTCATCGAGACACTCGACGGGTCGCGGAGGTCCAAAGGCCTGTACATCATGCCCGAGACGGAGAAGTACTGCGGGCAGAAATCCAGGGTCTTTAAAAAGGTGGCGACGATTAAGCTCGAGTCAACGGACGAAGTACGGCACTTGAAGAGCCCGGCCGTCTTTCTCGGGAGAGTCTCTGGAACGGCTAACGGCACCAGGGTTGCAACCGGGCCTGCTTCTACTATTGGAGGGAAGGGTGGCTCAAACGAATACCCAGTCGAGAAGTTCCGCAGAAGCCTATCGCCTATCCCGTCGGTACCTGACCCGCCGCTTGCAACCGCGAGGTCACGCCCAACGGGCGGACTTAGGTTAATGCGGAGGTGCCCCGGGGGCGCAGGGCTGTCCCGGTTTATCCGATCCCCCTCGATGGATCTCCCTGCTTGAACGGAACCATTCACCATTCCTCAAATAACCAATAAATATACCTGCGCTGCACTACTTGCCCATGAGGGAGAGGAAGAGCCGGGTCCGGCAGATCCTGCGGGACCGAAAAAACTCGATGACCCCCGAAGAACGGCTCGAGAAGAGTCTGCAGATCTGCGGCCATCTCGCAGAACGTATCCGGGACGGCGAGACGGTGATGGTCTACAGCTCGAAGGAGAAGGAGGTCAACACAGAGCCCCTCATCGCCACGCTCCTCGAGCGCGGCAATCCCGTGGTCGTGCCCATCATCGTGAAAGAGGACGTGAGCCTCCGCCTGTCGTACCTGCGGGATCCCGCC
This sequence comes from uncultured Methanoregulaceae archaeon, assembly GCA_963740465.1. GTDB lineage: Archaea > Halobacteriota > Methanomicrobia > Methanomicrobiales > Methanospirillaceae > UBA288. The sequence continues at coordinate 66,657 of CAVUEE010000012.1, forward strand.
GCCCTCGTACCGAGCACGTTCGGCGTGCCCGAGCCCATCGGGAGCGAGATCCCCGCGACGGGCAACGAGGTGGACACGATCGTCCTGCCCATGCTCGGGTTCGACCGGAGAGGGGGGCGAATCGGGTACGGCGCCGGCTATTACGACCGGTTCCTCGAGAAGAACCGGCACCTGCGAAAGATCGGGATCGCGTTCGCCTCCCAGGAGTGCGAGAACCTGCCGATCGATGAGAATGACATCCTCATGGACTGCATCATCACCGAGGACGGAGCCGCGTACCCGGACGGGGGCAGCAATGAAGATCGGCGGCACGGAAATTCTTGATACGTACGCGGAGGCGTTCCCAATCTGGCTCGCGAGGGTGATCGTTACCGCGGCGACAGAGCGCTGGGCGCGTGCGGCCGCTGTCGAAGCGACGGGCTTCGCCACGTCGAAGATCGGGTGCCCCTGCGAAGCCGGGATCGAACGAGACCTCACGGCGGAGGAGACTCCCGACGGCCGGGCCGGGGTCTCCGTCCTTGTCTGCTCTGAGAAGAAGAACCTGCGGGAGAACGTGGCGGCCCGGATCGCCCAGTGCATCCTTCCCGCACCCACTGCGTCCGTCTTCGACGGATTCCCCGACGCCACATATCGGTTCCACACGCGGATGCACTATTTCGGGGATGCGTACGAGCAGCGGTGCCGGGTCGGAGGCCGGCCCTGCTGGCGGATCCCGATCATGGAGGGCACCTATGTTGGCGAGGAGCGGTTCGGGCTCGTGAAGGGCATCGCCGGCGGCAACCTCCTCATCATGGGGGGAGATCAGCCGTCTGCGCTCGATGGCGCCGAGGCGGCCGTCGATGCGATAGCCGATCTGGATGGCGTTATCACCAGTTTTCCGGGAGGTGTCATCGCGAGCGGCTCGAAGGTCGGGTGCAGGAATTACCGGTTCCCCATTCCGGCGAGCACCAATCATGCCTGGTGCCCGACACTGAAGGGATTGGTTGACGACTCCCAGGTGCCCGACGGCGTCGGATCGGTGTACGAGGTCGTCGTGGACGGCGTCGACGAGGCGGCGATCAGGGCTGCCATGAAAGCGGGCATACAGGCCGCCGCCCGGACGGGCAGTGTACTGTATATCGGCGCAACCAATTTTCAGGGGAGACTCGGTCCGCACAGGTTTCACCTGCACGACCTCTTCCGGTGAGCGCCCCTGAGATGGCGCGAATGGGTAAGCAATCGGAATGAGATGGTGTGGCCACGCGCCCTGAGGTTCTGACAGCGCGGACTCTGGGATCGGGATTCTCCTCGACACAGGAATCCGCGACCTGAAACCTTCTGCCGCGGCCATGGACGGAAACGCGTCCGGACCTCTGAGCTCCCGGAAGAGCAGCTGGACGTCGGCGAAGTCGAGACGGCCGTTGCCGTTGAAGTCGAAGATCGCGATCGGCTCGTTCGCCGCGCACCAGTCGAGTTCCGTGAAGAGGAGCGTGACGTCGGCGAAATCCTTCCGGCCGTTGCCGTTGACGTCTTCACACCATCCGTCGCCGTAGAGATCGGCCGGCCGGCCAACGCCGCCAGGGACAATCGGCGGGGCGGGGGGCACGTAGTTGACCAATGGGAACAGGTCCACGTTCGAGCCATCGCCCCAGAGGTCGTACGGCCCGTCCGCAAGCCCGTCGCGGTCCTCATCCCAGTGCGTCTCCGACCATCCCCTCCTGTCCGGACTGCCCCAGTAGTTCCCTCCCATAGTCGGCCCACCGACCACGTTCGTCCCGGCCGTCCTCGGTACGCTCCATGTGTTCGGGAGGACGCCGCCGGAGAAGAGGACGTTGACATTGTTGACCAACCGGTTGTCGACAACCTGGTGGAAGCCCGAAGAATAGAGCGAGAGGCCGGCCGTCGCGGACCCCGTGATCGTGTTCCGCTCGATCATGACGTTCTGCGAGTTCCGAATGAAGACGCCCATGCCGTTAGCGGAGAGGGCTGACGAGCGGACTGAGACATTCCGCGCCCCGCCGTCGAGCGAGATTCCGGCGAAGGCCGAGTTCGCGATCGTGCAGTCGAGGACACCGCCGCCGTCGACGCCGTAGAAGGCCGCACCCTCGTCCCAACCCTCGAGGACAAGATCCGTGACAGTCACATTCGACACGCCGCCTGAGCGATAGGCGAGCACTCCGTACTGCCCGACCCCCGAGGCCGCGCTCACCTCGTGGCCGCTCCCGTTCAGTATCACGTCCGACGCCCGGATCTCGATCGCACGCGGCGCGGCAAGGCCGGTCTGGTCCCGGACGAGGTAGTAGCTGCCCGGCTCGGTGATCACGCACGGCAGGGCCTCGACCGGCCTCGGCGTCGTCACCGCCGATGGAGCGAACGCGACATGCTCGGTCATCCAGAGCATGGCGGCTGCGTCCTGGTCGAAGAGGTCCACGGTCGCGTCGTAGTCGATGTCCATGGAGACGCGGAAGAGGCCGTGCGGCCGGCCGGGTCGCGTTCCCCACGAGTTGAGCATCACCCAGTAGCCGTTGTTCGGGTCCGTATCGTCATACCCGACGCAGAGGACCGCGTGCCCGCCGGCCCCGCCGTCCTCTTCGTACGGGGCGTTCACCCAGGGGTCGGGGTCCCAGGGCGTCCCGTTCTCGGTTCCGGCCCCCCAGAATCCGTAGAAAGCCTGCCATGCGGTCGCGTTCGGGAGATAGAACGCGACCCAGACTGCGCGGTCATGGTCGAGCACGGCCTTTATGTTCGCGATCGCCTGTTCCCGCCCGACGTGGCGGGTCACGACCCGCTCGGACGCGACCGATGCGATCCGATAGTGCGGGTCTGTCCCGATCGCGTAGGTCGGGACGAAGGAACGGCCGTTCTCGGCGCACCACCAGCTTCCGTCGCGGTAGTCGGCGTTCGGGTTCGACCAGGGCACGGCCGTCCCGATCGAGGCGTAGAAGGTCGTGAAATCGTCGAGGAACCCGCCGTCGCCGGCCCAGCGGTAGCCTGTCGCGGCAGGGCGGTAGTTCGCGTCCAGATACTCAACAGATAGGCGGTCCCGAACTCCATCCTGAACCGCGTGGGCGATCTCGAGCACGCCCGTACCGGCCCAGGCCCAGCAGTTGCCGGCAAAGCCCTGGTTTCGCTCGATCGGGACGTAGTCGAGATACGGCAGGAGATCCTGCGTCCCGTTCGCCGACGTCACGGCGCGGAGACGGGCCGGATCCTCAGCGATGGGCTGGGCGCGGCAATACGCCGTATTCCAGGCTGCGATCTGCGCTGCGTCGGGGTGCATGATCGCGTACTCGTCGTCCGCGGCCGTTGCGAGAGGGACGATCAGGAGCAGGAGCAGGAGGCCGGCAGCGGCGAGGCGGCATGCCGTGACCATGGCGGAGACCACGGGAAGGGAGTCGTTTTGGCGGGCAAAAAAGGGAGCTGTCGCCCGAGGGCTCACTCGGGACGCTGCGAGTGGAGGTAGGTTCCAACCGCAGCCGAGATCGCGGCTACCTCCTTGTTCTGCCGGAGCGACGAGGCCAGCGTCTGCATGCGCGCTTCCTCCTCGCGGAGGGCCCGGAGGAGGCTCCGCTGGATGTGCTCCTCGGTCAGGAAATGCGTGTGCGTGTCGCCCGCGACGAAACGCCGGTCATGCATCAGGGCGTAATGGAGCGGGAGCGTGGTCTTGACGCCGAGGATCACATACTCCGAGATCGCACGCCGCATCCGCTCGATTGCCGCCGTCCGGCTCATACCCCAGGTGCAGAGCTTGGAGATCAGCGAGTCGTAGTAAGGCGAGATTGCATACCCCATGTGGACCCCCGAGTCGAGCCGCACGCCCGGACCGCCTGGCGAGCGATATCGTACGATCTTGCCGGGCGTAGCCTGGAAGTTGTTGAGCGGGTCCTCGGCGTTGATCCGGCACTCGATCGCGTGGCCCCGGATGCCGATCTCGTTCTGGGCGTACTCGAGAGGCTCGGCAGCCGCGATCGCAAGCTGCTGGCGGACGATGTCGACGCCGGTGACGAGCTCGGTGACCGTGTGCTCGACCTGGAGCCGGGTATTCATCTCCATAAAGTAGTACCGGCCGTCCGCGTACAGGAACTCGACCGTGCCCGCGTTCACGTAGTCGCAGGCCTTCGCCGCGGCGATCGCCGAGGCCGTCATTCGCTCGCGGAGCTCCTCGGTCATGATCGGGCAGGGCGACTCCTCCACGAGCTTCTGGTGCCTCCGCTGGATCGAGCACTCTCGCTCGAAGAGGTGGACCATGTGCCCGTGCTCGTCGCCCAGCACCTGGACCTCGACGTGCCGGGGCTTGACCAGGTACTTCTCGAGGAGGACCGTCGGGTCGCCGAAGGCGGAGCCCGCGATCCGGCGCGCCCCATCGATCGCGTCCTCAAGACCGGCCTCGTCCTCTACGATCTGCATCCCGATCCCGCCGCCGCCGGCCGAGGCCTTGACGATCACGGGGTACCCGATCTCGGCCGCGACGCCCTTCGCCTCGTCGAGCTCCCGCACCCCCTCGGGGGTGCCCGGCACTACCGGCACGCCGGCGGCGTGCATCATCTGCTTGGCTCCGATCTTCGAGCCCATCGCCTCGATCGTCCGCGAGGTCGGACCGATGAAGATCACCCCTCTCTCCTCGCAGGCCCGGGCGAAGCCGGCGTTCTCCGCGAGGAAGCCGTACCCCGGGTGGATCGCCTCGGCTCCGGTCTTATGGGCGACGTCGAGAATCCGGTCGATGTTCAGGTATGACTTCGCCGGCGGGGCTTCGCCGACCGGGAAGGCCTCGTCCGCATAACTGACATGGAGCGCGTTCCGGTCCGCGTCTGAGTAGATGGCGACCGTCTCGATCCCCACCTCGCGGCAGGCTCGCATGACCCTGATAGCGATCTCCCCGCGGTTCGCAATGAGGATCTTCTCGAAGAAGGTCATTCGACCACCAGGAGCACGTCGCCCGACTGGACCACGTCGCCCGTATCGACAAACACCTCGGTCACGACCCCGTCGCGGGGGCTGTGGATCGGGTTCTCCATCTTCATCGCCTCGAGCACGACGAGGGTGTCACCCTTTTTGACATGGGCACCGCGGCTCGTCCGGACCTCGAGGACCATACCCTGCATGTTCGACTTGATCCCGTTCCGAATGTCGCCGCGGGGCGCACGCCCGGGCGCCTTCTCCACGCTCGTGGCAACTGCAGTCCCTTCGACCGAGAGAATCCGGACCGAGAAGACCTCGCCGTCGACCTCGACCTCCATCATGGACGGAACGTCGGCCGCCTGCCGCGCCGCCGCCTCGCCCGGCCGGGCCGTCGGGATCGCTTCGGGGGTCCGCTCGCCCTTCAGGAACGATGGGGCGATCGCCGGGTAGAGGATGTAGGTCAGGATGTCCTCATCGCACCGGACGAATCCCTGCTCCACCGCCTCGGCCCGCATCCGGTCGTAGATCGGCTCGAGCAGGTCGGCGGGGCGGCAGACCACGACTTCCTCGCCGGCATCGAGGATCTGGGAGCGGACCGCGTCTACCACGGGGGCCGGCGCGTGGCCGTAGAGCCCGCGGACGTAGTCCCGCACCTCAGTCGTGACGTTTCGATACCGCTCGCCGAGGAGCACGTTCAGAACGGCCTGAGTCCCGACGATCTGCGAGGTCGGAGTCACGAGCGGCGGATACCCGAGGTCTTTTCGAACGCGCGGGACCTCGGCGAAGACCTCGTCGAGCCGTTCAATCGCGTCCTGCTCCTTGAGCTGGCTGACGAGGTTCGAGATCATGCCGCCAGGGAGCTGGTAGATCAGCACGTCCGAGTCGACGCGCTCCGTGATCGGGTCCACGAGCGCGCCGTACCGCTCTCGCAGCGCGAGGCAGGCGTTGCGCGCCTTCCGGAGGGTCAGCAGATCGATCCCGGTGTCGCGATCGGTCCCGGCGAGCGAGGCGACAACGGACTCGGTCGGGGGCTGCGACGTCCCGAGCGCGAATGGGGACATGGCCGTGTCCAGGATATCGACGCCGGCGTCGATCGCGGCCTGGTAGGACATGGACGCAATCCCGGAGGTCGAGTGGGAGTGGAGGCAGACGGGAAGATCGGTCGCGTCCTTGATCCCGGTGATCAGCTCCCGCGCCGCGGCCGGCATAATCAGCCCGGCCATGTCCTTGATGCAGACCGAGTCGGCACCCAGGGCCGCGAGCTCTCCGGCCATCCCGACGAAGCCCGCGACCGAGTGGACCGGCGAGAGCGTGTACGCAGATCGCGCCCTGGAGGTGTGCGCCGGTGTCCTTCACGGCCTTCATGGAGCGCTGCATGTTCCGGACATCGTTGAGGGCGTCGAAGACCCGGAAGACGTCGACGCCGTTCTCGTGGGCTGCCGCGACGAACCGGTCGACCACGTCGTCGGGATAGTGGCGGTACCCGACCAGGTTCTGGCCGCGGAGCAGCATCTGGATGCGGGTGTTCGGCAAGGCCTCCTTCAGGTCTGCCGGAGGCGCTCCCACGGGTCTTCGGCGAGGTAACGGATGCAGGAATCGAAGGTTGCGCCGCCCCAAGCCTCGACCGACCAGAAGCCGGCCCGGTCGAGCAGGCGGGCGAGAGGGAGCATGTCCTCGGTCCGGAGACGAGTGGCAATGAGCGACTGATGAGCATCCCGCAGGGTCGTATCGGTGATATAGAGCGGTTTTTCCGGAATCGCAGCACTCATCGCGCACCTCTTCGGCTGATACCGTGATAAAAGCCGGAAGAGCTGTTCACGGTGTAAGTATAAAAATATCGCGCGGTCCCATGATTGCAAAGAGCAACACCGAGAGCGCCAGGGCCGCGGCCATGAGGTCGGACCGAGAGGAGGTAAACTGCGGGGCGTGCATCCCTCCGCCGGCGTAGCCGCGGAGTGCGAGAAGGCCGGCGAGTTCCCGGCCGCGCCGGAGCTCGGCGTGGAGGAGGGCCGTGCCGACTGCGAACCACCGGCGCAGGAGCGGTAGCCGCTTCTGGTCGACTGCGAGTCGGATCTGCGTCAGGTCGCCGGAGGCGGCTGCGAGAGACCCAAGGGCCAGCTCGGCCGTGAGTCCGAGGTCGAACCCGGCACCCGGGAGGCCGATCCGGGCGCCGAGCCAGGCCCCGAGATCGAGGAGGTCACCGTCCTGTTGGGCGGCGTAGGCGTAGGCCGCGATGAGGAACACGGCCGAGATCCGGATGAGGTACGGAAGACCATCGCCCCCGGAGACGGCCGTCGCCGCCGCCGCGAGCAGGACCGTGACCCCGAGGTAGATGACGGCCCTGCCCGACGGAAGGGTGCGATCCGAGCAGACGAGCCACCAGAGCGCGGCCCCGATCGCACCTGGCACAGAGACGAACGCAGCCCCCGAAAGGACGGTCACGGCGAGGAGGCGATAACGGGGATCGTTCATGGTCCCCCCGGCTCAAGCCGGCCGCTGCGTATCCGCCAGCGGGCCGCGTTGGGCGGCAGGTGGCGGTCGGTGTGGGTCATGGCGATCGTCACCCCCGGACGGGTCCCGAGGATCTTGCCCAGCGCGATCCGGCTGGGAACGTCGAGCGGTGCGAAGGGCTCGTCGAGGATGAGACAATCGGCGTCGGTTGCGAGTGCGCACCCGAGCACGAGCCGCTGCTGTTCGCCCCGCGAGAGCCGGAACGGATCTGAGGCCGCGCGGTCCGCAAGCCCGAATCGATCGAGGAGCGGCCCCGGTGCAAGCCCCCAGGACACGGCCTCGGCTTCGACCGTCGCCTCGGTCAGGTGATGCCCGGGAGACTGGCCGACCCAGAGGCGCCGGGAAACACCCTCGAGGCGAATCGTCCCGAACGCCGGCGCGAGGCCGCCTGCGAGCGCGAGAGCGAGCGTTGACTTGCCCGCTCCGATCCGGCCGGCGACCACGTGGAGGCCCGGGCCGAATACGGCGTCGGCTTCGAGCCGGAACGGACCCCGCTCGAGCACAATCCGATCGAGGATGACGGCGGTCACGGTGCATCCTCCCACACGTCGAAGAGTGCCAGCGCCGAAACTCCGGTTGCCGCGACCCTCCCCGCTCCGAGCGCAATCGTGTGGTCCGCGCGGGCAGCGAGCGCCGCGTCGTGCGTGGACCAGAGGACGTAGCGGGCGCCGGCTGCGCGGAGGGGCGGAATGAGGTTCGCGAGGCTCTCGCGGTCGAGCGCTCCGTCGAGCTCGTCGAGGACGAGGACGACCGGGCGGGCCGCGTACGCGGCGGCGAGAGAGACCATGAACTGTTCTCCGCCCGAGAGGGACCGGGTGGAGCGATCGAGCAGGGGCCGGATGCCGACGGCGTCCGCCGCCGCCACCAGGCGGCGCTCCACCTCGTCTAGTGCGAGGCCGGCAAAGCGGCCGCTCGAAGCGAGTTCGTCTGCCACCCGCGAGAAGATGAGGGCCGGCCCCGGGAAGGCCGGGACAAGGGCCGCGTCTATCTCTCGCGGAGGCCGGCCATCCACGAGGACCGTCCCTGCATCGGGGAGGAGGAGGCCGCAGCAGAGCTCGAGGAGCGTGGTCTTACCCGCGCCGTTCGTGCCGATCACGGCGGTCAGGCCCGGCGGTATCTCGAGCCGGTCGACCCTGAGGTTTCGGGCCGAAACGCCGGAGAGCTCGATCATGACGCCTCGAGTCGGGCGCCGAGGGTGTAGGCTGCCGCGGTCTTGAGCGCATCCCCGAGCAGGAAGGGTAAGCACGCCAACGACAACGGCGGCAGTGAGCGGCATTCCGGTCGATACTGCGAGCCAGGCCGCCCCGAACGCGTAGACGGCCAGTCCAGCGAGGACGAGGCCCACCATGCGGACCGACCGTTCGTAGCGTTCGTATGCCAGGCCGGCGACAAGCCCCGCAACCACGAACCCGGCCATGAAGCCGCCCGTGGGGCCGAGGAGAACGCCGATGCCGGCGAGTCCATTGTGAAAGACGGGGAGACCGACGGCGCCAAGGACCAGGTAGCAGAGCGGCGGGAAAAATCCCCAGCGGCGAAGCAGCACCCCCGAGAGCAGGACAAAGAGGGTCTGGAGCGTCAGCGGGACCGGCACGAACGGGATCGAAACCCAGGCCCCTGCCGCGATCAGGGCCACGAGGGTCGCGGTCAGGGCCGCCCGCTCGGCCCGTGCTGTATCGCCGAACATCGTCAACCTCCTCGAAAAAGTTGGTTGACGAACCAGATGAAGCCATCCGACGCGGCGGAACGGGAGAAAGGGGGGATCAGGTGTGTGAGAGATCGCCGGAGATCACCCTTTCGACGCGGCCGTTCTCCTTGCGGATGAGGAGGGCGCCGTACTCGTCGATATCGATCGCCTCCCCCTGGAATGACTTCGTGAGCGTGTGGACGTGGACGTGCTGGTCGAGAGTACAGGACATCGAACGCCACTCGCGCAGGATCGCGTCGTACTCCTGTGACTCGAGCAGGTCATAATGCCGCTCGAACTCGCGGAGAAGCCGCGCCAGGAACTTCGCCCGGTCGACCTCGTGCTCGAGCTCGGCCTGTATCGTCGTGACTGCCCGCTGCAGCCCGGGCGAGAGCTCGTTCGGATCGATATTGACATCGATCCCGATCCCGAGGAGGCAGTAGTGGATCGTGTCGGCCTCGGCCGCGAGCTCGAGAAGGAGGCCCGCGACCTTCTTGTCCCCGATGTAGATGTCGTTGGGCCACTTGATCATCGCGCCGAGCCCGAACTCTCGACGGATTGCCCGGGCGATCGCGACCGCGCCGGCCATGGTGATCATGAAGACGTGGTCGATCGGGACCGTCGGGGTCAGGATGATCGTGATCCAGATGCCTCCCTCGGGCGAGACCCAGGCCCGCCCGAGCCGGCCCACGCCGCCCGTCTGCTCCTCGGCGATCACGACCGTGCCGTTGAGCTCGGCAGGGGTGCCGCCGTTTGCCAGCCACCGGGCCACGTCGTTCGTGGACGGCGTGGTCGAAAGGTAATGGATGTGCTGCCCGATCACGCGGGTCTTGAGATGTTTCTTCACCGCGTACGGAAGGAGGCGTTCGCTGCAATGGATGAGCCGGTAGCCCTCCTTCTGGGATGATTGGATCTCATAGCCCTGCTCCCGAAGCTCATGGATCTGCTTCCAGACCGCCGCCCTCGTTACGCCCAGCCGTTCGGCGAGCACCTCGCCCGAGATCGGACCGTCTGCCTCCTCGAGGAGGCGGATGAGCCGGTAGAGCGACTCCTTCATGCAGGCGGCCCCCGGCGCGGCCCCTCGACGGAGCAGGTATCGGTGCCGCAGACCTCCCGGTTGATCGAGGCGTGGTGATCCATCAGCTCCGCGAGCTCGAAGATCCCCGTGATGTCCACAACGCCGATTGCGGCGATCGCTTCGCCCGCCGAATCGCGGACCGGGGCCACCACCACCGGGGTGCCCTGGTAGGTCCCCGAGCCCGGGACGACGCGCCGGATCTCGTTCGCGGCAAGGACCTCCTCGAGCACGGGCCCGGAGTAGTTGTCGTCCACGACCTTTCCGCCCTCGATCCGGAGGCCCGGGCGATCGCGGGATCGGGCGGTCACGGGCAGGCGGTTGAGGAGCTCGTGGAGCGCCATCATGATCGGTCGAAGTGCGCGGGCGTCGGCCGCGGCGGAGATCTCGTACGTCTCCAAGGGCTCACCTTCTCGTCCTGATCGTTGACGGACAGTTAAAATAAGGTTTCTCTTCGGTCCGCGCCAAGGGCCGAGAGGAAGGACCGAGCCGGATACTCGTGGACCGTCGTGGCAATCACGAGGCCGTCGCCGACGCTGCGGGCGACGGCGACGGGCCTGCATGCGGCGGTCGCGATCACTTCAGCGTCGACCTCCTCGAACCACCCGTCGCACTCGAGCGCTGCGGTGTCGTAACCGCCGAAGAGAGACTCGAAAAGGGCGGGCCGGACCGGCTCGACCCGGCAGGGGCCGTACTGGTGGCGGTAGACGAGCCGGAACGGGAGCCAGTCGTAGGCATCGGGTCGGTCGATCGCGGCCCCGAAAACGACGAGGGCGCCGCCGCGCTCGAGATACCGCCGGACCCGGTCCGCCGAGGCCCGTAGCGCGACGAGGGTCTTCGAGTATACGGGATTTGCGAAGCCGGTGGGTATGATCAGGGCCCCGAACGACCCCCGGAAGAACGGGGCCGCGCAGAGCTGGGGCGTTACCAGCGCGCAGCTCGCGCCGCAATCCTCGACGTAGCGCTGGAAGGTAACCGGAGTCTCCCAGAGCAGCCCTGTCCGCACCCTCTCACCCCTTGATGACACCGATCGGGCGGAGACGGGCCACGAGCCGACCGAGTCCGACCTCGTGGACGACCCGGACAACCTCGGCACTCGACTTGTACACCGACGGCGCCTCCTCGGCGATCGCGGCGTCGTTCGGCGCCCGGACGAGGATCCCGTCGCGGCGGAGGGCCTCGCGGACGTCCTTGCCCGCGAACTGCTTCTTCGCCCCTGACCTGCTCATCACGCGCCCGGCGCCGTGGCAGGTCGAGCCGAAGGTCCGACGCATCGCCTCCTCCGTGCCGCGGAGCAGGAACGAGGGCGTACCCATGGACCCGGGGATGATCACGGGCTGGCCAATCCCCTCCAGCCCTGAAGGGAGGCCCGGCGCTCCCGGCCCGAACGCCCGCGTCGCTCCCTTGCGGTGGACGCAGACGGAGGTGCGCCGGCCCGCAACCTCGTGCTCCTCGAACTTCGCGATGTTGTGCGCGACGTCGTAGACGAGCGGCGTCTCGCCGGCCGAGAGCCCGAACCGCTTCTCCAGGAGTTCACGGACCGCGTGCGTGATCGTCTGCCGGTTCGCCCAGGCGTAGTTGGCCGCGGCCGCCATGGCCCCGATGTAGGCCCGCCCCTCGGGGCTCGCGATCGGGGCGCAGGCGAGCTGGCGGTCGGGGAGGGTGAATCCGTAGCGCTTCGTCGCGGCCTCGAGGGTTTTGATGTAGTCCGTGCAGACCTGGTGGCCGAGACCGCGCGAACCGCAGTGGATCATCACCGCGACCGTCCCGGCCTCGACCCCGAACGCGGTTGCAGCGGCCGCGTCGTAGACCTCGTCCACTACCTGGAGCTCGAGGAAGTGGTTGCCGGCGCCGAGCGTCCCCGACTGCGGCATGCCCCGCGCGAGCGCCTTCTCCGAGACCTTCGAGGGGTCTGTCTCGTCCATCCGGCCGCGGCCCTCGCACCGTTCGAGGTCGCGCTCGACCCCGAGGCCCTGCCGGACGGCGAAGGCCGCACCGTCCTCGAGCATGCCCCGGAGGTCGGCCTTCCCGAGCCGCTGCTGGGAGCGCGCTCCGACTCCTGTCGGGACTGCGCGGTAGAGCTCCTCGACCAGCTCGGCTTTTCGCCCGAGATCGGCCTCGCGGAGCGGTGTGGCCAGCAGGCGCACTCCGCAATTGATGTCGAAGCCGACTCCGCCCGGTGAGACCACGCCCTCGGTCAGGTCGAACGCGCCGACGCCGCCTATTGGAAACCCGTACCCCCAGTGGATGTCCGGCATCGCGAGCGAGCAGCAGACGATCCCGGGCAGGGTCGCCACGTTCGCGAGCTGCCGGAGCGCCCCCTCCTCGAGGGTTCCGGCGAGAGCGTCCGAGAGGTAGAACCGCCCGGGCACGCGCATGCCCGGCACGAACCCGATCGGGAGCTCCCATTCGAGCGGTCCGGTCCGTGTCACACCCTGCATCATATCAGACATCGAAGACGATCTCGAGGCGGTACTCCCCGTCCGCCTCGACGATGGAGAGGTCGAAGTACGCGATCCCCTTCACCTCGGTCCCGCCCGCGTGGCGGGCCGGATCGAACGGCGTCGCCCGAAGCGTGGCCCTGACCGACATCGGGGAGCCCTCCCCTATCGCGAGGTCGACGTCGGAGAAGACCAGATTTTCGGCTTCGGCGAGATAGAGGATCTCCGAGAGGAAGTCGTGGAGCAGTGCCTCGCGGTCGGCGGCGCTGACCTCGATCGTCCGCGTCTCGATGACGGGTCCGCCGATATCGCCGTACATCGTCTCCATCAGCGCCCGCGCCGCCTCGGCGAAGACTCCTTCGAGGGTCGGCGCGCGGATTCGGAATCGGAGGTCGGCCGTGTGCTCGAGCTCCTCAATACTCATTGCCGATCGGCGACCGCGGGCGCATCACGAAGAACGGGATCATTCCCCGGTGGATCGTGGTGAGGTAGCGGGCCTGGTAGATCGAGACGAAGATCGTCCGGTCCCCGGCCGTAACCTCGATATCGGTCGACTTCGGGGGCTTGACCGAGACCGGAAGCAGCACGGGCCCGCCGCACGAAGTGCAGATCCGGAAATCCGTCTTGCGCTCGGTCACGTAGGCGACGACGTCGTCCGTGACCTCGAACTGCTCGGGACAGGGGACCGCACCGTTCGGGCTGTACATGTGATGTATCGTTCATGGCGGGGGATAAAAAATCTGCCGAGGCGACCGTCAGCCCGCAGTCATGACACGGGTGACGAGATCGAGGTACTGCTCGCGGAGCTCGTAGACCGATGCCTCTCCTCCCGCGCTCCGCCGTACGCGCAGGATCCCGATCCGCGAGGCCAGCATCCCGACCATCGAGGCGACCGAGTGGTAGCTGGTCGGGTACCCGTCCTGAAGCTCGCGGTAGACGAGCGGAATAGTCATGGTCCGCGAAGCCACGAAGAGCGAGAGAAGGGCTCGCCTGATCCCGGTCCGATCGCGAGAGAGATATCCCCGCAGCCGTTCCTCAATGAACCTCTGGAGATCTCCTGGCGGCCCCATGGGACCTGCATATCCCTCCCAACCATAAAAACGTTTGCAGGACCTCCGGGCGGGGACACAGTTCGGGATGTACGCGATCTTTTTCGTAATTACCCAACCATTTAACCGGGTCCGCATCCACAGTTACTGGCATATGGGGTTTCGTTACGATATCAACAGGTATCCCCCTAAACTGATGGTGGCGATCCCCCTCATCGTCCTTCTCCTGGCCCTAGCCTCGCTCGGAGTCAACACGCTCATGACCGGCATGCCGGTCACGCCCGGGATGGACTTTGCCGGGGGCACGGCCGTCACGGTCTTCACGACCGACACGGCCGATCAGATCACGGCGGCCTTCGCGGACTACCCGCTCATCGATATCGAGTCCGGGATCAACAACGGCAAGTACCTGAAGTTCGGGCCGATGGAGGACGCCCAGTTCCGCTCGCTCTCGGCGCTGCTCCTCCAGAAGTACCCTGATGCCAAGATCGACCAGATCGGGGCCTCGTTCGGGGCGACGCTCCAGGAGCAGGCCAGCATCGCGCTCGTCTTCTCGTTCATCGGGATGGCGATCGTGGTCTTCGTGGTCTTCCGGATCTTCGTGCCGTCGCTCGCCGTGATCCTCTCGGCCTTCTCGGACATCGTGATCGCGGCCGCGCTGATGAACGTCTTCGGCATACCGCTGACGCTCGCGACGGTGGCGGCCCTGCTGATGCTGATCGGCTACTCGGTCGACTCGGATATCCTGCTCACGAACCGGGTGCTCAAACGGCAGGGCGCTCTGGCGGACAAGATGGCCGGCGCGTTCACGACCGGGTTCATCATGACCTCGACCGCGATGGCGGCCGCGATCGCGATGTTCGTCGTCGCGCTCCTCGGCCAGGTCGAGATCATCCACCAGATCGCGACCGTGATCATCTTCGGGCTCGTGGCCGACATCTTCAACACCTGGGTGCTGAACGCCGGCCTCCTGCGCTGGTACCTCGAAGGGAGGGAGGCGCGATGAAGCAGGAGAAGAAGGACAAGCGGGCCGCGAAGCGCACGACCGAGAGTCCCGCCCCCGCCGCAGGTCGCTCCAGGCCAGCCGTTACGGCAGCGCCGGGCGGCTCGGGGAAGATCAACTGGCGCGCGCTCCTCACGGACTGGCGGGTCGCGCTGGTGCTCGTGCTCGTGCTCGTCTCGGTGATCGCGATCTACCCGCACTTCGAGAACGGGAAGATCGAGACCAACCTCCAGTACGGCCTCGACCTCAACCAGGGCGCATGGATCCAGCCTCGACCTGCAGTCCGAGGTGGTCACGTTCCAGACAACGGAGAAGGTGGACGACTTCGTCAGCAACCTCTCGGCGGCGCTCGATACGGACGTCCAGCTGGTCGGAACGAACCAGATCGAGATACGTAAGGCTCTGACTGACGAGGAGATCCGCACTGCGGTCGAACAGGCCGGCGGCACCGTGGTCTCGATCCAGCAGGGCGTCTCGAAGACGACCGCGGAGGACATCAAGCGGATCCTCGAGAACAAGATCAACAGCCTGGGGACGCGCGACGCGAAGGTCAACACGCTCTCGGGCCTGACGGGGATCACGCAGTACATCCGGATCGAGATGGCCGGCGTCGACATGAACACGGCCCAGGAGATCGTGGGCAAGCAGGGCAAGTTCGAGATCCGGATCGTGACCGCGGAGAACGCCTCCGAGCACGTGCTCTTCGGCGACCAGATCACCTCGGTCGGACTGCCCGCCCAGGAGCCGCCGGGCTCGAACAACTGGGGTGCCGGGTTCACCCTCTCCGAGGCCGGCGCGACTGCGCTCCGCGAGGCCGCGATCCAGTACGGGGCCGTGAGCGACCCGGAGAACCACCACCTGGTGATGGTCCTCGACAACCAGACCGTGTACGACGCGCCGCTCTCGAGCGATCTGGCCGCGAAGCTCCGCTCGGGCGAGAACGTCCGGCAGCTCTTCGCCTCGACGGGCTCGGGCGACGCGGGCAAAGAGGCCGCGACGGCCCTCGAGATCCACCTGCGCGCGGGCGCGCTCCCGGTCGACGTGGTGGTCGCGGGCTCGGGCTCGGTCTCGGCCGCGCTCGGGGACCACTTCAAGCTGATGAGCCTCATCGCGGCCGTCTTCGCGATCATCACGGTCGGGTTCGTGGTCTACTACCGCTACCGCGAACCCGCGATCGTGCTGCCGATGATGCTGACGAACCTGGCCGAGCTGGCGATCCTGCTCGGGATCATCCGGTTCACCATCCAGCTCGACCTCGCGACGATCGCGGGTTTGATCGCCGTGCTGGGCACGAGCATCGACCAGCTGATCATCATCACGGACGAGGTCCTGCACGAGGGACGGGTGCCGTCCCCGGGCCTCTACCAGAAACGGCTCGCACGGGCGCTCGGCATCATCGTCGCGTCGGCCGCAACCGTGGTCGTCGCGATGCTCCCGCTCGTGGTGATGGACCTCTCGACGCTCAGGGGCTTCGCGATCGTCACGATCCTCGGCGTGCTGATCGGCGTGCTGATCACCCGGCCCGCGTACGGCCGGATCATCATGGCCATCCTCTCGCGCTAGGCGCGGGCAGACGGAACTCCTCTTTTTCGGCTCGTTCGCGACTGGAGTCGCACAAGGGATCGGTGTGCAGCAACGCCTTACTGCTGCATACCTGCTACACACTCGGCTGTACACCCCTGCAATGCAGAATTATGACCCCGATCGGCAGTTGGCGCAATATACGTCGAGATTGCTCAAAGGGTGTACAGAAGAATCGACCACAGTCTGCAGGACACCGTCCGTAATGACGGTTCGCCTGAACGCTCTGTTTTCCGGATCTGCTGTATAGTGAAACCATAAAAGTAAAGAAATGAGCGTATCTTCCGTATCCGGGGTCTCTCCGACGGAATCCAACTGTACTGCAGTGTGTGCTGCAACCTGTACAGCAGGTGTAGAGCACGCAGTCTGCTATACACCCAAGACGTCAGCGGGCTTCTGTCACCGCCGCCCTCCAAACCCTGATGAAGAACCGGGGGAATCAGAGCGGGGCGAGGGTGATGGCGCCGTTCGACGTCTCGACCACGGAGCCTCTGGCCTCCGGCGCCGAGCGTGCCGCGCAGTTCTGTCGGCCCGCTCGTCGTGGTCGTCAGGGGCAGGCCCGTGACGGTCACCTGGCCGTTCGAGGTGCGAGCCTCGATCTGGGCGCTCATCGTGGGCGCGAGGGCGAGTCGGATCGCCCCATTCGACGTGGTCACCCGGGCATCGGTGTCGAGCGCACGGATCTCTGCGTCAATCCGCCGTTCGAGGTCGAGAGGCGCTCGATGGTCCGCGTTCCCGTGAGCCGCAAGGCTCCGTTCGACGTCTCGGCGGTCGACTGTTCCGTTGCAGTTGACGACCTGGATCCGACCGTTCGAGGTCTGGACCTCGATCCGGGCGAGGGAGCGGGGCACGCTGACCTCATATCGGGCCTGCGGCCCGTTGATGCCGACCACGCCGGCCGGCAGAGTCCGCACAGTCATCCGGTCCCCGGCCGTCTCGACCGAGATATTGTCGACCCGGCGCCCGTCCAGGACGCGGACCTGGATCTCGTCCGGTCCCATCCGGTCACGGCCACCATGCCGTTCTGGTGCTCGATATCGATGACCGCGAGCCCGGTCGCGGGGTACACCCGGTCGTGGACCACGGGGACAGCGGGCGAGAGCGACATGCACCCGGTCGAGAGAGCGAACGCAATCGCGGGGTAGACCGAGTCGAGGACCACGGGGACGCCTGAGCACGCACCGGCTGGAGGCGGAGCGCTCGAGAGACGAAAACGTCTCATGGCCGGTGGCAAGAGGGTTCAGACCTCGATCAGCTCGTAGTCCGCAGTCCCGAGGCCGATCTCCTCGGCGTACCGGAGCTGCGCGCAGCCGTCCGTCAGGCAGCGGAGCCCCTTGAACTTGTCCTCGCCGGGTGCGAGGTTCGTCTCGAGCAGGGAACCTGGAAGACCCATCTGCCGGTTGACCAGGTCGAACGAGGCCGCGTCGATCGCAACGGGATCGGTCGATGCGAGGATCCCGATGTCTGGGACAATCGGCGCGTCCGACCATGGGACGCAGTCGCAGTCGGGGGTGATGTTGATCAGGAAGTTCATGAACCCGACCTTGCCCTCCTTGCCCTTGAGCGCACCGAGGGCGTACTCGGCCATCCGCTCGAGAAACGGCCCGGCGTCGGCCTCCCAGTCGATGTCCACGCCGTGGGTGTGGCAGACGTTCATGCAGTCGAAGCAGCCGATGCAGTGCTCCTTGTCGATCTGGGCCTTGCCGTTCTCGCTCGCGGGAGAGCGCGCCCGTCGGACAGACGGGGACGCACCTCCCGCAGGCCTCGCAGTTCTCCTCGCGGACCATGGTCTTGACCGCGTGCTGCTGCTGCTTGCCGACCTGCGAGGCGCAGCCCATCGCGATGTTCTTGATCGCGCCCCCGAAGCCGGCGACGTCGTGGCCGTTGAAGTGGGAGAGCGCGATCATGGCGTTCGCGTCCACGATCCCGGCCGCGATGTTGACGGCCTTGAAGTGCTTCTTGTCGATCACCACGTTCGAGCCCCGGCGGCCGGCGAGGCCGTCGGCGATGTGGATCGGGCAGTTCACGGTCGCAAACGAGAAGCCGTGCTCGTACGCGACGGTCATGTGGTCGATCGCGTTGGCCCGGCTCCCCTTGTAGAGCGTGCGGGTGTCCGTCAGGAACGGCAGGCCCCCGAGGGCGTGGACCCGGTCCACGACCTGCCGGGCGAAGACGGGGTTGACGTAGGCGTCGCCGCCCCGCTCGCCGAAGTGGATCTTGATCGCGACGAGGTCGTGGGGCGCGACGCAGTCCGCAAGGCCCGCCGCGTCGAAGAGCCGGCGGATCTTCATCATCTTGGACTCGGCATCGCCGCGGGCGCGGACCGACGCGAAGTAGACGGCAGAACTCATGCCGCCGCATTGTGCGGGACGGCGGATAAATACCTTTCCGGAAAAAAGGGGTTCAGAGCCGGCGGTAATCGATGCCGGCCGTCTGGGCTTCGGCCGGGTCGACGATTCCGCGGACGTCGACGATCACGGGCCGGTCGGGCATGAGCCTTCGCGATCTCGGCCGCGGTCATGTCCTTGAACTGCTGATGCGCGACCGAGATGATCACGGCGTCCATGGGTTTGTCGAGCTGCTGGAGCGGGATCGCGCCGAAGTGCTCGATCACGGACTCGGGCAGGAGCGGGTCGTACCCGTAGACGTTCGTCTCGAACTCCTTGAGCTCCTCGACCATCTGCTCGACGGGCGACTCGCGGATGTCGGCCACGTCCTCCTTGTACGTCAGGCCCATGATCAGGACGTTCGCGCCCTTGATCGCCTTGCCCACGCGGTTGAGCCCCTTGACGGCCATGTCCGCCACGTACTTCGGCATCGAGTCGTTGATCGCCCTGCCCGCGAGGATCACCTGCGGATGGTACCGGACCTGCTTGGCCCGCTGCACGAGGTAATAGGGGTCGACGGGGATGCAGTGGCCGCCGACGAGCCCGGGGCGGTACGCGTGGAAGTTCCACTTCGTGCCCGCGGCCTTGAGCACCTCGTTCGTGTCGAGGCCGAGCCGGGCAAAGAGCATGGAGAGCTCGTTCATGAGCGCGATGTTGAGGTCGCGCTGGACGTTCTCGATCACCTTCGCGGCCTCGGCCGTCCGGATGTCGGGGGCACGGTAGACGTTGGTGACGAGGCCGTAGAGGTCGCAGAGCGCGTCCGTGGTGGCCTCGTCCTGGCCCGCGACGATCTTGAAGATGTGCGGCAGGTCGTGGGCCTCGTCGCCGGGGTTGATCCGCTCGGGCGAGTACCCGATGAAGAAGTCCCTGCCGCAGACCATGCCCGAGGCCTGCTCGAGGGCCGGGATCATGAACTCCTCGCTCGCGCCGGGATAGACCGTGGACTCGAGGACCACGATCGCGCCGGGCTTGAGGTGCTCGCCGACCGTCGGCCGAGGCCGAGACGACGGGCTCGAAGTCGGGGTCCTTGGACCGCGTCACCGGCGTCGGGACCGCGATGATCACGAAGTCGGCCTCGCGGATCCGCGCGGGGTCGGTCGTCGCCTCGATCCGGTTGCCCGGAGTCGCGTTCAGCTCGTCGACCTTCGCCTGGTCGCGCCGAAAGCCGATCGTGCGCATGTGCGCCGCGAACGCCTCGGCAAGGGGGAGGCCGACGTAGCCGAGGCCGACCACGCAGACCGTCTTGTCCGTTATTGTCTCCGCCATCAGAACGACTCCACCATGTACGAACGCACCATAGAGGTGCGGGCTGCAGACGCAAAAAGGGATCGGCGACGGATTAAAAGGCAATCCTTATACCGGACATCGCACGAGGAGATGGTATGCCTTCCCCGTGCCTACGTCGCCTCTTCTTCGTCCTGCTGCTGATCACCGTGACCGTGCTGCCCGCCCTCGGCGCGAATATCGCCGCCGGCTCGATCACGGTCCGCACGGTACCGGGCGGGGCCTCGGTGACGCTCGACGGCGTGTACCAGGGGCAGACCCCGCTCGGCAACGACGCCCTGCTGATCGAGAACATCGACCCTGGCCCCCACCAGCTCGTCCTCTCCAAGAGCGGCTACCTCGACGATCATCACCCGTTCTGGATCGGCTCGGGCCAGCGGAGCGACATCCGCATCACGCTCTCCGCGACCACGAGCCAGTCGGGCTCGGTCTCGATCGTCTCATCGCCCGCTGGCGCCGACGTGCTCCTCGACGGAGGGTACCGCGGCCGGACCCCGATCACGATCAGCGGCCTCACGACGGGCCGGCACACGGTCGTGCTCGAGCTGCCCGGCTACGTCCGGTACGAGGACGCGGTCGAGATCCAGAACGGGGTCATGACCTACCTGGACCCGGTCCTGACCTCGACGGCCGCGGTCGGCTTCATCTCGGTCGTCTCGTCCCCGGCCGGCGCGTTCGTCTACATCGACGGGGCGTATCGCGGGGCCACGCCGCTGACGGTCGCGGCCCCGACCGGCTCCCGCCGGATCGAGCTCGACCGCCCGGGGTACGCCGACTGGTCGAGCACGGCCCAGGTGACGAGCGGAGCCACGGTCCAGGTAAATGCGTATCTCCAGCCTCTCCCCGCCTCTTCGAGCGGCGGGATCGCGGTCTCGTCCGATCCAGCCGGGGCCGCCGTCTACCTGGACGACCAGGTACAAGGGAGTCACGACGGCCTACGGGGACCTCGAGCTGACCGGGGTGGCCGCAGGGAGCCATACGCTCTCGCTCCGGCTCGACGGGTACGACGAGTACCGCCTGACGGTCCAGGTAACGCCGGACTCGACCGTGAAGGTGCGGCCCCGGCTCTCGGCCACGGGCGACCCGAGCGTGATCGCGACACCGACGGTCCTCGCGGACCGCGGAGCGATCCAGGCGAACTCGACACCGTCCGGCGCGAGGGTGGCGGTCGACGGAGTGGACAAGGGCACCGCCCCGCTCCTGATCCCGGATGTCCCTGCCGGCCCGCACACGGTTCGGTTCTCCCTCGACGGCTACGTCGAACGCGAGCAGCCGGTTGATGTTCGGGCCGGACAGACGGCGACCCTCTCCGCGAACCTGACGCCGGCGAACCGGACGCGGTCGGGCGTGCCCGTGCTCGCGGTCCTCGTGGCCCTCGGAGCCGTCGCGGCGGCAGCAGCCCTGCGGAGCCGTCGACGGTGATAATATTTATGCTATAGTACACCTTTTACCGCGAGATCGATCGACAGCAAAGGTAATCCCTGAGCCGGGGCAAACGATTACCCTGCTTTAGCGGTGCCCGACCGCGTCGGCGGCGGCCGACATTCCAATTCGTTTTGATTCACGGAGAGGTGCGAAATGAGCGGCGTTCCAGAGAATGTACCCAATACCCTGATGCTCGAGGAGATCCGCAAGGAGGACATCCCGTCGGTCGGCGGCAAGGGGGCCAGCCTCGGCGAGATGGCCTCGCTCGGGCTGCCCGTGCCGAAGGCCTTCGTGGTGACGGCCCAGGCCTTCCGCCGGTTCCTGATCGAGGCGAAGCTCGAGGAACGGATCTTCTCGAAGTTCAGAGGCCTCGACGTCGAGAGCAACGAGGCGCTCGAGGCGGCGGCGAACGGGG
>CAVUEE010000013.1:0-59831 GCA_963740465.1 uncultured Methanoregulaceae archaeon
AGATCCTGCATTCCCGGCGGGAGAAGGTGCATGAGCACCTCGAACGGGTCAAGTTCCCCGCGTTCGGCCCGGCACCGACGGCAGGAGCCCGAATCAGAAGGGGCATTCCGAGTGAGAGGGGATGATGAGAGCACGAGGATCGACCAAATCGCGATCCGGTTCTTCCGGATTCGAGTAGGACCTTCGTCGCGATCGCCCGGACCGTCGCCAGTTCATGCCGGCACCCCCTGGAGTGCAAAGTAGACCTCTTCGAGCGTGTGCTCGCGCCGTTGGGCCGAGACGACCCGGCCGCCGGCCATGATCGCGGCCCGATCGCGTCGGCGGCCGCCCCGTCGTCGGGGGCGGCGAGGAGCAGGCACCTCTCCTCCCGCTCCGTCACGGTGACGCCGGAACGGCCCCGACGGCTGCGACGACTGCGTCGGTCACGGGACCGAGGAACGAAGAGGGATCGGCGAGACCGCGACGAGACGACCGGAGAGTCGCGAACCGTGCCGAGCGCGATGCTCCTTCCCTTCGCGAGGACGCCGACGCGACCGCAGAGGGCCTCGGCCTCGACCAGGTGATGAGTGCAGAGAACGACCGTGCGACCTTCGTCGCGAAGGGTTCCGACGAGATCGTGGGCCGCCCGCGAAGCGACCTGGTCTAGTCCGGCCGTCGGCTCGTCGAGGAAGAAGGTCTCGGGGTTGTGGATCAGGGTGCGGTGAGGGCGAGCCGCTGCTTCATCCCCTTCAGAATCTGCTGACGGGCTCGTCGGCGCGGCTTCTGGAGCCAGAACCGGGCCAGGAGGTCGCCGATGCGTCGCCCGACGTCGGGGACGGGCACGCCGAAGACATCGGCCGCAAAGGCGAGGTTCTGCCGGGCCGTGCAGGCGTTGGGACACGGCCGGCGTCTCGGTCGAGGACACCGCATCGGCTACGGACCGCCGACCCGTCGATGGTCGGATCGAGGCCGAGCACCCGGGCCTGAACCGGCGTCGGCGCAGGATGCCCGCCAGCAGCCGGATCAGGGTTGTTCTCGCCCGCGCCGTTCGGGCCGAGCAGGCCGAAGACCTCTCCCTCGTCCACCTCGAACCAGACGCCGTCCACGGCTCTGACAGTGCCGAACGACCGGACCAGTCCGTCAGCCGCGATCGCCATTGTCATGATTGATCGTTTGCTCCCGGAGGGTAAAAAGAGAGGCGAGCCGGTCAGGCGGCGATGCCGGTTCGGACTTCGCGGCGGTGCTCGATCCGGGCCTGGAGCTGGTCTACCACGACAAGGGCTGCGGGCATCACCACGATCGCACCGATCAGGCTGAACGCGACCGCGAACACGGTCGTGATCCCGAAGTTCGAGATCATGGGGAAGGTCGAGACGCAGAGGGCCGAGAACCCGAAGAGGGTCGCGAGCCCCGAGACCGTGATCGCGCGCCCATCTTCTGGACCGAGTGCTCGATCGCGACGTAGACATTGTCGGTCTTCTTCCGCTCCTCGAGGAACCGCTCGAGCACCAGGATCGTGTACCGGCCGCGACCCCGATCGTCATCGCGCCGAGGGTCGCGGTGAGTGGAGTGTAGTCGATGCCGAGCACGGTCATGGCGACCGCGTTCCAGCCTACCACCGCGACGATCGGGATGAGCGGCGCGGCCGCGATGGGCTTCCGGTAGACGAGGAGCAGGACGCCGAGGACCAGGCCGAACCCGAGAACGGTCATGGTGTCCTTGTTGTCCGCGATGTCGCCGATCAGATTGACAAAGAGCGCGAACGACCCGGTGGGCTGAGCGGTGACGCCGGGCGGCGGGCTGGTGAACGCGAGATCCTCCTCCAGCCTGCGCCTTGAGGTCCGCCTGGACCGGGATCTCCATCTTGGTGGAGCTGACGTGATCTGCGCCGTGCCGTGTCCCAGAGGTACGGGTCCTTCGCCGACGCCGGCATGGCGTCGAGCACGGCCCGGAGCTCGTCGTTCGTCGCCGGCATTCTGCCGCCGTTGGACCGGACGACGAGGTCGGCAATGCTGGTCGCTCCGGTCAGGCGGTCGCCATGATGTGCGAGCGCGTAGTTCTCGAAGGCCAGCATCCATTGCAGCGAGTTCAGGCTATCGACCCCGTTCCCCGTGACGAGGATCGGGACCGGCGTGGTCGAGCCCATGCTTCGGGTCACCTTCTCCATCATGACCAGGGCCGGCATGTCCTGGGGAACGAACGTGTTCTGGTCCGTGGAGATCGGGATCGCCGGGTCGAGCGAGACCCCTACGAGAGCCACGAGGGCGACGACGGCGAGCAGGGGCAGAGGGTTCTTCGCGATCCGGACCGAGACGGTGCCGAGGAGCCGGTCGAACCCGGTCGCCTCGTGGATCTCTGCATGGACCCCCTTCGGCCGGTAGTTGACAAGCCTCGCGAAGACGGGGACGCCGATCAGCGAGACCACGTAACAGGTCGCGATCCCGATGATCGAGACGACGGCGAAGCCGCCGATCATCGGGACCGGCGAGAGGTAGAGGGCGACGAAGCCCATCGCGGTCGCGAACATCGCGTAGAAGACGGCCGGACCGGTGTTCTCCAGTGTATGGCGGACCGCCTCGGGGAGTGGCCCTTTGCGCGACTCCTCCTCGAGACGGGAGTGGAACTGGATTGCGTAGTCGATCCCGAGGCCGATCAGGATCGGGAACGCACCGATCGCGGCCATGCTGATCTGGATCCCGGCGAGACCCATGATCCCGAAGGTCATGATCAGGCCCATGCCGACCATCAGGACGGGGAGGAAGCGGTGGCTGACGTACCCGAAGAGGAGACCCAGCACGATCACCATCAGAAGCATCGCGACCCCGATCAGGACGCCGGTCGACGTCCCCATCTCGGCTCCCATCTGCTGCTGGAACGCGCTGCTCCCGGTCACCGAGACGGTCGTCCCGGCGGGCACGTCCGTGCTCGAGACGAGCGACTGGATGTTGTTGAGCGCCGCGGTGCTCTGGTCCTTGGAGAGGCCGGTGTCGAGGGAGACCAGGACCATCGTGAAGGTGTTCGACGGGACGTATCGATCGAGCAGGCTCTTGGGGACTTCGAACCCTTGATCGCGGTCACCTCGGCGGACGAGGTCGGCACTGTCCCGCCGTTCGCCTGCTTGATCAGGTCGGCGATCGATGCGACCGACTTGACGTTCTGCTGCTGGCGCAGGTCCGCCTCGAGCGAATCGAGGAACTGGAGTTGCTCGATGCCGGTCGAGTCGTGCCGACTCGACCAGCAGGATCGACGGCGTCGGAGTGCTGAAGGTCGATGTGTACTTGGTATAGTTCTCGCCGAAGGCGGAGGACTTGTCGAGGTAGCCGCCCGTCCCGGTCTCCATCGAGATCAGCGTCGTCCCGTAGAGCGAGGCGACGAGCACGACCAGCGAGGAGGCCGGCCACGACCTTCGGGTGGCCGTTGATGACGCGGGCGAGCAGCGTGAATGGGGATCTCATCGAGACCTCCTGAAGAGACGGGCGGCCGGCACCGAGGGGCCGGCCGATCGACCCGTCTAGGCCGAACCCTTCCGGCGACGGACAGACGACGATACCCGCCGCCGATCACCAGGATTGCGATGACCGCGAGGACGATCGGGGAGGTGAGGAGCGCGCCCATGCCGCCGCTCTCGGTGACGGTGACGGGGACCTTCATGGTATCGGAGATCTGCGAGTTGTCGAGGGCGTCGCGGTACCGGACCTCGGAGTCGAGGCCGTAGGCCTTGGCCGTCGCGCTCTTGTCGGCCGCGACCTCGAACCGCGCGGTCTTCTCCTCGCCGGGCTTCATGTCGCCGAGATAGGCCGTATCGTCCGAGGACGTGAACGGGTCCACGGCCGAGAGCCGGGCCTGGGCCGCGGCAACGGTGGCCGCGCCGGTGTTCCTGTACACGACCTCGAGCACCTGCTTCTCGCCGGCCGCGACCGAGGCCGGCGGCGAGACCACGGCGAAGCTGATCTTGCCGCCGATGGGCACGCCGACGGTCACGGGCCGGGTGGAACGGTTGATGCCGTCACGGTCGTCGTAGCTGACCACGAGGTCGATCGGGTAGGACTGGGCCGCGGCCTCGGAGGAGACGGCGACCTTGTACCGCAGCGGCACGGTCTGGCCCGGGGCGAACGCGCCGACGTAGGCGGAACTGTCGACCGGGGTGATGGGCGACTGGCCGTTCCGGACGACCCGGATGATCGCGTTGGTCGCGGGCTCGGTCCCGGTGTTCTTGACCGTGAGGTTCAGGTAGCCCTCGGTCCCGACGTTGAGCGACTCGGTGGCCACGTTCATGACCGCGAGCACGACCTCGGGCCGGACGGTCAGGGCCAGGGGGATGGCCTCGTGGACGTCCTGGTACTGGTAGTCGATCGAGTCGCCGCCGATCTGCTCGGCGGACGCGAGATAGGTGTAGTTGAGTGCCATCGGCAGGGTGTACGTGCCCGCGGCCGTGCCCGCCGGGATCCGGACCACGAAGGTCGCCTTCGCGGCCGTGCCGCCGGGGATGTCGCCGATCATCTGCGGGTCGGACTCGACCGCGATGCCGCTGGTGCCGACCAGCGCGACGGTCACGGACTTGGCCGTGTTCGGCATGTCCGTCCGCTCGACCACGGTCGTGCCGACCATCTTCGAGTCGATGAGGCCGGTGTTCTGGATGACGACGTTCAGCGGCACGGTCTGGCCGGCCGCCATCTCGTTCGACCCCACGATCGAGGCCGAGAGCGTGGGGCCGCCCGACGTGTATTTCGCGCCGGCTGCCGCCGGCGACGCGATCAGCATGGCGATCAGGAACAGGGCTGCGAGGAGTTTCGGGGGCATACTGGCTCCGTGTAAACAGGGTTATCTGAGCGCGGTAATGAATTGATACGTAGGGGTATGAAAAACGGGTCGGATCGGGGCGCCCTATGCGCCTGCGCGGGCCCGCACGTCCGCGGCCAGCTGCTCGATGCCGGTCATCTCGGAGGCGTCGATCACGCCGCGCATGGCCCTCGTCACGACCGCGTACCCGGCCTCGCGGACGGCCGCGATCGGGTTCGTGCCGCCGACTGCGACCACGCCCATGTACTGCGGGCTGATCTGGACCCCGAGGAGCGGGCTGTTCGGCATCCCGACCTCGAGCACCCCGACGAACCGGCTCTGGCCGAGGTCGTCGAGGAGTTCGGCCACGAGCGGCTCGGCCTCCATGTGGCACTCGCGGATGTTCGCGAGGATCGTGCCGTTGCCGCTCCGGATCACCTCCGCGACCGAGGAGATCTCCTCGGCGATCAGCACCTGGAGCGGGTCGATCGTGGTCTCGTCGTAGTGGATCAGGTGCGTGAAGCGGCGGGGGACCCGGTTCACGATCTCGACCACCCCGCCGCCGATCGGGTGCAGGGGCACGCCGCGCTTGAGCAGCATCCCGTCGAGCGTCACCGAACAGAGCGTGCAGATGCCGGTCTGCCCCTCGGGGACGGCGAACCCGTTGATGGTCTCGCCTTCGGGGACGATACGGACCTGGTCCGAAGCGCAGACCCCGGAACGACACGCGGTCCGGATCACCTCGAGCACGGGCGCGAGGTCGGGCGTCCGGACGAGGGAGAGGTTGTACACGACCCTCCCGGTCCCCGCGACCGGGTCGTACGTGACCTGCATCGCGTACTCCTCGATCGTGTGGTTGACAAACTTGAGGGGGGACGGGCTCATCAACCATAATCGCCTCTGGTGAAAGAAAAATTGTTCTATAGCTGGCCGTCGAAGTACGAGTGATGGAGCGGCTGGTGCGGGCGCGGGCACGGGAGGAGATCGGCAGGATCCTGGAGTCTGCCTCGTTCGACGTGGAGCCCATGGACCCGCCGCTCGACCTCTCGGCAATCCGTGAGGACGAGTGCGTCCTCGTGCTCTGCAGCGACGACGAGGGCGAGGCGGCCGAGTTCGACCGGACCGTCTACAGGGTTCGGAACGGGGACCGCGACGTGGTCTGCCGGAAGGTCCTCTTCTCGACCAGCGACCGGGTCGCGGTCCGCGATTGCGTCCTCTGGGGGATCCCGGCCCTGGTCGACTACGCGGGCAAGGCGGCCTGCGCCCGCGTCCTCGGGCGCGAGATGGTGCTCGATATCGTCCCGGTGCACGGCCCGCACGTGCTCGGCGAGCCCGCGCGGCCCGCCTCGTCCGGGGGCGTGGCCCAGCCTGCCGGTCCGCCTCACCGAGCGCGAGGCCCGTCAGCTCGCGAACTGCGAGGGGATCGTACGGCTCCGGCTGATCCCGGTACTGGTACGCCCGCTACGTCTCGGCGGGGCGTACCACCTACCGGGACCAGGCGATCTCGTTCGACGAGGAGGGGACGATCGCCCTCAACGCGATCAACGGCGAGACGGCCGAACCGGAGGAGGAGGCGATCGTCCTGGCGGAGCTCCCGGCGGGCGCCGAGGTGCTCGAGGCCCAGGTCACGCGCCAGGAGGCCGAGGCGCGGGTGGTCGAGGACGTGGTCGCCCGGCTGACGCAGAAGGTCCGGATCCGCCAGGAGCGGCGCGAGGCGATCTTCTACGAGGAGAAGGTCTTCCGGCCCGACCGACGGGCGATCCGGGTCGAACTCTCCCGCGTCTTCGTCCCGGTCTGGCAGATCCGGGGGCGGGCGATCGTCGAGATCAACGCGTTCTCGGGCGAGACCCTCTCCTCCCCGATGGACGACGGCGTGGAGATCCTCTGATGGCCCCGGTGACCGTGATCGGCGGCGGGCCCGCCGGCCGCTTCGCGGCCATGCACCTGGCAGGGGCCGGACGCGAGGTGCGCCTGGTCGAACGGCGGACGCTCGGGGGCCAGTGCCTCTCGTACGGCTGCATGCTGATCAACGCTCTGAACGACGCGGCCCGTGCGATCGCGGACGCCCGGCGGCTGGCCTCGCTCGGTGCGGTCGCGGGCGAGCTCCGGGTCGACCTCCGCGGTCTCCTCGAGGCCACGGCCGCGATCCAGGCGACGATCACGGGCGTGCTGGGGGAGGAGACGGCGGCTTCGGGGGTCGAGGTGCTCGGCGGTGTCGCGGCCGGGTTCGACGGGTCCCGGGCCGTGATCGACGGCCGGCCGGTCGAGTCGGAGGCCGTGATCATCGCGACGGGGTCGCGCCCGGCCCTGCCGCCGGTCCCGGGGATCGCGCGGGAGGGGGTGTACACGGCCGCGTCCCTCACCTCGATGAAGGCCGTTCCCGGGAGGGTCGCGATCGTCGGCGGCGGCGTCCAGGCCGCCGAGCTCGCGTACATCTTCGCCGCGTTCGGCGCCGAGGTCGAGCTCGTGGTCCGGAGCGATCTCCTGCCGGGCATCGACCCCCACCTCGCCCGGCTGGCCCGGAAGGAGCTCGAGGGCGTGCATATCCGCGAGAGCACGGACCTCGTCTCGGTCGACGGGGGCCGCCGGGTCGCCGGGGTCACGCTCTCGTCGGGCGGAGCCGAGGAGCAGGTCGAGGCCGACGCGGTGATCGCGGCCATCGGCCTCGTGCCGAACAGCGAGGAGTGCGCCGGGCTCGAGAAGCGGAAGAACGGGACGATCGTCGTCGACGACCGGATGCGGACCTCCGTCCCGGGGGTCTACGCCTGCGGCGACGTGATAGGGCCGCCGTACCTGACCCCGGTCGCCCGGCAGGAGGGACGGATCGCGGCCGAGAACGTGCTCGGAGGCGAGACGCGGATGGACTGGCGGCTGATACCGCGAGGGTTCCGCCTCCGCAACCAGTACGCCTGGGCCATCGACGACCCGGCCGCCTCGTCGTACGCGATCCCCGGCCCGGCCGGCCCCGGCTCGTTCTTCGCCGTGCCGGCGCGCGAGACCGGCGTGGCGAAGGTCTTTCTCGACGAGACCGGCGCCCGCGTTGTCGGGGTCGCGGCCGCCGCCCCCGACGCGGCCCTCTCCGTGATGTACCTCACCGAGCTGATCCGCCACGGCCTCCCCGTCGACGGGCTGAACGACTTCTACGAGATCCACCCGGCGGCCGACGGGCTCCACGGCCTGATCCGGTACCTGGGCGAGCGCTGCGCCTGAAAGAAGCAGGCTATTTTAATATCGATCCCGTGCATGCATCGGCATGAAAGGGTTTCGCATCCTCGCGGTGCTCTGCCTCGTCCTCCTCATGGTCTCCGGCGCTTCGGCCCTCCGGACGATCGCGGGCGAGGGCACGACTGTGATCACTGATCCGATCGACGACGACGTCATCGCGAGCAGCGGCACGCTCGTCGTCAATGCGCCCGTCGGCTCGCTGATCGCGGTCGGCGGCGACGTGCAGGTCAACGGCCCCGTCGCGGGCGACGTGATAGCGGCCGGCGGGATGGTCCGGGTGAACGGCACGGTCGGCGGAAAGGTCGTGCTCGCCGGCGGGCGGGTGGACCTGAACAGCACGGTCTCGCGGAACGCGGTCGCGACCGGCGGCGAGGTCCTCTTCGGCCCCGGCACGAAGGTCGGCCGCGACGCCGTGGTCTCGGGCGGTTCGTTCACGAACCAGGGCGCCGTCAACGGGACCCTCACGGTCCAGGCCGGGACCTTCACGAACAGCGGGACGGCCGGAACGGTCCAGTACACGCAGTCGGGGAACCGGCCGGCCGGTAACCGGACCCCGTTCGCGATGCCGGGAGTTCTGAGCGGCCTCGGCGCGCTCCTCGCGACCATCGCGGCAGTCATCTCGCTCCTCGTGACCCTCGGCTACCTGATCCTCGGGCTGCTGCTCCTGGCCCTCGTGCCGGCTGCGGCCAGCGCCGTCGAGACACGTGTCCGCGATAGTCCGCTCCCCGCATTCGCGATCGGCCTCGCCGCCCTGATCGCGGCCGTGATCCTCGGGGTGATCCTGCTGGTCACGGTCGTCGGGATCCCGATCGCCATCCTCGGATGGCTCCTCGTTATCGCAGGCGTGATGCTGGCCGGGCTCGTGGTCTCGCTCGCGCTCGGCCGGCTGATCGCGGGGAAGACCGGGCTCGGCGACAACCGCTACGCCCTCTTCATCATCGGCTTCGTGATCCTGAACGTGGTCTACCTGATCCCGTTCCTCGGCGGCCTTGTCAAGTTCGTCGTGGTCTGCCTCGGGTTCGGCGCGATCGTGATGGCCGCCATGGACGCGTTCTCGGGCCGGCGGCAGGCCCTCTAACCCTCATTTTTCCCGGTGATTCCGGTTCGCAATCCTGATATAGCCGGCACGAGGATAGATCAGCAGACTATCATGAGCGCGAGCACCCGTATCCCGAGGACCGACGCATGAACGAGACGGAGCAGGGCGGGCCCGAGCTCGCCGCACCCGCGCCGGCCGACGTGGCCGCCGGGACTCCCGGCGATCTCCCGGTCGAACCCGTGCCCCCGACGCCCCGGCCGGCGGAGGCGAGGCGCCCGTCGGTCGTCGAGATCTTCACGAACCCGCGCGGGTTCTTCGAGGCGCTCGAGACGCAGCCCGTGAGCCTCCGCATGCCCGCCCTGATCGTGCTGGCCGTCGGCATCATCGCGGCCATCACGGCATACCAGATCTCGTCCGTCCTCATGAGTGCCCTGGCCATTCCGGGAGTGCAGGGCCTCGGCGGCGTCATCGGCGCCATCGGGGCGATCTCGGCCATTATCTTCACCATGCTCTTCTGGGTGATCTACACCGCGGTCTTCTTCGTCATCTCGATGGCCTTCAACGGCCGGGGCGACTTCAACCGCCTCCTGAGCTACGTCGGGTACGGCCACCTCCCCCAGGTGATCGGAGGAGTCATCAGCCTCCTTCTCACGTGGAGCTATCTCTCGACCCTCCGGGTTCCCTCCCTCACCGATCCCCAGGCGATCCAGGCGTGGACCGTGTCCCTGACGAAGGACCCGACCATGCGCCTCGCGTCCGTGGTCGGCCTCCTCTTCCTGCTCTGG
Organism: uncultured Methanoregulaceae archaeon; assembly: GCA_963740465.1. Classification (GTDB taxonomy): domain Archaea; phylum Halobacteriota; class Methanomicrobia; order Methanomicrobiales; family Methanospirillaceae; genus UBA288. The sequence continues at coordinate 9,808 of CAVUEE010000013.1, forward strand.
TCCGCCAATCTCTGGATCTTCGGGGTCCGCAACGGCCGGAACCTCTCGACCCGCGACGCCGCGATCACGGTCGGCGTGCCGGTGCTGCTCTACGTCCTGTATACCGTCTATACCCTGGTGGTCTGAATGAAACGACGTCTTCTCATCCTGATACTCGCCCTGCTCGCGTGCGTTGCGTGCGCCTCCGCCGCCCTGCCGACGTACACGTTTCCGACCTCCGGCGTCACTATCCCGGCCGGCGTGGAGACGCTGCCGGCCACCGCAGCCACGACGGCCCCGATCGTCACCCAGGCCGGGAACCAGCTCCAGGTCGTCTCGACCTCGCTCGACCCGCCGGTCCTGATGCGCGGCGATACGGGCACGCTCGCGATCGTGGTCGCGAACACGGGCACGGCGCCGGTCCAGGCCTCCCGCGCTTCCCTCTCGCCCGACGGCCCGATCACCGTCGAGGACGACCCGTACGCGATCGTCGGCGAGATCGGCGCCGGGAACCGGATGACCTTCAGCTTCCTGGTCCTCGCCGGAGCCCCCGACGGGACGGCCTATCCCGAGTTCTCGCTCTCGGTCCCCGACGGCCGGGGCCTGCGATACCCGGTCCCCGTCCGGGTCGACAGCACGCCGCCGGCGGTCTCGTTCGTTCAGAAGCCCGACGCGATCACGGCCGGGTCGGGCGACCTGATCGTCCTCTCGGTCGGCAACCCCCGCCAGAACCCGCTCGACGGCGTGATGGTCACGCCGCAGGGCTCCGGCTTCACGGTCACCCCGTCGGCCGTCTTCATCGGGGCGCTCGCCCCGAACGGGCAGGCGACGGCCTCGTTCAACCTCACCCCGGCCGAGAACGCGACCATCGGGTTCGTGGTCGTCTACTACAACGGGCCCAACCGCCATACGGCGATCCAGCCCCTGTCGGTCGCCTACGGCGAGTCCAAGACCCGCGCCGACCTGATCCTCTCGAACTTCGTGGTCGAACTGACGTCCGGGGTCTACCGCCTGACCGGGGACGTCAACAACGCGGGCCTGAGCGAGGCCCGTTCGGTCGTGATCGAGCCCGGCGAGGGCGTGATTCCCGCCGACCCGTACCCCCGGTACGTGATCGGCTCGCTCCAGCCCGACGACTTCGCCTCGTTCGAGCTGGAGTTCCGGGCCGAGAACAGGACCACGGTCCCGCTCGTCATCAGCTACAAGGACGCCAACGGCAACCCGTTCGAGCAGCAGACCGAGGCCTCGCTCGCCCTGAACCAGACCGGGGGTTCGACCGCCCCCGGCGGCAGCCTGCCGCTCGGCTGGATCGCGCTCGCGATCGTACTCGCGGCCGTCGTGGGCTACCTGATCTACCGCTCATGGAGACGGTGACGGCGAGCGGCGGACCCGGGCCGGACCTGATCCGGTTCGAGGAGGTCTCCAAGGTCTACCCGCTCCCGGCCGGCGACGTGCTCGCCCTGGACCGCGTCTCGCTCACGGTCCGGCACGGCGAGTTCATCGCGGTCATGGGACCGTCCGGCTCGGGCAAGACCACGTTCCTGAACCTGATCGGCTGCCTCGACGTCCCGACCGCGGGCCGGCTGCTGATCAACAGCCGGGACGTGGCCGACCTCACCGACGACGAGCTGACCGTGCTCCGGCGTGACACGATCGGCTTCATCTTCCAGCAGTTCAACCTGATCCCCCTCCTCTCGGTCCTCGAGAACGTCGAGTACCCGCTGATCCTGAAGGTCCGGGACCGCTCGGCCCATGCGGGTGCGGCCGAACGAGGCGTTGAAATCGGCCGGGCTCGACGACGAGCGCCTGTATTCGCACAAGCCGAACGAACTCTCGGGCGGGCAGCAGCAGCGGGTCGCGATCGCCCGGGCTCTCGTCAACGACCCCGCCCTGCTCCTCTGCGACGAGCCGACGGGCAACCTGGACCAGCGGACGGGGCAGGGGATCATGGAGCTCCTGGCCCGGATGAACAAAGAGGGAAAGACGATCATCATGGTCACCCACGACCCCGGCATCGCGGCGTATGCAACCCGCCAGGTCCGGCTCGTCGACGGCCGGATCCGGGAGGACACGGGATGAGCTGGACCTTCTTCGACATCGCGCGCCGGAACCTGCAGCGGAACTTCTTCCGGTCGCTGCTCGCGATCGTGGGGATCGTGATCGGCGTCCTCGCGATCTCCTCGCTCGGGATCCTCGGCAACAGCCTGACCCTCTCGGTCACGGACCAGCTCTCGACGGTCGGCGACTCGCTGACCGTGATCCCGCATTCGGGAGGAGCCGGGGGGTTCGGGGGCGGAGCTGCCACGCCGGAGAAGATCACGGACCGGCAGGTCCAGGACCTGCGGCGGATCGCCGCGCCGAACCCGGTGATCCCGGTCTACTCGACGGCCGAACGGATCGAGGTCGGGAACGAGAAGGCCGTTCTCTCGGTCTACGCCCTCAACCCCGACGACATCCCCCTCCTCGTCGAGGTCGACCAGGGAATCCTGCTCCGCGGCAACAGCGGGGTCCTCGCCGGGGCGCGGGCGGCCGACCAGTACAGCTCAAGGTCGGCTCCCAGATCAGGTTCTCGGACGGGTCCACGCAGCGCGTGGTCGGGATTCTGAAGGAGCGCGGGATCGGCTTCGACATCCAGCCGGACTCCGCCCTGATCGTTCCGGCCAAGTGGTACGAGGACCGGAGCCACCCGACGGGCTTCGACCAGGTGATCATCAAGGTCAAGGACGTCAACCAGGTGGAGGCACTCCAGTCCGCTATCGACCAGCGGTTCAACCGGCGGGAGACGGTGCTCGACACCTTCTCGTCGAAGGAGATCCTCTCGAGCATCCAGACGGTCTTCGGCCAGATCTCGACCTTCACGACCGCGATCGGCGGCATCTCGCTCGTGGTCGCGGGGATCTCGATCCTGAACGTCATGATGATGTCCGTTACCGAGAGGACCAAGGAGATCGGGATTCTCCGGTCGATCGGGACCCTCCGGCGCGAGATCCGGCAGATGTTCATCTACGAGGCCCTGATGCTCGGGCTGATCGGCTCTGCGCTCGGCGGCATCCTCTCGTTCGGCGCAGGCTACCTGATCTCGCTGCTCGTGCTCCAGACGACGAAGTACCTCTTCGACCCCTCGAGCCTCTCGTCGATCGCGCTCGGCATGGGCTTCGGGATCGCCACCGCGCTCGTCTCCGGGCTGTACCCGGCCTGGAGGGCCTCGAACCTGAACCCGATCGAGGCGCTCCGGCACGAATAACCTTATTTTTACCGCTACTGGCCGTGGTTACACGCGTAGCGCGAAAGTAATAGTCATCCGGATAAGCAGACCGCGAACCCTCGCGACACTTCTACTCCGGTCGCTGACGGCCTCGCGGGCCGAATCATCAGCCCGGTTTTTACAGAAACATTTCGGAAGATTTATCGGGTCAGGAGCGTATCTGTGATAATCGCGCGTGGAGTGACAGACCCTCTTTGATGGCCTCCGGGCCAGGCGCCGTGCCAACCCTCCGCGCGGGAAGGATCACACGACAACCGCTTCGGAGCGAAGCGGCTGAGAGGGTATCATGCATCACACGTCATTCGCACGGGGGCGCCTCAGCGCCCTGGCGCCGGCAGCAGTCCTGCTGCTGGCGCTCTGCCTGCTCGCCGTCGGCGTGCAGGCCCTGACCGACACGCCCGCGCTCGTCATCGACGGGCCCGGACTGTACACCCTGGACCACGACCTGTCCTCCGACTCGACGATCGGCGTCCTGATCAACAGCTCCGACGTCGTCTTCGACGGCATGGGCCACAGCATCACGGGCACCGGCGCGAACGGCTCGATCGGGCATCCTCGTCACCGGGCGCTCCACCGCCGCCGAGGGCGAGATGCACGAACGTCACCGTCCGGAACCTCACCGTCTCGCGACTGGGGCGACGGGATCCGCATCGCCGAGGTCTCCGGGACCGTGGTCGAGGACGTCGTCGCCGAGCAGAACGGCGTCGGGCTCATTATCAGCCCCACGACGGGCATCACCAGCGGGAACACGCATCCGCGACTCCGTCTTCCGGGACAACACCGGCGCCGGGCATCGAGCCTCGATCTACCCGACCGAGGGCATCACGGTCGAGCGGTGCCGGTCACCGGGAACGGCGTCGGGATCGTCCGCGACTCGAGATCGGCCACGGCACGCCCGAACACCCTCGCCGACTCCGAGATCTCGGGGAACACCGGCGACGGCCTCAACAGCCACGACGGCTCCTTCTCGGTCGTCCGGAACTGCACCGTCTCCGCGAACGGCGATGACGGCCTCGAGTTCGAGCACGGCGGCAGCCGAGATCGTCGGCTGCCACATCGAGAACAACGCCGCCGCCGGCGTGCACGCGTCGCGACCGGGCGGGCAGCGACATCCACGGCAACTGGATCGAAGGCAACGGCATCGGCGTCTCTCGCCGGCGGCGACTGGCCGTGCCACGTCCGGAACAACGTCCTGAACAACACCGACAACGGGTTCTTCGGGATCCCGCTCGACAGCGGGTACACTGAACTACACGAAGTCGGCCGGCCCGAACATCGTCGGCGGCCCGTACCTCGGCGGCAACTTCTGGGCCTTCCCGAACGGGACGGGCTTCTCCCAGACGCACCCCGACACCGAACGGCGACGGGTTCTGCGACGAGCCCTATCACCTCAGTTGAGGACGCGACCGACTACCTGCCGCTCGCGCTGCGAACGGACGCCCACTCCGACCCCCACCCCGACGCCGGCGTTCGGCGGAATACCGTTCAAGCCGCTCTCCGTCCCCGGCCGGATCCAGGCCGAGGACTACGACCTCGGCGGCGAGGGCGTCGCGTACCACGACACCACCCCCGGCAACTAGGGCGGCGCGTACCGCCACGACGACGTCGACATCGAGACCGGAACGGCATCACCGAACGTCGGCTGGATCCGGGACGGCGAGTACCTGACCTACACCGTGAACGTCACGACGGCCGGCGACGTACACCATGACCGCCCGCGTGGCGAGCCCGAACAGCGGCCGGACCATCGCGGTCTCGGTCGACGGCGCCAGCCGTTGCGACGATCACGGTCCCGAATACCGGGTCGTTCGCGACGTTCCAGGACGTCGAGGTCCCGATCACGCTCGCGGCCGGCACGCACGCCTTCCGGCTGACGTTCGCCGGCGACGGCCAGAACCTCGACTGGATCGAGTTCGCGCCGGTCGTCACGCCCACGCCGCCGCCGCAGCCGAACGGCGACGCCGTTCAAGCCGCTCGCGATCCCCGGGACGATCCAGGCCGAGGACTATGACCTCGGCGGCGAGGGCGTTGCGTACCACGACACCACGCCGGGCAACGCGGGCGGCGCGTACCGCCACGACGACGTCGACATCGAGACCGGCAACGGCGATCACGAACGTCGGCTGGATCCGGAACGGCGAGTACCTGACCTACACCGTGAACGTCACCACGACCGGGAACTACTCCACGGCCCTCCGCGTGGCGAGCCCGAACAGCAACCGGCTGGGTGGACGTCTCGGTCGACGGCGGCCGGCCGATCTCGATCACCGGTCCCGAACACCGGGTCGTTCGATACGTACACGACCGCCACTCTCGGCTCCACCTTCGCCACGCCCGGGGTCACTGCCACGATGACCCCGATGCCGACCGTCACGGGCCTCGAGAATCAGCGATCCCGGTCCCGCTCACGGCCGGGACGCACACCCTGACGCTCGATTTCCGCGGCGACGGCCAGAACCTCGACTGGATCGCGTTCGGGACGGGTCCGACGCCGCCGACGACGACGACGACCACGCCGGCGCCGTCGGGCGGGGCCTCGTTCACGGCCGCGCCCCTGACGGCGGCGCACGGCGCCGCGGTGAAGTTCACCGTGACCCCGGCGAGCGGGCAAGAGCATCAGCGCGGCCTGGTGGTCGTTCGACGCCCCGGCCCACCTGAACACCTGGAACTCGCGGGCAGTCAACCCGACGTTCTTCTACCCGTCGGCCGGCACCTTCTCGCCGCTCGTGAAGATCACGTACACGGACGGTTCGACCGAGACCGTCCAGCGGACGAACTACATCAGGGCCACGTGATGAGCATGGCGACATACTCCATCATCCGGGCGCGGCGGGGGCGGAGCTGCCCCCTCCCCTCCCCCGAGAGCACGGACGACCGGCACCGCTCCGACCTCCCGGCAGACGGATCGACAGGTTCATTGGCTCAAAGGTATTATTCACGGCCCATGAAACCTGTCTCCTTCCTGATTCTCCTTGTTCTGCTCTGTGCCGCGGTTCCTGCCGTCTCCGCCGCGGAGACGTACGTCGTCACCGCGACGTGGGGAACCAACGGCTCCGGGGACGGCCAGCTGCACTATCCCGAGGATATCGCGCTGGACGCCGCCGGGAACGTCTACGTGACCGACGGAGGACAATCAGCGGATCCAGAAGTTTCGCGTCGGACGGGACGTTCATCACGACATGGGGGAAACGACGGACCGCGAGCCCGGCAACTTCTCCGGCCTACCGGGATCGCGGTGGACACGCGCGGGCAACGTCTACGTCACGGACACGGGGACGTTCCGCGTCCTGAAGTTCACGTCGAACGGCACCCTCATCACGAAGTGGGGGACCGAGGGCACCGGCGACGGACAGTTCTACTGCCCCAATGATGTCGCGGTGGACGGCGCGGGCTACGTCTACGTCACGGATATTCTGTACGCGGGCAGCGGGCCCCGCATCCAGAAGTTCACGTCGAACGGGCAGTTCGTCACGAAATGGAGGACTTTTGGCAATGCGGTCACGTACAGCCAGCCGATGGGTATCGCGGCGGACAGCGCGGGCCACGTCTATGTCGTCGACCTGAGGAAGAACCTCGTCCAGAAGTATACGTCGACCGGCACCCTGCTCGCGGAGTGGGGAACCGAGGGTGCCGGGGACGGCCAGTTCAACCTCCCGAAGGGCATCGCCGTGGACGGCGCGGGCTTCGTCTACGTCACGGAACCCTATGCCAACCGCGTGCAGAAGTTCACGTCGGACGGAACGTTCGTCACGAAGTGGGGCTCCGCTGGAACCGGGGCCGGAGAGTTCAATAACCCCAGGGGCATCGCGGTCGATAGCGCGGGCAGCGTCTATGTCGTGGACAGCTACAACCATCGGGTCCAGAAGTTCGCGGTGGGAGCGGCGCCGGCTCCGACGCCGACGGTGACCCCGACACCGACATCCACCCCGACGCCGCTGGCGTCGATCTCCCTGCCGACGACATGCCGACGACATCCACGTCTATGCCGGCGCCGACCTCGACGGTGACGGTCGCCGCCACCGGCGGGTCCGCCGTCGCGCGCGACCTGAACGGGGATGGAACGTTCGAGGATTGGAACGGCAACGGCCGGATGGACTTCGCCGACGTCGTCCTCTACTTCGACCAGATGAGCTGGATCCCGGCCAACGAGCCGGTGTCGGCGTTCGACTACAACGGCAACGGCCGGATCGACTTTGCCGACGTGGTCTGGCTCTTCAACAACCTCTAATTTTAGTCATTGAAATTACCATATTTTGACCTCGATTGGCCAGGGTCAAACCACAGCGCGCGAAAGCAAAAAATCTCTCGTTTTAAACAGGTCGGTGCTGCATCGCGGCAGTCCAGATCCCGTTCGCTGACAATCTCGCGGGCTAAATCTTCGGCCCGGATTTTCGGCTTCCCGGTTTAAACCGTGCATAATGAGCCCGGATGGCGACGACATACGAGCCGCCAGTAATACTGGCGATGATGTGCGCTGCCTGCGGGTTCGAGTCGGCGAGGTGAAATGGGGGTGGTCAGCCGTCTCTGCGCCTTGTGCCACCGGTGGAATTGGTGCAGCTCGACGGCTTGCCCGCTGGCGGAGAGCCAAGCATTATCATCTGTCACCTTGAAGGTTTCCGCATAGCCCTCTGTTGGCACCTTCGCATGTCCGCCCCACCGCTCTCCCTCGCCGCCATCCGGCAGCCCGCGTTCCTCTACGACGCCGACGGCACGATTGCTGACGCGAACGACCTGGCCGAGGCGCTCGCCGGCCGATCCCTGGCCGGCCGCACGCTCGCCGCCGTGGTCGGCATCTTCGATGTACGCTCACCTGACGGCTCGCCCCTGCTCGCGGCCGATCTGCCGGCAGGGCGCGCACTCGCGGGCGAAGAGGCGGTCGACGTCCCGCTCGCGGTCAGGGCGGCGGACGGCCGGACCCTGCACGTCCTTGCCACCGCCGCTCCCATCCTGAACGACGGCGAGGTGGTCGGGGCACTCTCAATCTGGCAGGACGTATCGGCCCGCGAGCGCATTCGCGCCGAGGCCGAGACCGCTGCAGAGGAGCTCCGGGCACAGGAGGAAGAACTCCGGCAGCAGGGGGGCGAGCTCGTCCGGGCCGCCTCGGATCTCGACCGGCATCAGCGGCTCCTGGACAACATCCTCGGCGCCATGCCCCATCACGTCTCCCTCTGGGACCGCGACGAGCGGCTCGCCTGGGCGAACGAGCACTTCGCCGCCGCTCTGGGAGAGCCCCGCGAGAACCTGATCGGCCGGACCTGGCGAGAGCTCTGGCGGGATATCCCCGGGTCGCCCCGCTCGTCGAAGGGGCCCTGCAATCCGTCGCGGCCGGCACGCCCTATACATCCGAGGTCGAGGTGGCCGGGTCGGAGGGACGGTGGCGGGCCGCCACGTTCCTGCCGATCTTCGGCAACCAGATGCTCGTGATCACCGAGGACGTCACCGAGCGAAAGCGGACCGAGGAGGCGCTCCGCGACGCCTTGGCCACGGCCGAGGAGCGCGGCCAGAATCCTGACGGCGCTCATGGACTCGGTCCCCGAGGGGATCACCATCGCGGACACCGACTTACGAATTCGGATGGTGAGCCGGTTCGGCCAGGACCTCCTCGGCGGGCCGCACGCGGGGATGACCACAGGAGAGGTCATAGGCCGGTGGGAGACCTTCCGCGAAGACGGCGTGACGCCCATGCCCGAAGCGGAGCATCCGCTCACTCGCGCGGTCCGCTCGGACGAGATCGTCCGGGACGCCGAGGTCGTGCAGGTCAACGAGGCCGGCCGGGCCCTCCACCTCCTCTGCAACGCGGCCCCGATCCGCGATGCCGATGGCACCGTCACGGGCGGCGTGGTCGCCTGGCAGGACGTCACCGATCAGCGGCGGGCAGGGGAGGCCCTGAGCGAGAGCGAGGCGCGGTACCGCGAGCTCTTCGAGTCCATGGTCGAGGGGTTCGCCCTGCACGAGATCGTCCTCGACGCCGCCGGAAACCCCGTCGATTACCGGTTCCTGGCCGCCAACCCCGCCTTCGAGGCGATGACCGGCCTCTCCGCCGGCGATATCGTCGGCCGGACGGCGCTCGAGGTGCTGCCCGGCCTCGAGCCCGGGTGGATCGAGCGCTACGGGCGGGTGGCGACGACGGGCGAGCCCGAACGCTTCCTGTCGTACTCGTCCCCGCTCGAACGCTGGTACGACGTCCACGCCTACTCGCCCGGCCCCGGCCGGTTCGCGACGGTCTTCACCGACGTCACCGGCGAGCGGAGGGCCCTGGGAGCGCTGGGCGAGAGCGAGGAACGGTATCGCTCCCTGTTCGAGAACAGCATCGACGCCATCTTCCTCACCAGACCCGACGGCACGATCGTCGCCGCCAACCCCGAGGCCTGCCGGACCTTCGGCATGACCGAGGAGGAGGTGATCGAGAGGGGGCGGCCCGCTGCTCGTCGACCCGATGGATCCCGGGCTCGCGGCTGCCCTGGAGGAGCGGGCCCGAACCGGGCAGTGTCCGCGGGGAGATCTCCGGTTCCGGCGGGGAGACGGGACCGTCTTCACCGGCGAGATCGCGTCGGCGGTCTTCACACGGCCAGGACGAGGTCTCCAACGCGACGATCGACGCGGGTCCGGGATGTCACTGATCGGACGATGGCCGAGGAGGCGCTCCGGACCTACGCCGAGAACCTGCAGCGGTCGAACGAGGACCTGGAGCGGTTCGCGTACGTCTCGAGCCACGACCTGCAGGAGCCGCTCCGGGCGATCGTCAGCTTCAGCCAGCTCCTCGAGCGGCGGTACAAGGGGCAGCTCGACGAGGACGCGGACGACTACATCGACTTCATCGTCGAGGGCGGCATCCGGATGCAGACCCTGATCCAGGATCTCCTCGCGTACTCGCGCGTGAACACGACGAAGCAGGACCTTCGCCCGACCGACATGGAGGACGTGATGGCCGCGGTGGAGCGGAACCTCGACCTCCAGCTCCGCGAGGCCGGGGCCGTGATCACGCACGACCCGGTGCCGATGGTGCTGGCCGACCCGCTCCAGCTCGAGCAGGTCGTCGCGAACCTGGTCTCGAACGCGATCAAGTTCCGCCGTGACGGACGTGCCGCTCCGGATCCACGTCGGCGCACGCCGGATGAACGGCTTCTGGGAGTTCTCGGTGAGCGACAACGGGATCGGGATCGAGCCCGAGTACCTCGACAGGATCTTCGTGATCTTCCAGCGGCTCCACACGAAGGACGCGTACCCCGGCACGGGGATCGGCCTCGCGATCGTGAAGCGGATCATCGACCGCCACGGCGGCACGATCCGGGTCGAGTCGACGCCGGGCGAGGGCTCGACCTTCTTCTTCACCCTTCCGGCCGCGTAGAGCCGGGGGCACCGATGGCGACCGCTTCGACCTCCCCGTCTGCCGCGAACTCTGGCGGCGGCTCCGGGCCGACGGGCTCGTTCACGTCGACGTCCCGTTCGCGGACCGCATCCGCATGGCCTCGGTCCGCAACCGCCGCAACCCCGAGGTCCTCCTCGACCTGATCGCCGGCCACGCCCTCGTCTGCCGCTTCCGGCGCGCGGCCGAGCGGCTCGAGGACGGCGGGATCGCGGTGACGGCCACCGAGGACGACTTCCGGTACGCGGCCCGGCTCTTCGCCGACCTCCACACCACCGGCGGCTCGCTCGAGGCGAAGTCGGCCGGACGGCATCCCGTGCTCTCGCTCGCGACGCGGAATCGCGTCGCGCAGTTCACCCTGCTCGATCCGGAGCGTGGACCGAGGACGTACGAGAAGTGCGAGGTCGCGGTCGGTCAAGCAGCGGCAGCTTCGTCTATCCCGGTCTCTCGACGAGGAGCGGCCTCTCGGTGCTCGACCGCACCACCAGCGACGAGGATGAGGGCGTGAGGCCATCGACGGCAGTCGACAACTCGTCTTCATGCTACAATGAAGATGATCTGCCGGGAGACGTGTGCTTCGGGTCACGTCTGGCTGCGAACCGGAGACCCGTCAGTGTTCCAGGAATCCGGTCCTGGAACACCCTTGGAACACCTTTGGAAAACAACATTCACGGGGCATGCGGAGGTCAAAAAGGGAAACGAAGGCGATTCCAAAGAGAACGAAAAATCAATTTTCCAAAACCCCGGCACCGCACCGTCAGTCGCGATCGGAGACGACGGCGGGCGACGAACGCCTGCTTCCGGAAGTTTTGGAACTAACAGAACGAATAATCGGAGAGAATACAGGTCCATCAAGCGATTCGGACACGGCCGTCGAAGCGATATGTTGTCCAAAGGATGTTCCAACCCGGTGCCAAGGCACGTTCCAAAGACGCGATTTTGGCAACTCGATCGACCCCCGCGCCTTCATCGCGCTCGACGGCCCGGCCTTCGAGCCGTGCTCGGCCTGCGGAAAGACGCCGTCGTCCTACCCGCGAGCGGCGGGGGGACGCGCCGGCTCTGCCGCCGCTGTCTACGGCGCGGCCGTGCGGCGCGAGCAGCGGGCCGGGCCGCCGCTGCCGCGGGGGATCGCGGCCGGCCGATCCCCGGCCCTTCCAGCCCCATCGCACGGGATCCGGCGGAGTCGGCCCCGTTACCGCCGGGGTGACAGAATCCGTCGATGCTGCCGCCGGTGTGTTATTATAGAAGACTCCACGGAAAAAAGAATACACTTAAGCCCCCCCCCCCCCAAATCGTCTCATTATCGCCTGCGGTCGGCGGGAACAGCAGGGGGGATGATGATGGTGAACCAGGAGGGTGGAACCGCGATCGCGGATGAGACGGAACCGGCGGGCAGAGCGGCCGGACCGGTGCTGGAGAAGGTGCCCTCGGGGATCCGGGGCCTCGACGAGATCACGTTCGGCGGGCTCCCGAAGGGCCGGCCGATCCTCGTCAGCGGCGGGCCCGGGTGCGGCAAGACCCTCTTCGCCATGGAGTTCATCGCCCGCGGGATCGTCGACTACGGCGAGCCCGGCGTCTTCGTCGCCTTCGAGGAGAAGATCGAGGACCTCGAGAAGAATTTCACGTCCCTGGGCTTCGACCTGCAGGGTCTCGTCACGCAGAAGAAGCTCGTCCTCGACCACATCTACATCGACCGGTGCCGAGATCGAGGAGACCGGCGAGTACGATCTCGAAGGGCTGTTCATCCGCCTCGGCGCCATGATCGACAGGTCGGCGCAAAGCGGATCGCCATCGATACGATCGAGGCGATCTTCTCCGGCTTCTCCAACGAGGCGATCCTCCGCTCCGAGCTCCGCCGGCTCTTCCTCTGGCTCAAGGACCGGGAGGTCACTGCGGTCGTCACGGGCGAACGCGGGGACCGGACGATCACCAAGTACGGCCTCGAGGAGTACGTCGCCGACTGCGTCATCACCCTCGACCACCGGGTGACGAACCAGATCGCGACCCGGCGCCTGCGGATCGTCAAGTACCGCGGGAGCGTCCACGGCACGGACGAGTACCCGTTCCTGATCAGCGGCGATGGGATCTCGGTCCTCCCCATCACCTCCATGTCCCTCCCGCACACGGCATCGCGCGAACGGATCTCGTCCGGCATCCCCCGCCTCGACACGATGCTCGGCGGAAAGGGGTACTACCGCGGGTCCTCGATCCTCGTCTCCGGCCAGGCCGGGACGGGCAAGACGAGCCTCGCCGCGACCTTCGCCGATGCCGCGTGCAGGCGCGGGGAGAAGTGCCTCTTCTTCCTCTTCGAGGAGTCGGAGAGCCAGCTCCTGCGGAACATGAAGTCGATCGGCATCGACCTCGAACCGTGGGTCAAGAAGGGACTCCTGAAGTTCCACGCGGTCCGCCCGACCGCGTACAGCCTGGAGATGCACCTCTCGATGATGCTGAAGCTGATGGAGGAGTTCGCGCCGAGGGTCCTGGTCGTCGACCCCATCTCCAACCTCTACCCGGTCGGCGACGACATCCAGGTGCGGTCGATGCTGATGCGCCTGATCGACCATGCCAAGTCCCTCCAGATCACCGGGCTCTTCACCAACCTCTCGGAGGGCGAGCCGATGGGGGCCTTCGCGCTGGAGACCACCGAGATGCACGTCTCCTCCCTGATGGACACCTGGCTCATCCTCAAGAACGTCGAGGGGAACGGGGAGAAGAACCGGGCGTTCTCGATCGCGAAGTCCCGGGGCATGGCCCACTCGAACCAGCTCCGCGAGTTCGTCCTCTCGGATCACGGGATCGAGCTCCTCGACGTGAATAAGGGCAGCGGAGGAGTCCTCTTCGGCTCGGCCCGGATCGCGCAGGAGAGCCGGGAGCTGGCCGAGATTGCCCTCGGCGACGACGAGATCGCGCAGCGGGAGCGCGAGCTCGAACAGAAGCGCCGCCTGATGGAGAGCGAGGTCGTGGCGATCCGGGGGCGGTTCGCCCGCGAGGCCGAGGAGCTCGCGGCGTACGTCGAGCAGCAGCGCGCGAAGAGAGAGGCCGCGGAGAGGACGGCAGAGACGCTGGCCGCGCAGCGGCAGGCGGACTGACCGTGACCGGCGCCGGCAGCTCGGGGAGGCGACGGTGACCCCCGCCGTGACGGCCGGACGCCCCGGAATGCCGGACACAACCTCCGGCGAGGCGACATGGAGACTCTGTCTGTACGTCGCGGGGCGGACGCCGAAGGCATTATTGGCTTTCGAGAACCTGAAGAAGATCTGTGAAGCGTATCTCCGGGGGAAATACGTGATCGACGTGATCGATCTCGTTGCCGATCCCCAGCTGGCCGCACGGGACCAGATCATCGCCGTGCCGACCCTGATCCGGCGGCGCCCGGCGCCGATACAGAGGATCATCGGGGACCTCTCCGACACCGAGAAGGTGCTGGCGTACCTCGGACTGCGGAGCGTGACCTGATGGACGGCGGGGATCCTCCCCGGGACGCGACGGCCGAGTTCGAGCGGGCGCTCGAAGCACTGGGCACCGAGCCGTTCGTGCTCCGCCTGTATATCGCCGGGAACTCGGCCCGGTCCCAGGCGGCCATCGAGAACGTGAAGATGATCTGCGACGAGTACCTCAGGGACCGGTGCGAGCTCGAGATCGTCGACATCTACCAGGACCGGACCACGGTCCCCGAGGACCTCGTCATCGCCGCCCCGACCCTGATCCGGAGACTCCCGCTGCCGCTCCGGCGCGTCATCGGCGACATGACCCAGAAAGAGAAGGTGCTGGTCGGACTCGACCTGATCCCCAAGATACGATGAACACCGTGGACGGAGCCGCGTGATGCCGGACGTGGAGGCGCTCGAGCAGGAGAACGAGGAGCTGCGGTCTCATGTCCGGGAGCTCGAGGAGACGCTCGACGCGATCCGTTCCGGGCAGGTCGACGCGATCGTCGTCTCGCAGGGCGAAATGAGCCAGGTGTACGCGCTCGAGGGCGCGGACCACCCGTACCGCGTCCTCGTCGAGAACATCCAGGAGGGCGCCCTCACCCTGACGGTGGATGGGATGATCCTGTACGCCAACGCCGCGTTCGCCGCGATGCGGGGCCTGCCGCTCTCCGCCGTCCTCGGAACGTCGCTCGCCGACCATTTCGCCCCCCGCGATCGAGCGCAGCTCGACAGACTGCTCGAAGCCTCCCGCACCGGCGCACGCCGGGGCGAGATGAGTGTCTGCAGCGGCAATGTCTCGATCCCCGTGCAGGTCTCGATGACCCCGCTCGAGGTGAACGACGGGGTGAGGCTCAGCGTCGTGGTCACCGATCGCCGGCAGGACTACGGACGCCTCCGCCTCCAGGCGCGGATGCTGGACTCCGTCGTCGACGCGGTCACGGCCGTCGACCCCGACGGCACGATCATCTACTGGAACGGGGCGGCGGAGCGGATGTACGGCTGGCAGGCCTCGGAGATGATCGGCCGGCCGCTGATCGACACGGGCGACGCCGCGCTGCAGGCGGAGAACGCTCGGGGAGTCTTCGGGCAGCTGACCGCCGGCGAGGTGTGGTCCGGGGAGTACATGGCCCATCACCGGGACGGCCACAGCTTCCCCGTCCAGGCGACCAAGGCGCCGGTCTACAACGAGGACGGGCGCTCGTCGCGATCATCGGCACGAGCCACGATATCAGCCAGCGCAAGCAGGCCGAGATGGCGCTGGCCGAGAGCGAGGAGCGGTACCGGAGCCTCGTCGAGAACAGCATCGACGCCGTCATGCTCACGGCGCCCGACGGCACGGTCCTCGCGGCCAACGCCGAGGCCTGCCGGATCTTCGGCATGACCGAGGAGGACTCGTTACGCGGCGGCCGCGACGCGGTCGTCGACCTGTCGGATCCCCGGCTCGCCCCGGCCCTGGAGGAGCGGCAGCGGACCGGGCGGTTCACGGGGAGCTGTCGTACCGGAGGAAGGACGGCACCGTCTTTCCCGGGGAGGTGGCTACGGCCCTCTTCACCGACTCGAGCGGTGCCGTGCTGACGACGATGATCGTCCGCGACGTCACCGATCGGAAAGAGGCGGAGGCCGCGCTCCGCGAGTATGCCGAACGGCTGCGGACGAGCAACAAGGAACTGCAGCGGTTCGCATACGTCGCCTCGCACGATCTGCAGGAGCCGCTCCGGTCCATCGTCAGTTTCTCGCAGCTCCTCGAACGGCGCTACAAGGGGAGGCTCGACACGGACGCGGACGAGTTCATCGCCTTCATCGTCGAGGGCGGCAACCGGATGCAGACGCCTGATCCAGGACCTGCTCCAGGTCTCGCGGGTCGAGACCACGGCGAAGCCGCTCGAGCCGACGGACGCGGGAGCGGTGGTCGCCGGCGCGCTCCGCCTCCTCGAGGTCCCGCTCCTGGAGACTGGCGGAGAGGTCACGGTCGGTCCGATGCCCCGCGTCCTGGCCGATGCGACCCAGCTCGAGCAGGTCTTCGCGAACCTGATCGGCAACGCAATCAAGTACCGCCGTCCCGAGGCACCACCTCAGATCCGCGTCTCGGCCGAGCGGCGGGACGGCTGGTGGGAGTTCGCGGTCGCGGACAACGGAATCGGGATCGAGTCCGAGTATTTCGACCGGATCTTCGAGATGTTCCGCCGGCTCCACACGCACGACCAGTACGAGGGGACCGGGATCGGGCTCGCGGTCGTGAAACGGATCGTCGAGCGGCACGGCGGCACGATACGGGTCGAGTCGACGCCGGGCGAGGGCTCGACCTTCTTCTTCACCCTGCCGGCCGCGTGAATCGCGGACGACTGATTCAACGAATCCGATCCGGGACGCAGCGCTGCCCCCGCGGCGAAGACCTGCGAGGATTGCCGATTCCCGAGGCTTCCATGTCCGGGGGTAGCGACGTCGTCGGCGCGACGCACGAAACCATATTTTGACCGCAAATGGCGAGGGTTAAGCACGTAGCGCGCGAAAGCAACAGTCACTTGTTTGAACATATCGGCCACTATCGCGGCACCACGATTCCGTTCGCTACCGATCTCGCGGGCTCAATCGTCAGCCCGGATATGAATTTTTAATAGTCCATTGCCTGGAGTATATCTCAGACGGCGATGTAGCACAACCTTCCCAACAGCAATCTCCTGTGTTATCTCTGCTCGGAAAGGGGGTTGCCGGGCTCAACCCGTGCCTTCGGAGCGCAGCGCTAGAAAGGGAATGAACCCCTGCTGTCGGACGCTCGGTCAGGACTCGACCACGGCGACCAGGTTCTCCATCACCCTACCGACCGCTGTCCCCGTCGGGGAGCTGGAGTGCTGAAGGATGAATGGACGCCCTTCGTCTCCGGCCTTCATCATCTCCGGGTCGAGAGGGATGGCTCCCAGGTACGGGACACCGAAGTCCTGCGCGGCCTGTTCGCCCCCGCCCCTGCCGAACAGGTCCACCGACTCTCCGCAGTGGGGGCAGACCAGGCCGCTCATGTTCTCGATGATCCCGAGGACCGGTATCTCCAGCTGCTCGATAAACTTGAGCGCCTTGACCGCGTCAAGGACGGCGACATCCTGCGGGGTGGTGACGATGACTGCCCCGCGGAGGTTCGGCGCGAGCTGCGCGATGGTGAGCGCTTCGTCACCGGTGCCGGGCGGGAGGTCGACGACCAGATAGTCGAGCGGTCCCCAGTTGACCTCGGTGAGAAACTGCCGGATGACGCCCATCTTCACCGGCCCGCGCCAGATGACGGGGGCGTCCGGCGCGGAGAGCAGGAACCCCATCGACATGACCGACAGGCTGCCGGTCATATGGATGGGTTCGATCTTCTGCTCGGAGACTGTCGGCGCCCGGTCCTCGAGGCCCAGCATCTTGGGGATGCTCGGGCCGTGAAAGTCGAGGTCGAGCAGGCCGACGTTCCGGCCGCGGTTGGCGAGCGCGCAGGCGAGGTTGACGGCGACGGTGGACTTGCCGACGCCCCCCTTGCCGCTCAGCACGAGGATCACGTGCTTTACGTCGATATCGGCCTTCGGGGGAAGCCCGCTCGATGCCTGCTGGCGTGGGGGGGCGGTAGAATCGTCCGTCTGCATCTCTGCCTGGATCTCGGCTTCTGCTTGATTTTGCAAGGACATGGTATCAGACTCTCTGAATGGATAACTTCATCATCAATCACTATGGTTCCGTAAGGTGTTCACAGTCGGGTGACAGGCTGGCGGAGCATATGCTCGGCGGGCCTTCCGCCCCTCGATTCAGGTAAGCGCGAGTCTCCCGCCGGAGCGTCTCCCAGCAGCCGGCCAGGGCCCGCGAGGCCGGGGAGTCGGTAACGGTGATCGGCCGGCCCGCCCTGACCGCCTCGATCACGGCCGGGTCGAACGGTATCCGCCCGATGACCGGGACACCCATGGCCGCGCATTCCGCCTCGACCTGCGCCGTGACCAGGGGGTCGAGGTCCCAGCGGTTGATCACAGGGAAAATGCGAAGGTCGAACCGCCGGCAGACCCCGATCACGCGCCGCAGGTCGTGCAGACCCGAGAGGCTCGGCTCGGTCACGACCACGACCGCGTCCGTGCCGCTGACCGTCGAGATCAGCGGGCAACCGGTCCCCGGCGGACCGTCGATCAGGAGCAGGTCGGCCGATCCCGGGTGCGTCTCGGCCTGGTGCTTCACGGTCTGGACCAGCAGCCCCGAGTTCCCCGATCCGGGGTAGAGACGGGCATGGCTCAATGGGCCGTAATTGGTGGCCGACCGGAGGACCGTGCCGCTGATCCGCGGGACGAGCGTGACGGCCCCGGACGGGCAGACCCGTTCGCAGAGGCCGCAGCCCTCGCAGTCCCTGGGCTCGCAGACGGCGACCGCATCGTCCCCCACCGTGATCGCGCCGAACCGGCAGAGCTCGGCGCACCGGCCGCAGCCCCAGCATCTTCTCCGGGTCGATGGAGGCGGTCTCCGCCCCTTCGAACGGGGTTGCGTGGACCTGCCGGGCCGAGACGAGGAGCTCCAGGTTGGCGGCCTCGACGTCGCAGTCGGCGAGGATCTCGGCCCTGTCGTTCAGGGCCGCGAATCCCGCCGTCACCACGGTCTTGCCGGTCCCGCCCTTGCCGCTGACAACGGCCAGACGGATCATGGCGCGCCTCCCATGCCGCACGTGTCATCGAAGAGGGTGGAGAAGCGCGATGACCAGCCTTCGTGTTCGCGGCTGATCAGTCCGCCCCGGTTCTGGATGGCCGCGATCTCGCGGTCGAACGGGATGGTCATGAGCACCGGAAGATCGAGTTCGCAGCAGACATTGCGGATCTCCCGGTCCCCGCCGTCGCTCCGGTTGATCACGACCCCGGCCGGGATCTCGAGCTGCCGTGCGACCTCCGCAGCGAGTGCGAGATCGTGGGCCCCGAAGGGGGTCGACTCGGTCACGAGCAGGCAGGCGTCGGCCCCCTTCAGGGTCTCGATCACTGTGCAGCCGATCCCGGGAGCCGCGTCATAGATGACGAGCGGCGCCCCGTCCGCAAGCCGTTTCGCATAGCGCACGACGGCCGGTCCCTGAACCTCGCCCTCCCCGAGAACACCGCCGATCAGGGTGAGAGATGGAGAGGAACGTGCACACCGGACGGATCCGACCGCCCGGTACTCGTCCCTGATGGCGTTCTCGGGGCAGACGTACCGGCACCCTCCGCAGGCTGTGGCAGAGGTCGGGCAGGAAGAACACCTCCGTCTTGAGGACGCTGATCGCGCCGAAGCGGCAGAACCGCCCGCACTCCCCGCAGAGCGTGCACCGGACCGGGTCGAAGGCCGGCACCGGGACCCGCGCCGGCAGCTCGCGCGACACCGAGGGAAAGAAGAGGTGGAGGTTCGGCCCCTCGACGTCGCAGTCCACGGCCACGACCTCGCGCGACCGCGACAGGGCGAACGCGAGGTTCGCGGCGACCGTGGTCTTGCCCGTCCCCCCTTTGCCGCTGGCGACGACGAGTTTCATCCCGGCTCCGTCAGGAGAGCTCGCGGAGCCCGCACAGGCGAAACGCCTCGAGCGCCTCGCCCACGGTCGTCTCGCCGGTGAACGCGTAGGCCGGGATGCCGGCCGCCCGAAGGGCTCGCTCGGCGTTCTCGCCCAGCCGGCCCGTGACCAGCGCCTCGGCCCCGTACTCTGTGATGAACTGGACGACGCGGGGCCCGACGCCACCGGGGCCTCCGCAGAGCGCATTCGCGACCGAATGGATCTCTCCCGTGTCCGTCTGGACGAAGATGAAGAACGGCGCACGGGCGAACCGGGGCTCGACCGGCGCGTCGAGGCCCGGCGCCTGTGCGGTGATGCAGACCATCATTGTGCTGTCCCCCTATCTCTTGCTTCTGGGCGGCTGTCTCACTCAGACTCGGCGATCGCGCCGACCGCGCATTCATCCACGCAGGTGCCGCATTCGGTACAGAGGTC
Organism: uncultured Methanoregulaceae archaeon; assembly: GCA_963740465.1. Taxonomy (GTDB): domain Archaea; phylum Halobacteriota; class Methanomicrobia; order Methanomicrobiales; family Methanospirillaceae; genus UBA288. The sequence goes on from CAVUEE010000013.1 coordinate 29,793, forward strand.
GGCGTCGATGCGGGCGCATTCGCCGTCGAACGTGATGGCTTCGGCCGGGCAGGCCGCGATGCAGGCTTCGCAGCCAGTGCAGAGGGCGGGGTCGACGATATATGTCATGGTTCAGACGCTCCCTGGCTCAGTGCGACCCGCAGTCGCCGCTGCAATGGTCGTGGCTGCAGACGCAATCACTCCCGACGAGCGTCCCTGAGGCGAATGCCCGGGCCGTGTCGTCGAGAGAACCGTGGACGCCGACCACGACCTCGATACCATTCGCGCAGAGCAGGTCAAGCGCTCGCGGTCCCATGCCGCCGGCGATCACCACGCCGATACCCCGTTCTGCAAGGTACACGGGGAGGAAACCGGGCACGTGACCCGGGTTGGCAAGGTCGTCCTGTCGCACGGCGCTGGTGTTCTCGATGCTGTATATCGCGTATCCCTCGCAGTGACCGAAATGCTCGGAGACCGCGGGTCCATCCATGGCAATCGCTACCTTCATGTCTTCACGCTCTGCGGCACCGTGTGCCGCCGCCAAATCTCCACCCGCAGCCGCAGGGAATCCCTCCGCGCATGCGGTGTATCTCCTCCGCCGGAGGACCGGCGGATATTTACACATATGCGCTAAATAGATTAAAGGTATGCCTGCGGGCAGGCAGATCTGGCCTTTCGCGGCTGGAGAGGGACACCGGGGAGAAGAGTTTGATGGGTTATGAAAGGCAGATGAGGGAGCCTGCGGGCGGGGACGATTGGAACGCCGCCTGGATTGCGATGAAGGAGCGTCAACTGGTCACGCCGGGATTTCTGTCGGGAACCGAGTTCTTCGGGAGAGCTGAGAACGCGGAGCGATACCGGCGGCTGGCCGCGGCCCGGTATGATCGGTATGCCGAACGCCAGCTGGCGTCGATGGCGATCCCCGATGGCGCGACGGTCCTCGATATCGGGGCAGGCCCGGGCACCCTCGCCGTGCCCCTCGCGCGACGCGGATGCCGGGTAACTGCGGTCGAGCCCTCGGCACCGATGCGCAGGGCGCTCCAGAACTATGCGCTGCGCGAGGGGGTGACGGTCGCAATCATCGAGGAGCCGTGGGAGACGGTGAGCCCGACCGCTTTCACCGGCCCCTTCGACGTCGTTATCGCCTCGTACTCGCTGATGATGGTCGACCTCCGGGCCGCCCTGCACAAGATGCACGCGGTCTGCAGCGGCCGGGTCCACCTCTTCTGGCCATTAACTCCGCCTGGAGGGCGTGAGGTCGAACGCGCGCTCTGGCCGGCGATCCACGGCGCCGAGTATCCGCCCGAGCCGATGGCCGACTGCGTCTGGAACGTCCTCTTCCAGATGGGCATCATGGCGACCCTCGAGGCGGAGTTCACCGGGTTTGAACATCTGTTCCGGGATCTCGACGGGGCTGTGGCCGATATCTTCATACGGCTCAACTGCCCGGGCGGGGCAGAGACCGTCCTCCGGTCGACGCTCGGCAGCCTCCTTCCCCGCAGCGCAGACGATGAATACCGGCTGGACCGATCGGGCTGGAATGCGGCGATTCACTGGGACGTACGGGACCAGCCGGTCGCCGATGGACAGGGACCAAGACCATGAATAGCGAGAACGGAACCCTTACTATGATGCCGGTACGTTGTGTGATCGGAATGAGGCTCGCATGAGCAGCACGGTCGCCAAGGAGCCCTGCTGCCGCCGACGGGGGCGACCGCGCATGAACCGGACGATCCAGGGCCAGGGACCGCTCCGCTGTTTTGCTCCGCAGTGTAAATCGACTGGCGAGGTCGAGCCGGTCTCTCTCCTGCCGGCCGAGATCGAGATCCTCCGCCTCGTCGACCTGGAGGGCCTCCAGCAGGAGGAGGCCGCGACCGTCCTCGGCATCTCCAGGAAGACCCTCTGGCGCGACCTCCACGAGGCCCGGCGCAAGGTGACCGATGCGCTGGTGAACGGCCGGATGATCGAGATGGCCGCCTGCTCGTGCGCAGAGGAAGGCGTCTGTCCCCACAGGAACCAGACTCCCTGCACCCGCTCTGTTGACGGACTCTGTCCCTATACCGGCGAACCGGCACAGGCGAACGGTCCCCTCGAATAATCGGTCTCGACCGGCAGCTATTTTCGCCCATATGTGCAACAATTGCTCATCAGGCGCCGATACCGGTGAGCCCGCTACACTCGGAGGCGACAGCCATGGGTGAGGACGAAGGTGTGAGTTACGGAAGAGTCGGCGGCATGGCCCAGGCCGCGACCATGACGGACCCCCGTCGATCGAGGCCGACGCTGATCTCGCTGGATCGCGTCTGCATGGAGTTCAACGGAAAGCGAGTGCTCTCGAACATCTCGCTCGAGATCCCCGAGGGCGAGGTCGTGGGGATCATCGGCCGTTCGGGGGCGGGCAAGACCGTGCTGATGCATCTGCTCCGCGGCGTGGATCAGCCGCCGACCTCGGGCCGGGTGATCTACCATGTCTCGCGCTGCGCCGAGTGCGGGCAGGTCGAGCTGCCGAGTCAGGCCGGGGAGCTCTGCCCGAAATGCGATACACCGCTTGTGCTGCACGACGTCGACCTCTGGGGCACCGAGGACGACGGGCTCCGGCGACAGGTCATGGCCCGGGCCGCGATCATGTTCCAGCGGACCTTCGCCCTCTACGGCAACGACCGCGTCATCGAGAACGTCCTCCACGCCCTCGACGACATCGGCTATCCCTCGGAGAAGGCCATCGGCCGTGCCGCCGACCTCCTCGACGAGGTCCGGCTCTCCCACCGCATGATGCATATCGCCCGCGACCTCTCCGGCGGCGAGAAGCAGCGCGTCGTCCTTGCCCGGCAGACTCGCGAAAGAGCCGTTCCTGCTCTTTGCCGACGAGCCGACGGGCACGCTCGACCCGGAGACCGCGGCCATCGTCCACGGCGTCCTGAAGACCTCGGTCAAGGACCAGGGCATGGGCATGGTCGTGACCTCGCACTTCTCGCAGGTCATCGAGGACCTGGCAGATCGCGCGCTCCTGCTCGCCGACGGCGAGATCGTCGCGCTCGGCGAACCCGGAGAGGTGGTGGCGCGGTTCATGCAGGACTACGCCGACCTCGAATCGTTCGAGAAGCCCGACCTCGGCGAGAACCTCCTCGTCGCGCGGGACGTCACGAAGCGCTACATCTCCGTCGATCGCGGGGTTGTGCGGGCTGTCAACGGGGTCGGCTTCGACGTCAAGCGCGGCGAGATCTTCGGCATCATCGGTCGATCGGGCGCGGGCAAGACCACGCTTTCCAGAATTATCTCGGGGATCATCGAGCCGACGGGCGGGGAGATGAACATCCATGTCGGGGATGAGTGGGTGGACATGACCAAGCCCGGGATTGAATTCCGCGGCCGGGCCAAGGGCTACATCGGCCTCCTTCACCAGGAATACGACCTTTTCCCCCACCGCACCGTGCTCGACAATCTGACCGACGCCATCGGCCTGGAGTTCCCCAAGGAACTGGCGATGCGGAAAGCACTCGTGACCCTGCGGATGGCCGGCTTCTCTGATGACAAGAGCCGCGCCGTGCTCGACCGCCTCCCCGCCCAGCTCTCGGAGGGCGAAAAGCACCGCGTGGCGCTGGCGCAGGTGCTGATCCGGGAGCCGATGCTGGTCATTCTGGACGAGCCGACGGGGACCATGGACCCGATCACGAAGATCGACGTCAAGCACTCGATCCTGCACGCCCGGGAGGAGATGGACGAGACGTTCATCGTCGTCAGTCACGACATGGAGTTCGTCCGGGATATCTGCGACCGGCTCGCCCTCATGCGCGGCGGCAAGATCATCAAGATCGGACCAACCGCCGAGGTGCTCGGGGAGCTCTCCGAAGAAGAGCGCAGCTCCTCGTCCTGACCTGCCCGGACCGCGGAAGCCGATCCCGCTTCCGTCTGCCGGTGCCATCTCCGCCGGCGCGACGGCGCCTTACGGCCGATCCCCGTATTCGAGCCGCAGCCCCGTCCCCGTCTCTCTGAGGGGGGCGACGCCTGCAAGGGCCACCTTCGCGGCGAGCGAGGTGCAGTGGCAGGCATGGAGCGCGGAGAGGCTGAGCCCCTGCAGATAGTCGCAGGTGCCCCGCAGCTGGTCTCCGTCGCGGAGAAGGTGGAGGCCGCCGACGATGTCCGCGACTCGGTTCTCACCGCAGACCCTGCGGGCGTGCTCGATCGTGTTGCAGATCCCCGAATGGGCACAGCCCGTGACGATCACAAGCCCGTCGCTGCCGCGGTAGGCGAGGGCGGAGTCGTCGAACAGGTAGATCCGCCTGTTCCGTCCCGTCGGGCAGGACGATGCGCCGCAGACCGGGCGAGAACGCCTCGAAAGGGACCTTCCGCTCAATCTCCCCCAGGAAGAACAGGTTCGGCGAGAGATGCACGGGCGACGCCGTGAGCTCGAGGGGCATGAAACGCCGCACCCCGTCGACCGAGAGGACCGCGCCGATGTCAGGGAGGGGCGGCTTCGGCCGCGGATAGAAACAGTGCGGGTGCGCGACCACCCGGGGGAGACGGTACGCCGTCCCCTCCGCGATCGCCTCGAGGAGGAACCGTAGCAGGTGCCAGAGCCCCCCGGTATGGTCGTTGTGGCCGTGGGAGAGGACGATGTAGTCGAGGTCGAGGAGGTCGATCTGCATCTTCGCAGCGTTCCTGACCACCGCGTCCGAGAAACCGGTGTCGAACAGCACCCGGTTTCCCTCGGCCTCGATGTATATGGAAAAGCCGTGTTCGCGCTGTCAGGGCACTATCGAAGAGTGCCGTGTTGTCCACGAGGATTGTCGCTCTCATGCGGGTACCCGGCGTATCGTCATCGCTGCTCCGGGGCATTCGTGCGCGGCGGAGCGCTTCACCGTTCCCGCCACCCTCCGAGCTCCGCCCGGACCTCGTCGTCGACCGAGCGGAGTGGCCGACCGAGCGCGAGCGCGATCCGGCGCAGGTCATCGTACTCCGCCTTGACGGCGATGACCCGGCCGTCCACGGTCGAGGTCTTGACCTGCACCTCGAACGCCCGCCCGCCGACCGTGACCCGACGGACCTCGCGGTTCCGCTCGGCGACCAGGCGGGGCTGGTCGAGGACCCGGACGCCGAGGGTTCCCGACTCCTCCATCAGGATCGCGAGGAGGCGCTCGTACTCCGCCGGCGCGGTGATGACGTGCAGGACCTGGACCGGCCGGTTCTTCTTCCCGTAGGCCGGCGTCACGAAGACGTCCACGGCACCGGCCTCGCGCAGCCGTTCAATCGTGTACCCGATCACCTCGCCGGAGAGGTCGTCGAGGTTCGTCTCGAGCATCACGATCCGGTCGGCCACCGCCCGGAAGCTTCTCCCTTCGACGACCCGCAGCACGCCCGGCCGGCCGCTGCCGGGGCGCGTGCCGACCCCGTAGCCCGTCCGGACGGGGGTCATCGCCGGGAAGACCTCGGTCACCAGGGCCGCGAGGTTCGCGAAGAGGGCCGCGCCCGTCGGCGTCGTCAGCTCGGTCGCGGCCGGGACCGAGGACCAGGGGACCTGGTGGCGGCAGAGAACCTCGACCGTCGCCGGCGCGGGGATGGCGAGCGGACCGCAGGGCGCGTCCATCACGCCGCCCCCGAGCGCCGGCGGCAGGCCGTACACCTCCCCGTCCAGGAAGCCGCCGGCCTCGAGGAGCCGTACCGCCCCCAGGATATCGAAGAGGGTGTCGATCGAGGCGATCGCGTGGTGCCGAAACCCGTCCCCGTGCAGCCGCGCCTCGGCGGCCAGCAGGTCGTCGAGCGTGCGAAGGGCCGTCTCCGTCCCGAGCTTCGAGAGACCGGCCTCCGCGGCGACCCTGACGGCCGCGTCCCGAAGCCCATCGCCGTCCTGGAGCGGGTCCTCGTCGATCCGGAGGTCGAGCTGCATCGCCGCAGCCCCCCAGTCTCCACTCTCCGGAAGGCGTACGAGAGGCTCGTGGCAGGCATCGAGGCCGCGGACGGCCTCGGCCACGGGCGCGAGGGCCTCGTCCGACCCGAGCAGGTCGACCAGCGCCGCGAGGAGCATGTCGCCGGCGATGCCCGAGGTCCTCGGGTCGATGACGAGGACCTTCATGCCGGACGCCTCATGCGCCCGGCGCTTCGATCAGCCGCTCGTGGATCCGCTTCGCGACCGCGATCACCTCGCCGGCGCGGTTGGCGCCGCCCGGGATCGCGCGGGTCAGGTACGCCCCGCGCTCGGCCTCCTTCGCCGCCGCCTCGGCCTCGGCGCCGCGGAGGGCGGCGATCGCGGCCGGCACGGTCACGTTGATGATCGTGTGGCCGATGTACATCAGCTCCTGCGTGAGCACGGCGCCCGCGAAGAGCGCGGTCCCCATGTCCGGGTTGTCCCGGCCCGTCCCGTCCACGGCGAACGCCGGCACGGCCTTGGCCGAGAGGTTGTCGATGTGGTAGTCCTTCCCGTCGACCGAGATGTCGTACGAGACCTTCGCGTCGAAGCCCCAGTACTTCTTCGTGAACTTGTCGGTCCGCCGCCCCTGGGGCGCGATCTCGGTGAACCGCAGACTGCACCTTCCGGCCCGTGAAGCCCGAGAGGATCGCCGAGCCCCGCTCCTCGACGTAGGCCCGCCGTTCGTCGTCGAGCGCCTTCGCCGCCTCCTCGAGGGAGCCGCCCGCCTCCATCATCTCCCAGGTCTTCACGGCCCGGCGGTAGATTGCGCGGTCGCGGACGCCCTCGCCCGCGAGGATGCAGGCGTGCGAGACCATGCCGCGCGAGACGGCCTCGGCCTTCCGGGCGATCGTGTTGAGCGAGCAGAGGGCCATCTCGGGGTCGATGAACGAGTTCATCTTGTACTCCTCGATCACGGCCGCTGCGGCGTGGGAGTCGCCGCCGTTCTGCATCAGGAGCCGGAGCGCCGGCATCACGTCGCCGCAGACGTGGCCGAGCGGCGGGTTGACCGGACCGCCCGAGAAGCCGGCGCCGATCATCGGCGACTCCTCGAACCCGGCGAAGATCTCGTCGAGGATCATCGAGGCGATCACCGAGGGGCCGCCGATGTCCTTCAGGATCAGGCCGAAGTCGCCGATCACCCGGGCCGTGTCGTACTCCTCGTGCGTGCCGCGGACGTCGGATCTTCTCGGGGAGCTTGGCGGCCTCGACCGCTCCCTTTCCCGCGAGGTACGCCGAGTCCACGGTGCCGAACGGCCCGAACTCCTCGCCGAGCGCCGCGTCGGGGTGGACCATCTCGAGCGCGACGGCCGCGCCGATGAACGCGGGCCAGAGCGGGTACGGCGTGATCCCGGCCCCGATCATGGCCTCCATCATCGCCTCGGTGCCGACGCGGGCCGTGTTCCGGGCGAGCTGGGGATGTTGATGTCCTCGCCGAGGGCGGAATGACCGTAGATCGCGCCGCCCGCGATGAACGGCGGGAGCACCGAGCCGTCGACCCGGGTCAGCTTCTTCTCGCGGAGCTGCGAGTAGATCGCGAGGTACGCGGGAAACGCCGGGATCTTGTGCGTGAACTTGCCCGTGGTCAGGGCGATCGCGCTCGTCCTGCCGGCCCCGGCGTGCATGCGGGCGATCGCGCCGAGCTTCCGGTTCCCGAGCGGGACGCCGGCGCGGGCGCAGCTTGCCCGTGAAGTACGCGAGGGCCGCGACGATCATGGCGGCGTTCTCGGGCGCAGCACCGGCGAGCATGGCCTGCCGGACGGCCTTCTCGATCACCATGTCGAGCGGCAGGCTGGCCGCGGCCGCGTCGACCATGGTCATGCGGCTGCTCATCAGCGACATCTCGGGCGCGCCGATGGCGCAGAAGACGTCCTCGGCCAGCGAGTTCGCGGCGCAGTAGACCGGGATGACCAGGGAACCGTGCCCCTTGGTGGCGGCCTCGAGCTTGTCGTTCGTCATGTAGTCCGGCTTGAACGTCGCGGCCATGCAGGTTGCGAGCAGGGCCTTCTCTCGTGCTTCTCCTGTCACAGGTCTCTTCCTCCTGTCTCTGAGTGCGATTATGGGACTATGGGTAATAAAACGTTGAACTCCGGTCCCGATGCCTGTCGACGGGGCCGGATGGCATCGGACACCTTATAGTATGCCGCGATATCCGTCACGGAGTCCTGTATGTTCGCCGTCCGGAGATCGTCCTTCATCGAAACTCGAAAGCGTGGAGATCACTGGGCGTGACGCCGACCGATGATGCCGGAAACGGGAGCGTCACAGGCTGCACGCAGCCCGGAGGGGAACCCCGAAGGTCGAGGTGGTCAAGGGCCGCGCAGGCGTTGTCAACGGAGCGATGCCTCCAGCGATCACGCTGATTACGATCCCGTAATCCTGCATGCATCGGGCGGCACGGTGAACACAAACCGGGCGCCGGTTCCCGTCCCCTCCTCGGCGATCTGAATGCCGGTGATCCCCAGGATCTCCCTTGCAAGGAAGAGTCCACGTCCATACCTGCCCTCTGACGGCGAGAAGAGACCGTCCCGCTCTCCGGGTGGGACTCCGACGCCATTGTCCTCGATCACAATACGGCAGCCATCGGGGCCGTGGGAGCCGGTGATCTCGACCGCGGTCGCGCCGGTACCTGGACGGGTCGCGTTGTGCAGGAATTGGTAGAACGCGACCGGAAGCGCGGGGTCCGCGTAGACCTCGAGCGACCCGACGTCGATCCGGACCGCAACGGGGCCCGGCTGGACCCGGGTGCGGGCCTCATCGAGAGCGGCTCCGACCGCCTGCCATGCCGGCGGCCGTGTCCCGAGGAGCCGGAACTCGCCAGAGACCGCGATGTGCCGTGCGACCGCCGCGACCAGATCGGTGATCCTCTGGAGGAGCGCCAGGGTTCCGGGATCGCCCGTGGTCTCCCGGGCCCTGACAAGGCAGGCTTCAAGAGCAGCGACGTCCCCCGTCAGGTCGCGGTCGAGGATCATGGCGAGCGTCGCCATCGTCTGATTCGCTGCCGCAAGTGCATCCCGGGCCATGCGCTCTTCGGTCACGTCCGCAAGGGTGACGACGGTGAGACCGTTGCCGAGCGGTGCGCCGGAGGCAAGACAGTGGACCGATCGGCGCTCGGCATGGATCAGGTCGAGCCCGACCTCCTTCACCGGCCCGCGGGCCGCAGCGGTCAGGAACCCGGCCGCGACCGCGGGGTCGTCCGAGACCGCGGCGAGGGGCGTCCCCTCGAGCTCGCCCTCGCCGCGGCCCATCAGCTCGACCGCCCGGGGGTTCGCGTCGCGGATCACGCCATCGCCGTCCACGACCAGGATCCCGGCGACCGAGTGGTCGAAGAGCCCGTGGTAGCGCTCCCTCTCGTCCGAGAGCCGGCGGGAGAGGTACGCGATCAGAATTCCGATCGCGACCAGGCTGACGACCCGGGCCGCGATCGAGAGCCACTCCGACGGAGTCACGACGAGGGCCATGGTGGCGTATGCGGCCGCGATGGCGACCGCGATCATGGGACCGCGGCGGGGATACCAGTAGCCGGCCAGCGCGATCGGAATGTAGAGCAGGTGCGGAAGCACGACCGTGACCCCGACGAGGAGACCGACAAGATTGGCGAGCAGGGCCAGGACAGCCGTGCCCGCCACGAGGACGGGGCGATTCGGGGCCCGGCGCGCCGTTCCGATGGGCATGGATCGATATCGGGAAGCAGCCGCAAAAAAGATTGCCACGCCGGATCAGCGGTCTTCTCCCTCCTCCGGCGGCCGATTTATTCGATCGCAATCCGGGAACCCGTGCATGGTGAATAAAAGAGGGCCGGGGCGGCGCTCGGGCATCCCGGGATGATAGCGCAACCGCTCTCCGCGGCAGATCCCTGACGGCCGCCATCCGCGGGCCGTCTATCCCTTCCCCTCCGACGTACCGCGCGATCCCGCGAGGTGCCGGTCGAGATGGCGCAGGTACCGGTAATGGAGGACGAGGTGGAGGATCAGCAGCGCGATGAAGAGGAGGCCCGTGTAATTGTGCACGGTCAGCCAGGTCGACCGCTGCACGGAGAGAAAGACGGCCGACCCTCCGCTCCCTCCGCCCGAGGGGAGGGCAAAGAAGAGGACGAGGGCCGAGATGGCGGCCGGCACAAACAGGACGAGGAGACTGGTATCCACAACGGCGTTCACGGTTCCGCGGCGCATGGATCCCTCAACGTTCACGAGGCGAATAAGAATGTCGGTGACCGTCGTCCCTGCGTGCATCCCCGCGAGCGCCCCGGCAGCGCCCGCGTCCGCCCGGTCTCCCGGGGCAGGCGAAGCGCCGACGAGCGCCCGGTGCCCGAGGTCGACCACCGCCGATCGCCCGAAAAGGTAGCTCCGGCTGTCAGAGATCGTTTTTGTTCTCCTGTCGACGTTCTTCCTGTCCCCGGGAGGATACCTCTCCGGAGACAGGATACGTCAACCATGCAACGAAGATACACATTCCTCGCGGCCGTCGCGCTGGTCGCGCTCGTGCTGATCCCGGGCGCGGCCCTCGCTGCCGGTTTCTCGGGCGGATTCGGCCCGAAGTCGTCGCCGCTGGGACCGAAGAACCTCTCCCAGGGCGCCCCCGACTGGGCCGGAAACGCGTCCGCCCTCCAGGCAAACGCGTCCGCCGGCGCCGGCGACGGCACCTGTGACGGCACGTGCCTCGGCGACCAGACCCGCGACCAGGACCGCACGCAGCTCCGCGACGGAACCTGCCAGACGAACCAGGTCTGCGACGGCGACCAGGACCGCGCCCAGGTGCGCGACAGGACCCGCCTCAACCAGACGGCCCCGTCCGAGAACGGGAAGCGTTTCGCCCTGCAGGGCCAGCACCAGCGCGGCCAGGGCCGGTAGATCCTTACACCACTTTTCTTTCCACCGGTCACGGACCGGTCCTCAGGCCGATGCCCGATCGCGGGTCTGTAGCACACCATCACGCGGAGCCTCTGCCATCGCGATCGTCGCGAACGCCCCGGCGGCGTCCGGGGTCAGCCAGTACCGCTGCGACTGGCCCACGCGCCGGCGCTCGACGAGTCCCTCGTCGACGAGCCGCTGCACCTGCCGGTTGACCGAGGGGCCGGCCACGCCGAGGCGCTCTGCCAGGTCCTTCCGCGAGATCCCAGGCACATCCCTGATGTGATGGAGGAGCGGAGCGAGGCTCGGGTTCCGGTCGAGGTGGAGCACAGCGCGGTGGGACGGGGTCAGCGTCGGGTCGTGCGGGAAGTACCGGACCGACCCGTTCCGTGTCTCCTCCATGACTTTGCCAGCGCAGACGAGGAGGGCGAGGTGGTACCGGAGGGTCTCGCGGTTGGCGCCGGTGACCGCGACGCACCCGGCGAGGTCGAGCCCGGGGTCGGCCACGATGGCCGAGGCGAGGTCCCGCCGCATCGGGTGGTCGAGGACATTGCCGGGCCTGATACGGCGATATCCGAGGAAGAGCAGGAACCGAAGGAGAAGGAGCGGGTCGGGGACGCCGTCATTCGTCTCTGCCGTTGAGGGGAGCGCCGGAAGATCCCTCCGGCCGCGCCCGCCGCCGCTCTCGCCGGGCCCCTGGCTCAGGGGTTCGAGGCCGGTGCGCACCGGGGCCGCGGCAGGGAGAGCGGGCGGTCCCCTCTCCCGCCCGGCGTTCTGCGGACGGGGATCGCCGCGCATACCGTCGTCACCGGGGTCGCCCGAGCGGACGGCCCGCGCCGCCCCGACCTCCGACCCCGGGCGGGACGCGTACATGTTGAATGGAGACGGCGAGACCGTCGGGAACGGGCCGCCATGGGCGGCAACGTTGCCTGCACCGGCGCCGTGGCCGGATGCGATCCCCGACCGATTTACCTGTTCCTGGGGGCGGTTGCCGGCGACGCCGGTGACGGTGACAGGTCTCGGGCCGCCCGGCCCGGCGATGCTCGTTTTCGGGTACACTGTGACGCCGCTGGCCGCTCCGGCAGCCGCAACGGATGATCCGGGTCCCGGACCGCGATTGGAGCCGATCCCCACGGAGAGCCCGCCGTTCCCAGCCACCGATGGCTCCGCCGGGTCGGAGAATGCCTGATTCGCACCATTGGGGCCGGCCAGCGGCCAGCCGGTCCCCTCGGTGGTCCCGCCGCCAGCCGGGCCGGAGCCGCCGCCGGCATGGATGGCCGCGGGGGCGTCTGGGGGAGCAGCCGTCGCGGTGCTCCCGGTCTTCGCCCCGGCGGTTGACGTTGCCGTCGCCTCCTTCCCATCAGGGCTGCCCTGCCCGGCGCCGTCACCGCTGGTCCTCGCCTGGGTCGAGCCTGAGTTGGTCGTCGTCGCTGTCGGAACCGCGGTGCGGTCGGATGTTGAGGCGCTTCCTCCGGCCGTCTTCCCGGGGTCGTTGCCCTCTGTCCTTGCACCGCTGCCGGCCGAGGGGATGACGGATGGGGTTGCCGTCGGCACGGTCGTCGCATCTCGGGTGCGGACCGTTTCGTCCCCGCTCCCGCGGCTGTCGCTGTTCTCAGGGGGGTTGTTCCGCAACGCCGGTGCAGTGGTCGTAACTACGACGGCCTTCGTCTCCGTCGTCGGTTTCGTCGAGGAGGTCGGAACGGTAGAGATATCGCGGACCGTTGTCTCTTTGTCGGCCGGCTGTGGAGTTTGTTCCGGAGGTGCGACGGCCGACATCTTCGTTCCGCTACCGGCCTCCGCAGATGACGCTGCCGTTCCCTGCGCCGTCGACGAGTCTTTGCCCACGGCGGCCGCCCCAGCGGGGAGCACGACGAGGAGCAGGACCAGGATGACCGCAATGGAGATGTAAACGGGTCGCCGGTCCAACATGGTGATTGAATGTCACGGAGGTGGATACTTATCTCTTCTCACCGTGACAACTACCCTGCGCATCCAGCAGCGCGGGCCCTATGGGTCGAGTCCGTGCCGGGCGAGGGCTCGCCCTTCTTCTTCACCCTGCCGGCCGCATTCGCTTTCAATTCTGAGACGTTCTCCCATACGAAATGAGACGGACACAGCACCGATCTTCGATTTTATTGGGATGGTTGCCCAGCTCTACCTCCTAGGTGAATTCCATGGCCGAACCTGCCTGTGATTACGCTGCGATCGCGGAGACCCTGAAGACCTACCTCGGTCTCGAGGGCTCGCCGGTTGCATTCCGCTTCGCGCATTCGAAGGACGAGATCCCGGAGGGGATGGAGGAGGTCCCCGATACCGCCCGGCACTGCGGAATGATCTCAGTGGCCCGCAACGAGGGGAAGGTCTTCTTTGCCACGTCCCCGAAGCACCTCTGCAACGGCGGGGCCTGGTCCCTCGGGCTCCGGCCGCTCACCGAGTCCCTCAAGACCGGGGACTTCTACTACAAACTCGGCAAGTTCGGCTCGCGCGCCGCCTGTCGCCGGACGATCGACCGGATCCCGCACCTCAGGGAGGGCGAGACCTACGCGACCCTGTACGCGCCGCTCGAATGCACCCCATTCGCCCCCGAGATCGTGCTGATCGTCGCGACGCCGCTCCAGATGCTGAAGCTCGCCCAGGCCGTGCTCCACGACCAGGGAGGCCGCATCGAGTCGACCTTCGCCGGGATCCAGTCGGTCTGCGCGGACGCAACGGCCCAGACCTTCCTCTCGGGAAGGCCGAACTTCTCGCTCGGGTGCGACGGCTCCCGCAAGTTCTCGGGGATCGAGCCGCAGGAGATGGTGATGGGGATCCCGGCAGAATTGCTGCCAGCGATCGCGGCATCGATCTCCTGTGTCACGGAGGCGCCGGGTTCGGTCATGCAGACCGATCAGGCGAAGGCGTAACACGTGATCAGGGGGGCTTCGGCCCTCTTCTTTGCCGCCGAGGAACTCGGCGATGGCCGAGCCGCCTTGCTGCCCTTCCTTCCGGCCCGGTCTTCGGGCTCGAGGATCCGGATGGAATGCTCGCGCACCTCGTCGGGGAGGCGGTGAAACCGCAATCCGGACCCGGATGAATATATCCCAAGGCCGCGTCGACGCCGGGCGAGGGCTCGTCCTTCTTCTTCACCCTGCCGGCCGCGTGAATCGCGAACGACTGATTCGACGAATCCGATCCGGGACGCAGTGCTGCTTTCGCGGCGAAGACCTGCGAGGATTGCCGATTCCCGGGCTTCCATGTCCGGGGGTAGTGACGTCGTCGGCGCAACGCACGAAACCATATTTTCATCCTGGCGGCGCGCTCTCCCGCAGCGCCGTGGTGATGTGGCGGGTCGCGATCAGCCACATGGCCGGCACGAGCACCAGGACGAGCACGGTCGCGCCGATTGCTCCCGCCCCGACCAGGAAATTGAACGCGGAGTGGAGGAAGATCGCGAGGAGCAGACCGTGGAAAACGAGCCGCGTCGCGAGCGGGTGCGGCGTTACAAGGGTCTGGCCGAGCGAGTAGCCCCACATCGACGACATCAGGGCGTGGCCCGGAACGGAGAGGACCGCCCGCAGTAACGAGAGTTCCAGCGGCAGGGCCAGGGTCTCGGAGTAGGCGGCGAAGAGGTAGACGAAGTTCTCGAGCGCCGCGAACCCGAGGGCCGCGGTGACCGCGTACACGATCCCGTCGATCGGCTCGTCGAAGACCGGCCGCCGGTAGACGAACAGGTAGACCACGAGGAACTTGCCGCACTCCTCGACGATGGGGGCCGCCACCACGGCGAGGAAGAGATCGGAGGGGACGACAGTTCCTATCCCCGCCTCGATGAGCGCGATCGGGATGGTCGAGAGCATGCCGAGCAGGAAGATCCGGAGGATCCAGACCCGGGGCTCGGGCGCGTACCGGTCCTTGATGTAGAAGTACCAGAGCCAGAAGAGGGCCGGCGCGAACCCGAGGATCAGCACGTACCCGACGGCCAGGTCCATCGCCCTCTCTTTCACGATGGATTATTTCAAGGTTCCCCTTACCAGCTCCCCAAGGTTCAAGCCGCGCGCCGCCGACTCGATCCCCGATGACCGTCGCGTACGCGCTCACCTGCGCCGGCTCGGACCCGTCGGGCGGCGCAGGGATCCAGGTCGACCTCCGGACCTTCGCCGCACTCGACACCTGGGGGCTCTCGGCGATCACGGCCCTGACGGCGCAGACGCCGGCTGCCGTCCGGGCTGCGGCCCCGGTCGACCCGGCCATGGTCACGGCCCAGATCGAGGCCCTGCTCGAGGTCTTCCCGGTCGGCGCGGCAAAGACGGGCATGCTCGCGAACGCCGCCGTCTGCACCGCCGTCGCGGACGCCCTCCCCGACGACCTTCCGCTCGTGGTCGACCCGGTCATGGCCGCGACGAGCGGCGGCCGGCTGCTGGACGCCGACGCTGTCGGCGTGCTGGTCGAGCGGCTCCTGCCCCGTGCCGCCCTCGTGACGCCGAACCTCGGCGAGGCTGCGGCCCTCTCGGGCATCCCCGTGCGGACCATCGACGAGATGCGGGAGGCCGCCGAGCGGCTGCGGGACCTCGGGGTTCATGCCGTGCTGGTGAAAGGGGGGCACTGCGAAGGGCCCGAGGCGGTCGACCTGCTCGTCGACGACGACGGCGTGCTCCCGCTCGTGGGTCCGCGCTACCCGTACGACGTCCACGGCTCGGGCTGCTGCCTCTCGGCCGCGATCGCGGCCCGGCTCGCGCAGGGAGCGGACCTTCGCGCGGCCGTGCGGGACGGCAAGGCCGTGGTCACGGCCGCGATCGCCGGCGCCGTCACGGCCCCCGACGGCCGCCGGATGGCGAACCCGCGGTCCCGCTGGCTCCCCCCGTGCGGGACCTTTCCTCCGCCCGGCGCGCCCTGATCTTCTTGTTCAGGAAGAGGCGGGCGTGCTCCTCGATATCGAGCTCCTCGCGCCCGAGCTCGATCATGTCGCGGATCTCGTGGAGGTCGGGCAGCACGCGGTGCTCGAGCGCCCGCACCCGCCGCCGTGTCCGGACGATCTCCGCCATGAGCAGGCGGAGAGAGGCCTCGGCCTCGGCGGCCGCGACGACCGCGAGAACGAGGTCCTCGTGGGCCGCGACCACGTCGTCGATCACGGGCGTGGTCCCGAGCAGGCTGTACCCCCGCTCGTCCAGGCTCCGCGCAACCCGCTCCACGCGGAAGGACGGGAGCCGGACCCCGAAGACGTTCTTCTCGCTCCGTTCCAGGACCGGCGCGGCCTCGATCGACTCGGCCGCGATCGCGACGCCGAGCTCGCCGACCATCATCGTTGCGACGGCGAGCTCCTGCTTGGCCGTGACGTAGTCCTCGTAGAGCGCGGACTCGGCGGTCCGCGCGGCTCCGAGCCGGCCCATCAGCTCGAACATGAGACCGTCGAGCTTCCGCTTCAGGACCGTGTACGCCTTCTCCGAGAGGATGATCCGGCGCTTGATCGCGAGCAGCTCGCCCCTGGTCGGGGATACGCGTTCGGCCGAGACCATCAGACCACCAGGTACCGTCGGATCCGTTCGTTCGGGATCCCGAACTGCCGCCCGCGCACGGCTGCCCTCAGGTTCCCGATCTCGATCCGCTTGTGTTCAAGGTACGCAGACGATCGGCAGGACCGTGAACGGGTGCCGGGTCGCGAGCCGGTCCATCTCCTCGAGCCGGACCTTGGTGACCGCGACCTCGACCACGTGCACGGTCGTCCGGCGCTCCTCCCAGCGCGACCAGAGCAGGTCGGCCACCTGCTCGGGGCCGATCGACGCGTCGTTTCGCAGTGCCTGCATGGCGCGGGTCGCGACCGGGATGATGTTCGTCTTCTCGAACTCGTCCACGAAGGCCTCCCGGCTCTCCAGAGCAACGATCCGGGCGAACTCCTCGAGGGGAATGTTGCCACCGGGGACCATCGAGCTCTCGATGTCGGCGATCCGGCTCCCCGCCCGGAGCCGGAAGAGGTTCCGCATGTTCAGGATGTCGATCTCGAAACGGAGGTAGCGGGCGAAGGCCGCCCCGCCCTTGACCCCGTGGCGCGCGGCCGCGATCAGGTCCGTGTAATATTCGCGGTAGAGCCGGTCCTCCACCCGGGCGAACTCGCCGGGGGGAAGGACCTGGCACGCGCAGGTGCGGGCCTCGGGGTAGAGCGGCCAGTCCTTCAGCCCCTCCACCACGCCGTCGAGGTCCGGGGCGTCGATCAGCGCCTCGAGCCGGTCCCGATCGAGGTCGCCGGCCGGGACCAGCCCCTCGGCGATCTGCGCCCGGGGAAGACCGTGCTTCTTGCCGCGGAGGATCGCCATCACGTTCACGATGTCCCAGCGGTGCAGGTAGGCGGCCGTCAGGTCGTGGAGCGTGCCGGGCGTCATCCGGAGCACCTGCCGGTACTCGCGGGCCAGGTTCTCGGTCAGGGCCCGCTCGAACTGGTCGAGGTCCGTGGAGGTCGGGTAGCGGTCGTAGACCTCGCGCCTGTACCGCTCGTCCTCTCCGATGGCCCGGACCATCTGGGGCAGGCTCATCTGGAGCAGACGGGCGTAATACTCGGGCGGATAGAGGCGGGTCTTCCGTACCTGGAGCCGGGTGCAGACGTACTGGTAGGAGCCCGGGGTCACGAGGGTCTCGACCATGCGAGGGACGAATCACCTTCTTCACGCACTCAGATAAACACTCCGCCGGGAATGACGGCAACTCTTAATTACATTACTCATGATTGATAATGTAGAATAGCGATGTCCGAGGAACAGCACCTGATAACGGAGCAGCACCGGTACCTGCCCGACCCCGAGGTGGCCCGGAACACCTGGATCGGTGACTACACGACGGCCTACAACGACTACCGTGCGGATCCCGAGGGCTTCTGGGACCGGATCGCCCGGGAGCTGCACTGGTCGCGGGAGTGGGACCGCGTGCTCGAATGGAACCACCCCAACGCCCGCTGGTTCGTCGGCGCCACGGCGAACATCACGCACAACTGCCTGGACCGGCACCTCCAGGGCGGGCGGCGGAACAAGGTCGCGCTGATCTGGAAGGGAGAGGGCGAGGAGAACGAGCGCGTCTTCACGTACCGCCAGCTCCACAGCGCCGTCTGCAGGTTCGCCAACGGGCTCAAGAGCCTCGGCGTGCAGAAGGGCGACCGCGTCTGCATCTACATGCCGATGGTCCCCGAGCAGGTGATCGCGATGCTGGGATGCGCCCGGATCGGCGCGGTTCATACGGTCGTCTTCGGCGGGTTCGGGTCGGCCGCAATCCACGCCCGGATCGTCGGGGCCGGCGTGAAGGTCGTGGTCACGGCCGACTACTCTGTCCGGAGGGGCAAGTCGATCCCGCTCAAGCACCTGATCGAGGAGGCGATCATCAACGCCCCGACGGTCGAGCACGTGGTCGTGCTCCGTCGCGGGACCGAGCAGCCGATCGAGATCCACCGCGAGATGGAGGTCGACTTCGAGGAGATGATGCGGGCTGCCGACCGGCGCTGCCCCTGCGAGGAGATGGACGCCGAGGACCCGCTCTTCATCCTCTACACCTCGGGCTCGACGGGCGCGCCGAAGGGGATCGTCCATACCTGCGGCGGGTACATGGTCGGGACCTACTATACGACCAAGTACGTCTTCGACGTCCACGACAACGACGTCTTCTGGTGCACGGCCGACCCCGGCTGGATCACGGGCCACTCCTACGTCGTCTACGGCCCGCTCATGCTCGGCACGACCGTGCTCGTCTCGGAGACGACGCCCGACTTCCCCGACCCGGGCAATTACTGGGCCATGATCGAGGAGTACGGGGTCAACATCTTCTACACGGCCCCGACCGCGATCCGGATGTTCATGAAGATGGGCGAGGAGTGGCCCAACCAGTACGACCTCTCGTCGCTCCGTATTCTCGGCTCGGTGGGCGAGCCGCTCAACCCCGAGGCGTGGGAGTGGTTCTACCGGACCATCGGGCACGAGCGGCTGCCGATCGTGGATACCTGGTGGCAGACCGAGACCGGCATGCACATGGTCACGACCATGATCGGCGAGCCCATGAAGCCGGGATTCGCAGGCCGCTCCATCCCCGGCGTCGTGGCCGACGTCGTGAACGCGAACGGCGAGTCCGTGCCGCCCGGCACGGCCGGCTTCCTCGCGATGCGGGAGCCGTGGCCCGCGATGATGCGCACGGTGCTCGGCAACGAGGAGCTGTACGCGAAGTACTGGAACACCATCGGGAACCTGTACAAGGCCGGCGACCTCGCGATCAAGGACGAGGACGGCTACATCATGGTGATCGGCCGGGCCGACGACCTGATCATCGTCTCGGGCCACAACATCGGGACGGCCGAGGTCGAGAGCGCGCTCGTCTCGCACCAGGCCGTGGCCGAGGCGGCCGTGATCGGCAAGCCCGATCCCCTGAAGGGGAACACGATCAAGGCCTTCGTCACCCTCCGCGTCGGCCACGAGCCGAGCGAGAGCTCAAGAACGAGCCTGATCTACCATGTCCGGATCACGCTCGGCCCGATCGCGATGCCGGCCGAGATCGAGTTCGCGGACTCGCTACCCAAGACCCGGTCGGGCAAGATCATGCGTCGCGTGCTGAAAGCCCGCGAGCTCGGGATGGATCCGGGGGACCTCTCGACCCTCGAAGAATAATCCTGAACCCAAATATATTTAAATCCTTTAAGTCATTTTATAAACTAGCATGAAGCCGGAGGAGTCCCTGCGAATCGAGAACATCGTCGCCTCGGCAAAGGTGACGGACGCGCTCGACCTGCCGAGCATCGCCTCGCACATCGAGGGGGCCGAGTACGACAAGAAGCGCTTCCCGGGTGTCGTCATCCGGATGAAGGACCCGAAGATCGCGGCCCTGATCTTCAACTCGGGGAAGGTCGTGCTGACCGGCGCGAAGTCGGTCGAGAGCCTCGACCGCGGCCTCGCGATCCTCGGGGACCTGCTGCGCAACCTCGATGTCACGATCCCGGACGAGCTCACGTACAAGATCCAGAACATCGTGACATCGGCCGACCTCGGCTCGACGATCAACCTGAACAAGATCGCGGTCGGGTTCAACCTCGACAAGATCGAGTACGAGCCCGAGCAGTTCCCCGGGCTCGTCTACCGCCTCGACGACCCGAAGGTGGTCCTGCTCCTCTTCGGCTCGGGGAAGCTGATCATCACGGGCGGCAAGTACACGAGCGACGCGCAGCGCGCTGTCGTCCGGATCATCAGCGACCTGAAGAAGCTCGGCCTGCTCTAGCGGCCGTACGTTGCCTGGGCTTCCCCGAACTGGAGGATGCGGCCGCGCATGGCCGCGGCCAGCTCCGGGAGACCGGCGCCCGGCGAGAGGTCGAGCTGGCCGTCGAGAGCGTAGACCTTGAAGGCGTAGCGGTGGGTCTGGCCGCGTGGCGGACAGGGGCCGCCGTAACCGATCCGGCCGAAGTCGTTCGTCCCCTGCCGGGCGGCGACCGGAAAGGTGATCTCGGGCTCCTTCGGGATGTTCTCGGGGACGGTCGTGACCACCTCCATGTTCCAGCAGAGCCAGTGCACGAAGGTGCCGCCACGCGAGTCGGGGTCGTTCACCACGATCGCGATGGTGCGGACAGTGTCGTCGTACCCGTGTATCTCGAGAGCCGGGGAGATGTCGGCGCCGTCGCAGGTGTAGTTGGGGGGGAAGTGCGAGATTGGAAGCCGGACCGTGAGCGGGTTCATGATGGTTCCTCGCGTCAGGACTGCACCCGCGAGCGGATAAACCTGATGCCTCCCCTGCCGCACGAACGCGATCGTGGCCCCGAACTGGAGGATGCGGCCGCGCAAGGCCTCGTTCAAAGCGGCGCGGCTGAAACCGGGGGGGAGCGAGGGCGCGTCGTCCAGGGCGTAGACCTTCACGGTCAGCTGGTGCGGCGGGTCTCCGGCGCGCGGGCAGGGGGGCTGCCACCCGCGCCGTCCGCTGTCGCCAGTTCCCTGGATCGACGGAACGGGGCCCGTGCCGTCGGCCGCGAGGCCTGCGGGGATCACCGGGACCGGCGGGATGCCGGCGGCGATCCAGAGCGCGAACGAACAGCCCGGCTCGAACGGGTCGATTACGACGACGGCGAGCGAGCGAACGCGCTGGTCGAGAGGTCCGAGGCGGATGCGGGGCGAGATGCCCGGGCCGCGGCAGGTGTGCAGGTCCCCGAGCTCGGCTGCGTCGAGCTGTACGGCGAGATCGTCCATGGAGGTGGCTCCGGTATTTTCACGGCGCGGCGAGCCACATATCCCCCGACCATCGCTTCGGGAGGCCCTCTGTGCGCGTGAACTTCCGGCGGGCCAGGGGAACCGCGAACACGGAAGCGGCCCTGGCCGCGGCCCTCGAGCGGGACGGGCGCTTCCTCCACGGCACGACCTGCCCGGCTGACGACGTCACCTGCTACTCACTGAACGTCGCGAACGCCCCCGCCCTGCTCGCGGAGATGGCCGGGGCCGGCTGCGTCACGATCGCGGGGGGGCCGCACGCCTCGGCCTGCTGGGAGGAGGTCGCCCGCGTCGCGGACTTCGTCGTTATCGGCGAGGGCGAGCGGACCCTCGCCCGACTCCTCGACGTCATCGAGGCCGGCTCGGCGACCTCCGTCCCGGGGACGGCCACGGCCGCCTGCGGGCTGGTGCCGGCCGACCATACGGTCCGGCTCGACGCCTACCCTCCCTTCTCCCGCAGGAAGGGCTATATCGAGTGCTCGCGCGGGTGCCCGCACGCCTGCGCGTACTGCCAGACCCCCCGGCTCTTCCCCGGCGGGATGCGGCACCGCTCGATCGACGCCTGCGTCGAGGCCGCGCGGGCCCTTCCCGACGTCCGGTTCGTCACCCCGAACGCGTTCGCGTACGGCTCGGACGGCCGGACGCCGCGGCTCGAGAAGGTCCGGCGGCTGCTCGAGGCGCTCGCGCGGGAGGACGCGACGATCTGGTTCGGGACCTTCCCGAGCGAGGTGCGGCCCGAGTTCGTCACGGACGAGGCCCTCGAGCTCGTGCGGGAGTTCTGCGCGAACACCCGGGTCCACTTCGGGGTGCAGTCGGGCAGCGACCGAGTGCTCGCTGCGCTCGGGCGCGGGCACACGGTCGCAGACGGCCTCGCGGCCGTCGACCGGGTCCTCGACCACGGCTTCGTGCCCGTCGTGGACCTGATCCTCGGGTTCCCGTTCGAGACCGACGGCGAGCAGGAGGCGACCCTCGCCCTCGCGGAGCACCTCGCTCGACGCGGGTGCCGGGTCCATGCCCACCTGTTCACGCCGCTCCCCGGGAACCCCGCTCGCGTCCCGGCCGGCCCGAACCCTCGTGCCCACGGCACGGCGGCGCCTCGGGCGCCTCGCGCTCGACGGAAAACTGACCGGATCGCTCTCGGATCTGGGTTAAGGTTTTGAAGTCCTCACTCGAATACTAGAGGAGTATGATGGATGTCCTCCTGATCGCGGATCTCCACGGAAACTTCGGCAAGATCGAGAACTTCCTCGACCTGCATGCCGACGCAATGATCGTCGCCGGAGATATCACCAACTTCGGCCCGGTCGATACCGTGGACGGGCTCTTCGCCCGGATCGATATTCCCTGTTTCGCGGTCCCGGGGAACTGCGACCCCCGCGAGATCATGGACGTGCTCGAGCACTCGGACGCGGTCTCGCTTCACGGCTCCCGCCTCTCGCTCGGTAAGATCACGTTCGCCGGCCTCGGGGGCTCGAACCCGACCCCGTTCGGGACGCCGTTCGAGCTCTCCGAAGAGGAGATCGACCGGGTCCTCTCGTCCACGGTCACGGCCATGGAGCGGACGGTCCACAACGTCCTCCTGAGCCACTGCCCGCCCAATGGGCGCCCTCGACGAGGTCGACGGTCAGCACGTGGGCTCGACCTCGGTCCGGAACCACATGAAGGCCTTCGACCTGATCTGCTGCGCCCATATCCACGAGCAGCGCGGGGTGACCGAACTCGACGGTGTCAAGATCGTGAACCCGGGCATGGCCTCGGACGGCAACTGCGCGCTGATCCACTTCGGCGACACCGCAAAGGAGATCGGGATCGAGCTGCTGACAGTCTGACACGGCCCGCCACGCGGGAAAGAGACAGAGAACACACATTCTTTTCGGGACCGTTCCTCTCCCAGCGCCGGCTCTGCGCGGACAAAAGGAGCGGCGCTCCCGTGCCGGGAGCGGCCTTTCAGCCGGTCGCTCGCCGCCGCTGGCTCCGAGCACGAGCTCGAGGTACGAGGCCGTGATCGGCTCGCCCGTGATCCCGAGGGACCGGGCGATCGCGTGAACGCGCTCCTCGACCGTCTCGTCGCCGATCTCACCGATGATCTCGACCTCCGCGAAGGTCCCGAGGGACTCGACCTCGTCGAGCGCGATCGACGCGCCCTCGAGAGACCAGAGCTCGCGCCGCTTCCGGACGACCGCTGTCCGCCGGAACCCGAGCCGTTCGAGCACGTCCTCGAGGATCCGCCCGTCCTCGACCGCGAGGTTCAGCTCCTCGCGCGCTTTGAGCCGGGTGCCGGCGAGCTTGGCCCCCTTGTAGGTCATGACCGCGCTCTCCCCGGCGTACCGGACGCGCAGGGCCTCGTCGGTCTCGGCGAAGTCGCGGGCGGGGTGGTTGTAGTAGACGTCGTGCTCCTCGCGGTCCTCGTCGTGCCGCGCCCCGCGGGCCCGGAGCGCATCGCGCACGGGGCCGAGGTCGTCGACCTTCGCCTTCAGTTCGAACTCGATCATCCTATGGCTCAGCTATGCACGGTGCGAGGGGATGTGTCTTGCCGTTCCCGGGGCGGCCCTGCCGGCCCCTGCCGGCACCGTGCGCCCTCGTCAAAGCTTATCTGCGATGATTGCGACTTAATATAGAAAGGTGACACAGTGGCGATAACCGAGGGCGACTATATCCGGCTCGAATACACGGGCTCGGCGGACGATATCGTTTTTGACACCACCAGTGCCGAGGCGGCGAAGGAGGCCGGGATCGAGAACCCGTCCGCGACGTACGGCCCGATACTGGTGCGGGTCGGCAGCGGGCACGTGATCCCGGGCCTCGACGATGCGCTGGTCGGCCGCGAGGCCGGCGAGGAGGGCGAGATCGAGGTGCCCCCCGAGAAGGGCTTCGGCGAGTACGACCGCGAGCAGGTCCAGGGCGTGCCGCTCAAGCAGTTCGGCGAGAAGATCCAGGTCGGCTCGCGGGTCAAGAACGATAACCGCGAGGGGGTCGTGCGCGACATCATCGGCTCGCGGGCGATCGTCGACTACAACAACGAGCTCGCGGGCAAGACCCTCCACTACACGTTCCGCATCGTCGAGGTCGTGGAGAACGAGCTCGACCGGGCGAACGGCCTGGTCCGGCTCTACTCCGGGCGCGAGCTCGCGTCCAAGCTCAGGAGCGGCGTGCTGACCTTCGAACTCCCGCCGGGCATCTCGTACGACCGCCGGTGGATGCTCTGGAAGCCGACGATCGTCCGCGACATCCTCGAGGCCGCGCCCTCCGTCAAGGAGATCCGCATGGTCGAGACCGTGAAGCGGCCCGAGCCGGCGGCCGAACCGGCGGCGGAAGAAGAAGCGCCGGCCGAGTAGCCGGGAAACCTACCATCACCGTTTTTCTGTTCGGCCCTCCGGGGCGACCGGCCTTCCGTTCCGGGGTCGCCGCGTATCGAAAGCGGACCGGGCCCCAGGGCCCCGTGCGATCCGCGACCCACCTCCGGGATGGAGCAGAAGGGCTAAATCCGGGACGCCCGAGATAGAGAGCACCGGAGTAGATCGACCGTGGATTACGAGATGGAATACGACACCCTGCCCCCCGAGTGGACGCAGGAGGGCGTGGAGTTCGAGAAGACCCCGACGATCCCGACCGCCGAGGAGATCCTCGACGTGTCGTTCAGGCGGGCCGCGGCAAAGCGGAAGGAGAAGCACAACAAGGACCGGGCGAACGAGGAGTTCGTCCGGGCCGTGACGGCCGCGGTCCACGACCGGCTGGTCTCGATCCTGCAGCGGTTCCCCGACATCAACACCCTGCCGCCGTTCTACCAGCACATGGTCGAGATCCTGTACGGCATCGACCGCATGAAGAAGGCGCTCGGGGCCGTGGGCTGGGCGGCCTGGCACGTGCGCGAGAAGGGCTTCTCGATCGCCTCGAAGATGCGCCGGGCCGAGGACATCACGGCCCAGCGGCGGCGGGCGGTGGCCCGGATCTCCTCGATCGTCCACCAGATCGACCCCGAGCTCCGGTTCCTCAACGACGCCCGGAACGTGCTGCGGAAGCTGCCGCACGTCTCGGACGAGTTCACGGTCGTCGTGGCCGGGTACCCGAACGTGGGCAAGTCCTCGTTCATCCGCGCGGTCTCGTCGGCCGCGCCCGAGGTGGCCGGGTATCCCTTCACGACCAAGGGCGTGATCATCGGCCACCGCGAGACGCTCGCTCGGCCGGATCCAGCTCGTGGACACGCCCGGGATCCTCGACCGGCCGGCCGAGGACCGGAACCCGATCGAGCGGCAGGCGCTCGCGGCCCTGATGGACGTGGCCGACGTCTGCCTCTTCGTGCTCGACCCGAGCGAGCACTGCGGGTACCCGATCGCGGAGCAGTATCGTCTGCTCGAGGAGGTCCGCACGCTCGTCTCGGTCCCGATCATCGTCGTCTCGAACAAGGCCGACATCGCGCGGGCCGAGGAAGGGCTCGTGATGTCCACCGCGACGGGCGAGGGGGTCGACGCGGTGCTCGAGGCCCTGATGGAGCACTACCGGCCGCCGGCGCCGGCCGAGGAGCCGGCGAGTTGGCGGCCGACAAGGCCGAGCAGGCGTAGGTCTCCTCTCCTTTTCTGCGGCTCCGGCGGGGCCCGCCCCGGCACGCGGAGGGCGGGACTGACGGGCGTACTATCTGCTTCAGCGGAGCCCTGCACGCCACCGGGCGGCGGGGTACCATCGGACGAAACCGCCCGGGGGCGGTGTGATCGCCGCCTGAACCGACGCTGGCTCTCCCGGACCCCGCCGGAAGGCCTATCCGCGCCCCCGGGACCGATGAGACGCGCGAGGGGGATCCGCTCAGCGGGCCGATGGCATACCGCCGGCCGAAGGTCCTCGTCGCTGGAGGTACGACCGCCGGTTCCGTGATCGCCGGCGTGACGGTCACCGACGGCGTCGCGGTGGCGAGGAGGCTGTACTTCGGGTGCGCGTTCTGGTCCCAGAGACCCCAGTGGGCTCCGCGCTCGCCCTCGTGCTGCGCCTTCCAGCCTCGTCGAAGGCCTCGAAGTAGAAGTACGGGACCTGCCTGCCCTTCGCCCAGGCCGTGAACTCGCGGAAGTACCGCTCCGCGTTCGCAGCGGACGGGACGGCCGCGCCGTTCGGTTCCCCTGCGCTCGGCCAGCCCGTCTCCGCGACGACCACGGACTTGCCGCCGGCCTTCTGTTCGACCCGGGTGCACGCCTCGCCCGCCGCCGTCACGGCGCGGTCGATGCCGACGCCGTTCCAGAACGGGTAGATGTGGACGTAGACCTGGTCGACGGCACCGAAGAGCGCGGGGTGGTCGAGGTAGATGTTGTAGGTCTCGGCCGTGGTCACCGGCACGCCCGGGAACGGCCTGGCGCACGCGGGCGATGACGCCGAGCAGCTCGGCCTCGGAGAGGTCGCCGCGGAGCAGGGTCTCGCTCCCGACGATCAGCACGTCCGCCTGCCCGGCCTTCCCGATCGCGATCAGGCCGGCGATCTGCCGCTCGTTCGCGGCGCGGTCCCGGCCGAGCCACGCCCCGACGGCGACCTTCTTTCCGAGCTCGTGCGAGAACCGGCCGATGGTCTCGAGCCCGTTCTCGGTGCCGTACGAGCGGACCCAGTCGGTCGCCGGCGCGACGACCGCGAGCCGGGACCGGACCTGGTCCGGGGGGAGCGGCCCCGTCCGGTCCGGGCCCTGCCCCGGCAGGTACGGACTGAAGCCGAGGCCCGACAGGTGTACCCCGCCTCCATCGTTCGGCTCCGCCGCCACGGGGGCGACGGAGACGGCGGCGGCCTGCACGGCCAGCGCCAGCACGACTGCGAGCGGGAGGAGGCCGATCCACCGAAGATGACTGCTCATGCTTGGAGATTGGCGCACCTGATGATAATTCTCATGGTACGATTCCCCGCTCCTTCGGCCCGGGAGATGGCGGGGCCCGCCCGTCCTCGATCGGGCAGGTCGATGTCACGACTTCGCCCGCGAAGGGGAGGGCGGACCTAGCCGCCCATCGTGACGTCCTGGCCGCCGTACCAGCGCAGGGCGTCGTAGAAGTGCTCCATCTCGAAGTCGGGCCAGAGCGCGTCCACGACGAAGAGGTCCGCGTAGGCGGACTGCAGGGGCAGAAAGCCGCTCAACCGACTCCTCCCGCCCCACCGGACGACCAGGTCGATCCTGGAGACGTGCCGCGAGCCGATGAGGTCGAGCGGGTCGTCGCCCATGCCGGCAGCGTGCGCCCTGACCACCTCGCCCACGTCCCACTTCCAGCCGTAGTTGACGAGGAGGTTGCAGTGCCGTCTCGGCTTCCTGCCCTCCTCGGGCACGGTGAGATGCTCGAGCCCCTCGGGAAGACAGCGGAGCCGGTGTCACCGACGAGCAGCACCGAGGCGTCCTGGTTCTCGACCCAGTCGATGAACGTGACGAAGGCGGCCTTGAAGGCCTCGACCTGGTCCCGGGGCCGGTGCGTGTTCTCCTTCGTGAAGATGTAGGTCGAGACCTCCTCGATGCCGAGGTCCCACACGACGTCGAGAACCGTTGGCCGGGCTCGATGCCGTGCTCGTACCCGGCAGACTTGGGAAGGCCCCGCCCCAGGGCCCACCGCCGGTTCCCGTCGGGGATGATGCCCACGTGGTTGGGGATGCGCGAGAACCTGGGAGGCGCGGGGACCGTGGCAGTGAGAGCCATGCACGCGCTTCGGACAGCGCCGTATTAATCCTTACGGAAGCCGCCGGGTGCGAGCGGAGACGCTCGTCCCGGCGCTGGGGGTAAGCACAGCGAACGCGACCGACCCGGCCGGGCCACGGACTTCCCGGACACGGGAAAAATACCATGGATTTATTCGCCGGTGCAGAATCCAGAGCATGTCGCCATCGGCCCGGTCCGCGGCCCCTTTCCTTGCGACGGTCTGCATTGCAGCGCTGCTCCTGACCGCCGGCTGCCTCTCGGGAGAGGATGGCACATCCACCGGAGGGGGCCGACGCAGCGATGCCGGAGACCTGACGTACTTCACCGAGGAGCACCCGCCGGACACTCCCTGGAGAACGGGGCCGCGACCGGCCTCTCGGTCGAGGTCCTGGCATCCGTCTGGCAGGACCTCGGCGTGACCCGCACGCGCAGGGACGTCCGGGTCGTCCCCCGGCCGACGCGTTCCGTCAGGCTCGCAACAACACGAGCACGGTCGTCTTCTCCATCGTTCGGACGCCCGAGCGTGACCCGCTCTACAGGGGGCCGGGCCGTTCACCAGGGGCAACTTCGTGATCTACGCCCCGACGAACAGGGCGATCGCGATCGCCTCGGCGGCGGATCTGAAGCGGTACCCAGATCGGGACGGTCCAGGACACCGTCGAGAACTCGCTCCTGGCCCGGGGCATCGACGAGTCGCAGCTCGTCCACGGCAGGACGCCCGAGGACCTCGTCCGGATGCTCGAGGAGGGCCGGATCGACCTCTGGGCGACCGGCGATCTCGCCGGGCGGTACCAGATGCTGAAGACAGCGGCGGACCCCGACGCCTACGAGATCGTCAATACCATGAGCGAGAACGACTTCTACTACATCTTCAGCAGGGACGTCCCGGATGCGCTGGTCAGCGCCTTCGAGCACGCGCTCGAGCGGGCGCAGAACGAGAAGGATGCCCGTGGTGTCAGCGTGTACGAGCGGATCATCTACCGGAACCTCGGGGTCGGCTGCGCGCGACCGACGTCGACCGACGAGGCCGTGACGGCGCTCGTGAATACGACGGCCGCGGCCATCGAGAGCGATGCGTCCGATACGTTCCGTCGCATCAACGCCGGGGAGGCGCCGTATCGCGACCCGGCGGACCCGGCCCTCTACGCCTTCGTCTATGACACGAACCTGACGATGGCCGCCCACGCGGGCAACATCCAGGTGGTCGGCGTCAACTTCAGGGGCAAGACGGACGTGACCGGGAGACCCTTCCGCGACGAGATCCTGAAGGGAGCGACGGAGAACGGGACCGGCTGGGTCGACTACGTCTATATGCAGCCCGGCCAGATGACCCTGTACTACAAGACCACCTACTACCGGCTCGCCAGGGGAAGCGACGGCAGGTCCTACGTCGTCTGCAGCGGCAACTTCAAACACTGCGAATCGTCATCCCCTGACCGGCCTCCCCGTTCTATTTCGCGGTCCCGGGCTCGTAGACGACCCGCCGGCCGACCGGTGCAGTGACCCACCGATGACAGAACTTATTCAGAACCCATTCTTGCCTGAAAAGGCCTCCCGGGACATCTCACCGGTCCAGGCCGCCGTCCACCCAGCGTGAGAGGCTCCCCAGCCGCCTGAACGCCTCGATCATCGGGAGGTCGATGCCGGAACGGCGGGCGTTGCGGTAGAACCGCCACCGGTCGCGCACCCTGGGTCCGTTCGTCTCCCGATGCGCCAGGAGGTAATCGAGGGTCTCGCGCTCCCGCCGCATCCACCCGAACCGCGCCAGCACGGCGCGGGTATACCCTTCCGGGTCCCGCAGGTGCTCTGCGAGGATCCTCGCGCAGTCCAGGGAGTGGACGATCCCTTCGGCAGTGAACGGCGTAACGGTCCCGATCGATTCGCCGACGCCCACGGTCAGCCGGGATGCTCCGTCCCGCCCCCGTTCCTCCGTGAAGAACGGCGTCGCATATACGGGGATGCGACCCGGACCTCGCCCCGGCAGCCGCAGAGCCGGGTGACGGTAAACCGTCCGGACATCTCCCGGTAAAAACGGTCCATCAGCTCCAGGCCGGCGAGCCCGATGCCGCCGACGCCGACATGGTACTCGCCCCCTCCCACGGGGAAGACCCAGAGGTACCCGAGCCCGGGGACGTCGTTGCCGTACACTCCGGCTTCGAGCCGCTCGTCCCCGCTCGCTTCCACCGCGACGCGGTGCTGCAGGGTCGGCAGCGTCAGTTCGGACCTGCAGGGCGGCAGAAAGGCCCGGGCGATCCCGGTCGCATCGACGATCAGGTGGCACGCCCGGCCTCCTCCGGCTCCAGGTCCGCGGCCGGACCGCGACGCCCCTCGTGAGGTCCCGGAGGAGCCGGGGCTTGTCGATAGTGCGGAGGGGCGTGGTCGCCACGAGGCCGTCGAAGTGCATGGACGGCATGGTCTCGAGGAGTTACTCGTCCGGGTCGAGGCCGACGGCGTCGAGGTACGGCCCGATCCCGGCCG
>CAVUEE010000014.1:0-11654 GCA_963740465.1 uncultured Methanoregulaceae archaeon
CGTCGACGAGGACACCGCGACGATCGCGGTCGAGGCCGCCCGGAACGCGCTCGCCCGCCGCGATATCGACCCCGCCGAGATCGGGGCGGTCTACGTCGGGTCCGAGTCGCACCCGTACGCGGTCAAGCCGACCGCGTGCACGGTCGGCGAGGCGATCGGAGCGACCCCGAACATGACGGCGGCCGACTACGAGTTCGCCTGCAAGGCCGGCACGGCCGGGATCCAGGCCTGCATGGGCCTCGTCGGCGCGGGCATGGTCACGTACGGCCTCGCGATCGGCTCGGACGTCGCGCAGGGCGCGCCCTCGGACGCGCTCGAGTACACGGCGGCCGCCGGCGGCGCCGCGTTCCTGATCGGGGACCGCGAACCTATCGCCGAGATCCACCGGACGGTCTCGTTCACGACGGACACGCCCGACTTCTGGCGGCGGGAGGGGCAGACCTACCCCAGCCACGGCGGCCGGTTCACGGGCGAGCCCGGGTACTTCAAGCACGTCCAGGGCGCGGCGCGGCTGCTGTTCGAGCAGGCGGGAAAGAGCGCGACGGACTACGATTACGCCGTCTTCCACCAGCCGAATGCGAAGTTCCCGCGGCGGGTCGCGCAGCAGCTCGGGTTTACGCCCGAACAGATCGAGCCCGGGCTCGTGGTCCCGACCCTCGGCAACACCTACTCGGGGGCGACGATGATCGGCCTGGCCGCGACCCTCGATATCGCGAAGCCGGGCGACCGGATCTTCGTCACCTCCTTCGGCTCCGGGGCCGGGAGCGACTCGTTCGATATCGAGGTGACCGACGCGATCGAGGCGGAGACGTTCCGGCGGGACGGAGCCCCGACGGTCCGCCAGCTGCTCGTCGAACCCGATCTACGTCGACTATGCGCGCTATGCCAGACACAAGGGAAAGATCGTGATGCAGTGATGAGAGACGTCGCCGTAATCGGAATCGGATGCACGACCTTCGGGGAGAAGTGGGAGACCTCCTTCCGCGACCTCTTCGTCGAGGCGGGCGCCCTGGCGCTCGAGGACGCACAGCTCTCGGGCGAACGGATCGATGCGCTCTACGTCGGCAACATGACGGCCGGGCGCTTCGTCGAGCAGGAGCACGTCGGCGCCCTGATCGCCGACTACGCGGGCCTGGCCTCGCGCCATATCCCCTCGACGCGGGTCGAGGCGGCCTGCTGCTCGGGCTGGCTCGCCTTCCGCCAGGCCGTGATCGCGGTCGCCTCGGGGCATGGAGGATATCGTGGTCGCGGCCGGGGTCGAGAAGATGACCGACGTCGAGACCGCGACCACGGTCGACGCGCTCGCCGGCGCGGCCGACCGTGAGTGGGAGGGGTTCGTCGGGGCCACGTTCCCCGGGCTGTACGCGATGATCGCGACCGACTACATGCACCGCTACCCCCTGACCAGGGAGCAGCTGGCGCATGGTCGCGGTCAAGAACCATTACAACGGGGCGCGGAACCCGATCGCGCAGTTCCACAGGAGATCACGATCGATACCGTGCTGCGGTCTCCGCTCGTCGCCGACCCGCTCCGGCTCTTCGACTGCTCGCCGATCACGGACGGGGCGGCGGCCGTGATCGTCGCGCCGCTCGAGCGCGCGCGGGAGTTCACGGACGCCCCCGTGAAGGTCCTCGCGACGGCACAGGCCACGGACACGATCGCGCTCCACGACCGGCGCGACATCTCGACCCTCGACGCGACGGTCGTGGCCGCCCGTCGGGCCTACGAGATGGCCGGGCTCACGCCGGCCGCGATCGACCTGGTCGAGGTCCACGACTGCTTCACGATCGCCGAGATCTGCGCGATCGAGGACCTCGGGTTCTGCGGCAAGGGCGAGGCCGGGCGGCTGACCGAGGAGGGCGAGACCGCGCTCAACGGCCGGATCCCGGTCAACACCACGGGCGGGCTGAAGGCCTGCGGCCATCCGGTCGGTGCGACCGGGATCAAGCAGGTGGCCGAGATCGTCCAGCAGCTCCGCGGAGACGCCGGGACGGCGGCAGGTCGACGGCGCCGAGATCGGGATGACCCACAACGTCGGCGGCACCGGTGCGACGGTCGCGGTCCATATCTTCGGGAGGGCCTGAGATGTCGGTCCCACGCTTCTGGCGCAAGATCCCCCAGCGCTACAACCTCGATCGGGACGCAGTGCACCTCGTGCGAGCGCACGTTCTACCCGCCGCGTTCGTTCTGCCCGGACTGCCGGCGCTCGGGCGAGATCGTAGCCGTACCGGTTCCAGGGGAGGGGCGAGGTGGTGACCTTCACCGTGATCCGGTCGGCATCGGACGCGTTCGAGCAGCAGACTCCGTTCGTGCTCGCGATCATCCGGCTCGACGAGGGGCCGCGCGTCACCGCGCAGATCGTTGTCGAGGATGTGGGCGAGGCACGGATCGGGATGCGCGTACGCTCGGTCTTCCGCCGGATCGGGACCGAGGGGGAGTCGGGCGTGATCCACTACGGCACGAAGTTCATACCGGACGTCCCCTACCCGGTATAACCGGGAGGCATCGCCTCCCGGTTCACGGTTCTGCGGGCCTTCGGCCCCGAAAATTTTCTAAAATAGCCGACGCGTCAGACGCCGGTGTTGATCAGTCCGTCCTCAAGCCCGTTCCGCTCGGAGATGTGAGGGTGGGCCTCGGTCTGGATCGAGGAGTTCCCCTCGATGAAGGCGTGCAGGTCCTCGGGCTTGATCCGCCAGTACTTGCCGATCTTGACGGCCTTCAGGCGCTTCTCCTTGATGTGGTTCCGGACGAGTTTCTCACGGATCTGCAGCGTCGCGGCGACCTGTGCGACCGTCAGCAGCGGCTCGGTGATGATCTCTCCCCAGATCCGTCCGTCCGGCGAGAGTGAGACGAACTCCCTGACCCGCCGGTCCATTCCCTGATCACGTTCCTTCATCGAATTCACCGGTGCGTACCGGGACATTGGCAGATCCACCATACCATGCGCACGACTCGTGCCGCCGGTCCCGGCCCCTTCCCACCGTTTCGATTAAATCTTGATCGAATAAGTATTTAGGATTATGGAATTGTTCGCGGCCGGACGGGTCCCTGTGGCACCTCCGCGCAGCTTTCCCAGCTTGTGGCGGCTGCATGCGCGAGACAAGGGGCTTCGTCTGCGTGTTGGTACCCGACCCGAGCGAGCATCGTGGGCACTCGATCGATCAGCAGCGCCGCCGCCTCGACTAGGCCCGGTCCCCTGTCTCGGTGTCGGGGATCGTCGTCTCGAGCACGGCCGACCCCGCGCGGGCCGAAGAGGGGCTCGTGATGTCCACCACGACAGGCGAGAGGGTCGAGGCAGTCCTCGAAGCCCGCCTGAGGACTACCGGCCGCCGGGAGCCGGGCCGAGAGATGCGTACCGCAGGCGCATCAGGATACGGCCGTTCCTGACGATGCTTCGGTCCGCGAGATCCTCGAGCCACGTGAGGACCATTCAGCGGTTCCGGATCCTGGCTCACTCATGGCGGCGCAGACCCTCTCCGAACTCTTCCTGCCGACCGGGCCTCCGGGCCGGAAGACTCACGTTTCACATCCGGACGCTCGCGGATCCGGAGACGGTGCGTCCGCGGCACGAGCGGGGATCCTACATCATTCGGATCCGGGCGTAACCGGCGAGCCGGTTGACCGTAGCCCTCTCGCGGCGGAGGGGGTGTCGGGCCAATAGTTTTATCCTCGTGATTCACATATGTGATTCACATATGTGAACCTCGCGGATCTCCTGCGAGGTTCACAGAATGAGGTGATCGAGATTCAAAAACGAACAATGGTGATGATCGGCTGCCTGGTCCTGCTGGCGGCCGTGCCGATCGGCGCCCTGGCACTCACGTCCACCGACGCCGGTCCGGCTGACTGCTGCGAGGACGCCGCCTGTGCGGGATGCGGCGGAGCCGGCGTCTGCGACGAAGCGAACTGCTCCTGCCAGGCCTCCCCCTGCTGCACCCCCGTGCAGGCCTCTGCCTGCCAGGGACATGGATGCGGCGCCGCGTCCTGCTGCGACCGCTGAACGCCTCTCTTTTTTACCGCCGCTTCAGGCGCGGGGCCAGACGCGCGGCCTCCTCTGCGTCTTCGATCCGGAGCAGGAACGTCCCGTAGCACGGCTTCGTGAACGGAAAGATCACGACATCGCCGTCGACGCCGATCGCGATCGGCGGGACGCCGATCATGTGCTTCTCGAAGAGCCGGAACCCGGGCGCCACATGGCAGTACCGCGGGCAGTGCTTCTCGACATACGCGCGGCACTCGGCGAACGATGCCCTGGAGAGGATCACCTCGTAGGGCATGTCCTCTACGCAGCCCATGCAAAGACCTCGTCAATCCGTCGCTTTAACTTCGACGGGTTGTGGACCGCCACGTCCACGATCTTCTCGCACGGGGAACGTCACCTGCTCGGCCAGGGCCTCGGCCTCGCGGCCGAAGACGAGCAGGACGAACCGCGCCTCGGGCAGCATGTACCGGGCCGTCGCCGCGAACGTGAGCCCGGCATCGCTGTGGGCGAACGCGACGCAGAGCCCCGGCGTGCGCTTCCCCTCGGCGAGCTCGCCGATGTACCGTTCGATCTCCACGGCCGGGCCGACGTAGTGCCGACCGGGGTCGGAGACGCGGAGGAGCTGGAGCACGGCCGGGTTGCCGGCGCAGGTGGTCGTATACCCGG
Organism: uncultured Methanoregulaceae archaeon; assembly: GCA_963740465.1. Classification (GTDB taxonomy): domain Archaea; phylum Halobacteriota; class Methanomicrobia; order Methanomicrobiales; family Methanospirillaceae; genus UBA288. The sequence continues at coordinate 4,650 of CAVUEE010000014.1, forward strand.
CAGCCCGGAGCCGCCCGAGCAGGTAGAGGGCGAGCGCCTGCTGGATCGGCACCTCGGGGCAACCGAGCAGGAGCAGCGCCTCGCGGCCGTCAGGACTCATCGCGCACCTCGAGGTCCGCCGTGCGGAGCGGGTGGTGACAGAACGGGCAGGATGCATCGCAATCGTGGAGCGAATGCGGACAGATGCCGAGCGAGAAGTCGGCGAGGGGGTGACCTTTTCCTTTCATCTCGAACTCCTTGTACCAGCCGAACGGCGCGCGCTTGACCTCGACACCCCGTTCGGCAAGGGAGGCTGTGAACGCGTTCAGCACGGCGAGGGCGACCGCGGGTGCCGAGAGCGCGGGCGTCAGGTGGGCGTACCGGGTAGACCACGACGCGGTCCACGCCGATCCGGGCGAGCCGGACCATTACCTCGTCGGCCGCGCGGTCGACGATCCCCGCCGGCTCCCGTTCGTCCCCCGCCTCGACGCAGGTGAAGAGGACGCAGCAGTCCGACTGGCCGTCCTCGCGAACGGCGACCTCCTCGGCCAGACGGGTCCGCTTCGTGGCCCGGTAGCGGAAGAAGTCCGCGTGGATCCCGAGGAGCCTCATCGGCACCGACCCACCAGTCGGCTCAGGGCCTCGGACGAGACGATCCCGATCAGTCGATTGTCGTCGTCGACGACCGGCAGGGCCGAGATCGCGTGGGACTCCATCCGGGCCGCGGCCTCGCCGACCGTCTCGCCAGGCCCGACCGTGACGACCGTTCTGCGTCATAATCTCGGACAGGCGGGAATGGCCGCGGGCGACCGCCTTGGCGATGTCCCACGAGGTGACGATCCCGGCGAGCGCACCGTTCGGGGCGAGGACGGGAAGGTGGTTGACCCCGAGATCGATCATGACCGAGGCTGCATCGACGAGGACGGCGCCCGTATCGATCGTGGGGACGGCGGTGGTCATGACGTCCCGTACCTCGATCCGCGAGAGGAAGCGGCCGACCAGGTAGTTGAGCTGGCCGTTCTCGAGGAGGAACGCGTCGTGTCCGTACTTCGACGCAATCTCGCGGTCCTCGACCTCGACCTCGTTCGCGGCCAGGGCCTCGACCATCGCCTGCGACTGGTACGGCGGGTAGAGCCAGTCCGACGAGACGGCCACCACGAGCACCTTCGCCTCAACCCCGGCGAGGCCGGCCGCGAGCGAACCGTCGACCGAGAGGTCGAAGTAGTCGAGGGCCTTGGTGATGTAGAGGTACGAGTTCGCGTCGAACCGGCGCGTGAACGACTCGCCCTGGTGGCGGAGGTACGACTCGACCGCGAAGTCGGTCGCGAAGTCGAACCCGAAGCTCTCCCGGTCTCTGCAGGCGGCGGCCGAACTTCTCGTGCATGGACTCGTCCGAGAGGTACGTGACGTGGCCGATCATCCGGGCGAGGGCGAGGCCGGCCTCGGGCTCCTCCCGGCCGACGTAGTCGCCCCCGTTCCAGGCAGGGTCGGTCATGATCGCCCGCCGGCCGATCTCGTTGAACGCGATCTGCTGGGGCGACGAGGTCGCAGTCGCCGCGATGATGACCGACTTCAGGACGGCGTCGGGATAGGAGACGATCCACTGCAGGGCCTGCATGCCGCCCATCGAGCCCCCGATGACCGCATAGAGCTGCCCGATCCCGAGTCCTGCGACCAGGGCCCGCTGCGCCGCGACCATGTCGCGGACCGTGATCACGGGGAAGGAGGAGCCGTAGGGACGGCCGGTCTCGGGATCGATCGAGGACGGGCCCGTCGAGCCCTGGCAGCCGCCGATGACGTTCGAGCAGATCACGAAGAACCGGTCCGTGTCGAGGGCCTTGCCCGGGCCGATCAGCCCGTCCCACCAGCCCGGCCGGTCGTCACCCTCGTGGTGTCCGGCCGCGTGGGCATCGCCCGAGAGCGCGTGGCAGACGAGGATCGCGTTGCTCCGCGCGTCGTTCAGCCGGCCGTAGGTCTCGTACGCGAGCACGACCCCCGGGAGCGTCCCCGCCCCCCTCGAGGGGAAGGGGGGCCGGGAGGGTCATGTACCGGGTCTCGACCGTGCCGACCGATCCCGATCCCATGCCCGTTACACCCCTGCGAGGGCCTGGTCGAGGTCGCGACAGAGGTCTTCGGGATCCTCGATGCCGACCGAGAGCCGGATGTAGTCGTCGGTCACGCCGGTCGCGCGCTGCTCCTCGGGCGTGAGCTGCTGGTGCGTGGTCGAGGCCGGGTGGATCACCAGGCTCTTCGCGTCCCCGATGTTGGCGAGGTGGCGAAGAGCTTCACCGTCGATGAACCGCGCTGCCCGCCTCCCCCGCCCTTGACGCCGAAGCCGACGAGCGCGCCGAAGCCGCCGCTAGGTACTTCTCGGCCAGGGCGTGGTTCGGGCTGTCCGGGAGGCCCGGGTAGTTGACCCAGGCGACCTTCGGGTGCGCCGTCGAGGAACTGCGCGACCGTCAGCGCGTTCTCCGAGTGCCGCCGCACGCGGAGCGGCAGCGTCTCGAGCCCCTGCAGGAACAGGAACGCGTTGAACGGGCGACAGCGCCGGCCCCGGGTCGCGGAGGAGCTGGAGCCGGACCCGGAACGCGACCGCGACGTTCCCGAGGCCGGCGAAGTTGCCGAACGCGTCCCAGTAGACGAGCCCGTGGTAGCCCGGGTCGGGCTCGGTGAACTCCGGGGAACTTGCCGTTGCCCCAGTCGAAGTTGCCGGCGTCGACGATGACGCCGCCGATCGAGGTGCCGTGCCCGCCGATGAACTTCGTGGCCGAGTAGACCACGATGTCCGCGCCGTGCTCGATCGGGCGGACGAGCCCGACCGCGGTCGGTGTTGTCGACGACAAGCGGGATGCCTGCCTCGTGCGCGATCGCGCGATGGCCTCGAAGTCGGGCACGTCGAGCTTCGGGTTGCCGATCGACTCGACGTAGATCGCCTGCGTCTTCGCCGTGATCGCCGCGCGGAAGGCCTCGGGGTCGGTCGAGTCGACGAACTTGACGGTCCGGCCGAGCCGCGGGAAGCGTGACTGCGAAGAGGTTGTAGGTCCCGCCGTAGAGGTTGTCGCCGCTGACGATCTCGTCGCCGAGCTCGGTGACGGTGAGCAGCGGCGAGCGTGATGGCCGCCATGCCCCGACGCGACCGCGACGGCCGCCGTGCCGCCCTCGAGCGCGGCCATCCGCTTCTCGAAGACGTCGGTCGTCGGGTTCATCAGCCGGGTGTAGATGTTGCCGAACTCCTTCAGCGCGAAGAGGTTCGCCGCGTGCTCGGCGTCGCGGAAGACGTAGCTGGTCGTCTGGTAGATCGGCACCGCCCGGGAGCCGGTCGTCGGATCGGGCGTCTGCCCGGCATGAAGGGCGAGGGTGGCTTCTCCAGTCTGTTCTCTCTCTGTCATGGCGTCGCCTGGGTGTGATCGGTATCCGGTATCTCTCGGCGATCTCGGTGAACGTCTCGGCGACGTAGCGGACCCGCTTCCACGAAAGGCCGAAGGTGTTCAGCTTCCAGGTCCGGGTGGCGCCGGCAAACTCGCCGACAATCCCGCGCTGAGAGCTCGTCCGAGAGGTAGAAGCCCTTACGCCTGTGGGTCTGGGCGACCGTGTCGAACGAGCCGTCGTGTCGACCTTGGTGAGCGTGTGCTTTCGGGGGTACTCGAGAGGACCCGGCTGCCCTCGATCGCGAGGAGGCGGCCGATGAAGTAGTTCGACCGCTCGACCTCCTCGTCCCAGTGCTGCGTCGCTCCTGACCGCCGGGAACGAGGCCATCATCGCGATCAGGTTCGCGCCCATCAGGGTGCAGCCCATCATCTCGACCTCCTTGATCCCGAACTTCCGGCTCGGTCACGTCGCCGACCATGCCCGTGGTCCGGAAGACCCGGCGCGTACTCGTCGGTCGTCGCGAGCACGCCCGACGGGGCGGGCGAGGCCATGCACTTGTGCCCCGAGCCGACCACGAAGTCGGCGCCGAGCGCCTTGCCGTCGACGGGCATCACGCCGACCGTGTACGCGCCGTTGTACAGGAACGGGATATCGTACTGGTGCGCGACCTTCGCGATCCCAGTGACATCGTGCTCGTTTGCGAACTGGTAGTCGAAGTGGTCGATCATCACGAGTGCGGGGGTCTGCCCGCTCTCGCGGAGCACCTCCTCGATCTTCTCGGCCGTGGCGTCGGTGGTGATGATGTTCTGCGGTCTTCGGCACCTCCCGGACAGCCCGCCGGCCTGCTCGACCGCCAGGAACTCGGTGTAGTGCGCGAGGGCGAGACGATCACCGGGTCGCCCTTCTCCACGAGCGACGAGGCGACCGCCTGGAACCCCCGCCGGGCCCCGGGCACGACCCGCGCCTGGTCCATGTCGACGAAGGCCGCGAGCTCCTCGTGGAACGTAGCTATCGGGGGCTTGCGATCGTGTCGAGCCGGAAGGGCTTTCTGCAGGCGTCGCAGGTCGAGTAACCGTCCCCGTAGCTGATCACGGCCTTCCTCGCCTCGAGCGTGAGCCGGCCGGCGGCCTGGATCGGCTGGATGTTCATCGTTGCTCCTCCGGGTCCGCAGGTCGATCGTGCCCGCGATCTTCGTGACCGTCGGCTGGCCGGTCCCGGCCTTGAGGTCGGCCACGATGGCCTCGAGCTCGGCGATGTTCGCCCCGTACCACGGTCTCCTCGTCGGCGTCGAGCCCGGTGGGGAGCGCCTGCCGGTAGACTTCGCGGAGGTCCTCGAGCGCGTAGAGCCCCTCGAATATCTTCTGTACCCGTATGTTCATCGTCGACCCCCGTCGTCCGGCCCGACCGGAGGTCACGATTGTGATTCACAGGTTGTCCGCCGGGTTATTTAACGATTGTCAATTCGGCGGGATCGGCCGGAACGGGATCTCCAATACCGGCGAGACCCCCGAAACCCTGATACCTCCCGATCGCCCTCCTGACTCCCATGGGACGCATCTACGACGACATCACGGCCACGATCGGCCAGACCCCGCTCGTCCGGATCAAGCGCTCGGGGCGGGGCTCGCGGCACGGTGCTGGCCAAGGTCGAGTCGCTCAACCCGTCGTCGAGCGTCAAGGACCGGATCGCGCTCGCGATGATCGAGGCGGCCGAGGGGGCGGGCCTGATGCGGACGGCACGATGGTCGTCGAGCCGACGAGCGGCAACACGGGGATCGCGCTCGCGATGGTCTGCGCCGGCGGGGCTATCGCCTTCCTCGTGATGCCCGAGACCATGAGCGTCGAGCGTCGCAGCTCCTGGGGGCGTACGGCGCCGAGCTCGTCCTCACGGCGGGGGACGAGGGCATGACGGGGCGGTGCCGGGCGGAGTCGATGGTCGAGGCCGGACCGGACGCGCTCTTCATGCCGCAGCAGTTCAACAATCCGGCGAATCCGGAGGTCCACCGCCGGACGACCGCCGAGGAGATCTGGGCCGAGACGGACGGCGCGGCTCGACGTTCGTGGCCGGCGTCGGGACGGGCGGGACGCTCACGGGGGTGGCCGGGTCTCAAGGCGCGGAACCCGTCGTTCGCGCCGTCGCCGTCGAGCCGGCGGGATCGCCGGTCCTCTCGGGCGGTGAGCCGGGGCCGCACCCCATCCAGGGGATCGGCGCGGGCTTCGTGCCCGAGGTGCTCGAACCGGTCGGTCATCGACGAGGTCATGCACGTCACGAACGAGGACGCCAGACGGCCCGACGCCTCGCGCGCGAGGAGGGGATCCTCGCCGGCATCTCGTCGGGCGCGGCCCTGTGGGCCGCGCTGGAGGTCGCGGGCGCCCCGGTCGGCCGGGATGACGATCGTTGTCATCCTGCCCGACACGGGCGAGCGCTACCTCTCGTCCGGGCTGTTCGCGGAGTGAGGGGACCCTCCGATTCCCCTCTCTTCCCGGCCTGGCCCCGCCCACGCTGTCCCGGACCCGAAAATTTAACAATTGTGATTACCCCACTCCTGGGTATGACCCAACGGAGTGATGGTTTTTGTCTCCCCCCTGACCCCCTTACAGACGAGCATCGGCTCCCTCCCACCGTCGGCCAAGCGGTACACGGTGCTGGCCTGGAGCCGGCGACTGACCCAGAAGGCGCTGATCGAACGGACGGCGCTTCCAGGCAGACCATTGCGAGTATACCCTCGGGCGACTGCGTGACGAGCGCCTGATCGTCGAACGCTTTCATCTGCAGGACGCCCGCCAGAGCCTGTATGCTGCGGTCCTGCCGGACACGTGAACGACCGGAGCCATCCGTCCGCAGTGCGGGCGGACCTATCTTATCCGCTCCGGAACGACCCGAAAGAAGGAGAACCATGCCAATCGAGGACTGCCGGAACGACTTCCCCCTGCTCGCGCACCTCCACTACCTGGACAGTGCCTCGGTCAGCCTGACGCCGGTCCAGGTCGTCGACGTCGTCCGCGAGTTCGACCTCCCGTACGGGCAAACATGCGGCGCGGCGTCCACCGCCTCGCCCGGATGGCCACGCTCCGGTACGAGGAGGCGCACGCGACCGTCGCCCGGTTCATCAACGGCGACGACGGCCTCCTCGTGGCGACGAAGAACACGACCGAGGCCATCAACATGGTCGCGGCCGGCCTCCCCTGGGCGCGCGGCGACCGGGTCGTGACCACCCGGGCCGAGCACCACTCGAACCTCCTCCCCTGGCTCCGGCTCCCGCGAGCGCGGCGTGGAGGTGACGCTCCTCGACCCGCTTCCGGACGGCACGGTCCCGCTCGAGGCGTTCGAGGCGGCGATCGACGATTCCACGCGGCTCGTCGCGGTCACGCACGCCTCGAACGTGCTCGGCTCGGTCGCGCCCGTGAAGGAGATCGGGCAGTGTCGGCCCACGACCACGGCGCGAGGATCCTCGTCGACGGCGCCCAGTCCGTGCCGCACGTGCCGGTCGATGCTCGCCGACCTCGGCTGCGACTTCCTCGCGTTCGCCGGCCACAAGATGCTCGGACCGATGGCGACCGGGGTGCTCTGGATGAACGGAGCCGGGGATCGAGCCCCTGCTCCTGGGCGGGGGGATGGTCGAGGCGGTCTCGGACGGAGAGGTGCGGGCAGCGCCC
>CAVUEE010000015.1:0-37197 GCA_963740465.1 uncultured Methanoregulaceae archaeon
GGTGGGCGGGCTTCGAGGATTCCAGCCCGAGCTCGACCGTGCGGTCGCTCGAGATGAGGTGGGGGCGCGACGAGAGCATGTACGGCGCGAGCGGCACGAGCAGGAACCCCTCGATTCGCGGGTCGACGAGCGGGCCGCCGGCCGACATCGCGTACGCGGTCGAGCCGGTCGGTGTCGAGACGAGGAGGCCGTCCGCGCGGAACTGCTCGGAGCGGACACCATCGATCAGGACAGAGAACCGAAGCATCTTCGCGGGCCGGCTGGTCACGATCACGGCCTCGTTCAGGGCGGTGCCGATCACGGACCCGTCGACAGAGATCGCGATCCGCATGCGGGGCTCGACCGTAAATCCCCTGACGAGCCCTTCGAGGAAGGCCGGCGCCTCGGTCGGCTCGAGGTCCGCGAGGAACCCGACTTCGCCGTAGTTGACGCCGAGGACCGGGCGCTGCCGGCCCATCTCGTGGACGGCCAGCAGGATCGTGCCGTCGCCGCCGACACAGACGATCACGTCCGCGTCGGTCGAGGCGATCGGCTCGCCCGGCCGGCCGAGCGCGGCGCCGGTGCCGGCGTCGAACGCAACCGCGACTCCGCGAGCGCCGAGACGGTCGGCGAGGTCGCGCGTGAGATCAAGGGCCGCCGCCATGTCAATCCGGGAGCGAAAGAGGACCTTCATGGCTCAGCGCAGATACTCGACCACCTTTCGGTGGAGCGGGCCATTGGTAGCCACGAGGCAACGGCCGATCCGAACCTCGTCGGGAAACCGGAGGTCGTCGCCGTCGCGGTCGGTCACGATGCCACCGGCCTCGGTGCAGACCAGGATCCCGGCAGCCGCGTCGGTCACGCGGAGGGTGCCGCGAAGGTCGATGAACCCGTCGAGCCGCCCGGCGCCGACGTAGCAGAGCTCAAGGGCCGAGGCCCCGAGCAGGCGCCAGCGCCGGATGGTCCGGCCGAGGTCCATCACGTTCGCCGGGTCGAACTTACGGCCGTAGATCGACATGGCCGACTCCTCGAGGAGATTGGTCGGCGAGGTCGTGATCGGCCTGCCGTTCAGGCATGCGCCCCGGCCCCGCTCGGCCGTGAACGTCTCGCGGTTCGCGAGATCGCGGACGAAGGCGCGGATCACCTCGCCCTGTTCGGCGTAGGCGATCGAGAGGGCGTAGAACGGGATCCCGGCGAGCGCGTTATAGGTCCCGTCGATCGGGTCGAGGAAGACCGTGCCGGCATCGCCACCGATATCGACGCGGCCGCACTCCTCGGAGATCAGGGTCCGGCAGAGGCGGTACTCGCGCAGAAGTTCGACTACGACATCCTCGGCCACCTGGTCGAGCCGCTTCGTCTCGGATTGCGCCGCGCCGATACCGACGATCTCGCCCCCCTCGGCCGTGTTCACGAGCGGCAGGGCGACCTCCTCGACTGCGGCCGCGATCTCCCGGCATGCCTCCGCGAACTCCATCCTTCTCCCGAAAGGCGCCGCCGTCCCGAGCCCGGATCGGCCCGTGGGGGGCGACAGTGGCTGCGTGGGAACGGAGCGGCGCCTCCGAGTCATTTATGTAGCCCAATCAAGATAAATTACTACTGCATTTTCGCAGACGGTGGTTGTTTTTCAATGAAGGAACAGACGGAAGTCGGCAAGCTCAAGGAGGGGCGGTACGTCGTGGTCGACGAAGAGCCCAGTAAGATCCTCTCGATCTCGATCTCGAAGCCGGGCAAGCACGGCGCGGCGAAGGCCCGGATCGACGTGATGGGCATCTTTGACGGGGTCAAGCGCTCGATCGTCCAGCCGGTCTCGGCCAAGGCCTATGTACCGATCGTCGAACGGAAGTCGGCGCAGGTCCTCTCGATCTCGGGCACGACCGCGCAGATGATGGACATGAAGGACTTCACGAACTTCGAGATCGAGATCCCGCCCGAGAAGCAGGGGGATGTCGAGACGGGCAAGGAGCTCATGTACATCGAGTCCATGGGCAAGCGCAGAGCTCGACTGAGCCGATGGCCGGCCGTTCCGTCGTTCCGGCGGAGAAAGTTCGATATGGACCGCGGCGTATCTGAAAGGGTATGCCCGAGGTCCAGAGTTACCGCTTCGCCGATGCAATGGCAAGTTACGACGACGCCCGATACGTGATTCTCGGCGTCCCGTTCGACAATACCACGTCGTACCGTCCAGGCACCCGGTTCGGCCCCCGGGCGATCCGGGAGGTCACCTACAATTTTGAGCCGTACGTCCCTGCTTTCGACCTCGACATGGATCAGGTCCCACTCCACGATCTCGGCGATCTCGAGGTGCCGGTCGTGCCCGAGGGGATGGTGGCGCAGGTCGAGGAGGCCGTTGCCGAACTCGTGCGTGACGGGAAGTTCCCGGTGCTGCTCGGCGGCGAGCATACGCTCACGATCGGCGCCGTTCGTGCAGTCAGGCCGGAGTGGTACGTCGTCCTCGACGCGCACCTCGACCTACGGAACGAGTATCGCGGCACCCGGTACAACCACGGGTGTACGAACCGGATCGTGTACGAGGAGACGACGAAGAACGTGGCGATCATCGGGGCCCGCTCTGGCGACCGCGAGCAGTTCGAGTTCGCCAGGGACCTGCTCTGCATCACCGCGGACGAGGTGGGTCGGGCGGGGATCCACGCGGTCCTCGACGACGTGACGGCCGCGATCGGCTGCCGTTCGGTCTATCTCTCGGTCGACGCGGACGTGATCGACTGCTGCCTGACCCCGGGCCTCGGTACGCCCGAGCCTTTCGGCCTCCTGCCCTCCGACGTCCGGGCTGCGGTGGAGCGGCTCGCGCCGCTCTCGGTCGGGTTCGACTATGTCGAGGTCTGCCCGGTCGACTCCGGCCAGACCGCGGCCGTTGCGGCCGAGCTGGTCCGGCTCTTCGTGGCAGCCCACTGGTCGAGCCACGGGCGTGGTCGGTGAGATATCCTTATTAGCCCGGCCCGCACAGGGGAGGCGATCACCATGGGGTTTTACCAGATCGCGTACGAGGTCGAGGGTTTCACAGTCGGGCAGCTCAGGGAGATGCTCGCCGGTCTTGAGGATACCTGCCTGCTCCTGCCGGTCTCGACCGAGTCGCCGTTCTCGGACGACGTCCGGTACATCCGCGTCATGCGGGAGGGTGAGAGCGGCATCTTCGAGCCGATCGGGATCCTCGCGCCTGAGAACGACCGGATGATCACCCAGGAGGAGCTCGAGGGCGAGTTCGAGCACGACGAGGGGTGCGGCTGCGACGAGTGTCAGTAGTCGGCCTTGATCACCTTCATCTCTCGCCGCTTTGCGCCATGTCATTCCCTGGAGCGGACGCTCGCGATAGCATCGCGAGGCTCTTCCGCCGGGTCGCGAGATTCTCGGCAGAACCCGGGGATCCGGTCAGCGGTCGCCTTCTGTCGGTCCATCGCGGTTCTCGAACAGTACCGCTCGGTCCCGGGATTGTTGCCGGGGGGCCCGAGAAGATGGTGTTGAGCGGGGCGAGGTTGCACCCGACGTATGCCCGGCGATCCGGGCCGCGACGAGCACGGCCGAGACGGTCACGACCTTGATCAGTATCCCCCACTACCGCAGTCGCTCCGGCATGGCGCCCTCTCCTTCACCCTTGGCTCTCGGGAATTCAGCCGTATCGGTCTCTGGCGCAACGCTCAAATCGTCGCAGGGCATCTGATCGGTGATGATCCCCGATGACCTGGAGGAACGGGCGCTCGCGCTCCACGGCGCCGGCCCCGGCAAGCTCGAGGTGCGGCCGACCGTTCCGCTCGAGACCCGCGAGGACCTCGCGCTCGCCTACACCCCCGGCGTGGCCGCAGTCTGCCGCGCGATCGCGGCGGACCCGGCGGCGGCCTACCGGTACACGGTGAAGGGGAACACGGTCGCGATCGTGACCGATGGGACGGCCGTGCTCGGCCTCGGTGATATCGGCGCGCTCGCCGCCCTGCCGGTGATGGAGGGGAAGGCCGCGCTCTTCAAGGCGTTCGCCGGGATCGACGCGTTCCCGCTCTGCTTTGCCGGGCACGATGCCGACTTCGCGGACCTGGTGCGGAGCATCACGCCGGCCTTCGGCGGGATCAACCTCGAGGATATCGCGGCCCCTCGATGCTTCGAGATCGAGGAGTCCCTGCAGGACTGCGGGATCCCGGTCATGCATGACGACCAGCACGGGACCGCGATCGTCGTGCTCGCCGCGCTCCTGAATGCCTGCCGGGCGATCGGCCGCCGCTTCGAGGACCAGACGATCGCGATCGTGGGGGCCGGGGCGGCCGGGTTCGCATGCGCCCGCCTCCTCAAGTGCATCGGGTACGAAGAGGGGTACTGCCGGCCGGTCCGCGACATCATCGTCTGCGACCGGCAGGGGATTATCCACCACGGCCGGCACGGACTCTACGCGAACAAGTACAAGTATATCCTCGCGGCCGAGACGAACCGCTCACAGCGGGCCGGTGAGATCGCGGACGCGGTTCGGGAAGCCGATGTCGTGATCGGGGTCTCGGGCCCGGGTGTGATCACGGCGGAGATGGTCCGAACAATGAACCCCGACCCGATTGTCTTCGCTCTGGCGAACCCGATACCCGAGATCGGGCCGGACGAGGCCCTCGCCGCAGGAGCGGCCGTGATCGCCACGGGCCGCTCCGACTTTCCGAACCAGGTCAACAACGTGCTCGCGTTCCCCGGCGTCTTCCGGGGTGCACTCGACGCGCGAGTCCCGCGGATCACGGACGCGATGAAGCTCGCGGCCGCCCATGCGCTCGCGGCCTGTGTACCCGACCCGTCACCGGACCGGATCCTCCCGAGCCCGCTCGACCGGAGCGTGGCGTCGGCCGTGGCAGCCGCTGTTCGCGAGGCGGCGCTCCGCGCCGGAGCGGGGACAGGGAGCGCGTAAGAGGAGGGAGAGACCGCACCTCAAGGGGTCTCGTTTTTCGCCGACGCTACCGAACGGGCGACCAGGATCGTCGCGATCACGGCGATAATCGTCACGATCACGGCGTAGGCTGAGCTGGGCCGTGACGCTGTCCACGGTCCCGAAGATCTGCTTGAAGATCGCCTGGATCGCGCCATTCCAGGCGAGCGCGGCCACCAGACCGAACGCGGCGGTCAGCAGGGCGGCGATCTGGGTCAATACCTCTTCTCTGAGAGCCATTACTGTCACCGGTCGAGCAGTCGACCCTCCGAAGGTAAAAACGTTTCGAATCGCTCCGAACGGTGATGCCGGCCCCTGTCACGGCCGCCAGGTTCAACCGATCCGACGCCACACGACAGGTATGGAGATCGCGACGGTCTGCCGCCGGTGCGCGGCCGCCGGGACGAAGGGGGAGCTCGCCTCCGTCATCGCGGATGCCGCCGCCCGATATCCGGCCTTCGATCTCCAGGTGATCGGCGGCCGCCTCAGGAACGAGGTCGACCGGCTCCCCTCGCCGTACCGCGAGGCGATCCGGCCGTACTTCGCCGAGCAGGTCTTCGGCGCGTACCACGAGTCTCCTGCTCATGCGAAACAGGGGAGCGTTCGCGAGGATGACGGCCCCGATCGAGGACCCCGGACCTTGTCGCGAGTACTGGGAGATGGTGCCGCAGGGGTGCTCGGAGTGGGACGAGCGGCCCGAGCGCCACGCGCACTTCTACACGCCCCGCCACCGGTTCTTCTACTACCTTGTTGCGGGTTTCTCCATGTTCGTCCTCGGGCGGCCGGGTCACCCCGTCGGCACGCCTTTTCCCGGCGGCTTCCGGGTCGAGGAGCGCCGGGGGCGGTTCCTCTGCCCGATCCGGGAGAAGGAGGGCGATCTCTGGTACTCGATCTGCAACTTCTGTCCGGCCGATCAGGCCGAGACGGGTTGACCGGGTTCGGTCGAGGGTGCAACACCTTTCCGAACGTGCATCGATCTCCGGAGGCCCGATCGGCTTCGATGTCATTCACGGGATTATATCCGCGATGAGGGCCAGCAGAGGCCCACAAGATGCCGGAACCGGAAGACCTGCCCGGACGGTTGCGAGCACGCCCAATTCAAAATGGGATCGACCTCCACGGCCTCGCGCTGCCCGAACACGGAGTCTGAGTCTCATCCTCCCGACTGCCCGTCATGGTCTGAGCGTTCCCGCGGTTGATCAACGCAGGTTGGCCGCTTCCGTCCGGAATCGACCACGGGCCCGAGATGCTCCGTGAGGGGTGGCCCAGGCCCATGTCTATGTCCGAATCGTCGAACTGCCGTCGCGGACACGGGTGTCTGAGCCGGCGGTCGACGAGAACCCGGTTCAGCCTGTGATGCAGCAGGAGGCCTTCCTGGACGGGGATACGGGAGAGACGGCACGCACCGGGCGGAGCCCGGATCTCGAAACGGGCGCCGATTCCCGGGCGGCCCGTCTCGACGATGGTCATACCCGTGGTCGCGAGGATCTCGCTCGAGAGATAGAGCCCGAGGCCAGTGTTCCGGCCGTACCCGCGTTCGAATATCCGCTCCTTCTCGTTGACGGGCACGCCAGCGCCGTCGTCCTCGCAGACGATCACGGCCCCCCCAGCGGGCTGTGCTTCGACCGAGAACCGCACGCGTTCGACCTGCCCGCCGTGTCGAAGCGCGTTCTCGATCAGGTTGTAGAAGACCTGCTCGATCAGTGGGTCGGCCCGGATCTCCCATGGCTCGTCCGGAATCCCGATGGTCAACCGTCCTCCCGCGAAGGAGTCGGCCACGCGCCGGAGCAGCCCCGGCACCGAGACCCAGCCCGCAACCCCATGGCCGATCTCCTGGTAGTCGCGGGTGAACTCTGTCAGTCGCTGGATGGCCCACGCCGCCTCGCGGGAGCGGCCGAGGAACCAGGCGAGCTCCGTGGCGTTCTCTGCCGTGCCGGCCAGCTCGAGCGACCCGAGCAGGACCGTCAGCTGGTTCAGGATGTCGTGCCGCGTCAGGCTCGCGAGCAGATTCATCCGCCTGTTCATGGCCTGCAGGGTCGCTTCGACCTCCTGTCGTTCGGTGATGTCGCGGCAGACGCCCTCGATCGCGACCAGCCGGCCCGCCTCGTCGTAGACCGGGACGTTCACCTGCTCGGTCCAGTGGAGGGAGCCGTCCGGGTGAAAGACCCGGAACCGAAGGGGGCGGCTGCAGAACTCCCCGGGGCGTTCGACGCATCCCTCCAGGAGGGGACGGTCGTCGGGGTGGGCGTGGCGAAGGAGGAGCCAGGGATCGTCGTAGAACTCCTCTGGCGGGCGACCTGTCACGGCCTCGCACGCCGGACTCATATAATCGGTGGCGCAGTCCGGCGCGAGCCGGATCCGGTAGACCATCTCGGGCGAGCGCTCGACAAGGAGCCTGAACTGCTCCTCGAGCCGATGGCGGACCGTGACGTCCCGGACGATCCCGTCGACGACGGCCACCCGGCCCGCCTCGTCAACGACGGGAGTTCCGAAGAGCTCGAACCAGCGCCACTCGCCGCCGCGGTGGCGGAACCGGAAGATGACGGGTGCATCGAGTCGTCGGGCGTCGGCGAGGGCGGCGCCGAGGAGAGTCGCGATCGTCGGGATGGATCGCCTCGGCGAAGACCGACGGGTCCGCCCGGAGCTCGTCGGAGCCGTACCCGGTGATGGGGGCGGATGCGGCGTTGACGTACCGGAACGAGAACGCCGGCTGCAACCGGACCGAGAAGACCAGGTCCTGACTGTGGTCGAGGAGGAGAGCCGCGTCCTCGCCCGACCACGGACCGGGTTCGAGCGAGACCACGAGGACGGCCCCGCCCTCGGTCGTCGGGAGGAACTCGGCGGCGGCGGCCTGTGACCGGCCGTCCGGTGCCACGAGCGTGAGGGCGAGGGCATCGCGCGCAGTTGCTCTCCCGTACCGGAGAGCTGCGTGGACCCGCCAGACCGAAGCCTCGTCCATGATGGCGCGGAGCGTGCCGGGCGGCGGACCGTCGGGCCCCAGGCCGAGCGCAGTGCGAAGGGCCGGGCTGATCGAGATCGGCCGTTCGCCGGCATCGATGACGATCACCGGATACCGGAGTTCGCGGGCTCCCCCGCCCGGGGGCGCAATGGTCGACAATCGAGACAACTGTATACGAGCCTGTACAAAAAGGTTTTCAGGAGAAGACGCCGCCAACCCGACGCTACTATGGTTGATCGGAAAATTCCGGCGAACTACGAGGCAGTGTCGGGCCGGCCGGAGATGCATGGGCATCAGCCGTCATGATATAGGCGAAGGCGTGCTTATCGGAGAGGTCAGTGGACGTGAAAGAGATCCACGTCCGAAGGGGGGACGCCGCACCGGAAGCCGATGCGCGTCACCAGCGCCTCCTGGAAGAGGTAGGCGGCGAGCTCGAAGTCACCGCCGCCGTAGAGGGAGGCGGGGGAGAGGAGGGCCGGGTCCAGGGACGGCAGCTCGATCACGAGATCCCCGGGCCGGGCGGAGTCCTCGGCGTGCCCGATCGGGCCGGGTCTGCTGGTGACGAACGCGCAGGCGAGGCCGCGCTCGCGGGCGTGGCGGACGAGCTCCTCGAGCTCGAACCGGGTGCCCAGACGCGAGAACGAGATGAGGAGCTGGTCCGGCTCGAACGGATTCCGGACCTGGTCGCCGACCCACCAGACGGGCGGCAGGAAGCGCTGAAAGTGGCGGAGCCGGACCGCGAGCGACGCGGCGGCATGCCCGCTCCGGCCGAAGCCGTAGCAGTGGATCGCGCCGGCCGATCTCATGGCGTCGATCAGTGCCTCGATCGTCCCCGCCTGGTCGGCAATTGCGCCGGCCACGCGGGCGCAGTGGCTGGCGTACGAGGTCGCGATCGCGCCGACCGTCCCGGGCGCGGGCTCGTCGGTCATGATCATAGCATGCGAGAGCGGGCCTGAAAAGGTTGTCCCCGGGGGTGCGGCCCCGGGACCACGTCACCCCCGGGCAGTCCTGCGGGCGAGGGTGGCTGCGGCCAGCGCAGCGGTCGAGAACGCGGCCTGAAGGTTGTACCCGCCCGTATCTCCGTCGATATCGAGCACCTCGCCGGCAAAGAAGAGACCCGGGACGAGGGCCGACTCCATCGTCTTCGGGCTCACCTCGTCGAGCGCGACGCCGCCCGCGGTCGCCATCGCGGCAGAGAAGCCGCCGACGCGGGCGACCGTGAACGGCAGCCCGCCGAGCACGCCGGCGAGGCGGCGGCGCCCGTCCCGGTCCAGCCGCGCTCCGGTCATCTCCTCCGGGAGCCGGGCCTCCACGAGCAGACATCGAAGCAACCGCTCGGGCAGCCCGAAGGGTGCGAGCACGGCCCGAAGCCGGGTCGCACCCCGTTCGCTGCAGAGCTGGACGAGACGCGCATCGAGCGCTTCGGGGGAGAGGCCCGGGACGAAGGCGATGATCAGCAGGTCCCCCGGGCGGATGTCGCGCGAGAGGTCGAGGACCCCCGGCCCGGAGAGACCCGTGTGGGTGAAGAGAAGGTCGCCGCGCCCCGCGGCGACCTGCCGGCCGCCGCGGACGACCCGGAGGCCCGCGTCCGGGACCGATACTCCGGCGAGGTCGGCGAACGCATACGGCCCGGGTTCGACCGGGGCGAGCGCGGGGCGCGGTTCCACGACCGTATGGCCGAGCGCACGGGCGAGCCGGTAGCCGTCCCCGGTCGAGCCTGTCTCGGGATAGGACGCCCCGCCCGTCGCGAGTACCACGGCACCGGAGTGCCATACTCCACCGGCGACTCCGACCACGAATCCGTCGTCGGCCCGTTCGACCGTGCGCACCCGTGCGCCGCGTACGATCCGGACGCCGCTCTCGCGGCAGGCGGCGCGCAGGGCCTCGAGCACGTCGTCGGCCCTGCGAGAGACGGGAAAGACCTTGCCGTCGGGGCGAGTCTCGAGGGGAACGCCGTGATCGGCGAACCACGCCGCGAGCGCCGTGTTCGGGAAGGCGCGGAGCGCGTGGCGGAGGAACCGACCGTGGTCGCCATACCGGCCGAGGAATGCCGCGAGGTCGCCCTCGTGGGTCAGGTTGGCCTGGCCCGAACCCGTGAGGAGGAGCTTGCGCCCCGGCTCGGGCATCCGTTCGAGCACGACGACGGTGCGATCGGCCGGCAACCGGGCCGCGCAGAAGAGGCCGGCAGGCCCCCCGCCGACCACGACGACATCGGCCCGCTCACTCGTCACTGCCTTCCAGGACGATTCCCTGGGTCTCGCAGGGAATGCACTTCGCGAGCTTGTCGTCGATCACGCGGTACGCGTTCGCGAGGACCGAGGAGTTCGAGATCAGGCCTGCGATCAACACCGTCTCGAGAATCTCCTCACGCGATGCACCCATCTTGAGCGCGGCCGTCATGTGGTAGCCCGTGCAGTGGACGCACTTGAGCGCCGCACCCACCGCGAGGCAGACCAGCTCGACATGCTTGGGATCGAGGGCCGACGTCTTGGTGACCGCATCCTTGTAGAGCAGGTGCGAGACCAGCACCTCGGGGCGCTCGGCCATCCGCTGGAAGATCAGCGGTATCTTGCCGTACTCCTGCTCGATCGCCTTCATCCACCCGGCGCAGGCCTCGTCCGTGCCGGCCTCCACGATCCGCGACAGCTCCTCTTCGAACGTCATATCCAGGGTCTCCAAAAAGAGAGGACGGTCGGGCGCCTCGCCGGCTACACGACGATGTCCGTCTCCGAGGAGGGTTTGATCCTGACGAGGATATAGTCGCGCATCCGCGACGGGAGCACGTCCGCGATCCGGCCGATGGTCACGCCCTCCTCGACCTCCGCCGACCGGATCCTGTCGGCGAACTCCGTATAGGGGAGCTTCACCCGGAGCCCGGCGATCTGGACCGTTATCGGCGTCGGGCTCGTCACCTCGAGCACCTCGGGGACCTGCTCCTGAATCACGGCCATCAGCCGCGCCGGGGATGCCGAGAGCGGGTCCTTTGCGATCTCTTCCCGCCGCAGATCGAGGACCCGGACGATCTCGGCCACGATCGCGTCGAGGCGCGCGATCTCGTCGGCCTCTTTGGTCCGGTGCATGAACCGGCCGACGTTGCCGACGTATCCGGCGACGGGCGGGTCGATCGCCTTCCGCAGGGCTTCCGTTTCGGGCCTGCCCGTCAGGATGATCGGCACGTCGATCCCGCGGCGGAGGGCCTCCATCTTCTCGACGATGCAGTGCTCGAAGTTGCCGAGGAGGAAGACGGCGCAGTCGTGCTCGTTGATGATCTCGCGCTCCTCGGCCGAGGTCTGGGCGACCCGCTTGCCGTAGCCCCGCGCGAGCCCGACCATGTTCGACTTCGCCCCGAGCCGGCGGACGTACTCGGCGATGTCGCAGGCGGGATGGGGAAGGTGGTGGATCGAGAGGGACGGGGTCACGATCGCGACCTCCGTCCCGACGAGGGGCGAGAGCTGGACCTCGCCCCCGAGGGGCTTGCCGATCCGCTCGATCAGGGGAATGTCGTCGCGCGGCACCAGGCAGAGAAGCACGACCTCGGTCGCGAGCACGTGCTTCTGGATCACGTACCCGCCGAGGTCCGCGATCAGGTCCACGATCTCGTCGTGGCGGTAGACCCCTCCCTTGTAGGTGATCGGAACGAGAATCATGGCGCCGCCTCCCCCATCTTCGCGAAGAGCGCCCTGACCCGCGCCTGCAGGTCGTCGGGAAGGGTGTTCTCGCTCGAGGCGAGCCAGAACCGGCCGTTCTCGTACTTATGCTCGCGGACGCGGAAGCCCTCGGGCGCAATCGAGAGCAGGGCGTAGATCAGGTCGCGAACGAGCCCCTCCGTGGGATCGGAGACGACCAGATCGGCGATATCGCGGTCGACCGGGAGATCCGGCTGGTCAGCGATCTCGACGGTCCAGCGGTCGGGCTGATCGACCCGGTTCTTGCCGTAGCGCGTCCAGAGCCGGTCGAGCAGGGCCGCGAGGTGGGTCTCTTCGTTGATCCCGAGCTTCACCTTGCCCGGCTCGAAGGTCACGTCGGCGAAGTCCCGGAGCCGGACGAGCGGCGGTAGCCGGCCGAGCGTGCCGACCGCGATGAAGAGCGGGTACTCGGGGTCGATCGCGATGTGGAGCTTCGCCACCGCTTTCGCGAGCGTGTGGTCGAGCAGCACGTCGTTCGCGATGTCGATATAGGCCTGGACCGCCCCGGCCTCGGGGGACTCGACAACGAAGTGGTCGAGGGGCACGGCTCATCCCTTCCTGACGAAGCCCGAGGCGAGCAGGGCAGAGCCGACCGCGCCGATGAACTGCGAATACCGGGGCACCACGATCTCGGTCTGGAGGAGCTCGCCCATCGCGTAGACGAGCCCGCTGATCAGCGAGGTCCCGCCGACCATGATCACCGGCTCGCGGATGTCGACCTCCTGGAGCTGCTGCTCGTACACCTGCTCGGCGACCGAGTGGCAGGCTGCGGCCGCGACGTCCTCGGGGGTGTTGCCGGATGCGAGGGCGTTCACGAGCGACTGGGTGCCGAAGACGATACAGTAGGAGTTCATGGGCACGTTCTTGCCCATTCCCTTCATCGCGAGCGGTCCGAGCTCCGTAATCTCGATCCCGAGCCGCTTGGCGGTCATCTCGAGGAACCGGCCCGAGGCGCCCGCGCAGATCCCGCCCATGGTGAAGACGCCCGGGATCCCGTCCTGGACCGTGATCGCCTTGTTGTCCATGCCGCCGATGTCGATCACGGTCGCGAAGCCGTGCTGCCGGTCGGCGAGGTAGACCGCGCCCTTGGAGTTGACGGTCAGCTCCTCCTGGATCAGGTCCGCGCCGATCGCGTTCCCGAGCAGGAAGCGGCCGTACCCGGTCACCCCGACCGCCTCGATCTCGGATCGGCGGATTCCGGACTCCTCGAGCGCGAGCGCGATCACCTCGTCGGCCGACTGCTGGACCTGGGTCGTCGGGCGCCACCCGGTCCCGATCACCTCGTTGTCCTTCATGATGACGGCCTTCGTGGTCGCCGAGCCCGAGTCGAGGCCCATGGTGAGCCCTTCCTGCCGTTCGCGCGCGAGCAGGGCGCGGCGGCGGGCGATGGTGACAAGCGCCTCCATCCGGGTCAGCAGCGTGCCGGAGGTCGTCCGCTCGGTGAACGAGTACGAGACGACGGGCAGGCGCGATGCCTCGTGGATGTACCGGCGCAGCTCGTTCCGGACGATCGCGGCCTCCGCACACCGGAAGCAGGTCGCGATGAAGACCGCGTCGGCCTCGGCCCGACCCGACACGAGCGCCTCGGCGCGGGCGATCATCAGCTTGAGGTCGGCCGAATGGACATCGAGGCCGAACTCCTTCCCGGCGGACCGGACGTCGGCGAGGGTCACGTCGGGGTAGAAGACCTCGGCCTCGACCTGTCGGGCGGCCTCGTAGATCTCGGGCATCACGCCCGAGTACTCGGCCCCGCAGCCGAGCAGGGCGATGCGGACGGGTGCGGTCATGCGGGCACACCTCCGGGCAGGCCCGAGAGGAACTCCTTGATGGCCGCGACGAACCGGATCCCCTCCTCGTCCGAATGCGGGTAGTCGAGCCTCGAGGAGCGGGATCTCGCGCCGGTGGAGCAGGAACCGGATCAGCTCGTTCGTGCGGGCGCAGCCCATGCAGCCGAACGCGAGGTCGGCGTCGCGGACGATGATGCCCGCGTCGGCCTCCTCGATCTGCGGGCCGTAGAGCGCCATCCGTCCGCGGACGCCCGACGGCACCTCGACGGCGGCGTACCGGAGCCCCTTCTTCGGGTCCTCGGGGGTGATCTGGAGGGGGGGCGAGTCGAGCCCGGGTGTCTGGACCCGCTCGCGGACGGCCAGGGCCGAACCGAGCGGCCGGTGCCCGAAGCGGGAGACGAGGTCGGAGAGGATCAGGCTCGTGCCCGGATAGATGAATACCTTGGCCATGTCAGGACTCCTCGATGATCTCGGCGAGGCGCGCAGGAGAGAGCGGCTCGTCGTCTTTCTTCGGCTTTGCGCGGAGCAGGTCCGCCTTCTTGGGGTCGCGGAGGGCGCGGAGGCCCGACGAGACGTACCGGACGAGCCGCATCTCGTTCTCGTGGCCGTAGAAGCCGGGCCGGGCTCCGCCGAGATTCGCGCGGCAGCGCCGTTCGTCTCCCGGCGGGAAGCCCCGGTCCTTGACGAAGATCCGGTCGGGGTCGAACTTCCGGATCTCGGCGACCAGGCGGTCGATCTCGACCTCGGGACCGGTGATGACGAGGCCGAAGCAGGTCTCCTTGATCTGGACCGCGGGCGCGATCTCGTAGGCCCGCAGGGCGAGGTCGGCGGCGGTCAGCTCGGGCGAGTCGACGAAGACGTACTTCGCGACGGTCCCGGGGCGGACGCCGGCGTGGATGGCCGCCGCCCCGCTCACGGCCGTGCCTCCCGGATGTACACGATCTTTCCTTCCTTCATTCGTCTCAGTTTTCCGATATCGATCACTTCTCCGATCAGGTTCGTCCCCTCGAACGGCTCCGAGGTCGGGCCGAACTCGGGGCTCGTCGAAAGGCGGACCCCGACCATGCCGCGCCCCTTCCGCGCGTCGTTGGTGATCGCGAGCGCGTTCACCGGGCTCTCGCCGACCGGCGGGTTCTCGGGGTGGAGCCGGACGTCGGTCGGGAGCTTCGGCTTGAAGAGGAAGACGTCCTCGAACGTGAAGAAGAACGGCAGCGTGCCGATCGCGTGCCATTTGAGACCCGTGATCCGGCGGAAGACGGCGACCGAGTCGGGGGCCGCGCGCTCGTCGAGCCGAATATCGACCACGTCCGAGAGCGGGACCGTCGTGACCGAGACCGCGCCGGCCGCGAGCACTTCGAGGGTGGTCCCCGGCGTCTGCCCGACCACGACCCGGTCGCCCTCGGTCCGGTCGGTCGCGAACGCGATGGAACGGTCGGCCGCGAGGCGGGTCGCGGTCTCGAGCGGAAGGCCGAGCAGGTCGAACCGCGCAGGCTCGCAGGCGACCGCGACCCGGTCGCCCTCCCGCGCGAGCTTGACGAGTTCGAGACCGTGACCGACCCGCCCGACGATGGTGTGGAACGGCGAGGACGGGACGTCCTCGCGGTAGATGTAGAGGCAGCCGCGCCGGGCGCCCGCAGTCCGTGCGGTCACGCAGCCCTCACGTCGTCCCCTGGCCTCCTCAACAGGAACGGACTCCCCGATCAGCCGCTCCTCGGTGATGTGGGTCGAGGCGGTCCGGGTCACCAGGAACTCGCCGGCCTCGAGCGCGAGCAGCAGGTGTTCCACCGAGGCTCGCGGTCGCGATCTCGATCCGGCCCGCTCCGTAGCCCTCGGCGGTCACTCCGATCCGCGTCACGACCTCCATGCCGTCCTCGAGCGGGAGGGAGCGGTCGGTCGTCGTGAACGAGCGGCTGGTGTCGGCCCAGGAGAGGACCGGCTGGACCGTCTCGAGCCGGTCGTCACCTGCGAGACGGTCCGCGACAGCCCGGCCCGCGACGACTGTGCCGACCACGCCGCCGTCCTCGCCGGCCCCGTAGTCGGCCGTGTGCCGTGTACCGGGCACAGATCAGGAACGATCGCGCAGGGTCATAGCCGCCGCATCCGAGTATCACGTCGCCTCGGCGATACTGGTGGGTCTGTCGGGCTGGTGCGACCGCGCTCGGAAACGGGCCGAACGCGACCGAGTTCCGGTCGGCCCAGCCGACCTTTACGCCCGCGAGCGCCGCTCCATCGGGGAGCCGGCCACCGGGGGCGACCTCGACCGTCACCTCGCCTGCGGTCGTCAGGAGCCGGACGTTCGCAGTCGTGGCGGCCTCGGTCGTCGAGGGACGGATCACGGCGACGGCAAAACGGGGGTCGAGACCCTCGCAGAGGTCGCCGAGGGTGGCGCCGTCGGGAAGCTCGCGGCGAGCGCCGTCGTGCTGGATCGTCGGCATCGCGGCCTCAGGCGGGGCTTCCGGCGGTCATGACCCGGCGTTCCTCGTCGGTGAGGTGTTCGAGCACCTCGGCGGTCGGGCCGATCTTGATGATCTTGCCGCCGCGCATCAGCGCGAGCCGGTCGCAGATATCCCGGACGAAGTCCATATCGTGGGAGACGACGATGAACGTCTCCTCCATCTCCTCGCGGGCATGCAGGATCGAGTGCTTGACATCGATCTTGGTGATCGGGTCCATCGTCCCCGTCGGCTCGTCGAGAATGACCAGCATCGGCTCGCGGATCAGCACCTGCGCCAGCGCCACGCGGTGCTTTTCGCCCTCCGAGAGCTGGCCGGGAAGCCGGTCGAGCACGGCCTTACTCTTCTCATCCGAGAACCCGGCCATGCGCAGGGTCACGATCGCCTTTCGCATCGCGAGTTCCTTGGGGAACTCCAGGCCGATGGCATCGGTCAGGTTGTCGAGGACCGTGCGATGGGGGAAGAGGTCGTATTCCTGGTGCAGGAGGCCGATATAGCCCTTGGCCCGGCCGCGGTACTCGATCCCGGGCTTGGTCATGTCCACCCATTCATCGCCGACGCGGATGTTCATCTCCCCGCCCGTCGGCTCGATAATGCCGGAGATAATTCGCGATAATGTGGTCTTGCCCGCGCCCGACCGGCCGATGATGCCGAAGATCTCGCCGCGCTTGACGTCGAAGCCGACGCCGTTGACGGCACGGACAACGCCGCGGTCGACGGAGATATAGCGCTTCATGACGTCGCGGGCGACCAGGAGGTTCTCGCCGAGCTCGGGTTTCTCGAAGGCCTCGAGGTCGGCGTAGTCCTGCATGAACCGGGTCACGACCTCGGCCGGCTTGCCGATGGCGATGATCTCGCCGTTCTCCAGCAGCATCGCCCTGTCCGCGAGGCTCTCGATCACGTTCGAGAAGTGCGAGGTCACGACCATGCCCATGCCCTGGTCCTTGACCGAGGTCTTCAGCACGCCGTGGACGATGGTCGCCGTCTCGGGGTCGAGCGTGCCCGTCGGCTCGTCGGCGAAGAGGAGGAACGGTTCCTTGGCGAGCTGCCGGGCGAGGACGACGCGCTGCTTCTCGCCGCCGGAGAGGTCGCGGGCGATATGCATCATGCGGTGGGAGAGCCGGACCTCGTCGAGGAGGTCGGCGGCACGGCCGATGGCCTTCTCCGACGGATAGCCGATGTCGTCGAGGGCGTGGAGGACGTTCTCGATGACGCGGTCGTTGCCGTAGAGGGCAAAGGTCCGCTGGAACATGATCGCGGTCCGGGCCATGACCTCCCGCTTGAGCCCCTCGTTCTCGGTGGCCCAGAGGTCGATGTCGACGGGAGCATAGGTGCCGCCGCACCCGGGACAGGGCTGCCCCGCCCGGCTCGGCAACTCGACGGTGCCGCAACCGGCGCAGCGGACGACGTGGTAGATCACCTGGCCCGAGGTCGGCGGCTGGTCGACGCCCCGGATCAGATGCATCAGCACGGTCTTGCCCGCCCCCGAACGGCCGATGATCCCAACGATCTCGCCCTCGCCGATCTCGAAACTGATCTTCTTGAGGGCCTCCGTTCCGTCAAAGACCATGGAGAGGTCCCGTATGGTGATCAATGCGGTCATTGTGATGCGTCCCTACCTGTAAGTGTGGCTGATCTACGATATTACCTTTTATATGCCTTCGGCCGGTCCTGCTGCAAGGTCTGGCCGCGATCCCGACGACCTCGACTGAGGTCCGTGATGGTTCGGCCGGCCGTCTCCCGGACGATCTCCGACCGCTCGCCCGGCTGCTGCAGGGAGAGGACGCCGAGGTCCGCCTCGCGCATGGCCGCGACGTCGTTCTCGCCGTCGCCGACCATCACGACCCGGTCGTAGCGTTCGCGGAGCCCGCGGACGATCGCGGCCTTCCCGGACGGGGTGGCCGTGCCGTGGACCCGGTCGTCGGGGATACCGAGCCGCCGCGTCATGGGCAGGAGCTTCTCGACCCGGTCGCCCGAGGCGACGTAGACGTCGGCCCCGAGCGCCGAAAGGCCACTGACCGCCTCGACCGCCCCCGGGAACGGCACGCCGCCGGTCGCGATGGTGTACTCGATCCCGGGAAGGGCCAGGTTCACGATCACGCCCGCGTTCAGGGCCACAGCCGGCTCGGCTCCGGCAGCACGCCCAGACCGCGCGTATGCAGTCCTGGAGGTCGCCGACGCGGGCGCGGCGATCGCCGAAGAGGGCGGTGCCGACCTCTTCGGACGAGACCGGCCGGTTCGCGCAGGAGATGGCAAAGTTGAACCCGTGGGCGACGAGGTAGGCCGAGAGGAGTGATCGCGGCCGGCTCGGCCATCACGTCCCGTGGCCGGACGGGGAGCATGGTCAGCACCCGGTCGGGCGACTCCGTGGTCAGGGTCGTGGTCTGGACCTCCGGCATGACCTCCCCGGAGAGCACGTTCTTTGCCGTGCGCCACGTCCTGAGCAGGGTTCCGGCCGAGTCGAAGACGACGGCGATCCGCGCGGGGGTCATGTCGGTGATACCAACATCTTTGTACACGGTCAAACATCTAATGATTGACGCTGACATGACGCTCGAGGAGACGGCGGAGGGGATCCGCAGCATGGAGATCCGGGGAGCCGGGCGGATCGCCCGGGCCGCGGTCGAGGCGCTCGACGCCCACGCGGCGCACCTCCCGGCCGCCACGCCCGACGAGTTCCGGTCCGGGATGCAGCGGGCGGCGGACCTGCTCGTCGCGACCCGGCCGACCGCGGTCTCGCTCCCGAACGCGGTCCGGGCCGTGATGCGGACCCTCGAGGCCGACCTGCCGCTCGACGAGGCGAGGTCGGCGTTCCACGAGGCGGCCCGGGACTTCGTCGCGTCCTCGACCGTGGCTGTCGACAGGATCGGTGAGTTCGGCGCACGCCACATCCGCGACGGCGACGTGGTCATGACCCACTGCAACTCCGAGGCGGCCCTCGCCTGCATCGTCGCGGCCCACCGGCAGGGGAAGGCGATCGAGGTCTTCGCGACCGAGGTCCGCCCGCGGGGCCAGGGGCTCCTGACGATCCGGCGCCTCAACGATGAGGGGATCCGGACCAACTACATCGTCGACTCGGCGGCCCGCACGTTCGTCAACGAGGCCGACCTCGTCATCGTCGGCGCCGACGCGATCACCGTGACGGGAGCGGTCGTGAACAAGATCGGGACAGCCCCGATCGCGCTCGCGGCCCACGAAGCCCGCACGAACGTCGTGGTCGCGGCCGAGACCTACAAGTTCGCACCGCTCACGACCCTCGGCGACCTGATCCCGATCGAGGAGCGGCCCGGGGCCGAGGTGCTGCCCGACGAGGTCGCTGCGACCCTGCCCAATGTCCGGGTCCGGAATCCGGCCTTCGACGTGACCCCGGCCGGGTACGTGGACCTGATCATCACGGAGGTGGGCGCGATCCCGCCCTCGATGGCCTGGCTGATCATCCGCGACTACCTCGGGTGGTCGATCGAGCAGTTCCACCGGCCGTTCGAACGGGGTTGATCGCGGTTCATGGACCGGGCAGGGTCAGACGTCGCGAGACGGGGGCTCCCCCCACGGGCACACGGAGACCGTTCCGGTCGACCGCTCTGTCCCTGACAGGGCCGCGGCGCGGGAATCCTCTGGGACGGGAATAGCGACGACGGAGACAGGAGGGCGATGTGGTCCCTCTCTCCAGCCCTCTCTGGCGGCGGCCCAGCTCTGCCTGGAGCTCAAAGACCGTGCCGTCGGACTCGACAATGAAGCGCCGCCCGTTTCGCTCCGGCCCGACTGTCTCGTAGACCTCGAGGTGAAGCCGCCCGTCCTCCTCCCTGAACTGGTGGTACACGATGCCTTCGTCGCTGTGGAAGCAGCCCGGGGTGCGGTCCCGGTAGCACCCCGCGGGAAGGACGAAGCCGTTACCGTCGACGCAGGCAACGTGCATCAGCTCCGCCGCAATATCTGGACATGGGTGCGGGCGCTTTGCCGCGAAGGGCGCGGCGCTCCAACGATCTACCGTCGCCTCCTCGCCGCCGACGATCGGGAGTCTCCGGATCGACGGATGCCTCGCGAGCTCCCTGCGGACCGAGACCATCGCGCCCTCCGCGAACCCCGGCGGGCCGCCCTTCGGATGGCCGAGCGGCGGCAGGAGCACGGTTGAAGCGCCCTCTCCGGCCGCAGCCTCGAGCGCGACCGAGTACCTGCCCCCGGCATAGATGCCGGGGTACGCGATCGGGGTCCTGGAGACCGATCGGCCGGGGGCTGGTCCTCGAGAAGAGGGCCCCCTCGGACTGGAGGACGGTTGAGCCGACGCGGTTCGGGACCTGCGACAATTGTGCGTAGGTACGCGACAGCCAGAGCGGGACGCCGGCAGGGGTCACGATCGTCGGGATCAAGAACTCAGGAGAAAAAAGACCGGATCGAAGAACAAGACCCCGGCGCAACCCTCCGTACCCTCAGGAAAATTCACTTCCCCATGAATGCTCCCGTCTCGAACACGGATGAGCAGCCATACACTCATTCCGTCTCCCACATGCTCCTATGGAAGGGCGCCGAGCCTGACGGATCGATGAGTTGATAGTATCGTGAGCAAACGAATTGACCGGTGAGGGCATGCCGTTTATAGGGAAGAAACTGGAGCACCAGCTCGAGGAGAACCTGGTCACAGTCTCATTAGACGACATCCATGAACTCTTTCTCGATCAGCCGTTCGATATTTTCTCGGAGGAAGAATGGGACTACATGGGCGAGTCAGTCCTGGACCGCATCATCCAGCATATGACGCCCGGGACGATGCGTCGGAAGCAGCCGC
The DNA here is from genome assembly GCA_963740465.1 of uncultured Methanoregulaceae archaeon. Classification (GTDB taxonomy): domain Archaea; phylum Halobacteriota; class Methanomicrobia; order Methanomicrobiales; family Methanospirillaceae; genus UBA288. The sequence goes on from CAVUEE010000015.1 coordinate 20,554, forward strand.
TCAGACTTGTGATCAGACTCCCTCAAGAGAAGATCGTATCTGATATCGCTCGACAGACCGAGATCGCTATCCATCGCTGGGCCCGGCAGAAGATCGAGGACAACCATCTCAAGATTAACATCAGTCGCTGGAACGGCTTTCGTGGCCTACCTCCGGGCTTTCTCTTCCTTGGGGCATGCCTTGTTCTTGGGACTGTCATTCTGGACAGCCTCGGGCCGTATATCGGGTCGTTGCTCACCTTCATCCTCGCTGAGGGGATCCTGATCGTCGGCGTAGTCGCCCTCGAGACGCCGGTGGGGGCCATCCTCTACGACCACCTCCCGTACAGGCGCGAGAACGAGGTGCTCAAAATCCTGATGCAGATGAAGATCGAGGTCCTGCCGCAGGCGCCTGGATAGCGGAGAAATTACCTGTTTCATCGCATTTGGTTGCAGGGAAAGGCATAAACCCTGCACGGGCAAAAAACCCTCAGATCCGGTGAGGACCATGGCCGACCTGTTCGCGACCTACTATTACCACCCCCGCGCCGACACGACTCCCGAGTCCGCCGCACAGGCGCTCGCCGAGGAGGAGACGACGGGGACCTGGACCGACATCTCGACCACGACCGACTACATCCGACGGCTCGACGGCGTCGTGGAGTCGGTCGAGCCCCACGGCACCGGGTACGTCACCCGAATCCGGTATCCGGTCGAGATCTTCGAGCCGGGGAACATCGCCCAGTACCTCTCGGTCTTCGCCGGCAACCTCTTCGGGCTCGGCCGGCTCGAGACGGTCCGGCTCCTCGACGTCGAGTTCCCCGACACGCTCGTGGCCCCGTTCCACGGCCCGAAGTTCGGGATGGAGGGGGTCCGGCGGCTCGTCGGGACCACGAAGCGGCCGCACGTGGGCACGATCATCAAGCCGAAGGTCGGGCTCACGCCCGAGGACACGGCGAGGGTCGCCTACGAGGCCGCGATCGGCGGCGTGGACCTGATCAAGGACGACGAGACCCTGACGAACCAGGCATTCTGCCCGCTCGCCGACCGCGTCGCCGCCGTGATGGCCCGGCTCGACGAGGCGCAGTCCGAGACGGGGCGGCACGTGCTGTACGCGGTCAACGTCTCGACCCGGGCGGACCGGATCCTCGAGCGGGCCGAGTCGGCGCTGGAGCAGGGCGCGAACATGCTGATGGTCGACGTCCTCACCTCGGGCTTCGACGCGATCCGGGCCCTCGCCGAGGACCCGTCGGTCAGGGTCCCGCTCCACATCCACAGGACCATGCACGCCGCGATGACCCGGAACCCCGAGCACGGGATCGCGATGCGGCCTCTTGCCCGACTCGTCCGGATGGTCGGCGGCGACCGGCTTCCACACGGGCACGGCGTCGGGCAAGATGGGGCACACCTCCGTCGACGAGATCCGGGGCGACAACGAGGCCCTGCTCTGCCGCTGCTACGGCCTGAAGCAGGTCTTCCCGGTCTCGTCGGGCGGCCTGCACCCGGGCAAGGTGGCGGCCGAACTCGGGGCGCTCGGCACGGACCTCGTGCTCCAGGCCGGCGGCGGGAATCCACGGGCACCCCGACGGCACTGCGGCCGGCGCCCGCGCGATGCGGCAGGCCGTCGACGCGTTCATGGAGGGGATACCGGCCGAGGAGTACGCGAAGGACCACTACGAGCTCGAGCAGGCGCTCCGGAAGTGGGGGTCCTCGCCGGCGCGGTCCTGAGGCGTCGGCACCTAGATGAGCGGCGGGGTTCCACCCTCCTTCACATGGACCTCCCCTTTGAGAAGCTCCACGGCAACGGCAACGACTTCGTGCTGATCGACGAGTTCGCCAAGGTCGTCGTCCCCGAGGCGATGAAGTCCGAGTTCGCCCGGCTCTACTGCGACCGGCGCTTCGGGATCGGGGGCGACGGTGTCCTCTTCCTCTCGAAGGGCGAGACCGGAGATCTCCGGATGCGCCTCCTTCAGCCCGACGGGTCCGAGGCCGGAATGTGCGGTAACGGGGTCCGGTGCGTGGCAAAGTACGCGGTCGACCGCGGGTATGCGGGCGAGGCGTTCGTCGTGGAGACCGGCGCCGGCCCGGTCCCGGTCGAGGCCGGGTACGATGACGACGGCTTTTTCGAGGCGACGATCGGCATGCCCGATCCGGCCTTCGACCGGTCCGGCATCCCGGCCCTCGGCGATGGGGAGTACCTCGAGGAGGTCGACGGGCTCGAGGTCCGCGCTGCGAACACGGGCGTACCGCACGCGGTCGTCTTCGTCGAGGACCTTGATGCCGTCGACCTCGAGGCCGTCGCGCCCGGTATCCGGCAACACCCGTCCTTCCCGGAGGGGGCGAACGTGAACTTCGTGCAGGTCACGGGGCCGGACGCGATCCGGGTCCGGACCTTCGAGCGCGGTGTTGAGGGCGAGACCCTCTCCTGCGGGACCGGCGCGACCGCGTCGGCCGCGATCGCCCACCGGCTCGGGCTCGTGGACGCGACGGTCCAGGTCGAGACCATGGGCGGGCCGCTCACGATCGCGCTCGGGAGCTCGACAACCATGACCGGGCCGGCCGAGACCGTCTTCTCCGGCGTGATCCAGACTCTGACCCCCCGCCGGAGGTGCGGGCGAGCCACCGCCCGCTCTTCCATCACCTCCATCAGCCCGTTTTTTGATGGAAGTGATGCGAGAGCCGCCGGCGTCGCGCCGACGGAGACGATGGGGAGGAGACCGAGTCCTCACCCGCTCCGCGTCGCCGCCACCTTCGGCCCGAGCACGGTCCAGAGCCAGTCCGCGAACTCGCGGATGTTCTTGGTCTGGACGTAGACCTCGCCCGGCCCCTCGATCTCGGTCACGAACCACTCGCCGGAGAGGATCGTCGACTTCCAGCCACCGAACTTCCTGACCTCGTACTGGCAGGAGTCGGAGAACGCGACCAGGTGGAAGTTGTCGACCACCAGCCGCTCGCCGGCCGCGAGGACGTGGCGGTCGATCGCACCGAAGGTGTTGATGAAGAGCGTGCCCGGTCGCCGGTCACCTTGATCATGAAGAGGCCCTGGCCGAAGAGCCCCTTCGTGAACCCCTGCCACTGGACGTCCAGGTCGATCCCCTGCTGCGAGGCGACGTAGGCCGACTTCTGGAGGATGAAGCCGTGGTCCGGCGCGATCTCGAGCACGTCGATGTCGCCGACGGGCGCGGCCACGAAGCCGGCCTCGCCCGGCGCCCCGGTGGCCACGAAGTCGTTGACGAAGAACGACTCGCCCCCGAGCACGGACGTGACGAGGGAGCCGAAGAGGCTCTTCTGCCGCATCCTGGTGTTGACCTGGATCGAGGGGGTCATGTAGGTCATCGCGCCGGCCTCGGCCGCAATCGACTCGCCGGGCTCGAGGCGGACCACGGCCATCGCGTAGGACGGCCTGTACTTGATCTCGTACTGCATGCGTCTGACTCCGGGGGAGGTGAAGCGCCGCGGAGAGGTTGAAAGAAGCGGCTGGGGCGAACGGCGGCGTTCTCACTCTGCGTCGCTGTCGTCCGGGCCGTCGGCGGAGACCGGGGTCGCGAGGGAGATCTCCGCGCGAGGGGAGTTCTTCCGCCACGACATCCCAGACCTCGAGCACCTCGTCCGTCCCCTCGCATGCCGCCGCGTCCTCGCCCGGCTCGAGCTCAAGTCGCTCGATGCCGCCGTTCCGGGCGACGAGCAGCCGGCGGACGTCCCAGGGCTCGTGGAGCCGGAGCTCGCGCCCGTAGTAGACCTGAGAGGCGAGCGCTAGCGTCGCATACCGGCCCGGCGCGACCTCGAAGAGAGCGCCCGAGACGTACCGGCGAACGTACCACCGGAGTTCGGAGACGAGCGAGAGCCCCGACGAAAGGGTCGCCACCTCGACCGCGACGCCGAAGGGCGAGCGGCGGGGGTGATAGAAACGGAGGACCCGCCGGCTCGTCTCCGAGTCGAGCAGGATCTGAAAGAGGTCGAGCCCCTCTTTGGGGAGAAAGAGGAGGCGCATGGCGCGCCCCTAGCGGTACATCCGGTCGTCGCCGATCGTATCGGCCCGGACCTTCGCGACCGCGGCGAGGAAGTCCGCGTGCGTGACCGAGAGCGCCTCGCGCCGGACCGCGATCATCCCGGCCTCGCGGCAGACGGCCTGGAGCTCGGCCCCCGAGAACTCCTCGGTCTGCTCGGCGATCCGGTCGAGCCGGACGCCGACCAGGTGCATTCGGTGCAGGAGTGGATCCGCAGGATCTCGTAGCGGGACGCCGAGTCCGGGAGCGGGATCTCGATCATCGCGGTCGAACCGGCCGGGCCGGAGCAGGGCCGGGTCGAGCATGTCCACGCGGTTCGTCGCGGCCATGATCCGGACGTCGCCGCGCGTGTTGAACCCGTCCATCTCCGCCAGGAGCTGCATGAGCGTCCGCTGCACCTCGGCCGAGCCGGAGGTCCCGTCGTTCGTCCGGATCGACCCGACCGCGTCGATCTCGTCGATGAAGACGATCGAGGGCGCCCGTTCGCGGGCGAGCGGAAGAGCTCGCGGACGAGCTGCGCGCCCTCGCCGATGAACTTGTGGACGAGCTCCGAGCCCGACATCCGGATGAAGGTCGCCCGCGCCTCGTGCGCGACGGCCTTCGCGATCAGGGTCTTGCCCGTCCCCGGCGACCCGTGGAGGAGGATCCCCTTCGGCGGCTCGACCCCGATCCGCTCGAAGATCTCGGGCTTGGTCAGGGGGTACTCGACGGCCTCGCGGACCTCCTCGATCTGCGCCATGAGCCCGCCCACCTGCTCGAAGGTGACATCGGGCGACGCCTCGAGCTCCATGACCCGGACCCGGGAGTCGTAGATGTTGCCGACGACACGGACGACCGAGAGGGAGTTGTTGACCGCGACCTTCGTGCCGGGTTTGATCGTGCGGTACAGGTCCTCGTCGACGTGGGTCAGGTACTCCTGGTTGTTCCCCTGCTGGCGGAGGTAGATCTCACCGTTGCCGAGCATGTCCACCACGACTGCGACGAAGAGCGGCATCCTCTTGAGCTGGTTGTTCTCCTTGCGCAGATGGGCGTTCTCCTTCTGCAGCATGTCGAACTTCATCTTCAGGTCAAGATACTGGGCCTCCATCTGCTGAAGCTCCGCTGGAGGTTGATCTCGCTCCGCGGGTGGATGTTGTTCAGCACGGTGTCGTCCATATCAAGATATGATGAGGAGTCAAGACATTTATGTGGTGTGGAAGTGATAATCCGGGCACGCGGAATCGGAAAAGGGGCGCGGCACAGGCCCGCTGCTCGTGACGGACGCCCCGCTCTCGTTTCTCGGCGGGGTCGATCCGGCGACGGGAACGGTGATCGAGTCGGGCCATCCGCTCCACGGGCGGTCGATCGCGGGCCGGGTCCTCGTCTTCCCGCACGGGAAGGGTTCGACCGTGGGCTCGTACGTCCTCTACGGGCTCGCCCGGAACGGGGTCGCGCCGGCCGCGATCGTCAACGAGGAGGCCGAGACGATCATCGCGGCCGGCGCGCTGATCGCCGGGATTCCGCTCGTCGATCCGCCCCGAGCGGCCGCTCGCGGACCTCCCCGACGGCGCCGTGGCGACCGTGGACGCGGACGCCGGCGAGATCCGGGTCGAGGATCCATAGACTTTTGACGGGCCGGGCCGCATCCAGTGTACCATGCGGAGTGATGAGCTGAAGGTGGGGTACCAGCGGGCGCCGAACCGGTCGCTCCTGCGGTCGCTCGGGGTGACCGACAGGGAGATGGAGCTGCCGTTCATCGGGATCGCGAACGCCTGGAACACCATCGTCCCGGGTCACGTGCACCTGCGAATGCTCTCCGAGAAGGTCCGTGAGGGGATCGCCGCCGCGGGCGGCGTGCCGTTCGAGTTCGGGGTGATCGGGATCTGCGACGGGATCGCGATGGGCCACGAGGGGATGCGCTACTCGCTCCCCTCGCGGGAGAACATCGCCGACTCGATCGAGTCGATGGTCCAGGCGCACCGGTTCGACGGGATGGTCTGCGTCGGCACCTGCGACAAGATCGTGCCCGGGATGCTGATGGCCGCGGCGCGATGCGATATCCCGACCGTCGTCCTCACCGGGGGCCCCATGCTCTCCGGTTACGAGGGAGGAAAGGAGCGCTCCCTGATCGATGTCTTCGAGGGGGTCGGGAAGGTCGCCGCCGGGACGATGAGCGAGCGAGGAGCTCGGACGGCTCGAGTGCTGCGCGATGCCCGGGTGCGGGAGCTGCCAGGGGCTGTACACGGCGAACACGATGGCCTGCATGACCGAGGCGATGGGGATGTCCCTGCCCGGCTGTGCCGCCATCCCGGCCGTGGACGCGGGAAAGCTCCGGATCGCCCGCGAGAGCGGCGAGCAGGCGGTCGATCTCGTCAACCGAGGAGGTGATCCGGCCGAAACAGATCATCACCGCGAACAGCCTGAAGAACGCGATCAGGGTCGACATGGCGCTCGGGGGCTCGACGAACACGGTCCTCCACCTGCATGGCAATCGCGCTGCGAGGCCGGAGATCCCCCTCTCTCTCGCGGATTTCTCCCGGATCGGCGAGGAGATCCCGCACCTCGTCCACATGCAGCCCTCGGGCCCGCACTCGATGCAGGTGCTCTACAGGTCCGGCGGGATCCCCGCCGTGCTGAAACGGATCGAGGCGCACCTCGACGACAGCATGACGGTGAGCGGCCGAACGGTGCAGGGAGATCGCCCGCGATGCCGAGATCCTCGATCCCTCGGTGATCAAGGACGATGACGAGCCCGGTGAACCCTGCCGGAGGCCTCAAGATCCTCACCGGAGTCGCTCGCCCCCGACGGCTCGGTCGTGAAGGCGGCAGGGGTCCCGCGCGGAACTGGAAGCACCGCGGTCCTGCCCGGGTGTTCGACGGCGAAAAGGCGGCGATGGAGGCGATCCTCGCCCGGAAGATCAGGGAAGGCGACGTGGTCGTGGTCCGGTACGAGGGCCCGAAGGGGGGCCCGGGAATGCCCGAGATGCTCTCCCCGACCTCGGCCCTGATGGGTCTTGGCTACTCCGCCGTCGCGCTCGTCACCGACGGCAGGTTCTCGGGAGGCACGAGAGGGGCATGTATCGGCCATGTCGCACCCGAGGCCGCGGCCGGGGTCCGATCGGGCTCGTGATGGAAGGGGATATCATCGACATCGACCTCAACGAGGACCGGATCGACCTCTCGTGGTCGACGCGGAGATCGAGCGCCGCCGCGCGGCATGGGCGCCTCCCGAGAAGGAGCTCACCGGCCTGCTCGCCCGCTATGCCCGGACCGTCGAGCAGGCGGATCTCGGTGCGGTGCAGCGATAGCCGTCCCTTTTATCCCCTCCGGTCGACCTCCTCACGTTAAGGAGATTCGTGATGGTAGACCAGCTCTTCGAAGGCAACCGGGCGTTCCGCGAGAACGACCTTGCACCGAACCGCGCATTCTATGAGGCCCTGGCCACAGGCCAGAAGCCGTCCGTTCTCTGGATCGGCTGCTCGGACTCGCGGGTGACCCCCGAGCGATCACGGCTCGAAGGCGGGCGAGCCTCTTCGTGCACCGGAACATCGGCAACGTCGTGGCCGCCCCTCGATCTGAACGCGGGGACCGTGCTCGAGTACGGATCAACCACCTGAAGGTCACGGACATCGTGGTCTGCGGCCACTCGGACTGCGGCGCGTGCAAAGCGCTCGACGCGAACCTCGAGCACGACCACATGATACCGCTCTGGCTCACGAACGCGATGCCGGCAAAGACGCGGGTCGACGCGACGCTCGCGCCGGCGACGAGCGACATTGAGAAGGCGAACCGGCTCGTGGCTATCATCAAGGAGAACGTCCGGCTCCCACTCGAGCACCTGCGCGAGATTCCGCTCGTGCGGGATGCCGAGGCGGACGGGCGGATCCGCCTGCACGGCCTCTACTTCGACATCGGGTCGGGCGGGAGCTCACCACGGTCGACTAGGCCGCGAGGGCCTTCTCGACCTCTCTCTCGATCGGCTCGACCGAGATCCGGCCGATCGGCCGCCACTCGCCGTTGATCAGCACGAGCGGTATCGGCGGAGACTCGCGCTCGACGATCGCCTTCACGTGCTCGGGCACGCCGTTGTCGAGGAGGGTGGAGCTTCGCCTCGACCCTGTCGCCGTAATCGGCACGAGTCGCTCCCGCAGCGCGTCGAACGCGGCTTTGAGCGCACCGTACGGCGCGCAGTCCTCGAGCCCGCAGGTCCTCTTCTCGTCGCAGGGAAAGGGGCCGCGCTCGGAGTACGAACCCGACGACCTCGACGGTGACTCTGTCTGCCATACCCATGACTCCGCCGGGAGGCATAAGAGGGTTGTGGCCGATCAGATGAACCGGCCGAACCGCTCCTTCCCGACCTTGCAGATCGGGCACTGGAGGGGGGGCTCGCTCCGGGCGCAGATGTAGCCGCAGACCCCGCACCGCCAGATAGGGAACGGCAACTCTCCGATCCCGCCGGTTGCTCTCCCGGCCCCGGCCCTGGCCCGTTCGCGTTCGACCCGCGGCGGTCTCCGTTCGGGGATCGAACCGACCGCCTGTTCTCCCTTTTCGACGCTCTTGGAGACGTAGAGGGCGCAGTAGCATGCGTTGTGTTCGGCGAGATCCGGGTCGCGGTAGTCGCAGGGGCAGATGATGTCGAGGTCGGCCTCCTTCGATCCCATCGCGAGGCGGCAGGGGCAGGAGCGGTAGCCGTACCGGCGCTCGTTCTCGATCAGCCCCCGGACGAGCCCCTTCGTGAACGCCTCGTCCGGGTGAAGGTGATACCCGGCCGACTCGGCGTCGTGGTCGATCTCGCAGTAGACCCGGTCGATCTCCTCGTCTGTGATAGGCGCCGTTTCGGTCACGCGAGCGCCTCCGGATCTCGTCCTCCCGGAAGCCGACGATCGTCCTGTCGCCGATCACGACGGTCGGGAAGGAGAGGGCGGGGTTGCACTTCTCGACCTCCTCGATGACGGCCTTCTGCTCGTCGGGTCCGACCATGTCGACATAGAGGTAGTCGAACTCGACCCCGAGGTCGGTCAGGAGTTGCTTGGTCTTGGCGCACCAGCCGCAGGTGGAGAGGGCGTAGAGCATCACCTTTCCGTGGTCCCGGCCGTCGACGTGCTCGGTCTGCATGGCATGGATTCCTCGGGGCGGAGATAAATATCTTCTCCTGCCGCCTCCGGACCGTGCGAACGGGCTCACCCGACGGCCCTGAGGGCCATGGAAAGACGCCCGATCCCCTCCGCGATCCGCTCGGGATCGGTGTTAGAGAAGTTCAGACGGATCACGTCGTCGCCGCCCTCGAGATAGAACGGGGGGCCCGGCATCACGGCCACGCCCTGCCTGATTCCCTCGTCGAAGAAGACCAGCGACGAGACGGTGCGAGGCAGGCGTGCGAGCATGAACATGCCGCCCTCGGGCGTGGTGTGAGCGAGTTCGGGGCATGTGTCGTCGAGCGCGTCGAGCATGGCCCGGCAGTTCTCCTCGTAGATCCTCGCGACCCGGCGGCACTGCGCGTCGAGGAATCGCGAGTCGTGAGCCAGCGGTGAAGCGCGGCCTGGCAGAGGTGGTTCGAGTGGAGGTCCGCCGCCTGCTTTGCCACGTTGAACTTCGCGAGCACCTCCTCGGGTGCGACGAGCCAGCCGCAGCGCATGCCCGGCGCGAGCACCTTCGAGAACGAGCCGGAGAGCAGCGCCCGGCCCGGGAGATCGGCGCCAATCGGCCGCCGGGGCCGACCGTCGAAGAAGAGTTCGCCGAACGCGTCGTCCTCATAGAGGAGTGTCTCCGAGCCGTCGAGAATCTCGGCGACGGCCCGCCTCGCCCTGTCGGGATAAGTCAGGCCCGAGGGGTTCTGCGCGTTCGGTATCGCGTAGAAGAACTTGGGGCGGTCCCGGTCCACGACCCGGTCGAGCGCCGCGAGGTCCGGACCGCCCTCGCCGATGGCGACGGTCGAGAGCCGCGGCTCGTACAGGCTGAAGGCCTCAATCGCGCCGAGGTACCCGGGCACCTCAATCGCGACGACGTCGCCGGGGTCGACGAGGCACTTCGCGACGAGGTCGAGGCACTGCTGCGAGCCGTTCACGATCTGGATGTTCGCAGCGGTCACCGCGAGGCCGACCCGGCGCCGGTAGCGGTCGGCGATGAACTCGCGGAGTGGCCGGTACCCGTCGGTGGTCGAGTACTGCAGGGCGGCCGGACCAGCATCGGCGAAGACGTCGGCTGCAGCCTCCGCGATCCCGGCCGCGTCGAGAACCGCCATCGAAGGAAGTCCACCCGCAAACGAGATCACGGACGGGTCGGCCGAGACGGCGAAGAGCGTGCCGAGGAACAACAGCAGCACGCGGCCATGCGGCGGGCGAAGCGGTATGGACGCGCTGACACGGAGAATGGTTTGGAGCCGCAGGCGATAATCCTGCGGATCGCTGATCAGGCCGCGTCGAACGCGGCGCGGTCCTTCGAGAACCGGGACCACCTGAACGGCAGGGCTTCGAGCACGGGCCGCGCGGCCTCGTCGTCGCCTGCACCGTACTTGACCTCGATTACGGTCCCGTCGAACGTGTCCGGGACACGGACGAGCTGCCGCGACCCTTCCCGGGCCCGGTAGAACGACAGGTCCGTATCGAGCGTGAGCCGGAACCGGCGGTCCGCGGAGAGGTAGTAGAGCCGGCGGTACCGATTGGATTTTGACTATCTGAAAAGATATTGGAGACAGAATCTTCAAAATCACCCATGCCTAATAACTCGTCAATATCAAGAAAATCCTGAGAACTATCTCCCCCTGATTTGGTTTTACCAATTGCCTGTAAAGATAACCAATTTACAGAAGATTCAGAATCTGTTATAAATATATTGCCTGCTAGAGTGCTCTCATTAAACCATTTTTTTATTTTTAGTGTACTATCTCCAATTATCTTATCTATACTAACATTTCCGAAAATGTATTGCCAAGAGTTTATAGAGAAAGTCTTATTTGCTTTATTGTTGCTTTCATTCCCTTCTTCTATTAGATTATTATAGTCTGCAATTACAAAGATATTACTTTTACCCATCTTTGCTTTCCATGATATACTTGCTTGAGTAGAAGAAGCTGTGCTTATATTTATGCTAAAATTTCCTATGTTTTTACCAGAGCTATCGGGATCTCCTTCAAAGAAGCTTATTAAAACGTTTTCTGCATCAGCACTTCCAATATTTTCAACAAGAGCACTAATCATAATGCTTTGATTTTCAACAGGATTTGATTCATTCAATTGGATATTTGAAAAATTAATGAATAGATCTGCTAAATAGAAAAGCGTGAAAGTGTTATTTTGTGAAGAAAAAGAAGAAATAGACAGATTATCTGTAACTTTACAGCCCATTTGTAGAATCCCTCTGGGATATTCTTTGTAAAAGTTGTAAATCCACTAGAATTAATTTCTTTTGTTTCATTTAATTCCCATTCTCCAGTCCAATTTCCGTATAAGCTTATTTCTTTTAGATTTTATCTAAATCAGAAGCAGAACAATTAAAATTTATTTGGATTAGTGGATATGTTTGAAGTGGGAGATGGGAAAATTAATTCTGTTGTTGGGGGAGAATTAAGAGTAATATTTTCTGCATAATCTTCAGTACCAGGACTAACAGTAACATTTATTTCTTCAGAAACATAATTATCTCCATTATCTATTACTTTTAAACTGAGTATATCTGCCAAGACTGCATCCGCCTTGTAGCAATTCACAATCAATGACTATAATTGTTATTTACACCAGAGTTCCCAGAAGGTCCGATAATATCGCTAAGATTATCTTGAATTCCCACTGACAGGATTCCACAATAGGATTGTATGCCCATTTGCTTCTGTTCCATCTTTAGCATTTTCTACAGTTCCTATAATATAGTGTGATGCACTGAACATATTGGTAAAAATATTATAGCAAAAACTGCTAAACAAATTAAAAGCTTCTTCATTTTGAAAGCTCCTCATTCATATTATTTATATTTTCTATTAGCTAATTCTTTCTCTTTTTCTGGTAACAATTTATACTCTTCTTTTACTAATTTGTATAGTTCCTTTCCTTCCTCTTCTTTTCCACTCTTTATAAGCTCTTTTGACTTTCTTAATATCCTCCATTATTTTTAATACAGGTTTTATTGAGGTTTCACTCTTTATTCTTAAAAAATAAATTCCCAAAATGAATGCAAATATAGCAAGAGCAATTATACCCCAAGAACCATTTGATGCAGTTCCCAATATAGAATTTCCAGTTATGCTGGAATCTGTTATTTCATTACTAACTGCTTTTATCGGAGAGATTATAATATCTTCAAGAGAATCCAAGCTAACTTCCTTGTTAAGATAATAAATTATCTCTTTACTGTCTGAATTAAATGAAATGACAGGATCGTCTTTTATAACATTATACTCCAAATTCATAATCTTTAATTCAGAAGATTTTTCTGCAATTTCCTTAGGAATACTTAAAATAAAGTATAAATTTGCAGTACTGGTTATAGCAGGATTAATCGTATCTTCAATGAGAGTAATGTCTTTCTTTGTGCCATCTAGATACATAATTTCTAAATTATAGAAATTACTTGTTATCTTAACATTTTTATCTTCAATAATCTTTAAGGTTTCTGCAATTTCTTTCTTATAATCATCTTCTGTATTTGGAGTAATATTCTAAGAAAATGCTTTTGGACTGTATTTTCATCTAATACTCTTTCAACTTGTTTTTCATTTGTTATTGTTATATCTTCAGGTATTTCTTTTTTATTATGTTCAATTTAAGTGTAGCTGAAGATATTTTTTTATTAAGTTCCTCTTCACTTAAATCTTGAAGTTTATAACTTTCAACATCTCTTTTTAAAGAATTTAATTCAGAGATAGCTCCATCTAATTCTTTATCTAACTTTAATATCTTTAAATATATTTTTTTCTTTTTCTTCTTTTAGATTCAATAAGAGAATTTATCTCATTTATATTTCCCAATAACAGAATTTACTTCTGATAATGAAATTATCTACTTTTCCAACTAAACTTGGACTAAGTCCAGATTCTTTGGAATAATTGTTTAACAAGGCAGTAGCATAAACTTCTTTTGATAAATCTCCTATATTTCCTGCTTCATCAACTCCAGCAACTCTGTAATAATATGTTTTTCCTTTTTCTACATCATTATCGTAAAAATAATTCTTACTTGAAGTTTTATAAAATTCAGTATAATCTACTTGAGGATTTTCAGATCTGTATATATTAAATTCATTAACTTTCTCATCAAAAAACCAGTTTAATTTAATTTGTCCCTCATATCCAACAGCATTTATTATGCTTATTGCTGAAGGTTTTGAAGTATCAACAATGAAAGAATTATCTCCCTATTATCTTTGTTCCTTCTTCTCCAGATAAATCTCTTGCCTTAAATCTAAAAGAACAAACAGTTTCTCCTACAGAACTCTGGAATTATTAAATTTCCTTCCCAATTTTCTCCAGATCCTTTTAAGGAAATTGGTTTATAGACTAATTCATCAAAACTATATTCTAATGTAGGGGTATCCTAAGACTTGTTTTTGAAGTTATTAGGTTTATTTTATATTTTCCTTCTTTAAGTGGAGGATCTTCTGAAATTTTTATTGTTGCATATATTGGGATACTTGTTGCAAAATTTATTTCCATTACAGGATTTGAACTATTCTCCACAACGCACATAATACTCATGAAATCCTTCTTCTAAATTTTCTAAATATGCTTCATGTGTTAATCCATATTCTCCATCAAAAGATGTAGATGGAGAAAGAGAAGTTCCATAGAAACATTCTGTTTCAACAGGAGTTTTTATTCTTAACACAATAGAATCTGTTTTATATACAGTTCCATCAGTAAAGTAAGTATTTGAAAAATCATAAATAGCACTTATTGTAGATGGAGATGCTCCAAAAATAAAAGGTAGACTAATAAAAATAAATATTAATGCAATTATAAAAATTAATTTTTTAATTTTCATCTTCTAATCTCCCTTATTTTTTTATTTCTATTTTTTTCTTGTCTTTATCTTATAAGCTAAGATATGCTATAGCAATTATTAAGATAAGATAAATTAGAGGCATCTTTATTGTATTCCATCCAAATCCTTTCTTCTCAACATTTATAACAGTGCTTTTTTCAAAAGTTCTTTTTCCATCATATAGAACAATTCCAGTTACAATATATCTTCCCTCTTTTTTTGGAGTGAAATAAAATTTGAATGTTTCTAATTTCCCAATATCAACAGAACTACTTTCACTTTCTAAAATTTGAATTATTTTGCTTCCAAGAGTAATTTCTCCCTTGAAACGAGCATTTACATTTTTCTCTCCATTATTTTCAAATAATGCTTCAATAAGAGTAGTATCATCCAACTTTTATCCATGGAGGAGAAGTTACACTTAATAATGTTCCCTGAGCTTTTAAAGCTCCTTCTTCTAAAACATCAAAAGTTAGAGTTTCTGAGGCATAACATTCAACAGAAGTTACCTCTGCCCAATATTGTCCAATTTCTAAATCAGAAGAATCCATCTTTATATTTAATTCTTTTTCTGTTGTTGGAATTATTATATCATCTGAAAATTCTAATTGTTTTACTATTTCTGTTCTTTCTTGATTCCATACATCTATTTTAATTGTAGGAGAGAGTCTTATATTTCCTTCATTGTACACATTTAATTTGAATAATATATCATCTCCTTTTTCAGCAGATTGAACACTAAATGCTCGAAGCCCTACAAGAAGAATATTCAACATCAGTTATATCTATTTCTATATAAAGATCTAATGCAGCATTTACTATTCCTGTTGCCTGCCCTTCAACAGTATTTCCTTTGCCTGAAGTTGTAACTCTCAAGAAATCCAGAGTAATTTCCATTTGGAATATCTATTGGAGGTTGTAAAATAACTTTTAGATAATAGGGTTTATCTTTTGAAACTTCAAATTCTTTTTCTTTGAAAGAAAGCCATTCTGCAATATCTCCTCTTGGAGCAAGAGTTACTTTTGTAGGTTCAGCTAGAATCAATTGTTATTGTTACTGTCCTTTCTGCATATCCTCCTCTTAGTACATCTATTAAAATAGATTGTTGCTGGACTAATTCCTATGTTTGCAGAAGAAACAAAAGAAATTAAAAGAATCAAAGTTATGCAACTAAGATAATCATTCTAAGCCAGTCATTATTCTTTTATTTTTCATTTAATCTCCAGGTGCTTGAACAGCACCAAAAATAATATTTCCTTGACAATTCCCAGTAACACTCCTCTTGGGACATATATTCTCCAATAGGTAGTATTTATTGCTTCATTTATTAGATCATTTTTTCTATAATCTAAATTAAATTTTTTAACATCTGGAGAAGAAGTTAAATTTAGCATATTTATGCTTCAAATTCACTTAAGTTTATTATCTCCAGTATTTGAATGCTGTTAAATTAAATTTTTCATAATCTATTGAAATATTTCTTTATCTCACCTTCACTGCAGTTCATTGCATATCCGTCATTCTCTCTCAAATCCATATCCACTTAAAGAAAGATTAATTTTAACATTTCCATAATTTGTAACATTTAATTTTGCTTCATTGGATAATTTCTTCGTCCACTATACATTTAAAATTTAATAACAGAATCAAGCCCCAAAGCAAGTAAAGGATTTATGAAAGAAATATCTCCTTTCTTAGAACTTATTGAAAGATTATCATTAACATTTATTGTGCAATTCCAATTTTGAGAATTTGCATAATACCAGACATTAAATTTACAGGAAATTTCTACTTCATTAGAATTTCCATAGGAATAATTTATATAACAGCTATTATTTGTATAATGATAATTATTATCATCAGAATCTCCATAATTTGATATAGACATTATCAAAGAATCTTCCGGTTGCATTTATCAAGGAATTTTCTCCATCATAATCCATTGCTATTGCACTGCAAGTTACTTCTTTTGTATCTGCAGGAATTAAATCAATTTCATTTTGAGGAATTGTTAAATCATCATCTACATTAACAGAAGAAATATTTGGAGGAGAATTAAGAGTTATATTATCTACAATATCATATCCATATCCACTTACAGTAACATTTTTCTCTCCAGAAACATAATTATCTCCGTTATTTATAATTTTTAAAGTAAGATGTCTCGCTAATATTGCATCCATTCGTCAACAATTCACAATCAATCATGTATATATTATTTGTATTGGAATTTCCAGAAGGGCCAATTATATCGCTAAGATTATCATTCATTCCTACAGTAGGATTCCACAATACAATTGTATGTCCATTTGCATTCTGTTCCATCTTTTGCATTTTCTACAATTCCAACAATATAATGGGCTGCAGAACAGAAAGGCAAGAACTAAGAAAATTGCAATTAAATTAAGTGTGAATATTTTTTTCATTTTAAGTTTAAAGTTACCTCTTTTTTAGTTGTTATTTCATAAGATTTTATTAGGATATATTACAAAATTTTCTCCAATTCCTCCAAAAACATTTACATATCCCACTTCTTGTTCCATTATTATAAGTTACAGTTGTAATTTCAGGATAAATTTTAACTAAATCTTCTACATAAAGAGGATTGAATTCAAAACTGAGATTAATTAGATTTTTTCCTTCAGAGAGTTTAATTCCTTCTTTAAATTCTTCAGCAATTATTATTCCACTAATTCCAAGAATTAGCA
>CAVUEE010000016.1:0-16822 GCA_963740465.1 uncultured Methanoregulaceae archaeon
TCACCGATCTCAAGGCCTGGCAGTAACCCTCTTTTCAGAGGTTCCGCCGCAGTGGAGGAGGAGCAGCACCGCGAACGGCCCCCAGAGGAGCGTGTGCACGAGCTGTGCCGTCGCCTTGTCGAGGAACCCGAGGGTCAGCGGCCCGACGATGATGTGGTGACGTGATCCCGAGGCCGGCAGCGCCAGGAGCAGGGCCAGACGGCCAGCAGGGCGAGAGCGAGCGCCCTGCGCGGTGTATGGCCCGAAGCAGACCGGTTGCTCACGTCGCCGTCGTTCGATATCGCGCCGCTCCCGAGTAGCCCCGGTAGGCCGTGTCCGTCGAAGCCTCGATTCCCGTCACCCACCGGCACCAGCTGCACCCACCGGTCCTCGGCCACGAGGATGAACGGAAAGCCGAGCGACCGCGGCAGGGTCACGTTGTTGACCCGGTACGCGAGCAGGAGCCGGCGGTCACGGACCGCGGAAAGCGGCAGCGAGGTCGTGTAGCCGTCGAGCGCGGCAAAGACGACGGTCGTCGCGTCAGGGGAGAGGTTCGAGGCCTCGAGCAGGTCGATCACGGCCACGCCCTCGAAGAGCGAGGTCTGGTCCCAGCCCTCGACGCAGTCGAGGGTGACGACCCGGCTCTCGTGTGAGAAGGCGCTGAGCACCTCGCCGTAGGTATAGTTCAGGGGCCGGGCGACGTCGCCGCCTATCGCGAGCTGGTAGGTCGCCAGTCGGCCGGGGGCGGGCCGTGGATGGAGTTCTCGCGGTAGGCCGTGACCGAGTCGAGCGGGGTGCCGTTCGCCTCCCTGAGCTCGCCGGTGATCTCGGCCGGCGGGGGCGTGATGTGGGTGTGGACGTCCCAGGCCCAGATCCCGGCGACCACGAGCACCGCGACGATGAGCAGGAGCGGGATGCGGTCCATGGGGGTCTCGTCCGCCGTCCTCATCAGGGTTTCGCATGCTTGAATGCCTTGCCGCGCCCATACTCCTCCGATGGCGACCGCAGATTCGGTCCGTAGCGGTGAGAACCTCTTCGTCAACGGCGACTGCGTCGAGGGTGCCCGCCGGTTCCTCGCGGAGGGGACGGTCGACCTGATCGTGACCGATCCCCCGTACGGGATCGACGGCGACCGGCTCGACCGCCACTACAACAGGGACGAGTCGCACGTCGTCGGGGGCTACGTCGAGGTCCCGGGAGCCGAGTACCGCAGCCTTCACCCGGGCCTGGGTGGCCGAGACCGCGCGTGTGCTCCGGCCGGGCGGCGCGCTCTTCGTCGTCTCGGGGTACACCCACCTCTACGAGGTGCTCGGCGCACTCCGCTCGTCGCCGCTCGTCGAGGTCAACCACATCGTCTGGAAGTACCCGTTCGGGGTCTGGACCACGCGGAAGTTCGTCTCGAGCCACTACCACGTCCTCTACTGGGCCAGGCCCGGCGGCGCGCGGACCTTCAACCTCGAGGCCCGGTACGGCATCGCCGAGCGGAGTGCGGACGGCGGCTCGCTCAACTACCTGGACCGCGAGGACGTCTGGACTATCGGACGCGAGTACAAGCCGGGCCGTGCGAAGAACCGGAACGAACTGCCCATGGCGCTCCTCGAGAAGATCGTCCAGTACGCCTCGAACGAGGGCGATCTCGTCTGCGACCTCTTTTTCGGGGGCGGCTCGACCGCACAGGCCGCGATCGGGCTGAACCGCCGCTTCGTCGGGTTCGAGGTCTCGGATGCGATCTTCGCGGCGCGCGTCCCCGCGCTGGCTGCGCTCATCCCCGGGGAACGGCTCGCCGCGCTCCGCCACCCCGTTGTCGCTCCCGTCCCGAACCGGGGGCGGCCCTGGACCACGGGAGAGGAGACCGCGCTCCGCGACGCCTACGCCCGGTACCGCCGGGACGGGCTCGGCAAAGGCGAGACAGTCGCCCTGCTCTGCGGCGAGTTCGGGCGCGGGCGCTTCGGCATCGAGAAGCGGTTGAAGGGTGCCTAGCGCCGGGCGAGCCCGAGCACGACCTCCGCGAGCGCCTCGCTCCGAGCCGGGTCGGTCATCAGCGTATCGGTCCGGACCGCGCCGGGGATCTCGACCGGGTCTCGAATGTCCTGGATGAAGATGTCGCAGAGGTCGGCGTACAGTGAGAGGACCCCGCGCGACGTGGGCTCGAGTCCACACGCGGCCATCAGCGCGCCCGCGGGCCCGCTCACGGGAGCGTCGCCGATGAAGGGCGAGACCGCGATCACGAACGCGTCGCGGAGCGCCTCGCGGACCCCGCCGCAGGTCAGGATCGGACCGATCGACGTGACCGGGTTGGACGGCCCGATCACCACGGCGTCGGCATCACAGAAGGCCGAGAGCACCTCGGGCGTCGCAGGCGGCGGCGCGGGGGTTCCCACGTAATGCCGCGCGGAGGGAGACCGCCGCGGTGCCGGACCCACCACTCCTGAAAGTGGAGCCGCCCCTCGTCGGTCAGGACGTGCGTGGCGTACGGCTCGTCGGCCATCGGCAGCACCCGAACGCCGACCCCGAGCCGCGCGGCGAGGAGATCGGTCGCCGCCGTGAGCGTCATGCCCCGCCGGAGGAGCTCGCCGCGGAGGAGCTGGACGGCGCGGTCGCGGTCGCCGATCCGGACCACCTCCTCCTCGCCGAGGGTCCGGAGCGCCTCGTGGCACGCGAACGTGTCGCCCGCGATCCCCCACCAGGTCTGCTCGTTCAGGAGTCCCGCGCAGAGGTAGAGAACCGTGTCCACGTCGGGCGAGAGATGTCCGCCCGTGACCCAGCAGTCCTCGCCCGTGTTCACGACCACGGCCAGGTCGCGGTCGGGAATGCGCCGGCGGAGGCCCCGCAGGAGCTTCGGGGTCCCCGTTCCTCCCGAGAGAACGGTGATCATCCCTGATCGCTTATATGCCGGAACGGTTAAGCTGATCCCGATGGCGGCAGGGACGAAGTCTGTCCGGGACCCGGTTCACGGGTACATCGAGGTCGAGCCCGCGCTCCTCCCGCTCGTGGACGCGCCCCTGCTCCAGCGCCTCCGCCAGATCCGGCAGCTCGGCTTCGCCTACCTCGTCTACCCCGGCGCGAACCACACCCGCTTCGAGCATTCGCTCGGAGCCATGCATCTCGCCCGCCGGCTCTGCGCCCACCTCGAGCTGGACCCCGTCACGGCCCGCACCGTGACTGCGGCCGCGCTCCTCCACGACGTCGGCCACGGGCCGTACAGCCACGCCACCGAGCCGTTCCTCTGTGCCCGGCTCGGCCGCGGCCACCAGGAGATCCGCGAACTCGTCGAGGCCTCCGGCGCGGCCCGCGTCCTGGACGAGGCCGGGGTCGATCCCGCCGAGGCCTGCCGGCTCGTTGCAGGCGATCACCCGCTCGCCGGGATCATCCAGGGCGAGCTCGACGTGGACCGGATGGACTACCTCAAGCGCGACGCCCATTACACGGGTGTGCCGTACGGGACCGTCGACGCCGAGCGGCTTATCCGATCCGTGCGAATAACCGGCCACGGGCTCGCCATCGACGAGGGCGGGATCGCGGCGGCCGAGTCCCTTCTCGTCGCCCGGACCCTGATGCGCCCGTCGGTCTACTTCCACCACGTCGCCCGGATCGCAGAGGGCATGTTCGCTCTTGCCCTCCACCTCCACCTCGCCGGCGCCGGCGGGCGCGAGCAGGCCGCGGCCCTCCTCTCGAACGATGACGGGGGCTGCATGCAGGCCCTGCTCGGATCGCCTCAGGCCGGTGCCCGTGCCCTCGCCCGGCGGATCATGACGCGCCAGCTCTACAAGCGCGCCGTCTACGTCGGGCGGGAGCAGGTCAACTGGGCCGCGCTCCAGACCGCCTCCGATCCGGCCCACGCTCTCGAGGCTGCGCGGGCGATCGCCGAGACGGCCGGCGTGGGGGCCGAGCAGGTGATCGTGGACGCGCCGCCGTTCCCGCGCGACCTCTCCATGGAGGTCCGGATCCGGAGCGGCTCGGACACGTTCCCACTCGAGGAGCGGTCGCCCATGGTCCGGACCCTCAACGAGACCCGGCGCGGGCAGTGGCGGCTCGGCGTGTACGCGCCCCCCGAGGTCCTCGATGAGGTCGGGACCGCGGCCGTCGACCACCTCCGCATCCGGCCTGCGACCCTGCAGGAGCGGCTGCCCGTCTAGGACCGATCCAAAGTCCTTTTACCAAAGAAGGCGCACCTTTTTCTGAATATACGTCCTCTGGCCGCTGCATTTTACGATTCCGCCACTTTATTTGCGGCTATCGCGAAACGGAGCACATTGCGGCCGCGCACACGATATTCGAGGTGAGAACACCGGCAGGCGATTGAGCCCGGGAAAGAGGTGAGAGCGTGATCACGATCTACAAGTCCACGAGCGAGGGGCTCCTGACCGTCGACGACTTCGTTGCGGGGTCATGGGTGCACGTCTCGAATCCGAGCAACCAGGAACTGGCCCTGCTCGTGGAACGGTTCGGGATCCCGCTCGACTTTCTGACAGATCCGCTCGATCCCGACGAGCGGGCCCGGATCGAGACCGAGGACGGAATCCGGCTGATCGTTCTCCGCGTCCCCCATCTCGATTCCTGGGCCGAGGAGATCCCGATCACGACCCTCCCCATCGGGATCATTCTGGTCGGAGACCTGATCATCACGGTCTCGGCCCTTGATGCCGAGGTGATCAGCGACTTCAAGCAGGGACGGGTCCGGAACTTCGCGACCCACGACCAGACCCGATTCGTCCTCCAACTCTTCCTCCGGACCACGCTCCTGTTCCTCCGGTACCTCCGGGACATCAACCGGGTCACCGACAACGTACAGAAAGACCTCCATCGTTCGACCCGGAACGAGCAGCTGATCCGGCTCCTGAACCTCGAGAAGTGCCTGGTCTTTATCACGACCTCGCTCCGGTCGAACGCGTTCATGATGGAGAAGTACCACAACGCGACCTACTCGCGGTTGGACGAGGACGACCAGGATCTGCTCGACGAAGTGATCGTCGAGAACAAACAGGCCATGGACATGGCCAAGATCTATTCCGAGATCCTCTCCGGGTTGATGGATGCGTTCGCCTCGCTCATCTCGAACAACCTGAACACCGTGGTCAAGACGCTCACCACGATCACGATCATCCTGATGATCCCGACGGTCGTCTCGTCGTTCTTCGGGATGAACGTGCCTGTACCCTTCCAGGCATCCCCCAATGCATTCGTGCTGGTGGTCGGGCTCACGGCGTTCCTCTGCACGCTCGGGATCGTCATCTTCTGGCGCGGCAACGTCTTCTGACGGGGATCGCGACCCGCAGGTTTAACTCCCGCTCCCTCCCAATCGTTTGGCCATGGAAGTGAATCAGCGCTGCCCCGGTTGCGGCGACGAGGCCGACCAGGAGGTCCTGCGCGAATCCCACGACCTCCTGCTCAAATGTACGGCCTGCGGCCACGTCCACCGCACGCCCCGTGAGGCCCCGCCAGAGCCGCTCAGGGTCCGCGCGATCGTCTCGGCGGGGACCGAATCCGCCCCGGGCACGATTCGAGCTGATGCCGGCGGACGTGGTCGAGGTCGGGGACCTCTTCGTGGCCGAGGGCGCGGGGGATGAGGCAGCCGGCGTGGAGATCAGGCTCTATCGAGGCGGTCGGTGGCGGGCGCGTGGCCCGGGCCCGGGCCGACGCGATCGTGACCCTCTGGACCCGCGTGGTCGAGGACGTGGTGGTCCCGGTCTCGGTCCACCGCGGCCGCGAGACGATCCCTCTCCACCAGCGGGCCGACGGCGAGGAGGTCTTCGTGGTCGGCGAGGTCTATACATTCGGCGGAAAGAAGGTCCGCATCTCGCACATCAGGCTCCGCGACGGCCCCGTGCTGCGCAAAGAGGGGTGGAAGACGCTTGCGCGCCGCGTCCGGCGGATCTACGGTAGGTTCGAACGGGAGCCGACGGCCTACGGACGGAGAACGTAATCGAGCACGGCTTCGCAGAGACGGTAGGATTCGGGCTGGTGCAGTCCCGTCTCGGTTGCGCAGCGACCACGCTCCGATACCGAAAGGGATGCGCTCCATGCCGCGATCATCGGCGCCGTCGCCTCGAGATGGAACTGGAGCCCGACGGCCGACCCGACCGCGAAGGCCTGGTGCGGAACCCGGTCGCCGGTCGCGATCAGAACGGCCCCGGCAGGGAGATCGAAGGTCTCGCCGTGCAGCTCGAAGCCCGGGAAGGTCGGCGGGAAGACCGGGTTGCCCGACATGCCCGTCAGGGTCCTCCACCCGACCTCCCGCTCGGAGGGGTAGACGCGTGCCCCGAGGGCGGACGCGATCACCTGGGCCCCGAGGCAGATGCCGAGCACGGGCCGGCCGGCTCCGACGGCGCGGCGGACGAGCGCCTTCTCGGACGCAAGCCAGGGGTGGCCTACCTCGTCGTTCGCAGACATGGGGCCGCCCATCAGCACGATGGCCGCCTCGTCGAGACCGCCCGGAACCTCGTTCGTCTCGTCGAGGCGGACTGTCACGGCCGAACGCCCCTTCGCGGAGAGCAGCCCGTCGATCAGCCCGGCCGGTTCCGCAGGGTCGTGCAGGAGGATTCCAACCTTCATCTCTCGGTTTTTGTCATGCCATCCGGTTCAATGTATCCCACCACGCTCGGCCATCGGCATCGCTCCTGCGGCGGCGCGGTAAAAAGAGAGGGGACGTGTTTCGGGCGGGCCGCCGGAGCGGCCGCGCCCGCTAGAGAAGCAAAGAGATTATCGCCAACACTATGAAGATGATCACAAGCCACTTTGCGATGTCCATCGATATCCCCGCCACATTTCCGGCCCCGAGAACGGCCGCAACGATAGCGAGGATGAAGAACACGATTGCGAGATAGAGCAGATCGGCCATTTTCGCCTCCGTTCTCCGGTATTTCGACCGGAGTCACATTGCTCGATCGCGCTGCAGGTATTTAATCCCTTTCCGAAAGAGGCCAAAAAAGGCCACACAAGGATAAACGACGCGCCTGCCCCTCGTCCCTCCCGTACCCTGTGGCCCCATCTCGCTCAGGAGCCGACCTCGGGTGCCTGGATCAGATCGTCCTGACCATACCCGCCACCACGGGTTTGGTCCCGCCCACCGGCCGTGCAGCCGTGCTTCGGCGTTCACGCGTCCCACGCTTCCAGATATCCCACTCCTGTTTTGGTGCTGCCGTGCGCGATTGTATCCGCGTTCACGTTCGTGGTTCCGGGCTAGCGACCGTCGAGCAGGGGCGAGCCTGCAGCCAGGAACCCGGCGATGTGCCGGGTGTCGGGGCGCGGCTCGCCGGAGTGCCGGCGCGTCCCCGCCCGCGAGGGCGTCGAGAATCGCGGCGATGGCTTCGCCGTGGCGCGGGCCGTATCCGCCCTCGAGTACGAGCGCGGCCGGCCTGCCTGCCGCCTCGAGTAGGAGGTGCGTCATCGCCCCGAAGTCCGACGGGACGAGCGCCATGCCGCCGAGAGGATCGTCCGCGAGCGGGTCCTGCCCGGCCGAGACAAGGACAAGGTCCGGTGCGAACGCCGCGACGGCCGGGCAGAAGATTGACTCGAAGACATACCGGTAGTCGGCGCCGGTGCTGCCGGCCGCAAGCGGGGCGTTCAGGGTGTACCCGATCCCTTCCCCGCGCCCCGTTCGTCGTACCGTCCGAGCCGGGGAAGTGGAACCGGCGGTGAATGGAGCAGTAGAGGACCCGGTCGGTCCCGTAGAAGGCCGCCTGCGTCCCGTTCCCGTGGTGGACGTCCCAGTCGACGATCGCGACCCGCCGGACGGAGCCGAGGGCTGCCGCTGCCGCGACGGCGACATTGTTGAAGAGGCAGAACCCCATCGCACGCCCCCGCTCCGCGTGGTGTCCCGGCGGCCGGACCAGCGCGAACGCGGAGGTGCCGGCGCGTGCAGAGCGTGATGCCTCGAGGGCGAGCCCCGCCGCCGACCGTGCGACATCGTAGGACCGGGGCGTGATGTAGGTGTCGGAGTCGAGATAGCCGATCCCGGTGAGGGCGTCGCATCGTGCCTTGACGGCCGCGATGTATGCAGGTGCGTGGACGCGGGCCAGATCTGCCTCGGATGCGGGCGGTCCCCGTCCGGCCGTCCGAAGAGGCCACGGAACGCCGGCCAGCGCGGCCTCGAGCCGTGCCTGGGACTCAGGGTGTCCGGGAAGGTCGTGGAGGGCGGCGTCGCTCTGGACCAGGACCGCCGGCAGGTGCATGACCGTTCATCGGCCACGCGACCGCATCAGGCTTTCGCTCCGGCAGGAGCGCCAAGAGCGAGGTGACGAGCACGGCCGTAGCGAACGCGATGGCCATCCCGGTATCGAATCGCGAAACCGCGACCGGCGGGATGGGCGAAACCGCGAACCACGTGAGGATGATGGCGAGCGCTGCCAGATGGAGCAGAATCCAGACCGGCCGGCGCATTCGCGGGGCGGTATCCGGCTGCAGGGAAAAAATGGTTCAGAGGTGCATCTGCGCGAGCGCGTCGGCGACGGTCTTCCGGAAGAGGGCCGGGTCGATCCGGTACTCCTCCGCGGCCTTCTTCGAGTCTTCGGTCGTACCGTAGACGTCGATCCGGTCGAGCGTCGCCTTCGCCGCGTCGAGAACCCAGAGATCCCGGGTCTCGCGGTCGACCACGGTCACGGACTCCGCTCTGAGCGAGATATAGACCCCTCCGCCCTCGGGCGCCTCGAAGACGTTCGGCTTGCCCACGACCGCGACGAACGCCGGAGGCTCGACACGGGCGATCTGCTGCATCGCCTCGGGCTGGTAGTTGCCCGCGGTCACGAAGGTCGTGCCCGTCGGGTCGACCACCCGGGCGCGGTAGAAGATATTCTGCTCGCCCTGCCGGGTCTTCTCGGTCATGGAACCGACCACGAAGACCCGGTTGCAGCGCTGCCCCGTCGGGAGCAGCACGAACGTCGGGCTCTTCTCCTCGGTCCCTTCCTTGAACTGGTGCCGGGCCTCGCGGAGCTCGGTCGCGAAGACCCGCCGGGCCGGTTCGCGCTCGAAGCGCCCCTCGTGCCGTCCGCCGAAGGTCATCTGGTTCTCGCGCTTCATCACGCCTCACCCCCGGCGCGGTCGATCAGCGCAGCCAGGGCCGCGGGGTCGAACCGGTGCCGTTCGGCACCGGTCACGAGCACGGTCGTGTCCATGTCGCGTCCGCGGCAGATCGAGGTACCGGCCCATCACGGCCGACTGGACGCGGAGGAAGACCTCGTCCATGCCGAGCGGGCTGTTCTCGGCGAGCTCGACGGCCTGCGTCGAGCGTGAGGCCGGCCGCGGCCTCGGTCGTCTCGCGCTGCATCAGGATGTTCTTTGTCGTTACACCGTCGTCGAGCACGGCCTTGATCCGGAGATCGTACCCGGAACTCGGGCTGGATCTCGTGGATCGGACAGTAGTTCTGCCGCGAGAGGACGCGGTTGCATCCCTCGACCGGGCAGCGCTTGACCAGCCCGGAGCCCTGGCCGACATGGACGATCGCGCCCGCGTAGACCTGCCCTCCGGCCCCGACATCGAGCTCGGCCTCCTCGTCCGGGACTACGGTCCCCGAGTTGAGGTCCAGCGAGAGCCGGCCGTTGTACTCGTCGACGGTCGCGTAGATAGATGTCGTAGACCGTGTCCGACGTGAGCGGCTCCTTGCCCTCCTCCTTCCAGATCGTGAACTTGATCGTGCCCGTCGGGTCGCCGACGAGGCCGGTCTGGAGGATCCGCTCTGAGCGTGCCTCCCACTCCTGGACCATCTTGACGTGGACGGACGCGACGCCGGGCTTCAGCTCGGCAACGCTCACCACCGACGGCAGGAGCGGTTTGTCGGTCTCGATCGGGGTCACGGTCGTGCCCGAGTGGATCTTGAGGTTCGGGGCGTTCCGGAACGCGTCGACCACGGCCGACTCGACCCGGTACCACCGGCCCTGCTCGAGGCGCGGCGCTCCGGCTTTAGCCCAGACCACGAACCGGATCGCTCCCGATGCGTCGGCGATGATCCCGGTCTGGGCGATGGACGGGCTGTTCGGCGCCGAGAGCCCCACGACCTTGCCTTCGATCGTGACCCACTCCTCGGGCACGAGCTCGGCGATCGCGTGGCGGTCCGTCTCGACCGCGCCGGCAAGTCCCTGTACCTGGTACTCGCGCCCGAGCTCGTTGATAACGGTCCGCTCGGCCTCGGCCGGCTGGACCCCGAACTCGTCCACGAGCAGGCGGAGCTTCGCCTCTATCTCTTTCTGGTCGACGTTCTTTCCCTTTTGAAGGATCTTTTGGGAGATTCTTTCAGCGACTATGGTGAGATCCATACCTACATCTCCGTTATATAATTCGTCACGGAGCCGTATATATACCAGTGATCGCGGTGTGAAAGTGTTCCGAGCGTAACAAACATAAACCGGCGTGGTACGTATCATAAGATATGGTTCTCACGGGAGACAGCACGATCTACGAACTGCTCCAGGAAAAGCCCGAGGCCGCCCAGGTCCTCTTCAAGTTCGGCATGGGCTGCGTCGGATGCGCGATCGCAAAGGGCGAGACGATCAAGGAGGCCGCGGCCGCCCACGGCGTACCCGTCGGCGAGATGCTCTCGGCCCTCGGTATCCCGGCCTGAGACCCGCCTACAGGCGGGAGGCCACTCTTTTCAGCTCGGCCAGCGAGGCCATCGGGTTCCGGCGGAGGTGGGCCGCGACGGCGGGTTCGTGCAGGAGGGTGCAGGTGCTGCAGTTCCAGACCGCTCCGGCTGTCGAGGAGACGACCTCCTCGCCGAGGGACTCGTCGCCGCAGGGGTAGAGCGGACAGTAGCAGAAGTCGCAACGCTGGTCGTCACGGTGGTGGCAGGGGTAATACGGGCAGCCCTCGGCCGACCAGGCGACCCAGTGGCCGCCGCCGAACCGGCTGTAGATCAGGAACGACGGACCCCCCCGCGGTTCGTTTCGGCGGGCGAGCGCCTCTCGGACGGCCGCAGCTGCGGCCTCGCGGAGGGGCTCGAGGCGGACCTCGCCCTCCTCGCCGTCCGATGCGAGAAGCAGTCCCTCTGGACGCCCGGGGCAGGCGGCGGCGATTGCCTCGAGGAGCATCTCAGCATCGGCGGGGAGCACGCGCACAGGGGCCCAGACGACCAGCGCGATCTGCGTCGCCGCCGGCGAGTGCGAAGGCCATGGTCCGGTCGTACTGGGCCACGACCGTTCCCGCCACGTCGGCACCGGAAACGAGTCCGCAGCTCGCACCGAGGATCGAGCCCGTGCCGCGCCGCGGTGAGGTCGACCCCAGGCATCGCCGGGCAGGCGGCGGAAGCAGGCGCGAGAAGAAGGGCGGTGCAGTTTTTACCCTCGGGCGGGAGGCCCGTGCCGGCTGCATACGCGATCCCCCGAAGGAGGAGCGCTCCCTCCTTCGTGTAGTACCTCATGAGACTGTATAGCGGACCCGGTCCTTGAGCTCCTGCTGCTTGCCGGCGTTCCAGCCCGAGACGTCCTGCAGGTACCCGGTCACCCGCGAGATCTGGACCACGTCGTGGGAGCCGCACTCGGGCAGACGGCGGCGCCGCAGAGCGGGCAGTACTCGATCCCGGTCACGATCTCGTGGGAGCAGTGGCAGTGGTCGAGCGGGCACAGGATCTGCAGGTGCGCCTCGCCGCAGTTCGGGCAGGGGGAGGCGTCGACGATCAGGTGGCAGGTGTGGCACTTGTACCGCCTCTCCTCGACCGGGATCTCGTCGAGACGACGGTACTTTCCGGCAAGGGCCTGCTGCTCTGCGGTCCAGTCCATACCTACAGGATGAGCAGGTCGGATGTAAAGGTGTCGGCGGCGGCAGGGCCGCCGCACGGCCTCAGGGACTCATAGGGCTCATCACCGATCAGGATGAGTGCTCATCATCGGCCGCGGCTACGGCCCCCGCCGCGCCTTCAGGGCATCGGAGGAGCTCGGCCGCGACCGTGACCGGGTCGCGGGCCTCGTAGATCGTCCGCCCGACGATCACGCCGTCCACGAGCGGCGCGACCCGTGCAAGGTCGCCGCCCTGCGTCCCGACGCCCGGCGCGAGGATCTTGCGTTGCCGGACGATCGGCCGGAGCGCCCGGATCCGCTCCGGCCGCGTTCCCGGCGCGATGATCCCGTCGGCCCTGCACTCGACCGCGAGCTCGGCCAGCCGCTCGGCGATCCCGCCGGGAGAAGAACTGGGTCGCGCCCGGATGGCTCATCTCGGCCACGACGTAGCATTCGCCGCCGTAGGCCCGGGCCGTATCGACGCAGGCCTCGACCGCGTCGCGCCCGACGAAGCCCTGGCAGATGATCGCGTCGAAGCCGCGGGTGAAGACCTGCTCGGCGATCAGCCGGTTCGTGTTCGGGATGTCCGCGACCTTGAAGTCGGCGATCAGCGGCAGGCCGAGCGAGGCGAGGTCCTCGACGATCCCGAGCCCGGCGCGGAGGATCAGCGGGTACCCGATCTTGAGGCATCGAGGAACGGGGCACAGGTCTCGGCGATCTCGAGCGCCTCGAGCGGGTCTCCCACGTCGAGCGCGAGGATCAGTTCAGCCATGGTGTTCCTCCAGCCGCTCGAGCACGGCCGCGACCATGAGCGGGAAGGTGATGGTCGCGTCGCCGTAGACGGTCACGGCCTCGGCCCCCTCGGCGAGCTTGCCCCAGGACCGGGCCTCGTCGAGGGTTGCGCCCGAGAGCCCGCCGAGGTCAGGGCGGTCGCCGGTCAGCTGGATGGCGTAGGCGAACCCGTTCTCGGTCATCAGCATCGACTGGAGGATGAAGTTCTTGGGCACGCCGCCCCCGACGAGCAACGCGCCTGCGCGCTTCGCCCCGAAGCAGCGGTCGATGAGGCCGGGCATGTCGCGGAACGCGTCGACCGTCACCCGGTGGGTCTGGGAGAAGAGCCAGTACTGGAGGCCGATCATCGAGTCCTGGATCGCGGGGCAGTAGACGGGCACTCCCTTCCGCGCTGCGGTCGCCAGGATCCCGGTCTCGAGCTGCCGGCCCAGATGTGGGCGAGCAGCTCCTGGATCGAGAGGACGGAGCCCTCGGCGAGCGCGGCGAAGGCCTCCTGCATGAACTCCTCGAACCGGACGAACGCGTCGTTCGGGAGGAAGACATCGTAGATCCGGTTGATCTCGTCGTGGCGAAGCGCGACGTCGGAGCAGACGGCCGTACCGCGGTAGTGGGCGCACCCGATCGCCTCGATCATGTCGTGGGTCAGGTTTGCCCCGGTCGAGACGAGCACGTCGATATGGCCGCGCTCGAGGAGGTCCGCGACGATCCCGCCCATGCCGGCCGGGACCATCGCGCCGGCGAGGCCGAAGAACCGGACCGCCTCCGGGTCGGTAAGCATCCGCTCCCAGAGATCGACGGCCCGGGCGAGGGCGCCGCCGTTGTACGCGCCGGCCCGGCCGAGCGCATCCACGAGCGCCCCGGCGGTCATACCGGGACGGACCTCGACCTGCTGGACGGGTTCACCGCACTCCATCGGGATGATCATTGTCACTCATCCATGATAACGGATCGTCATGGCGGCGAGGAGGCCGGTCTGCGAATCGCGGGTCACCACTTGATCTCCGGGGCCTCGCTCGCTCCCAAGGCCCCACGAGTCCATGCAAAGGTCGTAACGTCCCGCTCTCATTTTTCCCGGACAAGACACCCCTCGTCGTCGAGGACCGCCCGGCCCACCGCGAGCAGGTACGCGACGACCTCTGCGACGGCCGACGGCTCGAGGTCGCCGGTGAGGGCCACCGCGAGCTCGTCCGGCCGGTACGCGCCCGGATGCTCGCCGAGAAACGCCTCGATCGCGAGGACGGGTCCGGGCCGGGCTCGGCACCCCGGCCGATCGGTCATGTCCCCTCCGGCCGCCGCATGGTCACGCGGCCGAGCCGTTGTGGCAACGGGCCGAAGAGACAGGGATCGGCGGCACGGAAAGCGTTCCGCCAGGAGGACCGGCAGCCCCAGTTGGGCTCGCATCGCATGTGCTGTAGTGGACGTTTCCGGGTGCTATCTGTTTTGCCCGGCTGACTCTTCATTCAGGATCCGCCGGCGAGCTGCGGCAGGCCGCGGCAGAGCGGGCGGGCGAGGTGGCGGCGCGCGACAGGCGGCACTTCGTACCAGCCCGGTGCGATCGTCCGAGCCTCGACCACGAGCTCGGGCTCGCGGGTCCGTGCGCCGCATACGCGGCACTTCCAGCCCCGGCCCCGTCCCGCCGAGGTAGTTCGCCGGCCGCAGACGGGACAGGGCGGCGGCCGGACCGTCGCGTGCTCCGCGACCTCGAGGACCGCGAACTTCTCGAGGTTGAGCGAGCCGTGACGGTACGAGCCGCACGCGACGATCCGATCGCCTGGCCGGAGCGCGCGGACGACGCCCCGGAAGCCCTTGGTCGGCTCGTAGGCCATGCACCTGAGACGTTCGCCTCCGTCCGCTACGTCGACGGTTACGTGCCCGCCCGGCCCCGTCGCCGGCCGGTCCGAGACCGTTCCCTCGACCGTGTACGACCGCCCCTCCCGGAGCGCTCCGCACCGTCCTGCGACGAGGTGGGCGTCGGTCCCCTGGTTCGTCTTCCAGCAGGTCTCGAACGCAACCGGCTCGGAGAGGACGAGCGAGCGGGCCTGCAGAACCGAGTTCGGACTCTCGCCGCGGATCCCGAAGAGGACAGGATCGGGAGTATGGGGGACGCAGACGACCGCGTCGTTCTCGAGGTCCACCGAGTCCCAGGTTCGGGGGAAGGTCGCGGCCTCGGCACGGAAGAGCGAGGCAGCGTCCACCTCGCGCGGAGTCTCCCACCTCGTCCGCTCGCGGTACGCGAGGAGTTCGTACGTCCGGTCGGAGAACTCGGCCGCGACCGCCGCCGCGGCCCCGATCAGGCCGCGGCCGTTGCCGTACCCCCGGTACCGCGCACCGGCCGCGTCGAGAACCTCGACGGTATCGCCGATCGTGCAGAGGTCTGTCACGGCGCGGCGGTAGCACGTCTCCGGCAGGGGTCGGTCCGCGACCACGACCCCCGGGTTCGTCATGGGCGCGTCGAGCGGGGCGAACTCCTCGACGGCGGCGCAGGCCAGTTCGAACGCGAGCGCCGGGTCGCCCTCGGCGAGCAGCGCGATCGCCGCGTTGCCCCTCGTCCTGAACGGCGCGTTCGGGTTGAGGCGGACCAGCCGACGCTCACTGATCGGCACGCCCGCCGCTTCGAGCCTGCAGGCGAGAATGGCGCCGAGCCAGGTTGTACAGAAGCCGCCCGGCGCATCCGTGTCGTCGAGCCCGATCCGGAGGCACCCGATCGCCATGATTATACCTTCCGTGGGCGATACGTCTCATTAAGCCCGATGGTCCAGGATCGGCTCGTGAACAAGGCGGTCAGCGTGCTCCTGATGGCAGGCTTCGCCTGCTCGGAGCGGTGCAACCTCCGCCCACGCTCATTCGATCTCGTAGCAAAGCGCACGGACGTGCTCCTGATCATCAAGGTCGCGAGCCCGATCGACAACGTCTCCGAGGAGATCGCCCGGGACCTCGACCTCGTCGCGACCCATCTCGGGGGCCTCCCCCTGATCGTCGGCGAACGCGGGCGCGACACCGAGCTCGAGCGCGGAGCGGTCTACCTCCGTTACGGGATCGCGGCCGTTCACCCCGAGACCCTCTACGACTACTTCGTCGAGAACGTGCCGCCGCTCGTCTACGCCTCGCCCGGCGGCCTGTACGTGAACATCGACGGCGACGTGCTCCGCGCGCTCCGCGAGTGCCGGAACCTCTCGCTCGGCGATCTCGGGCACGCGCTCGGCGTCTCGCGGCGGACGATCAGCAAGTACGAGGCCGGCATGGGCACCACGCTCGAGATGGCGGTCAAGCTCGAGGAGTTCTTCGACGCCGAGGTGATCGAGTCCATCGACATCCTCCGCTACGCCTCGCATTTCGAGCAGGAGCCGGGCCCTGCAGCGCCCGGGCCCGAGGTGGCAGCGCTCTCCGCGCTCCAGCGGCTCGGCCTCGAACTCCACCTTCTCCGGCGCGCCCCGTTCCAGGCGATGGCCCACTACGAGGAGCAGACGATTCTGGCCGGGTGCGGCTCGGCCCAGACGGTGACGAAGCGCGCGGGCCTGATCGGCAACCTCTCCGAGATCACGCGCACGCACGCGGTCTGCGTCACGGTCGAGGAGATCCGACAGAAACGGATCGGCCGGACCCTCGTGATCGGCCCGGAGGCGCTCGGGGAGGTCGAGGACGGGCACGAACTGCTCGATCTGATCGGGGCTTGACGCTATCCTTAAAATTCTAGCCTAACTGAGTTAACTGTATTAGGTTTCCGCACGTATCGTCGAATACGACAATCGTCGAGCCGGGTGTTTTTGTCGGCTCCATGGTGAATTTCGCTCCAAGTCTCTTAAGTCTCTGATACTCTCTCTGAATGTCATCAACGAAGAACATAGCCTGCGGGAATACCTTGCTCGAAAATAGATTCCTGGTAGGATTTCGCTGCAGGATTATCGTTGGGCTCAAGAAGTAACTGGGTACCGTCTTGCTCTTCAGGCGAAACAACTGTTAACCATCTGTAATTCCCTGCTGTAATATCCGATTTCTTAACGAAGCCCAAGACCTCTGTATAAAACTTGAGAGCCTTACCTTGGTCGTCTACATATACACTTGTCAGTTTGATTTTCATGGGCGAATCACCGCATTCAGTATCTTATCCATATCGTGAAGGATCGGAATGCTCGATCCATTGTTAAGAAATTTCGACGGTGCGTTGATGTGTGGCGCAAGGTCGATCTGATTCTTGTCCGATGCGTTTATTTCTAGAGCCATTAGACCAATTCAAAAGAGGTCTCTAATTACTGCGCTCCGCCAACCGCGATGCATCTCCAACCGACTCTCCAGTAGATCAACCGTGAGCGCATCAGGATCGGTCGTAACAATTTTTATATAGAACCAC
>CAVUEE010000017.1:0-70021 GCA_963740465.1 uncultured Methanoregulaceae archaeon
CGACGCGAGCCGGATGCTCACGTCGATCACCTCGACGGTCAGCACCATGACCACCTTCGTGATGGCGATCGCGGGCATCTCGCTCCTCGTTGCCGCGGTCTCGATCTTCAACGTGATGATGATGTCCGTGACCGAGCGGGTGCGCGAGATCGGAATCATGCGGTCCCTCGGAGCGCAGAAGGGCGAGATCCTGAAGATGTTCGTGTACCAGGCGGCCGTCCTCGGGTTCGTGGGGGCGACCATCGGCGCGATCTTCAGTTTCGGCATCGGGTACATGGTGGTGGTCAGCCTGCTCAGCTCGGCCAGCCACTTCTTCGAGGCCGGTAGCCTGCTCTACCTGCCGGCGGCCATGCTCGTCGGCACGGTGGTCTGCATCCTCTCGGGCCTCTACCCGGCCTGGCGCGCCTCGAACCTCGACCCGATTGAGGCCCTCGGGCCGAGTAACCCTCTCTTTTTCTCGACGGGTCATCGAACGACTATTCCGGCTCTTCCGCACCAAGGACGGCTGTCCGGCACGAGGATCAGCCTCTCGATCGCGCGAAAGATCGTCGAGCGGCACGGCGGCTCCGTCGGGATCGGGTCGATGCCGGGCGAGGGCACGACCTTCAGCTTCACGCTGAGGCCGGTCGTCGCCTGGGAAAAGAGAAGAAGGTCAGGCGCCTTCGGCGGGCTTCTTCGGCGGGAAGCCTGATCTCGGTTCCGAACCGCTCGAAGTTCCGGTCCGCGATCGCCTGGATCTTCGCGATCTCCTCGGTCTGGAGCGTCGGCTTGAAGAGGTGGCGGAAGCGCTTCTGCTCCCTCAGGTACTCCTCGACCGGCTTCTTGACGACCTTCTTGACCCGGGTCACCTCGCCGTCGACCATCTCGTAGTTGACCCAGAGCCCGGTCTCGATCGCGAGCTTGCCCGATCGCGAGGGTCTTCGCGCCCTCGAAGCCCCAGCCCGTGCAGCAGGGCGCGTGCACCTGGACGTACGTCGGGCCCTCGGTGTTCATGGCCTTCTCGACCTTCTGCATGAAGTCGGCCGGGTATGCGATCGAGGCCGTCGCGACGTACGGCGAGCCGTGGGCCGCGAGGATCCGGGGCATGTCCTTCTTCGGCCGCCGGTTGCCCATCGAGGCCTTCCCGGCCGGGCTCGTCGTGGTCGAGGCGTCGAACGGGGTCGCGCCCGAGCGCTGGATCCCCGTGTTCATGTAGGCCTCGTTGTCGTAGCAGATGTACGTGATGTCGTGGCCCCGCTCGAATGCGCCCGAGATGCAGAGCACCCCGATATCGAGGGTCGCGCCGTCGCCGGCGACGACGACCACCTTCTCCTTCCGTGCCCTGCTGCTTCAGGGCGGACTCGATCCCCGACGCGACGGCCGAGGCGTTCTCGAAGAGCGAGTGGATCCAGGGGACCCTCCACGCCGTCTCCGGGTACGGGGTCGAGAAGACCTCCATGCAGCCCGTGGACGAGACCACGATGGTCTCCTCGCCGGCCGCCTTCAGGAGGAGCCGGCCGGCGAGCGCGGCGCCGCAGCCGCCGCAGGCGCGGTGCCCGCACTCGAAGAGGTCGCATGTCGTGCCGACTGCCATTTAGAGCACCTCCGTGCGGAGGCCGTAGAAGCTGATCGCCCTCGCCCTGCTCGCAGAGCGCGACGACCGTTCTTGATATCCCCGATCCGGACGTCACGGCCGCCGAGGCCGATGACGTAGTCGAGCACCGGAACGGATCTCCGTAGAGCGCGTCCCGCACCTCGAGCGCGACCGCGCCGCGGGCCGTGGTGCCGCCGGCGCCGAGCGAGATGTTCTTGTCGAGCACGGCCACCCGCTGGACGTCCGCGAGCGCCGCCTTCAGGTCCTCCGCCGGGAACGGCCGGAAGCAGCGGATCCGGACCAGCCCGACCTTCTTCCCCTCGTCGCGCATCTCGTCGATCGCGTCCTTGGTCGTGCCGCAGATCGAGCCCATGGCCACGATCGCGGTCTCGGCGTCCTCCATCCGGTAGGACTCGACCAGGGCCGAGTAGTCGCGGCCGAAGCGCTCGCCGAACTCGCACCCGACCTCGCGGATCACGTCGAGCGCCCGCTTCTGGGCCTGGTCCGTCTCGTACCGGAACTCGAGGTAGTAGTCGGGGGTCGCGTACATCCCCATCGAGACCGGGGCCTTCGCGTCGAGCATGAACTTCGGCACGAACGGCGGCAGGAACGCGTCGACCTCCTCCTGGCTGAGCATATTCACCGGCTCGTACGTGTGCGAGAGGATGAACCCGTCGAAGCAGACCATCGCGGGCAGGAGGACCCGGTGGTCCTCGGAGACCCGGTAGCCGATGTAGTGGAGGTCGACCGCCTCCTGGTTGTCCTCGGCGTAGAACTGGAGCCAGCCCGAGTCGCGGAGCGAGATCGAGTCCTGCTGGTCGTTCCAGATCGAGAGCGGGCGCCGAGCGCGCGGTTCGCGATGGTCATCACGAGCGGCAGGCGCATCCCGGCCATGTTGAAGCAGACCTCGAACATCAGGGCGAGCCCCTGCGAGGTGGTGGCCGAGTACGCGCGCGAGCCGGCCGCGACGGCGCCCTCGCAGGCCGAGAGGGCCGAGAACTCGGACTCGACCGTGATGTAGTCGGCCGCGAGCTCGCCGTTCGCGACGATCTCGGCGAGAGCCTCGACGATGTGGGTCTGGGGCGTGATCGGGTACGCGGAGATCACCTGCGGCCGGCAGCGCCGGACGGCCTGGGCGACCGCGATCGAGCCCTCCATGATCTCGAGCGCCATTACTTCTCCTCCTGTTCCATGGTGATCGCCTTCTTCGGGCACTCCTCGGCGCAGAGGCCGCAGCCCTTGCAGTAGTCGTAGTCGGGCACGAACTCCTTCTCCTCGGTCTCGCGGATGCAGCCCTCGGGGCAGACGAGCTGGCACATCCCGCACTTCGAGCAGGCCGACAGGTCGAACTTCGGCATGAAGACCCGCCACGAGCCGGTGCTTGTTGTCCCGCGACTGCCCGGGTGCGGCCGCGCAGCCGACGTTGAGCGCCATCAGGCTCGCCTCCGCCATGGCCTTCATCTCGTCGAAGGCCCGCTGAGCGGTCGCGATGTTCTTCTCGGCGAGCGCGCCGGAGAACCGGTGCCGGAGGGCGTCCACCAGGGTCTCAAACGAGACCATGCCCGTCAGCGGCCGCGAACGCGCCCATCAGGGCCGTGTTCGTGATCGGCAGGCCCAGGGTCTCAAGCGCTATCGTGGTCGCGTCGAGGGTCAGGACGCGGACACCGGCGGGCACGGGGAAATCGGGGGCCCGCTCGGTGTTGATGATCGCGATCCCGCCGGGGCCCATGCCCTTGAAGACGTCGACGTCCCGGATCAGCGTCGGGTCCTGGACGATCACGAAGTCGGGCTCGTAGACCTGGCTCCGGAGCCGGATCGGCCGGTCGCTGAACCGGACGAAGGCCTGGACCGGTGCGCCCCGCCGCTCGACGCCGAAGGCCGGGAAAGCCTGGACGTACTTCCCGCCCTCGAACGCGGCGACCGCGATCAGTTCGGCCGCCGTGACCGAGC
Organism: uncultured Methanoregulaceae archaeon; assembly: GCA_963740465.1. Taxonomy (GTDB): domain Archaea; phylum Halobacteriota; class Methanomicrobia; order Methanomicrobiales; family Methanospirillaceae; genus UBA288. The sequence continues at coordinate 3,524 of CAVUEE010000017.1, forward strand.
CCTGGCCGCCTCTGCCGTGGATGCGTAGCTCCTGCATGGTGCGTCCCTTAATCTTACATGATAAATCAATATAAATCTCTTCCCGGCGCAGATCGCTGAGCGGTCGACCGGGATTCCCAGGATCTCGTCGGCACCGCCGAAGACGTCGCGGGCGATCCGCACGAGGCCCGCGGGCGGCGGCCCATTCGTCTCCGACTGCGACGGGCCGGTCCGAGCAGGTTCGACGACCTCGTCCGCGACCCCCGGCGCGAGCGAGCCCGCGAGCACGACCGTCGCGTCCGGCGCGAGCAGGAGCAGGCCTGCGCACTCCATCGCGGCGAACATCGCGATCGTCCGGAGGCGCTCGGACTCGGGCATCGTGTACCCGACGCCGGCGTGGAGGAAGGCCTGGTTCGCGGTCTCCTCACCCAGGTCGATCCGCCGGATCGCGTCCACGTCGAGCGCGCCGTGGCGCATGCCCGGAGCGAAGACGCAGGCGTCGAAGGCACCCACGACGCAGCCCGTCGCGGACGAGGAGCGAGACCGTGTTCGACGAGATGTCCGCGACCACGACGTCGGGGCCGTGATCCTGGACGGCGAGGTACGCGATCCCGAGCTTCTCGGGGCTGGTCTGGTGCGAGTAGGCCTTGAACCGCGGGTCCGTGGGCGAGCCCCGGTGGAGCCCGGGGATCACGACCGTCGGGATGCCGCTCGCGGCCATCACGTCGAAGACGCGAGTGCCGCCGCCGATGTGCTCGCCCGCACCCTCTCGGCTCACCACGCCACGGTTCCGAACGCGCTCTATCGGGGTGATGGCACTGATCCCGTCACCCATGGAGTAGCAGAGCGCGCAGCCCTCGATCGACTCGATCGGTCCGAGCCGCTCGAAGCGCGGAAGCTCGAAGGCGCAGGCGTCGGGCCGGGAGAGCTTGAACGCCCCGGACTCGGTGGCAAAGCGCATGGCGGTCGTGCCGTGGTCGATCCCGAGGTACATCGCAGTACTCGTATAGGGGCGACGCCCTATATTGATACGATGTTCAGCGTCGTGACCGGCGGGGCCGGGTTCATCGGGTCCCACCTCGTGGACGCGCTCGTCGCTCGGGGCGACAGGGTGCTCGTGATCGACAACCTCTCGACCGGGGAGCGCGGAAACCTCGCACAGCACCTCGGCGGCGGGCAGGTCGGACTCCTGGTCGCGGACCTCCTCGGCGACGGCTGGCAGGAGGCGCTCGACGGAGCGGACCGGGTCTACCATGTCGCGGCCGACCCCGACGTTCGCGGCGGCGCGTCCTCGCCGGCATCGATGTTCGAGGAGAGCGTGGTCGCGACGTTCCGTGTCCTCGAGGCCATGCGCGAGGCGGGCGTACCGGAGATCGCGTTCACCTCGACCTCGACCGTTTACGGCGAGGCGACCGTCATCCCCACGCCCGAGGACTACGCCCCGATGGTCCCGATCTCCGTGTACGGGGCCGGCAAGCTCGCCTGCGAGGCGATGATCGGGGCGTACTGCCACTCGTTCGGGATGCGCTCGTTCGTCTTCCGGTTCGCGAACATCGTGGGAGAGCGCTCGAACCACGGTGTCTCGTGGGACTTCATCCGGAAGCTCCGGGCGGACCCGCACGTCCTCGAGATCCTCGGGGACGGCCGCCAGACCAAGTCCTACCTCGAGGTCCGTGCATGCGTCGACGCGTTCCTCCACGTCTGCGATCACGCGACGGAGACGGTCAACACGGTCAACATCGGCTCCGAGGACTGGGTCGACGTGGTGACGATCGCGGACCTCGTAGCCGATGCCATGGGACTCGAGGCCGTCGAGTACCGGTTCACGGGCGGGGATCGGGGCTGGGTCGGCGACGTGCCGCGCATGCGCCTCGCGATCGACCGCCTGAAGTCGCTCGGGTGGCGCCCGCCGCTCGGCTCGCGCGAGAGCATGGAGATCGCGATCCGGGCCCAGCTCGGTGCCGCATGAAGGCCGTCGTCCTCCTCGGCGACGGGATGGCCGACGAACCCCTCGCCGAGCTCGGCGGGCTCACTCCACTCGAGTACGCAGAGACGCCGAACATGGACCGGGTCGCCCGCGAGGGACGGACGGGGCTCGTCGCGACCGTGCCCGACGGTTACGAGGCCGGCTCGGACGTCGCGAACCTCGGGCTGCTCGGGTACGACCCGGCCCTGTACTACACCGGCCGCGGGCCGCTCGAGGCCGCGAACATCGGCGTCGCACTCGCCGACGACGACGTGGCGTACCGCTGCAACCTGGTCACGGTCGTCGACGGGGTCATGGCCGACTTCTCGGCCGGCCACATCACGAGCGGGGAGGGGGCCGCGCTCCTCGAAGCGCTCCAACCGGCGTTTTCGTCTGTCCGGCTCGTTCCGGGGATCTCGTACCGGAACCTCCTCGTGGTCCCGGGCGGCGCCGGGGGACGAGGCACGCCGCCGCACGACATCGTGGGCGAGTCAATCGACCTGTACCTGCCTACAGGCCCCGATCGCGAACTCCTGCTTGCGTGCATGGCCGCCGCGGAGGAGGTCTTCGCAGGCCACCCGGTCAACCGCGAACGGACCGAGGCCGGGAAACCCCCTGCGACCGGGATCTGGCCCTGGTCCGGGGGTCGGCGGCCGGCGCTCCCGCCGTTCTCGGACCTGTTCGGGGCCTCGGGCGGGATGATCTCGGCCGTGGACCTCTTGAACGGGATCGCCCGGTACGCGGGCCTCGAGGTGATCTCCGTGCCCGGCGCCACCGGGTACCTGGACACGGACTACGAGGGCAAGGCCCGGGCCGCGCTGGCCGCGCTCGACCGGCTCGACTTCGTCTACTGCCACGTCGAGGCCCCAGACGAAGCCGGGCACCTGGGCTCGGTCGGGGAGAAGGTGCGGGCGATCGAGCGCGTGGACGGGATGCTCGGGACGCTGCTGGACGGCTTCGACGGCGTCGTCGCGGTCCTGCCCGACCATGCGACGCCGATCCGGCTCAGGACGCACACGCGCCAACCGGTCCCTGTGGCCGTCCGCGGGCTCGGCACGGACGGCACGCGCCGCTATTCGGAGAGAGAGGCGGAGAAGGGAGACCTCGGGCGGCTCGAAGCGACGGCGCTCCTGCCGCTCCTGCTCGGGCGGCCGTAGATCGGCATCAGCCCCCTTGCATCATCACGGGTCAGTGGGGGTAACTCTCATCATCTGCCGGCCCGAAGGCCGCCCGCAGGACGGGCACGTAGAGATACGGCGGTCCGGGCTCTTGATGGTTGTTCCGCCCGGCCGGAAATTCAACCGACGCATTAATAAGCGGCATCGCGGCAATGTGAGACTGGTGAGAATCATGCCCAAGCGGAACCTGACCGTCGGAGTCACGGTCAACCTCAAGAACTACGAGAGCCTCAGGCTCGAGGTCCAGGACGAGGTCGAGAGCGAGGAGGACGTCCGGTCGCTCGTCGCGTTCCTCGACGAGACCCTCGCCCTCTTCGGACAGGGCAACCGCGAGACCGAGGACCTCGTCGCACACTACCGCCGCCGCGTCATGCAGGGCGCCTTGGGCGGGGAGGCCGGGGAACCGGCACCTTCGCCGGGCCGCCGCGCGGCCCATCGTCGTCGAGGCGGTTGTCGAACCGCCCGCGCCCGAGCCTGTTGCAACCGAGCCCCCCGAGGAGGGGCCGGCTCCGAAGCCCGCGCCGAAAGCCGCAGCGAAGACCGCCCCGAAGACACCCGCGAAGGCACCGGCCCCCTCGCCCACCGGCGCCGTCTGCGAGTCCTGCGGCGCAGCCGTGAGCGCGGCCGAAGAGAAGACGAGCCGCCTCTTCGTCTCGAAGACCCTCTGCAAGAAGTGCATCCAGAGCCTCTGAGGCGGCCCCACCCCCCATCCCTGTGACACGCCACCTGCTGAACTGGGACGAGACGGTCTTCCGCGACCCCGAGGTCTTCGACCCCGACTTCGTCCCGGAGCAGTTCAACTTCCGCGAGGCGCAGACGCGAGAGCTTGCCTACCAGCTCCGGCCCGGCCTCCAGGGGGCGCGTCCCCTCAATACTGTCTGCCGCGGCCCTCCCGGAACGGGCAAGACCACGACCGTCCGGAAGCTCTTCGCCGAGGTCGAGGAGGCCACCAAGGATCTGGTCCCGATCTACGTCAACTGCCAGATCGACAACACCACCTTCGGGATAATCTCAGAGGTCTACGACCGGCTTTCGGGCCACCTCCCCCGGTCCGCAGGGACCTCCACCAAGCAGGTCTTCGACGCCGTCGCCCGGCTCCTCGAGCGCGACCGCCGCGTCCTCGTGGTCGCCCTCGACGACGCGAACTACCTGCTCTTCAACAACGAGCTCAACCGGGTGCTCTACTCGCTCCTGCGGACCCACGAGGTCTACCCGGGGACGAAGATCGGGGTGATCGTGGTCCTCTCCGATCTCTCGGTCAACCTCCCGGAGCGGCTCGACGCCCGCGTCCAGTCGATCTTCCGGCCGGGCGAGGTCTACTTCAACCCCTACACGGCCGACGAGGTCAGGTCGATCCTGGACGAACGGGCGCGGCAGGGCTTCTACCCCGGCGTCCTGCCCGGGGACGAGCTCGACCTCGTGGTCGACCAGACCATGAAGAGCGGCGATCTCCGCGTCGGGATCGACCTCCTCAAGCGGGCCGGGATCGCCGCGGAGATGGACGGGCGGCGGCGGATCGAGGAGGAGGACGTCTGCGGCGCGTACGCGACGTCGCGCTACCTCCACCTCGACGCGGTGATCCGGACGCTCCGGGGTGAGGAGCGGACCGTGCTCGAGGGTCTCGCGCGGGCGTCCGCCGAGAACGACGAGTCTGACATCCGGGGGTCTCTACGAGCGGGTCCGCGAGGAGGCCGGCATCGCGTACACTCGCTTCTGGGAGATCGTCACCAAGTTCGAGGCCATGCATCTGGTCGACATCCACTTCCGCACATCTCGCGGGCGCACCCGGACGGTCAGCCTCCGGTACGAGCCCGACCAGATCCTGGACCGGCTTAAATAATCGCAGAAACGTTTTGGCAAGTCTTATCTCTTTTGCAGCTCTCCTTATTGGCATACGGGGGTTCAGCGTGTGCTCAGCGTAAACGAACTGGCATTGGAGATATTCGAGAATCTGGCCGAATTCGCGGAGGAGTTCAACGCCGCCTACCACGAGCTCGGCAACGGCGCCCGCATCGTCGACTGCGGCGTGAGTACGAGGGGCGGCTACGCCGCGGGGCGCGCATTTACCGAGATCTGCATGGGCGGCCTCGGCGAGGTCGACTTCTCGATGGGCGAGATCGGGGGAATCCCGCTGCCGTTCATCGAGGTCAACACCGACTTCCCGTCCGTGGCCTGCCTCGGTTCGCAGAAGGCCGGCTGGACGGTCAAGGTCGGCAACTACTTCGCCATGGGCTCGGGCCCGGCGCGGGCGCTCTCGCTCAAGCCGAAGCACACCTACGAGGTGATCGGGTACGAGGACGACTTCGACTCGGCCGTGATCGCACTCGAGTCGGACCACCTGCCGAACGGCGAGGTGATGGAGAAGATCGCGAACGAGTGCCACGTCGACGTCGGGAGCGTCTGCGCCGTGGTGGCGCCGACGGCCTCGCTCGTGGGCTCGATCCAGGTCTCGGGCCGCTGCGTCGAGACCGCGATCTACAAGCTGAACGAGCTCGGCTTCGACACCACCAAGATCACGGCCGCGATCGGGAGCGCGCCCGTGCCGCCGGTCAAGAAGGACGCGACGCAGGCCATGGGCACGACCAACGACGCGACCATCTACCACGGCCGGATCATGCTGACCATGCGCGCCCCCGAGATCAAGGACTACCTCGACCGGATCCCGTCGAACAAGTCCAAGGGCTACGGCAAGCCCTTCTACGAGACCTTCAAGGAGGCGAACTTCGACTTCTACCAGATCGACACCTCGCTCTTCTCGCCGGCCGAGGTCGTGATCAACGAGGCTCGACGAGGGTGTCGTCTACCGCGTGGGCGCCGTCAACCCCGAAGTGATCCTCAGGTCCTTCGGCCTCCTCTGACCCCTTCTCTTTAAAAAAGCCTACCGCTTCCGGCACGCGACGTCCATGACGCCGTGCCGGACCTGGTAGAAGCTGTGCTTGATATCGATCGGGGCCGGCAGGTCGATCTCGGCGACCCGGTCGTCCATCACGATCCGGATCTGATGCGGCTGGATGTCGACGTACGGGGCCGTCCTGAGATCGGACGGCACGCGGGCCGTCACGAAGACGTCGTCGCGGCCCTCGAGGCACTCGTAGTCGATCTCGGTGGAGTCATCGTCGCTGTAGCTGAAGGTCTCCGGGTCGACCGGGAGGGCCCCGGTCATGACGGTGAACCCGACCACCTGGCCGGGTTCGGGGGACGGCAGGCTCCGGAGCATGTGCTCGAGGAGGCGCGCCAGGTCCCGGTAGATCTCGTCGTCGGTATTACTCGGCATCGGCACCACTCAGCCGGTATTGTTGTGATCCCTCGGCCCTGACCACGCCCAGTCGTTCCAGGCGCGCCAGACGGCCGGTCAGTTCATCCGCCGGGAGTCCCGTCAGTTCGGGCAGGGCTTCGACGGCCTGCGCCCCCGGAGAGAGGGCGAGCAGAATATCGATGTCGGCTTCGTTCTCGAATACCCCTTCTCCGGATTTAATGAGTTCGGTCACGGCACGATCGATCTCCCGGTCGACCGCGGCGAGGTGCTCGAGGAGCCCTTCCCGGGTCTCGATCAGGCTCCGGAGCTGCCCGAGACGGCGGACGATCCGCGACGCCTGCCCCGGCGGCGGGAATGCCGTGCGCCCCCCCGGGGTGACGCGGACCGCGATCGAGACGTCGAGCTCCCGGTAGAGGAAGTCGTACTTGCGGCGGCGCTCGTCGAGGGAGAAGCCGATCAGGGATTCGCGCTCGAGCAGGGCCAGGTGCTCGATCACGACCTTCGGCGATAGGGCCAGCCGGTCCGTGATCTCGGTCACGTAGCACGGTTTGTCCCGGAGCAGGTCCAGGATGCGGCGCCGGTTCCGGTTGCCGAGCAGGTCGAGGAGGCGGGAGAGGTCGTCGTGCTCGAGCATGGTCAGCAGACGTCGGTCTAAAAATTATAAATGATTATTGTTCGAACATCCGGTAGTTCGGGGCCTCGTCCGTAATCAGGATGTTGTGGGGGTGGCTCTCGCCCATACCGGCCGCCGTGATCCGGACAAATCGGCCGCCGTACCTGAGGTCGGCGATCGTGGCCGAGCCCGTGTAGCCCATGGACGACCGGAGCCCGCCCACGAGCTGGTAGATCGCGTCCGAGGCGCGGCCGATGTACGGGGTGGCCCCCTCGACCCCCTCGGGCACGAACTTGGTCCGGCCAATCTCCTTCTTCTGGAAGTACCGGTCCGAGGACTGGCCGCCGGTCATCACGCCGAGCGAGCCCATGCCGCGGTACTGCTTGTACCGCCGACCCTTGATCGCGATGATCCGGCCGGGCGATTCGTCCGTGCCGGCCAGGAGCGAGCCGAGCATGACCGAGTCAGCGCCGGCCGCGATCGCCTTGGCAATATCGCCGGAGAACCGGACCCCGCCGTCGGCGCAGACCGGGACGTCGGCCGGTCCGGCCACGTCGGCGACGGCCGCGATCGCGGAGATCTGCGGCACCCCGACGCCGGCCACGATCCGGGTCGTGCAGATCGAGCCCGGGCCGATCCCGACCTTGAGCCCGTCCACGGTCCCGACGAGGGCCTCGGCCGCCGCGGCCGTCGCGATGTTGCCGGCCACGACGTCGATCTCGACCGAGCCCTTGATCTCGCCCACAGCCTTCACCACGGCGAGGTTGTGGCCGTGGGCGCAGTCGACCACGAGCGCGTCCGCGCCGGCCTCGACGAGGGCCATCGCGCGGCTGTGGTCGAACGGCCCGACGGCGGCCGCGACCCGGAGGTTGCCGTCGCGATCTCGGACCGCGCGCGGGTACTGCCGCTTCTCGAGCACGTCCTGCATGGTGATGATCCCGATCAGGTGGCCGCCGCCGTCCGTGACGGGCAGGCGCTCGACCTTGTTCGTGTACATGGTCTCGAGAGCGGCCTCCATCGTGCACGACTCGTCGGCCGTGATCGGGGACGGGGTCATGATCGCCCGGATCGACTCGGCCCCGCGCCGGTTCACGATGGCGCGGACGTCGCGGCGGCTGACGATCCCGATCACGACGTTATCGCGGTCGACCACGGGCACGCCGCCGATCCCGTGGCCGCTCATCAGGGCCTCGACCTCGGAGACGGTCGCGTCGGCCCCGACGGACAGGACCTGCCGCTCGATCAGCTCCTCGGCCTGCTTGACGAGAACGACCTCGCGGCACTCCTCGTCGGCCGTCATGTTGCGGTGGACCACGCCGATCCCGCCCTCGCGGGCGATCGCGATCGCCATTGCGGCCTCGGTCACGGTGTCCATCGCGGCCGAGACGAGGGGGATGTTCAGCGCGACCCGCCGCGAGAACCGGGAGCGGATGTCGGTCTGGTCGGGCTCGACGGCGGAGGCCGCCGGCTGGAGCAGGACGTCGTCGAACGTCAGGGCGAGGGGTGCCTCGGCTACCTTACGGGAGGTACATGGTTCACCGTATGGCCGCCATGGCCCGCTGCACGAGGTCTTCCTTCAGCATCGCGTTCCGGTCCCCGCCGCAGACCATGCCCCGGACGCCGATGATGTCCGGGTCGATCCGGCGGAGCGAGGGGAGGTCGTCGAAGACGAGCGAGCCCGCGAGCGCGACACCGAGCCCCGCCGCGTGGCCGGCCTCGACGAACCGGGAGAGCGCGGCCTCGTCCATGAACTCGAACGTGGATCGGCCGTCCTTCCTCCCCGTGTCGACCATCACGATATCGGCGCCGGCTTCGGCCGCGAGCGGGACCACGTCGAACGGCGAGATCGTGCCGAGCCGCTCGAAGTCCGAGTAGGCGGCGAAGACGACGTACCGTTCGGGGTAGTCGTCCTTGACCGCCCGCACCACGCCCTCGATGATACAGCGCGCTTCGTCCTCGCCGGCGACCATCAGCCCGCACTTGATATAATCCGCGCCGGCAGCCGCAGCCCCGAGCGCGGCGAGCGCGGCGCCGCCGGGGCGATTGTCGAAGTCGCCGATCGCGGCCGAGACCGGCTTCTCGGTCATCCCCTTGATCCCGCGGATCACCCAGGGGAAGTTCGCGCCGAGCGACCCCTCGGCCGGCCGCTTAACGTCGATGATATCAGCGGCGAGCGCGCGCTCGGCCTCCTCGAGGCTGCTCGGGCTGACAAGCAGTTGCATAGAGCAGATATACGCGCCCCCGTTAATAGGGGTTCCGAATCTGTGGGAGGGGCCGCGTCCGTGGAAAAGCATCTCTGCTCCGAGCGCACACCCGATCAGCGGATGGAACTGATCCTCGCCGTCGACCTCCGTGGCGGCCTCGTGGTCCACGGTGCGGCGGGCGCCCGCGAGACCTACCGGCCCCTCGACTGGGGCATCGCGCCGTCGGCCGAGCCGGAGAAGTACCTCGAGGCCCTCCGGCCCCGGCACGTCTACATCGCGGACCTCGACCGGATCATGGGAACGGGGGATCACGGGGCGATGATCGCCCGCCTCGCCCCCCGTGTCGAGACGTGCTACGTCGACGCCGGCTACTCCTCGGCGGCCGCGTGCCGGGCTGCGACGGGGTTCGTGCCGGTGCTCGGGACCGAGACGGCCGCGGACGCGCTCGGTGACTGCCCCGGCGGCGTCCTCTCCCTCGACTGCCGCGACGGGCGCGTGCTCCCGCACGGCGGGGACCCCGTCGCGCTCCTCGAACAGGTCCGTGACCTCGCGTTCGCGGGCCACCTCTACCTCGATCTCGGCTCGGTGGGAACCGGGCGAGGGCTCGACCCGGCCCTCCTCGCCCGAATTCGTTCGGCTTCTGACCGCCGCCTGCTCTACGGAGGCGGCGTGGCATCGCCAGCCGACCTCGACCTGCTCGCTGCGGCAGGCTACGACGGCGCCATCGTTGCGACCGCCGTCCACCGTGGAGCCATCCCGCTCGAGGCGGTCAGGAGGGGAACGTGGTCCTGATCACGCTCGAGGGGATCGACGGCACGGGCAAGTCCACGCTCGTCCGCCTCCTCGAGGCCCGGCTCGCCGACCTCGACCCGGTCTTCACGCGCGAGCCGACCACGGCCTGGACCGGCGAGGCCGTCCGGCGCGGCATCGCCGAGGAGGTCGACCCGATCGCCGAGGCCCTCCTCTTCGCCGCGGACCACGCGGCGCACATCGCGACCGTGGTCAGACCGGCACTCGCGGAAGGGCGGCTGGTGGTCTCGGACCGGTACTCGGACTCGCGATACGCGTACCAGTCGGTCGTGCTCGCAGGCCGGATGCCCGACCCGCTCGGCTGGCTCCGGGCCCTTCACGACGGCTGGACCGTCCCGCCGGACCAGACCTTCGTCCTCGTCCTCGCCGTGGACGAGGCCCTGCGCCGGATACAGGCGCACGAGCGGCGCGAGCACTTCGAGGAGGCGGGGGTTCTCGAGAAGGTCCAGGCCGCGTACCTCGGTCTCGCCGAGGCAGAGCCCTCGCGGTTCGTGCTCGTGGACGCGGAAAAAGAGCGGGAGGAGATCGCGTCCTTTGTCGAGGGCGCGATCAGGGCGACCGTCGAACGGTCACGAGGACGTCGCCGACCGTGACCAGGTCCACCTGCTCGCCGCCGACGAGCGAGGCGTAGACCGGCGCGAACGCGCCGGCCGGGATCGCGACCTCTGCCCCGTTCAGCTCGACGGTTCCGAGCGGGCCTGCCAGCGTCTCCTTCGGCAGGGCCCGGACGGCCGCCATGAACGCGGGCGCGTCCTTCCGGAAGGCCTTCCCGACAACGGCCATGTCGAACTTCACGTCCACGAGCTCGCGCGAGAGCCCGCCCGTGCCGACCTGCCAGCGGAGTTCCGCGTTCAGGGCGCGGCCCGCGTCCCCGCCGTCCTCGATCGCGCGCGGCGCCATGACCGTCACCTGCCCGAGCGGCGCGTTCAGGGCCATGCCGCGCTCGTGCTTGTACCGACGGACCTCGGCCACGATCGAGGCCAGGAGCTCGCCGTCTGCGATAGCTTCCGGGTCGTCGAACGCGAACTCCGGCCAGGGTTGTGCATGGACCGAGCCGCGACCGAGGTACGAGAAGACCTCCTCGGAGAAGGACGGGACGAACGGCGCGAGCAGGCGGCAGAGGAGGTCGAGCGCGGTCTCGAGCGTCCGGACGGCCCCGGCACGGGCCTCGCCCTCGCCGTAGAGCCGCCCCTTGACGAGCTCGATGTACTCGTCCGCGAGCACCTCCCAGGCGAACTCGCGGACGGCCTTGAGCGCGCGGTCGAACTGGTACCCGTCCATCGCCGTTGTCACCTCGGCTGCGAGGTTCGAGAGCCGTGCGAGGAGCCAGCGGTCCGCGAGCGCGGTTGGCGTACCCTCCCCGACCTCCTCTCGGCCGACCTGGAGAAGGGCGAAGCGGGCGATGTTCCAGAACTTCGTCTGGAAGCGCGAGGCTGCGACCACGTCGTTCCAGTTGAACTGGATGTCCGAGCCGGTGGCCGCGCCCGGCCGCAGCCCACTGACGGAGGGCGTCGGCCCCGTACTGCGAGAGGATCTCCTCGGGCGCGATGAAGTTATCGCGCGACTTGGACATCTTGAACCCGTCCTCGCCGAGGACCATGCCGTTGACCAGGATCTGCTCCCAGGGCCTCTCGCCGGTCAGGGCGAGCGAGCGGAGGATCGTGTAGAAGGCCCAGGTCCGGATGATGTCGTGGCCCTGCGGCCGGATCTGTGCGGGGAAGTACGGGGGCCTGGCGGCCGAGCCGTCCCAGCCGGTCACGTTCATGACCGAGATCGATGAGTCCATCCAGGTATCCAGGACATCGGTCTCGCCCTCGAACTCGGTCGAGCCGCAGCGCGGGCACGGCCCTAACGGCTTGTCCACGGTCGGGTCGATGGGCAGGTCGGCCTCGTCGGGCAGGAGCATCTCGCCGCAGGCCGTGCAGAACCAGACCGGGATCGGGGTCGCGAAGATCCGCTGGCGCGAGATGCACCAGTCCCATTCCATCTTCCCGACCCAGTCCTCCATCCGGAGGAGCATGTGCTCGGGGACCCAGCGGACCTTCCGCGCCGCCTCGAGGATCGCGCCGGGGTCGACCTTCACGAACCACTGCCGCTCGGAGAGGATCTCGATCGGGGTCTTGCACCGCCAGCAGGCGCCGACCCGCTGCTCGAGCGGCACCTGCCGCTTCAGGACGCCGGCCTCCTCCATCGCGACGAGGACCGCCTCGCGGCACTCGGGAGCGGTCATCCCCTCGTACGGCCCGGCGAGCGCGGTCATGTGGCCGGCCGCGTCGAGCGCGGGGCGGAGCTCGAGCCCGTGGGTCTTCCACCAGACCACGTCCTGCTTGTCGCCGAAGGTGCAGATCATCACCGCGCCCGAGCCGAAGGCCGGGTCGACGGCCTCGTCCCGGACCACCGGCACCGCGTGGCCGAAGAGCGGGACCGTGAGCGGCCCCGCGAGCGCGGCGTACCGCTCGTCAGCGGGGTGCACGGCTACAGCAACGCAGGCCGCGAGGAGCTCTGGGCGCGTGGTCGCGATCTCGAGGCCGTCGAAGTCGAAGAAGTTCAGCTTCGTGGTCCGGCCCTCGTACGCGACCTCGGCGAACGCGATCGCGGTCTCGCAGCGAGTGCAGAAGTTGACCGGGTGCTCCGAGCGGTAGATGTAGCCGTCGCTGAGCATCCTGAGGAACGAGGCCTGCGTCTTCCGGTAGTACGCGGGGAGCATGGTCACGTACTCGTTCGACCAGTCGATCGAGAAGGCCATGCGGCGCATGGTCGTGCGCATCTGCCCGATGTTCTTTGCCGTCAGCTCGCGGCAGAGCCGGCGAAACTCCTCGCGCGGCAGGTCGTTCTTCGTGATCCCCTGCTGCTCCTCGACCTTGACCTCGGTCGGCAGTCCGTGGCAGTCCCACCCCTGCGGGAACATCACGTTATCGCCCCGCATCCGCCGGTACCGGGCGAGGAAGTCGATGTAGCACCAGTTGAGGGCGTTGCCGATGTGGAAGTTCCCGGTCGGGTACGGCGGGGGCGTGTCGATCACGAACTGCGGCCTCTCCGAGGCCGGGTCGAAGTAGTGGTCCTCGTCGCGCCAGCGCGCCTGCCACCGCTCCTCGACGGCGCACGCGTCGTAGGCCTTCGGCAGTTCGGGAAGGGTCCTCATCCCTCAGAGGTTGCGTGCGGACGGTCATTACAGTATCGAACCGGAGAACCGAAGTTTCTTCACAATCCGGCGCGAATTATTGCAGAATGAAAAGGCAGACGGGTACCCTGCTCGGGACCGCGATAGGGCTCGGCGCGATCGTGGCCGCGCCGTTCGTCGCGCCCGGCTGGGCTCTCGCTGCCGTGGTATTCGCGGCCTGCCTCGTGGTGCTCGCGGTCTTTCGCGAGCCGTACCCGACCGCGCCGATCATGGTGCTGGCCGCGCTCTTCGGCCTCCAGGTGATCCCGCTCTACGTCTTCGCGGTCACGCTCGCGATCATGCTCGTGGGCGAGCTCGCTGCGCGGTACGCGGACGGCACCCTGATGCTCGCCCGGCGTCGGCGCCGGGTCGAGGTGGAGCGGCGGTTCGAGGCCGGCGAGGTGCCGCCCGTCTACCTCTGGTTCCTCGGGGCTGCACTCGCGGCCGGACTCACCGTCTCGTGGGCGCTCGGGAAGCAGGAGCCGCTGATCGTGCTGATGGGCGTGGTCGTCGCGGTCCTCCTCAAGGCCATCCTGGCGGACCGAGAGGACGCGTTTCTCGTGGAGATGCTCGGGGTCGCGATGACCGTCTACCTCTTCGACGACCTGGACTTCGCGGTCGACGGCCTCAACCTGATCGCGGCCGCGATCCTCGCGTTCTCGTTCGGGTACTTCGCATATCGGGCCCGGGCCATGGACCTCTCGGGCCTCTTCTCGGGCGCGCTGATCGGCCTGCTTCTGATCGTCTTCGCCGACGTCCGCTGGTTCGTGATCCTGCTCGTCTTCTTCGCGCTGGGTGCGGGCACGACCCGGTACCGGTTCGACTACAAGCGCCGGATCGGGGTCGAGGAGGAGAAGAGCGGCGTGCGCGGCTACCGGAACGTCTTTGCGAACGGGATCGTGGCCGCGGCGGCCGCGGTGCTGTACGGCGTGACTCTCCACCCGGCCTGCGTCGCGCTCTTCCTGGGGGCGGTGGCCACAGCGGCTGCGGACACGGTCGCGTCCGAGATCGGGGTGACGGGCAAGAGGCCGTACCTGATCACGACCTTCGAGCGGGTCCGGGCAGGGACGAACGGCGGGGTGACGCTCATCGGCGAGGCCGCTGCCGGCCTCGCTGCGCTCGTGATCGGGGTCGTCGCGTTCCTGCTCGGCGTGGCCGACCCGGCCATGCTGGTCGTGACGGTCGCCGCGGGGCTGGTCGGGACGAACGTGGACTCGGTGATCGGGGCGGTCTTCGAGAACCGTGGAATGATCGGCAACTCGGGGACGAACCTGGCCGCGACGCTCGCGGGCGGGGTCTTCGCCGCGCTCTTCTTCCTCCGGTGAGGGCCGGCGGCAGGGACGCCGCGGGGAAAAATAAGGGGTTCCCGGGATCGGCGGAGTATCGGCCCAAAAGCCGGAAGACCCCTCAGACCTGGATCTTCCGGAACAGGTACGCCCCGACCAGGGTCGTCGCCAGCGTGAACCCCCCGAGGACCAGGAGGCAGACGAGCGGGTTGATCTGGGAGATGCCGGTCAGTCCGTACCGGATCCCCTCGACCCCGTAGGTCAGGGGATCGAGCAGGACGATCGGCTGCGACCCACTCGGGAAGGCTGCTGATCGGGAAGAGCGCTCCCGAGAGGCCGAAGATCGGGAAGATGACGAAGTTCATGATCAGCTGGAATCCCGTCATATCCTCCATCCTCGACGCGATCGCGATCCCGAACGCGGTGAAGGCGACCCCGATCAGGGCCATGAACCCGAACGCGACCAGAAACCCGGGGATGCCCGTGATCTGGAGCCCGACGAAGAGCGAGAGAACGAGGATGAGCAGGCCCTGGATGAAGGCGGTCGTCGCGCCGCCGACGGTCTGGCCCACCATGATCTCCAGGCGCGAGATCGGGGCGACCAGGGTCTCTTTCAGGAACCCGAACTGCTTGTCCCAGATGATCTGAACGCCGGAGAAGACCGAGGTGAAGAGCACGCTCATCGCGACGATGCCCGGGATCAGGAACTGGATATAGTTCGTTCCGCCGAGCCCGGGGATCTGCACGACCGAGTTCAGCCCGAACCCGAGGAAGACCAGGAAGAAGAGCGGCATCGCGATGCTCCCGACGATCCGGCTCTTCGACCGGAGATAGCGCTTCATGCTCCGGAGCCAGAGGGTGTAGACGATATCCATCCTAGTGCCTCATCATCCTCTGGTACATCCGCATCGTGTCCCGGCTGTCGGCCTCCTCCTCGCGGATCGTCTTGCCCGTGAAGTGGAGGAAGACGTCCTCGAGGGTCGGCTTGTGGATCGCGATCGACTCGATCGGGACCTTCCGCTCCACGAGCCGGGTCACGATCGTGCTGAGGTGCGGCCTCGGCCTTCTGCAGGCTGATCATCGACCTCGCCGTCGTGGGTCTCGACCCGGATGACCCAGGGTTCGTCCAGGGCCGCGACGATCGCCTCGGGGTGCGGGGAACGGATCGGTCACCACATCCCCGCCGATCGCGTTCTTCAGGTTGTCCGGAGTGTCGAGGGCGACGATCTTCCCGTGGTCGATGATCGCGACCCGGTTGCAGAGCCGGTCCGCCTCCTCCATGTAGTGCGTGGTCAGGATGATCGTGATTCCCTTCTCCTCGGCGAGGTTCGCGATGTACTCCCAGAGGAGGTTCCGGGTCTGGGGATCGAGGCCGAGCGTGGGCTCGTCCAGGAAGAGGACCGACGGGTGGTGGAGGAGCCCCCGGGCGATCTCGAGGCGTCGCCGCATCCCCCCGGAGAAGGTCTTGACGATGTCGTCCTTCCGGTCGGAGAGGCCGACCAGATCCAGGAGCTCGCCGATCCGCTGGTGCCGGGTCTCGCTCGGGATCCGGTAGAGCCGGCCGTGGAAGTCCATGTTCTCGTAGGCCGTCAGCTCCTCGTCGAGGCTCTGGTCCTGGAAGACGATCCCGATCGAGTTCCGGACCCCGTCCTGGTCCCGCTCGATATCCATGCCGTTCACCGTGGCCGAACCCGAGGTCGGCCGGAGCATAGTGGCGAGCATGGAGATGGTCGTGGTCTTGCCGGCACCGTTCGGGCCGAGGAGGCCGAAGATCTCCCCCTGCGCGATCTCGAACGAGATATTGTCCACCGCGACCAGGTCGTCGAATCGCTTTGTCAGGTTTTCAACATGTATTGCCGCAGGCATTTTCACTGATCCTTCAGGTCCGGGTCGGTGAAGGTCGACCGCTTGTGCGCTGTCCCCGCGCGGCTCCGCGACCCCGTCCGCCGTCATGGAATCCGGTCCTTCAGCAACGCGGCCAGCCGCTCCAGTCGCTGGCCCGCCTCGACCAGCGCCGCCTGTGACGGGGCGATGCGGGCGGCCGGGAGGTCCTCGAAGTAGGAAAGGTCGCTCTCGAGCCCGGCGAGGGCGTTCTCGACGCGATCGGCCGCAGGGTTCGCTCCGCAGGCCCCGATCCGGTGGTCCCGGCCTGCCGCACGGGCCCAGCCGCAGATCGTGCGCGCCCGCAGACTCCGCCGTCCGCTCGTGCACGCATGCCTCCGTCATTCGCGGGTTCATCCGCTCACACCTGCCCTTTCCGAACAAGCGCGGCCAGCCGCTGGACGATCCGCGCGATCTGCTCGCGGTGCGGGGCCACCTCCCCGGAGGGAAGATCCTCGAGGTACGAGACGTAGCTGTCGATCTCCGAGAGGACGCCGTCGACCGATGACGTGGTCGTCTCCCGGCCAACCCCGAGATAGTCGATCTCCTGTTGCCCCTCGGGCGTGAGTTCGTACCGGCCGTCGTCCCTCTTTCGGATCAGATCCTCCTCGGCGGCCTTCTTCAGCAGAGGGTACAGCGATCCCGGAGAGGGCTTCCAGTGGCCGAAGCTCATCGTCTCGATCGCATCCATGATCTCCACGCCGTTCCTCGGCTGTTCGCTGAGACTGTACAGGACCAGGGTCTTGAGCCCGCCGTATCCTCCATACCGGCCCAGCCGATGGAGTTTGCTCATCAAATCCCGCATATCGTGCATGGAACTCTTCCTATCATATTCGATTCCGGACATGTTCCTCGTCGTCGGTATTTTCCCTGCCTGCGCCATCGCCTTCCGGCAGGAAAATCCGATATCGGTAAATCGATATCGGCAAACCGATATTGGATCTCTCCGGTTATTATTCTATCTGATCGAACAGATCTTGTGTTCGGTCCCGGCGGAATATTCCCGGCAGGTCGGGTCCGGTAATCGGCATCGGGACAATTCCCCCCATCCGGATCCCCTCGTCCACAGGGTCCCGGCCATCCGTGACGGCACCGGCGATCTCGACGCACTCGTACACCTGGCGGGCCGTGCCGCCGATGACGGCCGTGACCGATCCGGCTGCACTGAAAATGGTCGCGGGCGAGATCGGCCGGTACGATCTCTGCGGCCTCGAGACGACCGCGTGGGCCGGGGGCGGCGTCCGGCTCGGTGAGGCGTGCTTCCGGCGCGAGATGCGGCGGCGCGTATGGGAGGACGAGCGGTTGGTGCGTCCGGCCGGGATCCCGCCCCTGCCCCTGTAAGAGCAGGTGTAGGCAGTCGGCCGGCCGGAGCCGGCGTTCGACCCCGACGGCAACGGCCGGATCGACTTTGCCGACGTCGTCAGGCCCTTCAACCACCTCTGATCGCCGGACTGCTCACCGTTTTTACCTGTCGCCGTTCAGGGGGCGATCACCCCTCCGAGGAGCACGGGAGGCGGGGACATCGGCAGCCTCATCCGTCCGAACGATACACCGATACATATGCAATACCGCCGGGTTCGGTGGGCCTTCGTGCTGCTCGTCCTCCTTGCCCTTCTCCCGCTCGGGGCTCTCGCCGCCGGCGACGGATCGGGCGGAACCGGGCTGTTCTCGACCGCCGCCGCCCGGGGGATACGGCTACGTCTTCCCGGCCCCCGACCCGTCCGAGGTGGTCGACGTTCCGGCCCCGTTCCCCGCGTCCCCCGCATCGCCGGCGAACGGCAGACAGACCCGGCAGTTCCCCGCGACGGCGGACCCCCAGCCGACCTTCGCCCCGAACAACACGAACCACGTGTACGTGGCGGCCCGGGACTCGACCATTACACCGCCGAACACAACGCTCTACCGGTGCGACGGCGTCAACGACGAGCGCGAGATCAACGACGCGATCGCGGCGGCGCAGGGCGGGGTCGTCGAGCTGCTCGACGGCAGTCTTCCGCTGCTCGGACCGGATCACGCTGCAGGCCAACACGACGCTCGCGGGCCAGGGATCGTCGAATACGACGATCGAGATCGTGGCGAAGCCCGGCCGCTCGGGGTACCTCCCCATCGCGATCGGTGCCGAGCACGTGAACGTCGGGGGCTTCACCATGCGCGGCAACGCCTTCGTCATGGTCACGAGGAGCCACGTGCGCGTCCGGGACGTCCGTCGCCACCTGCATCGACCTCGGACGGCAGGTGGCGCACGGCCTCGGGCAACGGGATGTTCTTCGTCTGGGTCGCGCCGCCCGTGACCGTGGTCGACGACGTCGAGTTCTACGAGTGCCACGCCGTCGACTGCCACACGCACGGCTTCAACATGAACCAGGACTACAACGACGGCGTCTGCCGCGCCACCACGAACATCCGGTTCCTCAACTGCCGGGCCGTCCGCTGCGGGTACGGCGTCGCCGGCGATCCGGGCATCACCGCCCCCGTCACGTCCACGAACCAGTCCCGCTCGGAGTGGATCACCGGCTTCGACCTCCACGAGTGGCAGGATCTGATCAACTGCGAGGTCGTCAACTGCGTGGCCGAGGACAACTGGGAGTCCGGGTTCCACCTCGAGCCCGGCGCCCGATACGACGAAGACACGGGCCGGGATATCGGGCCGCGGACGGTCTCCCGGAACGTCGTCTTCCGGAATTGCGTCAGCTCGAACAACGGCCAGCGGAACACGTACAAGGACCACTTCTTCATGTCCGGGTACTACCTCTCCCGCGACACGCACCTCTACGACTGCCAGTCCCTTCAACAACCGGAACTGCGGGTACTACGTCCACGCCGGAGACGAGAGCTCCTTTACGGGCTGCACGGACGACGGCAGCACGTACGGCTGGAAGGTCTGCAAGGCGAGCGAGGACATCTCGATCGCGGACTGCAGCTCTGCGAATAACGGGCGCTGGGCCTTCTGGCTCGCGTTCTCCCGCCGGATCCACGTCTCGAACTTCCGGCACGACGGGCGTGGTCAGCGCCCGCGGGTACCAGAGTATCCTCGGGTGGTACAAGGACGAGCCCCAGTACCAGCTGCCCGTCACCGACTCCTCGTTCGAGATCACGGCCGTCGGGCAACGGGATGCCGATCATCAACCAGGAAGGGAGCAGGAACACGTACACGCTCCGGTACGAGGGGACGGGTCCCGCCGACCCGGTCATCACGGACTTCTCCGCGGCCCCGGCTCTCGGGCGACGCGCCCCTCGCGGTCCGGTTCGCCGACCTCTCGGTCAACGCGACCGTGCGGTGCTGGGACTTCGGCGACGGGAATACCTCGCCCGAGCAGGACCCGCTCCACGTGTACGGGACGCCGGGCAACTACACGGTCACCCTGATCGCCGCGAACGACTTCCGGTACGACACGGAGACGAAGACCGACTGCATCAGCGTCATGGGGCCGGTCGCGGCGTCGTTCGCGGCGACGCCGACCCTGATCCCCGTCGGCGGATCGGTCCGGTTCACGGACACCTCGACCGGCAACCCGTACACCCGCGCGTGGGACTTCGGGGACGGCGGGAGGTCGGCCGAACGGAACCCGGTCCACGTCTACACCGCGCCCGGGACCTACACCGTCTCGCTGACGGCCGCGAACGCCCACTTCTCGAATACCAGGACCGTCCCGAACCTGGTCACCGTCTGCGTCCCGGTGAACGCCTCCTTCACCGCGAACCGGACGGCCGGCCCGGCTCCGCTCGCGATCCGGTTCACCAACACCTCCGCCGGCAGCCCGACCGCGTGGACGTGGAACTTCGGGGACGGCGCGACCTCGAACGAGAGAGACCCCGTCCATTGCTACGCCGCGAGCGGGACGTACGACGTGAGCCTGACGGTCGCGAACGCGCTCGGCTCGGACGGCGAGGCGAAGGTCGGCTATATCGCAGTCGCGGCTCCGCCGCCGGCCGTCGTGGCGATCCCCGGCGGTATCGCCCCCCCGACGGACACGGACGCGGACGGCCTGTACGACGATCTGAACGGCAACGGCCGGACGGACTTCGCGGACGTCGCCCTGTTCTTCAACGAGATGACCTGGATCGCCGCGAACGAGCCGGTGGCGGCGTTCGACTTCAACGGCAACGGCCGGGTCGACTTCGCAGACGTCGTCTGGCTCTTCAATCACCTCTGACCCGTTTTCTTGACGAAGAGGGGGGTCAGTATCCTTAGTAGCGCCCTTCTCGTCGTACTCGCCCACCTGCTCCACCGGCCCGGTCCCGGCCACCGTTCGAAAAACCGGGATCCTGTTCCTCGTGACGAGCACGGATGGGAAGAGGATGACGACGATGTAGCACGCGATCGTGAAGCGCCATGCCGGCCGATCTGATGTAACCGCAGGGAGAAAAACGGCAGGATGATGGTGGAGCAGGGCCCGGTTGTACGCGTGACGAAGTCCGGAGTCCGGGATATGCCGGGAACGGGGAAGAGGTCGGGAATCCTCGAAAAGGCCCGGGCGGTCTCGGAGCTCGTCAGGCTGGACCTGGTGTTCGGCGCCGGGATCTTCGTCGTCGCCGGCGAGATCCTGGCTCTCGGTCACCTTCCGCCCTCCGGGATGGCCCTGCTCGGGTTCATGACCGGCTTCTTCGTCTCGGGGTCCGCCAACATCTCCAACGACTACTTCGACCGCGACGTGGACAGCGTCAATCGGCCCGACAGGCCCCTGCCATCGGGCCGTGTCTCCGTCGCTGAACTCTGGACACTCTTCCTCGTCTTCGCGGCCGCGGGCCTGGCTTCCGCAGCACTCCTCGGGCCGGCCGTGCTGGCACTGGCCGCGGCCGTCTGGGGGGTCGCCCTCCTATACAACGTCAGGCTCAAGGAGGCCGGTCTCCCCGGGAATCTGGCCGTCGCCTTCTGCGTCTCGATGACGATCATTATCGGCGGGGCGGTGGCCGGGGCGGTCAACGGACTCGTGCTGACCTTCGGCGCACTTGCGTTCCTCTTCGACCTCGGCGAAGAGATTGCATCGGACGCGATGGACGTCGAGGGCGACAGCGTGCGGTCGTCGCGGAGCATTGCGGCGAGAAGTGGCCGGGCGCACGCCCTCAGGCTCTCGGGCGTCGCGTTCGCCCTGTTCATCGCGCTGACCTTTCTCCCGTTCCTTGCGGGCTGGCTCGGGCAGGTCTACCTGATCTGCGCCGCGGGGGCGGGCCTCTGCATGTCATACCTGGCTGCCCGGCTCGTCCGGAGCAGGACGATTGCTGCAGGGCGTGTCCTGGTCCGCCGGTGTACCTGACATGGGGCGTCTTTGTGATAGTATTCGTCGTCGCCAGCCTCGTCTGACGGCCGGCGGCCCCGGGCAAGTGTCAGTGCTTTCGGTACCGTCCCTCCTCGCTGGTACTCACACCCGTTCGGCGGGCATTGCTTCGGCCACGGGAGCGGAAGACCTGCGCCGTACACGTCGTGACGAACACGATCGCAAAGAGGATGAAGAGCGCGTCGCGGAGCGTCGCGGGGGGCGAACCGGGCTGAAGCCCGCGAGGCCGGCCGGGGTGCTGGGTAAGAGACGACGATTCGGTCCACCTCAACAGGACATGCGATCCGAAATACCGGTTCGGTTAGACAGCCTCCGACCCGCGGCGTGATCGCCGCGGACATTCTGCAACGGTAACGACCGGATCGACTTCGCGGACGCGACCCGACTCTTCAACACCCTCCGAAACCGGACTCCCCATCCCATTTTATGCGGCCGACATGTGACAGGCGAGGCGATACTCTCATCGTCCCCTGCGGTAACTATCCCCCATGCTACGTCGTATGGTCGACCGGACCTGTATCGTGGTCACGGTCGCCTTTGTTTCACCTGCTGCCCGGCCGGAGAAGGCTGGCCTGGACCGGCGGAGGTGCCCGTTCGGGAGGGCGACCCCATGACACCCGCACCCCTCGACTGGGACACAGGATCGCTCGAATCGTTCACCGCAGTGATCGATGCCCTCGCGGCCGAGCGTGGCGCACCCCGGGCCGAGATCGTTCGCCGCATGATCGAAGAACTCGAGGAGCGAATCGTCGCGGATCGCGCTGTTATCACTATCCTCCGCCGGCTCGAGCGGCACTCCGAGGAACCCGCGCTCGACGAGATCGCCTGGCGGGAAGGCCGGACACCGTGACCGCGGCACCGCTCCTCACGGTGCGGCTGATCGCTGAGGCAGACCTCCGCCCCCTCTTCGCGGCTGTCCCCCTCGAGAGATTCACCCCCCTGCGGTCGGAGGGGGGCGACCGTCTCCCAGAGCGCCGCGCTGACCGGCGCTGCTCCGTCCGCTATCCGCCCGCCGCTCCGTCAGGCCCACGTCGATAAATAACGGTGGCCGGCGCGTCACGACCGGGTTTACGAAATCCTCGAGACCTGCCGCGCCGGGCTGATCGCCGCCAGCGAGGCTGGCACAACGATCAGACGCCCCGCAGCCCGGCCGCCTGCGTCGAGCGGCCGAGGTTGCCCGATCAGGCTGGCCGCCGCCGGGCGTGACGGCCAGGGACCGACGACGCATTTACACTCTGCCGCGTATCGAGCACCATGCTTTGATTGCGAGAGCATCGAGAAGGGCATTGACAGTAGAAAGGAAAAAATAATTGGAGACAATACAAGTAGACTGTCCATGACCGTGGGTGAGGGAGATCTGCCGTGCAATTTTCTTGCGCCGACGGTGATCGAGGCGAGTAGACCGGCCGAACCTCCGCCTCTCGGGGTTGCGTTGATTAAGTGTTGCAACTCGGCCCTCAAACAGGTGCGGAACATGATGTCTTCCAACCTGTCTGCGGACGTGACGGAGGCACGGCCGGTCCCGGAGATCCCTCCATTGAACCTGGAGCCGGGCGAATGGGCGGAAGTTCGTCCCATCGAGGAGATCAACGAAACGCTGGACGCCGCACAGAAATACAAGGGCTTATACTTCATGCCCTCGATGGAGCGATACTGCGGCGGGCATTTCAGGGTCTTTAAAAAGGTGAAGACAATCAGGCTCGAAGGTTCGGGAGAGGTGCGGCAGTTGAAGAGCCCGACTGTCTTCCTCGAGGGAGCCTACTGCGACGGTGAACGGCACCAGGGATGCGACCGGGCCTGCTTCCACTTCTGGAGGGAAGCCTGGCTCAAGCGGATACCCGGCCCGGAGGTCTCGCAGGAGCCTTCCACCTCTCCCGTTGGTACCTGATCCGTCATCGACACCCCGCTCGACCGCCCCACTCGCACTCCGACGCTCGCTGCGCCTGGCGAGCGGGCAGCTCGCGATGCTCCGGCTCGGATCGGACCAACAGCGCGAAAGGCACGACCGAAGGGACTTCGCCGGCGCTGCTCTGGTCGCCACTCGTCTCTGAATTTTTGACACTCGCTTCGCTTCTCGGATCGGCGAGGCGATGAACGACGGGCTCACCTCGTGGGGTTTTATGCTGATCCGGAAGTAGTCCACCTCATCGATTCGATCTTCGGGATATCAACGATGAGCAGATCCCCCCGGAAAATATATTGGATTCGGGCGAGTTATGGGCGGCCCGAGGGATGACTGAGAAGAAATTCCGGAATATATCGAGACACGCCCTTGATAGCGGAACGGGGATACGGAGGCGATGATGAATAGCCGTGCTTTGAAACGATTTTGCCTGAAACCGTATCGTGTGTATTCATCAGATCATCGCTCGATTCGTGATTCTCTGGAAGTTTGAAGGCCTGTCACTATGCGAATTGTTCCAGAATCGTGAGGAGGTTCAGGGACACCGATTTACAACAAGTCCTGGAGATCTATGAGAAACGTTACAGCAGTGTGGATTGTCATTAAATAATCAAGGTCTTCAGGTAATTCAGAAATATCTTTATTGTGTATGAACTGAACGGCGTTGTTGCCGGATATCTCGTATTTCATGTTCACCTTCATCGCGAGGGATGGCACGTCGTTCAAAAAGCTACGCTATTTTCAGTGGCAGTAGAGGAGAGGATGCGAAATAGAGGCATCTGCACATCCTCGTGCAGGGAGTGACTCGCCGAAGTGAAACGGAACGGAGTACCGGCGGTGTATGCATGCATCAATGTAAATAACTCCATATCCCTGGCGGTTCACGATACACTTGGCTTCAACAGGATCCGCAGGATTGATCGACTGTACGTATCGGAAGATGGCTAAAAAGTCGGATTGAAATTACAGGATTACCAATCCCATCAAGAACAGGGCGCCGGGAACAGAACGAGCTCCTGCAGTTCTCCTGTGATTCTCCAGCCTCTTCTGAACTGAGACGGGTTGATCTCCCCCCGGAGACACGGCGACCGCCGGGACAGCCGGATCGTCTTCGGAGACGCCTCCGAGACTTCGACCTCCTCTGAAAGCCGGGCGTCCCCGCCCTGCCTCTTTTCCGCCGACTTCGCTCCGGGCCGCACCTGAACGGACTCAAAAAGGGGTTCCGGTGAACCCGCCCTGCGACTTCCCTGCGAACTGCCGATCAGGAGGGATCGGACCCGGGCTCCGGGATTTCAGGAACCGGATTGGCCGGCAGCAGGATCGCGGCGACAAGACCGACCCCCGCAAACACCGCCAGGACAACCAGGGCCAGGGCGTAGCCCAGATTCCCCGTGACCAGGCTGGAGACGATGACGGTGCCCGCGATGGCCACGCCCAGCGAGGAGCCCAGGTTCGAGACGCTGCGCGACAGGCCCGAGATCTCCCCCTGGTCCTCTTCGGGGAAGCTGGATTGGACGACGGTGACAGAGGATGTCAGCATGACCCCGACGCCCAGCCCGACCAGCAGGAGGCCCGGCACGAAGGTGAGGACGCTGGAGGTCTCTCGTGCCAGCAGCAGCAGGAGGAGCATGCCGACTACCGTCACAACGAAGCCGGCCCGGATCAATGTCGCCTGGGAACGCCTCCGCGCCAGCCTGCCCGCGGCCATCGAGGACGCGAGAATACCGATCGTGGCCGGCGTCAGGATCAGACCGGTCTCGATCGCACTGTAGCCCCGGACCTCCTGCAGGTAGACGGAGACCACAAAGGAGAGGCCCAGCAGAACCAGCCACTGGATGTTCTGCGTCACGAGGCCGAGATTGGAGACGCGGTTCCGGAACATCCTGGTGTGCAGCAAAGGCTCCCTGCCCCTCCGCTCCATGGACCGGATATGCCAGAAGAACCCGCCCAATAAGAGCGCTCCGATCGCCTCGAACACCCAGAGCGGAGAGATGCCGCCCTCCGGGATCACGACCGTGCTGCCGATGACAACATCCTGCGAGGCCCTGAACCAGCCGTACGTGTCGGCCTGCAGGATGCCGATCACCACGAAGAACAGTCCTGCCGCCGAGAGGACGGCTCCGACTGTGTCGAACCTGGGCTTGGTGCCCTGCACACCCGGATCGACAATCCGCCGGCTCAGGAAGAAGATGATTGCGACGACAAGCGCCTGCGCAAGAAAGGAGACGCGCCAGCTGGTCGTGCTGGTGATCAACCCGCCGATCAGCGGGCCTGCGGCCGCCCCGATGCCGCCCGCCGCGCTGATCGCGCCGAAAGCGCGGGCGCGGGAGTTGAGATCGGGAGAGAAAACTGTTGCCAGAATGTACACGGGCGGGATCAGCAGCGCCGTCCCGACGCCTTCGAAGATTGAATAACCGAGTGTCAGGATCCCGATCCCCGGCGCGGCCGCCGCGATCAGTGCACCCACTCCGTAGATCACGAGACCTCCCCTGAGGCAGACCTTGCGACCCCAGATGTCCGTCAGCTTGCTGCCGGGGATCATCAGGGCCGCCATGGTCAGCGTAAAAACGGTGATGGTCGTCTGGACGCCGGCTACCGTCGTCCCGAGATCGGCGGCGATGCTGCTGATGGCCACGTTCATATTCGAGGCGGCGTAACTGCAGATGAACTGGGCCATCACCAGCGGCAGGAGCATGGCCGGGAGGCGTGCCGATGCTGTCCGGGTGGGCTGACTTACTGCGCTCTCCATCAAACCGCTCCTCCGATCGAAGGAGTCAAAAGGACGTATTTTATATTAATTTAACTGCCGGGGTTTTCTCCATCAGGTGTATCCTTCGCACGGGGGACCGAAAGGCCGACGTAGCGGTAGCGGCACGGGCTACAGTCTGGGAGAGAAGATGTGGCGCTGCGATAGTCTCGGTTTTCCGGACCTTGCTCCCCTCTGAGCATGACGAAAGGTGTTGCCGGCATCAACGCGTGATGACGGCCTCCACTGATCCACCGTGTCCTCTCTTCAATACTTATAGTACCGCCCCTTCTCGTCTGTACTCTCCCACCTGTTCGACCGGCGTGGCATCGGCCACGGACCGGTAGACACGGACCTTGTATGTCGTGACGAACACGAATGCGAAGAGGATGAAGAGCCCGTAGCAGAGCGCCGCGAGCCCGATGCCTGTCGGCCCGATGAGCAGCGCGAACTGGGCCGGGCCGAAGTTCGCGATATCGGCGGGCGACATCGAGGCGAGCGGCTCGAGCTGGGCGTAAAGGACTGTTGTCCAGCCGACGAGGAGGACGAACCCGGCGGCGAAGAGGACCGCGAGCGTCGTGAGCAGAAAGACCACCACCTCCCAGAGGTGTGCGAGCACGAGCGAGGTCGACCGGCGGAGCGAGGCGAAGACCCCGAGCCCCTCGAAGCACGCGGCGGTATCGTAGAGCGAGAAGAAGACCGCGACCGGGATCAGGATCGCGATCGTTACGCCTGCTGCGAGGTCGGTCGAGAGGGCGCCGCCGACGAGCGAGATCGGCACGAGCAGGGCGAAGAGCAGGAGCACCGCGGCGAAAGCGACCACGAGCGCGGGCAGGAGCACGCGGAAATAGTTCGCGACACCTTCGGAGAGGAGGCGCCGGGGCGAGGAGTCCGCCTCGCGAAGCACGCCGTAGGCGCCCGCGAGCAGGAACGGCAGGGCCAGGTACTCGAGCACGAGCAGCCGGACCGAGAAGAAGGTTTCGCCCTGGAGGGTCAGCACGAGCTGGAGCGCGTCGAGCGCAGCGTACCCGGCTCCCGCGAGCCAGATCGCCGGATACCGGACGCTGTCGCGGAGGGCCTCGAAGAGCACTAGCGGTTCCTCGGCATCGCCACGAGCTCGCGGACCTGGCAGTCGAAGAACCGGTTCGTGTGCGCCGGCCGGACCACGACGACCGTGTCCGCGCCCGACCCGGTGCCGCCGCACGCGACGACCTCGCGGTCAACCGGGACCGCGCCCTGGTCAGCCGCGATCAGCACGCACTCGACCGCGACCTTCAGCCCGACCGCGATCACGCGCCGGAAGGCCTCGGCCACGGCCTCGGAGCGAGAGCCGCCGCCGACCTTCGCCGAGGCCGAGAATGCGCGCTCGAGCCCCGAGAGGACGTGCGTCCCGGTCACGACCGTTGCGCCGGCCTCCCGGAGAGTGCGGGCGGTCTCGGGATCGAACTCCCACTCGCCCGATGTGCCGAACCCGACCGCGTGCGTGACCACGACCAGGCGGAGGCCGGTATCCATCATGGCCTCCAGGAACTGGAGAGCCGTCCGGCCGGTCGTGGAGGCGACCACGACCGTATCGAGGCCGAGCGCCTGCGCCCGCTCCACCGCGAACCGGGCCGCGTCGGCCGTGTTCTCAGGCCCGGGCCGCTCGAAGTAGCAGACCCGCCCCTCCGCGTATGCCATGCAAGAGAGGTGGGGGCGCGCCGCGCTTATACCTCGCGGCGCGGGGCCGGGGTCAGACCAGGAATAGGCAGCGCGGCGCACGCCGGTGCCAGAGCCCGCGCTCGGTGAGCAGGCGGTCGAGGAGGTCGAGCTCGTTGTTCTCGCCGTAGACGAGCCCGTGCGCCTCGTAGAGCTCGCGCTCGTGCTCGTACCAGGCATTGAAGTCGCTCTCCGGGCCCCGGAAGACAGGCTGGAGCTCCTCGACGAGCGGCAGGTCGTCGCGCAGCACGTAGATGACGCCGTGAGGAAGGTCCACGGGACGGCCGCTGACCACGACGAGCGGAACCACCGGATCCTCGTCCGGGTTCTGCGGGTCGAGCAGGACCAGGTCTCCGCTCGTCAGGGTCATGCGTGTGCGTTCTGTGAGCGATTCAGGCGAGGTATCCATCATGGCGAACCTCACGGGGGTCGGGGGTGGCAGCGATACACATCAGTCCGTCTGAGTGTGAGGACGATCACCCATATATTCAGCTTCGCCGGGTATGACGCGGGCCGATCCGACCGGCGGGACCGAGGCAACCGCGAGCGCCGCCGCAGGCACCTGGGGCACGGCGGCCGCGGGACTGCGGTCGAAAAATGGGGGTCAGAAAGCAAAATGCTTCGAGACGATCTTGATCGCGCAGTAGTCGCCGCACATAGTGCAGGCGTCCGTGTCGGCCGGGCTCCGCGAGGTGCGGATGTACCGGGCGCGGTCGGGGTTCAGGGCGAGGGAGTACTGCCGCTCCCAGTCGAGGTCCCGGCGGGCGTGCCCCATCTCGAGGTCGTCGTCGCGCTTGCCGAGTTTGACCATGTCCCCGACGTGAGCGGCGATCCGGCTCGAGATGACCCCCTCGTAGACCTCCTCGGGGGTCGGAAGGGCGAGGTGCTCGGCCGGCGTGACATAGCAGATGAAGTCCGCGCCGTACGACGAGGAGAGGGACGCGCCGATCATCGCCACGCGATCGTCGTACCCCGGCGCGATGTCGGTCACGAGCGGGCCGAGCATGTAGAACGGCTTCCGGTTCGTGACGCGCTTCATGAGGATCACGTTCGCCTGGATCTCGTCGATCGGGATGTGGCCCGGTCCCTCGACGATCACCTGGATGCCCTGCTCGTGGGCCTTGTCCGCGAGCTCGGCGTTGATCGAGCAGCTCCTGGACCGCCGCCCGGTCGGTGGAGTCGTGGACAGCGCCGGCACGCATGCCGTTGCCCATCGAGAGCGTGACCTCGTGCTCGAGCATGATCTCGCAGAGGTAGTCGAACTCGGCGTAGAGCGGGTTCTCCTTCTCGTTGTGGAGCATCCACGCGGTCATGAAGGCGCCGCCGCGCGAGACGAGCCCGGCGTGCCGGCCCTGGTTCTTCAGGCGCTTCATGGTCTCGTAGTTGATCCCCGTGTGGATCGCCATGAAGTTCGTGCCGGCCTTTGCCTGCTCGGCCGTGACCCGGAAGAGGTCGTCCTCGCGCATGTGGACGACCGCGCCGTCGCGGACGGCGGCCTCGATGAAGGCCTGGTAGAGCGGCACGGAGCCGACGGAGAGGCTCGTCGCCTCGACCACGCGCCGCCGGATCTCGACGAGGTCGCCGCCGGTGGAGAGCTCCATCAGGGTGTCGGCGCCCGCGAGCTCGGCCTGCCGGGCCTTCTCGATCTCGACGTCGATGTCGACGAGGTCGGACGAGGTCCCGATCGAGGCGTTCACCTTGGTCCGGAGGCCTTCGCCGATCCCGCAGAGCCGCACGTTCCGGTACGGCGAGACCGGGATGACGATGTGGCCGCCGGCAACGCCGCGCCGAATGACCTCGGGGTCGAGCCCCTCCTGCCTAGCGACCTCCTTCATCTCCTCGGTGATGATCCCCTTCTTCGCGTCGAGCACCAGAGTCATGGAAGAACGTGGGGGAAAAGAGGGGATAAAGGCTCCTTTCGCCGATCGCGGACGAAATTCAGGTTGTCTTCTCCGCAAGCAAACTTGTTTTCGTTAACGAAGGCTGCGGTTGATCTCGGCCATGCTCCGGCGAACGGCGAAACGAAAGGAGGAGGATGGGTTTCAAGCAGGCGGAGTCGCGTTCACTGCGACCACGCGACATTCGGTCCCGTGGAGCCCGACCGAGGTCCACGCGACCTCCTTCCGGACCGGCGTGGCCGTGCCCTCGGTCGCGAAGGTATAGGACCCGGTGCCCTCAGGCTCGGTCTGCATCACCTTCGCCACCGCCAGTAACTCCTGGTTGCCCGAATACTGGGCATCCTAAAGGTGTTCGTCCCGATCTCGGTCGCGTTCCGGTCGTAGAGGACGATCCCGTCAGTGTCGACCACGAAGACTTCGGCCGACCTCTCGGCGAGGGCCTCCTGCACGGCGATGGTCAGCAGGACCGTGGGCGGAGGGAGGCTGGCCGAGCCGTTGAACGCGCCGTCCGGCGCGAAGACCGGGTGCTCGAGGTCCGTCGCGTTCACGCCCTCGACGGTCGAGAAGACCCCGCTCATCACGGGCTGCTGCGTCGAGGCAAGGCGCCGGACCTGCTCCTGGGTGCTGATGTCGGCGCCCACGGCCGACGCACACTCGGCAGGCTCGACGGTCAGCATGACGCCGCCCTTCGAGACGGCTGTCGCGTCGATCGCGGCCGGCGAGGCGAGGGCGAGTTCGTGGAGGAGATCGCCGGGTCTCGTTGCCGGTCATGTCCGTCGGTCCGAGCGCCATGGCCGCATTCGCCGTGGCATGGTCGAGCCGGTCGAGTGCAGGCCTGAACGGAGGGCGCGAGCGTGGCCAGCTTCGGAAGAGTCCCCTTGGTCTGCACAGCCGTCGTAGCCGGGCCCGCGTTACCACCGGGGGCGAGGATGTCGAACTGCACTGCGAGTACCGATGGCCGCGGCGAGTGACGATCAGGCCGAGGCCGAGAAGGACGAGGGTCTTTCTCTCCTCGGGTTCACCCGGATCGAGGTGGGTCCTCGAGCAGGATCACCGTGCGCGTAAAAAGGGGGGTAGGGGTGTGCGATCAGATCTTGCGTTCGACGTCCTTCTTGACCTCTTTAGCCGTCTCCGTTGTCTTCACCTGGACGTCGCGCGCCGTCTCCTTCACCGCCCCGGTGACCCCGCCGGCCTTTGCGCTACTTGCGGGTGGGACGGAGACATCCTCTCCGCGGCGCTCGTGGCGGGGCTCCCGTGCCTCATTGCTCCGGCGCCGACCCGCTGCGATCCGGGCGGCGTCCGCCTGCCCCTCGGGGGTCTGGATGCCGACGTCGCGCGGCGCGTTGATCTGCGGCTGGGTCTCCCAGTCGGGGTGGACGCTCGGGTCCTCGGCATGCATCCTGGCCCGCTCGTCCACGGTCCCGTAGGGCTTGAGCGGTTTCGTGGTCGCGGTCTCCAGCGGGATGACCACCCCTGGCACCAGTCGTTCCGGGGCCACGGGGGTCAGCTCGGTCTTGGGCGCAGCTCCGGCCTTCGTGGTCCGCTCGCCGGCCTCGGGCGAGGAGCGGGAGGCAACCGCTGCTCCGGTGGCAAGGGCGGCACCGGCCACCACGGCCCCGGTCTTCATCCGGTCGCGGTCGGCCTCGGACTCTGTCGGCTTCGCGGCCGCGCCGGTGGCCACGGCCGCCCCGGCCACGGCGGCCCCCGCCTTCGTCCGCTCGCGCTCGGCCTCGATCTCAGCCGGCGTCATCGCGACCGCACCAGCCGCTCCGGGCTCGGTCATCATCCGCCCGCGGGCGGCCTCGGCTTCCGCCTCGGGCGTCTCCTTGCCGCCGACCTTCGGGTTCTTGGCCCAGGGCTCGCCGCGCCAGTGCTGGCCCTGCGTGCCCGCCGGCGCCATCTCCTCGCCCGCGCCGGCCTTCATCTGCTCACGCTCGGCCCCGGACTCTTTCGGCATCATCGCGGTCCGTGCGGCCGCTGCGTCCATTGTGGCCGTCGTCATCACCTTCTCGCGCTCGGCCTTCTCGCGCTCCATCATCCGCATCGCGGCGAGGTCGGCCTTGTCTGTGACCGAGGGCGGCGGCGTCAGCTCCGAGACCGGGCGCGTGCCGTACGGGTCTCCGCTCACCGGCATGGTGCCGGGGTGCTTGATCTTCTCCCAGTCCGTGTCTCGAGTCTCAGTCGTGGTTTTGCTTGTCGACGGTGGGACAGTTCCCTGCCGCTCGGCCTCCGTCATCTCTTTTTTGGTCTCCTTCGTCGGGTCTGCCATATCCGGTTTCACCGACACGTGAGAAGACCCACAACGATATAAAGTTGTTGCAGTACGCGCTCCGCTCTGCGCTGAGGCGCCGCTCGAAAAATGCAGAGATCAGATGATGAAGACGGCGGCCGCGACAACGGTCGTCCAGAGTCCGTTCGCGTCGCCCTGAGCCGCCTGGCAGATATTCTTGGTCTCGATGATCTTGCCGCTCGCCTTGTAGATCTGCTCCCGCTCCTGCCAGGCGCTGTCGGGATCGAACGCGATCCCGAGCGTGGTCGCGAGCATAGTCGCGGCGAGGTCCTCGGCGTACTCGCCCGAGATCTCCTCGCTCTCGCCGAAGGCGTGGTGCTCCGATAGATAACCGTATGCATGTGCCTCGCGCGGCAGGGCCTGTCCGATCGCGGCCGAAACGAGCCGCGTCGGTTCGTTCGTCTCGTTTCGGGCCATTACGCAGTAGACGATCTGGCCGGACTGGATCTCGTGGAGCCCGTCGTTCCGCGAGACCTCTTTCGCATGGGGAGGGAAGATCGAGGAGACGTAGACGAGGTTGCATCGCTCGATCCCGGCCTGACGCAGCGCGAGCTCGAAGGATGCGAGGCGATCCTTGTGCACGCCGACGCCCCTGGTGAAGAAGATCTTCGTCGGAACAACCATGCCCGAGCTATTCGATTCCCCACGCTTTCTAATTTATGGTTGCGTATTGCGACGGGATCGGCGAGAGGCCGGAGATACTCCGGGTTCTCATGCACCGCGTACTTCATCTACTCTGCCGGAGAGAGGGAGGGAGAAGGCCTGGCGCGTCCGGGCGGGAGGACGTATGAAGCGGAAGATCATCGAGATCGACGGGTCGCGCTGCACGGGATGCGGCAGCTGTATCCCCGACTGCCCCGAAGGGGCGCTCCAGCTGATCGACGGAAAGGCGCGGCTGGTGAGCGACCTCTTCTGCGACGGGCTCGGCGCCTGTATCGGGACATGCCCCGAGGGGGCAATCGCCGTGGTCGAACGGGAGGCCGAAGAGTACGACGAGAGGGCCGTGATGGGGACGATTGCGCCCCAGGGCGAGGCCGTGATCCGGGCGCACCTCGAGCACCTCCTCGGGCACGGGGAGACGGGGCTCTACCGGCAGGCGATCGAGTACCTGCGCGAAAAGGGCGTCTCCGTTCCCGACCATCGCGGGGCGGCAGGGGACGAGGAGGCGTTCGCCGGCTGCCCCGGGACCGCGGCGCAGCGGATAGAACGGGGGACCAGCGATATCGGGCCTTGGCGCGGCATCCCCCGCCAGGTCCGAGCTGCGGCAGTGGCCGATCCAGCTCCGGCTATTGAACCCGGCCGCCGGGTATTTCGACGATGCGGACATTCTCGTCGCGGCCGACTGCGCTCCGTTCGCGTACGCGGACTTTCACCGCGAGTTCCTCGCCGGCCGGATCCTGATCATTTTCTGCCCGAAGCTGGACCGGGAGATCGAGGAGTATGTGGAGAAACTGGCCGAGATCTTCACTCGCCACGCGATCCGGTCGGTCACGGTCCTGCGGATGGAGGTTCCGTGCTGCGGCGGAGTCAGGTACACTGTCGACCGCGCCCTCGAGCGCGCGGGAAAGCAGGTGCCGGTCGCGGAGCGGACGATCACGATCGGCGGGGAGCTCGTCCCGGACCGCGCTGGGGATTGATCAGGCGGCCGGGAGCGTGAAGAAGAAGGTGGACCCCTCGCCCGGCGTCGACTTCACGCGGACGGCGCCGCCGTGCCGCTCGACGATCTTCTTGACGACGGCCAGGCCGATCCCCGTGCCCTCGTACTCGTCCTTCGTGTGAAGGCGCTGGAACATCTCGAAGATCCTGTCGTGATACTCGTGCTCGATCCCGATCCCGTTGTCCTGTACCGCGAACTGCCACCGTCTCCCGATCCGCTCGGCGGAGATCGCGATCACCGGCGGCACACCCTCTCTGCGGTACTTCAGGGCGTTGGCGATCAGGTTCGTGAAGACCTGCTCGAGCTGCGGCGGGTCGGCCATGACGGTCGGCATCGGGCCGATCGTGACCGTCGCTCCGGCCTCACCGATCGGGGTCTCGAGCGTGGAGACAACATCGGCCACCACCGAGCCCGCGCCGATTGGCACCGGGGGCTGCGCCTGCGTCTCGATCCGCGAGAGCTGGAGCAGGTCGCGGATCAGCGCCTGCATCCGCACGCCTCCCGCGACGATGAACGCGATGTACTCGTCCGCCTCGGGACCGAGCTGCCCTCCGCACCGGCGCTCGAGGAGCTGGGAGAACGAGACGATTGCGCGCAGCGGCTCCTGCAGGTCGTGACTCGCCACGTATGCGAATCGCTCGAGCTCCGCGTTCGACCGTTTGAGGTTCTCGGCGTATCCCGCCAGAGCCCGCTCGCTCTCGTGGATCTTCGTGATATCGAGGGCGATGAAGATGACGTCATCGCAGGGGTTGGCCGGGTCGACCGCCGAGAAGGTGAGCAGGACGTCGAAGACCGTGCCGTTTCTGTGCCGCCACTGCGTCTCGACGGCGCCGAACCCGTTCCCGACGATCTGGTCGAGCTTCTCCCGCCCGACATACTCGTACGCCTCGTCGTCCGGGTAGAGCATCCGCGCGTTCTGCCCGATCAGCTCGTCGCGGGCGTAGCCCGTCATCCGGCAGAGCTGGTCGTTGGCCTCGGTGATCGTCCGCCTCGAGTCCAGGCCGATCCCGACGGGGGCGGCACGGAAGATGCCCCGTAGAGTCCGCTCCTGCTGCAGCAGGGCCGTCTCGGCCCGGTGCCGCTGGGTGTCCTCGATGATGTAGCCCCTGATCTCGAGGAGGTTTCCCTCGTCGTCGAAGTCTCCGATGATATTCTCCACAACGTGGATCATCGTCCCGTCCCGGCGCCGCCGGAACCGCTCGTCGTTCTCGAGCCGCTGCTCCCGCCGAAGGCGGTCGAGGAGCGCCTCCCGCTCCTCGGGGAACCATACGTCTCCACGATGCTGGACGACCGTGCCTCATCGACGGAGGCGAACCCGAACATCCGGGCGAAGGCCGGGTTGCAGTCCAGGATCCGGCCATCAGGGAGCTGATGAAGTCCCCGGTGATATCATCGTCGACGAGCCGGCGGTACTTCGCCTCGCTCTCCCGCAGCGCGTCCTCGGCCCGCCGCCGCTCAGTGACGTCCCGGATGGTCAGAGTCGCCCTGGTGGTGCCATCGGGATCCGTGAAGAGTGCGGACGAGACCTCTCCGGGGAACACGGTCCCGTCCTTTCGCCGGAACCGGAGCTCGCCCCGGAACCGCCCGGTCCGTGCCCGCTCCTCGAGGGCCGGACCGAGGCGAGGATCCGACAGGTCGAGAACTGCGTTCCTGCCAGCGCCGATCAGCTCCTCCCCGGTCATCTCGAAGATCCGGGATGCCTCTGCGTTCGCCGAGCAGATCGAGCCGTCGGGCGCCGTGAGAAGGACGGCATCGATGCTGTTCTCGACAAGGCTCCGATACCGCTCCTCGCTCTTCGCCAGCACCTCATCGGCCTCTCTCCGCTCGGTGATGTCGCGGAAGACGACGGCGATCCGCCCCCGGCGGACCGGAAACCCGGTGATGTGGTACCAGCGGCCGAGGGCCGGGAATGGCTCCTCGACCTCGATGGGTTTCCTCATTTGGCTGACCTCGAGGAAGAGGTCGAACCAGGAGCGGGCCAGCGCCGGGAGGATCATGAAGGCCGTCTGCCCGACGAGCAGCTCCGCCGGCAGGCAGAGCTCCCGCGAGAAGGCCGGGTTGACCTCGACCAGACGGATGTCGACCGGCTCGCCATGGTCGTTGAGCACGGTCTCGCAGATTGCGCAGGCGTCGACCATGTTCTCCATGAACGACCGGGCATCGGCCTCGTTCTCGGCCAGCGCCTCCTCGATCAGCGTGCGCTCGGTGATGTCCCGCCAGATAGAGAAGGCCCCCGTGATACGGCCGTCCTCGACGATCGGCGCCGCCGTCGCCAGCATGGTGCGGGCCATGCCGTCGGCGCCGGTAATCTCGAAGGCGACCGCCGGAACCTCCACGCCGGCAAGGGCCCAGTCCTCGGGGAGCTCGGTCCACGCGATCGGCAGCCCGTCGGGAACTCTGGCGGCGAGACCATGCAGCACCTGAGCCGCTGACATCCCGATGAGGGGTATCTTCGCAAGCCGTTCGGCGGCGGGCGTCGCGGCCGCGATAATTCCCCCGGGGCAGTACAGGAATGCCGGCTCCGTGATGGCGGCGAGTGGGACAGCGGGGGTATCGGGCATGGATGGCATGGAGGTGGTCGGATGAGTTCTGTATTGTCTATCTCATCGTAGGCCGGTAAAATATTTGGTATCCATTCATGTCCTCGTCTGGCCCCGTACCGACGAATGCCGCGTGGAGATCTTCCGCCGGGCGGACGATGAGCGACGCCGAACGGGCCCGATACGGACGGGGGCAGATGACCGCCGGTGCGCCGACATCGAAGCGTCCGGAGGAGGCAGCCCGTTTCGCCGCAGGGGGGAGAGGGAAGCCCAGGCCCTCTGCCCCATTGCCGGCGGGAAGCGAAGCGGAACCACGTCGGCTTCGTGACAACGGGCCAGCCCCCGCGTTCGACCCCCTGCACCGGCCTTAATACCTCCCGCGCGTCAATCATGGGACGAAGAACCATGAAGGTCGCCGCGTTCAACGGGTCCCCGAAGCGGGACGGCAACACCGCGCGCCTGCTCGGGTACGCGCTCGAGGAGCTCGAGGCCGCCGGAATCGAGACCGAACTCGTGCAGGTCGGTGGCCTGCCGCTTCGGGGCTGCATCGCCTGCGGAAAGTGCTTCGAGCGGCAGGACCGCCGCTGCACCATCGACACGGACGCGATGAACGGCTTCATCGAGACGATGATCGGGGCCGACGGGATCCTGCTCGGCTCGCCGACGTACTTTTCGGACGTGACCTCCGAGATGAAGGCCCTGATCGACCGGGCCGGGTACGTCACCCGGGCGAACGGCAACCTCCTCCGCCGCAAGGTCGGGGCCGGCGTGGCCGTGCACCGCCGGGCCGGGGCGATGCACGTCTTCGACACGCTCAACCACTTCTTCCTGATCGCCGAGATGGTCGTGGTCGGTTCGTCGTACTGGAACATCGGCGTCGGGCTCGCTCCAGGCGACGTCGACCAGGATACCGAGGGAGTCGAGACCATGCGGACACTCGGCCGGAACATGGCATGGGCTCTCGAGCGACTCGCCGGCCCGGAGCGGGACTGATGGACGTCGAGGAGTTCGTACGGCGGGGCCTGCGGGCCGGCGGCGACCGTCCCGGGATCGAGGCCTCGCTCGCGGCGCACATCCGCAGGATCAAGGATGTCGACGAGGACTACGCGGACGCCTTCGCACGGGCCGCCGTGGACGAGGCGCTCCTGACCCACGACCTCACCGGCGACCTCTTCGAGACCGCGGCCGCGGGGGTCGGTATGGGCGAATTCGGCGTCGGCTCGCGCGGCACCGGCGACTTCTTCGCCCACCGGCAGATCGCCCGGATCATCGGGACGACCTCCGCGGATGTCGGGGTCGACCAGATGGACGACGCGGGCGTGGTCCGCGTCGGCGACCAGTACATCTGCTGCACGGTCGACGGGATGCACTCGCGCCTCTCCGACTTCCCGTTCCTGGCCGGGTTCCACGTGACCCGCGCCACGCTCCGCGACGTTTACGTGATGGGTGCGCGGCCCATCCTGCTCTTCTCGGACATCCACGTCGCCGACGACGGCGACGTCGCGAAGATCTTCGAGTACACGGCCGGGATCACGACCGTCGGCGACTCGGTCGGCGTCCCGCTCGTCTCGGGCTCCACCCTCCGCATCGGTGGCGACATGGTCCTCGGCTCGCGCATGACCGGCTGCGTCGGGACGGTCGGGGTCGCGCGCCACCTCACGGCCCGGCGCGGGCTCGCCCCCGGCGATGTCCTGCTCATGACCGAGGGGGCCGGCGGCGGTACCATCGCGACGGCTGCGCTCTACTCGGGCCACGCGGACGTCGTGGACCGGACCATCAACCTCCAGTTCCTCTACGCCTGCCAGGCCCTGGTCGAGAGCCCGGTCCTCGACTCGGTCCACGCCATGACCGACGTCACGAACGGCGGCCTCCGCGGGGACGCGCACGAGATGGCCGCGACCGCAGGATGCCGGATCGTGGTCGAGGAGGAGGCCGTCCGGCCGCTCGTCGACGACGTGGTAGGGGCCATGCTCGACGACCTGGGGATCGATCCGCTCGGCGTCTCCCTGGACTCGCTCCTGATCGGAGCGCCGCAGGACGCGATCCCGGCGATCGCGGGGGTCATCCGTGCAGCGGGCGTCCGCTGCGCCGAAGTCGGCCGCGTCGAGACCGGCGCCCCGTCCTCCGTGCTCGTCACGGACGGCCGGGAGACCGACTTCACCCCCCGCTTCCGTGAGTCCGCGTACACCCCGCTCAAGAAGGTCGTGGACCAGCGGACGGGGGATGTCGCGGCCATGAAGGCAAAGGTCGAGGCCGCCGCGCTCGCCGCGATCGAGAAGAAGGAGCGGGTCAAGGCCCGCCTCGCGGCCCGGCGCGGCTGACTCTATCGCCCGTCGTGGGGCTTCCTGCCGCTCGCGACGACGTTGTAGGCCAGGTAGGGCAGCCGGCGCTCGACGATCGGCTCGACCTTCCGCGCGAGCTGGTACACGGGCCGGGCGAGGTTCAGGTGCGCGAACGAGCAGCGCCCGACCCGGACGTCCGTGAATCCCGCCCGGGCAAAGAGGTCCGCCATCTGGCGCTCGGTATAGTAGCGCTCGCCGAAGCTGCCCATGCCGACCTGACGGACGCGGGCGATCTCGCCGAGAGTGTGGATCGCGGGGAGACCCGCGGTCAGAAAGTTACGGCCGAGCGTGCAGAGGGCGAGCCGGCCTCCGGGCCGGAGGACCCGCAGAACCTCCGCGAGCATGCTGTCGGGGTTCCGAAAGTACGAGAACGCGAGCAGGCTCGAGGCCGCATCGAAGACGTCGTCGCGGAACGGAAGGGCATCGGCCGTCCCGACGGTCCATTCGGCCGCGCGGCACCGGTCCCGGGCGCGCTCGATCATCTTCGGAGAGAGGTCGAGCCCGACCGCCCGGCCGCCCCGTTCGCAGTACCGCTCGACGAAGAGGCCCGTGCCGCAGCCGATGTCGAGCAGCCGCCCGCCCGGGGGGAGCCCGGCCAACACCTGCTCGGAGATGTGCTCGTGGTACGAGCGGCCCGACCCCTGGTCGAACCGACGATCGTAGACCTCGGCCATCTCGTCGTAGTGGCGCTGCACCTTCTCCGTCAACGGCACGCCTCCGCCAGCCGCGCGAGCAGGGCACCGATCTGGATGAACTCGGACGCCCCTCCGGCGAGCTCCGCGTCCGTCTCGGCGAGCGCGATGGCGAGGGCCGGGTCGTTCTCGCCGCGCCGGGCCGCCTTCCGGAGTTCGAGCAGGAGCTCGCGCCGGAGAGGCCGTCGTCGATCAGGAGCGCCTCGGCGGTCCGCTGGGCGTCGGCCATGTCGCCCTCCCCGAGCGCGTCGAGGACGGCCCGGGCCCCGCGTTCGGCCCCCGTCACCTCGAACGCGTCGAACGCGATGGGCTCGCCAGACGTCGCCGCGATCTCGAGCAGCATGATCGCACGGCGGACGTCGCCATGAGCCCCGACAGCGATCATCCCGAGGTCCTCGTCGGGCAGGGGACCCGCACCCTCGGCCGCCAGGATCCCGCGCAGGATCTCCGTCACGGCCTCCGCGGGAAGCGGGCGGAAGACGACCGGGAGGCAGCGGGACGCGATCGCCGGCAGGATCGCCGACTGCCGCGCCGTGATGAAGATGAACCGGCAGGTCCGCGAGTACCGCTCCATTGTCCGACGGAGCGCCTGCTGCATCTCGGCCGGCATGGCGTCCGCCTCGGAGAAGACCATCAGCTTGAACTCGGCGTCGAGCGGCCGGATGGCGGCGTAGGTCCGCACGATCCGCTTCACGTTCGAGAGGACGCTCTCGTCCTTGCGGTAGAGGTGCGCGAACCGCTCGTCGGCCTCGAGGTACGCCCGCCCCTCGGCGAAGAGGTCGCCGGTCGCGATCACGGTCGTGTTCTCGTCCGCGTGCTCACCGTAGAGCGCGGCCGCGAGGCAGCGCACGGCGCACATCCGGCCCGACCCGCCCGGCCCCGTCAGGAGGAGGTGCGGGAGCGTCCGCCGCTCTGCGGCCGACTCGAGGAGGGCGACGGGCCGGTCCTGGCCAACGATCCCGCAGAAGGCCGCGGGGCGGTATTTTTCAATCCAGAGCACGCTCCAGCCCCCGAACGATCTCAGCTATTGCAGCCTGCAAGAGATAATGATTGTCGAGCCCCCGGACGAGCTCGTCCGCCTCGGCGTCCCCCAGAGCGTCGTACGCCCCGGTGATCAGGGGAAGGGCGCGCGTCAGTTCGTCCACGACTGTCAGGGTCGCGGTCCGCGCCGTGCGCGAGAGCGGGTTGAGGTCGATCGTGACCACGGTCTTGCCCGCGGCCAGGAGGGCCTCGCACCGGTCCCCGTCCTCGAGCGGGACGAGCACGAGGTCGGCGGCACCGATCCCGTGCGGGAGGCAGAGGGCGCGGTCGTGGGCGAGCGGGAGGAGCCGCTCGGGCTCGCCGGCGAGGACGGAGACGCCGTGCCGTTCGAGGAGGGCCGTGATCTTCGCCATCCGCTCGGGCGTCCGGTGAAAGAGGTTGACCTCGACACCGCACCCGGTCGCCTGCTGGAGGGCCGCGCACTCCCGGGCAGCGAGCGCGGCCGTGTTCCCGTTCACCGAGAGGACCGGGTACCGCGCCTGACGGAGCAGGGCCGCGGCCGTCCTGGCCGCGAGGCGGGCCGTGGGCGTGGATCGTTCGCCGATCAGGTAGTCGAAGGCCTCGGCCCGTCCGTGTGCCGTGAGCCCCTCGAGCGCGACGATGCCTTCGCGGGCGCACCGGGCCAGCCGTTCGCGGGTCACGAGCGAGCGGTACCGGGGATGGTCTGGGGGGATCACGGCTCCCGCCTCCAGCAGGCGGAAGCCTTCGGTCGCGACGTGCAGGCGGTGGACGCGGCCGAAGCGAGCGAGAGCGCGGTCGGCCCCGGTCCCAGCCGCGAAGACACCGTCACCGAGCATGGTCATCGAGGCGGGCACGCCGGCCTCGTCGCAGGCGGCGAGCGCGGAGCGGACGCGGGACGTCACGAGCCCGCTCCGCTCGGCGAAGGTGCGGGAGGCCCGGACGAGCTCCTCGAGGTCGCGGGGTTCGGCCGCAGGGAACGCCGCGCGGACTCTCGCCATCGCGTCGACGGAGTCGAGGACGCCGGGTGTCGGGATCGGGCCGAACGAGACCGCGCAGACCGGCTCGTCCGAGGGGAAGCGGAGGATCTCGGCCCCGACACCCGGCCCCCGCCGGACCACGACCCCGCCGCCCTGCGCGGCCGCGACGTCGCCGAGGCCGGTCCGGAACCGGACCTCGGCCTCGTGTGCCGCCGCCGCGATCTCCATCCGTGAGAGGTCGAGATCGTGGAGCGCCGAGAGCGCCGCGCCGGACGCAAGCAGGGCCGCGGCCGAGAGCCCGAACCCGGCCCCGATCGGGAAGGGTGCAGCGGGTCGTGAGCGCGGCCGGTGCACCGAGCCGGTCCATCAGGTACTCGACAGGGGGAGAGTTTGTCCGCGACGGCCACTCGGCCACCGGGCGAGGAGACAAGGACGCGGACCGTGGGCGCGACGGCACGGACGGCCTCAACGGTCACCCCCTCCGCGATCACGATCCCGCCGCCGATCGAGCCGGTGGCGGCCGCGTCCGGCCCGGCGCACCGGCGGAAGTAGCCCGAGACGTGACCGGGGGACCAGGCTAGGGCACGCTCGACCATATGGCCGCGGCCACCTCCTCCTTGCTCCCCTCGACGACGCGGATGCCGCGGGCCGAGTGCAGGGCGAACGTCCCGCCGGCCGCGCCCATCGTCTCGGGCGTGTTCGCGACCACGAGCGCGGCCCCGCGCTCGAGCAGCCCGCCGGCCTGCGCGTCCGCGTCCTCGGCGAGTTTGAACGCGATGGTGAGCGGCCGATACTGCGCGATCACCTCGTCGAGCACCTTCGGCAGGGGTTCGAGCGCGAGCGTCGCGAGGGCGCCGCTCGGGAGCTTGCCCGGAAACCGTTCGGGCGCGAAGTCCGAGATCGCGGCGGCCGAGACATAGATGTCGACCCCGCCGGCCTCGCCGTACGCGAGCACGGCCTCGCGGAGACTCCGCCGCCGACGAGGCGGGAACGTTCCGGACGCAGGGGAACCGGTCGGCGTGGACGACCGTGACCTCGGCCCCGCGCCGGTACGCCTCGAGCGCGAGCGCGCGGCCCATCCTGCCCGTCGAGCGGGTCGTGAGCACGCGCACGTCGTCGACGGGCTCGCGGCACGGCCCGCTCGTGACCAGGACCCTCCGGCCCGCAAGCGGCCGGTCGTTGACGGCACGCTCGGCCTCGAGCACGATCACCTCCGTCTCGGCAATCTTCGCGCGCCCCTCCTCGAGCCGCGGCGGCACGACCGTCACCCCGAGCGCGGCGAGGCGCGCGAGGTTCTCCGCCACCGCGCGGTGGAGGTACATGGTCGCGTGCATGGCCGGCACGACCACGACGGGCAAACCGCTGCCGAGCGCGGTCGTCGCGAAGGTCGTGACCGGCGTGTCGTCGATGCCGCAGGCGATCTTGCCGACGGTGTTCGCGGTGCAGGGCGCGACCAGGAGCAGGTCGGCGCGACCGCCCTCGCCGCACCACTGCACGTGTTCGACAAGTCCCGTGATCGCCGTGATCGCGGGCCGGCCGGTGGCGTAGGTGAGCGCGTCGGGGGAGA
Organism: uncultured Methanoregulaceae archaeon; assembly: GCA_963740465.1. Taxonomy (GTDB): domain Archaea; phylum Halobacteriota; class Methanomicrobia; order Methanomicrobiales; family Methanospirillaceae; genus UBA288. The sequence continues at coordinate 46,445 of CAVUEE010000017.1, forward strand.
CAATCCGCGAGGCCGCGCCCGAGAGCACAGCCTGCACAAGGGCTCCTCGCCGCCGGAGCTCGTGCGCGAGCCGGACCGTCTCGACGGCCGCGATCGAGCCCGTGACGGCGAGCACGATCTCCTTTCCTTCGAGTGTCTGGATAGTCACAGGATCACCAGGTCGTGGACGGTGTGGAAGCGGCCCGGGCCGCAGGTCTTCACGGTCCGCCAGGAGATGGCGACCGCGACGCCGTTCTCGCTGGCCGTCTGGGCGAGGGCCGGTCCGAGCTCGCCGGGGGTCCGCTCGACGCCGTGGACATGGAGCACGCTTCCCGGGCGGACGTGGGCGAGGGCGTCGGCGAGGAAGGCCGGCGCCTCGAAGTGCCCGAGCACGAGCCGATCGTACAGGCCGCGGAGGAGGTCGCGGCAGTCGCCGCATCCGGCCTCGACGCGGTCCGGCGAGCCCGTTCGACGAGAGGTTGTCCTCGAGGTAGCCGAACGCGATCGGGTTGATCTCCATCGCGTGGACGCGGGCCCCGGCGCGGGCGGCCGGCATGGTGAAGTAGCCGATCCCGGCGAAGAGGTCGGCCATCCGTTCGCCGGGCCGGACCATACGGGCGAGGCGCGCCTTCTCCTCGCGGTTGCCCGCGAGAACATCACGTTCGACGGGTCGAGCCGGTAGACGAGGCCGTTCTCGCGGTGGACGACCTCGCCGGCAGAACCATGGAGCACCTCGACGCCGGGGACCCGCTCGGCGCCCGAGTGACCTTTGACCCAGAGCACGCCCCGGGGGAGCAGCGCGCGACCGCGTCGCGAACAGCCGCGTCGTCGGGACGCGGGCCGTGGAAGAGGACCAGGTCTCCGAGCCGCTGGTACCCCCGCTCAGCCGGGTTCGACCGTTCGGGCAGGTCCTCGTCCCAGGCGTACCCCTCCCGGACGGGGACCCACGCCGTGCCGCTCGCGACGAACGGCCGCCGCGACGGATCGACCCAGTCGGCCCCGGCAAAGGCGGCGAGCTCTCCTGCCGGGTACCGACGGGTCCGCACGCGATCACCCCAGCACGACGAGCCGGTCGCGGTCGCGCAGGACACGGACCTGGCCGCCGGCCTCGACGTTCAGCCAGGACGGGCGCGGCACCTCGACGGCGGCGCTGGTCACGGGGTCGATCAGCCCGAGCATCCCGTCGTCGATGTAGGCCACCAGCGCATCCATCGCGTCCGACCCGCGGCCGATCAGCCGTTTCTGTTCCTCGTCCCTGACCGTCCGGTTCCGGCCGGTCGCGAGGTCGACGGCGCGGACATGGTCGCCCTCGTTCGAGATGACTTCGAGGGTCGCGCCGCCGGCCTCGATGACGTCCCCGCGTACGAAGGCGTGGAGCCGGACCAGGTACGTGATCCGGTAGATCGGCCGCCCTGCCTTCTCACCGACGAGTTTCGGATGGGTCGAGTACCGACCGCCAAGGCGTTGCGCCAGCGCCTGCGAGATTGCGAGGCCGATTGCCTGCGACCCGACCACGATGTCGAGCCCGTCCTTGGTCTCCTGCAGGTCGGAGATGTAACTGAGCCGGTCGCCCTCGGCCTGGAGCGTGGCCTCCGTCTCGTGGGCGATCCGGGTCGCGCCCTCGATCTCGCGGTCGGTCAGGCGCCGGTCGGTCGCGCGCACCTGGACGAATCCTTCGTAGTACGAGCCCGCGATCCGGTTGCACCGGTTGCACTGCTCCTTCAGCCAGACCAGCTCGACCGTGCAGCGGTCGCTGATCGGCTCGTCGAAGAGCGTGCCCGAGACCTCGACGTCCGCCATCGACCGGTTGGCCGAGACCTCGCGGATCGCGACCGAGAACTGCGGCCGGCGGACCTCGGGGTGAAGCCGGACCGCCGAGAGCGCGAGCCCCGGACCGAGCTCGGCCCGCTCCTGTTCGGAGTCGGTCCAGATTTGCCCGCTCTTCTGCGCGCCGCAGCTCGGGCAGTAGGTGTGCACCGCCCGGGGTTCGCACTCGAACCAGCGGGTCTCGGCGAGCCGGCATTTGCCGCAGAGCCCGTCCCGTCCCTCGCCGCCGGAGCCGCCGCAGCGCGGACAGAACGCTTCCCGGATGTCCATGTCAGAGAAGGTAGACCTGGGCGTGCGGGACGCCGTCGATCACGATGCAGCAGGCTTCGTCCACGAGCCCCAGCTCCTTGGCCATCTCGACCGCACGGCGGCCGAAGAGGTTGATGTTGCAGGCGCCCTTCAACGCCTCGCGGACCTCCTCGTCGGTCACGGGCTGGTTCCCGTAGAACCCGCCCGAGACCACGACATCGACATCGCCGCGCCGGAGCGTCCGGTCCACGAGTTCGGAGTCGCAGACCGCCACCACCTCGCCCTCGCCTCGGGCGCGGTGCACCTTCATGTTCATGCTGCTCATCCAATTGCCCCCCGTCATTAAAAATATGACCGTGGCGGCCCGTTATCGCTCAGAGGGCGATCTCGACGCCGTAGACCCGCGACGGGGTCTCGACGTGGCAGCGGGCGAGGGCCTCCTCATCGAGCGCGCCGGACGCGAGGAGACGGAGCGAGGTGCGCGGCACGGACTTCGGGCCGACCACGGCCCCGGGCCGGGAGCGCTCGTCCATGTAGTCGGACTCGAGCATGAACGGCCGACCCGAGGCGGCGACCTCCGGGATCGCCTCGTGCCGCGCCACGAAGGACGGCACGAGCGGGGTCGAGGGCTCGGCGAAGTGCTTGACCACGCGGGCCGGGTCCATGCCGGCCTCCCGTGCCATCGCGACCACGTCCGCGCACGGACCGCTCTCGGCGTGGATCTGCAGGGCGCAACCGGCGCGCGCCGAGAGCCTCCAGGGCACGGGCGAGGACGCGGTTCGACTCTTCGGCCACCTCCGGCCCGGCGTCGTAGTGCGGCCGGCCGCTCTTGAGCGCGACGGCACGGCCCTCGACGACGTACTCTGCCGCGAGCGCGAGCCCCTCCGCCATGATTCGCGCGGACTCCGCCGGCGGCCGGTACTCGGCGAAGTACGTGATCTCGGCCGGGTGAACGCCGAGCACGACATAGACCCCGAGCCCGAGGGCGCGGACCTCGGCGGCCACCGCGAGCGTGGCGTCGAAGACAGGGCGGTAGTCGGCGCCCGACAAGGGCGTGACCCCGAACGACCAGGAGGGCTTCGCTACCAGGAAGAGATGGGTCCCGCCGGCCCTGAGGAACTCCTTCGCGGCCTCGATCCCGCGCCCGTTCAGGGGGTCGATGTGGATGTGGTCATCCGTGATCGGGAACCGGCGGGGCGTCATGGCAGGAGAGGATCGTCATCAGCGGATAGTCGTCGTGGGGGGCGAGCCGGGCGTGGCAGGAGGCGCCGTTGCACCGGGTTACGAGTTCGACCTCGAACATCAGCCCCGCGAGCTCGCTGTACCCGAACTCGTTCGGGCGCATACGGCGGGTATCCAGCCGGACCGTGATCTCCTCCACGAACGGCTGGAGCCCGACGGCCAGCTCGATCGCCTCCTCGACCACCTCGGCCGTCTGTGGCGAGATCGGGGTTCCGACCCACTGGTGGTAGAGCGCACCGAGCTTGATCCCGGCCTCGAAGATCGCCTGGTCGCGGTCCGACGTCATACCCTGATCGATGCGCGCGGGGAGGCCATTAAGCCGACCCCGCCTATCGGCCCGTGGCCCAGCGGGCCGAGGGGTACCAGCGGACGAACGGCCTGGTCGGGGGCTTGAGCGGGTCCGCGGTCGGCCCGACCGTCGGCGACCCCGTGACCGTGGAGCCGGAGCCGGGCGCGAGGGTCGCGCCCGTCCCGACGGAGCGGCCTCGAAGCTCGCCGATCGTGTAGCGCTTCCCGAACGGGGGGCGTGTCACGACCGCCGCCGTCGTCGGCGCCGCAGTCGGCGTCGGTGTCACGGGCGCGGCCGTGACCGCCTTCGCCGGGGTCTGCGTGGGCACCGGAGCGGCCAGGAGGGCATACATGGCGGCACCGTCGGCCCGGCCCCAGCCGTAGACGCTGTCGCGGCCGGCTGTGCCGAGGTCGACGGCCGAGCTGAAGAGCGCCGCGCGGATCGCCGCGGCCGAGAGCTCCGGCCGGGCGGACCAGATCAGCGCGCAGAGGGCGCCGATGTGCGGCGATGCGGCCGAAGTCCCGACGAAGACGCTCTTGAAGCCTCCGGCCCCCGAGACCGCGACACGGTCGGGGGCGCAGATGTCGGGCTTCTGGACGACCGTGCGCGACGGGAAGAGATGAGTCACGGGACCGTTCGATGAGAACGGCTCGATCGTGCCGGGGGTGGACACACCGACCGCGCCGACCGCGACCACATCTGGGACAGCCTGATGGCCGTAGATGCTATCGGCCGCGACCAGGTTCTCCCCGCTGACCTCGGCCCCTGAGGACGGGTACGCGTACACCTCGAGGGTCCGGGCGCCGCCGGTTCCGCCACGGTGGAGGGCCACGATCGCGACCTCCCGCTCCGCGCCCGTGTTGGTCCAGGTGAGCGACTCGAGCGGGTCGGACGTGCCGGTCTGCCGGTTCATCGAGGCCCGCAGCACGTCGCCGTCGCGGGCGTCGCAGAGGTAGAGGTCGAAGTCGTCAGCGGCAGAACCGAAGCGCTCGTCCCATTGCAGCACCACCTTGAGGATCTCGCCCGACGGAACATCGGCGTACATGAAGGGTCGGTCCGAGCCGGTCCCGGAGAAGTCCTGGAATCCCTCGCCGTCGCCGACGAACGGGCCCTGGTAGTGCTGGCGCGCGTAGTTGCCCGTGGCCGTCACGTAGACGAGCCGCTGGGTCGCGAGGAGGCCCTCGAGGTGGGTGGCGATCACTCCGTCCTCGAAGAACGGCTCGCGGGGCCAGGCCACGTCGTCGACGATCACGGTGCAGCCGGCCGCGACCAGGTCGTCGACAGCCCGGTTGAACGCGAGCACGCTGTCGCCGTGGTCGTGAAAGAAGAGCTCGGCACCGGGGGCGATGTCGTGGATGATCTCGAGCATCGCGGTCCCCTCGTTGCCGCCCTGCTCGTTGGCGAGAACCCGGACAGGACCGAGATCTCCGCTCGCCTGGGCGGCGGCGGCGCCATCGACGCCGTCGGAGATCACGCCGATTTTAACGCCGGCGCCGGTCAGGCCCTGCGCCCGGAGGACGTCGCTCCGGATTACCCCGTCTCCCGCTGTCATGGCCTTCCCGGAGGCGACCAACGGCCGATCCACCTCGCTGACCTGCCGGACACCCTTGAGGTGGGCGAGGGCGGCGAGCTCCGCGACGGTCACCCGCGCCGTGACGAGCCCGCTCTTCTCGTCGCGGTCGACGATCCCCGAGAGAACGGAGTCGAGGACGGTGGTCGGCGTCCTGGGCGCGAGCTGCACGTAGACGTACGACCGGGCCGCCGGGCCCGCCAAACCGAGGGTCGCCACGGGGTCGCCCTCGCGCACGCGCTCGGCGAGCGGCGTCGCGAGCACGGCGTCGCCGCCTGCGCCGTACGCGAGCACCGACGACCTGATCGGATCGGGCGCTACGGCTGCGGCAGAGGCGGCAGCGGCGGCCGGCGCGAACGCAGCGCCGACAAGGAGGATGAGGAGCAGCGCGGCGCCCACGGCGCGGTGCCCCCGGAGTATCTTGCGGATCATATGGCTCGGGCGGTCGACGACGCCACCTCCGACGCCGGTCCGTACCCACTTCCTCATCGCAATACGGCTTCAGTATTGCGGTTGCGCCACTGTCCGGGCACCGCCGGAGGATATTAATACCATCCCGGGGGCATTGCAATTCACGGATCCCGGCCCCATGCCGGGACGTGGAGAGTGCATGTTCCTCGAGACGATCCGATCGGAGGGGCTCGCCCACCAGTCCTACCTCATCGGCAGTGACGGCGTGGCCGCCGTGATCGATCCCCGCCGCGACTGCGGGGTCTACCTCGAACGGGCCGCCGCCCACGAGGCCGCGATCACCCGCATCTTCGAGACACACCGGAACGAGGACTACCTGGTCGGCTCGCTCGAGCTCGCCCGCCTGACGGGTGCGACGGTCCACCACGGCGCCCGCCTCGACTTCGCGTACGGCAAGCCCGCCCGCCACGGCGACCGGTTCGAACTCGGCTCGCTGGCCGTCGCGGCTATCGAGACCCCGGGCCACACGGTCGAGTCCCTGTCGTACGTCCTGTACGATGAGGAAGAGCCGTACATGGTCTTCACCGGGGACGCGCTCTTCGCCGGGTCCGTCGGCCGGGTCGACCTCATGAGCGACGACCGGGCAGCGAACGCCGCCGCCCTCTACGATTCACTCCACGAAGAGCTCCTCTCGCTTCCCGACGGCACGGTGGTCTGCCCGGCGCACGGGGCCGGCTCGGTCTGCGGGATCGGAATCCGCGACCTTCCGCTCTCGACGATCGGGCACGAACGCGCCACCAACCCGTCCCTCTCGATGGACCGGGAGACGTTCGTCGCCGAGAAGGCCGGCGAGCTGACCTACCGGCCGCCGTACTTCCGGCGGATGGAGGAGCTGAACCGGTCGGGTCCGCCGGGGCCGCCCGAACGGTGGCTGCTCCGGCCGCTCGGCCCGTCGGATCTCGCGGGGATGCAGGTCGTCGACATCCGGTCGCCGACCGCGTTCGGCGCGGGTCACGTGCCGGGCAGCCTCAGCATCTGGCGTAAGGGGCTCACGGCATTCATGGGCTGGATCCTCGACTACGATCGGCCGATCGCGCTCGTCGACGACTTCGACCTCGACCTCGACCAGATTGCTTCCGATTTCGTCCGGCTCGGGTACGACAACCTGGCCGGGTACCTCGGCGGCGGCTTCGAGGCCTGGTTCCGCTCGGGCCGGCCGGTCGATCGGTTCCCCGTCTGGACCGTCGGCGACCTCCGCGACCATCTCGCCGAGGTCACCGTCCTCGACGTCCGGGACGGCAACCACCGCGCCGAGCAGGGAGCGATCCCCGGGTCGCTCCATATCTACATCGGGCAGCTCGCGTCCCGGCTCGATGAGGTCCCTCGGGATCGGCCGATCGCGACCCACTGCGACGTCGGGTACAAGGGTAGTCTCGCCGCGAGCCTGTTGACAGCGCACGGGATCGGTCCTGTTGTGAACGTGCTCGGCGGCTTCGCAGCCTGGAAGAACGCGGGGTACCCACTGGAGGAGGGCACATGACCCGTATTCCGTCTGTCGCCGTTGCCGCGCTCCTGCTCGCGGCTCTCGCCGGAGCCGCATCCGCCGGCGTGATGGTGACGAACTATCAGTCTCATGCCCGGTGTCCTCGCGCCAGGAAGCGACGGCCTCCTGACGGTCACGATCGCGAACAGCGGCGGGTCCGTCCCGGGTGCGAACGCGTCCACAGGCGACCCCGTGATCGAGTCCGTGCGGTTGCACACGACGGACCTGACAGTCCTCTCGGGCGACTACGAGGGGATCGGTCTGCTCGGGCCAGGGCAGGCGATCCCGATCACCTTCCACATCGTGGCGCCGTCGGCGCCCGGGATCTACTTCCCCGAGGTCTGGATCAGGACTGCGCAGGGCCAGACCGTCCGGTACCCTGTCGTGGTGAACGTCGGCACGCAGATCGGCCAGCTCACCAAGCCCGCGCTCGCGCTCGAGAAGTCCGTTCCCGACGCCGTCTCGCCCGGAGACCCCTTCACGATCAACCTCTCGGTGGTCAATTACGGGAGTGCCACCGCGACCGACGTCATGCTGACGGTCAATGCGTCCTCCGCCCAGTCGCTCGGGCTCACCGGCCCCGGCACGGACTACATCGCCCGGCTCGGGCCCGGCGAATCGCATCCTTTCGCCCTCACGTTCTCAACGGACCGGAAGGTGCCGCTCGGCCTCCGGACGATCGGCGCGACCCTCGACTACGTCCTGCCCGACGGCACCCCGCGGCGGCAGAACGAGTCGTTTGCCGTGCTCGTTCGCGGTCAGGCCGCGCTCGGACTCGCGCAGCTCACGACCGACCCCATACGCGTCGATCGCGGTCAGGCCTTCACCCTCATCGCCCGACTCGAGAACACGGGCACGGACAACGCGAAATCGGTCCGGGTCCGGATCGACCTTCCGTTCAGCGGCAACAACGAGTCGTTCATCGGCACGATCGAGCCCGGTAACGACGCGCCCGCCGTCTTCAACCTGGTCGCGGACGAATCGGGCGTCCGGCCGTATACCCTCTCGGCGAACTACTCGGACGACGAGGGGACGCATACGATCAGCGAACCGCTTACTCTCGAGGTTGCCGAGAGCACCGGGAGCACGGTCACCATCGTGGTCGTCGCCGTCGTCGTGGCGGTGCTCGCTGCCGCCGGCATCTGGTACTGGCGGCGCAGGGGCGCGTAAGCTTCCATGATCGGGGGACTCCGCGTGTCGGCCTTCCTCGCCGGGCGGTCGCTCCGCCGGGGAAACAAGGGCACGCTCCTGCTGACCGTGATGATCATCGCGCTGGTCTTCGTGAACCTGGTCTTTCTCCCCTCGATCGTCCAGGGCGTGGTGGTCTCGTTCAACCGCCAGTCGATCGACTACAACTACGGCAACCTGGACGTTGAGCCCAGGGAGGGGCAGTTCTACATCGCGAACGCCGCTGTCCTCAAGTCGCGGATCGAGCGTATCCCGGGGATAGCGGCCGCCGCCCAGCGTATCACGGCGGGGGCCTCGATCACCTTCAAGACCAAGACCCTCGCGCGGTCGGTGATCGGGGTGATCCCGGCCGACGAGGCTCGCGTCACGATGACCTCGAGCCGGATGATCGAGGGCGAGTATCTCTCGGCCGGCGATACCGGGTCGGCCGTGATCGGCAAGACGCTCGCGGGAGAGCAGGACCCGCGGCTCGACCAGCTGGACTCACTCGGAGGGGTCCGCGTGGGGGACTCGATCACGGTTGCCTTCTCTAACGGGCAGGTCCGGCGGTACCATGTCAAGGGGATCTTCCAGACCAACTCCTTCAGCGCGGACTCGGCCGTCTATGTGACCGAGAACGAGCTCTCCTCCGTCCTCGGCCTCGAGGATCAGGCATCCCAGATCCTGATCCGGACCGGGACCACCGGGAACGAGGACGCCGTCCGGAACACGCTCTACGCGTTCGGCGTCCAGGAGACGATCAAGACCTGGCAGGAGAAGGCACAGGGGATTATCGGGGATGTAACCAGATCGTTCGCGATCATCAATCTGATCTCGACCGGCGTCTCGCTCGTGATCGCGACGGTCGTGATCTTCATCGTGATCTTCATCAACACCGTGAACCGCCGCCGACAGATCGGGATCCTGAAGGCAATCGGGATCGACAAGAGCGTGATTGTCAACTCGTATGTGCTCCAGGTCCTCTTCATGACCATGGCCGGGTCTCTGCTCGGGCTCGGCATGCTTGCGGTCGTGGTCCGTCTCCTGACCATCTACCCGCTCGTCTTCCCCGGCGGCCCGGTCTATCCGGCCGTCGAGGCGACCCAGATCCTGCAGAGCATCGCAAGCCTCTTCGTCGTCTCAGTCGTTGCCGGGTACGTGCCGGCCTGGCGCACGGCGAGCGAGGAGATCCTCTCGGCCATACGGGGGTAGCGGATGATCACGGCCGACAACCTCTCGCGAATCTATCATATGGGCGCGGTCGATGTCCGGGCGCTGCGCGGCGTCTCGTTCGAGATCGACCGCGGCGAGTTCGTCGGGATCATGGGCCCGTCCGGGTCGGGCAAGTCGACCCTCCTCCACATCCTGGGCCTGCTCGACGAGCCGACCACGGGGAGCCTGGCCGTTGACGGGGTGGATGTGCTCGCCCTCTCGGAGAGTGAGCGGACGCGCTTCAGGCTCGGACGGCTCGGGTACGTCTTCCAGGACTACGCTCTGATCGGCGAGCTCACGGCGCTCGAGAACGTCTTCCTGACCTCACTCGTCCGCGGTGCCGGGCGTGACGAGTATCTCCGGACGGCCCGCGAGATCCTGGACGAGGTCGGCCTTCTGGATCGGGCCGATCACCTTCAGTACCAGCTCTCGGGGGGCGAGCAACAGCGGGTTGCGATCGCGCGGGCTCTCGTCAACAAACCCGCGATCGTCTTCGCGGACGAGCCCTGCGCAAATCTTGACACGGCGTCCTCGAAGACGATCCTGGACCTCTTCGCCCGGCTCAACCGCGATCTCGGCCAGACCATCGTGATGGTCAGCCACGAGGACTGGCACCGCCGGTACTTTTGCCGTGTAATTCGTATGGAGGACGGCCTCATCGTTGGGGTCGACGAGCAGGCCTGCGTCTCCCACGGCGACCTGACTGAAGATGGACGTTTCGGGACCTTAACAACCCATATAGACCGAAACATATTCATGCAACGGTCGCTCAATGGCTCCCCGTATGCACGGCGAGATGATGGGCGGCTCCGGTGGCATGGGCAGCCACCAGATGTGGGGCATGGGCTATCGCGACATGCTCCTGAAGCGCGCGTGGGAGTACCTCGACGAGGACCAGACGCGCAAGATGATCCTCCGGATGCTCGATAAGAAGATTCTCTACATCGAGTCGCGGATGCAGCTCGGGCAGCAGAAGCTCGAGACCATGAAGATGATGAGGGAGATGATTGCACAGGGCGGTACCGGCGGCAAGTAAGATCACGGTCCGGGTGACGAGCCCGATCCGATATCGCCTTTTTCTCTGGAATCGCGAGCCACGTTCAACCGTCCGGACTTTGCCCGGTTTCTCCACGATCGGTGGAAGGCCGGATTCTCACGGTTCGTTCTTCACAGCCGCCTCTCCGCCGGGGGGTGCGGCCGACGGACGAGCCCCGTGTCATCACTCTTTGGGGAGGGCGTCCAGATTCGACAGCTCCAGGACTGACCCGAAGGCCAGCCCGAAAGCGGCGCCGAGCGCCATGCCCGGATTGATCTGGTCGATCAGAGTGCTGAAGATCAGTCCAGGGCAACACCTATCTCGAACTATCCCCCAGGATCCCCCGATACCTTTCGCCCGATCACGCCCTTTCTCCCCAATCCGTTCCCGTCCAGAGCGCGTTTTTATCGCCCTTCCCGCGCTTCACGGCGTTTCCCGACCGGACGTCGCCTCCTCTTTTACGCGGTAGACGAACCGGTTGGTCGCGCTGTTCTCACGCACGCGGACCGAGCGGATCTCCTCGACGAGCTCGATGCCGCACCGATCCTCGAGCCGCCGTCCCCGGAGTACGCCGCAGACCGAGGAGATCCGGTCCGAAAGGCCCATCTCGCGGTGGACCTCTCCCGAGGTGAGCTCGAACTCGCGCGTCCCGTCGCGCCGTGCTGGTGATGCGTAGCGTTCGCAGACGAAGTGGCGGATCCGTTCGGCCAGCGGCGTGTCGGACTCGTCCGGGCCGACGGCGTCGGTACACCCACCGGGGACACCCGGGCCCGGCGATATCGGCCCCGGCGGCGGCACGATGCAGGATTCGCCGGGCTGCGCGAGCCCCGCGATCGCCTGCGGGATCGCCTCCATGCGCGCGACGATGGCATCCATGCGGTCCACGAGCGCCGCTTCGAGACTCGTCACTGCGGGCGGCACCCCGTTCTCCGTTGTTGAGGCGACATGCTCCGACCCGTTCACCGAGGAGACGAGCCCGTCGGAGGGCGCGAGATGAAGCGCCTCTATGATTGCGTCCATCTCACGCCCGCCGATCGTGAACCCGGCGTCGACAAGCATCAGCCGCTCCACGATGGTATCGGCCGTCACGATGTCGAACCACTTGACCCGGTCGCGGTCTATCTGACCCTCGGGATAGGTCGAGCCGCGCTTGAAGTACCCCCAGGCCCCGACCTTCATCAGGTCTTTCTCCTCGATCTGCGGAAAGGCGGCTTCGCGGATCCTGAGCAGGCGGTTGGCGAGGTCGAACCGGTGGGTCCGGAGCTGATGAAAGAGGTTCATCTTCAGGGGCACCACCGCGCCGTCCGGGCCGTCGACCCACCAGTCGCCCTCCTCCTCACCGTGCACCACGCCCTGGTAGGCCTTCAGGTCGAGTACGACCATGCCCCGGGGGACCAGGAGCAGGCAGTCGATCTCGCCGTTGGCGAGCAGAAAGTTCGAGGCAAAGTAGACAGGTCCACGAAGGTCGGCGCCCTCCAGGATGGCGCTGAGCTCGCGCAGCTGCTCGAACTCGTGCCTGAAGCGGGGGCGCTCGCCGAAGAAGTACCGCAGCGCGGTCATGATCGGCGGGGATATGGCGCCGGTGATGAAAAAGGTGACTCCGGTCCGGAGAACCGATCTTTTGAATATCCTTATCGCCTCGAATGACTTCTAAAGGGCTTGAAGGAGCGACCATGAACGTACTGTACGTCTATGCGCACCACGACGACCCGGGATCCCTGAATGCCGCCCTCCGGACCGAAGCCGTGCGGATGCTCGCGTCGATGGGGCATACCGTCGCAGACTCGGACCTCTACCGGATGGGCTTCAGGCCCGTGCTCGACGAGCGCGATTTCCCAGACCGCGCGCTGGCCGACCGCTTCGTGCCGAACATCGAGATCCGACGCGCGCTCAGCCGCGGCACAACCCCCCCGGACGTCGCGGACGAACTCGAGAAGCTCCGGGCGGCCGACCTGGTGGTCTTCCAGTTCCCGCTCTGGTGGTCCTCGGTCCCGGCGATACTGAAGGGATGGTTCGACCGGATCCTCTCGTTCGCGCACGTAGCCGACACCGAGGGGATCGCTGGCAGGCCGTACCTTCGCGGGAAGAAGGCCATGCTCGTCACGACCCTCGAGGCCCCCGAGGAGGTCTACGCCGCGGGGAGCCGGAGCGGTGTCCTGGAACTGCTCGCGCCGATCACTGTCAACACGCTGGCGTACGTGGGGATGACAGTGTTGCCGACCTTCGTCGTGTACGAAGCGACCCCCGATAAGGCGCCCGATTGGGCTGCGTCCCATGTGGAGCGGTTCAAGGCACATCTCGTGCTGGTGCTGACGGGCTTATGAATGTCCTCGTCGCGAGCTCGGCCTCGACCGTGCTTCCCCTCCGGGACGGCCGGACCATCAGGACCGGCTGCGGGCTCGCCGAGCTCGCGCTCTAGCTCGAGTGGATCGTCGGGGCCGGACACGCCGTCGAGATCGCCACCCCCGGCGGAGCGGCCCCGTCACCGGACCCGCGGAGCATCGCCCCGTTGCCGCGACGCGAACGGGCTCGGCATCATCGACGGCGTCGAGAGAATGCACCGCCCCTGCCGCTCGAGGTGCTCGGTGACGCCCCGCTCGGCGCGCGACGGTGCCCTTCTGGTCCCCGGCAGCCACGCACAGCAGGCCGATCTGCCCGAAAGCAGCGCGATGCGACGCGTTATCCTCCACTTTCACGTCAACCGGAAGCCGACGTGCATGCTCTGCCAAGGCTGGCCGCGCTCCTCTCGACCGCGGTTCCGGGCGGTCAGTCCCCGTACGCGCGGGTACGCTCTAACCTGCTTTCCGTCGTGGATGGAGCACCTTCTCGAGTTCTCCCCCTACCCGTATGAAGGGCCGGCTGCCATGGTACCTCGACGAACGGCTCGCGACTCTCGGCGCTCGCGTGCGACAGGCCGCGGTGCCGGGCATGCCGTTGGTCATCGAGGACCGCGAGCTCCTGACGGCCCAGGACCCGTTCTCCGCGCAGGCATTCGCCGGGCGGATCGCGGCGCGGCTCGGCAAGGGCAATACTTAAGAGACGATCGTCCAAAGAGGGTGCAACCGGCCCATACGGCCGCACTCGCGGCGGACCGGCTCGAGGCACAATGCCGAACGAGGAACCCGAGATGGAGCGACTGCCCGGCAGGGCGGCCTCGTACTGGATCGAGAGCGCCCCCGGCCCGGAGTACCCGCCCGCTCCGGACACCGTCCGGGCCGACGTGGCCGTGATCGGAGGTGGTATCGCCGGACTGACCGCCGCGGCCCTGCTCAAAAAGGCGGGGAAGAGCGTGGTCGTCGTCGAGGCGGATCGGATTGCCCGGGACGTGACCGGGCATACGACCGCGAAGGTAACCGCGCTCCATCAGCCTCTGCTACGCGGACCTGATCGACCGATTCGGAATGGAACGGGCGCAGCAGTACGCGGACGCGAACCGGGCCGCGATCGGGCTCGTCGAGAGCCTCGCACGCGAACACGGCATCGACTGCGACCTCGTCCGGCGGTCCGCCTACACCTTCGCGCAGTCGAGGCATGGGCGGAAGCGCGTGCTCGACGAGGTCGACGCCGCCACGAGCCTCGGTCTGCCCGTCCACTTCGTCGAGGATGTCCCCCTCCCCCTGCAGTACGGACGGCGCGATCCGGATGGACGACCAGGCCCAGTTCCACCCGAGGAGGTACCTGCTCGGGCTCGCCCGGACGATCCCGGGCGGGGGATCGGCGATCTACGAAGGAGTCCGTGCCCTCGACCTCACCGTGGGCGAGCCCGTCTCGGTGAAGACCACGGCCGGTACGGTCCAGGCCGACGACGTGATCATCGCGACCCACTGGCCCTTCCACGATCAGCCGGGGCGGTACTTCATGCGGATGTTCCAGTCCGTCTCGTACGTGCTCGGCGTCGTGCTCGACAAGCCCTTCCCCGACGGGATGTTCATCGGCGCCGAAGAGCCGACCCGCTCGCTCCGATCCCAGCCCATGGCCGACGGCGAGCTCGTACTCGTTTCCGGCGAAGAGCACCGGGCAGGGCAGGGCGGCGACACCCGCCGGTACTACCGGACTCTCGAGCGGTTCATCGAAGCGGTCTACCCTATGCGCGAGGTCCGGTACCGCTGGATGACCCAGGACACCATCACGGTCGACGGCGTTCCGTACATCGGGCAGCTCGCGCGGGAGACTCCGCACGTTTACGTCGCGACCGGGTTCAAGAAGTGGGGCATGACCCACGGTACGGTCGCCGGGCGGATCCTCGCGGATCTGATCACGGGCCGGCCGAATCCGTGGGCCGAGGTCTTCGACCCGGGCCGGTTCAAGCCGACGGCCGCGGCCAAGGAGTTCGTGGCGCAGGGGGCGAATGTGTCGATCCCAGATCGTCACGGGCCGGGTCCGCTCCAAGAGCCACCACCCGGACCGCCTCCGCCCGGGGGATGGGGCGGTCCTGACCGTCAACGGCCAGAAGATCGCCGCATACCGTGACGAGGCAGGAGTTCTCCACACACTGGATCCGGCCTGCCGACATATGGGCTGCAGCGTGGAATGGGATCCGGCCGAGAAGGCGTGGGCCTGCCCGTGCCACGGCTCGCGGTACCGCGCGGACGGCCAGGTCATCCACGGACCGGCCACGTATTCGCTCAAGAAGAAGGAGCTCGACTGAGGAGACCGCGAGACAGGGACCGTAACGATTAGCATGACGCGCGGCGCACCCTCCTGCGAGGGACCATGGACCGCCGGCACCTGCTCATCGGCGCGGCAATCGTGGCCGTGCTCGTCGTCGCGGCCCTCACCTTTCCTCAGGACGGCGCAGGCGCGCTGCCAGCGGTGGCCGCATACGACGGCGCCCGGATCTCGCCAGACGGGTCGAACCCGCTCTACCCGGTGGTCGGCGGGGACCGCGTGGCCTGGGAGGAGCACGCGCTCGGTGGGCGCTCCGGAATCGCTGCGCTCAACCTGACGGACGGCACCCTCGCGGAGATCTCGGAGACCGGATCCCTCCGGTTCTCGCCCTCGGTCTCGGGCGACCGCGTGGTCTGGCAGGACAAACGGAACGGGAACTGGGACATCTACCTCGCCAACCTCTCGACCGGCGAGGTGATGCAGGTCTGCTCGGACCCGGCCAAGCAGACGCACCCCGTGATCTCCGGCGACGTCGTGGTCTGGACGGACGAGCGGAACGGCGACCCCGATATCTACTGCTACGACCTCCGGAACCGGACCGAACGGCCGGTCTGCGTCCAGCCCCAGACCCAGTACAACCCCGACATCGATGGCGACGTTGTCGTCTGGGAGGACTACCGCCGGGGGTACGAGACCGCCGGGGATATCTACGCGTACATCCTCTCTACCGGCGAGGAGCGAGTTATCTGCGACGATATCCGGGGGCAGTGGTGCCCCTCGGTCTCGGACGGCCGGATCATCTGGCAGGACTACCGGTCCCGGATCGGGTTCGACGTCTACCTCTACGACCTCGCGACCGGAAAGGAGAGGGTGATCTGCAACGACTCCGCCCGCCAGTGGCTGCCGAAGATCCGTGGCGACCTCGTGGTCTGGGTCGACGGCCGCAATCGCAACTGGGACATCTACGCCTACAACCTGTCCACCGGGACCGAGTACCCGGTCTGTACCCAGCCGGACGACCAGGGGTGGCCCGCGGTCACGAACGGCTCGATCGTCTGGCAGGACTACCGCGGCGGCCGGAACTCGGTCTACCGCGCGGACGCCCCCGGAGGTAACAATGTTTAAATTTCGAACGCCCTTATTGAAGTGCATGGAGCGGCGCGACACTCTCATCCTTGCCATCGCCGGGATCCTGGCGATCGTGGCCGGCCTGACCCTGGCCTCGCTGCTCGGGGTCGAGATCGGCTTTCTGCAGGGCGGCATCTACCCGCCGGGCATCATCGGCCCCACGGGCATCTACCCGCCCTGAACACCCTTTTCACATTCCCCAGTAGGCGACGGCGCCGATCGGGAAGAGGACGGACCCGACCAGCATCACCGCGTACCACACGGGTGAGCCGCGGGCATACTCGGGCAGTCGGCGATCGAGCCAGAGCAGCATGAACCCGACCAGGCCGAAGACGAAGACTGAGACGGTAAGCACGTCCTTGATCGTGTACTTCGTGCCTGCGTAGCTGAAGAGGATGAAGATCGCCGCGAATGCGACCACCACGCCACGATACAGCCCGTCCTCGGAGAAGCGGGTCGTCACGGTCTGCCTGAGGATCGACGCGATCGCCCGCGCCCGCCCGTCCATGGCCCCGATCAGATAGACGAAGAGAGTCAGGAACGACGTGATCACGAAGATAGTCATGCCGAACGGGATCGCGGTGAGCGAATGGCCGATCACGCGGACCATCAGGTCCTGTTCGAACGCGGGCAGGCCGTGCTCGTTCATCACCACGAACCCGAGGGTCAGGTAGAAGAGCGAGAGAAGCGCGAGGAGACCGAACCCGAGGGTCAGATCGAACCGGATCGAGCGCATGTGGGCGCGGTAGAAGGCCTCGCCGTGGCGCTCGCCGAGCTGCTTCTGGAGCCACATGGTGTAGCAGAGGAGGGAGAGGCCAGTCCCGAGCGAGGCCATGATCAGCCCGGCGTAGTAGAGGTGGTCCTCGTTCGCGAGGTCCGGCGCGACGAGCCCGTGGAGCACCTCGACAGGAGAGAGGTAGAGCGAGAGGAAGTTCAGGCACATACCGGCCACGATGATCACGCCGGCGGCCACCATCACCTTCTTGAAGAGGGGGTAGGAGTTCCGGAAAAGGATCAGGACGATCAGCGCGAAGACCGCGATCATCACGTACTGGACAGGCACGGCCTCCGGCAGGAGCGAGGCGAACAGGCTCGCGGCGACCACGGCGCCGCCCGCGTGATACACGATCTCGATCACGTAGATCGCGCCGATGAAGAGTACCTGCCAGTTCCTGAGCCCGGGGATTCGCTGCAGCCCCGCGTAGATGTTCTCGCCGGTCGCTGCCGTGTATCGCGCGCAGCCGGTCGTGAACGCGTACTTGTAGATGATCACCCCCGCGACGGCCCAGAGGAGTGCGTACCCGAAGTTCGCGCCGAGCGAGAGGAAGACCAGGAGGCCGACCCAGCCGGCCGAGGACATGCCCAGGATCAGCCCCGGCCCGAGGAACGGGACTCGTTCGGCAAGGGCAGTCCTGACTCGCGAGAGGTGCTCCGGGGCCATGGTCTTCGTCCGTACGAAGCTCCGTCGGGGAACGGTTATTGGTGCCGGTCAGGGCGATTGTTTTTGCTCTTCGCGACTCATCATGGATCATGCGTATCCGCGCCCTGCCGAAGTACCCGGACTCACTTTTCCACGGTGCGCTCTTCGTGCTGCTCGCGGTCTCGCTCGGCCTGCTCGGAGCGGTCCTGCTGGTGCACGGGACCATGCCCGCCCTGTATACCGGCATCGGGAACGCGACCCAGCTCGTAGCCAGCGCGGCCGCCGCGGGGGCCGCTGCCTGGACCTACTTCCGTCGAAGGCCGGACATGCTGCTGGCGCACGGGGCGTTCGCCGGGGCGACGTGGACCCTGGCGAACGCATTCTGGTACGCGTTCTTCATCCTGATCGGGGAGGGCCTGAACTACCCGACCGTCGCCGACCTCGGGTTCGCGGGGGTCTTCCTCTTCCTGATCGCCGGGTTCCAGGAGGGACTCGCGCGCAACCGCCTGCCTGCGTGGTCTGCGGTGCCGATCGCCGTCCCCCTGCTCGCTGCAGGTCTCTGGCTGGTCGCCCTGCTCGGCGCGGACGCGAAGACCCTGACCACATTCGTCTTCTTCGCACTCACCGCCGCGCTCCTCTCGGTGGCGCTCCTTCGCTCGGTCCACCGCCACCCGGTGCTCCTCGCGGCCACCATCGTGTTCGCGCTGGCGCACATCTTCAACTCCCTCCACTCCACCCTCCCGGATCCTTCCTGGGTCACGAACGCGGCCGGCGCGCTGGCCGCGATCGCGTTCTCGCTCTTCGCGATCGCGTACCTCGGGTACGACGGAGGCGAGCCCGCGTGATTCTCGAGTTCTACCTGGCAGCCTCGCTGCCGCTCTTCTTCCTCCTGGTCTTCCTCGAGGGCGGGCAGCGGCGGGTTCTCGCATTCCTGGTCTGGGGCCTGACCGCGGCCGTGATCTCCTACTACATCAACTACGACCTCTACCTCGCCTTCGCCTCGAGCGTTGTGGTGCCCGAGGTGACCATGGCACCGATCGTGGAGGAGTTCATGAAGGCCCTGCCGCTCTTCGTGCTCCTGCTCGTGTTCGGCCGGCGGTATTCGAAGGAGCTGCTCGTGCTCGCCATGGCCTCGGGCTTCGGCTTCGCGATCCTGGAGAACTACGTTTTCGTGACCCACTTCGCATTCGAGGGTCCGGGCACCGTCGCGTACGCGGTGATGCGTGGGATCACGACCTCGGTGATGCACGGGTGCATGACCGCGATCATCGGGTACGGGATCTTCCTGACCTACGGGTTCAGCCGCCGGTCCCTGCCGTCGATCCTCTTCGGGCTCTATACGGTCGCGGTCATGCTCCACGCGCTCTACAACCTGCTCGTGGGCCACACGGGGATCGGCCGGCTCCTCGCGATCGACCTTCCCCTGCTCCTCTTCGTGCTCCTTCTCGTCGCGTACAACTGGGACGTCCTCTTCCCGGAGCCGGCCGAAGACGCGGAGTGATCAGAGACCGAGGCGCGTCGGGAGCGCGCCGGCCCAGGCCTCGATCGCGGCGCGGTCCCTCGTGTCCTCCTCCTTCACCGCGCTCTTGAGGAACCGGCCGATCAGGGGGACATTCCGGGACGAGAAGCGGCCGCCGAAGAGCCCGACCGCGGAGACGGGAACGTCCCTGGCGGCAGCCTCGGCGATCGTCTGCCCGTGCTGGTCTGCCCTGGGATCATCCTTGCCGAGCGACGAGCCCGAGATGAAGATCGCGACAGGCTTTCCCGCGAGCGCGGCGCGATGGCGGGCGAAGAAGGCCGGGACCGACTTGAGCACCTTTCCCATGTAGAGGGGGCCGCCGGCCACGACAACGTCGAACCCCTCGAGGGTCAGGACGTCGTCGGCCGGCCGGACATCGACCGTCGCTCCGGTACGCCGGAGCGCTTCGCCGATCCAGCCTGCGATCTCGGCCGTCGCACCGCTCTTCGACGCGTACGCGACGAGGATGGTCACCATGACACCGACATCTGGTTCAAACGAATTAATCCTGCCGATCTCAACGCCGGCCGTACAGGTTGACCGTACTGATGAGCTCGAAGAGCCCGAGAACTCGAGCTCGAGCACGCCCTCGCGGGTCATGCCCATGCTCGTCTCGCCGTCGGCGGTCAGCATCTCGGGTCCGCGGACCACGGTCCGGGGCCGGCCGTCGGCCGAGAGGATCCGTTCGGCCTCGGCGTCGTGGACGAGCGCGCGGCCGGGCAGGACCACCACGTCCTCGAGCCCGGCGAGGTCGAGCTCGCGGAGGTCATCGGCCGTGATCAGGCAGGCGATCTCCTTTGAAACCGGCGCGACCGTGGCCGTCCCGCCGAGCCGCCAGAGCAGGTCGCGGAGGAACGGGGCCGCGACGCTGCCCGTGACCACCGAGGCGTAGCCGGTCAGCCGGGGGAGGCGGTCGAGCAGGTCGGGCTCGTTCCGGATCGCGAACGGCGAGCCGAGGGCCGGGTCGAGGAGCGGCGTGCCCGTCACCCTCATGGAGCGGCCGGCGGCCGTCTCGCGCACGAGCGCCGCGAACGACTCGACCGTCTGCGCCTCGACGCCCGGAAGGACCGGTGCGTTCCCGAGCACGAGCCCCTGGTGCGGCTCGTTCGCGAAGCGCATCAGGATCAGCCCCTTCGCGCCCGCGTCCTCGAGCCAGTCAACGGTCGCCTCGAGCACCGGGCCGTCGTTCACGCCCGGCAGCACTACGGCCGCTGCGTACAGGTCGATCGCGCCGGCGAGCTCCTCGATCACGGCGATCGAGGCCTCGGGGGTCGGGTCGTGCATGTACTGGCGGCGGAGGGCCGGGTCCGCGGCGAAGACGGTGAACGAGACCTCGGCGAGCCCGTGATCGACCAGCCGCCCGGCGACGGCGGCGTCGTCGAACCCCTTGCCGGAGGTGTACCCGATGTGGAGAGGGGCCTCGATCGCGGCGAGGATCTCCACGAGGTCGTCGAAGGCCGGGTAGCAGCTCGGGTCGCCGCCGCCACTGATCGTGACCCGGTCGATCTCGTCGTCGACGAGTGCGAGCCGGCCGAGGGTCTCCTGAGCCACGTCGCCGAACGGCCGGAAGCCCGGGTAGGACCGCGGACCATCCTCGTGCAGTAGTCGCAGCCCTTCCGGAACGGGAGGCAGTGCCGGCACCCGAGCGGCTCCGGGTCCCGGACGTGCCGGAAGTAGCAGTATGCGCAGAAGCCCCGGCAATCCAGCCCGGGCCGCCCGCCGAGGTCCACGATCAACTGGCCCATCACCAAGAGATCGGCGGGCGGGGTGAAAAGGGGTTCGATTCAGCAGATGCCGCGGACCCGGAAGACTGCGCCGAGCGCGCGGAACGCGTCCTCGATCTCGTCGAAGTTCGGGACATGGTTCTCGCGCAGGATCCGGAGGCCGGCCCGGATCGAGTCGCCGCCCGCCAGGCAGCCGACGACCATCTTGTCCGTATGCTGGCTGAACCGGACGATCTCGTTCGCTAGGTGAGCCGGGTCCATGGTCGCGGACGGTACGGCGATCACGATTGCGATGTCCCAGAGGTCGTCCCGCCGGAGAAGGGTGTCGAAGACCCGGGCGAACCGGTCCGCGCCCGCGTCCCCGATCAGGTCGAGCGGATTCTGGTGGTTCCACTGATCGGGCAGGAAGGCGTCGAGCTCGGCCAGCAGTTCGGGCGATAGGGTGATCAGGTCCACGCCCCACTCCTCCGCATAGTCGGACGAGAGAACGGCGAGCCCGCCCGCGCTCGTGACAACGACCGCGCGGCGGCCCTGCGGGTACCCCTCGGAGCCGAGCAGCTCGGCAATCTGGAACGCGTCCGAGAACGACTCGACCGCGATCACGCCGGCCTGTTCGAACGCGCCGCGGTAGACCGCGTAGTCGCCCGCAAGCGAGCCCGTGTGCGAGGACGCGGTCGCGCGCCCCTTGGTCGACGACCCCGACTTGAGCACGATCACCGGTTTCCTCTCCGTGACCCTTCGGACGACCTTGAGGAAGCCGCACCCGTCCCGGATCTCCTCGACGTACATGATGATCGACTTCGTGTTCGAGTCCTGCTCGGCGAATTTGAGGTAGTCCTGGAACGTGAGGTCGGACTGGTTGCCGACCGAGATCACGACCGAGAAGCCGATCTCCTCTGGTAGCGACCAGTCCACGACCATGGTGATCACGGCCCCGGACTGGGAGATGAACGCGATCGTGCCGGACTTCGGCGAGACCGGGTCGAAGGTCGTGTTGATCCCGTACGGGGGGAGCATGATCCCCAGGCAGTTCGGCCCGACCACCCGGATCCCCGCCGCGCGTGCGTTCTCCATCACCTGCTCCTCGAGCAGCCGGCCCGCCTCTCCCGATTCGCGAAAGCCGGCCGAGAGGATCACGGCCAGCCGGACACCGGCGGAGCCCGCCTCCGCGATCACGCCCGGCACGAGTTCGGCCGGGACGGCGATCACAGCCATCTCCACCGGACCCGGCACGGCCGCGAGAGAGGGGTAGGCCTGTCGCCCGAGAACCTCGTCGCGCTTGGGGTTGATCGGGTAGAGCGTGCCTTTGAAGGAGAGCAGGTTCCGGAGGGCCGCGTACCCGACCTTCCGCGGGTCGGCCGAGGCCCCGACGACCGCGATCGCGCGAGGCAGGAAGAGGTCGGCCGGGACTGGCTCGGGCTCGAGGCAGGGCACCTCAACAGGGGCGTCGTCGGTGTAGATCCTGGCGTCGACGACCATCGCCCCTTTCTCGTAGAGCATGACCGGGTTCAGGTCGAACTCGGCGAGGTTGGGGTCGTTGTCGAAGAGGTCGGCGACCCGGACGATGAGGTCGACGAGCGCCTCCTCGTCGAGCGGCGGGTAATCGCGGTAGCCCCGGATCAGTCGGTCGCCCTCCGATCTGACGGATCATCGCCTGCACCTCGTCTCGGCTCAGCGGAAGCACCCGGACCACGACATCGTGCAGGAACTCGACAAGAGTGCCGCCGAGACCGAAGGTCAGGACCTTGCCGAAGGACGCGTCCGTTCGGCCGCCGACGATCAGCTCGAACCCGGGTCGGGCCTGGGCAGCGACCAGCACCCCCTCGACCCGAGCCCCGGGGACGCGAGCCGTTACGGTTTCGACGATTGCGTCGTAGGCCCGGGCTGCCGCATCGGGGGAGGCGACGTTCAGCACGACACCTCCCGCATCGCTCTTGTGGACCACGTCCGGCGAGACGATCTTCAGAACGACCGGGAACCCGATCCGGGCCGCGACCTCTGCCGCCTCATCACGCGTGGACGCGAGGGCCGAGGCCGGCACCGGGATCCCGGCGCCCCGCAGCAATCGGTACGCGTCCTCCTCTTCCAGCAGCGTCTTTGCCATGACCGTCCTCCGGCTCACTCAGAGAGCCCCCTCGGAGGATAAAAGGGTTATGTACGAGATTTGGGCGGGCACGCAGAAGAGAGGGCATGGAGGCGCGGTTTCCGGCGAATCCGACCTTGCGCCCTCACAGCGAGATCCCCTCCGACCATTATCCCGCACTCCCTCTCGCACCTGCTCTGCCTGGGATCAGGGGTTGTTGTAGAGCCAGATGAAACCTGAGACGTCGGACGGGCCGCCGGTGTCGCAGACCCATCGTTGTTGAGGGTATGGTCAACCGTAGGTGTGGCCGGTCGCGACCCGGAGCATCGCGTACATCACGACCAGGTACGCGACGATCCGGACGACGAGGATTAGGAGCTTCGGTCGAGCCCGTGCCGAGGAGGACGAGGAGGTGCGTGAACGCGAAGAGGCCGAACGCGACACCGATGATCGCCTCGGTCTTGCGCCCGCTCCTGTGGTAGCCCCAGAGGCCCAGGGCGAAGATTGCGGTCGCGAGCACGAAGTTGACCAGGGGGATCGGGTTGAGGACGATGTCCACCATTGCGTGCA
>CAVUEE010000018.1:0-13108 GCA_963740465.1 uncultured Methanoregulaceae archaeon
AGGATCTTGTAGAACGAGTCCGTGTACTCCATCTGCCGGGCGACCTGCTGGCCGATGGTGCCCTTCTCATCGTAGCCCTTGAAGACGTTGAGACGGGCACGGGGACCGACCTCGACGGGCTGGCCGTCGTAGAGCGGGACGCCCGTGCAGGCCTCCATCTGGGGCCATGCCTTCGCGCCCTTCGGGGTGGTGCCGCCGATCGGGTAGCTCGGGTAGTCGTCCGTGATCTCCATCTCGCCCATATACCAGTCCCAGGGGCGGACCTCGTTCCAGCGGGCAGGATCCCAGCCCGGGTTCTCGTCCAGGCTCGACGACCCGTAGACCGGGTCGGCCGCCATGTAGCCCTGGTTGTGGTATCCGAGCGTGTCGGGAATGTCGACCTTCATGCCGCCGACCTCGGACCAGTCGCGCCGCTGGTAGTTGCGCAGCACCGCGATCATGAACTCCATCTGGTCGCGCGAGAGCGCGAGGCCCTCCTTGGCGAGGTCGTACATCTTCGAGACCGCGCGGGGCGCCATGGGCTCGTACAGGCCGCCGATGCGCGGGTTGCTCGGGTGGATGCACTCGCCGCCGGAGATCTCGCCGATGGTCTGGGCGATCTCACGGATCCGCTGGATCCGCTTCGCGACCGACCGGACGGGCTCCTCGGGCGTGAACGGGTTGATCTTGACGTCCGTCCCGGGGATATACATGTCCGGGAGGGTCAGGATGTTGTGCAGCGCGATCGAGTGGGCGCGGTTCGCACACTGAAGGATCACGCGGAGCAGATAGGCGTCGTCGGGAATGTAGACGCCCATCGAGGCTTCCATCGCCTCGATACCCGCAAGGGTATGGGCGATCGGACAGATACCGCAGACACGGGACGCGATCTTCGGCACCTGCTCGTAGGTCTTGCCGACCGCGAGCCGCTCGATGCCTCTGACCGGCGTGATGGAGAGCCAGTCACCGCGCTCGATGATCCCTTGATCATCGACCTTCAAGACGAGCTTCGAATGTCCCTCATGTCGTGTGGTAGGGGATATCTCAATAACTTTCGACAATTGAATCTCCTCATGGGATTTCGGTGTTCGACAGCCGGTACAGGGTCTTAGCGACGGCCCGTTGCGTAGGGCCGGTCGGACGTACCTACGTACGTATACTCTAACCTGTACCGCCCCGCATATAACCTTTCTCTTATTTTCGGCCGTGCGGTATCCGTTTGCCAAACGGCCCGATTTCCGTCGGAATTCGGAACGGAGACCGGGCCGAACCCGTGAACATGCGCGGCCGGAATGGCGGCGGATTGCGAGACCCGGGATCGGGTGGTAAAAAGTGAAATTTTTATGCGCGGTTACGAACGGGTGTTCCCGTTCTCCTCGGAGAGCTCGACGACGAGCTCGGCGAGGGTCGCCTTGCGCTCGGCGTAGGCGTCGTGCTGGTGGATCGACTCCTCGTTCGTCTGCCGGATCGTGATCCGGGTGTCGCCGGGCAGATGCTCGAAGGAGGCGAGCACCTTCTTCGCCATCTCGCGCACGCAGTCCTCGACGAACCGGGGATTCTTGTGCGCGGCCATCACGACGGCCGACTCGTCGCCGCGCTTGAGCAGGCTGGTACACCCGCGCCGACATCGAGTCCTTGAGGATCGTGATGATCGTCTCGAGGTCCACGTGCTCGTCGTCGTCGACCTCGATGCAGAGGAAGCCGCGCCCCCGCTGGTTGTGGGTCGCCATCGGGACCTGGTCGAAGAATCTGCTGCGCCGTCTCGGCGCCGACGCCGAGGTCGTGGAGAACCTGGGCCGCATGCTCGGCCATGATGTTCTGGGCGCACGGGCAGGCCGTCATGCCGGTCACCTCCGCCCCGATCGACTTCCGGACGATCGGCTCGTGGAAGGTCCGCTGCGCGATCGCCCGGGCGTGGACCTTGACGACCTCGTGGCAGCCGGTCTTCGAGACCGGCGTCTCGCGCTTGACCATGAACTCCGACCGCATGATCACCTCGGTCCGGTCCGCGTACTCGTGCCGGTCGAGGAGCCCGCGCGCGACCGCGCTGCAGAGCTGCTCGATCTCCGCCACGTCGCCCTCGATCGCCTTCTGCAGGACCTCGTCGATCGCCTCGAAGTTGCGCGAGAGGTTCGCGCCCTTGAGCGAGCCGGGCAGGTCGACGAAGATATCGAACGTGGAGATGAAGATCACGGGCCTCTTGTTCTTCCGCGAGACCTCGACCAGTTTCTTGACATTCTTTACGCCGACACGCGTCAGGTTGATGCGAATGTCGGGGCAGGTGGACTGGACATCAGGTAGTTCCATTACTCCGGGCCTCTACACGCTTACCGCTTGGCACTCGTATCTGCCAAAAATGAAGATAAACAGTTTATTCTCTTTTATTAGATATGTATATGGCTTCGGGCCAGGGATGATTCGAAGATGATGCAGAAATACTACGAATCGGACGCCGACATCGGCGCTCTGCAGGGGAAGCGGATCGCGGTGATCGGGTACGGGTCCCAGGGACGGGGCCAGTCCCTCAACCTGCGCGACTCGGGCCTGGACGTGATCATCGGTCTGCGGCCCGGTCGGTCGTGGGAGCAGGCGAGCGGGGACGGGTTCGAGGTCTTCCCGGTCGCCGAGGCCGTGAAGCAGGCGGACATCGTCCAGATGCTCCTGCCCGACGAGTCGCAGGGGCAGGTCTACCGGACCGAGATCCGGCCGCACCTCGCCGACGGGAAGACCCTGATGTTCAGCCACGGCTTCAACATCCACTTCGGCCAGATCGTGCCGCCGCCGAACGTGGACGTGATCATGGTCGCGCCGAAGGGGCCCGGGATTCATGGTCCGGCGGACCTACGAGGAGGGCAAGGGCGTGCCCGCGCTGATCGCGATCCACCAGGACACCACGGGGAACGCGAAGGCGACGGCGCTCGGCTACGCGAAGGGCATCGGCGCGACGCGCGCGGTCGTGCTCGAGACGACGTTCGCCGAGGAGACCGAGACCGACCTCTTCGGCGAGCAGGCCGTCCTCTGCGGCGGGATCACGTCGCTGATCAAGGCCGGGTTCGAGACCCTCGTCGCGGCCGGGTACACGCCCGAGATGGCCTACCTCGAGGTGCTCCACGAGACGAAGCTGATCGTGGACCTGATCTACGAGGGCGGCTTCACCAAGATGCGCCGGTTCATCTCGAACACGGCCCAGTACGGCGACCTCACGCGGGGGCCGCGGGTGATCAACGAGGAGTCGCGCGAGGCCATGCAGGAGATCCTGGCCGAGATCCAGACCGGCGCGTTCGCGCGCGAGTGGATGCTCGAGAACCTGGTGAACCGGCCGGTCTTCACGGCGCTGACGAAGGCCGACGAGGAGCACCTGATCGAGAAGGTCGGGACCGAGGTCCGGGACATGATGCCCCAGTTCCGGAAATAGTCCCCTCTCTTTTCAGAATATTCATCAGGATGCCGGGCGCACCATCGTTCATGCGCGTCGCGATCGTCTACCACTCGCTCTCAGGCAATACCCGGCGCGTGGCCGAAATGCTCGCCGGGCGGCTCGCGGGAACGGCCGGGGCGGACCTCGTCGAGGTCCGCGACCAGCGCCGGTACCTCGACCCTGACCGCGTACGCGTCGGGGGCGCCGCGGGCCATGCGGGGCGAGGTGGCCGAGATCGAGCCGGCCGAGATCGATCTCGCCGGCTACGACGTGGTCGTCCTCGGCACCCCGGTCTGGGCCCAGGCCCCGACGCCGGCCGCGAACGGCGCGGTCGCGGCGCTCCGGGGCGCCGAAGGAAAAGAGGGGGTGGTCTTCGCCACCTCGGGCGGGGGGCCCTCCCCCGCGGCCGAGACGCTCGCGGCAGCCCTCGAGGCCCGCGGCGTCCGCGTCCGCGGCACGGTCCAGTTCGAACGGAAGGACCTGGAGAACGAGGCGGCGATGAACGAGCCTCGTGGCGCTCGTCACGCGTCCGCCATCCGCCGGCTGAGCGTCGCGAGCGCGGCCTCGATCTCCTCGGGCGCGAGCGCGAGCTTCCCGGCGGGCGAGGCGATCCGGAGACCGGCACCGCCGACCTTCCCGATGACGCGGTGGGGGACGCCCGCGAGCAGGGCCGGGTCGGCCGCGGCGAGCAGGAACCGTCCCGGGGTCTCGGCAAAGAGGGCCTCGAGCAGGTCGCCCTCGAGCGCGACCTCGGCGTCGGGCGCGAGCGACGCGAGCGCGGCGAGCAGGCCGCCCTGCGAGAGGTCGGTCGCGGTGATCCGCTCGGACCCGGCGACCGCGTTCCGGACCAGGGTAACCGTGGCCGGGTCGCCGATGGTCGGGGCGGGGCCGCCGCAGCCGGTCACGGCGTCGAGGACGGAGCCGCCGAAGTCGGGGGCCGTCTCGCCCACGAGCGCGAGGGTCCAGCCGGCCTCGGGCCGGGTCCAGCGCCGGACCGGCCCCTTTCCGACCATCCCAATCGAGGGGGTCGGCTTGATCTGCGTGTCGTGCTCGTCCGACTCGTTGTAGAGCGAGACGTTGCCGCCGACCACGGGGCAGCCGAGAGCGCGGGCCATCTCGCCGAGACCGCGCACGGCCTGGACGAGCCTGCCAGTAGATCTCGGGGTGGACGGGCGAGGCGAAGTTCAGGCAGTTCACGATCGCGATCGGGACCGCGCCCGCGCAGGCGAGGTTCGCGGCGTTCTCGAGGACGGCGTTCGCGGTCCCCTCGTAGGGCTTGAGGTGGATCTGGCGCGGGTTGCAGCCGCAGGAGAGCACGAGCGCCGCGTTCCCGAGGCGGAGGACGGCCGCGTCGTGCCCGTCGTCGACGGTCCGGACCTGGACGTCCCGGTCGTACTGCTCCGAGACCCACGCCCGGCTCGCGACCTCGGGGTGGGCGAGGACGAGGAGTGCGAGCTCCCGGAGCGGCCGCGTCGGCCGGGCGAACGGCCGCTGGGCCGCGTAGGGCTGCTCGGGGAGGGCGCAGCCCGGGGCGCCGGTGATCAGCACGTCCATGGGCAGGTCGCAGACGACCTCGTCCCAGAACGTGACGATGTACCGCGGCTCGGCGATCACCTCGCCGATCTCGGACCAGGGGAGGTCGTAGCGTTCGGCCAGCCCGCCGATCAGGCCGACGTCGTCGGGGGCGACCTCGAGGCACATCCGTTCCTGGCTCTCGGCCAGCATGATCTCGACCGGGGTCATGCCGGTCTCGCGGAGGTGGACCTGGTCGGCCTTGAGCCGGCCGCCGAAGGTCGAGCACATCTCCGAGGACGCGCCCGCGAGGCCGGCCGCGCCGAGGTCGCGGCAGCTGAGCACCTTCCCGGTCGCGACCATGGCGAGGATGCCTTCGATCAGGAGCTTCTCGATGAACGGGTCGCCGATCTGGACGGACGGGCGGTCCGCGGCCTCGGAGTCCTCGGAGAGGTCGCGCGATGCGAAGGAGGCGCCGCCGAGGCCGTCGCGGCCGGTCGGGGCGCCGACGAGCACGATCTTGCTGCCGGGCTTCTGGACCCGGCCGGTGATGTAGGCGTCGGGCGCGACCGTGCCGACGCAGACGACGTTGACGAGGGGGTTGCCCGAGTACGACGGGTCCACGACCACCTCGCCCCGGACCACGGGGACGCCGATGCAGTTGCCGTACCCGCCGATCCCCGAGACCACGCCCGAGAAGAGGTGGCGGTTCTTCTCGTCCTCGAGCGGCCCGAAGTAGAGGGGGTCCATCAGCGCGATCGGCCGGGCGCCCATCGAGAGGACGTCGCGGACGATCCCGCCGACGCCGGTGGCCGCGCCGTCGTACGGGTCGACGTAGCTCGGGTGATTGTGGCTCTCCATCCCGATGGCGAGCGCGACCTCGTCCGAGAACCGGACGATCGCGGCGTCGTCCCCGGGGCCGATCAACACGTCCGGGCCGGTCGTGGGGAGGGTCCCGAGGAGGTGCTTCGTCGAACGGTACGAGCAGTGCTCGGACCAGAGGTTCTCGAGGCAGGCGACCTCGACCGGGGTCGGCTCCCGGCCGAGCAGCCGCCTGGCCTCGGCGAGGTCGGTATCGGACAGCATGGCGGAACAGGGTCGACCGTCACGGGCATAAAGGCATGGCGCGGGAGGACGGGGAGTGCCGGGAGGGGGGGCCGGCTCCGTCCCGGTGCGGCCCCTCGACGGTCTCTCCCGTCTGCACGGGACCGGCCAGAGACGGCATCGGTACGGAGGATGCCAATTTTTTTATCCGATCCGGGTAAGGTAGAATGAGACCCATCCGTACCCCACGCATGCCCGCGCCGTCCCTCTCTGTCGATATCATCCGCCAGCCCGCGTTTCTCTACGACGCCGACGGCCGGATTGCGGCCGCGAACGACCTGGCCGAGGCCCTCGCCGGCCGGCCGCTCGCCGGGTATTCCGCCGCGGACGCGCTCCGTCTCCTCCGGGTCTCCCGTCCCGGCGGCGGGCCCCTCCCGCCGGCCGAGCTGCCGGCCTCGCGGGCGCTCGCGGGCGAGAAGGTGGTCGAGGCCCCGCTCGCCGTCGCGCTCCCCAACGGCTCGGTGCGCACCTTCCTGGCCTCGGCCTCCCCCATCCGCGACGGGGCCGCCGTCGTCGGCGCCCTCGCCGTCTGGCAGGACGTCACCGAGCGGATGCGGGCCGAGGTGGCCCTGGCCGAGAGCGAACGGCACTCCCGGCGCCTCTTCGAGACGATGCTCCAGGGCGTTGTCTACCAGGACGCCGGCGGACGGATCACCGCCATGAACCCCGCGGCCGAGCGGATCCTCGGCAAGAGCCATGCCGAGTTCCTGAACCTGACGTCGGTCGATACGGAGCACGACACCCTGCGGGACGACGGGACGCCGTTCCCGGGCCTGGAGCACCCGGCAATGGTCGCGCTCCGGACGGGGCAGGAGGTCAGGGACGTGGTGATGGGCGTGTATAACCCCCGCGAGGAGGGCTACCGCTGGATCAGCATCACCGCGGTGCCGCTCTTTCAGCCGGGCGACGCGACGCCGCACGAGGTCTACACGCTCTTCAACGACATCACCGAACGCCGTCGGGCCGAGGAGGCGACACGGCGGAGCGAGGCGCGGCACACGCTCCTCGCCGACGTCGCCTCGCGCCTGCTCACGGCCGACGAGCCGCAGGCGGCCGTGGACGACCTCTGCCGCCGGGCGCTCGCGGTCCTCGACTGCGACGTCTTCTTCAACTACCTCGCGGACGAGACCTCGGGCCGGCTCGTGCTGAACGCCGCCGGCGGCATCCCCGACGAGGAGGCCGAA
Source organism: uncultured Methanoregulaceae archaeon (assembly GCA_963740465.1). Lineage (GTDB taxonomy): Archaea > Halobacteriota > Methanomicrobia > Methanomicrobiales > Methanospirillaceae > UBA288. The sequence goes on from CAVUEE010000018.1 coordinate 7,198, forward strand.
CGGATCCGGTACCTCGACTACGGCGCGGCCGTCTGCGGCTGCGCCGCCCGCGACGGCTGCCGGATCGTGGCCGAGGCCATCCCCGAGCACCCCGACCCGCGGACCGCCCTCGTCGCCGGGTACGGCGTCCGCGCGTACGCCTGCCACCCGCTCGTCGTCGCGGGCAGGACCATCGGCACCCTCTCGTTCGGCACCCGCTCCCGCGACCGGTTCGCCGGCGAGGAGATCGCCACGATGAAGGCGATCGCCGACCTGATCGCGGTCGCCATGCAGCGGCTCGCCGACCACGAGGCGGTCGCGGCGGGCCGGCGCCTGCTCACGGCGACCTTCGAGGCCGCGCCGGTCGGGATCTTCGTCGCCGACGCGAACGGGGCCGGGATCCTGATGAACGAGTACCTGCACGCCGTCTGGGGCCTCGAGATGCCGACGCCGGGACGGGTCGACGACTACCGCGCATTCCGGGGCTGGGACGCCGAGACGGGGCGGGAGCTGGCGGCGGAGGACTGGCCGGCCGCGCGGGCGCTGAAGGGGGAGCGGGCGGAGGCCGAGGTGGAGATCCTGCCGGTTCGACGCGGCCGAAAGCCGGGGGACGCTCCGGATCTCGGCCGTGCCTCTCCGCGACGAGAACGGCGCCGTGGCCGGCAGCGTGACCATCAATACGGATATCACCGATCTCGTGCGGTCGCAGCGGGAGGTGGCCGCGCACGTGGAGCGGCTCCGGCGGTCGAACGAGGAGCTGCAGCGGTTCGCGTACGTGGCGAGCCACGACCTGCAGGAGCCGCTCCGGTCCGTCGTCAGCTTCAGCCAGCTCCTCGAGCGGCGGTACAGGGGAAAGCTCGACGGGGAGGCCGACGAGTACATCGACTTCATCGTCGACGGGGGCGTGCGCATGCAGCAGCTGATCCGGGACCTCCTCCAGTTCTCCCGGCTCGAGACGGCCTCGGGCGCGTTCGCCCCGACGGACGCGGCCCGGGCCGCCGCCGATGCGCTCGTGCTCTTCAACGGCCAGCTTCGCGAGGTCGGGGGGTCCGTGACCGTGGGGCCGCTGCCGACGGTCATGGCCGACCCGGCGCAGCTCGAGCAGGTCTTTTCGAACCTGATCGGGAACGCGATCAAGTACCGCCGGCCCGACGTGCCGCCGGAGGTCCGCGTCTCGGCCGAGCGCGACGGGCGCTTCTGGCGCTTCGCCGTGGCCGACAACGGGATCGGGATCGAGGCGGAGTACTACGACCGGATCTTCGAGATGTTCCGCCGCCTCCACACCCACGACAAGTACGGCGGCACCGGCATCGGCCTGGCCGTCGTGAAGCGAATCATCGAACGGCACGGCGGCGCAGTCCGGGTCGAGTCGAGGCCGGGCGAGGGCTCGACCTTCTTCTTCACCCTGCCGGCCGCGTGAATCGCGGACATTTGCGGAGCACCCCACACGGCGGCAACCCTCATCGAGACCGCCCGCAGGGAACCGTCACTCAGCGCCGTTCGGCGGTGCGGTTGGAGTCCGGCGACTCCGGCCCTCTGGTCAGGAGGCGGAGGTCCCCGTCGAAGTCGTGCCAGACCGAGAGCGCGGCCACCACTTTTCCATCGACGATGACGGGAGTCGACGTCGCAATGACCCGGAAGACCGATCCGTCCGACAGGGTCGTGTCGAACCGCTCCCCGTGCATCACGTACTCGCCGCGGAGCGCTCGGTTGTACGGCATATCGCCCGGGATGGGGTCGCTGCCGTCGGCACGGCGGACCTCGTGGCGCTCGATGATATCGCGGATGTTCTTGCCGACCGGATCGAGATCGGTGTGCCGGGCTGCCTCCCGGTTCACGGCTGCGATCCGGCCGCCCGGCAGGAGGATCAGTGCGGGCTCCGGGATCCCCTCGAGATGCTCGAGCATGGCGCTGTCGAGAAATGCAGGCGCGTCCGGTGCCGCTGCAGAAGGAGGCCCGGATGACGCCATGGTATAGAGCGATTCCTGCAGGGCCCGATAAATATTTGCCCGGCAATAGTGCTCCCGGGTGCTGCACACCAGCATCGGCATATCCTCGTCCATGCGCCGAACGGCCGCACCCGTCTCGTCCACGCCGGGCGAGGGGACGACGTTCTCCTTCACCCTGCCGGCCTCGTGAGCGGCGGATCGCAGGGAGACGGCACCGCGGCGCCCGTCGACGCGGCCTACCCGCCGGACGAGGCACGAATCATGGCGGAGAACGGGCGGGCATGGCTGCGGAAACCTCGGAGCGGCGGAGAACGCCGCGCCCATTCTTTTCGCGAAATAATATCGAAAGCATCATATACTCAGGCCGAGTGTACTGCAGGTACGGCCTCGACGTCGGGGGCCCGGCGCATTCGCACCCCCGTTCCGGCCGCGCTGGTATGCCGACCCCCCCTGCCCCACCCGACGCGATTCGGGAGCCCGCGCCCCTCGGCGGGACCGACGAGACCGTGGGTGCCGCGATCGATCTTGAGGCCGAGCGGCTGCGGTTCAGGGAGATCCTCGAGTGCATGCCCGATCACGTGCTGCTGCTCGACCGCGACGGACGGATCGCGTACGTCAACCCGGCCCTGTCCAGGGACCTCGGGGTCCCCGCCGAGACGTTGACGGGCCGTCCGCTCGAGGAGCTGGAGGGTACGGCGCCTGAATTCGAACCGGTCCGGCGCGAATTGTACCGGGTTCTCGAGGTCGGCGAACCGCTCGCTGGCGAGCGCACCGCCACCGGTCCGACCGGGGCCCGGACGTACTCCTACACGATGACTCCGCTCACCGGCCCGGACGGACGGGTGACCGCGGTCATGCTCACCTCGCGGGACGTGACCCCGCTGACGGAGGCGCAGACGGCACTCGCCGAGAGCGAGGCGAAGTACCGGCACCTGGTCGAGCTCGGCGCCGGACGCGATCCTGATCCACCAGGACGGGGTGATCGTCTTCGCAAACCCGGCGGCCGTCGTCCTCCTCGGCGCCGCCGGCCATGAGGATCTCGTCGGCCGGCCGGTGCTCGGGTTCGTCCACCCCGGTTCGACGAGACCCTGTGGAATGGAATATCGCGGCGGACCTGCGGGGCGAGGAGAGTCCGGTCACCACGGTGGACCTCCTCCGCGCGGACGGGACGGCTGTCACGGTGCAGGGGCGCGGGGCCATGATCCCGTTCGGCGGGCGCCCCGCGGTCCAGGTCGTCCTCCGGGACGTCACCGAGGAGAAGCGGGCCGAAGCCGCACTCCGGGAGAGCGAGGCGAAGTACCGCCGTATGGTCGACGACGATATCACCGGGAACTTCGTCAGCACCCCCGACGGCCGGCTTCTGGACTGCAACCCGGCCTTCGTCCGGATGTTCGGGTTCGCCTCCGTCGAGGAGGCGCTGGCGGCCGACATCCGGGACCTGTACGATGCCCCGGACGAGCGCCCCGCGCTCCTCCACCGCCTCGGGCGGAAGCGGCGGCTCGAGAACGAGGAGCGGTTCCGGCGCTGCCGGGACGGCACACGGATTCACGTCGTCGAGAATATCATCGGGGACTTCGACGACGATGGGAACCTCGTCCAGATCCGGGGCTACATGAGCGACGACACGCAGCGGCACCGGGCCGAGGCGGACCTGCGGGAGCGGGAGCAGACCCTGCAGGGGATCTTCCGCGCCGCCCCCGTCGGCATCGGCATGGTCTCTCATCGCCGGATCACCCAGGCCAACGACCAGCTCTGCCGCATGACCGGCTACACCCGCGACGAACTGGTCGGGCGGGACGCGCGCCTGTTCTACCCCGACGAGGAGACGTACGCGCACGTCGGGCGGGAGAAGTACGCGCAGATCATGGCGGACGGAATCGGCGCCGTCGAGACGCAGTGGCGGACGAAGGACGGCGCGACCCTCGACATCCTGCTCGAGCTCGTCGCCGGTGGATCTCACCCGTCCCCGCGAGGACGTGGTCTTCAGCGCCCTCGATATCACGAAGCTGCGGGAGAGCGAGCGGGCGCTGGGGACGTACATGGACGACCTTCAGCGGTCGAACGAGGAGCTGCAGCGGTTCGCGTACGTGGCGAGCCACGACCTGCAGGAGCCATTGCGGTCGATCGTCAGCTTCTCCCAGCTCCTCGAGCGTCGGTACAGGGGCAGCTCGGCGAGGATGCCGACGAGTTCATCGGGTTCATCATCGAGGGCGGCAACCGGATGCAGCGGCTGATCGAGGACCTGCTCCGGCTCTCCCGGGTCGAGACGACGGCCAAGCCGCTCGTCCCGACGGACGCCGGGGAGGTCGTGGCCGACGCGCTCCGGCTGGTGGAGACCCCGATCCGCGAGGCGGGGGCGACCGTGACGGTCGGGCCGCTGCCGATGGTCATGGCCGACGCGGCCCAGCTCGGGCAGGTCTTTACGAACCTGGTCGGCAACGCCCTCAAGTACCGCAGGTCGGAGGTGCCGCTCGGGGTCCGCATCTCGGCCGAACGAACAGGCCGGTTCTGGCGGTTCGCCGTGGAGGACAACGGGATCGGGATCGAGGCGGAGTACTTCGACCGGATCTTCGTGATCTTCCAGCGCCTTCATACCCGGGAGGAGTACGAGGGCACCGGCATCGGCCTGGCCGTGGTCAGGAAGATCGTCGAACGGCATGGCGGCAGGGTCTGGGTCGAGTCGACGCCGGGCCAGGGCTCGACCTTCTTCTTCACCCTGCCGGCCGCGTGAAACACGGAAGGCATGGGGGGCGCGGCTCCGACGGATGGAAACCCTCCGTCGTCCCGCCCGGACAATCGCCAACCCGGTGAGGATTCGGTGCGGCGACTGCTATCTCTCCTATTACTCACAGTCTCAATCGTCGCCCCGTCGACGGCCTGCGTCCCCGACACCGTCACCTTCCTCGCCGTCGGCCAGGGCGATTCGATCTTCGTCCGGGCGCCGAACGGCCGGGCAGCGTGGAAGACCCGATCAGACGATCGAGACGTCGAGGCCCTCGGCGGAAAGACGCGGCTCGTCGGCCGTGCGGAACGCTCGCGAGGGACGGGGACAGGAGGGCGGAGACGCACGGGGTTCGACCGGATCCTGCGGCGGGGGGCTGCCCTCCGTTCAAAAATAGCGGGGCGACGGCGACGCCGTCACCCCTGCGCCCTCGTCCCCGGCCGTTCGCCGGGCAGTCTCACAGGGAGCTCCGCCGGGGCCGGAGCGCCCCCACGCCCCGGCCCGGCCGGAACCCCGGCCGCCTGAGGATCCCGACGATCAGGAACCCCACGGCGGAGCCGATACCGATCCCGAGAACGGGATCCATGGTCACGCCAGCGCCGGCACGGCGTCGGCCCAGGCCTCGACGGTGGTGCGGATCGGCGTCGTCCTCGTACGACGAGAGCGTCAGCCGCGTCCGCGAGAGCGAGAGCGTGTAGATCTCGCCGCTCGCCTCGTGGCACTTCAGGACCGCCGAGAACGAGTCGCCGTCGGTGACGTGCGCCGCCGTCCCGCCCATGGCCGTCGCGAGCGCGGCGTTGCCGAGCACGGTCGCGACGTTCGCGGTGTACGCGGCCACGGTCGGGCATTTGACGCTGACCTGGCCGACGGTCTCGGCCTCGCCGTTCTCGTAGACGACCCGGCCCGTGTAGCCTCGCGACTCTTCTCGACGGCCGCGTGGCTCTCGGTGCCGACCTGGTAGGCCGTGCAGCCGAACGGGTTGTTGTCGAGGACGTCGTCGACGACCTCGGCGAACGCGGCCACGTCGGCGATCGGCGCGGCCAGCTCGCGGACGGCCGTCTTGACGACGCCGCTCTGGACAAAGTTTGCCATTTCCTTTTCCTCCCGGTACCCCACGGGAGTACCATCATAGAATGGCTTTCGAAGGTATTTATAAATGGAAAAACATTGCAAAGCAGCGGGCCGGGATGACAATTTCACGCTGAATAGCGAGCCCGTTCGCTCTTGAGGGAGGCACCCTCGAACCGTATTGTCCCGCCAT
>CAVUEE010000019.1:0-46358 GCA_963740465.1 uncultured Methanoregulaceae archaeon
CGCGCCGGCTGCCGCCGGCGACGCGATGAGGGCGGCGATGAGGAGCGCGGCCACCGCGCAACCGATCGCCGTCCGAAGAATTCCACTCGTAAGCATGAGAACTGACTCCGATGCGATATGCTCATACACGAACGACATTCGAATATTTAAATGGATCTTCTATTGGTTACCTATAACTGTCGCCCTTATAGGGCGCACATGACATCAAAGACTATATAGTGACATGGACCATTGATACATCGATGACCCGTCTCGACGCCGATCTCGCCCGCGTACGTGAGATCCTCCGCGAGCAGTTGCAGGGCATGTCCGTGACCGAGATCGCCGCTGCGCTCGGGAAGAACAAGCACTCCGTGGGGCGGTACCTCGACGTGCTTCGTGCCTCGGGACAGGTGGAGATGCGGTCGTTCGGCATGGCCAAGGTCTTCACCCTCGCGAAGCGGTTGCCGATCGCGTCCATGCTCTCGATCGCGGACGAGCCGATCCTGGTCCTCGACGAGGAACGGCGCGTGACCGAGGCGAACGACGCGGCCCTCGCGCTCCTGGCGCTGTCACGGGAGCGCGTGATCGGTCAGCGGCTCGAGTACCTGCCGGCTCCCGACCCCCTGATTCATGATCTGGTCCGGTACCTCGACCGTGCCGCGGCGGGACGCGCGACAACCAACGAGATCCACCTCGAGGGCGAGGACGAGCGCTACTACTGGTGCAGGGCGATCCCGATGGTCTTCGAGCAGGGCGAGCGGGGGACCGTCCTCGTCCTCGGCGACATCACCGAGCAGCGCCGCGCTGCCGAGGCGCTCGCCGCGTCCGAGGCGCTCTTCCGCGGACTCGCCGAGAACGTACAGGACGGCGTCCTGATTTACCGCGGCGAGACCCTCGTCTTCGCGAACCGGCGGGCGACCGAGACTCCTGGGGGGCGATCTGGCCGGGTGCGATCTGGCCGCGTTCGTCGCGAAGCCCGACCGGGAACGGGCCGCTGCCGTGATCGCGGCGCACATCGCCGAACCCCTCCAACCGAGGGAGTTTCGGTACTGGTTTCGGCGGGACGGCACGGAACGGTACCTCTACGCACGCCTCTCGGCGGTCGAGCACGAGGGCGAGATCACGCGGTACCTGGTCCTGACCGACCTGACCGAATGTCAGCGGGCCGAGGAGGCGCTCCGGAAACAGGCCGTCTTCGTCCAGCACTTCATCGACGAGTTCCCTCACCCATTCTACGCGCTCGACGGTGCCGGCGTATTCATCGAGTGCAACGACGCCTTCGCCGCAATGGTAGGGAGGGAACGGACGGAGGTCCTCGGCGCGACCGTGGACGAGATGATCTCCGAGGAGGACCACGCCGCCTTCGTCGCGACCGACGCTGAGGTGCTCCAGCATCCCGGCGAGCGGGTCTACTGCACGACCCTCTCCGCCGCCGGAAGGGGACGGTCGCGGTTCCTCGTCCGCAAGTCCAGCCTCCGTGTCGGGGAGGGCGGGCCCCCGGTGCTGGTAGGAGTGATCATCGACCATTCGGCCCTCATCCCGGGGTCCTGAGTTTTTTTACCACATTTGATCAACAAAGTATAAACATGTTCATTGCCCTCATAATGTACAATGTCATACAACGATGTATCTAAACTTACACTTGAGAGGGCCCGACCGTGACCCGACCTCCCGTCACGGTCACCAGCGAGGCTGCCTTCGTCAAAGCCATGCGTGGCGCTACGGAACCGGTCCTGGCCCCCGTCGTCCGGACGATACCGCTTGCCGGGAGGGTGCCCGTGCGTCTCTACGCGGCCTTCAGGGAGCCGGTCGGCTTCCTTCTCGAATCCATAGAAGGGCCCGACGGGCTCGCTCGCCATTCGTTTATCGTACCCGCCCCGCGCCTCGCAGTCCAGCTCCGGGAGGACCGGACCGATCTCTCCGGCGAGCCGGATGCGGTGGCCCTCGCCGGCGACATCGAGGGTGCGACCGTGATCGAACGGCTCCGGGATCTCTGCTCGCGTTTCAGGCTCGCCGACCTGCCGGCTCCGCGTCTCGCGGCCGGGTTCGTCGGCTCATTCTCGTACGAGCTGCGGCTGCCCTCCACCGGGACTGCTCGGCCTGCCCTGAAGGCCGGGCCGACGGAGCGCTCGTCCGACTCTACCTCGGGGGCGATCTTCTCGTGGTCGACCATTCGGCCGACACCTGCTCGCTCGTCACCGCCCCAATCGTCGCGCCGGGGGACGACCTCGCAACCGTATACGCAGAGGCGCTCGGCCGGCTCGCGTCGATGGCCACCCGGTATGAAGCGGTCCCGCAGGGTGATGCGGGATTCCCGTACCGGTCCGATCACGGCGCACAGGCGTCGGCTCCGATCCCGGAAACGGACAGGACCGCCTTCGAGGCGGCTGTCTCGACGGCCCGCGCGCACGTACGCGCCGGGGACTGTCTGCAGGTCGTGGTCTCCCGCCGGATCGATCGGCCGTTCTCCGCGGACCCACTGGGGGTCTACCAGGCGCTCCGGGCCAGGAACCCCGGCCCCTACCTCTACCTTGTCGAGGAAGGCGACCGGGCGATCGTCGGCGCGAGCCCGGAGATGCTCCTCCGGGTCGAGGGGCGGCGGATCACGACGGTTCCGATTGCAGGAACGCGCCCGCGCGGGGCAACTCCCGACCAAGATGCGGCGTTCGCCGCCGAGCTCCTCGCCGACGAGAAGGAGCGGGCCGAGCACCTGATGCTCGTCGACCTGGCCCGTAACGACCTTGGACGGGTGGCCGCGACCGGTTCCGTCGTCGTCGGGCCGTTCATGGAGGTCGAACGATTCTCACACGTCCAGCACCTCGTCTCCACCGTGACCGCGACCCTCCGGGACGATTGTGACCGGTTCGACGCCCTCGCGGCCTGTTTCCCGGCCGGCACCGTCTCCGGTGCGCCGAAGCTCCGGGCAATGTCGATCATCGAGGCCCTCGAACCGGAACCCCGCGGGGTCTATGCGGGCGCGGTCGGCTACCTCGACCTCGCGGGGACCATGGACCTCGCGATCGCCATCCGGACTGCCGTACTCCGCGACGGCGTCGCGTCGGTCCAGGTCGGCGCGGGAATTGTCGCCGACTCGGTCCCCGCCCGCGAGTACGATGAGACCCGGGCGAAAGCCCTCGGCGTCCTCTCTGCGCTCGCGTCCGTGGAGGCGGGCCCGTGAGGGTGCTCCTGGTGGACGCCTTCGACTCGTTCACCTACAACCTCTGCCAGCAGCTCGGCCGTCTCGGGGCCGAAGTCGTGGTCGAGACGATCGATACCCCCATCGAACGGCTCGTGGAGCACGAATGCGAGCGGGTCGTCCTCTCGCCGGGTCCCGGCGGCCCCGGAGAGGCGGACCGGTTCCGCGAGGTGCTGGAGGCTCTCTCGCCCCGCGTCCCGACCCTCGGCGTCTGCCTCGGCCACCAGGCGATCTGCACCGCCTTCGGCGGGCGGGTCGGACCGGCAGCGAGCGTGGTCCACGGAAAGCCCGCGATCATCGATCACGATGGGAGCGACCTGTTTGACGGGGTCCCTTCACCCTTCTCCGCGGTCCGGTACCACTCCCTAGCCGTCGACGAGGCCAGCCTTCCTGGCGACCTCGTCGTGACTGCACGAACCCGCGAAGACGGAGTCGTCATGGGAGTCAGGCACCGTCATCTCCCGATCGCCGGCGTCCAGTTCCATCCCGAGTCCTGCCTGACCGCCGACGGCGACCGGATAGTCGCGAACTTCCTCGTCGGGGGGGTCGCCGGATGATCCAGGCAGCCCTCGCCGAGGCCGTGCAGGGGCGCGAGCTCCCGCCGCCCCTCGCGACCGGTGCGATGCAGTGCATGATGCGCGGCGAGGCGACCGACGGCCAGATCGGTGGGCTCCTCGCCGCGCTCCGGACCCGGGGCGAGACCGCGTCCGAGCTCGCCGCGTTCGCCCGGACCATGGAGGAGTTCAGCGTCCGCGTCCGTCCTGCGGTGACGGGGCCGCTCGTCGACACCTGTGGGACGGGAGGGGACGGCATGGCCACCTTCAACATCTCGACCGGCGCGGCCCTCGTCGCCGCCGGTGCCGGCGTCGCGGTGGTCAAGCACGGAAACAGGGCGGTCTCGTCGCAGTGCGGCTCGGGCGATGTCCTCGAGGCGCTCGGCGCGAGGCTTTCGCTCGGCCCCGACGCCGCGACCATGACCCTCGCCGAAGCGGGGATCGTCTACCTCCACGCCCCCGACCACCACCCTGCCCTCCGGCACGCGGCCGGAGTCCGGCGCGAGCTGGGGATCCGGACCGTCTTCAACCTCCTCGGGCCGCTTCTGAACCCTGCCGGCGCCACAGCCCAGCTCCTCGGGGTCTACGACCCGGCCCTCGTCGTGCCTGTCGCGGAGGCGCTCGCGGCACTCGGACGGGATCGGGCCTTCGTGGTGCACGGCAGCGGGCTCGACGAGCTGACCACGACCGGCGAGAGCGAGGTGGCGGCACTCGATCACGGGCGGGTAAAGACCATGACAATCGCCCCGGAGGAGTTCGGACTCGCCCGGGTCCCGTCTGCGGCCCTCATCGGCGGCGGGCCGGCCGAGAACGCGCGCATCCTGCTCCGGGTTCTCTCGGGCGAAGAGGGGGCGGCGCGCGATGTTGTTCTCCTGAATGCCGCGGCGGCATGCGTCCTCGGGGGGCGGGGGTCCCACCTCGCCGCGGGTCTCACGGCGGCCGAGGCGGCGATCGACTCGGGAGCCGCACTCGATCGGCTCGAACGCCTGATTCGGGCGACAGGGGGTGAACCGTGTTTCTCGACGAGGTGATCGCGTCCACCCGGATCCGGTGTGCCACCCTGCCAGACCGGTTTCCGGTCGATATGGCGCCACCGGCCAGGTCCCTCGCCGGCGCGATACGGGCCCGCCCGGGCGGCGGCCCGGCGATCATCGCCGAGATCAAACCGATCTCACCCGCCCACGGCCGGCTCCGGACCGTGCCCGACCATGCGGAATTGGCGCGGGAACTCGTGGCGGGGGGCGCCGCCGCGATCTCGGTCCTGACCGAGCCTCTGTACTTCGGGGGTGCCCCCGACCGCATCGCCCGGCTCCGGGCCGCCGTCGGGGTCCCGCTCCTCCGCAAAGAGTTCGTCATCGACGAGCGGCAGCTCCCGGAGACCCGGGCGCTCGGCGGTGATGCCGTCCTCCTGATGGCGAAAGTCCTCGGAGACCGGCTCGCCGCGTTCGTCGATCTCGCCCGCGAGACCGGGCTCGAGCCCCTCGTCGAGGTCCAGACGGAGGCCGAGGTCGAGCTCGCGCTCGGGACCGACGCCCGGCTCGTCGGGATCAACAACCGGGATCTCACCACTCTCAGGATCGACCTCGGGACGACCCGGCGCCTCTCACCGCCCCTCCGTGACGACGGAAGGACCGTTGTCTCGATGAGCGGTATCGCGTCGCCCGCGGACCTCCGGCGGCTCGCACCCGACTGCGATGCGTTTCTGATCGGCTCGGCCCTCATGTGGGCCCCGAGTCCCCGCACGGCGCTGGAGGCGCTCCGTGCCGCATGACGGGTGATGGACGGTTCGGCCGTTTCGGCGGCCGGTACATGCCCGAGACCCTGATGGAGGCGGTGCTCGAGCTCGAGGCGGCCTACGACCGGTATCGGGAGGACCCCGGTTTCGTGGCCGCTCTCGACCGCCTGCTCTCGGAGTACGCGGGCCGCCCGACCCCGCTGACCTTCGCGCCCCGGCTTACGGCCGACATCGGGTGCCGGGTCTATCTCAAGCGCGAGGACCTGCTCCACGGCGGCGCGCACAAGCTGAACAACACGCTCGGCCAGGCCCTGCTCGCGAAGTACATGGGCAAGACCAGGCTGATCGCGGAGACCGGGGCCGGCCAGCACGGGGTCGCGACAGCGATCGTCGGCGCCGCGCTCGGTCTTCCGGTCGAGGTCTACATGGGGGGCCTCGACGTCGAGCGCCAGCGCCTGAACGTCTTCCGCATGGAGCTCCTCGGGGCGACCGTCCACGCGGTGGAGACCGGGACGCGGACCCTCAAGGACGCGATCAACGAGGCCCTCCGCGACTGGGCCGCGTCGTCCGAGACGACCCACTACCTGCTCGGCACGGCCGCCGGGCCTCATCCGTACCCGACGATGGTCCGGGACTTTCAGGCCGTGATCGGGACGGAGACCCGGCGCCAGTGCATGGCCGCCGAAGGTCGGCTTCCCGACCTCCTGATCGCCTGCGTCGGCGGCGGGTCGAACGCGATCGGGATGTTCGCGCCCTTCGCCGGCGAGCCTGCCGTCCGGATGGTCGGGGTGGAAGCCGGCGGAGAGGGGATCGAGACCGGGAGGCACAGTGCCACCCTCTCGGCCGGTGCCCCCGGCGTGCTCCACGGCACGCTCTCTTACCTGCTCCAGGACGCGGCCGGGCAGGTCGCCGGGGCCCACTCGGTCGCCGCCGGGCTCGACTACCCCGGCGTCGGTCCCGAGCACGCCCACTACCATGAGACCGGGCGCGTCGAGTACACGGCCGTGACCGACGACGAGGCGATCGAGGCCCTCGCGTATCTCTCGCGTGCCGAGGGGATCATCCCGGCGCTCGAGTCGGCCCACGCAGTCGCCGAGGCACGTCGGCGTGCCGGAACGATGGCCGCGGACGAGATCATGGTGATCTCGATCTCGGGCCGGGGCGACAAGGACATGCACGCCCTCGCGCGCCGGCGGGGGGTGGTCGTTTGAGCCGGCTCGCACGCGCTTTCTCCGACCCGCGCCGCTCCACACTCGTCGCGTTCACGGTCGCCGGCGATCCCGATCCGGCGAGCTCGGCGCGGATCGGCGCGACCCTCCTCGCCTCGGGCGCCGATCTCCTCGAGCCTCGGCATGCCGTATTCGGACCCGACCGGCGACGGGAAGGTGATCGAGCGGGCCGATGCGCGGGCCCTTGCCGCCGGCATGACTCCGGCCGGGCTCTTCACCCTCGTCCGGACGCTCCGGGATGGCGGAGCCGACGCGCCGATCGTGTTGCTCTGCTACTTCAACGTGCTCTACCGGTACGGCGTCGACCGGTTCTGCCGTGAAGCCGCCGCCGCCGGCGTCGACGGGCTCCTCTGCGTCGACCTCCCGGTCGAGCAGTCGGACGAACTCCTTCCCGCCTGCCGCGCCGCGGGAATCGAGCGGATCCTGATGGCGTCGCCATCGACAGGCGACGCACGGCTCGCCCGGATAGGGCGGGAGGCGGAGGGTTTCGTGTACGCGGTCTCGTCCCGAGGGGTGACCGGGGTCCGCGACGGGATCTCTGAACCGGTCGCGCCGTTCGTCGAACGGCTTCGGCAATCCACGGACCTGCCGATTGCGGTCGGCTTCGGGATCGGGACCCCGGACCAGGCCCGCGCCGTCATCGCGGCCGGTGCGGACGGGGTGATCGTCGGTTCCGCGATCGTCTCCCTGATCGAGGCGCACCGGGGCAACGAGGCGGCGATGCACCGTGCGCTTGGAGCGTACGTCTCCTCCCTCCGCGCCGCCCTGAACCTGGTGCCCGGTTGATGGACGGCGGCCCGAGCCCTCGTCGATCAAGCGCCGGGTCACTCGGGTGTATTCGTCCCGCCGGCGGCGTTGAGCGGAACGGGGTCGATCCGGCGGCAGAGCTGGAGTCGGTCCTCGCCCGGCCCGAAGTACCCGGGGAGCACCGCCTCCTCGAGAAAGCCGAGCCCGGCATAGAGGGCACGGGCCGGGCGATTCTCCGGCGCGACCGTGAGCCGGACCGTGCGCACTCCCCCATCCCCGAGCCGTTCGAGTACGGCGAGGAGGAGTGCCGTCGCGCAGCCCTCCCGTTGCCGATCCTCCCGGACCTTCAGCCGCAGGATCCAGCCGACGCCAGGGTCGGATGAAGCCGCGCCGATCGTGAAACCGACGGTCGTCTTGCCGTCCCCGTCAGCGACGAGGAGGGTCGCAGGCCAGAGTGCGGCCGCCTGGCGGATGGTGACGGCAGAGGCGTAGCCCTCGGCGTCGCGGACCCGCTCGAGCGCCCAGACCGCCGCAAAATCTGCTTCGCGGAACGGCCGCACCGTCCATTCCATGCAAAGACAGATCGCCGGGCGAAGCAAAGGAGCTGCCGAACTCCTTATCCGATCGGAGGGTCATTCACGGGCATGGACCATCCGGAGACGGAGCTCGTGGGGCAGGCGGCCACGGGCTTTACTCTCGAGGACCAGCGGCGCACGCCCCTGACCTTCTCACCGGGCGACGGGCAGCGCTGGCTCCTCTCCTTTCACCCCTTCGCCTGGACCGGGGCCTGTGCCGCGCAGATGCAAGCCCTCGAAGCGCACCAGCCGGAGTTCGTCGATCTCGACTGTGTCGCAGTGGGGATCAGCGTCGATTCGTGGATCTCGAAGAGGGCCTGGGCCGACGATATCGGGGTCACCGTGACCCCACTCCTCGCCGATTTCTGGCCTCATGGTGCCGTAGCCCGGGCCTACGGCGTCTTCCGGGAGAAGAACGGCTTCTCCGAGCGGGCGAGCGTCGTAGTCGACCGCGACGGCCGGATCGCCTACGTCCGGATACATCCGATTCACGAGGTTCCGCCGATCGACGATGTGCTCGCCTTCCTCCGCGAAACGGCGTAACCCTTAAGGTCCCCTCCGACCCCTGAATCGATCGGAGATGGGTGATGGATCGCGAGGGAGAGATCGAGGCGCTGACCCGGCTCGCGGCCGATGCCGGCGCCCGCGCCGTGCCGATCGCGCCGCGGGACGTCGTGGTCGCCGAGTGGGTCCGGTTCAAGTGCCGGTACGGCTGCAAGGGCTACGCAAAGCACCTCTCGTGCCCGCCGTACGCGCCCGCCCCGGCCGAGACGCGGGCCATGCTCGCCGAGTACGAGGCCGCGCTGCTCGTCCGTTTCGACGGCGTGCCCGGCCACGGCCGGTTCGGGCCCGACGAGATCCCCGACGATTTCCACATGTTCTATCGCGACCTGATCCTCTGGGTGAACACGACCGTTCACCGGCTCGAGAAGACCGCGTTCTACGACGGGTTCTACAAGGCCTTCGCCTTCGGCGGGTATCCGTGCGCGTTCTGCGAGGAGTGCGTGGCCGAGGAGCAGCCGGGCTCCGTGGACGAGTCCTACCGCCGGTTCTGCCGGGAGCAGGACCGGGTCAGGCCCTCGATGGAGGCCGCCGGCATGGATGTCTTCGGGACGGCGCGGAAGGTGGGATGGGAGATCCGGACCATCCCGTCGCGGAACCTGGAGTACGGAAAGATCGTCCGGCCGGACGTGGTCTCGGTCGGTCTCGTCCTGCTCGAGTAGCCTACTCGCCGCGGTCGAAGGGGTCGAGGGCGACCGCGATCGAGAGCATCAGCGCCGGGTCCTCCCCGGGCTCGACCTCGATCCCGTAGGAGTCGCGGATCTGGAACCAGCCCTTCGAGATCCGCGCCACGGTCTCCCCGCCTCTCTCGATCGCGTAATCGTGCCCGATGACGTTCCCCTCGACCTTGAGATCGCCGTCCGGGAGCTCGACGTGGTACCGCGGCCGGAGAAACGAGAGGAGGACATGCCTCACCGTTGCGGTTGGCTGGCCGGGCCGCTCGATCACCACCGTGTCCCGGAGCGAGACAAGCGGCTCGCGGATGGTTGCGAGGGGCCGCCCATCGAGATCCTCGAGCACGAAGGTCTTCCTGAGGGCGAGCACCTTCCCGTCCACCCTGAATGCGGGCCGTCCGCGGTCGTCCTCGACCGTGAAGTCCTCGCCGATGTCGAAGATCCGCTCGCGCATCCGGTACCGGCGGGGCCCGGTCACCGCACCCTCAATGCTCATGCCTGAACCGAACGACTGCCCGAAAGAAAAAGCAGACGATCGTTCCCGACCATTCACTTCCCGGCCTCGACCAGATGAGACCGACCGGGAACCAGCTGGCGAGCGGTGAGAAAAGCGACGACCGTTTCGAAGTTATTTATTTAAGCCATCCGACTATTCCATATCTGATTCACATGACCGTGCAGTACCGGGTAGAGATGGACGAGCAGTGGGGGCCCGTCATCGAGTCCGACTACGTCTCCCAGGCGGACCGCATGAACGAGGGACGGAGCAGGCGGACGAACGCCTCGCGGAAGTCCCACGCCGGGTGGACGCCGCCCCGGAGCGGCGGGATCCCGTCGAGATACTCGAGGAGACGAACCAGGGGCGGGTCGAAAGCCTGATCCCGATCCGGTACGGACGTATGCTGGCGAGCCCGTTCACGTTCCTGCGGGGATCGGCCGCGCTGATGGCCGATGGACCTCGCCTCGACCCCGACGAGCGGCATCCGCGTCCAGTCCTGCGGCGACTGCCACCTGCTCAACTTCGGCCTCTTCGCCTCGCCCGAGCGGAACCTCTTCTTCGGGATCAACGACTTCGACGAGACCCTGAACGCCCCGTTCGAGTGGGACGTCAAGCGGCTCGCGGTCTCGTTCATGGTCGCGGCCCAGGCCAACGCCTACAGCGGTAAGGATGCGGCCGGCGTGGTCGAGACCGTGATCCGCTCCTACCGCGAGTCCATGGCGCGAGCTCGCGACCATGCGGGCCCTCGACGTCTGGTACACGCGCATGGACGCCGACCAGATCCTCGAAGAGTCGGCGAACAAGCAGGAGCGCCGGAACCGGGAGGCGATGATCGCGAAGGCCCGGAAGCGGGTGGCCGAGTACGTCTTCCCGAAGATCACGGCCGAGGTGAACGGCCGGCGGCGGTTCATGGACACGCCGCCCCTGATCTACCACGAGAACCTGAGCAAGGAGGTGGCTCGAGAACATCATCCGCCTCTTCGACCAGTACCGCGAGTCCCTGCTCGACGACCGCAAGGTGATCCTGGACCGCTACCGCATGGTCGACATCGCGTGGAAGGTCGTGGGGATCGGCTCGGTCGGCACCCGGTGCTACATCCTGCTGCTCCTGGCCGAGGACGGGGACCCGCTGATCCTGCAGATCAAGGAGGCGCGCAAGTCCGTGCTCGAGCCGTTCGCCGGCGCGGGACCGTACGAGCACCAGGGCCGGCGCGTGGTCGAGGGGCAGCGGCTGATGCAGGCCGCGAGCGACATCTTCCTCGGCTATTTCACGAACGATCAGGGCATCGATTTCTACGTGCGCCAGCTCCGGGACATGAAGTACGGGTTCGATCCCACAGGAGCGCCGCCGTACCAACTCGCGAACTATGCGAAGTTCTGCGGGGGGAACCTGGCGCGGGCCCACGCGAAGGCCGGCGATGCGGCCGAGATCGCCGGGTACCTCGGGAACTCGGACACGTTCGACCGCGCGATCGTCTCGTTCGCCGGTGCCTACGCGGAGCAGAACCGCCGCGACTACGAGGCGTTCCGCACGGCCGCTCAGGAGGAGAGGATCACGGCAACGACCGGGTACTAGGCCTCCCGGCACCGTTCCGGCAGGCGGGGTAGAGCCCTGCCGTCTCTCCCACCGGTACGCAAGTCAAAGCCCGGGCTCCGGTCGACCGTCAGGCCGAACCGTGGCGTCGGCATCCCCGGAGGCGCAGTCGCTGCCGGGGTCGGCCATGCCTTCGAATCCATGTCGTCCATCGGCACCGAACTGAAACGGGGCGTATGGGAGGCAATGACCGTTTCGAGTTTATTTTTATAGCAGGGCGACCATCCCTACTCGGTTCACATGACCGTACAGTACCGGATAGAGATGGACGAGCAGTGGGGGCCCGTCATCGAGTCCGATTACGTCTCCCGAGCGGACCGCATGAGCGAGGGCCGGAGCCGACGGACGACCGCCTCGCGGAAGTCCCATGCCGGGTGGACGCCGCCGCCGGAGCGGCGGGATCCCGTCGAGGTGCTCGAGGAGACGAACGCGGGGCGGGTGCCCGAGCTGATCCCGATCCGCTACGGCCGCATGCTGGCCGGCCCGTTCCCGTTCCTGCGGGGGTCGGCCGCGCTGATGGCCGAGGACCTCGCCTCGACCCCGACGAGCGGCATCCGCGTCCAGGCCTGCGGCGACTGCCACCTCCTCAACTTCGGCCTCTTCGCCTCGCCCGAGCGGAACCTCTTCTTCGGGATCAACGACTTCGACGAGACCCTGAACGCCCCGTTCGAGTGGGACGTCAAGCGGCTCGCCGTCTCGTTCATGGTCGCCGGCCAGGCGAACGGCTACAGCGGAAAGGAGGCGGCCGGCGTGGTCGAGACCATGGTCCGCTCCTACCGCGAGTACATGGCGCATCTCGCGACCATGCGGGCCCTCGACGTCTGGTACACGCGCCTGACAGGGGATCTGCTCCTCGAGACGGCGCCCTCGAAGAAGGCGCGCCGGTACCGCGAGGCGATGCTCGCGAAGGCACGGAAGCGGGTGGCCGAGTACGTCTTCCCGAAGCTCACGGCCGAGGTGAACGGCCGCCGCCGCTTCGTGGACCAGCCGCCCCTGATCGACCACCAGGACTGGAGCCGGGAGCAGTACGAGAACCTTATCCGGCTCTTCGACCAGTACCGCGCGTCCCTGCTCCCCGACCGCAGGGTGATCCTCGACCGATACCGCATGGTCGACATCGCGTTCAAGGTCGTCGGGATCGGCTCGGTCGGCACCCGGGCCTTCGTGGTCCTGCTGCTGGCCGAGGACGGGGATCCGCTGATCCTGCAGGTCAAGGAGGCGCGGAAGTCCGTGCTCGAGCCGTTCGCCGGTGCGGGGCCGTACGAGCAGCAGGGCCAGCGCGTGGTCGAGGGGCAGCGGCTGACCCAGGCCGCGAGCGACATCTTCCTCGGCTGGTTCACGAACGAACGGGACGGCATCGATTACTACGTGCGCCAGCTCCGGGACATGAAGTACGCGTACGATCCCACAGGGGTTGAGCCGTACCGGCTTGCGAATTACGCGCAGTTCTGCGGGTGGAACCTGGCGCGGGCCCACGCGAAGTCCGGCGATGCGGCCGAGATCGCCGGGTACCTGGGGAAGACCGACGCATTCGACCGGGCGATCGTCTCGTTCGCGCGCGACTACGCAGAGCAGAACAACCGCGACTACGAGGCGTTCCGCGCGGCCGTTCGGGAGGAGAGGATCGCGGCCACGCCCGGGTTCTAGACGGCTCAGCACCGTTCGCGGCAGGCTCGGCAGAGTTCCGCCGCCTCCCCCGCGGGATGCATGGCGCAGCGCGGATCTCCGCAGTCTCCGAGACCGAGGTGCCGGCCGACAGCGCGAACGAGCGTGCCGGCCGTCCGGCCGTCGGCCATCGAGAGGACGAGGACATCCCCGCAGGCCGGCCCGGCCTCCCCGTCACCGGCGACCTCCGCCGCGGTGACGCCCACGAGCCGGTCCCGGCAGCCGCACCCCCACGTGGCGGCGACCGCGGCCCGGACCGGTTCTGCGGCGCAACGGTCGGGACCGAGCCGTGCAGCACGCCGGCGCCCCGACCGGGTCCGTCACCCGGACGGCCCGGCCGAAGGCGCGCTCGAGGCGCGCGGCGAGGGCGTCGAGCGCGGGCCGCGGCGGGAGCGGGTCCACGGGGACGAGCAGGATCGAGGGTGACATGGACAGGGAGGGGTTCGGCACCGCTGCACGTAGCCTTTTGCATCGGGAGAGGGGCCGGCATCGCCCGGGCCTCGCAGGACAATTATGAAACAGATAAGAGCCGCGAGATACCATCCCCTTAATCGACAGCATGCCGGAAGGTGACCGCGGGGGGCGCGGGACGGCGTGGGAGATTGAGGGGGCAGTGCAGTGAAGAAGGATCCACTTCAGGGGGGACCGACGGCCTACGACCGGCTCGGCGTAGAGCAGGGGGCCGGGAGCGATGAGATCGACCGGGCGGCGGCGGAGGGAGCCGGCGACCCGGGCGAGACCACGGCGGCCGCGCAGGAACTGCGCGATCCGGCCCGGCGGGCGCTGGTCGACCTCTTTCTCTACCAGGACCGGTACCTCGACGATCTCGCCTTCGACGACCCGTTCGAAACGTTGAGAGAGACGACGGCCCGGCGGAGCGCGGACGAGCGGTGGCGCGCGGTGGAGCGGCGCGGGTTTCCCCTGCCGGCGGCCACGCATTCGATCGCGGTGCTCTCGTACTGGGAAGCCCGCGGATCGGGCCGGAACGGCCCTGACCTCCCCTCGCCGCCCGACGTGACGGCCCGGCTCTGGGAGGCGGCCCTCTCCCGCTTCGCCGCCCTCTGCGCGTCGGAGGCGTTCTGGACCGAGTGGGGGGTCGTCACCGGCAACCGCGGCGTGGGCGAGGCGGCCGCGAACGCGCTCGAGCGGCACCTCACGGACGAGCTCGAGGCGATGGCGGCGCTCAGGACGGAGAACGGGGACATCCCGGGAGAGGGGCGCGTTCGCGAGCACCTCGCGCTCTTTAAGGCCGAACTCGAGGCCGCTCGAGCCCTGCCGGAGCTGAAGGTCCTCTCGGGGCGGGGGCTCTCACCGGCCGCGATCGCAGCCGGGCCGCACCTCCTCGCCGAGATCGGCCTCCTCGAGAAGGTCCAGGCCGCCGTCGGCGAGCGGCGCCCGGACCTCCTGCCGCTCTTCACCCCCTTCGCCTTCATCGAGCGGCTGGTCGACGAGAAGGAGTACGACAGCGCCCTCGGCGCGCTGGAGCGGCTCGACGCGGAGAAGCGCGCGTCGCCCGAGGCGCGCCGGATCGGAGCCAGGCTCCAGCTCGAGCTCGGCCTCAGGGCCCTCGAGGCGGACCGGGTCGACGACGCCCTCGGGCACTGGGAGCGTGCGATCGCCCTGGCCGAGGTGCGGTCCCGTATCGCGGTCCCGGTCTCCGAGTCGGTGCTCGGAAAGGCCAAGCTGCTGCACAGCCGCGAAGATCACGACGAGGCGATCCTGTTGCTCCAGCGGGCGATGCCGCTCGCCGAGCGCGGGATCCTCGGCGTGCCCCTCGCGCACTTCCTCCATGAGCGCGCGGACAAGCGGATCGAGGGCGCGACGCTCCGGTCCGGGGACGACGAGGCGGATCTCGGCCCGGCGATCGCGGAGATGCGCGGCGCCGTCGCCGACCTCGAGGAGGCGGTCACGCTCGACCCGACGAACGGCGAGATCCGTGACCGGCGGAACGAGGCCGAGGACATGCTCCGGGCGCTCCTCGCCCGGGCGGGGCCGGAGGCAGCATCCGTCGTCGAGCCGACCGCGGACGAGGCGGTGGCCGATACGCCGTCCGACGAGCCGACGCTGGCGACGGCGCAGTCGCCGGCAGCGAAGCAGGGCTCCGCGCTGATGGCTGTCGGGATCGCGCTCTGGGTCGGTGTCGGCCTCCTCGCCCTCGTCGCCTACCCCCTTCTCATGCCCCAGCACCTCGGCGGCCTGGGCACGGTCATCGTCATCGGCGTCGCCGTCGGCTGGATCGCGACCAACGCCGTCGGCTGGTTCCTCCTGCGCTGAACGGACGGTCCCCCTTTTCGCGACGTCCGGCCGGTATCTTTCAGCGAACGCGCCGACGGCTCAAAGCGGCGGGGTTCATCGGAGTGAAGAAGAGCATTCGTTGCCGGCGGGGGCGGCCAGCGCAGCGGTTTCGCCGGGCTCGGGGCAGGGGCTCAGGAGCCGGGTGCCGGTCCGCCGACGAGCGGCACCCCGGAAGTCGGGGATGTTTCTGCCGGCTTTCTGCGGGGCCGGCGACGGCGCTTTCGCGACGCCTTCGGAACCTCGGCATCGCCGACCGGCTTCGGCTCCGGAGCGGCCCCGCTCTTCCGCTGCCTCTGCTGACCCGGTTGTGCCTTCCGCTGCGGCGGTTCCTTCTGCGGCTTCGGCTCCTTCTGCTGCCGCTGGCGGGTTGGTGTGCGGGACGAACGGCGCCGAGTTCCGTCCCGGGCCGATGAAGGTCATCAGGATCTCGTGGGCGACCTGCGACCCGAGGCTCGGCGCGATCGTCTCGAGCCAGAGAAAGAACCCGGCCATGTGGGGCGTCCGGGCCGATTCGAACTTGAAGCCGCCCTGCTTGTCCCGGACCATCTTCAGGTACTCTTTCCGGTTGCGGGAGCGCAGGTAGACGATCGGGTCTCCGTCGGGCAGGTTGACCGCGAGCACGACCTTCGAGTAGAGCTTCGGGACGTCCGCGCACGGGATCGGCTTACCGCGGATGGTCAGGGGATAGCTGGCGCAGAGGGCCTTGGCCGCCGACGGGTAGAGCCCGCCGCAGAGGATCTTCCGGACGATCGGCGGCAGGTCGTCGGGCTCGGCGAACTCCGCCTTGGGGGTTTTGGCCGCGACCATCTGCAGGAGCCGCTGCCGCCGCTCCTCGTGAAGCGCCTTGAAATCGAACGGGCGTTTTGCCCTGATCTCGTCGGCCCGGAAGAACTTCGGGGTCTTCGGGCTCTTTCGGACGTGGTTCTTGACCGCATGCCCCTGGATAAGTTTCTTCAGCTCCTCGCACGGGCCTGCCAGGATCAGCGCGTTCTCGGGCTCCTTCATGATCCGTTTCACGATCGGATGGCGCGAGACGTCGACCGTGGAGTAGAGCAGGAACGGGACCTGGGCCTGTCCGTAGATGAACCCGATCAGCCGCTTCTTGAACCGGATCTCGGCCTCGAACTCCTTCATGTCGGTCGGCGAGGTCACGATCTCGGCGAAGGCGATGTTGCCGTCGCGGTCCTTCAGGAGGAGGTCGAACTCGGCGAGATCCTGCCCGTTGCCACGGATCTTGATGTCGCCGATGTTCGAGTAGAAGAGCCCGTTCTGGCCGAGGGCCGCGACGCTCCCGGCGGGCGGGGCGTCGGCCCCCTTCCGGGCGATCCCGCCGATGAGGTCGGTCCGCTCGACGAGCCGGAGCATCCGCTCGTAGCAGACGCCCTCGAACCAGCGCCCCTCCGCCGTCTTCATCTGGGGAAGGTCCTCGGAGAAGAGTCTGCTTGCGCTCGTTCTTGCGCATGTGCTTGGTCGCGTCGATCACGAGCGCGGGCGTGGGCGGCACGTCGTCGAAGTGCTCCTCGATCCAGCGGACCATCTCGGACATGAAAGGCTTAACCCCGTCTCCCCACGAGCTGCACCAGGTGATCGCCCACGCCCGAGGTCGAGGACGCGCCGCCCATGTCGCGCGTCACGACGCCGTCGGCGATCGTCTGTTCGATCGCCCGTACCACGCCGTCCGCGGCCTCGTGCTCGCCGAGCGAGTCGAGCAGCAGCGCTCCGGCCCAGACGGTCGCGATCGGGTTCGCGACGTTCCTGCCCCGGTACTTCGGCGCCGAGCCGTGGATCGGCTCGAACATGGAGGTGCCGTCCGGGTTGATGTTGCCGCCCGGCGCGAGCCCGAGCCCGCCCTGGATCATCGCGCCGAGGTCGGTGATGATGTCGCCGAACATGTTCGGCGTGACCACGACGTCGAACCACTCGGGGTTCTTGACGAACCACATGGTGATCGCGTCCACGAAGGTGAACTCGGTCGCGACCGACGGGTAGCTGCGGCCACGTCCGCGAAGACCTCGCGCCAGAGCCCGTAGACGTCCGAGAGGACGTTCGCCTTGTCGACCGACGCGACCTTCCGCTTCCGCCGCTCCGCGAGAGCGAACGCGTACTCCATCACGCGGCGCGAGCCCTCGCGGGTCACGACGCCGATCTGGTACGCGAGCTCCTCCGCGTCGGACTCGATGTCGAGCCCGAACTTCACGGAGTAGAGCGAGCGGAGCACCTCGAGGTCGGCGTGGCTCCGCCCGGGGCCCTGGCGACCGCCGATCCCGACGTAGAAGTCCTCCGTGTTCTCGCGGACCACGACGAAGTCGATCTCGGCCGGTCCCTTGTTCGCCAGCGGCGTCTGCACGCCGGCCAGGAGCTTGATCGGCCGGAGGTTGACGTACTGGTCGAAGTGGAACCGGAGCGCGAGCAGGATCCCCTTCTCGAGGACGCCGGGCTTGACGCGCTCGTCGCCGATCGCACCGAAGTAGATCGACCGGAACTTCGCGAGTTCCGCGAGGTCGTCCTCGGTCAGGAGCTCGCCGGTCTCGAGGTAGCGGTCCGCGCCGATCGAGAACTCGGTGAAGTCGAGGTCGAAGCCGTAGCGCTCGCCGGCCGCTTCGAGGACGCGGCAGCCCTCGCGACGATCTCGGGACCGATCCCGTCCCCGCCGATCACCGCGACCTTGTGCTGCACGTCTCCACCTCCCCGACCGCCTTCGCGTACTCGACCAGGCCGCCCGCGTCCGCGATCCGCTGGAGGAAGTCGGGAACCGGGTCGAGCGCGTAGGCCTGCACCGCCGACCGAGATCGTGTTCGCGCCGAGGTCGACCGAGACCTCGGCCCCGTCCTCGAACGCCGCCGTCGAGGGAGTCGTGAGCGGCAGGAGGCCGACGTTGATCGCGTTCCGGAAGAAGATGCGGGCGAACGACTCGGCGACGACGTACCGCACGCCGGCGCCCTTCAGCGCGAGCGGCGCATGCTCCCGCGACGAGCCGCAGCCGAAGTTCCGGCCGCCGACGATCACGTCCCCGGGGAGCACCGACTGCGCGAACTCGTCGCGCGTTCCCTCGAACGCGTGCTTCGCCAGTTCGGCCGGGTCGTTGATTATCAGGAACCGGCCGGGGATGATCGCGTCCGTGTCGATATCGTCGCCGAACTTCCAGACGCGGGGCGCGCCACGCTCTCCGGGAGCGTCACGGTCCTCACTCGTCGCCCTGTCTCTCGATCTGCTCGGTCATCGTCACACCTCCCGCGGGTCCGTGATCTCGCCCGTGATCGCCGTGGCCGCGGCCGTGGCCGCCGACGCGAGGTAGACCAGTCCCTCGGTCGACCCCTGCCGTCCCCGGAAGTTCCGGTTCGACGTCGAGAGCGAGACCTCGCCCGGCGCGAGCAGGCCGAAGGCCCCGCCCATGCAGGGCCCGCAGCAGGGCGCCTCGACGAGCGCGCCGGCCTCGACGAACTGCTCGATCAGGCCCCCGCGGAGCGCCTTCAGGTACTCGTCCCGCGAGGCCGGGATCACGATCACCCGGACCGCGTCCGAGAAGGACCGGTCGCCGAGCACCTCGGCGGCCTCGGCGAGGTCCTCGAACCGGCCGTTCGTGCAGGAGCCGATGAAGACCTGGTCCACGTGCGTGCCCGCGACCTTCGAGATCGGGACCACGTTGTCGACGTTGTGGGGAACGGCGACCTGCGGCTCGAGCGCCGAGGCGTCGTAGGTCCGCGTCTCGGCGAAGGTCGCGTCGTGGTCCGAGGCGAGCTCGAACGGGGTCGCACCGGGTCGCCGGGCCGCGGACGTAGTCCCAGGTCGTCGCGTCCGGCGGGACGATCCCGGCCTTCGCGCCCATCTCGATCGCCATGTTGCAGAGGGTCATGCGGCCGGCCATCCCCATACTCGAGACCGCCTCGCCGCCGAACTCGACGGCCCGGTAGCGTCGCACCGTCCGCGCCGATGTCGCCGACGATCGAGAGGATCAGGTCCTTCGGTCCCACGCGTTCGGGGAATGCCCCGGTGGCGATCGCCCGGACCGTCTCGGGCACGCGGAAGTAGAGCGCGCCGAAGCGGAGGGCGAAGCCCATGTCGGTCGAGCCGATCCCGGTCGCGAACGCGCCGGCCGCACCGTACATGCAGGTGTGCGAGTCCGAGCCGATCACGATCTCGCCCGGCGCGGCATGCCCCTTCTCGAGCACGACCTGGTGGCAGACCCCCTCGCGAATGTCGTAGTTCAGGATCCCCTGCTCGGTCGCGAACCGGCGCATGAACACCTGGTTCTCGGCCGCGGCGATCGAGTCCGCCGGCACCTGGTGGTCGAAGAGGATCACGATCCGGCTCGGGTCGAAGACGCGCTCGCCGCCCATCTCGCGGAAGGTCTGGATCGCGAGCGGGCCGGTGATGTCGTGGATCATCGCGGCGTCGACCGGGGCCATCACGACCTCGCCGGCCCGGACGTCCGTCCCGCAGCGGCTCGAAAAGACCTTCTCTACCAGCGTGGAGCCCATGGTTACCGTCGGATGAGATTGGCTCTCCTGCCACTTTATATCGACGGACCTGAATGTGCGGGCCCGGATGGCGCGATCAGTCCGGTTCGCACTCGAGGCCGGTCAGGATCTCGATCGGGTCGTCCTCCTTCTGCACGAGACGCCGGATCCGGAGCAGCCGCTCGACCCCGATGAAGTGCTCGGCCATCACCCGCGCAAGCGGCGTGAGCTCGATCCGGCCCGCCCGTTCGGCGACGAGCTTGTGGCCCAGGAGCGTGGGGAGGACGGGCTCCGTCTCCCCGACCATGCGGGCCTCGAGCGCGGCGATGGCGGCCGCGTCGCCGCGTGCGACGACCGCGTTCGCCGCGAACTCCTCGCTCGACTGCTCGAGGTCGTAGACCGGCGCGACCTCGCCCATCTCGCCCTTCAGGAGCAGTATCGCGACCGCCTCCTCGGTGATCGAGGAGTCGCGGGAGTAGGTGCCGCCGGGCTCGGCGAGCACCACCACCTTCCCCTCGTCGTGGAAGTCGGGCCGGCCGGCCCGCCCCGACATCTGCTGGAACTCCTGGACGGTGAGCCAGGCGATCCCCATCGCGAGCGCGTCGAAGATCACCTGCGAGGCCGGGAAATCGACCCCGGCCCCGAGCGCGGCCGTGGTCACGACCGCCGCGAGTTTGCCCCGCATGAACCGGTCCTCGACCTCGCGCCGCTCCTGCGACGTCAGCCCGGCATGGTAGGCCCCCACCTTCGGCCCGAGCTGCTCGGCCACCTGGTGGCAGCGGGCGCGGGAGTTCGTGAAGACGATCGTCTGACCGTGGAATCCCTTCGACGAGATCTTGCGGTACTCTTCGTCCACGAGCCGCTTGATCGTCGGGATCTTCTCCTTCCGCTCGACGAAGACCAGGTGGCGGTCGAGGGGCACGGGCCGGCTCTGGTACCGGACCAGGGTTGCGCCGAGCTTCTTCGCGAGCAACTTCGGCGAGCCGATCGTGGCCGAGAGGTAGAGGAACTGGGCCTGCGGGTAGAGGTGTTTGAGCCTCGCGATCAGCCCGTCGAGCCGGTGGCCCCGCTCCGGGTCCTCGAGCATCTGGATCTCGTCGATCACGACCGTGCCGACCTTGGACGGAAACCGGCCGAGCCTGATCTGATGGTCGACCCCCTCGTACGTCCCCACGACCAGCGCCGCTCGCGGGTCGCGCGACCCTCCGCCGCGGTTCTCGGCCAGGCGAATCCGCGCCGCCCCGATCTGGAGCGAGGCCTTCGCGAACGCGCCGTAGCGCTCGGCAAAGCGATGATGCTTCTGGACCGCGAGCGCGACGAGCGGGACGAGGAAGAGCATTCGCCCCCGCCCCTCGAGGTTGTTCTTGAGCCCGGCCATCTCTCCGATGAAGGTCTTGCCCGACGCGGTGGCCGCGACCACGAGGAGATCCTTGCCGAAGAGGAGGCCGGCCTCGACCGAGAAGCTGCTGGACCGGCATCAGCCGCTCGACCCCGGCAGCCTCGATGAACGGGCGCGGCAGGGGCAGCTCCTCGAGCGCCTGCGTCTCGCCGACCTCGTGGGCCTCGACCCGGTCGTAGAGCGTCGACTTTCGCCGCGAGGTCTCGGGCTGGATCGTCGCGAGGACGCGGTCGACGTCGCGGTAGCGGTAGAGGAGCTCGTCGAGGTGACCCATCGCGCCCCTCGCCATCCGGCCGAAGTGGGCGACCTCGCGGCGGAGTTCGCGCCGGGCGCAGGGCAGGCAGATCTGCTCGTTGCCGTACTTCACCGCGTCCTTCTCGCGGACCTGGGTGACGCGGTCCTCGAGCAGGCAGAGCCGGCAGGCGTCGAGAGGCTTCGACCGCACCTGGAGGTCGGCGAGGAAGGACTCGAACTCGGGCGAGCGGGCGGTCAGCATCACCTCGGTCGAGCGGAGCAGGTTCACGAGCTCCTTCGTCGGCGTATTCCGGTACTGGCGCCGGCCCGCCTGCCGGACCTGGTACTCCTTCGGCCGGACGCCCTTCGGGGTCTCGGCAAGGGTGACCTGCCCGACCGCCGTGACGATCCGACCGTCGAAGAAGAGCAGGCGATACCCCGCCTTGGTCGGCGAGACGATCGTGATCATCGGTTCATCAGGTCGTGAATGCGATAGGTCAGCCCTGCGTCCTCAAGCCTTTTTAAGAATTCGGTGAACTCCTCGTCCACGCAGCAGAGCAGGCAGTCGAGCCCGTGGAACGCGGCCTCGATCACGCCCTCGCGGGCCCCGTAGAACATGTCGGGCGCCCGCCCCGCCTTCTCGAGCGCGACCCGGGCCTCGATCCCGACGGCCGCGACGACGGCCGCCTGGGCCGCGAGCGCGGCCAGGGCCGCGAGGTCGACCGCGCGCGAGCCGCCCTTCTCGACCCGCGGGACCTTCGCGACGTGGACGAGCCCCTCGCGGTGATCGATCATCCCCGAGAGCCGGGTCACGCCGACGTCCTCGCCGGCCCCGGCTCCCCGGACAACGGCGCCGTTCGCCGACCGCGGCTCGCGGCCGGCGTAGAGGAGGCCCCCCCGCATGTAGACCCCGACCATCTCGCCCTCCTCGAGGTCCTCGGCCGCCACCGCGGCCCAGACCGAGACCTGCTGGATCAGGTCGCGCCGGACATGCCGGGCGTAGGCCTCGAGCTGCTCGGCGCGGGAGAGGATCCACTCGATCCCCTCGCGGGTCACCTCGTATCGGCCCCGCCCCTGGGAGGCGACCATGCCGTCCTCGACGAGCTCGCGCATGTACTCCGAGACGGCCTGCGGCGTGATCCCGAGGACGTCCGCGACCTCGAGCTGCCGGACCGCCGGCTGGTGCTCGGCGATCTCGACCAGGCACCGGAAACGGGTCGCCTCCCGCTTCGAACGCAGAATCGTGGAGAGGGGGTCTTCAGCGAGCCCGGTCAAGGAAGACCAGCCCCTGCCCCCTGACGTCCATCCGCTGGCTCCGCTTCGCGATTCCGCGGATGAAGAACGGCGAGACGCTGTACTTGCGGGCCAGGTCGTTGATCGAGATGTTGCCGTTCGCGAGCTCGGCCTCGACGGCCTCGACCGTCGTGCGCAGGGACTCGTCGTTCGATATCGAGATGTAGAGCAGGTCCGCGAGCTCGCTCATGCCGCACTGGAAGTTCGCCCGGAACTTCGAGTAGGTCGCCCGGAACTCCTTCTCCGGGTTCTTGCCCGGCTCGGGCATGCGCCACTGCTCCTCCACCAGGTTCCCTTTCTTCAGGATCGTGATGCAGTCGTCGACGTGATCGCCCCCGATCGCGGCCTCGAGCTCGGCCTCGGTCATCCAGGCGTGATTCAGAAGTTCGTAGATCTGTTTATATTTCTCGTCGTTGAAGGTGATGAGAAGAGGGACCAGCTCCACCGGGTCGTTGATGATGCGAATGTGCCCTGTCACGGAGAACTCCAATATATATTGGCGCGATTCATCAATAAAGGTTTCAGAAACATGCCGCAGGGCCTGATCACGGTCCGGGGCGTCGTACAGGGCGTCGGCTTCCGGCCCTTCGTCTACGCCGAGGCGGTCCGGCTCGGTCTTCGGGGCACGGTCAAGAACCTCGGGTCCGAGGTCGAGGTCCGGGCTGCGGGTGAACGGTTCGACGAGCTGGTCGCGTCGCTCCGGCGGGGGCCGCCGCTCTCGCGTATCGATTCTGTCGACGTCCGGGCCCTCGACGGGCCGGTCCCGGCCGGCTTTGCGATCCTTCCGTCGGCCGAGGGGGCGAGAACGGGCCTGATCCCGCCCGACGTGGCCACCTGCGGCCGCTGCCTCACGGACATCGACGACCCGGCGAGCCGGTACTTCGGGGTACTGGGCGACCTCGTGCGTCGACTGCGGCCCCCGGTACAGCATCATCCGCGATCTGCCCTACGACCGACCCCGGACCTCGATGGACGCGTTTCCGCTCTGCGGCGGCTGCCGGACCGAGTTCACGGACCCGGGCTCGAGGCGGCACCACGCCCAGACGATCGCCTGCCCGGGCTGCGGGCCGCACCTCACCCTGTACGACTCGAACGGGCGGGCGGTCCCCACGGAGGAACCCGTCGCCGAGACAGCCGCGCTCCTCGATCAGGAGCGGATCGTCGCGATCAAGGGGATCGGCGGGTTCCACATCGCGTGCGTCGAGGAGGCGGCCGTTCAGCTCAAGGAGCGGCTCGGCAGGCTCGAGCAGCCGCTCGCCGTGATGGCCCGCCCCGACCAGGTCGAGGCGATGGCCGTCCTCTCGGACACGGATCGCGCGGCGCTCTGGTCGATCGAGCGGCCGATCGTCGTGCTCGAGAAACGCGACCCGACGGCCCACGCCGCACTCTCGAATCTCCATACGATCGGGGTGATGTTGCCTTATACTGGCCTCCACCACCTCCTCTTCGAACGACTCGCGCACCCGATGCTGGTGATGACCTCGGCCAATGCCCCCGGATACCCGATGGTGACCGGGCTCGACCGGGCCTTTGCCGCGCTCGCCGGGGTCGCCGACTTCTACCTCGCTCACGACCGCCGGATCGTGAACCGCTGCGACGACTCGGTCGTGCGGGGCGGCCACCTGATCCGGCTCTCGCGCGGGTACGCGCCGCTCCGGACTGCGGTCGACCTCGGGCCGCGCTGCATCCTCGGCGTGGGGCCCGAGCCTCGGCGAACGCGACGATCTACCGCGACGGCCACGCGGTCACCTCGCCCCACGTCGGCAACGTCCGGAACCCGGAGACACTCGCGTACCTGGTCGAGACGATCGAGAAGCTCGGCGACTGGCTGGGCGCCAGGTACGACGCGGTCGCCCACGACCTCCATCCCCAGTTCCTCTCGACCAGGTACGCCCGCGAGCTCGCGGACGGGCTCGGCATCCCTGCCGTCCCGGTCCAGCACCACGTCGCCCACATCGCGTCGGTCACGCGCGAGCCCTGCGTCGGGATCGCGATCGACGGGGTCGGGTACGGTACGGACGGGACGGTCTGGGGCGGCGAGATCTTCGCGGGCGCCGTGCCCTCGTTCGACCGGGCCGGGCACCTCGAGGTCGTGCCCATGCCGGGCGGCGATCTCGCGACCCGCTTTCCCGAGCGGATGCTCTACGGCGTCCTGCCCGAGGACCGGGTGCTCGACCTCCTCGCCGCGCGGGGCTGGACCGAGATCGAACGCGACGTGCTCGCCCGGCAGACCGCGCGCCGGATCAATACCCCGCTCACGACGAGCACGGGCAGGGCCCTCGATGCGGCCGCGGCCCTGCTCGGGATCTGCCGCGAGCGGACCTACGACGGCGAGCCCGCGATGAAGCTCGAGGCGGCCGCGGCCCGGGGCCGGGCCTGTGGAGTGGCCGATTCGAGTTCCGGGAGGAGAACGGTGTGCTTGTCGTGCCGACGCGGGCGCTGATGGGCGAACTCGCGGACCGGTATCTCGGGATCGACCGGCCGGAGTCGGTCGCAGGGCACCGGGCGGTGGCGGACCTCGCGGCCTCGTTCCAGGCGAACCTCGCCCGCGGGATCGCGCTGGCCGCAGTCCGGGTCGCGGAGGACCGCGGCATCGGGACGGCGGCCCTCTCGGGCGGGGTCGCGATCAACACCGCGATCCGGACGACGATCGTCGAAGCCCTCGAGTCCCGCGGGATCGCCTGTCTCCTGAACGACCGCTATCCTCTCGGCGACGGCTGCATCAGCTACGGCCAGTGCGTGATGGCAAGTTGCCAACAAGAGATTTTTAGGTAACCATCTCCCGCCACACGAGACGGTGCGCGGAGGAGTAACAACCGAAGCCCATCGTCATTCTGCTCACCGCGACGACAATCACGATACCAAGGAGAAGACGGAGCGAATCAGGTAGAGTGCTACATCAAAGCACAAGGGATATCTGCCCGAAACCGCTTACTCAAAGAAACGGATAACGGGATTGCCCTATGTCGTGAAGGGCAGATAGAGGGTATGTGACAATGGATATCTCCTGGACGATAAATCCCATTGATATCATTTTTGGCCTTGGTATCGGATTGCGTCGGCGCAGGCATGTCACTGCCGGGTATCTGTATCGCCGTGAGCTCAGCATTCAGCCTATAATGACGCATCTGGACCATGTTATCCTCGAAATGAGGAAAAATATCGAAAAACTGTCGAAGGATTTACCGCTGAACCGCAAAGCCCTGATACAGCGGCCCATGCCAAGAATACGAGGAGGCGGAACTAATCCGTGGTTGAGGAAATTTGCAGCGCCACGGATCAAATGATCAATGGCCCTGTATCTTCTACGCATATTTCGACGTGAAGGTCGTATGATGCATTTATGCAGCAAGGATACGCGACACCGGTACATCAGATGGTCGCTTTGAGAATCTCGCGGATTATTCTTTTTGATATTGCGATAAATTTAACAACAGAGTTCCCAACTGGCCAGAAGTTGTGCTGAAGCAACAGTTTGATGCCACGTATCCGGGAAAAATGGATGCTCTTGATATGGCGATAGGGCTGTTCGAACGCAACTACAGACGGAAGCTCGTTAAGAACGACTTTAAGATGATATCAGGATGCCTTTGACGTAATTTCGATCCGTGCCAATACAATACGGTTTGAATACGAACCCGTATTGGCGAAGCCCGCGATGGCTTCGCGAGCTTCTTACTGAAGACTGAGAGTCGTCGTTGGGCTTAGGTTCGGTGGAGGCCAACGGAATCGGGCATCTTCAAAAAATTCTGAGATAATTACGATGTACCCGGCACCACGGCTGCGAGACACGCCGAGGCTGGATGTGTGAACGGGAGACCTGATTGGGCAGGCATCTCTCTCGGCGAGAGGCTCGAGCGACTTCTCGTTCGGCGCTGGTGATTGCCCGCGCGGAGCCGACGACCATCAGCGGGATCCCCTGCTCGGTCTGAGCCGGCGACAGAAATATCATCCGGACTGCCGATTCCCCTGCCATGACATCCGGCCCCTTCGTGAAGATCTGCGGCATCACCCGGCCGGAGGACGCACGGGTTGCGGTCGAGGCCGGCGCGGACGCGATCGGGGTCGTGATGGCCTCGAACTCGCCGCGCTCCTGCACGGTCGAGCAGGCGCGGGCGATCTTCGCAGAGGTTCCGCCGGGCGTGCTCAGAGTCGTGGTCAGCCACACCGACTCGGGGGAGGGGCTCGCCGAGTGCCTCGCCGCCGGCCCGGACGCACTCCAGCTCTCGCAGCCGCTCGCCGTGCCGCCGTCGGCCGGCGTCGCCGTCATCCGCGTGGTGGCCCCGGGCAGCCCGGTCCCCGACGACTGCGCGATGGTGATCGTGGACGGCTCGCACGGGCGAGGGACACCGTACGACCCTACCTACGCCCGCGGGATCGTGGCCTCCTCGCCAGTGCCGGTGCTGCTCGCGGGCGGCCTTTCGCCCGATAATGTAGAGGCCGCGATCCGGGAGGTCCGGCCCTTCGGCGTGGACGTCGCCTCGGGGGTGGAGGCCGCCGCGGGCGTCAAGGACCACGCACGGGTCCGGGCCTTCGTCCGAAACGCTCGGCGGGCCTACCCGAACGACTGAAGCATCCGGCACCAGCGCCGGACGAGCTCGGGGTCGCGGGAGAGCCGCGACGAGCGGCCCAGGACCCCCTGGTCGTAGTAGGCCCCGGGCTCGAGCGGTCTCCGCGGTGGCGAGGCGGGCCTCGCTCCGGCCGCAGTGCTCGTGAGAGGCGCCCTGGCTGCCGGGGGGAAACCCCGCCGCGAGCAGCTTGGTGTCGCAGACGCCGGGGTGGAGCGAGACCGCCTCGAACCCGCGCTCGGCGAAGGCCCGGGTCATCAGTATGACACCGAGCTTGGAGAGGCTGTAGGCAGCGTACCCGTCGTAGTGCCGCTCGCCCTGGAGGTTCTCCCAGTCGACCGACTCGGTCGAGAAGTGGGCGATCGAGGCCATGTTCACGACCCGGCGCGGCGGGCGGAGCAGGGATGCGAGGGCGCGGGTGACTCTGTACGGGGCGAGCGCGTTGACCGCGAACGTGGTCTCGAGCCCCGCGGGCGTCAGCACCCGATTGCGCATGTAGACTCCCGCGTTGTTGACGAGCGCGTCGAGCCCGCCGTATCGGTCGCGGACCACGTCCGCAATCCCGGCGATCGCCCCGGGGTCGCGGAGATCCGCCGTGACCAGGTCGATCGCGGCGTCCGGAAACCGTGCGCGGAGCTCCGCGACGACCGCCGACCCCTTCGCCGGGTCCTTTCCGTGAACGATCACGGACCGTCCGGCCTCGGCGAGCAGCCCAACCGCGGCGCGGCCGATCCCGTCGGTCGAGCCGGTCACCAGGATCGGGTTCATACGTCCAGCAGGGACTCGTACCGCGACGGATCGTATCCGACCACGACCCGCCCGCCCCGCTCGGCGTACGGGAACGCGGCCGTACCGTGGTCGAGCATCCGGAGCAGGATCCGCCGTCGCCGGGCCGGATCGGCGAGGTCGTAGTCGACCGTCTCCACCGGGACCGCCCGCCGCGAGAAGAAGTCCTTTGCCCAGGCGCACCAGGGGCAGTTCGAGAGCGTATAGAGCCTTACGGGCGTCATGCACGTCTCGATGGCGTCCGGCCGATATAAACATTGAGGTCGGAAGCGCGTCCCATGAATCAGACACCTTTTATGGGCAGGAGTGAAACCGATGGACATAGAGGCGGACCTGCGATGCCCGGTACACCAGCAGAAGAATGTTCCCTGTTGCCGGCGGTGCCGCCGTGCCGGGAGGAACTCCGGCGACCGTACATACCGGCGCGGCTCGGCGCCGTTGTCCTGATCGCGCTGATCGCGATCGTCTTCTCCCTCGCCTTCCTCCTGCTCAACGGCTACCTCGAGCATGCGATCTGGAACGAGAATGTCCTCTCGGAGAACCGGTGGCTGATCCCGGTCCTCGTGGTCCTCTTCTCCCTGGTCGTCGGCCTCTCCCGGCGGTACCTCCGCGCGCCGAGCGCGATCGATGCCGGCTTCGTCGAGATGGTCCGCGGCGACGCCGAGACGCCGGACTACCATCGGTTCCCCGGAGCGTTCGTCTCCTCCCTCGCCTCGCTCCTCTCGGGGGCCTCGATCGGGCCCGAGGGCGTGCTCGGAGTGCTCGTGAGCGAGATCGCCGAGTTCATTCGCCCGCGCCTCCGGATCCCTGACTCTGCCGCCGCCGGGTTCAACATCGCGGCCCTGGCCTCGGCCTTCAACGGCCTGATCGGCGGCGTCCTCTTCACGGGCATCTTCGCCACCGAGCTCCGGTCGGGCCAGTCCAAAACCCCGCTTCAGTGCCTGGTCTGGAACCTGATCGCCGGGGCCGTCGGCTTCGTCGTCTTCCGGGCCGCGGGTTTCCATTCGTTCGCGTCGATGGTCCCGTTCCCGCCTGCCGGCCTGATCCCTGTCTATGTGGTCGTCGCCATCCTCTGCGGCGTGATCGCGACGGGGATCGCGCTCCTGACCGGTGTCTGGCTCCAGACGGTCGAGAAGGCCATGGACCGACTCCTCGGCGAGCGCGTCGTTTTCCGTGTTCTCGCCGCTGGCGCCGTCATCGGCGCAGTCTGCTATGTCTTCCCGGACCTTCTCTTCTCGGGCGAGAGTCAGATCCAGGACTTCACCGCGAACCCGGCCCTCTACGGCGCGGGCCTGCTCCTGCTGCTGGCGTTCCTGAAGATCGGGCTCTTCGGGATCTCGATCAAGGCCGGGTACATCGGAGGGCCGGTCTTCCCGATCATCTTCTCCTGCACTCTGATCGGGCTCGCGCTCAACCTCCTGGTCCCCGGGATCCCGGCGGCGGTCTTCGTGCTCTGCATCGAGGCCGGGGCGCTCGCCGTGGCGATGGGCATACCGCTCACGGCCATCCTTTTGGTCGCGCTCCTGAGCGGGGCCGATCAGGACATGATCGTGCTGCTCGTTTTCTCGATCGCGACGGCGCTCCTGCTCTCGGCCGAGGCGACGAAGCGCGTCCAGGCACGGCGCGCTATCGCGGCGGGTGGGGTGACCGCTGGTACGCGCTGACGAGCCGCGCGACCAGCACCGCGATGTAGAGCACGCCGATGACGGCCTCGGCGTAGGCGAAGGACTGCGCGAGCGGCGCGACGGGGGTGATGTCCCCGTAGCCCACGGTGGAGAGCGTGATGAAGCTGTAGTAGACGAAGTCCATCCGGTCGAGCGGGCCGGCAGCGGCGATCGCGGAGTTCACGTTGAACGCGGACGGGTCCACCATGGCGAGGCCCTGGTAGAACAGGGACCAGGTCACGCCCAGGAGCAGGTAGACCGAGAGGGCTCCCGCGATCACGTCGCTCGTGACCTCGTCGGCCGTGATCACTGCCCTGAGCAGGAAGACGACGAAGAAGGCGAAGAACGATATGGGAATCAGGACGTCGACCATGGGAGACGTGCCGGACGGGAGGAGGGTGGCGGCCAACCGGGCGATCAGGATGGGCGTGCCGAGGAGGATCGCGATGCCGAGGAGCAGCCGCTCGTGCTGCATCGCGAGCAGGCCCGAGATGATCACCAGCGAGACAGCGATCCCGAACAGCGGCTCGAGTGTCGAGCCGGCGACGGCCACGGGCTCGACGGCGAGCAGCAGGAGCAGGGAGGCCAGCAGGATCCGGAACCGGTACCGGTGCAGGACCCCGGACAGGCCCGAGAGCACCTCTGCTGCGCGCTCCTTCATGGCGATCGCTAAAGGTGGTCGCTTCCGCACCATATCATGCTATTGCCGCGATCTCTCCGCGGGTGCTCTCACCTTGTCATCTGGTCGACCGCGGCCGCGATCGTGAGCAGGAGCGCATCGTCCTCTCCCCCCGAAACGGCCACGCCGTAGGTGTGCGGCTGGCGGAACCAC
The DNA here is from genome assembly GCA_963740465.1 of uncultured Methanoregulaceae archaeon. Taxonomy (GTDB): domain Archaea; phylum Halobacteriota; class Methanomicrobia; order Methanomicrobiales; family Methanospirillaceae; genus UBA288. The sequence continues at coordinate 30,540 of CAVUEE010000019.1, forward strand.
CGCTTCGAGAGATCGGCCACTCGTCTCTCACCCGCATCGATCCGGTACTCGTGGTCGGCGACGGATCCCCGGAGCTGCAGGGTCTTCCCGTCGGCAAGGGTTACGGTCCAGCGGTCGCGCATGGTCCCGATCTTCGTCCTCCTGATCGTCGCGGCCGTTCCGCCCCCGCTCCTCTCGATCTCCATGAACGTCTTCAGGTGGAGCATCCTCTCAGGGATCCGGTACAGATCGTTGCCGTGTGAATCCCTGAGGATCAGAGTGTGCATGTTATGAAGCGCCTTTCCGTCCACAGAGAAGGCGAGTTCGCCCTCTTCGTCCTCGATCGGGAAGTCGTCCCCGATCGAGGCGAGCCGCTCCCGCAGCATGTACCGTCGGACGCGGACGGGGGCCTCCTCAGCGATGCCGCCGCGGCCGAGCAGCCGGTTCGTCCACTCCTTTGCCGTCATCGTGGCCCCCGTTGTCGAACGGAAGGGATCGGTTTGGCGATAGAGTCGATCCGCACCGGGATCGGTGCGCACGGATCTCCGGCCTCCGCCGGCCCTTCTCGTCACAGAGTCCATTGCTTTATAAAGTATTTGATTCTTACGGATTCGTCTCCGTTCGCTGATGCAGATATGGAGGGAATTTCGGGCGGATCGGGAAAGAGCGTGGAGTCAGGACGCAAACCGGTGCAGACCGGCGCGCCGTGCGCATGCGACAACATCCTCGTATTCCTGCCGTGTCACGGGGCGCCGGATCTGCGCGAGGCGCGGATTCCGTTCCAGCTCCCGGGCCGAGAAGCGCCTCACCATCCGGTACTGATCCATGATGTTGACGTACGCATCCCGCGAGACCTCCTCGGCGATGAAACGCATCAGCTCGCAGCCTCCCGCGACTCCGCCGGGCAGCACCAGGTGACGGACGATCAGCCCCCGCAGTGCGATCCCGTCCTCGCAGACGAGGTCGCCGACCTGCCGTTGCATCTCGAGGAGTGCCTGCTTCATGGCATCGACGTACCCGGTGACCCGCGAGAGTTCCAGGGCGACGCAATCGTCGGCGTACTTGGCGTCGGGGAGGTAGATGTCCACGACCCCGTCGAGCAGGCGGAGGGTCTCGAGCGTCTCGCTCGTCCCGGTGTTGTAGACCAGGGGAATCGAGAGCCCCTCGCCCGCCGCGATCGCGACCGCCTCCATGACCTGCGGGACGTAGTGCGTGGGCGAGACCAGGTTGATGTTGTGGCACCCGTCATCCTGGAGCCCGAGCATGATCGCTGCGAGGTCGGCCTCCGTGATCTGCTCGCCCCGTCCCTCGAGCGAGGTCTCCCAGTTCTGGCAGAAGACGCAGCCCATGGTGCAGTGCGAGAAGAAGATCGTGCCCGACCCGTGTCGGCCGACGAGGGGCGGTTCCTCGCCGAAGTGCGGCCCGTACCCCGAGATCCGCAGCTCCCGCCCGGCCCGGCACCAGCCCCGTTCGCCCGCGAGCCGGTCCCTACCGCAGCGACGGACGCAGAGGCGGCAGTCTTCGAGGAGCCGCCTCGCCGCTTGCGCCCGCTCGCGGAGGAGGGACGGGGCCATGCGGCGGTAGGAGGGCAGCTCCATGGCCGGCCGTTCTACCTGCCGCCGGATAAACTCCGCTCGCTCCCCGTTACCTTCATCACCCGCGGAGGCCAGTTCTGACGGAATGAAGCTCGCGCTCTCGGGCAAGGGCGGGGTCGGCAAGACCACGCTCGCGGCCCTGCTCGCCGCCGCGCTCGCCCGGCGCGGGTACGCGACCCTCGCGATCGACGCGGATCCGGCGCCGAGCCTGGGGGCTGCCCTCGGGCTGCCGGCCGCCGAGGCGGACCGGATCGTCCCGATCGCCGAGGACGCCGACCTCGTCGCGGCCAAGACCGCGACCGGCTACGGCGGCGTCTACAACCTCTCGTTCCCGGTCGAGGACGTGATCCGCGACCGGGCCGTGATGACGCCGGCCGGCGCCGGCCTGCTCGTGATGGGCACGGTCAGGTCGGCCGGCGGAGGCTGCACCTGTCCCGCGGCGGCCGTGGTCCGGGCGCTCCTCCGGCGGCTCGTCGTGGGCGAGCGCCAGGCGGTCGTGCTCGACCTCGAGGCCGGGCTCGAACACCTCGGACGCGGTACGGCCGCGAACGTCGACCTCCTGCTCGTGCTCGTCGACGGATCGGCGGCCTCGTGCCAGGTCGCGGGCCGGATCCGGGACCTGGCCCGCGAGCTCGGCATACCCCGCCTCGCTCTCGTCGGGAGCCGGCTCGCCGGCGACGGGGCTGTCGCGTCCGCGACGGACTGTGCGGCGCGGCTTGATCTACCGCTCCTCGCCGTGTTCCCCGACGACCCCGATGTGACCCGGGCCGGACAGGAGGGCAGGCCCGTGCCCACGGACGGGGCCACGGCCACGCTCGTGGAGGCCCTGCTCGACGGGATCCTCGCGGAGGCGGCATGATCCGGGTCGTGGTCGTCGGCCGCGGCGGCACGGGCAAGACGAGCTTCGTCGCGCTCGCCGCGCGGTGGCTCTGCGAGCACGGGGGCGGGCCGATCCTGCTCGTCGACGCCGATCCCGACCAGTCCCTCGCCGAGATGGTCGGGGCCGACCTCGCGAAGGCCGGCGTCAGGACGATCGCCGAGCTCCTCGAGGAGACCTTCATCGCCGGCACGGGAACCACGAGCGGCGTCGCGCCCTCGGAGCGGATCGAGGGGCGCATCTGGGAGGAGGGGCTCTACGAGGGGGACTGCTACGACCTTGTCGCGCTCGGCACCAAGTGGGTCGAGGGGTGCTACTGCCTGCCGGACGCGGCCCTGAAGCGTGCGCTCGAACGGCTCGTCCGGCAGTACCGCTACCTTCTGATCGACTCCCCGGCCGGGCTCGAGCACCTGAACCGCCGGATCGCGGAGGAGGTCGACCTGATCGTCGACCTGGTCGGGGCCTCCAAGAAGTCGTTCGACCACGTGGCCCGGGCCCGACGCGTCGCGGACGAGTCCGGCGTCCGGTACGGCCGGTTCGTCGTGGCCGGCGGGTACCAGGTCGACCCGGCGATGGAGGCGCTCGCATCCTCGACCGGGATGCCGTACGTCGGGCGGATCGCGGCCGACCCGGTCGTGGCCGCGTTCACGCTCGAGGGCCGGTCGCTCTTCGACCTCCCGGCGGACAACCCCGGCCTCGCCTCGGTCGGCGCGATCCTCGAGCGGGCCGGGCTCGCGCCGTGATCGCCATACCTTACCTTTAATACGGCGCCCCTCGATAGGGATCGATAGACCGCCGCTGCAACCGGAGCGACCCTCCGGGCGGCCCCGGATTGCTGTTATGAAGGGAATCGACATCCGTATCGGCGAGATCGCCTCACCGCTCGGCCGGGTCCGCGATCTGCGCGTCGGGATCGGCCGGGTCGGTTCGGGGACCTGGGACGAGCCGGCAGGGCCGACGCCGTGCCCGTCCCCGACGGCGCTCCGGGACTGGGACCGGCGGCTGCTCGCGCGGTACCGCCCGTTCTACATGCCGCTCTGCGACCTCTGCTGCCTCTGCACCTACGGCAAGTGCGACCTCTCGGGCGGAAAGCGCGGCGCCTGCGGGATCACCATGGCCGCCCAGCAGTCGCGGATCGTGCTGCTCGCGGCCTGTATCGGGACCGCGACCCACGCGAGCCACGCTCGCGAGCTCCTCGAGTACCTGATCGAGCGCAACGGACGGAGCTTCCCGCTCGACACGGGCGGGCTCGCGGTCGAACTCCGCATGCCGATCGTGGAGCTCGTCTGCGGCCTGCGCCCCGAGACGCTCGCCGACCTCGAGGCCGTGCTCGACTACGTCGACGGGCAGCTCGTCCACCTCCTCTCGGCCACCCACACCGGGCAGGAGGCCGACCCGATCGACTTCGAGTCGAAGGTCTTTCACGCGGGGATGATCGACCACGTCGCCCTCGAGGTCGCGGACACGGCCCAGGTCTCGGCCTTCGACTTCCCGAAGGCAGACCCCCAGGCCGCGCTCGTCGAGCTCGGGCTCGGTTCGATCGACGCCGCGAAGCCCGTGATCCTCGTGGTCGGGCACAACGTCCCGCCGGCCGCCGCGATCCTCGACTACCTCGGCTCTCACGGTCTCGAGGGCTCGGTCGAGGTGACCGGGATCTGCTGCACCGCGATCGACATGACCCGCCGGTCATCGGCGGCGAAGATCGTGGGCCCGATCTCCTGGCAGCTCCGGTACATCCGCTCGGGCATCCCCGACCTCGTGGTCGTGGACGAGCAGTGCGTCCGCGCCGACCTCTACGACGAGGCGGCGCGGGCCGGTATCCCCGTGATCGCGACCTCGGCCAAGAACTGCCTGGGCCTCTCCGACCGGACGGGCGAATCGGCCGACGGACTCGTCGAGGACCTGGTCTCGGGAACCGCGCCGGGCGTGCTCGTGCTCGACCCGGCGAAGGTCGGCGAGGTCGCGGTCCGGGTCGCTGTCCAGCGGCGGCCCCTCCGGCCGGCGCCCCCCGAGATCGACGTCGCGGCCCTCGCAGCGGCCTGCGGCGGCTGCGGCTCCTGCGTCGGAGCCTGCCCGGTCGAGGCGGATATCCCGACGGCGGTTCAGGCCGCCGCGCAGGGCGACACAACCGGGCTCGGAGGGCTGCTCGCGGCCTGCGTCGGCTGCGGCCGGTGCGAGGGCGCCTGCCCGCAGGGGATCGAGGTCCACCGGCTCATGGCCGCTGCCGGCGCCGACTGCGACCGGTTCGCGATGCGGACGGGCCGGGGCGCGATCCAGGACGTCGAGATCCGCGAGGTCGGCGGCCCGATCGTGCTCGGCGAGATCCCGGGCGTGGTCGCGTTCGTCGGCTGCGCGAACTACCCCGAGGGCGGGCGCGAGGTCGCCGAGATGGTGACCGAGTTCGCGCGAACGCCGGTTCGTCGTCTGCACCTCGGGCTGCTCGGCCATGGCCGCCGCCATGCACCACGACGAGGAGGGGCTCACCCCGTACGAGCGCTTCTCGGGCCGGTTCGAGGCCGGCGGCGTGGTCAACGTCGGCTCCTGCGTCGCGAACGCCCACATCTCCGGCGCCGCGATCAAGATCGCCTCGATCTTCGCGAAGCGGAAGCTCTCGGGGAACTACGCCGAGGTCGCCGACTACGTGTACAACCGCGTCGGCGCGGTCGGCGTGGCCTGGGGCGCGATGTCCCAGAAGGCCGCCGCGATCGCGGCCGGCTTCTGGCGGCTCGGGATCCCGGTCGTGGTCGGGCCGCAGGGCGCGAAGTACCGGCGGATGCTGCTGGGCCGGTCGGACTGCGACGAGGACTGGATGGTCCGCGACCGCCGGACCGGCGACGAGGTCTATGTCGGGCCCGTGCCCGAGCATCTCTTTATCGCGGCCGAGACCAAGGAGGAGGCGATGGCGATCATCGCGAAGCTCGCCATGCGCCCGAACGACACGAGCCGCGGCCGCTCGATCAAGCTCTCGCACTACATCGACCTGTACCGGAACTGCTACGGCCGGATGCCCGACGACCTCCACCGGTTCGTCCGGACCAGGGCCGACCTGCCCGTGATGCAGAAGGACGAGCTCCTGCCCCTGCTCGAGGCCCGGGGCTGGGTCGAGCGGCCGATCCCGGACCCGACCCTTCTCCCCGAGGAGGCGTATCCGATGAGCCGGGTCGAGCCCTGGCAGCCGGCGATGCAGGGCGGCACGAGCACGGCCACCCCGATCGAGAAGCCGGCCGTCCTCGCCGCGCTCGTCCGTCGGGCGAAACGGCCGCTCCTCGTGGTCGGCCACCGGGCACTCGTCACGGGCGGCGACGGCGAGCACGCGATCGACCTGCTCGCCCGGGCGGCCGCTGAAGGCGGGATGGCCGGTCGTCGCCACGGGCGACACCGGGCCCGCGCTCGCGGCGCGGGGAATCGAGCCGGCCCTCTGCATCTCGGCCATGAACCTCGGCAGCCGGCTCGCAGACCCGGCCTGGCCGGGCGTGGACGGTATGGGGCCGCACGACGTGGTCTTCGTGGCAGGAATAAGTTACGCGCTCGAGTGGACCCTCCTCTCGGGACTCCGGCACGGCCCGGCCCGACATCGTCACGGTCTCGCTCTCGCCCGGGTACGAGCCGCACGCCTCGTTCTCGCTCCCGAACCTGGCCTGGCCGGCCTGGCGGGCGCTGATCGCCGAGGCCTTCGGCCTGGAGGAGACGGCATGATCGAGGGCGTCCCGGTCGACGTCGGCCTCGTCCACGAGGGCGAACGGATCCGGAAGCAGGAGATGCAGCTCGAGTTCGGCGGCCCGAGCGTCCCGGCGAAGTGGGAGCTCGTCCGCGTGGTTCCCCGCGATGAGGTCGAGGACGGCCGTATCAGGATCGTCGGGCCCGATATCACGCGACCTCGCCGAGGGCGGGAAGTACCCGCTCGGCATCCTGGTCGAGATCGCGGGGCCCGCGCTCGAAGAGGACTTCGAGGGGGTCATCGAGCGCCGGATCCACGAGTACTCGAACTACGTCGAGGGCCTGATGCACCTGAACCAGCGCTACGATATCTGGGTCCGGCTCTCGAAGAAGGCCTACAAGGCCGGGTTCGACTCGCTCGAGTACCTCGGGCGCGTCCTGCTCCACCTCTTCAAGAACGAGCTCCCGATCATCGAGGCCATGCAGGTCACGTTCTACACGGACCCGGTCGAGGTCGAGGCGCGCCTGCCCGACGCCCTCGCCCGGTTCGAGGCCCGCGACGCCCGGGCGCGGGGCCTCGCGGACGAGGAGGTCGAGACCTTCTACGGCTGCGCCCTCTGCCAGTCGTTCGCGCCGCGGCACATCTGCGTGATCACGCCCGAGCGGTACGCGAACTGCGGCGCCATCTCCTGGTTCGACGGGCGGGCCGCGGCCCGGATGGACCCGAAGGGGCCGATCTTCGCGCTCGAGAAGGGCGACTGCCTCGACCCGGTCCACGGCGAGTTCGCCGGGGTGAACGCGAGCGCGAAGGAGCGGTCCATGGGCGAGATCGACCGGGTCTATCTCTACTCGGCCTTCGACTACCCCCACACCTCCTGCGGCTGCTTCGAGGGGATCGCGTTCTACATCCCCGAGGTCGAGGGGTTCGGGATCGTCCACCGGGGCTTCCGCGATGCCACCGTGAACGGCCTCGCCTTCTCGACCATGGCCGACTCGACCGCCGGGGGGCGGCAGGTCGACGGGTTCCACGGGGTCTCGCTCGAGTACCTGAAGTCGAGGAAGTTCCTCCAGGCCGACGGCGGCTGGGACCGCGTGGTCTGGATGCCGTCCGAGATCCTGGAGCGGGTCCGGCCGTTCCTGCCCGAGGGGGCGGCCGAACGGATCGCGACCGAGCAGGACGTGCACTCGGTCGACGAACTGCAGGAGTTCCTCAGAGGCCCACGACCACCCCGTGCTCGAACGCTGGGCCGGAGGAGCCGGACGGCGCGCCGGTGGCGACCGTGGGGAGCCTGCCGCTCGAGCTCGGCGGATACCGCGTGATCCTCAAGAACGCCCGGATCTACGCCGACCGGGTGATCATCCTCCGCGAAGAGCCGGCCGAGCCGCGGCCCCGGGGGGAGCGCTCATGAACGGCCGCGACCTCGTCGGCGCGATCGGGCCGGAGCTCCTCGCCATGCTCCGGACGGCGGGCCGGATCGAGCTCGAGGGGTTCAGCCTCGAGCTCGACGAACTCGAGCTCCGGCTGCCCCTCGGCGCGTTCGCACCGCCCTCGCTCGGGCTTCCCCCGCCCGAGGCAGGGCCCGAGCGGCCGACCGAACTGCTCCCGGCCGAGTTCGCTGCCCGAGCGGACCGAATACCCGGGCAGGGTCCGCGAGGTCGTGCTCGGCGCGACCCGGCGCGAGGGCGGGTCGCGGGCGCGGGCGCTCACCATCGGCGGGGCCGAGGCCCCGGCCTTCGCCCTCTTCGACCGGCCGATCGTGAACCGCCCGGTCATCTCGATGGACGTCTTCGATACCCGCGTGCCGATGCCGAAGGCGCTCCGGGCCCCGTTCGAGGAGGTCCGGGACGACCCGGCCGAATGGGCGCGCCTGAACGTCAACCGGTTCGGGGCGAAGGCCGTCACGGTCCACCTCCTCTCGACGGACCCGCTGATCAAGAATGCGAGCCCGCGCGAGGCCGCGGCCACGGTCGAGAGCGTGCTCCAGGCCGTCGACGTCCCCCTGATCGTCGGGGGATGCGGCGACCCCCGGAAGGACGCGGATGTCTTCGCCGAGGTCGCGGCGATGGCCGCCGGCGAGCGGCTCCTCCTGAACTCGGTCACGCTCGAGATGGCGACGGCCAAGACCCTCGAGAAGGTCGCCCGGGCCGCCGCGGTACACGGCCACAACCTGCTCGCGTTCACCGGCCTCGAGTTGAACGACGCGAAGGAGCTGAACCGCCGGCTCTACGAGTACCTGCCGCCCGACCGGATCGTGATGGACCTCACCACGGTCGCCCTCGGCTACGGCCTCGAGTACTCGTTCTCGATCCACGAGCGGGCGCGGCACGCGGCCCTGATGGGCGACGCCGATCTCCAGCACCCGACCATCTCGGGCGCGACCAACGCCTGGGCCGCCCGCGAGGCCTGGATGGCGATGCCGCCGACGTACGGGGGCCCCGAGCTCCGGGGCCCGCTCTGGGAGGCCGAGACCGCGCTCTCGCTCCTGCTCGCGGGGGTCGACATCTTCATGATGTCCCACCCGGCCGCGATCGGGGCCCTGCGCGCTGCGATCGACGCGCTCTGCTCGTGGCCGCTCGCGGAGGTCGCCGAGGGGCGCGCGAACGACTGGGTGACGGCCCGGCTCGGGGGCGAGGCCTGATGGCGAAGCGCTCGATCACGGAGACGAGCCCGATCGAGGTCTACCGACTCCTGCCCCGGACGAACTGCGCCGAGTGCGGCGAGCCGAACTGCATGGCGTTCGCGACCCGGCTCGTCAACCGGGAGCTGACCCTCGAGGCCTGCCCGCCGCTCCTCCGGCCGGAGTACGCCGGGGACCTCGGCGAGCTCGAGGCCCTGCTCGCGCCCCCCGTGCGGGCGGTGCGGATCGGCGACGGCCCGACCGCGGTCACGGTCGGGGGCAAGTACGTGGTCCAGCGGCACGAGTTCACGTACCACCACCCGACGGCCTGCGCGATGGCCGTCGACGACGCCCTCTCGCCGGACCGGCTCGCCGAGCGCGTCCGGACGGCCGCGGATTTCTCGTACAACTACATCGGCCGCGACCTCCGGCTCGACGCGATCGCGGTGCGGTCGGCCACGGGCGATCCCGACCGCTTCCGGGAGGCCGTGGGGGCCGTCGCGGCCACCTGCGACCTGCCGCTCCTGCTCTGTTCGCTCGATCCGGGCGTCCTCCGGGCCGGGCTCGAGGCCGCGCCGGGCCGCCGGCCCCTCCTGTACGCGGCGGACCGGACGAACTGGCGCGAGATGGCCGAACTCGCGCTCGAGGCACGCTGCCCGCTCGCGGTCTCGGCCCCCGACGACCTCGCCGGACTCCGGTCGCTGACCAAGACGCTCCGCGCATGGGGCCTCGACGACCTCGTCCTCGACCCGGGCACCTTCCCGGGGCCCGGGCTGCCCCATACTCTCCGGAACTTCGCCCGCTGTCGGTACGCGGCGATCCGGGGCGGCGACGACCTCCTCGGCTACCCGCTTCTCGGCGCGCCCCTCGCGGCCTTCACCGGCGAGGAGCTCGACCCGGTCCGGTGCGCGTTCGACGAGGCGGTCACGGCCTCGGCCCTCCTCTCGCGGTACGCCGACCTCCTGATCCTGCACGGGCTCGAGGGCTGGTCCGTCCTCCCGACCCTGCTCTGGCGGTTCAACATCTACACGGACCCGCGGAAGCCGGTCGCGGTCGAGCCCGGCCTGCGCGAGTTCGGCACCCCCGACCGGCAGAGCCCCGTGCTGGTCACGGCGAACTACGCGCTCGACCTACTTCACGGTCGAGTCGGACATCAAGTCCGCGAACCTCTCGTGCTACCTCGTGGTGGCGGACACGGGCGGGCTCTCGGTCGAGAGCGCGGTCGCGGGCCGGTACTTCTCGGCGGCCGGGATCGCCGAGGCGCTCACGGCCTCGGGGGTCGCGGACCGCGTGGACCACCGGGTGCTCGTGATCCCCGGGCTCGCGGCGCGCCTCTCGGGCGAGGCGGCCGAGGCCACCGGGTGGCGGGTCCTCGTGGGGCCGAAGGACTCCTCGGGTCTCGCCGCGTTCCTGAAGGAGCGCTGGCCGCCGGGACCGGCCTGAACCCCGGCCCATGGACCCTCCCTCGCTCACGCTCGTGATCCAGCCGTCGGGCCGGGTCGTCGAGGCCCGCCCGGGCGACCTCCTGCTCGACCTCGTCCGCGACGCCGGCCTCTCTCGAAGTCGATCTGCGGCGGGGCGGGCGAGTGCGGCAAGTGCCGGGTGGTCGTGACCCCGCCTTCCGCGGTCGAGGAGACGGGCGGCCCCTGCCGTCACGCGCCGTCACCCGAGGAACGGGCAGAGGGCTACACCCTCGCCTGCCGCGCCCACGTTATCGGGAACTGCACGGTGACCGTCCCGGTCGAGAGCCGGATCGTCGCGCCGAAGATCCTGGTGCCCTCGCTCGCCGACCCGGGCGATCTCGACCCGGCCGTGCGGGCCTATCCCGTCTCGGTCGAGGCCGACCCGTTCTCGATCGGCGCCTCGGTCCGGCTCGCCGGCTACCGCGGGCCGCGCCCCCGGATCGACCCGGCCCTGCTCGACCGCCTCCGCGCCTCCACCGGGGATTGCTGGGGCGTCGTCCACGAGGACGGAGGGAGCGCCCGGCTGCTCCGGGCCCGGCGAACCCCGGGGCCGCTCTACGGCCTCGCCGTCGACCTCGGGACCACGACCGTGGTCGGGGCGCTCGTGGACCTCGCCACGGGCCGCGTCGCGGCCACCGGGGCCGCGCTCAACCGCCAGATCACGTGGGGCGAGGAGCTCCTGACCCGGTGCGCGTTCGGCCGGAAGGAGGCGGGCCGGGAGACCCTCCGGCGGGCGGCGGCGGAGTCGATTCGACCTGGTCGTCCGGACCGCCTCGGCGGTGGCCGGCGTCTCCCCCGCCGCCGTCGCCGAGGTCGTGCTCGCCGGGAACACGGTCATGACCTGGCTCGCGGCCGGCCGCGACCCGTCGCCGCTCGAGCTCGTGGACTCCCCGGTCGACCGGGGGTTCGTCCGGTTCGACGCGGGCGAACTCGGGCTCTCGGTGCCCGCCCGGCACGCCGGTCACCTGCCTGCCCGCGATCAGCCGGTTCGTCGGCGGCGACGTGGTCGGGGACCTGCTGACCGCCGGGCTCTGCTCCTCGGACGAGGTCTCCCTCCTCGTCGACCTCGGCACGAACGGCGAGATCGTGCTCGGGTGCGCGGAGTGGCGGGCCTGCACCTCCTGCGCCTCGGGCCCGGCCTTCGAGGGCGGGCGGCTGCTCCTCGGGGATGCGCGCGATGGACGGCGCGATCGAGAAGGTCTCGTTCGACCCGGACACGAGCGCGATCGGCTGGAGCACCATCGGCGGGAAGCGCCCCCGGGGGCTCTGCGGCTCGGGGATCATCGACGCGGCGTACGCGATGTACCGGGCCGGCGTCCTGGACTTCACGGGCCGGCTCGTGGAGGGCGCCCCCGGGGTGCGGTGCGGCCGGGACGGGCTCGAGTTCGTGCTCGTCCCCGCCGACGAGAGCGCCACCGGGCGGGCGGTCACGGTCACGGAGCAGGACATGGCCTACCTCATGGACTCGAAGGCCGCGGTCCTCGGGGCGGTCGCGGTCCTGCTCGACCGCTACCGCGTCCGGCCGGCCGACGTCCGGCACCTCTACCTCGCGGGTGCGTTCGGGGCCTACGCCGACCTCGCCTCGGTCTCGGGGTTCGGCATCCTGCCGCACCTGCCGAACGCCGAGGTCCATGCGCTCGGGAACGGGTCGCTCGCGGGCGCGTACGCGGCCCTCGTCTCGCGGGCACGGCGGCGCGAGGCCGCAGCCTGCGCTGCGTCGACGGCCTATATCGACCTCCTCGTGGACCCGGCCTTCGTCGAGGCCTACACGGCCGCGCTCCAGATCCCGGGGCCACCCCGCCTCTTTCCGAAGGAGAGATGAGATCGGACGTCGATCTCCTGATCACAGCCATGTCCGTTCCCCGCTCCCTCGTCGCGCTGCTTCTCGTCCTCGCCCTGATCCTGCCGTGCGCGGCGCGGCGGCGAGGCGTGGGTCTTCGCCTACCGGCCGGGCTGCGGCGACTGCGACCGGACGCTCCCGGCGGTCGAGGCCTGGCAGGCGAACCACACGGCGCAGGCGATCGAGTACCTGGACCTGAACGCCGGCCCCGACGCCGTGCTGCGCTTCGAAGACCTCGCGAACCGCACGGGAACCCGCCCCCACATCCCGGCGCTCTTCCCCGGGGAGCGACCGGGTCGTCATGGGCGGCACGGAGATACGCGCCTTCCTCGAGAACGCGACGGCGGCGGCTCCCGCGAACGCCACCGGCGCCGCCCCGCCCCCGCTCACGCCGCTCGCGGTCGTCGGCGCCGGGCTCGTGGACGGGATCAACCCCTGCGCGTTCGCGGTCCTCGCGCTCCTGCTCGGCGCGCTGGCGGCCTCGGGGACGCGGCGGCGCGTGCTCGTCCTCGGCGGGGCCTACACCCTCGGCGTCTTCGCCTGCTACCTCGCGGCCGGCCTCGGGATCGTGGCCGTGGTCGGCGCGGCCGGGTTCGCGCCCGCGTTCCGCCTCGCGGCCGGGACCGTCGCGATCGTCCTCGGCGTGGCCGTGCTCGCCGCGGCCGTACTGCAACGGCGGGAGCTCGCGCCGGCCATCACGGCGCGCGGGCGCGAGCGGATCGCCGGCTGGCTCGAGAAGGCACCTACGGCCGGGCCGATCGCGGCGCTTGCGCTCGGGATCGGCGTCGCGCTGGTCGAGCTGCCCTGCACCGGCGGCGTCTACCTCGGCGTGCTCGGCCTGCTCGCGGGCGGGGCCATGGCCGACGCCCTCCCGCTCCTCGTCCTCTACAACCTCTGCTTCGTGCTGCCGCTCGTCCTGATCGTCGGCGGCGTCGCGGCCGGTCTCGCACCGGCATCGGTCGACCGGTGGCGCGAGTCCCGGCGGCGTCTGGTCCTGGGAGTCTCGGGGCTCGTGATGGTCGCGCTCGGAGCGGCGGTGCTGGCACAGGCCCTGCTCTGAGACGCCGGCCGCGATTCGAACCGTCCTCCCCTTTTCCCGCGCGCACCGCGCGGGCGTACCCCGCCCCTCCGACCGCGCCGGATCTGTTCCACTGCTTTTTGTAGCGCGGCGATACCGCACCCGGTTCCGGCGCGCCGGCCCGCACCTGCCTCCATACACTTTCGACCCACGGTTGAGCATAATAAATGCTGTGAAGGAGTACGCTCTCTATCGGCCGCGGGCGCGAGCCCGGCGGCCGAAGGGGAAGCAATGCAATCGTCTCGATATCTGACAGCGCCCCGCGGACCCGGCCCGGGGAAGCGAGGACTCCCGCAGGGGGCCGACGGCCTCCGCTCGCGGGGAGAACGAACGACGAACAGCAGCGGCGGCCCCCGCCCTCGCACCAAGAACCACCAGCAGGAGACGAGAGACGGGAACCAGCTGTACCGATCACGATGGACGCGCTTATCGCTTCCGATCGGTGCGCGGAGGACCGGGCATGAGCGCCGGCCCGACCGTGGCGGACTACCTCGACGCGGTCCGCTACCGGCGGTACAGCCGCTCCGTCCTGCTCGAGCGCCGGCGCCTGCTCGGCCACGCGCTCGTCTGCGGCGGCGACGCCTGGCTCGCGGACGACACTGGCACCAATGACAACAATCAACCGTGTGACAACCGTGTTGAACGAGTTGTTGAACGAGCAAAAGGCGGGCAGCCGCGGCCGGTATCGGCGAACGGCCCGGATTCCGGCGAAATTCTATCGGCGAGTGACAACAACGTCGACACTACAGAGAGCGGGCCGGAGGAAGAACCTCCTGGGTCCGCTCTCTGTTCTTCCGGAATTGTTGAACGAGTAAAAAGTGAAACCGCCGCTTCGGCGGCTGATGGCGGATCGGAAGGAGATAGCGCCCTTGATGCTCGTTCAACAGCTCGTTCAACATGCCTGTTCCTTGTTGAACATGTTGAACGAGGGACGGACGACCCGCACGACTTCTTCGCGCTCGACGGCCCGACGTTCGAGCCGTGCTCGGCCTGCGGAAAGACGCCGTCGTTCTTCCGGGAGAAGTGGTGGAAGGGGCTGACGGAGCGCCGCCGGCTCTGCCGGCGCTGCTACGATACAGCGGTGCGGCGGGCGCAGGCGGCCGTGGAGCCGCTGCCGCGCGTGATCGCGTCGGCCGCGATGGAGCGGGTGACGGCGTCGGTCGGCCGGTGCGGGCTCTGCGGGCTGGAACGGGCCGCGTGGAAGGGCAGGGGGTCCGGCTCTGCGAGGCGTGCTACCAGCGGGAGTCGAGGAGGGCGGTGGAGGCCGGAGAGCCGGCCGTGGGGTAAGGAGCGGACGACTCAGACTCCGCATCGCATTCGGGCCCCGCCTCGTCTCCGGTCCACCAGAACCGGGATGGGATGGATCTCCATGATGTCAGAGCAGCCCTGACCGGAAGGATTCGGCGATTCGGACAGGGAGGGCTACGCCTTCTCTTCGCCGTACGTTCGGATCTCCGAGGGTTTGAGCAGAATTTTGATCCCGTCCGCCCAGAGGTCGCGGATCTCCTTCTGGTGCATCCAGACCAGGAGGTAGTTCTGGAGTCCGGAGTAGAGGGCGACCATCAGCAGGGCCAGCGTCCTGTCGTCGGCCTGCGTCTGGAGAAAGTGCTGCTTCCTCTCCTTCCGGATCACGGTCTCGAACGTCCGGGCCAGCCCTTCGTAGTACTCCCGCGTCGCGTGCCGGACATCGGTATTCCGGGTCGCGAGGGCGAACGCCTCGAAGAAGATGGCCCGTTGCCGGTCGTCGGTCAGCGTGTACCGATCGAACATCTGCATCAGCGTCTCCTCGAACGAGCGGTTGTAGTGACGACTCGAACTCGACCTTCTGCACGTCGCTCCGGATCTTGTCGAGCACCGCGCTGATCAGGTCTTCCTTGCTTTTGAAATACCAGTAGATCGCGCCCTTGGTCACGCCGAGCTTCTTCGCCACGTCGTCGATCCGCAT
The DNA here is from genome assembly GCA_963740465.1 of uncultured Methanoregulaceae archaeon. Classification (GTDB taxonomy): domain Archaea; phylum Halobacteriota; class Methanomicrobia; order Methanomicrobiales; family Methanospirillaceae; genus UBA288. Next base: position 45,592 of record CAVUEE010000019.1, read on the forward strand.
CCTCTCGCTGCCGCGCTCCGCGATCACGTCCATGGCGGCCTCGATGATCCGGCGCTTGGCGTCTTCTTGGTGACCGGGGACGACCTTGGGCATCGCTCTTCGCCGTACATCTGTCGGGGGACCTAATGTAAGATTCCCCCGGAGATTCGAATCGATTACTATTTAACATTCTTGAGAGTATGTTAGTCTGTCAATCGGGTATGTGAAGAGGAGGGGATGTCACCATGACCGGTATTGAGAGAGCGAGACGGGCCCTCGAAGGCCCGAGGGAGATGGCCGAAGGGATCGCGCTGCAGCGGTATGCCGAGTCGATGCTGCCGGAGGACGCAGCGCATCTTCTTGACCCGTACGCAGCCTGCTTCGTCGATCCCCGGAAGCTCCAGTGGGCGCGAGACCATCCGGCGGAGACCAGGGCGATGGTCGAGGACCTCGAGCGAACGACGCCGGGCTGGAGCAACTCCATCCGTGCCCGGGTCCGGTACTTCGACGATGTCGCGGAGCGGGCCGCCCGCGATGGCGTCCGCCAGATGGTCGCCCTCGGGGCCGGCTACGATACGCGGGCGTACCGCATCGATGCCGTGAAGGACGTCGTGCGCGTGTTCGAGGTCGACCGTCCGCCGATCCTGGAGAAGAAGGCCGACGTCATTACCCGCCTTCTCGGAGCGGTGCCCGAGTACGTCACGTCGGTCCCGCTCGACCTGGAACACGAGGACCTCTGGGATCGCCTGAGGCGTGCCGGGTTCTCCATGGAACTCGCAACGATCTTC
>CAVUEE010000020.1:0-28846 GCA_963740465.1 uncultured Methanoregulaceae archaeon
GTCGAAGGTTCCCTGCGAGCCTGCTCGAGCGATACGTCCCGTCGAAGACCTTCACGATGGTCTCAGGTCACGCTCGACGCGGGCCTCTCCACGGACCAGTCGCACGGCGGCGCTCAACAACATCCAGTCGTTCGTCGCGAGCACGGACGTGCCCCCCGGGACGACCGTCTCGGTGACCGGGAGCAGCGCGTTCCAGCAGCAGATGGGAGCCGAGATGCGCACGTCGATCGGCATCCTGATCGCGGTCGCGATGATCCTGATGATCGTCGTGCTGGGTCTCCTCTTCGGATACGTCAGCCACCGCTTCCTGCCCGTGCTGATGGTCGGCATGGGCCTGATCATCACGTTCGGGATCATGGGCCTCGCCGGGGTTCAGATCAGCATGGCCGCGATCGCGGCGTTCCCGATCCTGATCGGCCTCGGGATCGACTACGCAATCCAGTTCCACTCCCGGCTCGAGGAGGAGTCGCGCAAAGGGTCGCTCGTCGACGCGATCCGCGCATACGATGGCGAACACCGGCCGGCCGTCTTCTACGCGATGTTCGCGACCGCGATGGGCTTCGTCGCCCTCTACCTCTCGCCGGTCCCGATGATCCGCGGCTTCGCTGTCGTCTCGATCACCGGGATCGCGACCTGCTACGCGGTCTCGCTCATCGGTGTCCCCGTCTTCGCCCGGCTCATCAACTACCGGCCGAAGGGGGTCCACGCAGAGGTCCACGAGGCGACCGGGTTCGACCGGTTCCTCGGCACCCTCTCGGTCCGGATCGCGAAGAATCCTCTCCCTCTCCTCGCCGTCGTCGTCCTCGTGGCCCTCGTCGGGGTCGCGCTCGATCTCGTCGATCCCGATCTCGACGGACGAGAAGACGTTCGTGCCGCAGGACATGCCGGCCCTGGTCCTGATGGAGAAGGTGAGCCGGACCATGGGCTCGACCTCGCCGGTCCCGATCCTCGTCACGGGGACGGGGTCGACAGCCTCGAGTCGCTGAACTGGATGCTCGAGTTCGAAGACTACGCGCTCGAACATCATAGCGATCGCCTGACCGGTGCGACCAGCATCGCCGACCTCGTGGTCCAGTACAACGGCGGCACCATGCCGGCGACCGAGAGCGAGCTCCAGGCCGTGCTCGACACCATCCCGGCGGCGACGAAGGCCGCCTACCTCTCGGGGCACGGCACGGCGCAGATCTCGTTCTCCTCGACCAAGATGGACATGCAGGCCCAGGATGCCCTCAAGGCGCAGGCTCGAGGAGGATCTCGCGTTCACCAGCCCGCCGCCCGGCGTCAGCGCCCAGCCCACCGGGCTCGTTCGCGCTCTTCACGAAGTCTGATCGGCGACATCGCGGACAACAAGGACGGCATGACCGTGCTCGGCTTCGGCCTGGTCCTCGCCGTCCTGCTCCTCGTCTACCGGAAGCCCGATCGCGGCCGCGCCGCTGATCCCGATCGTCGCGGTGGTCGGCTGGAACGCCGTCGCCATGACCGTGCTCGGCATCGACTACACCCCGCTCACCGCGACCCTCGGCGCGATGACGATCGGGGTCGCGGCCGAGTACACGATCCTGGTGCTCGAGCGGTTCCTCGAGGAGCGGGAGAAGACCGACGACGTCTACGTCGGCGATCGAGCACTCGGTCCAGAAGATCGGGCGCGCGATCACGGTCTCGGGGCTCGCGACCCTCTTCGGGTTCTCGGCACTCTGCGTCTCCGACCTTCCCCATGATCTCGAACTTCGGGATCACGACCGTGTTCGCGGTCGGGTTCAGCCTGATCGGCGCGATCGTGGTGATGCCCGCGGCCCTCGTCGTGGTGGACCGGCTCCAGACCCGGATCGAGCACCGCCGCGAGGTCCGGTACGGCATCGCCGCCTGACCGGCTCGCCCCTCTTTTTACCCTCCGGACGCAAACGATCGATCATGACGATGGCGATCGCGGCGGACGGACTGGTCCGGTCGTTCGGCACGGTCAGGGCCGTGGACGGCGTCTCGTTCGAGGTGGGCGAGGGCGAGGTCTTCGGCCTGCTCGGCCCGAACGGCGCGGGCAAGACGACCCTGATCCGGCTGCTCGCGGGCGTCCTCACCCCCGACGCCGGTTCGGCCCGGGTGCTCGGCCTCGATCCGACCATCGACGGGTCGGCGGTCCGGAGCCGATGCGGTGTCCTGACCGAGACGCCGGCCGTGTACGAACGGCTCACGGCCCGGCAGAACCTCGCCTTCGCGGCCGATGTCTTCGGCGTGCCCGTCCCCGACGTCGGGCGACGCGTGGGCGACCTCCTCGCCCGGTTCTCGCTCCAGGACCGCGCCGACGAGCCCGTCGGCGGATTCTCGAAGGGGATGAAGCAGCGGCTCGCCCTCGCCCGCGCCCTGATCCACGACCCCGAGCTCCTCTTCCTCGACGAGCCGACGGCCGGCCTCGACCCGGTCGCCTCGCGGCAGGTCCACGATCTCGTCGGCACTCTCCGCGACGAAGGGCGCACGGTCGTGCTCTGCACCCATCACCTGGTCGAGGCCGAGGCCCTCTGCGACCGCGTCGGCGTGCTCGCGAAGGGGAGGCTGATCGCGCTCGGCACGGTTCGCGAACTCTCCGGCCGCCTGCTCGCGGCCTCGCCGGTCGCGCTCTCGTTCCTCGGCCCCGTGACCGACGCAGTCGCCGCAGCGGTCGGGGCCGTTCCCGGCGTCACGGTGACGGAGCGGGAGGAGCGGCGCCTGCTCCTCGCCGCCCCCGACGACGGGGCGGCCGCCGACGCGATCGGGGCCGCGGTCATGGCCGGCGGCCGGGTCGTCTCGGCCGGACGGCGCGAGCACACGCTCGAAGAGGTCTACTTCGCGCTCCAGGGGGTGCCGGCATGAACTGGCGCACGGTCCGCGCGATCGCGACCAAGGACCTGCTCGAGGTCCGGAAGAACCGGATCGCGATCTGGTCGATCCTCGCGCTCTCGTTCTTCCTCTCAGTCGGAATGCCCCTTCTGATCGGGCTCCTGCCGTTCAATGCCGGGCCGAACAGCGGGGACCTCGGCCCGTTCGAGGCGCTCATGCACCTTCTCCCGCCGGGAATGCAGGATCTCGCGGCGGGAGCCCGGATGGTCGTGCTGATGCTCGGCTACTTCCTCGCGCCCCTCTTCCTGATCATCCCGCTGATGGTGGCCGCGATCGTCGGGGCCGAGTCGTTCGTGGGCGAAAAAGAGCGGCACACGCTCGAGGGGCTGCTCTACACCCCTGCGACGGACCTCGAACTCTACACGGGCAAGGTGCTCGCGGGGGCCGTGCCGGCCGTCATCGCGGCCTTCCTGAACTTCGGGATCTACTCGGTGGTGGTGAACCTGGTCACGGCCCCCATCGTGGGCGCGATCTGGTTCCCCACGACCTCTGCGCTGGCGCTCGCGGTCTGGGTCGGCCCGGCCGTCGCGCTCCTCGGCGTCTCGGCCTCGGTCCTGGTCTCGACCCGGGTCGAGACCTTCCTCGAGGCGAACCAGCTCACCGGCCTCCTCTCGCTCGTGATCGTCGCGCTGATGCTCGGGCAGGGCTCGGGCCTGCTCCTGCTCTCGCTCCCGGTCCTGCTGGTCGTCGGGCTCGTCTTCTACGGAGTCGATATCGTCCTGATCCGGTTCGGCGCCGCGATCTTCTCGCGCGACCGACTTATGGCTCGGGCTTGACGATCAGGGTCGAGACCGAACCGTTCTCGATCACGTAGCCCGAGACCGAGCCGACGAGGAGGCGCCGGACCAGGCTCTTCTCGTGGGCACCGAGCACCACGAGGTCCGCGTGCACCTCCGCCGCGACGCGGACGATCTCCTCCCCCGGCGATCCCTCGGGCGTGTGCATGCTGATGCTGCTCCCGAGCATCTCCGCGTGCTCCCGCATCCGCCGGACGACCGACTCGGCATCGTCTGCTTCCGCGGTCTCGACCGGCCCGTCCGGGCCCATCACGGTGCCCTCGTCCTCGTCGTCGCCCTTGAGGAGGCCGGCGAGGACGCCCTCGTGGACTGCGTGGACAACGTGGACCTCGCTGTCGAAACGCTTGGAGATCGCGATCGCGGTCTCGAGCACCTCCTCGGCGAGCTCGGTCCCGTCGACGGCCGCAAGGATCCGTTTGAACACTGAAATGGCACCTCGGAGTCCGGGGGGCTGAACGCTGCTACAACGATAGGGCGATACAGGTATATGAACGTGCGGCGCGGGACGCGCCGTGCGCGCTGACCGCCCCGGACGGTCAGGCCGACAGCCCCGCACCGTCCCCGCCGAGCCGCCGGAGCCGGTTCTCCCGCTGCATCGCGTCCCGGTACGACTCCTCGGCCCGCTTCCAGTCCGAGATGTCGCGCAGGGTCTGGATCGCTCCGATCTCCGCTCCCGTCGCGGTCGGAGAGGGGCGAGGCCTTACCCCAGAGGTGCCCGCCGCGCCCACCGCGGAGCGAGGGGACCGGTGTTTCGAAGTAGAGTGTCTCGCCGAACCGGCGCACGCCCGGGTAGGTGCGCGCGAGCTCCTCCGTCGAGAGATCGATGAGGTCGACGAGGACCGGGAAGGCGCCCACGAACTTCACGAAGGCGCGCCCATAGTCGCGCGTGCCCATCACCTCCTCCCGCCGGATGCCGGTCAGGGTCTCCATGGCCCGGTTCCACGCGACGACCTGCCGATCGCTGTCCACGATGAAGGTCGCGTCGGGCATGAACTCGATCGCCTCCTGGAGCTTGCCGCGGCTCAGCTTGAGCGCCTCCTCGGTCTGCCGCCGCTCGGTGACGTCGACGGCCGAGAGGAGGGTGCAGAGGAGCCGCCCCTCGTCGTCGAACGCCACCGAGGCCGAGACCTGGGCCTGGAAGGCGCGCCCGTCGCGCCGCAGGCACCGGATCTCGCCGAACCAGTGGCCGTCGCGGAGGAGCTGCGCCTCGAGTTCGGCCAGGATGCCGCCGAGAACGAGGTCGCCCTGCGCGAGCTCCGCGTACGGATGCCCCGCGAGCTCGCCGGAATCGCCGTAGCCGAACATGGCGGCGAAGGCGCGGTTGACATACTCGAAGCGCCCCTCGGGGTCGACGATCGCGATCCCGTCGACCGACGCAGCCATCGCGGCCTCCTTGGTCAGCAGTTCCCGCTGGCGCTCGTGCGCCTCGGTCACGTCGCGGCCCGACCAGTCTGGAATTCGATGACCGTGCCGTCGGGGCCGAAGAGGGCCCGATCGGTATACTCGAGCCACCGCAGCTCCACCTCTCCCGTTACGCACCTGGTGGAGGAAGGTGGCGGTGGGCGCCTCGGGCGTCAGAGCCGCTTCGGCCATCCTGTACCTCCGCCAGATCCTCTGGCTCTATGGTTACTGTATAGTCGACGGCGGCGAGGTCGTCAATACCGAAGAACCGGCGGCAGGCATCGTTGGCGAACGTGATCGTGCCGTCCGCCCGCCGGCGCGAGATCATCTCGGTCTGGTCCTCGACCACGGCACGGTAGCGCGCCTCGTTCTCGGCGATCTGCTGCTCGTACTCCCGCTCGACCGTGACGTCCTCGATGATCACGGTACAGCCGTTGCCGCCGTCCTCGAAGACGGTCGGGATCAGCGAGACCCGGCAGTGGACGGTCCTGCCGCCGTACTCGAAGGAGAGGTCGCGCCGTTCGGCCTCGCCCGTGCCGTCGGGCGCCGGGAGGACCAGGCCCCGGAGCGGCGCCACCTCGACCCGATCGAACTGCTCCCCGAGGAGGGCCTCTCGCGGGAGTTGCCAGAAGTCGAGCAGGCGGTCGTTCGCCTGGATGATCCGCCCCTCGTCGTCGACGACCACGATCTGCTCGCGCGCGAACCTGAGGAGACCGGAGAGCGACACCCGCTGGGAGACCGTGTAGATCTTGGCCATCCCGATCTGCCGGACCTCCACCTGGCCCGTGAAGAGCAGGATCTCGAGGTACTTGGCGGCCGAGTTCCGGTTGATCCCGAGCCGCTGCGAGATCTCGGTGATGATCAGTCCCTTCGGGTGCGCCTTGAGGAGCGTCCGGATCTTCCGGGCGATGGCCCGGTCCTCTTCAAGGCCCATGAGGATTACTGCATCACGGACATATATATAGTAAGTGAATCGTGAACCGGGTCCTCCTGAAATAGTAATCGGAAGGTTCTTCGTATGAGGAGCCCGAATACCTGCTATCCCCTGCATCGGGGTTGCCATGCCGCTCTCTCTGCGTTCCAGATCCTTCTCGCTGACGCTCTTCGTCTTCATAGTCGCCCTGATCGTGCTGGTCGTCGTCGGGATCACGATCGTGGATTACTCGATCGCCGAGCGCAACCTCCGTGACCACCAGCGGCTGCTCGAGGAGCAGACCGAGATCGACCTGAACAACTCGATCATGCTGGTCGACGAGGGGCTCAAGCTCTTCGACGATACGATGAACGGGGAGATGGAGCAGGGGCTCGACGGAGTTCGCCAACGAGTACGAGCGAGCGGGGCGGCACGCCTCGGCCATGAACCTGACGGCGATCAAACGCGATGTCTTCCACGACACGATGGACCTCTACGTGATCAACGCCTCGAACATGGTCGAGTTCACGACCTACCCGCCCGACCAGGACCTCGACTTCAGCACCGAGCCCGACTTCGCCGATTACCTGAACGGGATCCGGAACACCAGCGGCTTCTACCCCGATCGCGTGGTCCGTGAGATCGGGTCGAACATTCTCCGCAAGTACGCCTATGCTCCGACATCCGACCATCGGTACATCCTCGAGCTCGGCCTGATCGGCGATAAGTTCAAGTCCGAGCGCCAGCGCCTCACGTACACGGAGACGATCAAGGACATCAAGTCCCTGAACCCCTACGTCGAGGACGTCCGGCTCTTCACCCAGTTCAAGCGCCAGGTCGGAAACAGTTCCTTCAGACCCGACGCCGAGCTCAAGGCGCGGCTCGACCGCGTGATCGAGAACAAGACCGGCTTCGACTGGATCGATCCGGCGACGGGCAACAAGGTGCGGTACAAGTACATCAACCTCAAGGACGAGGACTACGGCTCCGACCTCTCGATGGTCGCCGAGCTGACCTACAGCAGCCGCCCGCTCACGCAGGCCCTCTCCGACCTCGTCGGGTTCCACGCCCTTGCCGCGCTCGCTGCGCTCCTGATCGGGCTCGTGACGGCGGGAATCGTCTCGGGCCGCCTCACCAGCCCGATCCGCGGGCTCGTCGGGGATGTCGACGCGATCGCGCAGGGCGACCTCGACCACCCGATCTCGCCGAGCACGGCCCGCGAGTTCACGGTCCTCCAGACATCCATCGCCACCATGATCGGGCGGCTCAAGGGCACGATCGATCAGCTCCAGCGGCACGAGGCGAAGCTCTCCGAGAGCGAGGACCGGTACCGCCGGACGCTGGACCTGATCTCGGATTACGCCTACTGCGAGGCACTCGACAACGACGGAGAGTGGCATCCCGTCTGGTCGGCCGGCGCCCCCGAACGGATCTGCGGCTACACGTTCGACCAGCTCGACGCCATCGGCGGATGGGGGCAGATCGTCCACCCCGACGATCGCACCATTCTCGAGCAGCACATCGAGGCCGTGAAGGTCAACCAGCCGCACGAGAGCGAGTTCAGGGTCCTCGCGAGCGACGGCGAGGTCCGGTGGGTCAGCCACCGGACGATGCCGATCATGGACCCGGACCTCGACCAGGTGACCGGGTATTACGCGGCCGGCCAGGACGTGACCGACCGGAAGCGGAACGAGGTGGCCCTCCGCGAGAGCGAGGAGAAGTACCGGCAGCTCGTCGAGGACGCCAACTCGATCATCCTCCGGCTCGGCCCGGATGGCGTCATCTGGTACGTGAACGAGTTCGCCGAGCGGTTCTTCGGGTACGACCCCGGCGAGCTCCTGGGCCGCGATGTTGTCGGAACGATCGTCCCCGATGTCGACAGCGAGGGCCAGCGGATCGGTGACCTGGTGCACGTCATCTCACGCGACCCGACGGCCTTCTTGGTCAACCAGAACGAGAACATCCGCAAGGACGGGACGCGGGCGTACATCTCCTGGACCAACCGCGCGATCTTCGGGGAGGACGGGAGCCCGCTGGGGATCCTCTGCGTCGGCAACGACATCACGCGGCTCAAAGAGGCCGAGGACGAGAACCGCCAGCTCTATGCCGAGCTCGAGGAGCGTGTGCAGAAGCGGACCGAGGACCTCGCCGCCGCGAACCGCGAACTCGAGTCGTTCACGTACACGGTCTCGCACGACCTGCGGTCGCCCCTGCGGGCAATCGACGGCTACACGTACATCCTGCTGCACGAGCACCAGCCCGAACTGAACGGGTCCGCGATGCGGTACCTCGACCAGATCAGCCAGAACGCGCGACGGATGGCCCGGCTGATCGACGACCTCCTCAACTTCTCGCGCACGGGCAGGCAGGCCCTGACCATCCGGGAGATCGATCCGGCCGTGCTCGTCGCCGAGGTGCTCGACGACCTCGCCGGCGAGCGGCAGGGACGCGACGTCCGGGTCACGGTCGGCGGTCTCGCCTCCTGCCGGGCGGACCCGGCGCTGCTGAAACAGGTCTACTCGAACCTGATCGGCAACGCGCTCAAGTTCACGCGGAACCGGGAGGTGGCCGAGATCGAGATCGGGTTCCTCGAGGCGACGGACGGCCCGGTCTACTATGTCCGCGACAACGGGGTCGGCTTCGACCAGAAGTACGCGAACACGCTCTTCCAGGTCTTCCACCGGCTCCACGACGCACGCGAGTACGAGGGGACGGGCGTCGGGCTCGCGATCGTGCAGCGGATCATCGAGCGGCACGGCGGACGGATCTGGGTCGAGTCCGAGCCGAACCGGGGAACAACCTTTTTCTTCACACTGAATGAGAGGAATGGAGATGGAGCTGAACGGGGAGAAGGACATACTGCTGGTTGAGGACAACCCGCACGACGTGGAGCTGATCCTTCACGTCTTCGAATGGTCGAACATCCACGGCCGGGTCAGGGTCGTGTGGGACGGACAGGAGGCGCTGGACGCCCTCTTCGAGGAGAAGATGCGCCCCCGGGTCATCCTGCTCGACCTGAAGCTGCCGAAGGTGGGGGGGCTCGAGGTGCTCCGCCAGATCAAGGAGGATACGTCACTCCGCGAGATCCCCGTGGTGGTCTTCTCCTCGTCGGCCGAGGAGCGGGATATCGCGCTCAGTTACGGCCTCGGCGTGAACAGCTATATCGTCAAGCCGGTCGAGTTCGACCGGTTCGCCGAGGTGATCCGCGAGATCGGCTGCTACTGGCAGCTGATCAACCGGCCCCCCGACGGCGGCCCGGCTCCGGAGTGAGCACCGCCCGTCACTCCCTCTGCGCCCCGTACCAGCCCTCCATCCAGTCCGAGAGCGGGAGCTCGGCGAGCCCTTTCGGCGTGACCCAGCGGTATGCGTCGTGCTCCTCGGAGAGCACGACCTCCCGATCCGGGGCGGAGGCGGCGAGGACCAGGTGGACCACGCGTCCCTCGCGGCGCTCCTGGTTGCCGGCACCGAGCACCCGGCCGGGCTCGGACGTCGAGACCCGTCTCTTCCCTGACCTCGCGAATGAGGGCATCTTGAATTCCCTCGCCCGGGTCAATTCGTCCTCCCGGGAACTCCCACCGCCCGGCATTGTGCTCGCTCGTCTCGGGCCGGCGGAGGAGGAGCAGGCGCCCGCGCCGGTCCGCAATCACTGCGTGAGCGGCGAGGTTCAGCGGCCTTCCTGCGTCTCCGTTCATGCACGACTCTGGTCGGCTCGAGTGATATAGCCCGCGCATCGGTAGTCGGCTCACCAGGGCCGTCGCGAGGGGCGTCTCAAGAACGGAATGCTGGACCGAAGGTCCCGGTACGGCTGGACATTGAGGGCCGGCGGTCAGAGCCCGGCCCGGACGGACCGGACGGCCTCGACCATGCGCGAGAGCTTGGCGAACGCGGCCTCCCGCGAACGCATCCGGAGGCCGCAGTCGGGGTCGACCAGGAGCCGTTCCGGCCCGAAGATCTCGACGCCGCGCTCGACCCGGGCGCGGATGGTCTCGACGCTCTCGACCTCGTCCGAGGACGAGACGACCGCGCCGAACCCGATCCATCTTTTCGCCCATGTCGCGTGCTGCGAGCACCTCGAGGTTCCCGGGGTGGCCCGCGAACTCGAGGTCGAGGACCTGGACCGGGTATCGTAGACAGGGCGTCTATCATGCCTGCGATCGGCCCGCAGGCATGAAGCGCGATCGGCACCGGAAGCCCTTCGGCCATCACGCCGACGGCCCCGGCGGCCGCAGCGGGGTCCGCGGCGCCGGTCGAGAGGATCGGCTCGTCGATCTGGAGCATGCAGACCCCGGCCGCCGCGAGCGCCCGGGCCTCCGCGGCGAGCACCCGCGGCAAGGTCGAGCGCGAGTTCCCCCCTGTCCCGGTAGACGTGGGTGTCGAGGTGGAGCGCGTGCGCGAGCGTGGTCGGCCCGGTCAGGATCCCCTTGACGTACGGAGCCTTCGACCGGGCGTAGCGGACGTCCTCGACCGTGACGGGATGCGCCGGCGGCTCGATCCGGCCGATGACGCGCCCCTCGCGGACCCCGGGGAGTCTGCCGCGCGAACGCCGAGACCATGTCCGCGCGGACCTGCCCGTCCGAGATGATCTCGATGCCGGCCCTGAGCTGGTCGGCGACCGCGGTCTCGAGGGCCGTCCGGTGCCGGTCGAGAAGGGAGCGGAGCCCGCGCCCCTCGACCGGCGGATACGACCCGACGACCGTGGTCGGCAGCAGGACCGGCGGCAGGGTCATGGCACGAGCCGGTGCCGGTCGCGCGGAAAGAGCACGGCCTCGCGGACGTTCGGCAGGTCGAGCATGGTCATCACGAACCGCTCGACGCCGAGGCCCCAGCCCGCGTGCGGCGGCATCCCGTACCGGAACGGCCGCAGGTAGAACTCGAACGAGGCCGGGTCGAGGCCCTTGGCCACGAGCTGCTGCTCGAGCATATCGTGCCGGTGGACGCGCTGGGCCCCCGACGAGAGCTCCATCCGGGGGTGCATCAGGTCGAAGGCCTTGCAGATCGACGGGTCGTCCTCGTACGGCATCGCGTAGTACGGCCGTATCGAGGTCGGCCAGTCCGTGACGAAGTAGTGCTCACCCATCTCCTCCCCGATCGCCCGCTCGGCCGACGGCGAGAGGTCGTCGCCGAAGGCGATCGGCTCCTCGATCCTGCCGGCCGCGATCTCGATCGCCTCGGCGTACGGGAGGCGGGGGAACGGGGCCCGCGGGCGCGCGAGCTCAGCGAACCCGCCCCGCGCGAGCGCGTCGGCGCAGGTGGCCCCGACGTGCTCGTAGCACGAGACGACGAGCCCCTCGAGAAGCGTCATCACGTCCTCGTGGTCGGCGAACGAGACCTCGGCGTCGATCGAGGTCGCCTCGTTCAGGTGGCGCGTGGTGTTGTGCTCCTCGGCCCGGAAGATCGGGCCGATCTCGAAGACCTTCTCGAACCCGGCGCCCATCATCATCTGCTTGTAGAGCTGGGGGGACTGGTTCAGGAAGGCCTCCTTCTCGAAGTAGGCGATCGGGAAGAGCTCGGTCCCGCCCTCGGTCGCGGCCGCGACGATCTTCGGGGTCGTGATCTGGATGAAGTCGTGCTTGTGCAGGTACCGCGACGTCTCGTGGAGCACGGCCGAGCGGACCTGGAAGACGGCCGCGATGCGGGGCCGGCGGGCGTCGAGGAACCGCACGTCGAGGCGGGTGTCGAGCTCGGCCGGCACCTTCTCGGCCACGTCGAGCGGGAGCGGCGTCTCGGCCCGCGAGAGGACCTCGAACGAGCTCGGGACGAGCTCGCGGCCGCCCGGCGCCTTCTCGGTCGCCTTGATCTCGCCGGTCACCATGACCACCGACTCGCGCGAGACCGACCGGACGGCCTCGGCGACCTCGGGCGGGACCTTCTTCTTCGGGACCGTGACCTGCAGGATCCCGGTCCTGTCGCGCAACAGGACGAACGTGAGCCCGCCGAGGTCCCGGACCTCGTGGACGAACCCGACGCACTTCGCGCGTCCGATCTCGGGGGTGACCTTTGCTATCGGCGTCCGCATCGAAAAACCTGTAATCAATGGGCCCTGCGGGGTAATTGGTTTTGCGTTCCAATCGATTGTATTAAAATGCGAGAATTATCTCAATTACTCCGTCTTCCGAGAATCGCAGAACGGGTTGGACTCCGCTGGCAACTCTCCAGTGGGCAGATGGGACCAGGAGGGAAATATAGATTTCCATCTCGCAGATTTCCGTCTCGCCCTTAGGCGGTGAGGCCGCGGGCGGGTTCACGGGGATAAGGAAATCCCCAGACTCTGTGCGCCTCGCGGCGGTAGTTGTCGCATTCACGCCGGATCTCCTCTGGCGTCCGCACATGCGGCGGATTCAGCTGCCGGATCCCGAGCTGGTCGCGCTCGTACCCGTCGATCAGACTCCATGCTGAAGGCCAGGCCGAACCGACGGCTCGACTTGCTCCGGCTGATGTCCATGCAGGAGAATCTCGAGGTGATGAGATATGAGAAGGCGAGATCGCGGTGCGAAAGTGTGCGGAGATGAAAAGAGGAGGAATTGGGGTGCCGGCCTCAAAGGTGGGTGAAGAGCCAGACGACATCGGCGAAGTCGATGCGGCTGTTGCCGTTGTAGTCGAACGCCGCCACCGGCTCGTTCGTCGCGATCCAGGTCATCTGGTTGAAGTAGAGCACCACATCGGCGAAATCGGCCCGGGCGTTGCCGTTCACGTCGTCGTACAGCCCATCCGCATTCGTGTCCGTCGGGAGGCTGCCGGCGCCGGGCACCGCGGCAGTCGCGGCGCCTTCCAGTTTCACCACCCAGGCGTCATTGCCACCGTGGTTCGTTCCGGTCACGTCGCCGCTCGCGCTCGAATCGACTGACCCGAGGAGGACGTATCCGCCGTCGGCGGTCTGCTGAACGGATGTATCCGATCTCATCACCGCTGCCGCCGAGCAGTTGCTCCCACTGGATCGTTCCGGCACCGTCCAGTTTCACCACCCAGAAGTCGGCCAGCCGCCGTGGTTCGTGCCGGTGACGTCCCCGCTCGCGCTCGAATAGGATTGCCCGAGGAGGACGTACCCGCCGTCGGCCGTCCGCTGAATGGAAGATCCCTGGTCATACCCGCTGCCGCCGAGCAGCTTCTGCCACGAGACCGTACCGGCGCCGTCCAGTTTCACCACCCAGTAATCGTATCTGCCGTGGTTCGTGCCGGACACGTCGCCGCTCGCGCTCGAACCGGATTGCCCGAGGAGGACATACCCGCCGTCGGCCGTCTGTTGGACGGAATATCCAACCTCATTTCCGTTACCGCCGAGCAGCTTCTGCCACTGGATTGTGCCGGCACCGTCCAGTTTCACCATCCAGGCGTCATCGCCGCCGTGGTTCGTGCCGGCCACGTCCCCGCTCGCGCTCGATCCGGAATACCCGAGGAGGACGTATCCGCCGTCGGCCGTCTGCCGAACAGAAAAACCATATTCATGACTGCTACCGCCGAGCAGTCTTCTGCCACTGGATCGTTCCGACACCGTCCAGTTTCACCACCCAGTAATCGGTGCTGCCGTGGTTCGTGCCGGTGACGTCCCCGTTCGCGCTCGAGGTGGAAGATCCGAGGAGGATGTACCCGCCGTCGGCGGTCTGCTGGACGGATCGTCGGTCCTCGACACCGCTGCCGCCGAGGAGTTTCTGCCACTGGATCGCGCCGGCGCCGTCCAGTTTCACCACCCAGCAATCGGCGCTGCCGTGGTTCGTGCCGGTGACATCCCCGCTCGCGCTCGAATCGGATTGCCCGAGGAGGATGTACCCGCCGTCGGCCGTCTGCTGGACGGACCTTCCATCGTCAGTACCTGCTGCCAAAATGGTTTCCGCCGAGCAGTCTCTGCCACGGGACCGTGCCGGCGCTGTCCAGTTTCACGACCCAGAGGTCGTACCCCCCGTGGTTCGTGCCGGTGACGTCCCCGCTCTCGCTCGAATCGGATCGCCCGAGGAGGACGTACCCGCCGTCAGCCGTCTGCTGGATTGAAGATACAACCTCATTCCCGCCACCTCCGAGCAGCTTCTGCCAGACGATCGCCGGGTCCTCGCCGTACAGGCGAGGCGGCCAGGACGGGGGCCGCGGCGAGCGCGAGCAGCAGCACGGCCGTGACGATATACAGGATCGGGATTTCGGTCCGCACGAGAACGCCTCTGGATCTATAATAAGTTGGCAATCGGCATTGCCGGCAATAAGCATACCGAAATGCACCGGAATGGCCCGCAGGGTGCCCTGCCGGCCGGGGAAAAAGGGTGAGGGTTACTTCTGCCGCTGCGCCATCAGCTGCGGCTCGATCACCACGCGGTCGATCGCGTGGATCACGCCGTTCTTCGCGACGATGTCCGGCCGGACGATCGTGGCCTCGCCGACGCGGGCGTGCGCCCCGAGCGGCCGGAGCTGGAGGTCGCTGCCGTCGACCGCCCGGAGTGGGCGCTCCGTTTTAAGGTCCTTGGCCATCAGCCGTTCCTTCACCACGTGGTGGGTCAGCACCTGCCGCAGGCGCGTCGTGTCACTCGTGATCCAGCGCATGGCCCCGGCCTGCGCCGACTCGAAGGCCGTGTCCTCGGGGGCGAAGACCGTGAACGGCCCGGCCCCCTTCAGGGTCTCCTCGAGCCCGGCGTCGCGGATGGCCCTGAGCAGGTTCGAAAAGGCGCCGTCGTGCTCGAGGGTGCCGATGATATCCATCTGGTTGATCTCGACCATACCATATCACCTCTGTTGCTACTGCGTCTCAATGAGGCGTCTACGATATAATGTTTCTGGAGAATGCCAGGAGCATGGTCCGGCACTCCCGCCGCTCCGCACGCCGCCATAGCCCGCGCCCGATGCGCTGTCCCGCCCCGGGCAGAGTATCTCTGCGCCTCAGTCGCTCCAGACCACGACCGGGTCGATGGTCGCGTCGATCAGCAGGTCGAACGGCACCCGGTCGCACCACCCGGTCTTCTCGAACATCTGCTGGAAGCAGACCCCCACCACGGCGGCCGTCGGGTGGCGGTCGAGGAGTGCGATCACCTCGTCCGCGCCGACGGGGCTGTTCTCCATCGAGAGCCCGCCCATCACCACGATCACCTTGGGATGCAGCGGGCCCGCGGGGCCGGCCGCCTGGACGCCGACGTTCGGGACCGGCTCGAGCCGCCGGGCCGCGCCCTCGTCCACGCCGGGGACGAAGATCTGCGTCACCGGCAGGGACCGGGTGGCGAACGCGAGGAGTTCGACGAACGGCGTGCATGTCCCGGGCACCCCGACGTAGACGACCTGGTCGCCCTCGCCGAGCCCGAGCCCCTCGACGAATTCGCGGAACGGCCGGAGGATCCCGGGCACGCCCTTCAGCACCGACTGCTGCTCCATGGATACCCGATGGCACCGGGGGGATATCAAGGATTCGGCAGAGAAGTGAATGGTAACCGGGGTGACCTTTATATAGTAGGATTCCCATGCTCCGGGCATGGCACTGTCACTGACGGACAAGATCGTCGGGTTCATCGTCCGGCCGGTCGAGACGTACCGCGCCGTCCGCGACGAGGAGTTCGCGGCCCCATCGATCTACTTCCTGGTATTGCTGATCATCGACGCGATCCTGACTGCGATCGTGGCCTACCTCGGTCTCGCCGCAGTCGACGCAAACACGCCCAGGTTCGACCTCGGGCTCGGCGGCAGCATCGGTGCGTTCATCGCCGGCCTGATCATCGCGTTCATCGTCGGGATCGTCGCACTGCTGCTCTGGGCGGTCTTCCTGCACATCGGCGCGAAGATCATGAGCGGGCGCGGGGACTTCGCTGACTCGTTCAAGTCGGCCGTCTACGCCCAGACGCCGAACCTGCTGCTCGGGGTGGATCCCGATCATCGGCATCATCTTCTGGCTCTGGTCGATCGTGCTGCTGTTCCTCGGCGTCCGCGAGCTCCACGAGCTCGACACGACGAAGGCCGTGATCGCGGTCGTGATCGCAGTGGTGCTCTTCATCATCGTCGTGGCGATCCTTGGGGCTCCTTGGTCTCGCCATCTTCGGCGGCATCTCTGCGCTCACGGGCATGTACGCGCCCGTCTGATCGCTGTACCCCCTCCTTTTCTACATTTCATTAATCGGGGGCGTCCTCACCGACCCGGCGAGAGGATGCGGTCCGAGGGAGCCGTCTTTTCCCGTACGGGACGTCGGTATTTTCTTAAATCAGCCGCATGACAATACTCATAGCATGACACTTTCCACGGCAGAAAAGATCCCGGGCTTCCTCCTGCGTCCCGTCGAGACGTTCCGTGCGGTCCGCGAGGAGACCTTCGGCGACGCCGTCACCTACTTCGTGATCCTGTTGATTGTCAACGCCGTCCTCTCGGCGATCGTCGGCTACCTCGGGTTCCGCGCGATCGGGATGCCCGGCGCCGATATCGCGGGCGCAGGGGGCTTCGGCCTGATGATCGCCGCCTTCCTCTTCGCGGTGGTCGCGGGGATCATCAGCCTGCTCGTCGGGTCGATCCTCCTTCACATCGGCGTCGTCATCATGGGCGGGCGCGGCGGGTTCATTCAGACCTTCAAGGCGGTCGTGTACGGGCTGACCCCGTACTACCTGTTCGGCTGGGTCCCGGTCATCGGCGGCCTCGCGGGTATCTGGGGCCTCATCGTCGAGATCTTCGGGATCCGCGAGCTCCACGACATGACCACGGGCCGGGCAGCCATCGCCTGGCTGATCTCGCTGTTGATCGTGCTCGTCATCGTTACGATCCTCATCGTGATCCTCGGGGCGCTGTTCCTGGCCGTCTTCGGCATCGCCTCGAGCTCGGGGGCGATCCCCGTGGTCACCGTCTCCCCCTGATCATCCTCTTTTCCGGCGTCGCTAACGCCGGAGCCCGGTCGGGCAATCGGAGCTCACCTCAGCCAGAGACCCAGACCCGGCAGGAAGACGGATGGCCGGCTGGCTCAGGGTGCGCGGAATGCGCCCAGTTCCCGGCCAGGGCAGGGACCCGTCGCCGGTGAACCGGCTACCCTCCGATTTTTCGGGCCGTCGCCGCCGTCTGCTGCAACCGCGATTCGCGAAGGCATCCGGGAACGCCTCGAACCGCGCCGATCGCCGAAGGAACGGTAAATCGCAATCTATCTATTGCGGATACGACCATGATACTGCATGGCACTATCGTTCCTCGACAAGATCATCGGCTTCATCTCCCGGCCGGCGGAGACGTTCCGCGCCGTCCGCGGCGAGTCCCTGAAGGATGCCGCGATCTACTACCTGCTGCTGCTCATCTTCACGTCGGTCCTCGCCGGGCTGATGGTCTACCTCGGGTTCACCCGGGTGAACGGAAGCGTCCTCGGGATCACTCTCGGGCCCACCGCCGGCATCATGTCGTTCGTCTGGGCCGTGATCTTCTTCTACCTCTGGGGGCTCCTCACCCTGGTGGTGTGGGCGATCGTCCTGCAGATCGGGGCGAAGGCGCTCGGCGGGCGAGGGGAGCTTCGCCGACGCGTTCAAGGCGGCCGCCTATGCACAGACGCCGTTCCTGCTCTTCGGCTGGATCCCGGTCGTCGGCTGGCTTCTCGCCCAGCTCTGGGCGGTCGCGCTGACCGTCATCGGCGTGCGCGAGCTCTACGGAGTGGAGACCGGGAAGGCCGCTACCGTGGCCGTGGTCGCTTTCGTGCTCTACATCATGGTGTGGTGGATCCTCTTCATCCTCGGCTATGCGACGGCGATGGGCCTCGCCGGCATCTTCGGCCTCACGGGCTGATCCCACCATCCCTTCTCTCTTCCCGGGCCACGCCACCTTCTTGTTTCCATGCCAGCGGTGGTGTCCCTCAGGGTCCGGAGCCGGGAAACGCTCGATCCTCCAGGCCTTCATTCGACGCTCTCGGGGCCACGACGACGCTCCGTGGCTCGTCTGCCGTTTCGAGGCCGTTCATTCGCCCGGCGATAATGCCCGTGCGACGTCGGGGTGCAAATTTCTATTATATACCCCATGAGAGGTGGGTATGTCGATAGAATTCGGCAGAGAGAGGAGAGAGATGGAGAAGCAGAACCAGTCTGTCAGCGAGTCGTTCAGAGGCTCGTTCAGGGAACGACCTACGAGATGCTCGACGCGGCCGAGGCCGTCGCCGCCCACGGCGACAGTGCGGTCGGACGATCGCGGACCTGCTCGAGTCGACCGATCGCGAGACCGGGCGGCGCGTGCCTCGAGCGGATCGGCACACCGGCCGTCGACACGCTCGTGGCTGCGGCGGGCCACGACGAACTACCTGGTCCGCGTTCCGGCGATCTGGGCGCTCGAGCACATCGGCGATGCCCGCGCCGTGGACCCGCTCGTCGCGAACCTGAACGGCACGAACGAGTGCTGCCGCTGGACGGCCGCCGCCGCGCTCTCGAAGATCGGCGGCGAGAACGGCAGGGCCGCCGGTCGAGAGCACGTTCGCGAACGACCCTGCGGGCCGGGGGATCGTCGAGGAACTGATCGAAGGCTCCTGAACGCTGTCCGCGTTCGCACGTCGCCTCGGTCCCGCCACAGAGTCGGTCACCGCCAGATACAAAGCCGGGCACCGTCCCGTTTCTCTTTTTCGAAGACGTCGTCCCCTGACCATATCGTCACAGCGATCCAGCCGGTCTCCCGAGATTCGTTTCGGCCACGACGACCCTCGGAGGATCCCGACTCGATGGCCACGGCAATGGGTAAATCCAGGCCGGTCGAATAACCTTGACGATGCGGGACAGCGATCTGGAGGGCCCGGTCAACAAGACCAACATCGAGCGGATCACGAACGGGTTCTTCGCGTTCACCATGACCCTTCTGATCCGGAACCTGACAGTGCCGGCAGGGATCGTGGGAGACGGAGCAGGCCCTGATCGACGCTATCTCGCAGTACCTGCTCGACCTGGCGGCCTATCTCTTCGTCTTCCTGGTGCTGGCCGTCACGTGGGTGCTCCTCTTCCGGGTCTACCGGAACGTCGTCGCGGTCGACCTCGGGTTCGTGGCCCTGGTCTTCGTCGCGCTCCTCCTTGTGGTCTTCCTCCCGGTCACGAGCCAGTTCGATGCGGCCATCGACGCCCCGATCGCCGGCGTCTTCTCGCAGGCTGAACCTCGGGCTTCTCGGCGTGACGACCTGGGCCCTCTTCCGGTACGCGGCGGCCCGGCCCGCTCTCCGCGACCCACGCCTGACCGATCGACACGTGACCCGGATGCTGCGGCGGGAGTATATCGTCCTCCCGGCCCTCTCGGCCGTCGCGCTCATCCTCTCGGCGCAGGGCAAGGACCTCGCCGGGATCGTCTACCTCGCGGCGCCGTTCGCGCTCTGGTGGATGATCGACCGGGACGGCCTCGACCGTGAGGCCGTCACCCCGTGACCTGGCATCCCGGCCTTACCCCAGCGTCCGCCGGAAGAACGAGATCATCTGGGAGTAGGCGTCCAGCGCGGCATCGTCCCGGGCGAGCGTGCCGTTCTGGACCATGAACCCGTGCGGTTTGCCCTGGTAGACCTTGAGCTCGAAGTACCGGCCGGCCGCGTCGAGTTCGCGGGTGTAGTTGTAGATGTCCGTGATGTTGCTCGCCTGGTCGCGCGAGCCGTGGATCATGAGCATCGGGCTCTCCAGCTCGGCGATGTGCTCCGCGGGCGTGGTGCCGTTCGCGAACCCGCCGTTATACGGGAAGCCGTACCAGGCGACGCCGGCGCCGAACTCCTGCATCTGCGGCAGGAAGAGCATGGTATACCGGCCGCCGGCGCAGAACCCGGTCAGGCCGAGCCGGCCGGCATCGACGTCGGTCCGATTCCGGAGATACGCGACGGCCGAGCGGATCACGGCCTCGACCTCGTCGTCCCCGGCCCGCTGGCCGTACGTCTGCCACTCGGGCGCGATCACCACGAAGCCGTCGCCGGCGATCTCGTCGGACATCGTCCTATACCCGGGCTCGAGTCCGTTGAAGGAGTGCACGAGGACAAGGGCAGGGTGCCGGCCGCTCCCGGCCGGCGCCGCGACGTACGCCGGGTACGTCCGCCCTTCGGCGGTGATGCGAGGTCGTGTTCCCGGCGGCGGTGGTCGGCGCGCCGTCCCCGCCCACCGCGGGTCCGGTGGTCGGGACGGTGGTCGCGTTCGACTGCGGCCCGGTCGTACAGCCGGCCGCCAGAACGGCGAGGACGAGCCCGCAGAGGATGAGGATGAGATACCTGCTCTTCATCGTTCCATCACGGGTGCGGATACGCTCACCCTCCGCCAAATAGTTTTTCGTTCGCAGAGCGGCGATTACCCCTCGGTTCATCGGCCCGTCGGATGCCCTCGGGAAGCCTCGGGGAGGCGGGACCAATGGAAATGCTTAAAGGATTGATTATCCATATCACCCATCACGGTGCTTTTATGCAAGCTCGGTTCGCTGCGATCCTGATCGCCCTGTGCCTCCTCGTCGGTATCGCGGCCTTCTCATCCCTGCTGTCGGGAGCCATCGGGATTCCGGCAGGAGAGCCCGCGCCGCCGCCCGGGAACACGAGCGCCACCCCGATCGACAGTCCCACCCCCGCAGCATCGGAGGCGGCCGGAATGCCCCCCGGCCAGGCGGCCCCCGACACGGGCACGACCCCCGCTCTCACGCCGACCGTCACCCCGACAGAGTATATCGAGCAGGACTCAACCCAGATCCCCGTCACCCCCACACTACCCCTCCCCGCGACGAGCGTGTCCACGACCGTCCCGACGTCCGTCCCCCCGACCACGGTCGAGACGGCGACATCGACGCAGGCCCCGATACCGGCCGGCGCCGACCCTACGCCGCGCGTCACCGAGACACCGGAGAAAGTCGACCCCGCTTCGAGCACCATCCAGCTGCGCGTGCTGGACGGGGAGTTCTCCCCGTCATCGATCACCGTTCCGGCCGGAGCAGAGGTGACGATCGTCTTCGACAATCAGGATGTGGATATCCCGCACAATGTTGTCATCTACGCCGACAAGGCCGCCCTCCGATCTTCACCGGCACGATCGTCAAGGGTCCGGGCAAGACCACCGACACCTTCACCGCGCCGTCGGTGCCGGGCAAGTACGTGCTGGGGTGCGGCGTCCCGTCACCGCACCGGAAAGGGACCTTCATCGTCGAGTAGAGACGGGGACGACCGCGTCCGGAAGACGTCCAGGGCCGATCTCGTTCCCGGCACCGAGGTGCACAGAGCGAACGGCTCTTCAGCTTCCTCTCACGGAGACAGACGATTCGTTGAGGGGCGCCGCACGGAGCGCCGGCTATGCGTGCCTCAGGGACCTCCTTTCGGCTCCTGAACGGACCACCGGCGTCCGTTCGCCGTCGGTGTCGCCTTTGACATATCTATATTTCGATAAAAATGTTTTTAATCTATATGCTCTATAGGGCCCCCCATGAAATCCGATCGACTCCTGGTGGGACTGATCGTCTGCGGTCTTCTCATCGGGTGCTGCATTGCGGGGTGCACCACCACCCCGCCCACGAATGCCACGACAACACGGGCCACCACGGTCCCCGTAACAACGGGTGCGGGGGGCGCGCCAGGCACCGTCACTTCCGCAGCGACGACCGTCGTTGAAACTCCCGGCGTCACGCCGTCGGTTTCTGGCACCGTCACGACCGTCGCGACGACGGCTCCGACCGGCGGAGAGACGACGGCAGCGACTCTCACGCCGACCGTTTCCGTGACCCCGACACCGAGTGGAACCGAGTACATCGAGCAGGACTCGGTGCCGCTCACGGTCTATCCGACCCTGCCCGTTGCCTACACCACGACGGGTCAGGGCACCCCCGTGACCACGACCATCCCGGTTAGCACGGCGATGACCACGGTTCCCGTGACCGCCGTGACGACCGCCGTCCCGATCACCACGGCGACGACGCCCGTCCCGACCACCATGGTCATGACGACGATCCCGACGGTCACCACCTCGCCGCCGACCACGGTGACGACGGCCACGACCCTCACCCCGACTCAGCCGATCACCGTGGCGACGCCAGTCCCGACCACCCCGGGTTCGGAGACGATCCCCCTCACGGCCCAGAACCTCGCATTCAGCACGTCGACGATCACGGTGCGGGCCGGGGAGGAGGTGACAATCGCCTTCAACAACATGGACGCGGGCGTGCCGCACAACTTCGCGGTCTACACGGACTCCTCGGCGTCCACGGCGATCTTCAAGGGCGCGATTGTGACCGGGCCAACGACGACGACCTACACCTTCACCGCGCCGAGCGCGCCCGGGACGCTACTTCTTCCGGTGCGACGTCCACCCGACGACCATGACCGGGACGTTCGTCGTCCAGTGAGTCCTCTTCCCCCAACCCCCTTTTCCGGAACCGGCTTCGAAAGAGATTTACCGGCCCGCGTCCCCTATAGGGCCTCATGGCAACCCGAGGGGTCACAGTGGGAGCAATCATGCTCCTCGCTCTGCTCACGCTTGCTGCAGGCTGCACGCTGCGGACCGGCGACGGCAGTCCCGTGGCGACGGGCACGCCCCCGGACGCGACGCCGGCGTCGACCGGAGCCGGCGGCGCGGAGGAAACCCCGTCGCCGGTCCCCACGACAGTGCTGACCACTCCAGGCCCGACCACGATCGCGATAACCGCAGTTCCGACCGAGACGCCGACAGCGCCCGCAACGACCGCGACCGCCGGCCCCGGACGAGACCGCGGCGACCGCGGAGACGACGGTCGCGACAACCCTGGCGCCAGTTCCCGTGCCGACCGGCACCAGCACGATCGCCGAGATCGCGTCGGCCGACCCCGAGCTCTCGCGCTTCGCCCAGGCCCTCCGGCAGGGCGGGATCTACGAGACGCTCAACGGCACGGGCACCTACACGGTCTTCGCGCCGGACAACGCGGCCTTCGACGCCGTCCCGCCCGGGCACGCTCTCCCGCCTCCTCTTCGACCGTGACGCCCTCGAGGCCGTCGCGAACTACCACGTGGTCTACGGCCGCTGGCTCTCGTCCGACCTCGCGCGCGAGTCCTCGGTCGCGACCCGCTCGGGGGTGCCGCTCGCCGTGACCGTCCTCCCCGACGGCAGGCTGCAGGTCGACGACGGTGCCCGCGTGATCCGGGCCGATATCGTCGCGACGAACGGCGTGCTCCACGTGGTCGACCGCGTGATGATCCCGCCGGGCGCGTGACGGCGAGGAGGACCCGACGCGGCGGGATCGGGGATAACAATGGAGATCTATTGACCTGAGTGGACGTTGCCGCACCTCCCGAGAACCGTGCGATGCGCTAGCGTGCGAGATATATATCATAACAGATTAATAGCCGGGCGGGAAAAGGAAAACTAACACGGATACTTCCATACCGGTGACCCCCTGCTCGGCCGTGCCCATCGACGCGACCTCCCCCTCGACCACCATGCCTCGCCAGGGGCGAACGGGCTCCTTGCCACTGCCGAGACGGCACTCGTTCCTGGAGACCCCGTGGCACGAGAAGAGATGGGACTCATACTATGCACAGAGAGATTCATCCAATGCACAGGGGCCGACCGGCCCCGGAGACAACGAGGCCGGTGCGGCGCCACGCCGCGCCGTATCGCCGCGCTGGCCCTCGCCGTCCTGCTGATCGTCGTCTTCGTCCCGGCGCCGGTGGCGGCCGCCGACGAGTCCGCCACCTACAAGCTGACCGGGATCCACGAGTACCTGGCCTGCGGGACCGCCCCCGACGGACGCGACCGCCGCCCGCATCGACAAGATCACCCACGACGCGAACGGCGGCTCCATCGAGTTCACCGACGCAGGATCCGGAAACAACCGGTGACTGCGTCGGGCAAGGTCCAGCACTTCAAGTTCAGCTGGCAGTTCAGCAAGGACGTGACCACGCTCTCCGGGCAAGGCAGGGCGACAACCTGTTCATCATGAGCACCAAGTGGGAGGGCGACACCGGGCAACAAGTGCCTGGACGAGAACCCGTTCGTCTGGATCCGGAGCGGCGGGAGCTGGGGAACGAACCCCGGCGAGGCAGTCACCGACGATACGTTCAGGCTGGCGTTCGTCAACCCGGTCGGGGAGAACCGGGTCTACTTCGACGGATCGGGGTCCAGCAGCCCGACCGTCATCCTGAACTCGGTCAACTGGGACGAATCGGCGGATTCGAGTTCATCGCCGTCCATCCGGTTACCTCGACGCGACAGCTGGACATCGTCTACGCCTACGACAAGGTCCCGGACGCCCCGACCGTGACCGCGACCACGGCGCCGCAGACGACGGTGGCCACCATCACGACCGTGCCCGGCGACACGACGTCCGGTACCGGTCGTAATCCCGACGACGACGGCCGCCAAGCGAACATCACCACGCCCGGCCGGCAGTGGCGGCGGTACCGGCGGGTGCAGCTGGACCGGGACCTGGCGACGGACTGTGGCGAGATGACGCTCTCGCAGTCGGGCAACCTGGTCACGGGCACCTACACCCACGATAACGGCGGGATCGAGGGCACGGTCTCGGGCAACACGCTCACCGGCCGCTGGTCCGAGTCGCCGTCGTACCAGGAGCCGAACGACGCGGGCCAGTTCGTCTTCACCATGGCCCCGGACTGCGGCTCCTTCACCGGCACCTGGGGCTACGGCGGCTGCGACAGCGAGCGGTGGTCTGGACCGGGACCCGGAGCGGCACGTCCGGAACCGTCGCCACCACGGCGACGACGACAACGCCTCCGCACGACCGCGGCGACCACGACGACCACGACGACGGCGACCACGACGCGCGACCACGACCGCGGCGACCACAACCTCGACGCGCGGCGGTGACCGCGGCGGCTCGACTGGCGGCTCCACGGGCGGCACGGTGATCCGGAACGGCTGCCCGGCCACGGGGATGCTCGTGTACATCGACCCGTGGACGCCGTCGCCCGGGCCAGACGGTCGAGATCCCGGTCTGGTGCTGCAACGCGCAGGACCTCGCGAACATGGACCTCACGGTCCTGTATAACCCGGCCGTCCTGACCTTCGTCTCGGCGCGGAAGGGCGGGCTGCTCGACTCCGGCTTCCTCTTCGAGTCCAACGACCTCGGCGGCCAGGTCCGGATCTCCTTCGCCGGCACGAAGGGCGTCACCGGCTCGGGCGCGATCGCGATCCTGACCTTCAGGGTCGCCGGCGCCACCGGCACCTCCACGACGATCGGCGCGACGGTCAACACGGCCTCGAACAGCAACGGCGGGTCGCTGACCGTGCCGACCCAGGGCGGCACGGTCACGGTCACGCCGCCGAACCCGAACAACCCCGAGGGGCGGCCCTGCGGCCCGACCGCGCTGACCGCGCTCAAGGCCCTGCAGATGGCCGTCGGCAAGATCCCGATGGACATGGCCTACGACGTCACCCGTGACGGGACCGTGAACTCGGCCGACGCGCGAGAACTGCTCCGGCTCGCCACCGAGGAGGTCTGCGTATTATGAAGCGAACGATCCTGATCCTGTTTCGCTCTCGGGCTTGCTCGTCGCCGCCGCGTCGGCCGCGAACGTGACCCTGTCCGTCCAGAGCCAGACCGCGGCATCCGGCGGCACGGTCACCGTGCCGATCGCGATCGCCGGCGCCTCCTCGATCGGCGCGATGGACCTGACCGTGACCTACGACCCGGCCGTGCTGGCCTTCGTCGAGGCGAAGACGGGCGCGCTCTCGACGAACGGGATGGTCCAGGCGAACGGGACCACGCCGGGCACGGTGCGGATCGCGTTCGTGGACTCGAGCGGCGTCACCGGCGACGGCGTGATCATCAACCTCGCCTTCACCGCGAAGGGCGCGAACGGCGCGAGCTCGAAGGTCGACCTCGTCTCCCGCGGCGTGTACAACCTCGACCGCGTCGACGTCCCCGTCACGACACAGGGCGGGACCGTCACGATCGGCAGCGGCGGCAAGTCCCCGCTGCCGGCCGGGATCGCGGTCGCCGCGCTCCTCGGCGCGGGGCTCGTCGCGGCCGGCCGGCGGAAATGGGGATAGCCCCTGTTCCACCTTCTCTTTTTTCTGCGTTCAATCCGGTATGGTCCCGCATCGATTGGCGATTCCGCCGGTCACCAAATCCAATCGGTTTAACTATGTTTTCATCATTATATCGTAGTTAGACACGGGAATCGAAATGGTCTCTTACTGGCTCGATCTTTTTACAGGCACTACGTGGGATGAGTTTCAGGCGGCAGGAGTAACGGTCTCCGGTTTTCGAGAGACCAGGGCGACGACCGTCGCGAAGATACAGCCTGGCGACATTCTGCTCTGTTACCTTACCGGGGTGATGCGATGGGTCGGCGCTCTGGAGGTCAAAGGTCCTGCCGATGACGATAGCACGATCTGGACCTTCGATGATTTCCCTGCGCGTCTTCAGGTCAAGCCCCTGATTCGCTCTCTGTCACCGGAACAGGGCATCCGCATGGAAGACCTTCGAAGGGAAGGTTTCGTTCTTCCGTGACGCGTCCGATCGGGGAGAGTTCCGAGGATTCCTGCGAGGCAGCCCGAGCCTGTTCCAGACCGAAGCCGATGCGATGCTGATCCTCTCACTGCTCGAGGAGGTCAGCTTCACCCCGACCCTTCGTCCCGTCGACAGGAAGAAGCTGGGCGGAAAGCCCCGTTACCAGCGTGAATATTCCCGGGAAGAAAGCACCCGGTCGTTGTCAGCATCCCCGAGACCGACGACGAGGTCGGTGAAAGCACCTGCTGCGTCATCCCGAAACCGCGGAGACAACCGCGACGCTCCACACCGAGATCCAGTATCTTCTCCTCCGCCTGGGCTCGGACATGGGCTTCGACATCTGGGCTGCGAGAAACGATCGTTCGAAGAATCGTATCGCGGCCAGAATTTCGGCTCGATGCCGGACATGGTGGAGTCGCTGCCGACGCAGTTCAACGACGCGACGCAGCGGACGATTGAGCTGATCGACGTACTCTGGCTGAAGGGCAACTCCATCGTGGCCGCGTTCGAGGTCGAGAGCACGACGTCGGATCTACTCGGGGCTCCTCCGCATGAGCGATCTCATCGCGCTCCAGCCGAACCTCGATATCAGACTCTACCTGCTCGCCGGCGACGACCGCCGCGAGAAGGTACGACAGGAGATCACCCGCCCGACATTCAAAATCCTGGAGAAACCGCTGGCGAAAGTCTGCCGCTTCATCGCGTTCGACACGCTGCGGGAGAAAGTGACAGGGCATCGAGGAACTCGGGATTGCTGAAATCGCTCAAGCCCGAGTTCCTGGACAGTTTCGCAGAATACTTCGGAAAAAATCGGCAGCCCTTGCAATGACTCTGATCTGCGCCGTCCCGACCGACGTGGAGCGAAGGATGCTGCTTCGCTCATTATATACCTGTGACACGCACAGGGTCCGTCATGGGACAGCAGGATATCACGGAACTCTTCGAGCAAGGAGCCGTCCTCTTCCCTGACCTCGAGGTCAGGGCGGCCGAGAAACCCTGGTACGCTCCCCCCGCCTGGAAGGGGGTATTCCTCAAGGACCTGGTGACGGGAAAAGAGACCGGCGGGGCGTTCAGCGACCACCTCATGCGTGTCGAGCGGAACTGCGAGATCCCCGATCACGACCACGAGACGCAGTGGTCGTGGAACGTGGTCCTCAGGGGCGCCGGCTCTTTTGTCCTCGGTGGGAGGCGGGTCCCGGTCGAGGTGGGGCAGACGTTCATCACGCCCCCGCGCGTCCATCACGCGGTCAGCGCCGGCGACGACGAGATCGTGCTCCTCGCAATCTTCGCACCGGCGCTCGGATAAAAGCGTCTGTTTGATTGCTCCGAAACGGGAGGCGATTCACCCGTCTTTCGGGCAATCCCGAAGGACAGGGAAAAAGATTACGCGAGGTAGTCTTCCGGCCGCGGGAGCTGCTCCTTGAGCCCCTTCCGCTTCCGGATGGCCATCACGACGTCCTTGACCAGGCTCCCCGGGACGATCTCGAACCCGGCGAACTCGGTGGACCACATCGCGCGGCCCTCGGTCGCCGAGCGGATGTCGCCGGCGAAGCCGAAGAGCTCGGCCACGGGGGCCTTGCCCACGACCGTGACCGTGTCGCCCTCGGAGGTGATGTCGAAGATCTGGCCGCGCCGGCCCTGGACCTGCGAGGTGGCCGCGCCCATCTGGTCCGTCGGGACCGTGATCGAGATCTTCTGCATCGGCTCGAGGAGCGAGTCGCCCGCGATCAGCAGGCCGGCCTTGATCGCCGAGCGCGAGGCCGGAATGACCTGCGCCGGACCGCGGTGGATCGCGTCCTCGTGGAGCTTGACGTCGACCAGCGTGATCTTCATGTTCTGGACCTTCTCGTCGGCGAGCGGGCCGCCGGCGAGCGCCTCGTGCACGCCCTCGAGGAGGAGCTCCATCGTCTCGTTCAGGTACTGGACGCCCTTGGTCATGTCGATGAACATGTTCGTCCCGTAGATGTCCTTGACCGACTTGGCCTCGTCCTTCTCCATCCCCGCGGCCATCAGAATGTCACGCCGCTCGAGCATGGGCATGTTCATCGAGACCTCGTTGTTCTTGATCATCTCGACGATGTTGAGGGGCATGGGCTCGAGGTCCACGTAGAACCGGTTGTGCCGGTTCGGCGACTTGCCCTCGACGCTCTCCGCCTTCCCCGTCGGCGTCTCGCGGTAGACCACGATCGGCGGCGAGGTGACGATCTCCACGCCCTTGTCGCGCTTGATCCGGCCCGTGATGATCTCGAGGTGGAGCTCGCCCATCCCGGCGATCAGGTGCTCGCCGGTCTCCTCGTTGATCGTGACGTTCAGGGTCGGGTCCTCCTTCGCCACCTGCCGGAGCACCTCGACGAGCTTGGGCAGGTCCTTCATGTTCTTGGCCTCGACCGCGACGGTCATGACCGGCTCGGAGTAGTGCTTGAGCGACTCGAACGGGGTCATGTCGCGGAGGCTCGTGACCGTCGAGCCGACGATCGCGTCCTTCAGGCCCGTCACCGCGGCGATGTTGCCGGCCGGCAGGGACTC
>CAVUEE010000021.1:0-93817 GCA_963740465.1 uncultured Methanoregulaceae archaeon
GGCCGTCTCGAGCGAGGCCGCGGCCCAGTCCTACCCGGTCGACCTCGTGGTCGGCTACGACGACCGCGACGGCATCAACCGGTCCACCCGGCCCGTGACCGTCGGCGTGCCCATCGGCGGCAAGATCGAGCTTCGCCGTGGTCTCGCCGCCGGCCTCGGTCGCGGCCGGCGAGAAGCAGGTGCTCGAGGTCGTGTACAGGAACACCGGCGCGGCGGCCGTTGCCGCGGCCCAGGCCCGGCTCTCGGCCGTGGACCCGTTCACGTCCTCGGACGATACGGCCTATCTCGGCGACATGAAACCCGGCGAGGAGAAGACCGCCCGGTTCGAGGTCGCGGCCGATAAGAGCGCGACGGCCAAGGTCTACGGCCTCGACTCCGAGGTCCGGTACCGCGACGCCCTCGACAACTCGCAGATCTCCGATACCATGAAGGTCCCCGTGACCGTCACCGAGAGCGGCGGCATGGGCGCCCTCCTCACCTCCCCGATCGTCCTCGCGGTCATAGCAGTCCTGGTGATCGGCGGCGGGTATTATCTATACCGACGCAGAAAGACGTCGGCATGATACCAGGCTGGACCGACGCCGACCTCCCCGCGCCCGTGGCGCGGGACGGGTCCGAGCTGGCAGGGATGACCGCTGACCCGGCCTGCCGGATCCCCGGCCCCATCTATTACATGTACCGCGACGTCGCCCGGTCCGACGACGACCGGCGGTGGATGACCGCCCATGACGTCCGTACGACGTCACCCGGATCCCGCCGGGCCTCTTCTGCAACGAGTTCGTCAAGACCAAGGGGCACTATCATCCGGCCAGCCCGTCCGGCACGCCGTTCCCCGAGGTCTACGAGGTGATGAGCGGACGGGCGCACTACCTCCTCCAGCGCCCCGACCTCTCGGACGCAGCCCTGATCGAGGCGGAAGCCGGCACGGTCGTGCTGATCCCGCCCGGGTACGGTCATGTCACGATCAACCCCGACGAGCGCGAGCTCGTGATGGCGAACCTGGTCTCGCGCTCGTTCTCGAGCGACTACGGACAGTACCGAGGAACGCCGCGGCGCCGCGTACTACGAGTCTCGCCGATCGCGGGTTCGTGCCGAACCCGGCCTACCCGAGCGTGCCGCCGCTCCGCCGGGTCGCGCCTCCCGACCTCCTGCCGCTCGGGATCCTCGAGGGCTGCACCCTCTACGACCTCGTCGAGCGGCGCGTCCCCCTCGACTGGCTCGACGCGCCCGACGAGTACGCGGGCCTCCTCAGGCTTCCGTGAAGAGGCTGAGGGCTTCGCGCCGCTTGTGGCCCGAGGCCTTCACCCGGGCCAGCACCTGCTCCTCGACCGGGGTCTCCGCCTGCCAGCCGTGCGCCGCCAGCGCCTCGAGGGCGTCGTCGAGCGCGGCGTAGGAGAGGCCGAGCTCCAACTCGTCCTGCTGCCCGGGCCAGAGCCCGGCCGACGGCGGCTTTGCCAGGATCCGCTCGGGAAGGTCGAGCTCGCGGGCGAGCCGGTAGACGTCGCGCTTGTACAGGTGGAGCAGGGGCTCGATATCGCCCGCGCCGTCGCCCCACTTGGTGAAGTAGCCGAGCAGGTACTCGGTCCGGTTCGAGGTGCCGCAGACGAGCCGCCGGTCCCGGTTCGCGTAGTAGTAGAGGACGGCCATCCTCGTGCGGGCCATCAGGTTACCGAGCAGGTACGGCGTCTCCTCGAACCCGGGGAGGCCCCGGTAGGCGGCGAGCACGGGCTCGATCGGGACCACGCGGTGCTCGCACCCGAGCCGGCGGCAGAGCTCGGCCGCGTCCTCGAGGTCGTCCGATCCGCTGACGGCGCTGGGGAGCGAGAGGGCGAGGACCGACTCCGGCCCGAGCGCCCTCGCGCAGACGGCCGCGGCCACGGCCGAGTCGACGCCGCCCGAGACCCCGACAACGACCCCCGCGGCCCCGGCCTCCCAGTAGGCGTGGCGGACCAGCTGCTCGATCCGGTTCAGCGCGCAGCCGCAGCCGCCCGCGGTCATCGGTTCCATTCACATCAATCGGATGCAGCGCCTTAACTCCTTAACGCCGCCGATCAGCATCACCCGGTCTCCCTCCCGGAAGAGGTGCTCCGGCCCGGGCCGGACCACAATGCCCCCCTCCCCCTCGACCCCCACCACGACAACGCCCGTGCGCCGCTCGAGCCATCCCGCCGTGCGCGGATACCCGTGCATCCACCGGCGCTGCACCACGCGCTGCCCGTTCGGCAGGTCGAGCAGGATCCGGACGCGGTCCGCGAGGACGATCCCGGCGACCACCTGGCCCCCGATGGTCGGCTGGAGCGCGACGAAGTCGGCGCCGGCCCGGTAGAGCCGGTCCACCGCGCCGGCGTGGTTCGCGCGCGCCACGATCTTCAGGTCGGGGTTCAGGTTCCTGGCGATCAGGGTCGTGAAGATGTTGACCGCATCGTCGTTGACCGCGACCACCAGGAGTCCGCGCGGCCTCGATCCCCGACCGCATCAGGACCGCCTCGTCCTCTGCCCGCCCGATCACGGTGGGGACTTCGTGGGGTTGGGGGTCGATCACGGTGCAGTCGATCTTCCGCGCGACGAGCTCGTGATACGCGGCCGAGCCCACGTCGCCGAACCCGGCGATCACGGCGTGCCGGTCGGCCTGGTCCGGGATCCAGAGCTCGTGCTCGATCGCGTCCGCGATATCCTCCCCCCGACCGAGCAGGAAGAGCATCGCGCTCGCGTCGACCTCCGCGTCCCCGCCGGGGAGGAGCGTGAACTGCCCCCCGCGCCAGAAGATGAGCGGCTCGACGCCGTACTTCGGGTAGAACCCGATCTCCGCGAGGGTCCGGTCGATCGCCGGAGAGCCGCGGAGAACCGGGGCCTTGACGAGCACCAGATCCTGCCCGTTCAGGGGCGGCCGGCTCAGGACCGAGTCGGGAGGGGTCGCGTCCGCCACCGACTCCACGTCCGCGGCCACGTACCCGTGGCGGGCGAGCATCCGCCCGACCATGTGCTTGGGCGAGAGGACGTACTCGGCCCCGGCGTACCGGAGGTACCGGTCGAAGGCCGGGTCGTCCACGACGGCGATCAGCGCGGCCGGGGTCCGGCCGCGGATGGCGAGAAGCGTGTTCGCTGCCCGCTGCTCGCTTCCGACCACGACGACGTACCGCGCCGCGCCGAGCGAGACCGCAGCCCGGGTCGAGGCGAGCCCGGGGTCTCCCCATACGACATGCGCCGTCCCCCTGTACCTCGTGTATGCGTGCATGGCCGTCTCCTCGTCCTTCTCGACGACGACCACCGGGACGTCTCCGATGCGCAGGCTCTCGAGGATGGAGCGGACGGTGTCGTCGTAGCCGAAGATCACCACATGGTCCTCGAGCGCGCGCGAGGTCCGGCGCGGGGGCGTGCTGTGCAGCATTCGCGAGAGGAGCGGCGTCAGGAGCAGGGGCACGGCCATGAAGAACATCACGATCCCGGTCGTCATCATCAGGATCGAGAGGAACGACATCCACTCGCTCTCGAACGGCAGGAGCTCGCCGTACCCGACCGTGGTCAGGGTCTCCATCACGAAGAGCAGGGACTCGGTCCAGGAGATGGGCCGGCCCTCGAGGACCGGGTAGGACCTGGTGAAAGAGGACCGTGTACACGGCCACGATCGCCAGCGAAGGCGAGCAGGTAGATCCTGATCCGTGCGACCGCGAGCTGCCCGGCGATCGACCGGAGCCGTCGAAGGAACCCGTTCAGCATCGCGCTCCCCGGCGACGAGGGTGGCGAGCGTATCGGCGAGGCGGACCAGGGCGAACGGCGCGGACGGGTGGCGGGCCGTGTGGCGCGCGAGCTCGTCCGCGACGAACGCCTCGAACGGCCCTGCGGACGACGGCGGTTCCGGCAGCGGGGGCGAACCCGTGAGGGCCGCGAGATAGAGCCGGAGCTCGAGCCCGGGAACGTGCTCGAACGGGCGGACCAGCCGCAGCCCGCCCCGGACTCCTGGCCCGGCGAGCCCGGCCGACCGGCCCGCGAGCACGGCCCCGAGGACGTCCGCGGCCCGCTCCTCGAGGGTCACGGGCAGGGCGAGCATGGTGCAGCCCAGTCGCCCGGCGGCCGCGTGCGGGTCTTCGTCCCCGATGGCGGCGGCCTCGAGCCCCTCCGGCAGGGCCGGCGGCTGGGCGCCGCCGGGAACGAGCGCGACGAGGGAGAGGTCCCGACGCGCCGCGAACTGCCGCGCGACGAAGGCGAGGAGCGCCTCGCCGTACGGGCCGCACGGAGCGAGGACGCCGACCCGGTCCCCGTGCCGGAGGCCGGCCTGCTGCCGGAGCGTGCGCTTGGCCCGGCTCTCGACGTCGCGGACCAGGTGCTCGGCGCAGAGCGCCCGCCCCGAGTACGGCTGGTGCGCCACGGCCGCACGGCGGCATCGGCTGCACCGGTCCGGCTCCGTCATGCCAGCTTCTATGGCTGCTCCCATTAATGACAGTGACTGCCGGGTCCGCGCTGCTTTTAACCGTCGGCGTGCCAATGATGGAGCAGATGCCCCTCTCGGCCGAGGTGATCCGGTCCCTCCACCCGTACGACATCCGCGTGCTCACCGCGATCGAACGGCTCATGCGGCGGTTCGAGTGGGTCCCGCTCGACGAACTGAAAGTCGCGACCCGGTTCTCGGAGTCCGAGCTCAACTACCGCATCGGCCGCGTGATGGAGCGCGACCTGGTCCGGTACGCGAAGGTCCCGTACGAGGGCTACGCCCTGGTCTTCAACGGCCTCGACTCGCTCGCGCTCCGCTCGCTCTCGACCAAGGGGACGGTGCGGGCCCTCGGCGACCGGATCGGCGAGGGCAAGGAGTCCATCGTGTACGAGGGGCTCGGGCTCGCCCCCGTCGCGATCAAGCTCCACCACGTGGGACAGCGCTCGTTCCAGTCGGTCCGGCTGAACCGGGACTACCTCCCCGAGCGGACCCACTGCCCCTGGCTCTACGCCTCCCGCCTCTCGGCCCAGAGCGAGTTCCAGGCCCTGACGAACCTGTCCCCGGCCGTCTCGGTGCCGGCCCCGATCGCGATCGACCGGCACGCGGTCGTGATGGACCTGATCGGCGGCACGACCCTGAACCGGTGCCGGCTCGACGACCCCGAACCGGTCCTCGACCGGATCTTCGAGAACGTCCGGGTCGGCGTACAGGCACGGCGCGATCCACAACGACCTCTCCGAGTACAACGTGATGATCGACGAAGACCGGGTGGTGCTGATCGACTGGCCCCAGTGGATCCCGCCCGACCACCCGAACGCGCTCGCCATCCTCACGCGCGACCTCGGCAACCTCCTCACATTCTTCGCCCGGAAGTACCGGGTCGTCCGTGACCTCGACGAGGTCGTGGAGTCCGTGGTCAGATGAAAGTGATCGGAGTCGACGTGATCCGCGGCTCCGTCAGGTCGCGCTCGCGGCGCCCGGGCTACGCGTTCGTGCTGCTCGAGGGGCAGGGAGATCGTCGAGGAGACCGAGGTGACCCTCCACCGGCTCCTCCGGCGCCTTGCCGAGGAGCGGCCCGGGGTCCTCGCCGTCGACTCGCTCCAGGAGGCTCGCGGCCGACCAGCACGAGCTCTACGCCCTCCTCCAGGCGATGCCGACCGGGACGCGCCTGGTCCAGGTGACCGGGGGCGAACGGACCGAGAGCCTGGCCCAGGTCGCCGGGCGGTACAACATCCGGTTCAACCGGCTCGACCCCTACGACGAGGCCCGGACGATCGCCCGCGTGGCCGCGCTCGGGGCCGGGGCCGAGGTGATCGCGTTCGAGAACACGACCGAGGTCGCGGTCACCCGTTCCCGCTCGCCCGGGCGGGGGGGCTGGTCCCAGAACCGCTACGTCCGCAAGATCCACGGCGCGGTCCAGCGGAAGGCGCGCGAGATCGAGGCCGAGCTCGCGGCCGCCGGGGTCCGGTACACGAAGCAGGAGACACGGGCCTTCGGCGGCTCGAGCCGCGTCGTCTTCACCCTGCCCCTGGCCCGGAGAGACGTCCCGGTCTCGACCTATCACGGGGCCGACGTTCAGGTCCGGATCACGGGCAAGCGGCTCGAGCGGATCCAGTTCCGGCCCGTGACCGCCAGGCCCCGGTACCTGATCGTCGGGATCGACCCCGGGACGACGACCGCGTACGCGGCCCTCGACCTGGACGGCAACCTGCTCGCGCTCAGGTCGAGCCGGCAGGCTGACCATGGCCGACCTGGTCGAGGAGCTGACCCGCGTGGGCCGGCCGCTCGTGGTCGCCTCGGACGTGCACGAGATGCCGTTCTCGGTCGAGAAGGTCCGGCGGGCCTTCTCGGCCGTGGCGTACACGCCGAAGGCCGACATCAGCGTCGAGGCGAAGCTCGAGGCGGCCCGGCCGCACCCGTATGCGAACGACCACGAGCGCGACGCCCTCACGGCCGCGCTCGAGGCCTTCCGCCACTACCGGAACCGTTTCGCGGGGATGCTCCGCCGGGTCCCGCCCGGGGTCGACCTCGACGAGGTTCGCGCCGGCGCGGTGCGCGGCCAGTCGCTCGAGCAGGTGCTCGAGGGGATGCGGGAGCGCCCCGCGCCGCCGGCGCCGGTAGCGGCGCCGACCCCTCCCGAGCCCCTCGGCGAGGGCGAGGAGCGCGTGCGCCTTCTGGAAGGCCAGAACAAGCGGCTCCGCAGCCTCGTGCGCGAGCTCCAGGACGAGAGCAGCGAGAAGGACCGCTCCATCGACCGGCTCGGGGCGCGGCTGAAGGCGGCCCGCGCGAAGTCGGCCGCGGCCGCGCGGGAGTCGGCCGAGATCGCGACCCGCGACGCCGAGATCGAGAGCCTCCGCGCCCGGCTGAAGCGCGAGGAGAAGCAGGTCCGGCGGCTGAAACGTCGGGTCGTCCAGCTCCGCCGGTACGAGGAGGCCGCCCTCGATACGGCCGGGGTGCCGGTCAAGGTCCTCGCGGCCTTCACCCGCGACGCGGTCCGGCACCTCTTCGAGACCCTCGGCATCCGGCCCGGCGAGCTCCTCTACGTGGCCGCGACCGACGGCTGGGGCAGGACCACGGTCCGCGACCTCGCGGACCTCCAGGTCCGCGGGCTGGTGCTGAACGTGCCGTCGCTCGCGGCCGTCGACCCCCAGCTCGTCCAGCTCTGCCGCGAGTACGACCTTCCCCTCATCGCGGGCGGCGAGGTCGGCGCCCGGGTCCAGGGGCTGCTCGGCCGGGTCGACGCGGAGCCGCTCGCAGAGGCCGAGGCCGCATGGGCCGAAGGGCAGGAGGAGCACCGGCGGCAGCAGCAGCAGGCGATGCTCGTCGGCGTGCTCCGGGACTACCGGACCGAGCGCGGCAAGGAGGTGCGGCGCGGTGGATGACCGGGCCCTGCTCGGCGCCGTCCGGGCCGTGATCGGGGACGCGGCCGTCGAGGACGACTGCGCCGTGCTCCCCTGCGGCGACTGGTGCCTGGTGCTGACCACGGACATGCTCCACGCGACCACGGACTTCCCGGCGGACATGACCGACTGGCAGCGGGGATGGATGGCCGCGGCCGTCACCCTCTCCGACGTCGCGTCCATGGCTGCCGAGCCGGTCGCGCTCCTGCTCGCGGCCGGGCTCGACGACCCGGCACGGCTCGGGGAGATCACGCGGGGAGCCGCCGACTGCTGCGCCCGGCACGGGGGCCGGCTCGTGGGCGGCGACATCGACCGGCACAACGAGCTGACCCTGGTCTCGACCGCGCTCGGCCGGGTCGAGCCCGCCGATCTCGTCCGCCGCCGTGGCGCGCGCCCCGGCGACCTGGTCTGCGTGACGGGCACGCCCGGCAGGGCCGAGGCCGGCCTCCTCGGCTACGCCGAACACCGCCTCGCCCTGCTCGAGCCGCAGCCACGGGTTACCGAGGGGCGGGCGCTCGGGCGGGCCGGGGCGACGGCCATGATGGACCTCTCGGACGGCCTCGCGCTCTCGCTCTACGACCTCGCGGCCGTGAACGCGTGCGGCTTCGCGCTCTCATCGGCCGCCCTCCCGCGCCCGCCGGGCGTTCCCGAGCCGCGAGGCGACCGCGCTCGCGCTCTACGGCGGGGGCGACTTCGAGCTCCTCTTCTGCTGCCCCGCCGCGATACTCCCCGTCCCCGGCGTCGCGGCCACCCCGATCGGGACGGTCACGGCCGAGGCCGGGCTCGTCCTCCTCGACGGCGCGCCCATCGAGCGGCGCGGGTACGAGCACCGCTGGTGACGGCTCAGAGCCCCAGGAACTCGAGCGCCCCGAGGACGACGAGGATCAGTATCGCGACCATCACGACCGCGACCCAGGGGTTGACGCCGCCGAGGAGGTCGGCCGTGGTCCGCCAGGGGAGCCGTCCCGTCCGGGCCCCCCAGGGGGCGATCCGCGGGTAGACCGTGGCGAAGAGCCCGGTCCCGATCACGATCCCGGTCACACCGCAGACCAGGCGCGTCGAGCGAGCCCCGGCCGATGGCGCCGGCCACCGTGCCCGGACAGAGGCCGAGCAGGCCGAAGCCGAGTCCGAAGACCAGGCCGCCCGCGAGCTGCGTCCCGAGCGAGGGGTCGGCCACGTGGGGCTCGGCGAGCCCGAGCGACCGGAGGATCTGGAAACCGATCATCCCCACGAACACGGCCGAGGCCATGATCTTCAGGACCGTGAAGTCGTAGAGCAGGAGCTGGCCCCAGATGACCGCGTACTCGGTCACGCCGCCGCGCTCGAGAAGGAATCCGAAGGCGATGCCGAAGACGAGGCCGAGCCCGATCTGGAGGGACCGGTTCGACCGGACCTCCTCGAGGGTCACGGCCCGCCTCCGGCGAGGCCCCAGACACCCAGACCCCAGGGGATCCCGAAGAGCGCGAGTGCGACCAGGATCCCGCCGATGAAGAACCCGGCCGAGGCGAGCACGGAGGCGATCGAGAGCTGGATGTTCCCGCCGATCCCGTGGCCGCTCGTGCACCCGCCGGCCCAGCGCGAGCCGAACCCGAGCAGGATCCCGCCGGCAAGGCCGACGGCCCAGCGGAGCGCGACGCTGGTGCCGATCTGCTCGGCCCAGAACGCCGGAATGACCTCGAGCCCGAACGTGCCCGAGAGCCAGGCCGCGAGGAAGGCCCCGATCACGATCCCGGGGACGATCATGAAGGACCAGTCCACGGTCGGGGCGAAGCGCCGGTAGTACTCCGTCGCGCCCGTCCGCTCCGGCGCGACGAGCTGGCCGAGCATGCCGCGCGCTTTCAGGTACGCGGTCGAGCAGCCGATCGGCCGGTTCGAGAGGAGGAACGCGAGGGTCATGAGGATGCCGATCCCGGCGCCGGCCAGGTACGGCGACCAGCGCGGGGCGAACAGGAGTTCGAGCATGATGGCATCATGGATGCCGCGGCCTTTAAGGCTATCTTCGGCCGGGCCGACGACCAGCCCCTCAGCGATATCGGGCGTCTGAGCGCCCCCCCGTTATTGTCCCAGTCGGGGCTGCATCCGTTCGGCACGCCGGTGTAAGCGCGAGCCGTTTCCGAGGCCCGGGGCGGCTCGGTGCAACAGGCGGCCCGGGTCATGATCATCGCGAACGTTAATGTGTCTGCACCAATCCACGATCTCGCGGGGTACCTCGCCCGGACGACCTGGCGCGCGATCGGATCCCAATCGCATGTCGGATTGGAGTCCGGAAGCACGGCAATCAGGTATAGTGGCTCATCGGTGAAGGCGCTGGCCGATCCGATCCAGCGCTATGGCGATAGGCGTGTACAGGTAATCATCGGAATCCTCGAGCGCAGCGATCAGCGGACTCACGGCACGAGCGTCGCCGATCCTCCCCAGCGCCCTGATAGCATCCCGACGTACCTCTTCGGTATCCTTGAGCGCGACGATCATCGGCTCCACGGCGCGGGTGTCGCCGATCATGTACAGCGCCCATGCGGCGGCCTGACGCACGTCGACATCAGAGTCCTTGAGCGCGGCGATCAGGGGGTCCACGGCACGGGCGCCGCCGATCTTCCTCATCGCGTCGGCGGCGTGCTTGCGTACGCCCTTATCGGAGTCCTTGAGCGCGGCGATCATCGGCTCGACAGCGCGGGCATCGCCGATCTTTCTCAGCGCAGAGGTGGCGGACCAGCGCACGGAAGAATCGGGATCCCTGAGCACGGCGATGAGCGGGTCCACGGCGCGGGTATCGCCGATCTCCCCCAGCGCCTCGGCGGCGTCCGAGCGCGTGTATCGTCGGGGACTGTTGAGCGCGGCGATCAGGGCGTCCACACCACGAGCGTCGCCGATCTCCCCCGGCGGCTCGGCGCCACTCTGCCGTCCGGGATACTTCCGTGATGCCAATCGGTGTACGATCCTCTCTGTCATCGCTCGCCCCCCATGACAGGCCGTTCTACGAACCGGATCGGGATCGGCCCGAACGTCGTCTCTCTGGCTTCGACCTGTCCGTCGTGCCCGTGGGGAGGGCGTGTTTCAGGGGGCCCCTTGTGGCGAACCCGCGGTCCGGGAGTGGGGGCACTCCGCTGATCCTGGAGCTACGACCAGCCGGCGAGGGAGTGAATGTGAGCCTGCATAAACTTTTCTAAAAAAATCTCATCAAAATAAAATCCGGCGCATTATTCATCATCATGACAAATAGGGGCGTTCCGGACGGCGATCTCCTCATTTTCTGCATTGCGTGAGCTCCGAGGAGCCCGCGAGGGCCCCCGGGCGGCTCAGCCCCCGGCGGTGGTGCCCGGGATCGCGTTCAGGCCACGGTGACTCGGCGGACGGCCTCATTCGGGGCCGGCGGGACAGATTCTCCGGGCGCGCCGGGGGGCCGGTGCGTATGCCGGAGTCTCTCTCGAGCCTGACCGCGATGTGGTCCCCCTCATCGCGCCCATCTTCGGCCGGGCGAGGAGCCATATTCCCGGCCGCCCAACCGTTCTCCATGCGACCGCACGTCTTCGTGAACGCCGCGATGTCGGCCGACGGCAAGCTCTCGACGTACGAGCGACGGCAGGTGAAGATCTCGGGCCCCGCGCGACTTCCGGCGCGTCGACCGGCTCCGGGCCGGCGCGGACGCAGTCATGGTCGGGATCGGGACCGTGCTCGCCGACGACCCGTCCCTGACGGTCAAGGACCCGGCCCTGGTCGCGGCGCGGGAGGCGGCAGGGCGCGGGCCGCACCCGGCACGGGTCGTGGTCGATTCGCACGCCCGCATCCCGCTCGACGCGGCCGTGCTCCACCGTGGCGAAGGCCTCCGGGTGATCGCGGTCTCGGAGGCGGCGCCGGCGGAGAAGCGGGCAGCCCTCGAGGAGTACGCCACGGTCGTCGTCGCGGGGCGGGACCGGGTCGACCTCGCGCTCCTCCTCGAGCGGCTCCACGACCTCGGGGTCCGGCGGCTCATGGTCGAGGGCGGCGGCACCCTGATCGCCGCGCTCGCGAAGGCCGGCCTCGTGGACGAGCTCTGGGTCTACGTCGGGAACATGATCATCGGCGGGAGCACCGCGCCGACGCTCGCGGACGGGGACGGGCTCTCCGCTGCGGAGCCGTTCGTCCGGCTCGGACTCGTCTCGGTCGCGCCCTGCGAGGAGG
This sequence comes from uncultured Methanoregulaceae archaeon, assembly GCA_963740465.1. Classification (GTDB taxonomy): domain Archaea; phylum Halobacteriota; class Methanomicrobia; order Methanomicrobiales; family Methanospirillaceae; genus UBA288. The sequence goes on from CAVUEE010000021.1 coordinate 11,488, forward strand.
GCGTCCTCCTCCACTGGCGCGTCGAAAAAGGGGGGTGAGCGGGGGCTCAGGGGAGCGCTGCTCGAAGAAACGGTAGGTGTTGCCGTTCGTGAGGGTCGCCTTCACGGAGACCGTGTCCGTGCCGCTCGAGCCCTTGATGGTCACTTCCGAGCCGGAGCGGGAGGCGAGAGGCTTGGTCTCGGTCGTCCCGTCCGAGCGGACCACGGTCACCTCCATCGCGGTGACCGATCCCTGCCCTGCGCCGCCGTTGAAGGTGACATCGATGTCGCGGTTGTAGGGCTGGCGGTTCACCGAGACCGCGAGGCCCAGGCCCGCCGGGAGGGTCTGGAGCGTGGCCGGCGCGGCCGTCGTCACGACGGTCGTAGCGGGGGCCGTGGTCGAGGCCGCCGTCGTGGCCTTGGTCGTCGCGTTCGTCGTGCCGCCCCCGGTGCACCCGGCCGCGAGGACCGCGAGCGCGACCAGGAGCGCAATCGCCAGATACTGATACTTCATACGATTACAATCATCGTCGTTGCTATTTGACCGTTATGCCGCTCGTCCCGGCTGTCGCCATCCTCCTCGCCGTCAGACAGGGCAGCGGCCGGCAATCAGGTCGTCTCGAACGTGCCGCTCGACGCGGGCTCGACCATCGCCGGCCACCTCACGCTCCTCGGGGCGGCCTCGAACCTGATCGTGGTCGAGTCGGCCGGGCGCAGGCGTGCGACCGTCCGCACCCGCGCCTTCACCGGGATCGGGGCCTTGTCCCCGTGCAGGGGCTCTGCTATTGGGCCTGGCTCACGCTCGTCGGGTAGCGCGGCGCGAGGCCCGCTCGGTTGCCGGCGAGCAGAGGGGCGGGAGCGATCCGGCACTATCTGGTGACACACCACCAGTTTGCCATAGCGTGCGGACGCTGGCACCGGGGCCGCCACGACGGTCGGCAGATCTCACGAGGTACGAGCGCAGGCAGGAAAAAGAGGGGCTCGGGGCTGCTCAGAGATTATTAAAGAGCCAGACGACGTCCGCGAAGTCGATGCGGCCGTTCCCGTTGTAGTCGAACGCCATGACCGGCTCGTTCGCCGCGATCCAGAGTATCTGGTCGAAGAAGAGCACGACGTCCGCGAAGTCGGCCCTCCCGTTGCCGTTGACGTCCTCATACCTGCCGTCGCGGTTCGGGTCCGTCGGAGGGCCGAACGCCCCGGGGAGCGCTGGGTACTCCTCGCCCCGGACCGCGATCGTGAGGTTCGTCGTGACCGTTCCCGCCGGCGCAGTGATCGTCAGGGTCACGGTGTACGTCCCGGGGTCGCCGTAGGTGTGGGACGGGTGCTGCTCGGTCGAGCCCGTGCCGTCGCCGAACTCCCACGCCCAGCCTGAGGATGAACCCGGTCGTCGTGTCGCGGAACCGGACGGTCAGCGGGGCCGTGCCCGTGGTCTCGTTCGCCTCGAACGAGGCGATCGGCGGCGGGTCCAGAACGGTCACGTTCAGCGAATCGACACCCGCGAGGCCTCCTGCGTCGGTGACGACGAGGGTGGCGGTGAAGGTGCCGTTCCGGGCATAGGTATGCGAGGCGTTCAGCGTCCCCGAGGCCACGTCACCGTCGCCGAAGGCCCAGGCGATCGTGTGGACTCCGCTGTCGCCCTCGTCGGTGTACGCGCCCGAGAAGGCGACCGGCATGCCCGTGGTTCCCGTCAGATCGGCGCCCGCCTCGACCACGGGCGGGCTGGAGCCGACGTAGTGGCCCTGAGCGGTGGCCGAGACCGGGGCAACCCGCCGGGCGGCGTACCGGAGGCCGTCGCGGTGTTCTCGGTGCGGGCCGGGAGTCGCCGTCTCCGTCCGCGTGAACCGGACCGTCTCCCCGGGGGCGAGCGTGGCCGGGCCCCAGATCGTTCCCGGCGGCGGGATCGGAGACCACGACGCCGCTCAGCGCGACGTTGCCCGGGTTCGCGAGGGTGTACGTCCAGGTCACCGGCGTGCCGACGGCGATGGCCGGCCCCGGGGGGGCGTCCGCGTCCTCGCCGTTCGCCTTCAGCCCGAGGCCGATGCCCGGCTCCGCACCGAACCAGTACGCGGCGTCCGTGCCCGAGACATTCCGGTCCCCGCACTCCCGGTGACCGTCGACGCGGCGGACTGCGGACCCCCGTGCCACTGCCGGAAAAAGTCCGCGACGGGGGGGGAGCAGGCGACCGCGGGGGGAGGACCGACGCGAAGGGACCGGACCCCAGGGTGCCGGCGAACGTGAGGTTCGTGACGAACACGTCGCCGTCGTTCCAGGCGCGCAGGCGGTAGCGCGGCGCCCTCTCCGCCGGGATGTACGGGCCGGGCGGGGTGTCGGCGTCGTGCCAGGTCGACCCGCCGTCCGCCGAGACCTGGAGGTCGACCCGGAGCGGCGACGGGGGCGGGGGCTCGACGCCGGTGTAGTGGGCCAGGTCGGGGACCCTCACGTCCTCGAGCCCGGACCGGGGCGGGGGGCGCGCCAGGACCATCCCCTCGATCTCGTGCGGCCCGATCGCGGCGGTGGCGCCTGCCTCGTAGACCCATGCCTCGCCGGGGTCGAGAGCGCCGTCGCCGTCGGTATCGCCGCCCCGGTATGCCGGGAACGAGGGCAGGGGAAAGCCTTCGCGGTCGACCCTGTACCAGACTTCGATCTCCGTCAGCGCGAGGTTCCCGGTGTTGGTGACAACGAACGTCCAGTTCAGGCGGGTGCCGACGACGACGGACGGGCCGGGCGGCGCGTCCGCCTCGTCGCCGTCCGTCAGCGCCTCGATGGCGATGCCGGGCTCGGGCACGCGTCCGAAGAACGCGACCGTGTCCGGGTCCGCGACGACCGTCCCCATCCAGCGGGCGGTCGCGGTCGAGGTATTGACCTGCTGCCCGGGGGACCAGGAGGCGTTCGTGACGGTCGACGCGGACGCGCCGGGCAGGAGCGTGGTCACCCCGAGCGGTACCGGGCCGCCGGCGTCGTGCGTGACCGAGAGGTTCTCGAGCCGGGTGTCCCCGGTGTTCGTGACGGTGAACCGGAACTGCGGCGCCGGGTCGAAGGGAAAGAGCGCCGGGCCGGGCCCGGCGTCCGCGTCGAGCCAGGTGGCGCCCCCGTCGACCGAGACGTCCACCTCCAGGTCGATCGACGGGGCGAGCGGGCACGCGGGGCCCCACGCGGGCTGGCGCTCGACCGCGGCGCCGGCGGTGAGCACGGTCCGTCCGGTGCCATCCGGGTTGATCGCGAGGATGTCCGCGCCCGACTCGAAGACGATCCGGGTGCCGTCCGGCGACCAGGACGGGTGCCGGTCCGAGCCATTCGTCGTGACGCGGGCGTCGCCCGAGCCGTCCGGGTTCACCGCGTGGATACTGCCTCCCCTCTCGGAGCGTGCGTCGCGGTGGACGTACGCGATCCGGGTCCCGTCGGGGGACCAGCAGGGGCCGCCGGGGGCCAGTAGGGCGCCGTCGGGGTCTGTTTCATAACCGGCAGCCGCCGCGAGGCGTCCCCGCCCGGTGCCGTCGGCGCGCATGACCCAGATCTCCCCCCGGACCGTGGAAGACATATTCAGGTATGCGATCAGCGAGCCGTCCGGTGACCACGCCGGAGCGGACCTCGCCCGAGCCGGGCGTCGCGGCCAGGCAGGACTGGTCCGACCCGTCCGCGTCCATAACCCAGAGGTCGTTCTCCTTCGCGAACGCGATCCGGCCCCCGTCGGGGGACCAGGCCGGCTCGGACTCGTTCTCCCGGGTATCGGTCAGGCGGATCTCGCCGGTGCCGTTCGCGTTCACGACCGAGATCTCCGTGTCCAGGTACAAGCCGGCCGTGTACGCGATCCGCGTGCCGTCGGGGGACCAGGCGGGGTCCTGGGCAAACGTCGCGTTGTCGGTCAGGCGGACCTGGCCGGTGCCGTCCGCGCGCATGGCCCAGATCTCCCAGACACCCCGGTCCTGGTTCGAGGAGAACGCGATCGGCCCGGCGGCGGCGGAGCCGCCGGCAGGGCGGCGAGGAGGGCCAGCGCGAGCGCGCAGGCGGTGCAGAGTGCGGAGCGTGACTGCATGACCGTCCACCGGCCGGCGGATCCCGGCCGTGATCACCGCCGCCGGTGTCCCGACCGTCGGCTGGATGGATGAGGGGTCGGCCCCGCCGACATTAAACATTGCGAAAAGCGATGGCAAAATTGGTGGCCGAGCGCGGCCGAACAGGCGGACGGCGTCCGCGAAGGTGATCGGACCGTTCGCACTGGGGTCGAATGCCGGGACCAGCGGCTTCGCCGCGATTCGGTCATTGTGGTCCGTCGACGGCGATCACCACGGGTATCGCCGCCCAGCGCCACGGCTGGATGCCGTTCGGAGCACGGGACGACAGCACTTGCGGTTGGCCTCCGGGGGATGCCGCTCTCTGTATCTCATTGCCGGCCGCGGGGGGGTAGTATTCGACCGTGACGCCGGCCATGCTCACGGCGTTACCTTGAAGATTCGTAAACCACGACGGACGGCTACGGCCGGTCCGTCGCGATCCGGGTGCCCTTCATCAGGGAGCCCCGGGCCGTTCGCAATCGGTCCGCCCAGGTAGATCCACCGGATCCCCGCGATGTCGTCGGGGTGGAGATCCCTGATGTTCCGGTTCCCGAACCGGGCGTCGCTGTACCCGAACATTGCCTTGCCGACGTCGGACGGGAAACCCGGCGAGAATCCGTTGAGAATCCGCAGCTCGAGCCAGTGCCCGAACTCGTGGAAGGACAGTTGCCTCGACACTCCGGTTGTCCCCGCTGGCGAACCCGGTCGTCCAGGTGTACGCCGAGTTCAGTTCGAGGTCGCTCTCGACAACCTCCCCGTTGATGATAATATTCGAGACGTGCGCGAATGTGAGCGGGTCGCTGAAGTCCGAGACGGGGCCGAAGAAGACGAGGTCCTCCCCGTTATAGCCGAGGGTGGTGGACGACGACGTGCCAGCGTAGTCGAAGCGGAAGCTGGCGTTGGGGACGGCGGCGTTCCAGGTGGCGCTCGCGTTCGTGATCGCAGCCAGTGCTGCCGGACCCAGGGGTCCTGGGTTGATGCGGACGAAGTCGGGCCGTTCCACTTCGCCTTGCCGTATCCGAACGTGACCGTGAACGGCACCGCTGGCTCGACGTCGGGCTCTCTCCCTCGGTGAGCACGCCAGACGTAGCCGCTCGACGCGGATCCCTAGTGGCCATCGGAGGTCCACCCGGTCGGGACCGGACGACGATCCGGGTATCGGACCAGGAGACGATATCGTTCACGTTGCGGCTAAAATCCGGATAGCCCGAGGCCCAGATCGGCATCGTCGAGGCCGTCGATAGTGCGAGTACACGAACCCGACGTCGGCGTTCGACTCCCGCGACGCCTTCGTCCCGAAGCCCGTACCGGTGATCGTGACCGTCGTCTCCGTCCCGGCCGACGCGATCGCGGGCGAGACGTTCGTGATGACGGGGATCGCTGCAGCGGCGGCACGGGGCGCGGGCTCCGGAGGCCGGCGGTGCGGCGGCACTCTGCCCGCGGCGAGCGCGCCGAGGTACTGCTCGATACGCGTCGGCCGACACCCCGCCGCCCTTCGCCTTCCCGTTGCCGTGGACCCGGCCCTGTGCGACCGGGACGACGCCCTGCGGGCCGCCGTAGACACGGTCGCCCTTCGCGCCGTGCTTGACGAAGATGAAGGCCTCGGTGCCCGGGCACGAGGACGGGCTCGTCCTCGACCCACTGGGTGACATCGCCCACGGTCCCGCCGAGCGATGTGAGCGTCAGCGTGTCCGGGCCCTGGCCCTTGGCGCGGCCCTTCACTCTGACGCTGGCCGTGGTCACGATGCTCGTATGGTCCGCCGTCCAGCCGGCATGGACATCGGCGATCTCGCCGCGGACGATCTCGTCCGCGCCCGTCGCGAGCGCGGCGTCGTCCATCGGGACCATCAGGGCCTGCGCGCCGGAGGCGAGCAGGCAGAACGCCAGCAGCAGGACTGCCGCCGGCAGCAGGGGGCGGAAGCGCCCCGGAACGGGTGAAACGTGGTGCATGGTCTCCCTCGTCGCCGCTTCGCTTGGAAGCGGCGGGTGCGTGACGGAGCCCGGGACGGAGTATTGGGCGTGGCGCCTGGCCCTGAGGCCATGAAAGAGGGTCAGTCTCTCCAGCTGGGGCAAGCAGAGAATCCATGGCCGACGCGATAAACCTTGTGTGCCTGATCAAGCAGATGCAGGAGAGATGATCGCGAACGGAGCACGGAGGGTACGCCGAGCCGACAACGACCGGCGAGACGTTCTCGAGTGACACCCGGGTTTCCCTATCCCCTCACGGGATCGCCGGCCTCAGCGGGTAATTCTCCACTGGGACGCCTGCCATCTCCACGCTCTCCACTGAGGGCGGATGCACCTCCACGACTTCCATCGGCCGGTCCGTGACGAGACGGATACGGTTCCCGCGCAGGGAATATCCTCGCACACGGTACCGCGCGAGGTCCGCGGCATGCTCCGGCGCGTCGACGAACTCGAGCCTTCGTGATGCCAAGCGGCACGGGCCGGCCTTTCCGCGGTGTCCGGGGCTGAGGTCAAAGGCGCCGCCTCACACGGCTTCCCTTCCGCTGCGTTTCAATAGAGACCCTTCATCGTAGGCGAAGGGAAAGGGCCGGGCAAACCCCGACGGGACCGACCGGCCCGGCCCCCACCGCGCATCGCGCCGGCAGCACGTGTCGGAGAGCGGCCGGCCACCCCATCCCCGAAAGCCGGCCCGAACCCGGCGGGCCCGCATGGGCCGACAGGTGCGGTGATCCGTTCCATCGGCGGAACGAGACGGCCGCGTTGAACGCCCGATCTGCATTCGCCCGGCGATGCCGGGCTGATCCCGTCGCGTGCCGGCGACCCCGCTCGCTGCGCTTCGTTCTCCGTTCCTGGCCTCCCGGGGGTTCGCGCCGTCGCAGGCGCACCGGTATCCACCACATTTAAAGGTTCGATTATTGTTCGAACATAAATGGAATCCACGACGGAGGCACTTGAACATTATTCGAACATTTTCCAATACATTAACTATCCGGAGCGAGACGTACGTATATGGAACCGATGCGGATCGAGCTGACCGGGTACGACGTGGTGGAGAAGAAAGCGACCAGGCAGGGCAACTCGGCCCACGTCCTGATCCCGCCGTCCTGGATCGGAAAACGGGTCAAGGCGATCCTGCTCGAGCCCACCGGCAGGGACTAGGCGCCGGGATGCCGGCCGGCTGAAGGTCCTGGAGGGGCGGGAGCTGCCATGGCTTTTCGTCGGGAAGCTCGGGACGTCGCCCGCCGGCGGATCATCGTCGGCGATATGAGCCCGCGGACGTCCTCGTCTCGCGATGTGTGACGAACGGCGCCCTCACCCCATCGCCGGATGCGGCGGGTACATATTCGACCGTGACGCCGGCCCATTTTAACGCTGTTCAGCAGACGGCGGGTGGACCTCGACGGCCGACTGCGGCCGGTCCGTGTACGATCGCGATCCGGTTGCCCTTCATCGCGTAGCCACGCGCCCGGTACCGGGCAAGGTCTGCGACGTGGCCCGCCGGCGCGTCGACGAACCCGGGCCGGCCGTCGCCGCATCATTCCCGCGGCGAGGCAGTCTCTTACTCCCTCACCTCGTCGACCTCGGGGCGGAACCGTGTCACGCCCCGGACGCCCTCCATGGCGCCGGCGTCGAGCACGAGCACCATGAAGACGTCGTCGGGCACGTTCTCCAGGTGGCTCGCGAGCCCGTGGGCGCGACGCCCGCTCGAAGCCGAAGCGGGGGTAGTAGCCGGGGTGCCCGTACACGATGACGAACGGGCATCCCCGTTCGCGAAGGGCCGCGATGCCGCGCTCGAGCAGGGCCGAGCCGATCCCCTGGCGCTGGAACTCCGGCAGGACGGCCAGCGGCGCCACCATCATCCCGGCGGGCCCGGCCTCGACGGTCACCGGGCTGAAGAGGACGTGCCCGACGACGCGCTCGCCGTCCACGGCCACGAACGAGACCAGGTCCGGGCACGACTCCCGGAGGCGGTCGACGATCCGCGCCTCGACCGGGCGCCCGAAGGCGGCCGTATGCAGGTCCCGGATCGCCGCGGCGTCGTCGGAGCCGCTCCTCGCGTATCGAGATCAGGTTCATCATCTCGCTGAAGCTGATCGTCTTGAGCCGGATAATGCATGACCCCCGATCGTGACCCGTGCGGCACGACGCCGCCCCGCGCCCTCGAGGCCCTGGGATGGGACGAGACCTTCGCCTCCGCGTTCGACCGATACCGCGGTCCGTATCTGCCGGGACGGGTGTCGTGCCGGCAGCGGACCGTCTTCGACGTGATCACCGCGGACGGGAGCGTCAGCGCCCACGCCTCCGGCGCCCTGCAGCGGACGGGCCGCCTGCCGGCGGTCGGCGACTTCGTCGTGCTGCTCCGGCAGCAGGAGGCGGCGGCCTCCGACGATCGTGGACATCCTTCCCCGACGGAGCGTCTTCACCCGCGGTCTCCCGGGCCGGGACGGAGCCGACCAGCCGATCGCCGCGAACATCGACCTCGTCTTCATCGTCACGGCCGCCGGGCCGGACCTGAACCCCCGCCGGCTCGAGCGGTACCTCGCGCTCGTCAACGCCTCGGGCGCGAGGCCGGTGATCCTCGTCAACAAGGCCGACCTGGCCGAGGACCCGGCGTCGCTCGCCCGGACCGTCGCCCCCGTCGCCGCCGGGGTCCCGGTCGTGGTCCTCAGCGCCCTCACGGGCGCCGGGCTCTCCGCGCTCGACCCGTTTCTCGCGCCCGGCACGACCGTCGCCCTCGTCGGGTCGTCCGGGGTCGGCAAGTCGACCCTGATCAACGCGCTGCTGGAGCGCGCCGTGCAGGAGACCGCCTGCGTCCGGGACCACGACGGGAAAGGGCGTCACAGGACGACGGTCCGCCAGATGTTCGTCCTCGACTCCGGCGCCCTGGTCATCGACAACCCGGGCCTCCGGGAGGTCGGCCTCGGCACCGCGGGCGGGCTCGACGAGACGTTCCCGGAGATCGCCGGGCTCGCGGCCGGGTGCCGGTACGCGGACTGCGGCCACGCGGGGGAGCCCGGCTGCGCCGTCCGGCAGGCCGTCGACGCGGGCCTCGTGCCGCAGGAGCGCCTCGAGCTACGTCAGGCTCGCGAGGGAACTCGCGTTCGAACGGGAGAAGGCGGAGATCGGGCTCGCCCGCTCCGAACGAAAGCGCTGGAAGGCGATCAGCAAGGCGGCCCGGGATTTCCGGGACACCAAGGGACGGTGAGGCCCGGTCCCGGGCCCGCCGCCTTGCCCCTCGATGACCAGTTCGACGACCGCGAGCGCGTCGGCAACCTCACGCACGGACTCCGTCGGCCGGGTTCTTCCGCCCAGGGCTCGCGGATTGCGCGGGACCGGGGGTCGAGGCGGGTCGCCTACCCCGTCACATCCACGCCGTAGACCCCTCCACCAATCCACCACGCGTCGTCCACGGCCTTCATGTAGATCAGCTTCGGCACGAGCACCGTCCCGTTCGACGCGGTGTCCCGGAAGAGCGCGTGGGAGAACCCGGTGCCGTTCTGCATGGCATCGATCCCGACCCTCGTCGTCTTCACCCCGTTCTCGTCGGCGAAGTCGCGGAAGTTCTGCCCGATCCCCTCCTTCCAGAACGGGTCGGCGAGCACGGTCCCGTTGGTTCCCTCCGCCCAGACGAAGAGGTCGCCGTCGACGAACGGGCCCGCCGGATCGTCGATCGCCGCGAGGGCCCGCGCAGGCCCGTTCGTATCAGCATAGTCCACGGCGCGGGAGACCAGGGTGTAGAAGCTCGGCCCGGGTGTGCTGCCGCAGCGGAATCCCGGTCAGGTTCCCGGCGGCGACCTCTCGCATAGGCGGGGTCGACGACGCCCGCGAAGAGCCACCAGGTATCGTCGACCGGCTCGGCGTAGTTGATCTTCGGGACGAGGACGTCGGTCGTATTCACGCTCACCCTCGCGACCGTGTAGAGGAAGCCGCCGCCCGACCGGGCGAGGTCGCGCATGCCGCGGATGGTGCCCACGCCGTCGGGGTCGTTGTAGTTGAGCAGGTTGACCCGGTTCGCCGCCACCTCGGGGGCATACGGCGGGCTGGCGAGGCTCGTCCCGTTGTAGTCGAGGGCCATGATCGCGGGCCCGTCCCGGGCGAAGGCTCCCTTCGGGTCGTTGAAGGTCGCGACGGCCCTCTCCTTCCCGTTCTCCCGGGCGTAGGCGACTGCGCTCTTCACGTGGGCGACAAGGTCCTCCCGGTCGGCCTTCGCTCCGGTCGTATTCATGACCAGCGACGGGAAGACGTCTCCCCCGGAGGCGGAGAAGCCGGCCGCCACGTAGTCACGCGCCGTCCACGTCCTCGACGACCGCGAGCGCGGGCTCGGTGACGGAGGTGTTCTTCGGGCCGGGACGGTCGTAGCTGACCAGGCCGATGCCGAACCGAGCGGTCTCGCCGAGCCTCCTCCCCACGGGGACCCCGAAGGCGTCGGTCAGGGTCGAGATGTCCGTCCCGATGCGCTCGGGTTCCTCGGGGTCCGCGAGCAGGGTCCCGTTGTAGTCGACGGCGAAGATGTACACGTCCCCGGCGACGAACGGGCCGTTCCCGGCGTTGACCGCGGCCAGCGCCGTCACCCTCCCGTGGTCGCGGGCGAAGGAGGCGGCCCGGTGCACGAACGCGATCAGGTCGGCCGAGGTGGCGGGGGCGGCGGACTGCGTCGCCAGCGCGGTGACCGCGGGCGTGGTTCCGGGCGTGGCGTTGGCGGGCGGGATCTCGGCGCAGCCGGCGACGAGCGCCATGACCGCGAGGAGCGCGACACAAAGGACGGTCCGGTGAGGCATGAGATACGGTTCACGCGGAGGATACAAAAAGGGTGGCGGATCGTCTCGACGCGGGCCGAGTCCCGGCGAAAAGGAGGGATCGACAGGTACCGGGGCCGGACCGAGAGCCGGCGGGCCGTGTAGAGCGGCCGGAAGGGCATGCCCCCGGTCGCCTGGCGCACGAGCGTGATCAGGTCGCCCTCGGTGACCTGCTCCTTGTGCGGCTTGTTCGGGGCCGAGAGCCTGCGGATCGTGACCGTGAGCTTGCCCGTCTCGACCTCGGCGTCGCCGACCACGACCACGAACGGGACCCAGTCCATGCCGGCCTCGCGGACCTTCTTGCCCACGCTCTCCTCGCGGTCGTCGAGGTCCGTCCGGACGCAGGACCGCGTTGAGCCGGTCCGCGAGGTCGGCCGCGAACCCGAGGTGGCGCTCGGCCACGGGGATCGACGCGGACCTGCGTCGGGCTGAGCCAGGTCGGGAACTGGGGCACCTCCTGGCTCGCCGTCTGCTCGAGGAGGGCGCAGATCACCCGCTCGATCGAGCCCGTGGGCGAGCAGTGGAGGATCGGCGGGAAGACCTCCTCGCCGTCCTGGTGGTACTTGATCCCGAACCGGTCCGCGGACTCGACGTCGATCTGGACGGTCGGGTTCTCGATCGGCCGGCCCTGGCCGTCGATCGTGGCGAGGTCGACCTTCGCGATCCAGTAGTGGACCCGGCCCGAGAGGATCTCGACCAGCATCGGCGCGCCGGACTCGCTGACGAGGCCGCAGACCCAGTCCTTGTGCTCCTCGTAGAAGACGCGCGTGCACCGGAAGACCGCGACGAGCGGCGTCTCGAAGTCGCGCCCGGTCCGCCACCCCATCCGGAGCTGCTCCTCGAAGCAGGTCATGGCCTCGGCCATGTCGGTGCAGAGGGTGTGCATGTCGGGCATGGTGAAGGCCCGCAGCCGTTTCAGCCCGATCACCTCGCCGCGCTGCTCGTGCCGGAACGAGTAGGTCGAGAGCTCGTACATCTTCATCGGGAGGGTGTTCGGCGAGATGTGCATGTCCCGCATGATCGAGAACATGCCGAAGCAGGCCGCGAAGCGGAGCATCATGGACCGGTTGCCCGAGCGGAACCGGTACTGCCGCTCGCCGAACTTCTCCGCGTGCTCGAAGATCGCCTTGTCGGCCAGGTCGTACATGACCGGGGTCTCGACGGGCGAGCCGCCGTAGTCGAGGACCAGCCCGAGCGCGTAGTCCGCGAGGAGGTCGCGGACGAGCTTGCCGCGCGGCATCCAGCGGAGGTTGCCGATGTCCGAGGCCGGCTCGTAGTCGACGAGCTCCTTCGACCGCATCAGCTCCACGTGGATCGGGTCGCCGCCGGTGGGGACGGCCACGCCGAGCTCCTTCTTGACCAGGCAGCCGAAGGCCGAGTCGTCCAGGAACTCGTCGACCTCGTGCTCGACCCCGTCCGGGGTCATCACGAAGAAGTCGTGCTCGACCGCGGGCTTCTCCGGTGCGCCCTCCTCGGCGCCGGAGGGGACGATTGTCTTGGAGAGCTCGGAGAGCGGGTGGCCCTTGCACCGGAGCGCGAACGACTTGTACCAGCCGAACGGAGCCCGCTTCACCGTGTACACGCCGAGGTCGTTGAGGCCGATCTCGATCAGGGTCAGGACCTTGATCGCGATCTCGGGGGCCGCGAGGGCGTTCGAGAGGTGCGCGTACGGGTAGAGCAGGATGTTCTTCGTCCCGACGCGGTCCGCGGTCTCGACGATCTCGGAGACGGCCTGGTGGACGACGTCCTCGATCCCGTCCCCGTCCGCCTCCTCGACCGCGGTGAAGACGGTCAGGGCCTCCTGCATGCCGTCGACGAGCAGGGAGCACTCCTCGGCGATCGGGGTCTTCTCTCTCGCCTCGTACTCGATGGAGTCGGAATGGATCAGAAGAAGTCGCATGGTCTGCCTCGAATAAATCGTAAGAACCTGTGCGCTCATCGGGTATAGCCTTGTGGCGTCGGAACCGGCAGGGCTATGGCTCACCGGGGCGATCTCCAACCGATGCCGACTGCAGCGACTGCGCGAACTACACGGAGAAGGGGACGGGGACGGGCGAGTGCCGGATGGCCGGCCCGGTGCCGGCGGACCGCGACGCGGACCGGTGCCCGGTCCGGCTCTTCGTGCCGAAGCGCTCATGACGGGGGCGCGTACGCGACCCGGTAGACGACCCCGTTGAAGTCGTCGCCGACCAGGAGCGCGCCGTCCGGGAGGACCGCGAGCCCGGCCGGCCGGCCGAAGACCCTGTTCCCGTCGTAGAGGAAGCCCGTGAGGAAGTCCTCGTACCCCACGGGCTCGCCCGACGGCGAGAAGCGGAGCCGGGCGACGCGGTAGCCGTTCGGCGGGTTCCGGTTCCAGGAGCCGTGCAGGGTCACGAACGCGTCGCCGCGGTACTCCGCCGGGAACGCCGTCCCGTTGTAGAACCGGAGCTGGATCGGCGAGGCGTGGGCCGGCAGGTCGAGCACGGACGGCTCGGTGGTGGCCGCGAAGGCCTCCTTCGTGGTGCCCGGCGGGTCGAACGGCGTGAGCCGGTCCGGGACCCGCGCGCCGTAGACGTACGGCCAGCCGTAGTTGCCGCCGTCCCGGAGCCGGTTGATCTCCTCGGGCGGCAGGTCGTCGCCGCGGAGGTCCACGCCCTGGTCCGCGCCGTAGAGGAGCCCGGTCGCGGGCTGCCAGTCGAAGCCCATCGTGTTCCGGAGGCCGCTGGCGAAGACGCGGCGCGTCCCGTTCTCGAGCACGGACATCGCCGCCCGCTCGGGGCTCGCCTCCTCGCAGGCGTTGCAGCTCGAGCCGAGCGTGAGGTAGAGCCGGCCGTCGGGGCCGAGCCCGAGCCCCGGGGCCTGGTGGTTGCCGCCCGAGGGGAGGCCGTCGGTAACGACCCGCGGCGTCCCGGGCGTGCCGTCCGGCGCCGAGCGGCGCCGCGTAGACCGTGGTCGGCGTCGCGAAGTAGAGCGTCCCGTTCCCGAGCGCGAGCCCGTGGACCCTCGGATAGCCCTCGAGGACGGGCGCGACCTCGTCGGCCCGGCCGTCGCCGTCGAGGTCGCGGAGGCGCAGGACCGTGCCCGCGGACGGGACGGAGGCGTAGACCGTGCCGTCGGGAGCCGCGACGAGGACGCGGACGCCGCCGAGATCGCGGGCGAAGACGTTCGCCGAGAACCCGGGCGGGAGCGAGAGGCGGGAGAGGAGCGACTCGTCGAACGCCACCCGCTCGGGCGAGAAGGTGCTGACCGACGGCAGGTCGCCGACCTGCGCCGGGACTGAGCAGCCGGCCGCGAGGAGGGCGGTCGCGAGCGCGATCACGATCAGCGGGACGGGCCAGGATGCCATGCCCCCACGGGGGCGGCGGGAGGAGAAAAGGTTTCCCGGCCGGGCCGCCGGACGCGTGACGGAAAAAGAGACCGCGACGGCCCTTCAGGGGCAGGCGAAGAACAGGACGACGTCGGCGAAGTCGATCCTCCCGGTCTCCTTGTCCCTCGCGCCTCCCCCGGTCGAATGCGTCGCGGAGACGGCCGGCATCGACCCCGTGACCGCGCCCGGAACCGCATCGGCCACGGTTCTGGGGTGTGATCCCGACTGCGACTTCCGGATCAGAGGCTCGCCATCACAATCCGACAGCCGGAGGCGATTCGGATCAGGGGAGGCCGGAATGCCGTCCCGTCACCGAGGAGTGACAGGGATCGGCAGCTTAATCCTGCGAGATGCTGATACCGCCTCCCGGAGATAGTTCAATGGCCCTGGAAATGATGAGGTTGAGGGAGATAGATGTTGTCGGCGCCGCTCTGCTCTCGACAGTGGTGTCCGCCATCATCGGCTTGGTGTTCGGGATCGTTTTCCTGTTATCGTCCCTGTTCATGAGTTCGCTGTTGACACAGATCCCATTGGTCGGAAATCAGGCAGCCGCTGCATGGACCTCCGCGGGAGTGACGGGCCTGATATTGAGCCCGATCGTCTTCGCGATTCTCGGGTTCATCGTCGGCCTCGTCGCATCGTTCCTCGTGAACATCGCGTTGAAGCGGATGGATGGTCTCAACCTGGAGGTCGGCCTCGATAGCGACCACCCCCGGCCGGACGTCCCAGAGTTGCAGTAAGGCTGACCCGGTCGCGCCAGGGGATCGGCCTGCCCCCGAGGTCGGCCTCCTTGATCGCCGGGTCGGCCGGGACCTCGGCAATCGGCGGCACCGGCTCTCCCCCGACGTCGGCCGCGCCTGTCCTGACGCGATTGACAATGCGGAGCATCCGCTTCTTCGGGAAGCCCCAGAAAGAGCGCGATGTCGCGGGTCGGAGACGATCGGCAGGAGGTCCGGCGTCCCGACAGTGCCGCGGGCGATCTGCTCCATCCCGGCCTCGGCATCGATCACGGTGAACAGGCACTCCGCCAGGACGAATGGATAACGGAGTCGGCCGGCCTCTCCCCTCCGCCTCGCGGCCTCGAGTTATCGGACGAAGCACCGAAAGATGCCGGGATGGGGCAAGATCGCCTGTCCGCAGAAAAAGAGAGAGCCAGGGGCTTACGGGTGGTTGAAGCGCCGGACGACGTCGGCGACGTCGATCCGGCCGTTGCCGTCGACATCGTCGTCCTCGCCGACGGCGTTCGTGTCCGTCGGGAGGCCTGGTCCGCTGGGGATCGTCACGACGACCGGGGCGGGATATCGGTTCCGGCAAACATCAGGCCGGACTTCGTCCAGTCGAGGCAGCGTATCCGCGGATTGCCGGCACGGTCCGTCACCTGGCCCCGATCGTCAACAAAAGGAGGTTTATTGCGTCCCGGCCTTCCACCGGGCCTCGGGATACCACCGGACGAACTGGCCCTTCGGCGGGATGACGCCGTGGGCCCGGCTCCCGGGTCTCGAGACTGTGTCGGGCGAAGTCACGGCTCGTCGTCCGCCCGTCGCGGTCGGGGTGTCGCCGGTGCTGAACCGGGTGCCGATCAGGGTGCCGGGGTTTCCGACGGCATAGTGCTTGCCGGACCCGACCGATGACCGCGGGGTCGGGGCCGTCACCGGCGCGATCGGTTCCATGGTCACGGCGGGAACCGCCACGGAGCCGGATGTCGGGGTCGGCGTAATGGGGGAGAGGTTCATCGCATCGCGCATGACCTCGAAGACCTGCGTGTTGTCGATCCTGCGGCTGCCGAACCGGTCGGCGCCCGGGCCGCTCGCCATGACCGGGACGTCGGTTGCCGTGTGCCCGGTCGTGGTGAAGGACGACGAGAGGGCCCGATCGCCGTTGTCCCGGAGGGTCAGCCCGCCGGTCTCGTGGTCTGCGGTGACGATCAGGAGGGTGTCCGGGTGCGCGTCGGCGAAGGCGATCGCCGTTCGCACCGCATCGTCGAAGGCGAGGACCTCGCCGGTCATGGCCGCGTAGTCGTTGGCGTGGGCGGCCGTGTCGATCTGCCCCCCCTCCACCATCAGGAAGAAGCCGTCCGGATCGGTCGAGAGGACGGAGAGCGCCTTCCCGGTCATCGCGGCGAGGCTCGGCTGCCCTGTGCCCGCACGCGTCGCTCTCGTACGTTCAGCGCGCTCGAGGCGAAGAGCCCGAGCACCTTCGTGCCGGACGTCGCCGGGACGGCGTCGAGGGACGGACGCGGTGGTCACCACCGTGTACCCCTGCGTCCTTCGCCTCGGCGACGAGGTTCCGCCCGTCGGTCCGGGAGCCCGTCGCGCCCCACGGGTCCGTGGTGGCCGTGCTGACGAAGTACCGGTATCCGCCGCCGAGCGCGACGTCGAGGTCCGAATCGATGAACTGGCTCGCGATCAGGAGCCTCGTTGTCGCGGTCGTTGACGTGCGCGTAGACGCCGGCCGGGGTCGCGTGGGTGATGCGCGTGGTCGTGATCGCGCCCGTCGCCCGTCCGGCCGCGTCGGCCAGTTCCGCGATGGTCGTCAGCCAGGCGTCCGCCGGCCGCGTCCTGGCCGATCACGCCGTTGTCGGTCTTGACCCCGGTCATGAGCGCGGTCGCGGCCGCGGCCGAGTCCGTGACGGCACAGTTGGCCGATGCGGTGGAGACGCGTGCCCGGGTACGCGAGCCGGTCCATGGCTAGGGTCGTCGACGGTATAGGCTGCCGGGTCGTGGCCCGCCTTCTCCCACCGGGCGGCCTCGATCTGGTCGGGCCCCATGCCGTCGCCGATCAGCAGGATCACGTTTCTCGCCTGCGAGCCGCTCTCCGAGAGTTCGACGGGGGCTCCGCCGGATTTCACGTCGGGGCCCGGGAGACCGCCGGCCACACAACCCTGCATGGAGATGACGATCACCAGGGCGACGATAAGGACCCGTCGGGACGGAGTTGCGAAGATCGGGGTTCCCGGAGACGTGCGAGCCATCGATCCTCGCCGCACCCGGCTGTGCCGCATGGGCGATGATAGCCGGCGGTACCTATGAGACTATCGGTTCGCCCGTCGCTGCGAACCCGCCGGAGAGTCCGGCCGCGTCCACCTCGACCGGGCCGGGTGAAAAATGGGGCAGAGGGTTGAAGAGCCGGACGACGTCGGCGACGTCGATCCGGCCGTTGCCGTCGGTTCTGCACTCTATGTGCCCGGCCCGGGCATCAGAACGGCCGGAGAACCGCGGGAGAACGGTAAGAGATCGCTCTGTTCTCGCTATATCTCCGGACGGTATTGATAATCCTGTAATCTCAATTCAACGTGATAACCGTCTTCCGGCCCATACAGATTTTTAATCCTGCGAATTCTGTTGAAGCCAAGGGTATCGTGCATTGCCAGTGAAGCGGAATTGTTGACATTAACGTACGCAATCACCGTCTGCACTCCATTTCGTTTCAATTCGGCGAGGCATTCTCTATACGACGCCGTACCGATGCCTCTATTCCGCATTTTCTCCTCTACCGCCACTGAAAATAACGTGGCTTTTTGAGTGATTTTCAATCCCTCGCGATGAAGGTGAACATAGAACCCGAGGTATCCGACAACAACGCCATTCAATTCATACACGTAAAAGATATTTCTGAATTGTCTGGAGTACTTGATGATCTGGTGATTATCCTTATTACTAAAACTTTTTTCATAGATATCCAGGACGTGTCGTAAATCCCCGTCCCTGAACAACCGTACGAATTTTGTAGAATTCGAATATTCACGGGTCTTCAGACTTCCGAGATAATCACGAACGGAGCGATGAACCGATGAATATGCACGATGCGGCTCCAGGTTACCGTTCTTTATCGCCTGGAGATTCATCGCTTCCATGGGTCCGTTCTCTCGTCACCGGATGTATCTCAATAAAATCCGCAATTTCGAATTTTTCGTCTCCTGCCCGCCGCAACCCGTCCGGAGCCAACACACATTCCGGGGGATCAGATCACTCAAAGGCGAGGGGGGTGCAGTCCCCCTCGGACTGGAGGTCTTGTACGCGTAGCACCCCGTTCTTGTCACGCTGCCCGTGCATGAGTCACGAACGGGCGCCGGACATCCGTGTGCCCGCAGAATTAATATGACATTTGGGACGATTATCGAAAATAGAACCTGTTCACGGTTCCCACATCTCGATGAACCGGTCGACCATCGAATCCATGAAACTTTCTCGGGTCCTGTATCAACACTTCAACAATCAGTCCCGGATCCGTAAGCGAGTACATTGTTTTTCTCCCGTCGACCACTTTATCGACGACTCCTGCATCGATGATCTTGCGGAGATGCCAGGAAATTGTCGATGAGGATATATCCAGGTTGATTACCAGCTCGTCGAGGTTGCAGGATTCGTTCTCCAGAAGGTACAGGAGGATCCTGCGGACGCTTTTTTGGCGTACGAGTGCAAGGACCTGCTTCTCTTCCGGCGTGATCTTCGAGCCCGGGGATAATACCGCAGGTATCCCCCTGTTTTCTCGGATAGTATCAGACCGGCTTTCATCAGATACTCAAGGTGGTATTCGAGTTGCCCGGTGCCCGATTCGGTTCTCCTCTGAATTTCCCTGAAATGCAGGTCGGGGGATGTGCGGATAATGCGATAAAGGTCCTTCCGTTTTTCCAATTCCAGGGACTTTTCCCGGTTTTCCTGCCCGTCCGAGGGCTTCATCAGTCTGTCCGATTGTGTATGAGTCCGAGGAAAAACAACAGGACGATGCCCAATTCCAGTATATGTGCAGAGGGCTCAAGCCACGCGTTATCGGCAAATTCCTCATAGATGAGGAGTAACGCCTTGACGGTGATCAGGAAAAATGCCCCGGAGACGAAAAGATACCGTACCCTTGTATCTTTCAGGTAGGCCAGAACCGATATGAGAAATAATATCCCTGCAAGGATACTCGTCGCCAGAAGGATGAGGCTGTCCAGTTGCAGTCCATCGATGACAGTTATGTCCTGATGGGTCTCCTGTTCGCTCTGGACGCCGCTGCCTAGGAAGGTGAAGACACCGGTCAGCAGAAGTGTTACGAGAATAACTCCGGAAACGATAGCATACTGAGTACACCTTCTCCATGGGCAAATACTGGATTTTATGGTAAATATACCATGTCGGTACTTCGGGCTGCGCCAAAATTACATCGAACCGCAGCTCATCCGGCAGAAATTGGACACTAGGCCGCGCTCTCGGTCCCGCACGACTTCGACGCGTACGTCCGGGGACTCGCCTCGTCATCGCCGTCGCCGGATGCGGACCAGCCCGCAGAAGTGCGGTGACGGGACGACCTCCCAAGGTCGCTCGCCGGGATTGCATTGTAATGACGCTGGTCATGTATATCATGCAGCATACACCCGTATTTTACGGGGACGTTGAATCCGTGAACAGGTATTCTTAAAATAGATATTAATAGGTTTCATTCGATTATGTGATCAAAGATCTTCTCCTGGGGACGATAGCGTTGGAAATTCCATGCTCACCGATGCCTGCAGTATTGCCTCCCCTCAGGTCATGGTCCAAAAACGCACAAACCCGGTGTGAATATGCTGATATCATGTCGCACTGGATAGCCCACGACGCCATCACGTTCCTTATCGATCTCGGGGTATATCGCCCGGCGCTGTATGATCTTCTCACGAACGACGAGAAAGCGCAGGAACGTCGTTTTAAACCTGCGATCTCCCGGCGAAGATTTGTCGTGTCGCGAACCATCCTAAAACATATTCTTTCGGAGATTCTGCAGGAAGAGAATATCGCCGGTATCATCCTGACCAGGAATGCCGATGGAAGGATTCTTGTCAGAGATAATCCCGAGGTATATATCTGTCTCTCGTATTACGGGATCAGTATCGCTGTTACAGTGGGAAAAAGGAAACTCGGCAGTGATATCGAAGGAGTGCGCCCGGTACGGGACAAAAAGATCACAGCCAGCCCCATCTTTCGTTGTTACCCCTGCGCCCAGGGCCAGGAACATGTGCGGCAGGTCATTCATGTGTGGACCCTGGTCGAATCCTACGCAAAATTATACGATAAAAATCCGTACCCCTTCCTGAACAACTGCTCTCCATTCGAGGATGCGGACTTCGTGTCCTATTGCATCAATCAAGACAAGATCTTCTCACTGGCCTCGGCCCGGGGGCACGTAGCCGAGGTTCTGGTCTGGCTCGACATCTAGGGCATAGGAAGAGCATGTCGAGAACCATTGAGACCTCTTTCATGAATACAGAGCGCTATCGCGGTGTAACAAACCTGCAGAGGGGTATCCAAACGGGTGAACCGATCTCTCCAAACAGCGGATCCCGTTGAGAGCGACAGCCGGACCAGGTTACGAATCGTCCCATTCTCCATCGAGAAGAAGATATGTGCGGAATTTCCTGATCCCTCAGCGCTCTCCGGCCAGCAGGAAAGAGGTACTGATTGCACGGGATTCTCTCGCATCAGGCTCCCGATGATCGCCATCGCAGCCATTTATCCGACGCCGGATGATGCGAGTATACTCGAGATCGGCCATTCGCACACCGTTGCGAAGGTAGTGAAAAATTGAAAGGAGAAATGGACTGAGGATTTATTTTCCTATTTTTCCTTGGAGGTCTCATGGTGCTGTACCATCGTACCGAGCGCCCGGCACCTGATGTGCCGCCGGCATCGACGTAATTCTCTCGATCTGCTTCTGCTGCCGTGCGATCTGATGCCGGAGTTTTTCATCCCCTGCACGGAGCCCCTGGATCGACTCTCCCGTGTCCGGACTCGCCGTTCAACCCGTGCGCTCTCTCCCGGAATTCTTCAGGTATGCCGATTGTAATTTTGTCCACAACTTCGAGGCCCCTGATAGAAAACGGGGTGGTATTTCCAACCATTTGCTGTATTCTCCTTCATTGATACGATAATAGTGCCACTTCCGAAAAGTTCAATGGACACGGAATGAATGAGATGACCATGAACCGGCGGGTGATTCACTGGATCTCCCATCATGTCCACTTTTTTATCTTCGGATGGCTCTGTATCACCTGGTTCCTGTTCCGTACCGGTACAAAACCCTCGCGTATAGTCTATCCCTGCCAGCAGGCATCGATAGCAGGAGCACACCTCTGGTTTGCCGCATACCTGCTGCCGCTCGTGTCGATTCTCAGGTCCCCGGGAAACGGTCGTGGTCGGGCTCCCGTCTACATGTTTGCGGGAATCATTGTAATCGCCATAATTATCGGTGCCCTGATCTTCCAGGGCAGTCTGAACCGGATCCTTTCCCCGAAGAGGTGTCGCAATCGAACGTCACGTCGGACATTTTCGTGGTGAACGGGACCTCGGGGAATGACGGGGGTCTTGACCGGCTGCGCCGTCTCATGGAACGAGAAGGGACGCCGTTCTATGCGACTGTGAATGGACCTTCCAGCACGGGAATAATCGCAAAGGACGATGTCGTCATCATCAAAGTCAACGCCCAGTGGGACGAGCGCGGGGGAACGAATACCGATCTGGTGAAGTCGCTGATTCAGGCAATTGTCGACCACCCGGACGGATTCACCGGTGAGATCATCGTGGCCGACAACGGCCAGGCGCAGTACGGACCGGCAGGAACCGGGGGGGACCTGAACCTCACGAACAATAATGCGGAGGACAGGTCCCAGTCGATGACACGGGTCGTCGGCTCTTTTTCCGGAACACACCGGGTATCGACATATCTCTGGGATACCATCACGACAGAGCGGGCGCACGAGTATGCGGAAGGCGATATGGATGACGGGTACATCGTGAACGAGACAAAAAACCCCAGGACGGGCATCTTCGTCTCGTATCTGAAGTTCAGGACTCGATACGGGACGTACGTGAGCTTCAAAAACGGCATCTGGAATGCCACGACGGGCGCATACATGGGGGACCGGCTGAAGATCATCAATGTACCGGTCCTGAAATCGCACGGCACGTATGGTGTCACGGGAGCCGTGAAGCACTATATGGGAGTCCCCTCGGACAATCTCACCGCCCGGATGGGGAGCAGAACGCATTCGACAGTCGACGAAGGCGGCATGGGGACCGAGATGGCCGAAACACGGTATCCTGCTATCACGATTCTCGATGCCATCTGGATCAATGCGCGACCGATCAAGGCTGGTCCGAGAAGCCCCTACGACAGCGCGACACGGACCAGTATCATCGCTGCAAGTACCGACCCGATAGCCCTGGATTACTGGGCGGCACAGAATATCCTCATGCCCACGGCAACATCCCTCGGTTATTCCGACCTGTCCTCGATGGACCCGGACAATACCTCCCGGGGGGAATTCGGCTCCTGGCTCCGTCTCTCGATGATGGAACTTCGCAGAGCGGGGTATCCGGTAACGATAGACAGGAACGCGATGAATGTTTACTCTGTCGAGAGGTGATATTTTTCCGATCAGAAAGGGGTGTACTGTTTTTACGACGGGTGTCCGGGGAAAAAAGTACAGCCTCAACAGCGGATCGTCTTTCACACCATCCTCTGACGGGAGACGATTCGCTCCTTTCAGAGGCACTGTCAGCCATGAAGGCACACCCGGAACCGCAGACCGCGTTTCCGGAGAATTCGCCAGGTGTGCATTGTATTCCAGGAATGGGCCAGTATCGATGCGCTGTTGGAGGTAGACGGTTATGGATTCGGTACGGCAAGAGATTGCTGAAGTCAGAGTGTTATTCGTGTGTCCCCTGAAAGTACAATTTTTTTAAATGCGGCCACATCCACTTTACTGGATGCATTTAAGGGAAATTCATCGATAAAGAATATTTTTCTTGGAACTTTGTACGAGGGGAGTCTCCTGTTGCAGTATGCGATAATCTCCCTGCGAAGATCCTGCTGATCCGAAGAATCGGGTGTCTGGACGACTGCCACCACCGCTTCACCCATGATCTCGTCCGGTTCTCCAAAGACCACGCACCCGGTGAATTTCTCGAGAGAAAGAATTTCATTCTGAATTTCGGTGGGAGAGATCGGTAACCCCCGGACTTGATGATATTTTTCGACCTGCCGACAACGTAGATATATCCGTCCTCGTCAACGGTCGCGAGATCCCCGGTGACAGAGCCAGCCGTTTTTCAGTACTTCCGCGGTCCCTTCAGGGTCGTTATAATACCCTTTCATGATATTGTCGCCCTTTGCCACAATCTCCCCGATCTCGGAAGGCTTCACCGCCTCCATGGCAGGATCCACTACTGCCAGATCGACGCCCGGGATCCCTCTCCCGATGGATCCCATCTTTGTGCAGGCAAATTCAGGAGGGAGGTAGGACAGGCGGGCGGTGGCTTCTGTTGCACCATACATCACATAGAACTTTTTTTCTGGAAAATTTTCTGCAATCATCTTTATATATTTATTCGGTAATTGACCCCCGACCTGGGTAAGGTATCTGAGACTGGGAAGTCTCTGCTGCAGGAACAGCGTCTTGTTGATGAGAATCTGGTATGTACTGGGAACACCGGCAAAACCGGTGCACCCGTAGGTATCGATATCATTGATGACCGAACTGAGAAACGGTTTCTGGTTCAGAACGATACTTCCCCCTGCACGGAGGTGCGTGTGGAGTAACGAGGCCCCATAACAATAGAAGAAGGGGAGTACCACGCACATTCTGTCGGATTCATCCAGATCGAGATACTCGACAATCGAACCTGTATTGGCGATGAGGT
The DNA here is from genome assembly GCA_963740465.1 of uncultured Methanoregulaceae archaeon. GTDB lineage: Archaea > Halobacteriota > Methanomicrobia > Methanomicrobiales > Methanospirillaceae > UBA288. Next base: position 35,287 of record CAVUEE010000021.1, read on the forward strand.
TTTTATGGGTGAGCATGACGCCTTTCTTCTTTCCGGTACTTCCCGATGTGAAGATAATCACCGCAATATCATCATCCTGCGTAACGGGGGGCGACCGGAAAAAATCGCTATCGCCAGGCTCCTGCAGGATTGTCTCGTTCATGATCTCGAACGGCGCATCCTCAAAATACTGAGAGTACTTATCCTGGACAAGTGCGCCGGAGGGTGAACTGGTAGCGCTGATCTCGGCGAGATCGGTCCTGCTGATCCTCGTTTCAACGAGGATCGCAGTATTGCCGCTATAGATGATCGAGAGGTAACCGATGATGAAAAATGGCGTGTTATCCGCCATCAAGAGGATATTTTTCCCGCTTCCGTACCGAGTAAACAGGACCGAAGCCAGATTCTCCAGTTTTCCTGCAAACTCTGCATAGGTAAGCGTGCCATGGTCGCCCAGAATGAACAATTTTTCCAGGTCCCGTTGTTTTTCAAGGAGATACCTGATAAAACTCATGGTAAACCCGCAATAGTTTTACAATCGTTTATAATTTTTCATTCCATTCGATTTTTACCCGGTATCGACGGGATCTGTATCGAACCCATTCACGGGTTGGATCCAGATTCAGATGCCCCCGGACTCACACACCCTCATACTCTCATGGCGCGGGGATCGATCATATCCTCCGATTATTCCCTGCTTTCGGAGACACTCCCCGGGTTCGCCGTACAATGGTCGAAAATGGGTGCAGTTTTATCGTATCATCACTCGACATCCCCGAATAGTGAGTGACGACCCTCTTCATGCGATCACCTTTTTCGAAGATCAGTGATCAATTCCCCGGGGCGGATTTATCATGCAGGAGTAGACATTGGCGGTGTCCGAATCTCTTTCAGGTATGTCCGAAAACCTGATGAAGGAGACCTTCTCTGCGGGCCACTGTATCCCGAATTTCTTCCGGAGAAAACTATCCGCATCCGGACTATCCGCCCATAACCGCAATATCGGAGCGTTATTCTGTCTGCCAACTTCAATCGCATACGAGATCAATGAAGCGAGAACCTGTGGATCATCATTCAAGATGCGCATGTCCATCAACTTCATCAATCCCCCTCCCGATGCTTTCCCCGGTGGAAAATCGAATACCATATATCCAGCCAGGGAGTTATCGGAGGATCTGCGGCACTGAATCACTGTCCGGTTGTAGCGTCTCCCTGCGATGAAGTACAACCAGTTCAACGTACCAGTATCACGGGACATCGCGACATCGAATGATTTCAGGTGCGGATCCCATAACCGGGTGAACGAATCGTCGCAGTAGGGTACAGAGAGAAGAGGTATACGCCTCCTCTGACAGGTCTCCGATATCCGCCGGCCGGTCAAATAATGATAAATATGTAAAAATGCCGATATTCTTCATCGGCTCGGAAAAACCGGCAAAATCATCGATCTCCCCTCTATGAAAATATTTTGAAAGAATCAAAGATAGAATATTCTCGCGGACAAACTGGACTCTGTTGATAATATGCAGATATTCCGACGGTTGCGACAGGCAGGGGTATTCTCTATATCCATATTTGAGCAGAACTTTCGCCAGGTTCCTGTCTTCTGTTTTGAAAAGGAATAGAGCCACATTGCCCTGCTTCAGATATTCGTTAAAGAGTCTCATGCTGGTCGGACCCCGTACGGATGGGTCCACGTACCAGGCAGCCGACGCGGCAGCCGTTTTCATCTCGCCGTGAATAACGAACCTGACCGGGATATTCCCGATGAACCCGACAATTTTTCCGTCTTCTTCAAGGATCCATCCCCGGGGGGACTCGGCAGTGAAGGCCGGATTCAGTGTCCACCAGTTTTCGAACCGCTGCAACCATGTCTCTCTGGTGGTGTGATGAAATCCCCCGGGTAACGTTTCTGCCAGAGCAACACTATCTCCTGGTTCAACCGCCCTGAGTGTGATCATACGCATCGAGAAGAATCCGGCACTTTTTTACGCATCCAGATTTTTCAGATAAATACGGGGGGTGAAGCCTGGATCATTCGTGCGGCGTTTTTCAGGCTGAGTATATGTTTTTCCGCCCACTCGATCTGTGTTCTGTCCATCCCCGTACTGTCCTGGACTATGTCAGGGGAGAGATGGTTCTCTTCGGCGAAGAGCAGCTGATCGAGAAGATCATACGGTATCCTCAGGGACACCTGTTCATCCGACGTGAAATGACTCCAGGTGTCCGGGCTCGGGGCTCGGGTTATGATCCTCGTATCGATCCCGAGCAGCTCGGCAAGCCCGTACACCTGTGTTTTATAGCAATTGGCGATAGGTTCCAGATCGACGCCCCCATCCCCGTACTTTACAAAAAACCCGAGCAGCGCTTCAGTCTTGTTCGTGGTTCCGCATACCGCGTAATTCATTTTTTCCGCGTGCATGTACTCGACAATCATCCTCGTTCTCTGTTTGACATTCTGGAGGCTGAGCAGGTGTAGAAATTGAGGAGAGGACAGCCTTTTCGTGCTGATTGTTTCCTTATTTTTCAAAAGGACCAGGGAGGGTATGTTGAGAGTTCTCCCCTCGGAGATTATGGGCGGACGGGTCAGAGACGTGGAATGATACACGGGGTCGTACTGGGGAAATACCTGCCTTATGAGGGCTTCTTTTCCGGAATACACGCCGAACGATTCCAGCATCGGGGTGATGGGGACTTCCCCGTAAGGGATCTCCAGGGTCTTGCATAAATCCACCCCAAGTTCCCTGCTCGAGGGAGTCGACTCCTTCTCCGGGAGGATAAGACCATACACCCTGTCGGGACCCAGCGCCTCAACGGCAAGGGCGGCAACAACGGCAGAATCTATCCCGCCGGAGACCCCGATGACAATGCCGTCTTTCTTGAACTGATCGCGGACTGTCTCCCGAATGAAAACGGATAGATCTTTTTTTAACCCTTCGCTATTATTTAGCATCACTTTCTTTATGTCAGAACCGTTCCGTTCATACGTATCCATTGTTCGCCCCGAACCCCCTTCTATCTGCTACTAGAAAAAATTTATCAATTAGTTCTGAATATAAGCGGTCATTCAGGTGAGGTGATTCGAATGAACGAAATACATGAGGACGTACGATATTTCTTAAAGACCGAAGGATTTCTTACTGAAACAATGTCGTTGCAGGAGAACGACTCTTTGACGGATACAGGTGTGATCGACTCCATCATCCTGATCCAGCTCGTCGATTTCCTCGAAAATAAGTATAAAATCGAGATCCCCGTGGAGATGTTGACTCCTGAAAATTTCGACACCCTGGGTGGGATCGACAGATCGGTGGCGTCACTAAAATCGGGATGAGGGGTTTGTGGTTGCAATGGACACGATCGTCTGTAAAAAGTGCGTTCTGGATTCGAAGACGCCGGGGATCTCCATTCAACCCGAAACCGGGTTATGCCAGTTCTGCGAACACTTCACACCTCTCTCGAAGGAGAAAAAGAGGAATATCGTGCCCGGATGGACATTCTTGCTCGGATCCCCTCCCGAAGCAGGGGAAGTACGACGTGATATTTGCCCTGTCCGGAGGGATAGACTCCTCGTACGCCCTGTACCGGTTGAGGCAGGACTATCCCCACCTGAATATTCTTGCGGTCCAGTTCGACAATGGATTCATCTCGGAGACTGCACTCGAGAATGCGCGGAAATTCTGCGATCTGACAGGAAGCGCATACCTCTGCCTTACCCTGGATCAGGCCGCACTGAACGATACGTTCTCCAGAGCAGCCCGTACCAGAGACGCCTATCCCGGGTCTGCAAAATACCGGGCGAGTGATATCTGTAATACGTGCATCAGTATCGTCAAGCAGAAGATTATCGGACTGGCCGTGTCCACTGGATCACCGTATGTTATTTTTGCTTTCTCGCCGGGTCAGACGGATGCTCCCTTCATCGCCCTGTCAAAAGCGTTCCTGGCATGGACGAGAAAACTGTTTGATGGGAACCTGAAGGCCATGGGGGTAGCTGAACGGGATGCGTACCTGATCGATGCAGATCTCATCCGGGCAGGTTCTCCCGAACCCCGGGTGACGATCATTCACCCCTTCCTCGTCTGGGATTATGATAAACCAGCATTCAAGAAAGAATGCCTCGAGCTCGGCTGGACAGAACCTGACCTGAAGGATCATAATTCATCGAACTGCCTGCTGAACGCATTTGCGATTCAGAACCACCTGGATAAATATCATATTCATCCCTATGCCTACGACCTGGCGGCCCTTGTCCGGCAGGAAAATATGAATCGGGAAGATACGCTGAAAAAACTGAATGGCACGTTGTCCGAATCATCGATTGGCGAAGTGCAGAGGAAACTCAATTTATAATTCAGGTAGTCATCAAATACACTATTTTCGGGTAAGGTACCAATTCAGCCCCCGACTGTTTTCGAACAGGCGTGGCCGTTTGTAGCATATCGTCCAGGCCGGAAACGAGGCGAGGGGCCGGATTCGAACCCGGGAACATGAGCAGCCTCGATGCAGCCCGGCAGCCTTCACCCGTCGGCTCGCGTCTGCAGACTCCGCTCAGGGGATGGGTCCGAGGAGTGCGCGATATCGCGGGTGTTTCCATGATAGAGTGCAGGCGGGCATACCGACGCAGGCCCGCGATATCGGTCCATGCGAGCCGGCCGTGTTCACGCTCTTCGCCGACGGCGGATGCACCTCGACGGTCTCCATCGCCCGGTCTGCCACGACCCGCGATCCGGTTCCCCTGCATCGAGTCGCCTCAGGCCCGGTGCCGGGCCGGGTCCTCGACATGCCCAGGTGCGCCGACGAACTCGAGACGCCCGGTGACCCCGGGAAGCGGGAGCCGGCCCTTCTGATTGATGCTGATCCGAAAATGAGAGTGGGATCCGGATCTCAGAGATGGTCGAAGAGCCAGACGACGTCGGCGAAGTCGATCCGGCCGTTGCCGTTATAGTCGAACGCCGATCCCGGCTCGTTCGCCGCGATCCAGGTCATCTGGTCGCGAAAGAGCACAACATCGACGAAATCCGCCCGCCCGTTGCCGTTCACGTCCTCGTGCTTCCCGTCTCCGTTCAGATCGCGCGGGGCGCCGTCCCCGCCGGAGACGAGCACCACCGGCGAGCCGGCCTCCCGGGTGCTGATCATCACGCAGTGTCGGCAAGGACCAGCATCCCGAGCTGCGCATTCTTCTTCGCGTAGCTCATGGAGACGAGGTCGATCGTATCGTCCTGAGTATGGGCTTCTGGCGCGTGCTTCTGAGAATGCGTCATGATCGCCGGGTACCCGGCCTGCCGGAACGGGACATAATCGCTGCCGCAGTCATGGACATTGGAGGTCAGGTCGAAGCCGATGCCGTACAGCGAATTATCCCGGGTCATGACCTCCGCGAACGGCTGCGACGCCCCGTTGTACATCACATCCAGGACATACCGGCCGTCCGGATCGTAACTCGAGGAGTCGATGTTGAGATAGAGGGGAATGTCCAGAGAACGTCCCGAGGCAGACGCAACATACGCGGTGCTCCCCGCCAGGCCGCTCTCCTCCGCGTTCCAGAATGCAAACTGGATGGTATCGCCGAACTGGTGCGTGCTCATGACCCGGGCGAGTTCCAGGACGATCGCGACGCCGGCGCCATTGTCGGTGGCTCCCGGAGCGGTTGCCGAATCGGACGAATGGCTATCATAGTGGGCTCCGACGACGACAACCCGGTCGGATGTGCTGTCCGTCCCCGGAAGGGTTGCGACGACATTCCGGTAGCTCTCGCTCTGGTACGCTACCTCCAGCCCGGGGATCGCGGCAAGCCGGTTGTAGAGATACGTCGCTGCCTCACTGTTCCCCTGAGACGGGTAGGCGCGAGTCGGAAATTTCTGCAGATCGGCTATCGTACGGGAGATCTCCGATTCGCTGACCTGTGCTATCATGTCGCCGAGCACGGGATCGTACTCCGACTGTTGCTGGAGAACCGGCGATACATCGGTCTGCGGTACATTCAGCCCGGCCAGGGCGCCGTAGTTCGCCGTCGCGCCCGGACTGCTCGTCTCCGCGGCCACCGGCAGCACGCCGAGCAAGCCGATCAGGATCAGTGCACACGCCGTGCACATCAGATGCTTCTTCATCATAGCCTCTCTCCGGCCGCGGTGCCTGCACTGATCCCGGGGCCGCGACGAACCCCGGGGACAGGGAAGACTGGCGCAGAACGATCACCGCTGCAACTCAGCCGTCCATGGTGACCCTCCATGCCGCGGGAGAAGACGAAGCACCTGTCTGACTTCGCGTTTCGGGCGTGGGCCCCGGAACGAGGGTGTTCAGTCGGTGCACGCCGTAACCGATAAATGTTCCGTAATAAAATGTATTGAATTATTTACGATTGCCTTCGTTTCGGAAACCGGGCTGGTATTGTCGAGATAATGGATGCGACCGTATCTCTGGCCACGGCGTGACCTCTCTGATGATTGCCCTGACGACCATCCCGACAGGGACGTCCAGGGTTTGTAGTCCTTCAGACCCTTCGACCGACACAGTGCGCAAGGAGATGCGCAATCGTGAACGGGACAACGCCACGGCGAAGGTCAGTCCCTCTTGAACGCCTTCGTGCCGGACTTCGTTGTTGACAGAGGAGAAGCGATCGCTCCCCTGTCAGGCCGTGAAAAGAGGGGAATCAGGGCAGGATCTTCAGAGGTGATTGAAGAGCCAGACGACGTCGGCGAAGTCGATCCGGCTGCCTATCTTGGAAAAGGGGACCTCTCAGTCCGCCCCGACGCGGGGGTTCTCGTGGTACTTCGAGAGCGTGGCCTGCCGCTGCCCCTGGTACTTCGCGTCCCCCTTGGAGCTGTACGGCCGCTCGGCCCGCTCGGTGGTGTAGAAGACGAGCCTGCCCGATCGGCATGCCCGCGTAGATCTTCACGGGCCGGGAGTTGACGTTGCACATCTCGAGCGTGATCGAGCCCGAGAAGCCCGCGTCGATCCAGCCCCCGGTCTGGTGGAGCTCGACCCCGAGCCGGGCGATCGAGGACTTGCCCTCGATCGAGGCCACGATGTTGTCGGGGAGCGTGATGAGTCTGTACGTCTCGGCCAGCACGAACTGGCCGGGGTGCAGCACGAACTCCTGCGCGCGGCACTCGTCGACGTCGGCGCAGACCGAGTCGCGGTCGTACGGGTCGATCACGCTCTCGCCCGGCAGGTACCAGACGAAGTGGTCGCCGAGCCGGATGTCGAGCGAGTTCGGCTGCACGAGCGCGGGCTCGAACGGGTCCACGAAGATCTGCCCCCGCCTGATCCGGTCCATGATCTGCCAGTCGACGAGGATCATTCGGATCACACTTGGCGGGCTTTGCTCATCTTCGTTTCGCGGCTCGCCGTCGAGGAGCCGCTCGGTCCGGCGGAGGAGCCCGTGGATGGTCGAGGCCTCGCGGATGGTCAGCTTCGCCCGGGAGAGGACGCGGCGCGCGAGCAGGAGCGTCACCGGCCGCTTGTGCTCCGGCTGGTCCACCCGCTCGAGGAACTCGCCGAGGTGGTCGTACAGGCACTCCATCTCGAAGGGCGATGCCAGCGCGTACGTGCCGGGCTCGAGCCCGGCGAGCTCGTAGCAGACGATCCCGACCGCGTGGGAGAGGTTCAGGATCGGGTAGACCGGCGAGGTCGGGATGGTGCAGATCACGCCGGCCCGGCCGAGCTCCTCGTTCGTGAAGCCCCGGTCCTCCCGGCCGAAGAGGATCGAGACCGTGCCCTCGACGTCGGCGACGAGCCCGCGGAGCTCGGCCGGCGAGAAGTAGGGCATCCGGACGGGCGAGCAGACGGACTGCGAGACCTCGCCCGTGGTCGCGACCACGAGCGCGGACTCGGCCGCGACCTCGTCGAGCGTGACCCTGCGCGCGTTCGCGAGCACGTCCTGCGCGTGCGAGGCCATGGCCTTCGCCTCGTTCCCGAGGCGGCAGGGGTCGACGAGCGCGAGGCGCGTCCACCCGAAGTTCTTCATCACGCGCGCGGTCGAGCCGACGTTCCCCTCGTAGATGGGGTTGACCAGGACGACCTGGACCTCGGGCATGCCTACCGGACCGCGCGGACGGTCGCCTTCAGCACGGAGGGGCCGGCCTCGTACACGGCGTTCCCGACCACGACCGTGTCCGCGTACTTCGCCATCTCGGCGGCCTGCTCGGCCGTCCGGATCCCGCCGCCGTAGTAGAGCACGGCCCGGTCGATCCCGTCCCGGACCGCCTTCACGACCGCGGGGTCGCCGTAGGTGCCGCTGTACTCGACGTAGACGATCGGGAAGCAGAAGTAGCGGTCGGCCACGGTCGCGTACGCGGCCGCCGACTCCGGCGAGAGCGCGCAGCGGGCGCCCGTGACCCGGCCGACGGCCGAGTCGGGGTTGAGCACGATGTAGGCCTCCTGCACGACCTTCTCCCAGGGGACCGGCTCCTGCCGGACCTGCTCGAGGTGCATGGCCTCGAGGATCCATGCGTGATGCGTGCCGACGATCCAGCGGACGTCGGTCGTGTTCATCACGCTCGGGACGAAGAGGAGGTCGATCCCGTCGACCAGCACGCCCTCGGGGCCGGCCGGCTCGACCACGAGCGGGAGGTCGTAGGCCGCCACCTGCCGCCGGAGCTCGGCCAGGTTCTCGCGGGTCACGTTCAGCGTGCCCGAGAGCATCAGGGCGTCCGTGCCGCTCGCCGCGATCTCCGCGATCGCCTCGGGCGAGAGCCGCTTGTCCGGGTCCAGCTTGGTGACGTGGACCCAGTCCTGCCATCGTGGAGGCATCCTGTACGATATCGTCGCAGGGACCATTAAGTCCCGATCATCCGGTGGTCGCCTGGCGGGGGGCTCCGGCCAGGGCCTGGAAGTCCTGGATCTTCCGGACGGGCAGGCCCGAGCCCTCGGCCACGGCGCGCGGGTCGGCCCGGACCAGGGTCTCGGCGTCGTAGACGCCGCCGCTGTAGAGCTTCTCGATCGTGGACTCGCCCACGCCGGGGATGGCGAGGAGCTCGGCGCGGCCCGCGCTCGAGCTGGACCTTCGTCGTCCGCTTCGGCGCGGGCCGGTCGAGGGCCGCGCAGACGAGTTCGACGTGGCGGTGGACCGTGTCGGGCGAGATCCCGGTCCGGAGCATGATGGCCGCGGGCGGCAGGCTGAGGAAGTCCTCGGGGCGCTTGATCCCGGCCGCGTAGTACTTCTTGAGGCTGATCGGCGGGATGCCCATCGCGCGGAGGCGGCGGTCGCTGCAGAGCGCGCCCGCGGCCTCGAGGAGGGTCGCGGCCTCCTTCTCGCCGATCCCGGAGTCGTGGAGGGCCTCGACGGAGGCGCCGGCCAGGTGCTCGATCGTGTCGATCCCGCGGGCGAAGAGGGCCCGCATGATCTTCGCGTGGCTCCGTCCCCTGCGCGGCGGGACGTGGGCGCGCACGAACTTGCGGAGCTCCGAGCGCCGCCGGAGCAGGGCCAGCACCTCGCCGGCCTCCTCCTTGAGCCGCTCCGCGGCCCGGACGCTCACCCCGGCGAGCGCGGCGAGCCCGGCCGGGTCGGCGGCCGCGACCTCGTTGACCGCGTAGACGTGGGCCGCGTTCAGCCGCTCGATCAGGGCCGGCGTCATGGACGGCATCAGGGCCATGGTCTCGCGGTTCGAAGCGATGTGGTGGCAGAGCGGGCAGCCGATGTCCCAGGGCCGGGCCCCCTTCGCGAGCAGGCGGACGTGGGCGAGGCCGTGCGTGGGGCAGACGTCGTCGGTCCGGATGGCGAAGCCCCAGGTCGTGGCCGGCAGGCCGATGTTGAACCGGCAGTCGGGGTAGCCGTTGCAGCCGATGAACTGGCTCGACCGGACGTGGTGGAGGCGGAGCTCCCGGTCGCAGACCGGGCACGGCCCCAGGATCAGCTCCTCCACGGTCCGGCCCATGATGTCGCGCCCGATCTCGTCGCCGTGGGCCTCGAGCTGGTCGAAGGCCCGGTGGAGCATGGCCCGCGACTCGTCCACGACCTCGTCCCGGTCCCGCCGCCGGTCCTTGATGTCCTGCATGTGCGCGTCGATCGCGGTCGTCATCTCCGGCCGCGTGATCGCGCTCGCGTGGTCCTCGAGGGACTCGATCACGGCGCGGCCCACGAGGGTCGGGCGGAGCGGGTTGCCCTCGATGTACTTGCGCCCGACGAGCTTGCCGATCACCTCGTGCCGGGTCGACTTGGTGCCCAGGCCGAGCTCCTCCATCTCCTGGATCAGGCGCGACTGCGTGTACCGCGGCGGGGGCTGGGTCTCCTTCTCCTCGAGCCGGACGGCCGTGATCGGGAGCCGCTCGCCGACCGCGAAGGGCGGGAGCTCGTTCTCCGTCGCCGCGGAGTACGGGTAGACCGTGCGCCAGCCGGGCTCGGCCAGGGTCGCGCCGGTCGTGGTGTACGGCTCGGTCCCGGCCTCGAAGAGGACCTTCTTCGTGGTCCAGCGGGCGTCGGGCGAGAGGGTCGCGAGGAAGCGGCGCACGACGAGCTGGTACAGGCGCCAGCGCTCCTCGCCGAGCCTCGGCCCGCGTCGCCGCGCCGGCCGGGTGGATCGGCGGGTGGTCGGTCGAGGACTTCTTGCCGCGGGTCGGGGTCGGGCGGCGGTTGGCGCGGACCCAGGCGACGTCGTCCCTGAACTCGGTCCGCTCGAGCGCCCCGAGGATCCCGCCGAGCTCGAGCGAGGGCGGATAGATCGTGTTGTCCGTGCGCGGGTACGAGATGAACCCGTGCATGTACAGGTCCTCGGCGACCCGCATCGCGTTCGCGGCCGAGAAGCCGAGCCGGCTGGCGGCCACGATGAACTGGGTCGTGTCGAACGGGGTCGGGGCGCGGTCGACCTTGGACCCCTCGCGCGAGTCGGTCACGACGAGCGGGGGCTGCGTCTGGTCGCGGGCAGCCTCGGCCGCCTCCCTGTCCGTGAACCGGTTGGTCGTGTGGCGGGCCGTGAACGCGCACGCGCCCGCGCTCGGAGTCGACCGTGAGCACCCAGTAGGCCTCGGGCTCGAAGGCCTCGATCTCGCGCTCGCGGTCGACGATCATGGCGAGCGTCGGCGACTGGACGCGGCCGACGGAGAGGATGTTCTTCCCGCCGCGCCGCGCGGCCAGGCTGAGGAACCGGGTCAGGGACGCGCCCCAGATCAGGTCGATCACCTGCCGGGCCTCGCCGGCCGCGGCGAGGGCGAAGTCGAGCTCGGCCGTGGAGCCGAACGCGGTCTTGATCTCCTGCGGCGTGATCGCCGAGAACCGGGCGCGGGCCACGGGGACGTCGGGCCGGGCCGCGCGGACGATGTCGTACGTCTCCTTCCCGATCAGCTCCCCCTCGGTGTCGAAGTCGGTCGCGATGGTGACCCGGTCCGCCCGCTTCGCGAGCTTCTGGACCAGGTTCACGATCTTCTTGTCGGTCGGGGTCTTGATGGTCCGGGCGTCGATCAGGGAGCGGGGCGTGTGCTGCTCGGAGCGCCAGTTCGTGTACCCGGGCTCGAAGTCGATCTCGACCACGTGGCCCCGGAGGCCCACCACGGTCGTGTCGCCGAACGAGTAGGTGCTGACGCCGCCGTCCTTCCTGGTCTCGACGTAAGCCTTCTCCGCGAGGATCCTTGCGATCCGCTCGGCCGCGATGTTCTTCTCGGTGATGATCAGGTGCACGTCGGTTCCCTCCGTCAGGGCCTCGGCGAGCAGCCGTCCCAGCTCCCGCGGGTCGGCCCGCCCGCGGGTCTTCTTCATGACCTGGCCGGCCAGGTAGTTGATCGCGCTCGCCTTCCCGGCGTGGTAGTCGGCCACGGCCTGGGGGAACTCGGCGATCGTCTCGGCGATGGCCGTCGCGACCCCGTCGTCGCCGGTCGCGGCGAGGCCGAGCCGGTCGACGACGGCCTTCGGCTCCTCGTCGCCGTCCAGGACGGCGCGGAGGACCTCGACCCCGGACCGGTCGGTGATGGTGCCGGCCTTCACGAGCGCGAGCAGGGCCCGGAAGCGGGCCGGGTCGACCGTCGCGACCGTCCGGTCGCGGTAGTTCGAGCTCGCCGAGCAGGGTGTCGGCGACCCAGGTGGCCGCGAGCGCGGGGTCGTCGCCGGCGACCTCCTCGTAGAACGCGGCCAGGCGCAGGTCGCCCGTGAGCGTCCGCGCGTGGTTCGCCGAGAGGCCGTACTGCGCCACGAACCGGTCGCGCCGGGCCGCGGGGAGCTCGGGCAGCGCGATGGCGTCGACCCAGCCCGCGACCCGGAGCGGGGGCAGGTCCGGCTCGGGGAAGTAGCGGTAGTCGTGCTCCTCGACCTTCGAGCGGGAGCTCGTGGTGGTGCCGCGGGCCTCGACGAAGTGCCGGGTCTCGCGCTCGATGGTCGCCCCGCGCCGGATGAGCGAGCGCTGGCGCGTGATCTCGAAGGTCAGGGCCTTCTCGACGCCCGTGTACGACGAGATGTTCTTGACCTCGGCCCGCTCGTGGCCCCGGATCGAGATGTTCGCGTCGACGCGGAGCGAGCCCTCCTTCTCCGAGTCGTAGACGCCGAGGTACTCGAGGGTCGCGCGGAGCTGGGCGAGGAGGCGCCGCGCCTCCTTGGGCGAGCTCATGTCGGGCTCGGTCACGATTCCGATCAGCGGCACGCCCGAGCGGTTGTAGTCGACGAGCGAGTACCGGCCCCGGTCGACGTTCCCCTTGTGGACGAGCCGCCCGGGGTCCTCCTCGACGTGGATCCGGGTCAGGCGGACGCGCTTCTCGCCGCCCTCCTCGCCCTCGATCTCGATGTACCCGCCGAGCGCGAGGGGGCGGTCGTACTGGGTGATCTGGTAGCCCTTGGGCAGGTCGGGGTAGAAGTAGTTCTTCCGCGAGAACTCGCACTCCTCGGGGATCTCGCAGTGGAAGGCCTTCGCGACCTTCAGCGCGTACTCGATCGCGGCCCGGTTCACGGCCGGCATGGTGCCGGGCAGCCCGAGGCAGACCGGGCAGACGTGGGTGTTCGGCCCGTCGTCGCGGTAGTCGGTCGAGCAGGGGCAGAAGAGCTTGGTCCGCGTGTCGAGGCCGGCAGTGGACCTCGAGGCCGATGACGACGTCGGTCATGCCGTCGCCTCCTCGTACGCGGCCGCGAGGTCGATGACGCCCTCGTCGTCGAAGGGCCGGCCCGTCAGCTGGAGCCCGACGGGCAGGCCGTCGACCGTCGCCGCACGGGACCGAGATGGCGGGCACGCCCGCGAGGTTCGCGGGGACGGTCAGGACGTCGGCGAGGTACATGGAGAGCGGGTCCGCGAGCTCGCCGAGCCGGAACGCGACCGTGGGCATGGTCGGGCCGGCCAGGACGTCGACGTCCCTGAAGAGCCGCGCGAAGTCGGCTCCGACGTTCGCCCGGGCCGTCTGGGCCTTGCCGTAGTATTTCCCGTAGTACCCGGCCGAGAGCGCGAAGGTCCCGAGCAGGATCCGGCGCCGGACCTCGTCGCCGAAGTCGGCGGACCGGACGGCCGTGAAGGCGTCGTGCCAGGACTTCGCCGTCTCGCCGCCGGGGCCGTACCGGACGCCGTCGTACCGCGCCAGGTTCGACGAGGCCTCCGAGGTGCAGGTCACGTAGTAGGCCGCGAGCGCGTAGCGCATGGACGGCATCGAGACCGGGACGATCTCGGCGCCGCAGCCGGCGAGCGTCTCGATGGCGGCCCGGACGCTCTCGGCCACGCGCGGGTCCACGCCCGCGCCGAAGAACTCCTCGGGCACGCCGATGCGCTTGCCCTCTCGCGTCGGCCACGGGGTCGTGCTCGTACGGCCGGCCCTGCATGGTCGTGTCGCGCGGGTCGGGCCGGGAGATGACGCGGAGGAGGGCCGAGACGTCGGCCACGGTCCTCCCCATGGGCCCGATCGTCTCGAGCGAGTTCGCGTACGCGACGAGGCCGTACCGCGAGACTCTCCCGTACGTCGGCTTCAGGCCCACGATGCCGCAGAACGCGGCCGGGCAGCGGACCGAGCCGCCGGTGTCCGTGCCGAGCGCGAGGTCGGCGAGCCCGGCGGCCACGGCGGCCGCGGAGCCGCCCGAGGAGCCGCCCGGGACGCGCGAGACGTCGCGCGGGTTGAGGGTCGGGCCGAAGGCCGAGTTCTCGGTGGTGGTGCCCATGCCGAACTCGTCCATGTTGGTCTTGCCGTTGATCTCGCCGCCGGCCGCCTTCACGAGCGCGACCGCGTGGGCGTCGTACAGGCGGGACGTAGCCCGCGAGGATCCGCGAGCCGCAGGAGGTCGGGCAGCCGCAGGTCGAGATGTTGTCCTTGACCGCGACCGTCCGCCCGGCGAGCGGGCCCGTCGCGGCGCCGGGGATCGAGAGGCGCGTGATGTAGGCGTTGTAGAGATCGTCCATCACATCACCCGCGGGGCCCGGACGAAGCCGTCCTCGTCGGCCGGCGCGTTTCCGAGAACCGCCTCCCGCGGCAGGGACGGGCAGGGCTCGTCCTCGCGCAGGACCGTGTGCAGCGGCCGCTCCGCTGCGCCTTCGCCCTCGAGCGTGTCGAGGACGTCGAAGTATTCGAGGATCCGGTTGAACCGGGCCGTGAAGGTCGGCAGCTCGTCGTCGGGGATCCGTATGTCCGCGAGCCCGGCCACCCGCCGGACCTCGCTCTCATCGACCATGTGCGTTCCTCTCCAGGGTGATTAAGTACCCTTGCACCGAGTTTTTATAACCGTTATGACGTGACAGCCGCCGCACCTCGCGCCAGATCCCCGAGCCGTACTGCATCGCTTTCTTCGGATACTCGGCGATCTCGGCCGGAATGCGGGCCGCTGCGACCGCGCGGAGGGGCTGCTTGCCCAGTCCGTCGCTGACGAGGGAGGCCGGCGGGAGCGCGCGGGCGGCGCGCACGACCGCGCAGTCCAGGTAGGGCAGGGAGAAGGTGCAGCCGAAGAGCCCGGCCACGGCCTGGTCCCGGGCGCCCTGGGCCGGGAGGGAGGCGAAGTCGCGGGCGAGCAGCCCGGCCGTGGCGCCGCCCTCGAGGTACCGGGCGTACCCGCCGAAGAGGCTCGTCGGCCCCCTGCCCGGCGAGGATTCGTCTCGTACCCGTGGGCGCCGGCCCACTCGGCCACGAAGAAGAGGGTGGCCGCGATCGAGGCCTCGACGGGGTTCGTCGGGTCGGGGATGACCGGGATGACCGCGCCGAGCGCCTCCTCGACCCGGCACGGCGGGACCTCGACCTCCGTCAGGTCGAGGCCGAGGAGGTCGGCCGCGCGCCGCGCCCGCTCGAGGTCGTGGCTCCCGGCCATTCCCACGGCGACGCAGGGGCGGCCCGCGAGGGCCGCGACCAGGGTCGAGTCCACGCCGCCCGAGAGCGCCGTGACCCCCTCGTCGGCGCGGAGGGCGACGGCCCGCTCGATGGCGTCCGCGAGGGGGAGGTCGGGCACCTCGGGCTCGATCCGGAGCACGGGCGCGCCGTTCCGCTCGAGGGTCCCGGGGAGACAGTCGCCGGGGACGATGCCCAGGCGGTCGCGGGCGCGCCAGTCGCCGAGGGCGAGGCAGAACTCGCCGCCGAGCCGGCCGACCCTGGGGTCGCCCGACCGGACGAGGTCGGCGAGCTCCGTCCCGGCCCAGGCGCCGGCCCCCGAGCTCGGCCCATCCGCGCAGTCGCATGCCCGGAGCGTCGGTTCCACGAGCATAAAAATTAAATCACCGGGTCCATACCTTCCATGCAGGTATGACCGGCACGGACAGGGAGCAGGAGGCGGAGCACGAGGACCTCGACGACTACGGCTACGTCGACGAGACGGAGTACGACGAGGAGGAGTGGTACGAGCCCGCCGACGAGCTCGAGGCGACCGCGGACGGTATCTTCACGGAGTGCGAGGAGGACGTGGTCTGCGTGGCTCACCGGCTCGACGGGGTCGAGGAGGAGCTCCGCTGGGAGTCTGCTCGAGTCGAACCTCCTGAACGCCTGGCAGGTCTTCTACTACTTCTACCGGTTCATCCCGGACGAGCTGATGCGCGAGCGGCTCGAGCTCGAGCCGGCGATGGCGGCGAAGACGGGCGTGCTCCTCGAGGAGCGCGACCTCTTCGAGATCCTCTTCTTCGTGAAGGCCCGGCGGGCCTTCATCGGGGTCAGCGACGGCGAGAGCCTCCTCGCCCACTTCGAGGGGCCGGAGGCCTTCGCCGAGGCCCAGGCGTACGCGGACGCGAACGCCTAGACCGAGTCGGCGGCCGTGATCAGGCGCGGGGTCGACCCGCGCCCGGACGACCGGCGGGACCGTCCCCCACCGCATCACCCCGTCCCCGAGGACCGCGCAGACGCCCGCGACGCGGGCCGGGTCGAGCCGGGCGAAGGCCGACCGGTCCCCGGGCCGGAGGTCGTTGCAGAGCCTCGTGGCCCAGGCGTCGGCCACGGCCGGGTCGTCGGCGAAGACGGTCACGGCGTCGGCGACGCCGAACGAGACCGACGGCCCGACCGTCGCGGAGGAGGTGCAGCAGCCGCGCACGCCCTCGCCGGGCGGCAGGACGAACGCGTACCGGTCCGAGTACGGCGAGCAGCCGGCGTGGACGCCGACCCGGAGCGGCCGGTCGGCCGCGTACGCGATGTCCCCGCCGTTCTCGACGACGCCGAAGCGGGCGCCGGCTTCGACCATGGCCTCGACCCCGGCCGCGGCGATGGCGCCGGCCACGGCGGCCATGGGCCCGACGCCGGCCTCGTCCGCGGCCCGGACCATGCGCAGGACGACCGGGCCGGCCTCGCCCGGGGTCGTACGGCTCGAGCGCGGCGAGGAAGAAGGGGTCGCGGGCGGCCACGCGCTCGACCTCGGCCCTGGCGCGAAGGATGGCGGCCTTCGCGGCGGCGAGGTGGGCCGCCTCCTCCGCGAGGAGGGCCGCGTGGGTCTCGCGGAAGTGGAACCGCTCGCGGAGCATCAGAGCTGGAGCGAGAGCGCCCCGTGCGGGCAGGCGAGCTGGCACTTGCCGCAGAGGACGCAGCGCCCCTCCTCCACGACGAGCTGCCAGTCGCGGGTCGAACGCGAAGACGTCCTGGGGGCAGATCGAGATGCAGGCCCCGCAGTCCACGCACTCGTCCCGGTCGTAGAGGATTGTGCGGTCGAGCCGGTGCGTGGTCGCGCCGAGGGCCTCCATCCGCTCGCGCACGAGCTGGCAGGACTCGTCCGGCACCTCGATCAGGGCCTCGCCCTCGTGCGAGTCGATCTGCGCCCGCTCGACGTTGATCAGCACGCCCGTGTCGCGCACGACCTGCGCGATCACCGGCTGCCGCCCCTTCTTCCGCGAGAACGTCACAAGGAGTTTCATTTCCGCCCCCTCCCGATCAGCTTCGACAGGTTCGTCCCGGTCAGCATCCCGACCACGCGCCGGTCCCCGTCGACGACCGGGAGCGCGCTGATGTTGTTCCGCTCGAGCTTCTGGGCCGCGATGTCGACGGGCTCGTCGGCCGTCGTCGTGACCACGCGCTTCGTCATCACGTCCGCGACGCTCTTCGCCTTCTCGGGCCGGAGCACGGCCTTCGAGATGTCGAAGGTGGTGATGACCCCGGAGAGCCGCCCGTCCGCGTCGAGCACGACCAGGTGGTTCGTCTCGCCGCGGAGGAGTCTTCGCGGCCGCGGCCGTCACGGGCTGGTCGACCGTGATCGAGACCGCGCTCCGGTCCATGATGTCCCGCACCCGCGGCGCCTTCCCGGTCTCGCGCATGGGCCGGGCGGCCTTCGTCGCGTCCATGCGGCGGGTCGGGAGGGCGAGGGTCATCTCCCCCGCGGCCACCCGCTCGGCCAGGACGGACGCGACCTGCCGGGCCATGCGGAAGGACGAGAGCGGGGAGGTCGGCACCTCCTCGCCGTCGAGCTCGACATGGCCCGAGCGGAGGTCGGCGTACGAGACGCGCTTCAGCGCGGGCCGCCCCCGGCTCGGGACCCCGTAGTCGACCACGTCGACCGAGATGTCGGCGTCGGTGACGGCCGTCGCGCGGACGGCCTCGAGGTCCAGGACCGGGATTGGCACCCCGACCCCGACGTAGAGCGTGACGCCGTAGCCGTGCATGGTCGCGGCGCGGAGGTACTCGGGCTTCATCGCCTTCAGGTCGCCCGAGACCATCAGCGTGCCGAAGCCGCCGGCCGGCGAGGCCTGGGTCCCCTCGCCCACGACCATCCCCTCGGCCCCGCCCAGGAAGATTCGGGACGCCCGGGCCGATGAACCGGAGCGACGGGTCGTTCGAGAGCGGGTTCAGGACGCCCGCGCCCGAGTAGGAGATGTTGCCGTGGTTCGGGAGGAGCATGCCCATGTAGGTGTGGAGCACGCGGTCGGTGGTGTTGACCGCGGCGTTGTACCGCTGGTACGCGTTCCGCGGGTTGAGCATGACGGCCTGGTTCAGGTCCTCGAGCCCGAGCTCGGTCCGGATGGTCCGGCGCGGGTAGCAGTCCGTGCCCCGCGACGAGCCGCGGAGGCTCGACGCGGCGGCCCGAGACCAGGTCCTCGATGACGTGGGCCCCGCCGTACTGGTCGCGCCGGGTCTCGGACTGCTGGGTCGCGCCGATGTACGCGTCGACGGCCGCGAGCCCGCCGTAGGCCTCGACGTCGTTGAGCCAGACCCGCTCCATCCGGATCGGCGGGTCGGCGTGGCCGAAGTTCAGGAACGCGCCCGACGAGCACATGGCGCCGAAGGTGCCGGTGGTGACCACGTCGACCTCGGCCAGCGCGCCCTCCTCGCCGAGCTCGGCGACGACCCCCGGCATCCGTTCGGCGGTCACGACGACCGCGTTGCCATCGCAGATCCGTTCGTTGATCAGCTCGATGGTCTTCTCCATGCCGAGAAAATTCTACGTATGAATAGAAAAACCTTTTTGAATTACCGGTACGCATACGGCCGGGGTGTTTTTGACCCGGGCCGCCCATACTCTGTGCATGGAGATCCAGGCGTTCGTGCTGGAGATGGAGGCGATCGCGCCGCCGGCCCTTGCCGAGCCGTGCGACGAGGGAAGGATCGGGCTCGTGGTCGAGGGGACGCAGCCGGCGGACGTGGTCGTGGCGGCCCTGGACGCGACCGTCCGGGTGGCCGAGAAGGCGGCGGAGCTCGACGCCGACGTCCTGGTGGTCCACCACCCGCCGCTTCTTCGCGCCGATGACGCGGATCGAGGGCGGGACGGCCCGGTTCCTCCGCGTGGTCCTCGGGCACGGCCTCCACGTGTACGCGATGCACACGAACTTCGACCGGGCGCCGGGCGGGATCAACGACTGCCTGGCGGACCTGCTCGGCCTCTCCGAGCGCGTCCCCCTCGGGCTCGGGCTCGTGGGCCGGACCTCGACCGACGCCGGACGGGCTCGCGGCCGTCCTGGGCCCGCTCCGGGTCTACGGCGACGTCGGCCGGATCCGGCGGCTGGCCGTCGTCGGCGGGTCGGGGTTCGACCCGGAGCTGATCGAGGAGGCGGCCGCGCTCGGGGCCGACGCGTTCCTCTCGTCCGAGCTCAAGCACCACGTGGCCCGCGACGCCCCCATCCCCTGCATCGAGTCGACGCACTACGCCCTCGAGTCGCCGGGGATGCGGGCCCTGGCCGACCGGATGGGCTGGGCGTACATCGACGACCCGCCGTACCTCCAGCACTGCGGCTGAACCCCTCCATGACCGAGCCACCCGAGCCCGAACCACAGCGGCACGCCCCCGAGCCGGCGTCGCAGCCGGCCCCGACCCCGGGCGGCCGGCGGGGACGATCCCCGAGCGGACGCGGCGGGCCGTGCTCGAGTGCTACGGCGAGCAGGGCCGGCGGGCCCTGGCCGCGGCCGAGGCCGGGTCGGTCAAGCGGTACCTGGACTTCGTGGTCGTGGTCGGGGGGCGCGACGAGTACATCGTCGAGGACGGGCTCTGCACCTGCGACCGCTCCCTGATCCGGAACGGGTTCTGCTGGCACCAGCTCGCGGCCCGGATCGCGGTCCTGGCCGGCCTCTGCGAGGAGTACGACCTCTGGTACCACGCGGCGCTGGAGTGAGGGCGCTCGCGGAGTCGCGGGAACTACATTCTATTATGATTCCGATACCCCCCTAGGGCGAGGGGGGCAAACCCATTTTTCGATCTGCGGATCGAGTGCCTTAAGGTAAAAGGCAGCGAGAGTTCAGATGGAATGGATGCGGGAGAGCTCTCGGGTTTCAGAGAGATCAACACGATCATCGAGCGCGATTCCAAGGATACCACGTACAAGTTCGCGCTCCTCCGCGGCGTGATCGAGATCTCGCAGGAGCATGAGGGCCTCGGGCGCGTCTCCGAGACGGAGGTCGAGTTCCCGCTCGGGCTCCTGGTCGAGAAGTGGATCCTCTACTACTATCCACTCATCGAGTCCGACGTGCTCATCCCGCAGCAGCGGTCGGGCGAAAGCAGGGAGGGCGGCCACCGGATCGCGTTCAGAGCGGATCTGAAAAGGGTCACGAACTATTACCGTCCCCTCGGCGGGCTGAGCGCATTCTACCGCGACTACGTCTCGGGCACGTTCCCGGAGGGGGTCGAGGCCGATGTGTTCGCACTCATGAAACAGGTACGGTCCACGATAAGCGAGATGCCGATGAAGCACCTCGGCCACTCGCTATCGAAGGAGGACTACTCAATCTTCAAAATTGCGAATAAAGGCCAGCTCAAACCGGACCGAGTGATCGACCAGAAGTTCCTGATCGCCCGGGCCGGCACCTTCACGTTCCGCCGGGAACTCTTCGATGTCTTCCAGTACTTCGGCAGTTTCATCGCGGGCGAGGACTCGCTGCTGTATAAATGGGCGAAGTTCTCCGCGAAGGCCGATAAGACCGGGACGGTGACGCCGGACCAGGTCCTCGCAAAGCTGAAGACACGGCCGGAGACCGAGCGGGCCGTGCTGGATGCCCGTGGCGTCTACATCTCGCAACTTGCCTCCAAGGGATCGCTCGAGTGCGTTTGGAGCGGTCGGGCGATCCGTAGCACGGAGGCGCTGCACATCGACCACGCGATCCCGTTCTCGCTCTGGCGGAACAACGAGCTCTGGAACCTGCTTCCGGCCTCGAGCGGCGTGAACGCGAGAAAGCGGGACATGATCCCGAGCCCATCGCTGATCGACGAGCGTGCTGGAGCGATTGTCGATCACTGGCGCCTGCTGCACGACGCCTTCCCGGTCAGGTTCATGAACGAGATGGCGGTCTCTCTAACAGGAAAGCCAACACTCTCTGCCGTCTGGGAAGAGTCCGGCATTGACCACTTGCGGGAGAAGTGCGCGTATCTGATCGATGTCAGGGGATTCAACGAATGGAGCATATAGACTATCCTTCCTGCTCGATCCCAGATGCCGACCTCGCCCGGCGCGAGGGCCGGTATTGCGAGCCGGCGAGGGCGCTGCTCGCATGGGCGCGGGTCTGAACGCGGAACGCAGAGAAGATGGGGTTTCGCTCCGCACCGATCACCGACCGCTCGGCCTCCGGCTTCCTTTCGCCTCCTTCTCCGTGAGCACCTCCCTGGCGAGCTCGCGCAGGAGCGCGTGGCCGGCCGGCTCGCTCAGCCACTTCTCCGCGGCCCGCTCGATCGCCGCGGCCGACGGGTCGCACCGCCCTCGCTCCCGGGGGACGCCGCCCCGGAGTCCCGGTATGCCGGGTATCGCCGGCACGCCATTCGGGTCCGCCCTGCGTTGCGGATCGCAGGATAGTCGCAACCGAATTTGTAGTTAACGAATGTCGTTTCGTGACCCGCAAATTCATTTGCGGGGAATGCATGCACCACCATCCCCCTGTCACTCGGTCGACCCCCCTGCCACGATCTCGAGGAGTCGCGGGAACTCGTAGACCGGGGCCGCCGGCCCGCATCCCGCGGCACGCGGGTTTTTATTCTCCGGGACGCAGATGGGAGTGAACCGGTGAGGGAGAGAGGATGGAGGACGTCAAGCACGCGTTCGACTCGTTCGCCCTGGAGTACGATACCCAGCGCGACCACGTGATCCCGGAGTTACAGCAGTTCTACGGGGCGGCCGCCTGGGCGGCCGAGTCCCCGCGGCAGCCCCCCCGTATCCTGGATATCGGGGCCGGGACCGGGATGATGAGCGGGCTGCTCCTGCAGAAGTTTCCCGCTGCGACCATCGTCCTCATGGACTTCTCCGAGAGGATGCTCGACGTGGCCCGGCAGCGGTTCGCGGGGCAGCCGGGGGTCGAGGTACAGGGTCGGCGACTACCGGAGCGCGGACCTCGGGGGGCCTGTACGACATCATCGTCTCGGCGCTCTCGATCCACCACCTGGAATCCGGGGAGAAGCCGCGGCTGTTCGAGCGGATCTACGCGGCGCTCGTGCCGGGAGGGATCTTCGTCAACGCCGACCAGGCGGACGGCGAGACGCCGTACTTCACCCGGCGGTACCTCGAGTACTGGAACGAGTACCTCGCGTCCGGCCCGCTGGCGCACCACGAGCACGAGGGGGTCCAGGAACGCCGGGACCATCTCGACAAAAACGACCCGGTCTCCACCCAGCTCCGGTGGCTCCGCGAGGCCGGTTTTCACGACGTCGACCTGGTGTACAGGAACCGGACCTTCATCGTCACCGCGGCGAAGAAGTAGGGCGGGACCGTCTCCCCCCTGCCGGGCCGGCGGCCGTGGTGGTGCCGGACACACGTCCTCTTCGCGGACGCGGCGAGCCGTGCTCGAGCGGTACGGCGAGCAGGGCCGGCGGGCATGCTGCTCGAGCGGGCGCGGGCCGGGCGAGCGGGGACGGCCCACGGTAAGACCACAATTACCGCGCGGGCGAATAGGCGCGGGCATGGTTGCGCTCGAGGCGTTCGGCGGCAGGCTCGACGGACTCCCGGAGCCGGGCACGTCCTGGCGGGCGATGGCGGCACACATCCGGTGCCTCCGGGCCTTCCCCAAAGAAGAGAGCGATCCTCCCCTGTGCTGCTCCGGCTTGCCGGTCCTACTCTGTTCCCTGGTCCCTGGACCCTCGCGCAGCCTGGACGCAAACGAAGCCGCCGAGCAACAACCCTATTCCTGCGATGGTGTTGAAGAGCGCGGACCACGCGGTGTCCCAGTTGTAATCGAGGTGCAGAAAAGCCCCCAGCTCGAGATGCGGAAGATACCACGAGCAACCCCCCCATGATCAGCAGTATCGCCCCGGGGACAATCCACCAGCCTGACATAGAGGAGCAATACGCATGCGGAGTAAAAATATGCGATAGTTTTGATCTGTTGAAACGGGCCCGGATCGTCGCGTACCACGGCTCACGCGGCCGGCAGGGTGAAAAAGAAGGTTGGGGCTTGAACCGGGTTTTACCCGATCCGGACCTGGCCACCGGTTCTTCAGCGAGGTCCGTGATCAGTGAGCACGGATTTGAACCCGGGTGATGCCAAATCCGGGCTGAAGAGCTGGCCCGCGAGACCGTCGGTGACCGGGATCGTCGTGCCGCGATCGTCGCCGATCTGTTCGAAAGGGGTGACTGTTGCTTTCGAGCGCAGCGCGTTCAACCCCGGCCAATCGGGGTCAAAATAAGGTTTCACTGACTCTGCACCGATCACCGACTGGCCGGCCTCCGGCCTCCTGACGCCTCCTTCTCCGCGAGCACCTCCCGGGCGAGCTCGCGCAGGAGCGCGCGGCCGGCCGGCTCGCTCAGCCACTTCTCCACGGCCCGCTCGATCTGGGCCGTGGCCGAGGGGTCGGGTCGCCTCCTGTCAGCGACCACCGCCCGCGCCTCGCAGGAAACCGATCACGCCTCTGTGGTACCGGGGATGGGTGGAGGGATTGTCTCTGTGGTTCATACTAACAACTCCTGGTGTGGTCCCGCCCCCCGGCCGCGGAGACGGGCAGATGAGATTAGTGTCCCCGGACCATATGAGGGGTGACGATCGCGGTGTGAGAGTGTTCTTTCAGTTTACTGATTGGTTTGTATCGCCGCGATACCGGCGGGGATCGGGACAATGAAAGCACAGACGAGATGGCCGGGTCGCCGAAGGGCCGCCACGCGAGCGGCGGGAGCCCGGTCCGGGGCCCGGTCCGTCCGCGCCGTGCCACCACCGAAATGGTTTTCCGCCATCAGGGATGGAGATGGGAGCTATGCCAGCGCCGCATCAGTCCATCACCGACCGCATCCGGGCGGACCACCGGACGGTCACGGAGCGGCTCGCGGAACTCGAACGCCGCGCCGCCGGGCTGCCCCCCGGCCAGCAGGGCGCGGTCTTCGCGCCGATGCGGGCCGACCTGCTCGCCCACATGAACGCCGAGGAAGAGTTCGTCTACGGCCTGCTCGGGGGGGACCGGGAACCGTGGATCGCGAACGCGCGCCAGGAGCATCAGGTCATCCGCGACCACCTCCGCGCCCTCGCGGTCACCGACGCCCCCGCCGCGGTCTGGCTGGACCGCCTGGGCGAGATGCGGCGGGTGCTCGAGCAGCACGTCGAGGAGGAGGAGCGGACGGTCCTGTCCGAGTTCGAGATGGCGTTCGACCGCCCGCGGCTCCGCGACCTCGGCGACGAGTTCGGACAGCGGAAGGAGGAGGGGCGGTAGAGACCCGGGCCATCCTACCAGCCGCCCCCGATCAGCACCTGCTGCACCGGCCGCCTTTGCCGCGAACGGAAAAGTGGCGCAGAGGGCCTCTCATCGTAGTGCCAGACAATCTGGTTCGCCGTCCGGAGCAGCGCCTTGAGTCCCCGGTCTCCTCGGGGTGCCCAGACCAGGACGGCCGCCTCTCGAGCGAGCTCGCGGAGCGTCCGGCCGATCGCGAAGATCACGTCGCTGTCCTCGCCCTCGAGCGCTGCCGGGACACGGGCTCGGCCTACGGCCTGGTCATCGAGTACGGCGGGAACGGGGCGAAGGTCGTGGGCTTCGTTTCGGACGGAGCCACGCACCGGGCGCTGCAGATGGTCGGGAACGACGCGGAGGTCGAGATCGAGATCCGCAACTTCGCCGGCGACGGCCGGCCCGTCCTGCTCGGGGTCACCGAACGGCTCGAGTTCGTCGACGCGCCGGGGCACGCCGCGGACCTGGCCCGGTACCGCGCTCGAGGCTACGCAATGCAGGGCAACCGGATCGCGATCGTCGTCGATCGGCCGCAGTCGGTCGTCGAGGTGCACGGGCCGTCTGCTAACAGCTGTTAACATGGATGGTGTGACGGTCGAGTTTCACCCGAGGAGGCCGCTGTCGGTGGCACAATAGCGATGGTGTCAGTCCGTCGCCGTTACCGGCGCCACCCGTCCCCGCTGCCGTGTGACCGCAGCCCGATCCCCCGGGAACTCCACGTGCTGTCAGTGGGAGCACGTCGCCGGCACACAAGGGGGGGAGGGTCGGATATCATCATTACCATCGCGCGCCTACATCAGGCATAGGTGGATCCGTGAAGACCCGCGACGAGGTGATCGCCATCCTTCGAGACCTGAAGGCAGAGGCCGCCCCTCGCTTCGGCGTCCGTCGGTTCGGCCTCTTCGGCTCGTACGCGCGGAACCAACAGTCCGATCAGTCCGATATCGACCTGCTCGTCGAGCTCGAGCGCCCGGTACCGTTCAGCGTGTTCTGCCGCCTTGAAGACATGATCAGCGACCGCATGGGGGTCGCCGTCGATATGACCACGCCGGACGGTCTGCACCCCCGGATCGAACGGCGGGTGCTCGCCGAGGCGATCTATGTCTGAACGGGGGACCCTCCTCTTTCTCCACGATATCGCGGACGCTGTCGACGCGATCCTCGCGCTCACGGCCGGGATGACGTACGACGATGTTCGCCGGCGATCGGGCCGTGCACGACGCGGTCCTGTACAACTTGCTCGTGATCGTGGTGCTGGCCGACCCGCTCCAGCTCGAACAGGTCGTCGCGAACCTGGTCTCGAACGCGATCAAGTTCCGCGACCTTCCGGGAAGCGGTCGCGCTCGCGCGGGACCGCCCGATCGACGCCGCGGCGGCCGACCCGCCCGATATCGAGGCGGTCCCGTTCGTCTCGGTGATCGAGAAGGTGCGGGGCCCGGTCCCGGTCATCCTCTTCATGCCGCCCGACCGGGCGCGCGCTGCGCTCCAGGGGATGAACGGCGGCGCCGAGCGCTATGTCGAGAAGGACGAACCGGCCGCAGAGTGCGTCCGGGCCCTCGCGAACGCGGTCCGCGCCGGGATCGGCAGGCGATCGAGCGAACAGCGGCTCGAGGAGCGGGCGGAGCAGCTCGAGTTCCTCGCCGCGACGGCGCTCGACTTCGTCGGCATGGAGGACCGCGGCGACATCTACGATTACATCGCCCGGAAGCTGGTCGAGATCGTCCCCGGCTCGATGGTCGCGGTCGCGAGTCTGGACCCGGCCGCCAGCGATCGTGACCAGTCGGGCCGTCGCGGGCGACCCGGCCGAGCTGGCCCTGCTCGACGAGATGCTCGGCGGCCGGTTCGTAGGGTCGCGAGATGTCGGTCGCCGGGATGCCGGCCGGCCCGATCTCGATCGAGCTGCCAGGCCGTCGTGGAGGGGCCGTCCACGACCGCGGCGCTCTTCTTCAACCAGATCCCGGAGGAGCTCGGCGCGGCGCTCGACGAGCGGTTCAACTGGGGCCGGTCGTACATCATGGGCTTCTCCTGCCGCGAGGGGGTCCTCGGCAACGTCACCATCCGGCTCAAGCGCGGCGCCGAGCTCGAGAACCGCGAGCTGGTCGAGGCGTTCGTCGGCCAGGCCTCGGTCGCGCTCCTGCGCCGCGTCGCGCGCCAGCGCCTGCTCGAGAGCGAGGCGCGGTACCGCGCCGTGGTCGAGGGGCAGCACGAGCTGGTCTGCCGCTTCCGGCCGGACGGCACGCACCTCGTCGCGAACGAGGCCTACTCCCGGTTCTTCGGCCTCGACCCCGAAGCCGTCGCCGGGTCGCACTTCGCCCCCGTGGTCCCGCCGGACGAGCGGGCGGCCCTCCGCGACTACTTCAGCGGGTTCTCCCCCGACCGGCCGGACGGGATGATCGAGCACCGGGTCCTCCTCCCCGGCGGGACCGAGCGCTGGCTCCAGTGGTCGGACCGGGCGTTCTTCGACCGGAACGGCAGGGTCGAGGAGTTCCAGTCGGTCGGCCGCGACGTGACCGAACGGAAGGAGGCGGAGGCGGCGCTCGCAGCGCTCACGGCCGAGCTCGAGCAGCGCGTGGACTCGGCGACGGCCGGGCTCCTCGCTGCGAACCGCGACCTCGAGGCGTTCTCGCACCACGTCTCCCACGATCTTCGCGCGCCGCTCCGGGCGATCGACGGCTACCTCGGGATCCTGATGGCGCGGTTCGGGTCGGAGCTGGACCCGGACGCTGTCGCCCTCGTCGGCCGGGCCCGCGACGGCGTCTCCCGCGCCGGGCGCTTCCTCGAGGGGCTCCTCTCGCTCGCGCAGCTCTCCCACCAGCCACTGAACCTGGAGGTGGTCGAGCCCGAGCCCATGGTGCGGGCCGTCCTCGGCGACCTGATGCCCGTCGGGGACCGCCGGATCGAGGTCGCGATCGGGCCGCTGCCGCCCTGCCGCGCCGACCCGGAGATGCTCCGGCACGTCTGGCAGAACCTGCTCTCGAACGCGATCAAGTTCACGCGGGCGCGGGACCCGGCACGGATCGAGATCGCCGCCGTCAGGGGGCCCGGCCCCGCCTACTCGGTCCGCGACAACGGCGTCGGGTTCCCTCCCGGGGAGGCCTCCCGCGTCTTCGACGACTTCGCCCGGTTCCACGACCGCAGAGAATACGAGGGGACGGGGATCGGCCTGCCGCTCGTCCGGCGGATCGTCGAGCGTCACGGCGGGAAGGTGTGGGCCGAGTCGGCGCCGGGCGAGGGCTCGACCTTCTTCTTCACCCTGCCGGCCGCGTGAGCAGGACGAGGTCGCGCCGGGGACAGCCCCGTTCTGCAATTCTTTTCAAATTAACGGGAATTATAATTCTCCGGTACAGGAGTACCAGGAGGAGCAATGGCAAATTTTGTCTCTAGAAGCGTTGTGAAGTCCGCCGCTGACCCTCACCGCGCCCATCCCGACGCTCGCAGCGTTCAGCGAGGTCGTCGACGACATCCTGACGAACAACCCGTTCGGCTGCACGGCGTACGAGTCGGCCGGCCAGTCGATGCCGGCCGTGGAGAAGGCGAAGGAGGCGTACACCGCCCGGTTCGTCTACGAGGACAGCGAGGCGGTCACGGTCGCGACGACCGCGGTCAAATGCCCGACGGTCGCTGCCTACAACGGCGTCGTCACGGCAGTCCCGGCCGCGACCGCGATCAACACGGCGATCGGCGAGACCTGCGTGCACGCCACCGACGATGACTCGTTCTCGGCAACGGTCAGGTGTCACGGCGCGAACGGCGAGCTCTACAACGTCGCGGTCACGGTCTCGGGCTACGAGGCCGACGCGATCCTCGCGACCGTCGAGGCCTGGGCCGACGCCGTCCCGGCGCTCGCGTAGGTGCACGGCTCTTCGTCATCGACATGTGAACAGCGCCGGCGGGACCGGGGCGGCCCGCCGGCTCGGCAGGGCTGGTGGACGGGGGGCCGAAGGCCCCCCGCAGTTGCATGAGTCTCTTCCATCCGGCGCTCCCGGCGACCTCTCTACAGGAGAGGACCGTCGTCCATCGCCCCGAGTATGCCGGTCCGGCCGGTGCCGGTCCGGGAGGGTTTATCGCCTCTCTTCGTAATATGCTTGTTGTGATTGTCTGTGCCGGACGGATGACGCGAACCCCTTCGCAGCGCCTCCCGGCAGCCCTTCTCGCGGCAGTGCTGCTGGTCGCGTTCGGAACGGCGACCGTGTCCGCCGCCGGCTGGCAGACCGAGACGGTGGACTCGTCGGGTCGGGTCGGGCTCTTCACGTCGCTGGCGGTGGATGGCGCCGGCAACCCCCGGATCAGCTACTTCGACGAGACGAACGGCGACCTGAAGTACGCGTGGCGCGACGGCTCCGGCTGGCACACGGAGACGGCGGACTCGGCCGGGACCGTCGGGAGGTGGTCGTCCCTCGCGCTGGACGGGGCCGGCAACCCCCGGATCAGCTACACCGACGATACGACCCCCAAGGACGGCAGCCTGAAGTACGCCTGGCGCGACGGTTCGGGCTGGCACACCGAGACCGTGGACTCGGACGGGTGGGTCGGGGAGTACACGTCGATTGCGCTGGACGCCGCCGGCGATCCCCGGATCAGTTACCTCGACAGGACGTACAACGACCTGATGTATGCGTGGCGCGACGGCTCCGGCTGGCACACTGAAAGGGTCGATACCTACGGGATCCTCGGGTGGTACACGTCGCTCGCGCTGGACGGCGGCGGCAACCCGCGGATCAGCTACCTCGTCGAGTGGACCGACGACCTGAAGTACGCGTGGCGCGACGAGTCCGGCTGGCACTTCGAGATCGTGGACACGGAGGGGTACGTCGGGAAGTGCAGTTCCCTCGTGCTGGACGCCGCCGGCAACCCCCGGATCAGCTACTTCGACGACACGTTCGAGAACAAGGACGACCTGAAGTACGCGTGGCGCGACGGCGCGGGCTGGCACAACGAGACCGTGGACACGGGGGGATGGGTCGGGTGGGACACGTCCCTGGCGCTCGACACCGCCGGCAACCCGCCGGATCAGCTACTTCGACGATACGAACGACGACCTGAAGTATGCATGGCGCGACGGATCGGGCTGGCACGCCGGGACCGTGGACTCGGCGGGGGCCGTCGGGATGTGGACGTCCCTCGCGCTGGATAGCGCGGGCAATCCGCGGATCAGACTACCTGGACTCCGGGAACGGCGACCTGAAGTACGCCAGCTTCGCGCCCCCGCCGCCGGATTTCGAGACCGTTCCCGGCGGCGACGCGGCGCCGGCCGACATCGACGGCGACGGGCTGTACGAGGACGTCAACGGCAACGGCCGGAAGGACTTCGCCGACGTCACGCTCTTCTTCGACCAGATGGAGTGGATCGCCGCGAACGTACCGGTGCCGGTCTTCGACTTCAACGGCAACGGCCGGATCGACTTCGGTGACGTCGCCCGGCTCTTCACGACGCTCGGCGATCCGGTCGTCACCCCGATCACAGCCGCGTTCACCGCGGACAGGACGACCGGCCCGGCACCGCTCGCGGTCCGGTTCGCATCGACCTCGACCGGTCCGTTCGACGACCTCGCCTGGACCGTCTCTTCCGGCCAGGACCCGGTCGCGACCATGAACGGCACGGCCCCGACGTACACGTTCCAGATCGCCGGCAATTACACGGTCGCCCTGACGGCGAGGAACACGTCGACGAACCGGTCCGACACGGCCACGCAGCCGGTCACGGTCACCGGGCCGGCCGGCGCCAACCGGCCCTACCCCTCGGCGCATCCCGTTCCCGGGAGGGTCGAGGCCGAGGACTATGACGTGTCGGTGGGCTGCCCTGCCTACGCCGACACCACGACGGTCAACGAGGGCGGCGCCTACCGCTTCGACGCGGTCGACATCGAGGTCCTCGGCCGCAACTACGACATCGGCTGGATACGCCCGGGAGAGTTCCTGACCTACTCGGTCGACACGACCGCCGCCGGCGACTTCGCCCTCACGCTGAGCGTTGCGAACGCGGAGGCGATCACGAAGCCGGTCAGGGTCTACCTCGACGGCGTCCCCGCCGGCGAGGTCCGGATCGGTTCGACCGGCAACTGGGTGATCTTCCGTGAGTTCGCCGCGTCGGCCCCGCTCACCATTCCTCAGGGCCGCCACGTCGTGACCATCGCGTTCGAGGGGGTCGGGCGGATGAACTTCGACTGGCTGAGCCTCGCCGCGATCGCCCCGACACCGACGCAGACTCCGACGATGACGGCCGTTCCCGAGGCCCCCTATCCGACCGCGCACGTCCTCCCCGCAAAGATCGAGGCCGAGCACTTCGACGCAGGCGGCGAGGGCGTCGCGTACCACGACTACGAGCCCGCGAACCTCGGGACCGACCGGACCCTCCGGCCGGGCGAGGGCGTGGACATCGAGACGGAGGGCGGCGTCACCGACGTCTGCTTCGTCCGCGCGAGCGAGTTCCTGAACTACTCGGTCGACGCGACCGCCGCCGGCACCGTCACCCTGTCGCTCCGCGCTGCGAACCCGGAGGCGACCACGAAAGCGGTCAGGGTCTACCTCGACGGCGTCCCCGCCGGCCAGGTCCCGATCGCCCCGACGGGCGGGTGGACGGCCTACCGGGAGTTCTCCGCGTCGACCCCGCTCACGATGCCGCAGGGCCGCCACGTCGTGACCATCGCGTTCGAGGGGGTCGGGCGGCTGAACCTCGACTGGCTACACCTCGCCGCGATCGCCTCGACACCGACACCGACGCCGACGGTAACAGTGGCACCGACCCCGACAGTGACTGTGACCCCCTCCGTCACGGAGACACCGACGCCGACCGTCACGGCGACGGTGACGCCGACCGACGCGATGCCTCCCGGGGCGGAGTATCCGCTCGCGGTCTCCGGCCTCGACCTGGTGGATGAATGGGTCTCGATCCGGAATACGGGAGAAGCATCGGTGGACGTTCAGGGATGCACCCTCTCGGACCAGGGGTCGACCCACGTCTATACCTTCCCGTCGTTCGTGCTCGGGGCGGGGGCGACCGTGACGGTCCATTCGGGCGGCGGGACGAACACCGGAACCGACCTCTTCTGGGGCATCGGCCCGTCGGTCTGGGACGACGACTGCGACACGGCCACGCTGAAACGGCCGGATGGCGCCGTCATCTCATCGCTGAAGCAAGTGGCGTGGGCGTGAACGTTTCAGCGGTCGTCACCATCCTCCTCCACTATCCGTTCTCCCTCTCCCCCAGCCTGGAGGAGAGAATGGTATGGGTCCTTCTGGAAAAAAGCCCGGTGTGAATTCCGATTCCTCTCAGGGTTTTATGGGGGATACCGCCCTGTATCGGCCAGGCCGTCGCCGCGGGCGACCTGTCCCTCTCCTCGTCGCGCCACGTCGGAGCGAGGAGGTCGAGGCTGATCAAGGGCTCGCCGTTGCGGAGAGCCTTGAACGGCATGATGATCATCCGGGTTGCTATTCATGATGAGGGAGCGGATCGACGACCCGAATGCGTCGGCCCGCCAGGGTCCCGACTTCAACCCCGGCCCGGTCGACGACCCGTCGGGGACCGCGACCTGTGCGCGGGCCGGCGCGCTCGTCGGGCGCGTCCGGCCCCGCTCCGTCACGGCCCGGGCCGCCGGCATCGCCGCGACCAAGCCGCCATTGAGTCGACGCCGGTCGTGATCACAGCCTTCTCGCGGCGGAATAGGGGAGGTACAGGTGGTTGAAGAGCCAGGCGACGACGGCGGAGTCGATCCGGCCGTTGCCATCGTAGTCGAAATCGACACCGGTCTCGTTCGCGGCGATCCAGCCCGTCCGGTTGAAGGAGAGGACCGCGTCCGCGAAGTCGGCCCGGCCATGACGGCAGGGTCGGGCGCGACCTCGCGTTCGTTGACCGGAGAGGAAAAATCCACGAAGCAGGGATCGACCCCGAGGGTCTCTCTCGGGGGCGGGGTATCGTTATGGCAGACAGGATTCCCGGACCGGGGAACGTCCGGCGTTCGGGAGGCCTGCGAAGATGGGCTACACGGGACCGAAAACATGGTCCGTCCATTCCAGACGCCGGTCGGATTCTAGGGGGCCCTGGGCGGTCTCGATCCTTCTGCCACCAAATGAGTTCCTGTTGCCTGATTTCTTCGATTCTCGTCATAGACTCGCGGTCCGTACAGCATGTATCCGATTCCCACGAGGATGAGAAGGTACTCGCCGGCCGTAACGGCAGGCGGAGGGGGGACCGTGAAGAAGAACAGCGCCTGGTCGGCGGGCGCGGTGAGGAAGAGGAGCGAAGCGTCGATCACCGCCAGAACGCCGGCGAGTTTCGGTCTTCGGAACAGCAGCGAGACCAGCCCGGCAATCGGAAGCAGCAACCCCACGGTCACGAAAAATACTGCGAACGCCAGGGTCCGTATCTCATTCATACGAGTCTCGAATCCCAGCGGAGTCAGCAGGAAGCCCAGGATGAATCCCACCCCGAACAAACCTGCCAGTACCCGCTCCGAATTCCCGAAAGACGTCCACATCCTGGATACTGATGACATTTCTATTCTCCCCATTCAGGTGCAACACTCATCTTCCGTCACGCATGGCTGCAGCGCCACGATCGGGGGCAGCACCGAGAGGCCGAGCGCGATGTCGACGGCACCGAGCGCGATCGGGATCCCGCCGACGTACCTATGCATCCGGCGGAACGATCTGCTGACATCGTGCCCTCCCGGGATGACACGGCCCGGCGCGAGCGGGGCCGCGATCGGCACGATCGTCACCGCCCCGAGGATGCTGCGGGTGTGATGGAGATACGGGACCCCGGAGAGCCGGACCTTGGAGATGCCTGAGGACAGCCCGGCGATACTGAAGACGCCTCCGACCGTCCGGAGTCGTCGGTGGTTTTCGAACCGGCCGAGGGTCCGGCGGTACCGCATCACGACGAATCCTGCGAGGATCATGATAAAACCCGCGGTCGTCGGGGCGACGCGGTACGGCCCGTGGACGGGAATCCCCTGCTCGAACCGATCGACTGGCACGCCCGTCACCGTCGGAGAGGCGGCGGAGGGGGCGGGGAGGGGCCCGTCGCAGGACCCGTTCATCGCTCTCCCGGCCGTTTCTCGGATCCATCCGTCTCGCACCGGCACGCCCGTCTCGCGCACGACCTCCCGGCCCATCTCGCGAAGACGTGCGATCTGCGCCGGCGTCAGCTCGCCCGCATCATTGCCCGCCGGACCCTCGACCCCCGCGACACCGGAGATCCGCGGCGATACATTCATCTTGTTCCTGCGGTGTAGGAGGCGTGATCATCATGTCGGAGAACGTCGGAGAGCGGCAATCCGCTGAAAAGACACCGTCGACGGGACCGGGGGGGCAGGCGATCGTCGTCAAACGGACCTTCGATGCGCCGCGGGACCTTGTCTTCAGGGCGTGGACCGAGCCGGAGCGCCTGAAGCGATGGTGGGGGCCGACGGGCTTCACGGCCCCCGTTATCGAGACGGACCCCCGCGTCGGCGGCAGGTACCTCTGGGGCATGCGCTCGCCCGACGGACAGGACTTCTTCACCACGGGTGTTTTTCGCGAGGTCGTCGAGCCGGAGCGGTTCGTCGTCACCGAATCCTTCGCGGACGCCGACGGCACCGTGGTGCCGGCTTCGCAGTACGGGATGAGCGGAGACTGGCCGTCCGAGATCATCATGACGGTCACCCTCGAGGAGCGGGGCGGCAGGACCGCGATGACTGTCCGGGAGGACGGCACCCCGATCGAGATGGCGGCACTGTCCGAGCTGGGCCTGCGGCAGTCCATCGATAAGCTCGCCGAGTACCCTGGAGGCACCTGCGGCAGAGAAGAACCCGGAAACACAGAAAGCCCCCGCCGGGCCGCAGCAGCCGCCCGCGCCAGACTCGAGGCTCAGGCGTCTGGATCCGTTCGTCGGCGCCTGGACCCTGCAGGGTCGCGAGGCCGAAGAGTACGGCGAGATCCGCGGTACGCTCACCTTCGAGTGGATGGAGGGCGGTTACTTCCTGCTGCAGCACGTCGACCTCAACCACGCCGGCCAGCCGGTCAAGGGGATCGAGGTCATCGGGTACGGCCGCGACTGGGATGGGAATGCGCCGAAGGACTGCACCTCGCACTTCTTCGACAACACGGGGAACCACTTCGAGTACGTCTACGAGGTCGGCGACGACGGGGCCGTCACCATCTGGGGTGGGTACGTGGGCTCGCCGGCGGCGTTCCGTGGGAGGTTCAGCGAAGACAAAAAGACCATCACCGGCCGCTGGGACTGGCCCGGCGGCGGGTACGACGCGGTCATCACCCGGTCCGGGTGACCGGAGGGGACGGGGTTTCGGTCCCGGTTTCATCACCGGCCCCGGCCGACATCGACCCGTCCGGGATCGTGAACCTCTGCGCAGGCCGGGGCGATCTCCGGCCGGGCCCGGTCCTGGCCCGTCCGTTTCTCCCTGCCGTTCATGACCGCCATCCGGCAGATGCGCGTCCGGCGCCCGGGATCACATCGTACCGAACATCGCAACGACGAGCCCCCTGGCCCGGGTGTGCCCGACGACGGTTCGAGCAGGCCATGCGTACGGGCGAGGCCGGCCGTTCCGATCGCCGCCGTCATGACCGGAGGGTCGGTCAGCGCCCTCTCAGTGAGACGGTGCCGGCAATCGGAACATTTTTTATCTGCAGGACAGGTACCCCCTTTCAGCGCCGAGAAGAACCGGGTGACGGAACGCAAATCGAAATCCTCCTGGAGTCGCTGCATACATCCCCTGCACGGTTTTTCTCCTCGTTGCATTCGGATTGTGTCGTGAGAATGTATGGAAGATGTCATTCGAACAGACAAATTGAGCAAACAGTACGGAAGTGTTCGTGCCGTCGATAATGTCTCCCTGCAGGTCGGGAAAGGCGAAATTTACGGATTTTTAGGACTCAATGGTGCCGGTAAAACGACAACTATCCGTCTGCTTCTGGGGTTGATTCGTCCCACGGCCGGTTCGGCATATTTATTGGGAACGAAGGTGGGCCCGGGTAGGTCCGACGTATGGGAAAAAGTAGGATATCTTGTGGAAACCCCTTCTTCGTATCCCGAACTCACCGTCTGGGAGAATCTCGAAATTATACGCCGTTTACGTCGAATGCCGGATACAGAATCGATCGAGGCGGTAATCGGCAAACTGCGGCTGACGTCGTATCGGGACATCAGAGCAGAACACCTGTCTCTGGGGAATGCACAACGACTCGGCCTGGCAAAAGCACTTATTCACAATCCGGAGATTCTCATTCTCGACGAGCCGGCCAACGGGCTGGATCCGTCCGGCATTGTCGAGATGCGGGAATTGTTCACCGATCTTGCTGCTCATCACGGAATTACCATCTTCATATCCAGCCATATTTTGGGAGAGATATCGAAACTCGCCACCAGGATCGGGATTATCCATGAAGGGCGCCTGGTGCAGGAGATACAGGCACAGGAGTTGGAGCAGCTTCTTCACAAGCGCCTTATCGTGAACGCCCGCGATAGAGAGGCGGCCAGATCGACGCTTATTCAGGACGGGTATCTGGTAGAACCGACTGATAACGGCAATCTGGAAGTATCGGGCAACGATGCGACGGACCATCCTGAACGTATTGCGAGTATTCTGGTGCATGCCGGCTCACCTCCGACATTGCTGAAAGTTGAAGAAGAAGACCTCGAGTCCTATTTTCTGAGAACGATCGGAGAAACCCCATGAATGGTATATCTTCGGCGCTCTGGGCTGAAAGCCTGAAGGTTTACAGGTCGAAGATGCTCTGGATATCCGTTCTGGCTTTTTTATTCGTACCCCTCATGATGGGTGTAGTCATGTTTGTTGTAAAAAACCCCGAGTTTGCAGGCAAATTGGGCTTGATAGGCACGAAAGCAGCGATATTACGATTTGAAAATACCGACTGGCAGACGTATCTCGGACTGCTGAACCAGATCGCCGCCGGGGTGGGTTTGCTGGGATTCGCTTTTGTGACGAGCTGGGTTTTCGGTCGTGAATATTCCGACCGCACGGCAAAAGATCTGCTTGCCCTGCCCGTCCCGAGGTCGTCCATTGTTCTGTCGAAATTAATCATCGTTGCAACCTGGTGTGCTCTTCTCTCAGTCATTCTATTCTCCGTCGGGCTCGTCGTGGGAGGATTGATTCGGTTTCCCGGATGGTCGGGTGAAATTGCTCTTCAGAGCGGTTACATTTTCATCATATCTTCGCTGCTGACGATTTTGCTCTGTACACCCGTGGCGTTTTTTGCCTGTTACGGCCGGGGATATCTGCTTCCGATAGGATTTGCCATCCTTACCCTCATCGTCGCGCAGTTTACCGGCCTGGTGGGACTCGGACCTTACTTTCCGTGGGGGATTCCGTTATTATTCGCTGCAGGAGCCGGAACTGAAAGCGCACAGTTGGGAATTCCGAGTTATCTCATTCTTGTTCTGACCAGTATTCTGGGATTGATCGGCACCCTGGCATGGTGGCGTTATGCCGATCAGTACTAGATTTACCATTACACGGAATTTGCTGCAGACAAACGCGAATCAGTCCATCGTCGTTCAGCGGTTGCCGAGGACGTCGATCCGAATCTCTTCCGGGATCCTCCCCCGACTCCCTGATGAAGCCACCACCTCGATACCTGGTCGGCAGATGCAGCCGGGCTCGGTGTCCCGGAGATGGCTGCTCGGAAAGACCGGCCCGGGCCCCGCCCCCTGCCCTCCCCGGCCCGGCCCGACGACGACCCGTCGGAGATCGCGACCCACGCGCAGACCGGTGCGGTCTCCGGCCCCGACCGGGGCGGCCGATGACGGGACTCGAGAGCCGGCCGTCAGTGTATCACTCTTGCGATCTCCACCGCCTTTTGATGCGGGCCGGGATAGTCCAGTCCGGTCAGACGGCCGCTCTGGAAGCTGCAAGTGCCCCGCACCCCGGGAGTTCAATCCTCGCCCGAGGCTCCCAGGAGGAAATGTATCAATTCCTATTTTTTTTAGGGCCGAACTGGATTCCATTTCGGCCTCAAATTTTAATCCTGTTCACAACCCGACCAACCTTCTATTACCATGTCGGTCTCGGGCGGGATCTTGCACGCGTTCTCCAAAAAACAGGAATTGGCGAGGATCGTGGCCGGCTTCTCTGCCGGTCGTTGCGTCAGGGGGGGGTGTGGCCCCCCTGTCGAGTGCCCGCTCGTTCCTCCAGGGACCCAAGTTCTCGACGTCGGCGAACACCACCGTGGGCCGTCTTCACCACTGGACCAGAGGTTCAAGGTTTATCCGAAGAAGAGATGGAAGACGCGGTCATACCCGCCGCTGCCGTTCGGCTCGTGATTGATCGCTCCATTGGGCGCCCGATAGAATGCGTATTCCCGCCAGATCCGATATCTTCTGGAATCCTCGAAAGATCAAATCACACAAATCATATACCAAGACATATCCTCATTGGAGCAGAGGTTGAAAATTATGATTAATGGAGCATGGTCCAAGGGGGCAGGTCGATCATGAATATGAATGCCGGCTCAATTAGAGTTTTAATGGGCAGGGGCTGAAAATTTATGACCCAATTCGATCCTGTCTTTATCGCCATCGGCACTCTGGGCGTGCTGATATTTATTATTACCAGCATGCTTGGCATGGGTTTTAGCCTGACCATTCCTCAGATCGTGGCCCCACTTAAGAACAGACGGCTGGTCATCATGTCTCTGGTGGCCAACTTCGTGCTCGTGCCTATCCTGGCATTAGTGATCGTGAGGATCATCCCGCTCTCCGAGGGACTGCAGATCGGCCTGATTCTAGTGGGTTTCGCTGCAGGGGCGCCGTTCCTGCCCAAGCTGGTACAGGTGGCCAAAGGCGATATGGCTTTCACCGCCGGGCTGATGGTCCTCCTGATGGTGGTAACCATTGCCTACCTGCCCATAGTTCTGCCATTTGTATTGACCGGAGTGCAGGTTAATCCCTGGGAGATCGCCAGGAGCCTTATCCTGTTGATGCTCATTCCGCTGGCTATCGCCCTTTTCATTCGAGCCAGGTACGAAGAGGTGGCCAAGGGCCTGATCCCCACGATGACCATGGCTGCCAATCTCTCTCTGGCAGCAATGTTCATCGGATATTTTGTGGGGTATTGGGATGAAACCTTCGGAGTTCTTGGAACAGGCGGAATTCTGGTGGCCATCCTCCTGGTTGTCGGAGCTGTTGTCGTAGGTTATCTGCTGGGCGGGACAGATACGGATATTAAAAAGGTTCTTGCACTCGGAACAGGTCAACGAAATTTAGCCGCCGCGTTTGCTGTCGCCTCCAGCAATTTTGCATCCAGCCCCGAAGTCGTGTTAGAGGTTATGGACGTGGCAGTGGTGGGACTGATTATATTGATGCTCATTGCCGGAGAACTTGGCAGGCGCAGTGCACCGGGAGCCGGGAAAAGAGTTGAGCCCAGCAAAACATGAAGTAACGGAAAAAATCCTCTAAATGGCATTAAAATTAGATAATAACCATTTTTATCAAGAGAATTGCTTGTTCGAATATTCAAAGCGCTCAATGTGGAGGGAAAGTGCAAGCCCGCCCGCGGCTTCCGCGAGAGAAAATATCGAATCACAAAAAGATTCAAGGCCGGATTGAATTCCAATCTTCTCTTTGATTTTAATCCCGGAGAAGAATCCATCTGCACGCATCCGATGCACTCTGCCGGGGAGGCATCTCGATACCGATCCAGAGCACACCGAAACGGGTATCCTGCGGGATGATACGACTCTGACCTGGATCGTGATGGATGCAGGGTATCTGCACTTTTCCGGCTACTTCTTTTTAGACGTCGCCTGATGCGCATTACTCTTCGAATGCGAGCTGGATTTGTGTGCCCCGGTCTTTACGTCATCGACCGCCTTGTTCCCCGCGACCTTCGCATCATCCTTCACGTCATGAGCAGCCGCCCGGGTGGTGTCGACAGCCTTCTTTTTCGTCTTGAGATGGAGTCTATCCCTGTTTGCCATACAGGCTGATCCCGCGACATGCTATTTATAGCCTCTTTATAAATGACGGAGAATCGGACGAACGGACATCCGAAAAGAGTTGACTGGGGACCCGATGAAAGGTCCACCACAAACGGATCCCCGGAGCCGCAACCGGCGTCCCCGCCGGGTCCTTCGGGAAAAAACCGGTCTGCTCGCAGGTATTTCCTCCCCGTCAGCAATGGGCCCATCCGGGGACTTCTCCGATCGGTGGAGATCGGAAACCCTGGCTTCTCATCCGGCGATATTCGCTGTCGGAGTCATTGCGTTCTGGCCGCTCGTGACCGTGATCGGCCGGGCCGCTCGCGCCTGTCACGAGGAAGAGCGGCGCTACCTCGTCGGAGATCGCGACCTCCGTGCAGGCCGGCGCGACCTTCTGCGTCGGCCGGCCCGTGCTCCTCGGGGTCACGGAGCGGCTCGAGTTCGTCGACGTGCCGGAGCATGTCGCGGATCGTGTCCGATACAGGGCTCGAGGCTACACGATGAACGGCAACCGGATCAGGATCATGATGGACCGGACGAGCGACCATCGAGGTCCATTCACCGTTGGTTAACGCCGTTAACATGGCCGGCGTCACGGTTGAAAAGTACCTGCCGGGGATGGGACGACGGGAGCACGGAACGGGCGGTGCACCCGGAAGGCCGATCAGCGAGGAGTGGCGAACCGCTCCCCGGGCGTTTTCGACGAGTGTGGAGGGTGCCGGTAGCGTCGGCGTCCTCATCCCGGGAGAACCGACCCCGGCCGGATCGGCGCGCTGGTCTCGCGCTGACCCTCTGCCCCGTCCCAGCCACGCCGTGGGCCGATCTCGCGGGTGAGTGCGTCCGACCCCGATGCGGTCACCCTACCACCTTAGCCCCCTTCCTCGCGGATCGCGTCGAGGGGGTTCATGCGGCCGGCCCGGTACGCCGGGTACAGCGACGAGATGCCGGCCATCGCGATGACCACCAGGAACGCCGTGCCGGCGTAGACGCTGACCTCCGTTGCCGAGGGTATGCGGAACGAGACCTGCAGCGCGCTGTTGAGGATGCCGTTCGATTCCAGCACGGACAACAGGACCAGGCTCGCGCCGATCCCCGCGACTGCCCCGAGCGATGCGAGGACCAGCGATTCGGCCATCACCAGGAGGAGGACGATCGACCGTCTCGCGCCCATGGCCCGGAGAAGCCCGATCTCGCGCCTGCGCTCGTTGGCGACCATCGCCGCGATCAGGGCGATAAGCGGGAACGCCGCGATCAGCACGACGGCCGAGACGGTGTTGAGAAAGCCGGGCAGGCCCCGGAGGTTCTCCGAGACGGGATCGAGCGAGAAGTGTCTCGCGATGACCGTGACCTTCCCGTCCGCGCCGAGACGGGTGATCCCGAACGCGATCGTCTCGGGGTCCTCCCCCGGGGCCACCCGGACCAGCGCCGCATTCACGTCCCCGGTGGCGATGGGGGGTTCGCCGGGCGGCACCGTGCCGTCCAGGGACGCGAGGACGCGCGCGTCCTGCAGGGAGACGAAGACGGACCGATCGATCCCGGACTGTGTCGGGTCGAGGATCGCCCGCGACGGTGTAGGGCCGGCCCGAGATCGGGATGACGGTCCCCACCTCCCGCCGCAGCTCGTGGCCGACCACCACCTCCCCCGGGCCGAGCGGGTCGGGCAGCGGGTCCCGCAGCCAGGGCCGGATGGTGAAGTCCGTCCGGGGTCGATCCCGTACACGTCGATCGGCGATGCCGAGAGCTCGGGGACGCTCACCGCTGCGACAAAGAGCTGCGGGCTCACTCCCGCCACTCCCTGAACCTTCCCGATATCGCCCAGCATGGTGCCGTCGAAACGATAGGTCGACGGCAGGACGGCGACGATTGCCATCGTGTTGTCCGTGTCCGCGCTTCGCAGGAGATGGGTGTACTCCAGGGGGACCACGAGCAGGTCCGCCCCCAGGCGACTGACGCCCTGGTCGACGCTCTCCACCTCCCCGGCAGCGAAGGTACTGGCCGCAGAAGACGTTCGCGGCGATCAGCGCGAAACAGAAGACCGCGGCAAGGTTGCGGCCGAACTTGTTCCGGATGCCCGCCAGGATATACGCCGGGTACCGCATCGTGGGAGCCATGGCACACGCTCCCTATCCCGGGAGGCTCCCCCTGAGGGGAGGACCCGCTCGGAACCCCGTCCGCTCCTCCAGTCGTCCGCGGTCCATCCTGAACATGCGCGTCGCGTACTGCGCGAGGTCCGGGTTGTGCGTGACCATCACCACGGTCGTCCCGTCGCGGTTCAGCCGGCCGAACACCTGCATGATCTCGTCCTCGGTATCGACGTCCAGGTCGCCCGTCGGCTCGTCGGCGATCAGGAGGGACGGGCTGTTGAAGAGGGCCCGCGCGATCGCGACCCGCTTCATCTCCCCGCTCGAGAGCGTGCGGGGGTACGTCTCCGCACGGTCCGCCAGTCCCACCGCCGCGAGAAGGTCCAGGGCCCTTGCGCGGGTCCCGGTCGCGTTCCGGTCGAAGAGGGAGGGGACCATGACGTTCTCCAGAACGGTGAGTGTGGGCAGTAGCCCCGAGAACTGGAAGACGAACCCGATCTCCCGGGAGCGCAGTCTGCAGATCTCGTCGTCGGAGAGGCCGCCGATCTCCACCCCCCGTATCCGGAGCGTGCCCGAGGTCGGCCGGATGAGCCCGGCCAGCATGCCGAGGAGGGTGGACTTCCCGCTCCCCGAACGCCCCACGATCAGGACGAACTCTCCCGGCCGTACTTCGAACCGCACGTCGTCGACGGCCCGTATCTCCGCGGCGCCGTTCCGGTAGATCTTCGAAGCGCCCGTTACCTCGATCACACCGCTCCCCTCCGGATGGTCTCGTACGGCTCCGACCGGGTGATCCTGTAGACGGGATAGAGCGAGGAGACCACGGCGATCCCGATCAGCAGGAGCAGGGCGTCTCCCCCCTGGGCGAGGACGGTCAGGGGCGAGGGAAGGAGGAACGGTATCCGCAGCGTCAGCGAGATGAGGTCCTGGAAGAGCACCAGGATCACCATGGCCCCGCCGATGCCGAGAACGCCGCCGAGGATCGCGAGCGCGACCGACTCCGCGAGCAGGAGGCCCGCCACGAACGGCCGCCTCGCCCCGAGCGCCCGGAGGATGGAGACCTCCCTCCTCCGTTCGTGGGCGACCATGGCCGCGAGCAGGCCGAGCAGCGGGACGGTGACGAGCGTCACCGCGATGGCCGAACCGTAGAGGAGCCGCGTCAGGGCGCCCAGCTGTCCGCTGACGGCGCTGAGCAGCCCGTCGGGCAGGATGGTCTTCGCTGCCGGGACGCGCCGCTCGATCTCGGCCGCAACGGCCGCCGGTGAGGTCCCCGGATCGGCCTTGACGAGGACGAGGGAGACCGTCCCGTCGGGGATCGTTAGCGGCTTCACGGCCTTCCTGCCCGATTCCTCCGCCATCACGCGGGCGTCGTCGAACCGGATGAAGACCGAGTTGTCCACGCCGGTGCCGGTCCGCTCGAGCTGCCCGACGACGTAGAAGGTGTGGCCGTAGAAGACCAGGTCCTTCCCGATCTCCTGGACGACGGCGCTCCCGATGATGATATCGTCCCGGCCCAGCGCGATCCCGGGGTTCTCCTTGAGCCACGTGGAGATGGTGAAGTCCCGCTCGGGGTCGATGGCGATCATCTGGACGGGGGCCGCGCAGCACGACGCGTGCAGGGTCGCGATGTAGATCTGGGGACTGACCTTCGCCACTCCCGGGATCCCGGCGATCGCCCCGACGCTCGACCCGTCGAGGAAGAACGTGGTCGGCTCCCCGGTGAGCAGGACGGCCTGCCCCGCGTGCGCGTAACCGGCCGGCGCCACGAGGATGTCGGCGCCCATCCGCGAGATCCCGGCGTCCAGGCTCTGCTGCGCCCCGCTCATCAGGTACTGGGAGGTGAAGAAGGTCGAGGCGATGATCGCGCAGGCGAAGATCGTGGCCAGGCTCCGGAACGGACGGTTCCTCACGTTCTGCCCGACAAGCCGGACGAACCCGAACTCCGGCGCGCCGCTCACGGCTCCACCCCCGGATCGGCGATGGCGAACGCGCCGGCGCCGGGCCGGCCGACGGCTCCGGCCGATGTGATAGTCATCGTCCCTCCGGGGCTCTGCCCGCTCTCTTCCCGGGGGAGACGGTCTCGCCGCCGTTCATCCTGTACCTGATCCACATGCTGAAGGTGAATAATAAACCCCGTTTCGCGGCATGATGCGAGGGCCAGGGACCGTGCCGCGCGGCCGTCAGCGAACGGCGCGGCGGAGCCACCGCATGGTCACCGTCATTCTTCCAACCCTGGGCCGCTCACCATTAATAAAACCATCGATCGAGGCCCGATGCGTCGACCGGTCGAAGACGAGCAGAGGGCTCATGGTTTCCGATATAA
This sequence comes from uncultured Methanoregulaceae archaeon, assembly GCA_963740465.1. Classification (GTDB taxonomy): domain Archaea; phylum Halobacteriota; class Methanomicrobia; order Methanomicrobiales; family Methanospirillaceae; genus UBA288. The sequence continues at coordinate 78,998 of CAVUEE010000021.1, forward strand.
AAGCCGCTGGATGGAAATATCGAAGGCAAACGTTTATCTCGTGCCGCCCCTACCATCGAACTGGGATACCTGGGACTGTGATCGATTCAGCACCGACCATGGCGCCGGCTCGGGACCAATTTTTCGACGGCAAGGTCACCCGCTCCCCCGGATCACTACCCCTTCCTGCCCGGGATCGCCTCCCGGGTACGGTCCTGATTCCAATCACCACAGGTTCATTCGAGAGAGGTGGCAACAGATGTCCGAACGAACGAGAGATTCTACTGATCGGCGGCAGTCGACAGGACTACTGGTCGTCCTGGTGGTGCTGTCCGTTCTCGCCGCCTGCGTGCCCGTCGCGGCGGCCGACGGCGACAACCAGACGACGGTCAACGCGACAGTCACCGCGAACGCGACGCCGGGCACCACCGCGACGGTGGATACCCCCGCCCAGACCCCGACGGCTCTGAACACCAGTGCGGGGGAGCCACGCGCGAGACCGACAGGGGAGACGAAACTCCCCAAGGACAAAAAGGTCACGCAGAAGGATAGGGAGGCTGCCGCCACGAAGGTGAAGGGCGAGTACGAGCAGGCCCTGATCACGCAGGCGGCAGTGGCCGACCCCGGCGGCGTCCCGCACTACTTCGGCCCGTACGCGAACTGGGCCAACAGCCCCATGCCGAAGGGTCCCGTCCTCGCCGTCACCGTCGACAGCGGCGGCGCAGGGTACACCGCACCGAACGTCACGATCGTGGACGTCTACGAGACCGGCACGGGCGCCACGGCGAACGCGACGGTGGTGGGCGGCGTCATCACCTGGATCACCGTCACCTCCGGCGGCGCCGGCTACTCCGCTCCCCGCGTGGTCATCACGGACCCGACGGGCACGGGCGCGGCGGCCACGGCGACCCTCGACCCCGCGGCGCTGACGGGCGGCATCCACAAGTTCGTGAGCCAGGTGCCCTCCATCCCGGTCGCCGTGGCGGACACGACCTCGTTCCCGGCCGGCGGCCGGGGCTACACCTCGGTCCCGACGGTCGTGATCGTCGATGCCAACGGCACGGGCGCCAGCGCCACGGCGGTCATGAACGGGGACAAGGTCGGCAGCGTCGCCATCGCGAACGGCGGGGGCGGGTACTCCCCGAACCCCGTGGTCTCGTTCGCGGGCGGCGGCGTGGACCCGGGGCAGGGCATCGGGGCGAACGCGGTCGGAAAGGCCACGGTCGTCGGCGGCGTGATCACCGGGATCACCCTCGTCGGCTCGGACTACTACGAGATCGAGCTCGGGGAGTTCCAGGAGCAGATGCACCCCGATCTCCCGCCGACGACCATCCGCGGCTACCGGCAGGTGAACATGGGCGGGACGCCCTTCCATTACCTGGGGCCGACGATCGTCGCCCAGCGCGACGTGCCCGTGCGGATCAGGTTCACCAACAGCCTCCCGACGGGAGGCCGGCGGCGACCTCTTCATCCCGGTGGACACCACCGTCATGGGCGCCGGGCACGGCGACCCGGGGGGCCGGAGCTCTACCGCAGAACCGCGCCACCCTCCACCTCCACGGCGGGCTGACGCCGTGGATCAGCGACGGCACGCCGCACCAGTGGACCACGCCCGCGGGCGAGACGCACCAGCTACCCCAAGGGCGTCAGCGTGCAGAACGTGCCCGACATGCCGGACTGGGGCCCGAGCCCCCAGCAGGGCGTGCTGACCTTCTACTACACCAACCAGCAGAGCGCCCGGCTGATGTTCTACCACGACCACGCCTACGGCATCACCCGCCTCAACGTCTACGCCGGCGAGGCCGCGGGCTACCTGCTCACGGACCAGGTCGAGCAGGACCTGATCAGCGGGCACCAACGTCTCCGGCGTCAACCCCGGCCGGCCTGAAGGTCGCTCCCCGACGTCGGCATCCCCCTGATCATCCAGGACAAGACCTTCGTGGACGCGACGACCATCGCCGCCCAGGACCCGACCTGGAACTGGGGCACGACGCCGCGGGACGGCGCGTGACCGGCGACCTCTGGTGCCCGCACGTCTACATGCCGGCCCAGAACCCCGGGACGCTCGACGGCGCGAACGCCTTCGGCCGGTGGCACTACGGTCCCTGGTTCTGGCCGCCCACGGACGTGCCGTACCGGACCGGTCGCGAACCCGTACTACGACGGCACCCAGTCCCCTGGGAGCCGGCGCATGATCCCCGGCATGCCCAACCCGTCCATGGCGATGGAGGCCTTCATGGACACGCCCGTCGTCAACGGCGAGGCGTATCCGTACCTGGACGTGCGAGCCCAAGGCCTACCGGTTCCGCATCCTGAACGCGGCCAACGACCGGTTCTTCAACCTGCAGCTCTACGTGGCCGACACGGCCGGGTCACCGGGCCGGCGGGTTCCCGACCGAGGTGCAGATGGTCCCGGCGGCCGCGAACACCGGCCTCCCGGCCACCTGGCCGACGGACGGCCGGGAAGGCGGGGTGCCGGATCCGGCGACGGTCGGGCCCGGCTTGCATCCAGATCGGCACCGAGGGCGGGTTCCTGCCCGCGCCGGTCGTCGTCCCGAACCAGCCGATCACCTGGAACACCAACCCGACGGTCTTCAACGTGGGGAACGTCGACAACCACGCGCTGCTCCTGGCTCCCGCCGAGCGGGCGGACGTGATCGTCGACTTCTCGCAGTACGCCGGCAAGACCCTGATCCTCTACAACGACGCGCCCGCCGCGTTCCCGGCGCTCGACCCGCGCTACGACTACTACACGGGCAACCCCGACCAGACCGACACCGGCGGCGCCCCGACGACGCAGCCCGGGTACGGCCCGAACACCCGCACCATCATGCAGATCCGGGTCGGCACGCTCCGGAACGGCGACATCCCGACGTCAACCCTCGCGAACCTGAAGTCGGTCTTCGCCAAGACCGGCGCAAAGCGGGGCGTCTTCGAGGTCTCGCAGGACCCGATCATCGTCGCCGCAGGCCGCGTACAACTCGGCCTACGACGCGACCTTCCCGGCCGACAACTACGTGCGGATCTACCAGACAGAGCCAAGACCTTCACCACCCTCGCGGGCACCACGGCTGACGGTCCCGCTCACGTCAAAAGCCATCCAGGACGAGCATGGGCGAGGCGTACGACGAGTACGGCCGGATGAGCGGCTTCCTGGGGCTCGAGGCTGGACGACCGCTCCCGGGCAGCAGCAACTGCTCCTCTACGGGTACGCGAGCCCGCCCGTCGACATCCTGAGCGACACCGTCGGGACCAACGATCGGCGAGCGCCGGCGACGGGACCCAGATCTGGAAGATCACGCACAACGGCGTGGACACCCACCCCATCCACTTCCACCTGTTCAACGTCCAGGTGATCAACCGGGTCGGCTGGGACGGCATCGTCCGGCGCGCCGGAGCCAACGAGCTGGGCTGGAAGGAGACCGTCCGGGTGAACCCGCTCGAGGACACGATCGTGGCCATGCGGCCGGCCTCACCCTGGCTCCCGTTCGACCTTCCCAACAGCGTCCGCCCGATCGACCCCACCGATGCCGATCGGCGCCCAGCTCTACGGGTCGCCCGGGCAGCAGGCGCAGTTCTTCGACCCGAGCGGGCAGCCGGTGACGGTCACCAACAAGCTGGTCAACTACGGCTGGGAGTACGTCTTCCACTGCCACATCCTCGCTCACGAGGAGATGGACATGATGCACGCCCTGCTCTTCGCCGTGAAGCCGAAGGTGCCGGCGGACCTGACCGGCACCTACCTACCGGGCGACGCGGGCGTGCAGCTTCTCCTGGCGGGACACCTCCGCGGGCGAGACGGGCTTCGTCATCCAGCGCGCGAACGACACCGCCTTTGCGACAGGTCTCGCGACCTTCACGACGGGCCCCGACGTGACGACGTACACCGACGCCACCGCGGGGAACCAGACGTACTACTACCGGGTGATCGCCACCAACACGGTCGGCGACACGACGACCTACGCGGCCCCGGCGATCGGGTTCCCGACGAAGACGGTCAACTCGGGTCCCTCCAACGTCTGGCCCGCAGCGACGTGCCCGGCGCCGGTACTGATGCCGGGCGGCGTCGGTGTCCCGACGTCCCCGCTCAATAACGGGCTATACACGGACGTGAACGGCAACAGCCGCAATGATTTCGCTGACGTGGTGCTCTACTTCAACCAGATGACCTGGATCGCAGCGAACGAGCCGATCTGCGGGTTCGACTACAACGGCAACGGCCGTATCGACTTCGCGGACGTCGTCTGGCTCTTCAACAATCTCTAACCCACTTTTTGACGGACGGCGACCCCTTCGTCCTACCGCCACCGGACGATACACCGGTCACGGCGGGGGCCGGGGGCCCCGGGGACATCTCCCGCGCCGTCATCACCTTTGTTACGTCAGAGCACCAGGATTAGATCATATGAGATCCCGATGCGCCGGGCTCGCCGCGGTCACGCTCGTCCTGATGCTCCTCACCTGCGGGTGCGCGCAGCCGCTGCCGTCGGAGCCCCGCGTCACGCCGTCCGTTACGCGCCAGCTCTCCGATCCGACCCCGTTTCCCACGGTCCCGTCCCGGTCGGGTCCGCCCGGCATGACGTGGTACCTGGTCTCTCTCCGGGACGGAGACGCGACGGTCCCCGTCATTCCGAACACCACGATCTCCGCCTTCTTCGACGGACAGGGCACGGTCTCGGGTACGGCCGGGTGCAACGACTACACGGCGCCGTATTCGAGCAGTGCGGGGAACCTGACGGTCGGGCCCCCGGCGTCGACCGGGCGAACCTGCGGATCCCCCGCGGGCGTCATGGCCCAGGAGACGGCGTACCTCGCGAGGATCCAGGAAGCCGCATCGTACTCCGTCGACGGCGTCCTCACACTCAGGGACGGCCGGGGAGAGGTCGTGCTGACCTACTCCCGGGTCCCGAACGGCACGCCGGTTTCCGCGCCCCTGCGAAACACGACCTGGTACGTGAATTCGTTCACCGACGCTGCCGGCCGGTCCTCCAGCCCCGCGGGGCTGACCACCATCAGGCTGGTCTTCGGCGCGGACGGGTATCTGTACGGAAACGCGGGCTGCAACAACCACTACGGGCCGTATCGGACGACCGGCGAGGGCTCCATCGTCATCGGGGACCAGCAGACGACCCGGATATACTGCGGGATCGGCGGGGTCATGGAGCTGGAGAGAGCGTACCTGACCCTGCTTCCGAATATGACCCGGTATTCTATCGCAGGCGATACGCTCCGCCTCTCCGATGCGGCGGGGAAGACGAGCATCGAATGCGATACGGGATCTCCCTGAACGGCATTCCTGTTATATAGACGGGGAGGGCCGTTTCCGTATTCCGCCGGCCCTGTCCTCGTCCGTTTCGCCCTGCCGTGCATGACCGTCGTCCGGCAGATGCGCGGCCGGATCGGGCTGGTGAACGGGGAGGGGCGGACTCACCACCCGCCGCAGGCCTGGCCGAGGCCCCGATTGTAGAGGTTCACGGCCTGAGCGATCAGGTTCTCGTCTCCCGGAAGGCGGAACCGGCGGTCGCCCCTCAATCGCGGGAGGGCGTCCCGGCACCAGCCGATCTCCTCGCCGCTCTGGCGCACGGCCTCGTCCGTGCAGAAGAGGGCGAGGATCCCGTAGAAGTGGCTCGCGTTCTCCTCGTCCGCGAGGTACTCCGAGAGCGTTCCCGCCGATCCCCAGGCGGCCAGGTCCACCCTATCCCCCATGCCCCCTTCGGTCACGATCAGGCGCGACGAGAGTTCGGAGAGGAGGGCGTTCACCCTGCCCGCCGCTCCGGTCCCCGGGAGACGGTCGAGCTCCCCCGCGATCCGTTCGAGATCCTCGCGCGCCTCCAGGCTTGCGTCGCCCGATTCGCCCGAGGCCGGCGCCACGTGACGCATCGAGCGGAGAAGCTGCGCCAGCTCCGCCGGCCGGTTGACGAGGTACATGATCGTGGTGCTGCCGCAGGCCCCCTCCTCGCCCCGTATGACGACCTGCGTCTCGGGACGGACATCACCCGGCTGCACCCGCTGCTTGATCCTGCCGTCCTGTTCGATGAGGTCCATGCGGACCCCATTGCCAGGCCGGTATTAATATTTTGCCCACTCGAATGATCGGCGATCCCGCCGGACGGTCTTCGTCCCGTTCGCCGTCCCGTCCGCAGCGTCCGGGAGGACCTTTGCCGGGAGAGGGTCGTCCGGCCGGGTACTGGGGTTGTGAGAAGCAATCCTGCTCCCTCCCGACAGGATTGCCTCTGTGGTATCCTCGACCCCGGTTACCCGGCGGGCCTCGAAACGGGCCCGGACGCCGCCCGCCACGGGCAGCGATCTCGGTCGCGTCGCGCTGGAAAAGGGGGAGTTACAGATTATCGAAGAGCCATACGACGTCGGCGAAGTCGATACGCCCGTTGTTGTTGTAATCGAACAGGGTCACTGATTCGTTCTCCATGATCGATGACACCTGGCCGAAGTACTGCACCACGTCCGAGAAGTCCCTCCTGCCGTTGCCGTTGACATCGTCGTACTTCCCGTCGCCGTCCGGGTCCTGCGGCCGGACCGTGATGAACCGTTCGAAGGTCAGGATCGGCCGGCCGGTCCGGTTGAAGAGGGTCAGGGTCGGTTCGTCGATCCGGTAGCCGACCGTGAGCGACAGGAGCTCGAAGACCCGCTGCTCCTGGTCCATCACGCCGGCCGGCTCCAGGCAGTACATCTCGGTCGAGACGATCCGGCTGAAGGTGATCTCGTCGTCCGTGGCCGTGTAGGTTCCTCTGAAGTGGTTGCAGCCGACCGAGCCCGAGAACGAGCCGCCGGGTGAGAAGGTGATGAACGGGACGGGGCGGGCGATCGCCGGGACGGTCGCGTCCTTCGCGCCGAGGAACGACCTGAGCCGCCACGTGCCGATCAGGGCCTTCGGGCCTGGCGGTGGCGTGCCGATCGGCTCAAGAGTCAGGTGGACCCGGACGGTCTGGCCCTTCGCGGGGTACTGCGCGATCTCGTGGATCGCGTCCCTGTACCCCGTGAGGTTCGCGATGATCCGCTTCACCGGCGTGCCCGTCAGGTAGATGGTGACGTTGACCGGGCCGCCGGCCGTGGTGCCCACGAGGACCCTTGTTCCCGAGATGTCCTCCGTGTAGATGCCGGCGCCGGGCGGTGTGGTCGAGACCAGGTAGAAGGCCCTGTCGCCGCCGATGGGGGGCAGCTCCGTCGTGACCCGGACGCTCCCTGTCGCCTTCCCGACCACCCGGCCGGTAGCGTCCACGACGGCCAGGCTCACCGTGTACGTACCCGGCCCTGTCGTACGTATGAACCGGGTTCCACCCGGACGACGTCGCGCCGTCTCCGAAATTCCAGGCGTACGACACGGCGACCGGGGACATACTCGGGCTGGGAGCGACCCTGAACTGCACGGTGAGCGGGGCCGGCCCGGAGGGCGGGGTCGCCGTGAAGGAGACGGTGCCCGGCGACGGTACGGTGACGGTGAAGGCGTCGTCCTTCCGGTACACGACTGCGGGGCCGAGACCCCCGTTCATGAGGTTGAGGGTGTAGTTGCCTGCCGGGGCGTCGGCCGGGATGGCCAGCAGGCAGACGAGCGTGGTCGGGCTCTCGACCACGCTTCGGGCGGCCGGGATCCAGGTGCCGTCGCGGGAGAGGGCGATCTGCGCGCCGTCGACGAAGCCGGACCCGGAGACGGTCACGACGACGCTGGTGCCGCGGTCCGCCGATGACGGCGAGATGCCGTCCAGCGTCACAGCAGCCGCGGCCGATACGAGGGCGATGAAGGCCAGGGTGACGCACGCGGCAATGAAGAGCGCTCTTTTCGATCTCATGGACTTCCTCCTCCCGGCTCCCGCCAGGCGAGCCGGGCCGGGGCCGCCCGGGCCCGGGGCCGCTGCGGGAACGCCGGTTATCAACAATCGCTTTGTAAAGACGGGATATAGTTGTATGCCATTCGATAGTGTCGGCCGGCTTCGGACGAGGCCGGCGACGCCGGCCCCCCTCGAATAAGGAGAGCGGCCGGGAGTCGGAGGTGATTGAAGACCCGGACGAGGCCGGCAAGGTCGATCCGGCCGTTCCCCTTGCAGTCGAATGCAGCGCCGGCCGATAGTTGCCGCTCCGGGAGGTTTTATTGCCACTCTTCGTGATAGTTGTTTATTGCCACTCTTCGCGATAGATACTTCTGAAGACCGGATGGCGCGGACCCGTTCGCAGCGCCTGTCGGTCGCTCTTCTCGCACTATTGCTGCTGGTCACGTTCGGTACGGGGGTCGTCTCCGCCATCGGCTGGCAGACCGAGACGGTGGATTCGGCAGGGGACTGTCGGCTTCTTCACGTCCCTGGCGCTGGACGGCGCCGGCAACCCGCGGATCAGCTACTTCGACGATACGAACGGCGACCTGAAGTATGCGTGGCACGACGCCGCGGGCTGGCACGCGGAGACCGTGGACTCGGCGGGGACTGTCGGGATGTGGACGTCCCTGGCGCTGGACGGCTCCGGCAACCCGCGGATCAGCTACTTCGACGATACGAACGATATGAACGGCGACCTGAAGTACGCGTGGCGCGACGGTTCGGGCTGGCACACTGAAACGGTGGATTCGAACGGGTGGGTCGGGGGATACACGTCCCTGGCACTGGATGGCGCCGGCAACCCGCGGATCAGCTACTACGACTACACGAACGCCGACCTGAAGTACGCGTGGCACAACGCCGCGGGCTGGCATACCGAAACCGTGGATTCGAAGGGGATCGTCGGGTGGTACACGTCCCTGGCGCTGGACGGCGCCGGCAACCCGCGGATCAGCTACCTGTACGAAAATCCCGACGACCTGAAGTACGCGTGGCGCGACGGCTCGGGCTGGCACACCGAGACGGTGGATTCCGAGGGGTACACCGGTAAGTGCACGTCCCTTGTGCTGGACGGCGCCGGCAACCCGCGGATCAGCTACTTCGACGACACGAACGATACGAATGACAACCTGAAGTACGCGTGGCGCGACGGCTCGGTCTGGCACACCGAGATCGTGGACTCGGAGGGGTGGGTCGGGTGGTACACGTCCCTGGCGCTGGACGGCGCCGGCAACCCGCGGATCAGCTACTTCGACGAGACGAATGACGACCTGAAGTATGCGTGGCGCGACGGCTCGGGCTGGCACACTGAAACCGTGGACTCGACGGGGATTGTCGGGATGTGGACGTCCCTGGTGCTGGACGGCGACGGCAACCCGCGGATCAGCGTACCTGGATTATGAGAACGGCGACCTGAAGTATGCCCGGCCCGGTCTGCCGCCGACAGAGACGCCGACGGCGACACCGACAGCTACGGTAACTCAGACTCCGACGCCGACGGCTCCCCCGGTATTGACGGTCCCCGGCGGGCCTGCGGCGCCGACCGACACGAACGGCGACGGGCTGTACGACGACGTGAACGGCAACGGGCGGGCGGACTTCGCCGACATGGTCCTGTTCTTCGACCAGATGCAATGGATCGGCGCGAACGAACCGGTACCGGCGTTCGACTACAACGGCAACGAGAGGATCGACTTCGCCGACCTCGTCTGGCTCTTCAATCCTCCGCCGGTCACCCCGACTCCCACGGTCACTCCAACGGCCGCCCCGATCGTCGCCGCGTTCACCATGGACAGGACGAACGGCACGGCGCCGCTCGAGGTCCGGTTCACCTCGACCTCGACCGGTCCGTTCGACGACCTCGCCTGGACCGTCTTCAGCGGCCAGACCTCGTTCGCGACCATGAACGGCACGACCCCGACGTACACGTTCCAGGCCGCCGGCACCTACACGGTCGCCCTGACGGCGAAGAACACGTCGACGAACGAATCCGACACGGTCACGCAGCCGGTCACGGTCACCGCCGCGATCGGCGACAACCAGCCCTACCCCTCGGCGCACAACGTGCCCTGCAGGGTCGAGGCCGAGGACTACGACGTACCTGCGAGGCTCCCCTGCCTACTCGGACGCCACCGCGGCCAACGAGGGCGGCGCCTACCGTTTCGACGCAGTCGACATCGAGGTCGGCGGCAGCAACTACAACGTCGGCTGGATCCGCCCGGGCGAGTTCCTGAACTACTCGGTCGACGCGACCGCCGCCGGCAACTTCACCCTGTCGCTGCGCGCTGCGAACCCCGAGACGACGACGAAAGCGGTCAGGGTCTACCTCGACGGCGTCCCTGCCGGCCAGGTCCCGATCGCCTCGACCGGCGGCTTCCTGACCTACCGGGAGTTCGCCGCGTCGGCCCCGCTCGCTATCCCCGCGGGCCGCCACGTCGTGACCATCGCGTTCGAGGGAGTCAACCGGCTGAACTTCGACTGGCTGAGCCTCGGAACGGAGGCCCCGACCGCGACCCCGACGCCGACGCCGACCGCTACGGCGACGTGACGCCGACGGTGACGGCCGTGCCCGAGGCCCCCTATCCGACCGCGCACGTCCTCCCCGCAAAGATCGAGGCCGAGCACTTCGACGCAGGCGGCGAGGGCGTCGCGTACCACGACTTCGAGTCCGCGAACCTCGGGACTGACCGGGCCCTCCGGCCGGGCGAGGGCGTGGACATCGAGACGGCGGGCGGAGTCACCGACGTCTGCTTCGTCCGCGCAGGCGAGTTCCTGAACTACTCGGTCGACACGACCGCCGCCGACAACTTCACCCTGTCGCTGTACGCTGCGAATCCCGACGCCACCACGAAAGCGGTCAGGATTTACCTCGACGGCGTCCCTGCCGGCCAGGCCCTGATCGCCCCGACCGGCGGCTGGCTGACCTACCGCGAGTTCTCCGCGTCGACCATGCTCGTGGTCCCTGAGGGCCGCCACGTCGTGACCATCGCGTTCGAAGGGGTCGACCGGCTGAACTTCGACTGGCTGAGCCTCGCGACGTGGGTCCCGACCGCGACCCCAACGCCGACGCCGACGGTGACAGTGACGCCGACCGTCACGTGGACACCGAACCCGGAGAATCCGCTCTCGATCACCGGTCTCGACCTGGTGAACGAATGGGTCTCGATCCGGAATTCGGGAGACGCAGGGGTGAACCTCCAGGGATACACCCTCTCGAACGCTGGGGCGACCCGAGTCTACACCTTCCCGCCGTTCGCGCTCGGGACGGGGGCGACCGTGACGGTTCGTTCGGTCGGCGGTACGAACACCGGGACGGACCTCTACTGGGGCGTCGGCCCGGTGGTCTGGAACGACTACCGCGACACGGCCACGCTTAAACAGCCGGATGGCACCGTGATATCATCGCTGACGAGGCTGACATGGTCGTGAACGATCCAGCGGTCATCACTGTCCTCCCACACTGATCTGTTTTTCCTCCCCCCCCAGTGTAGAGGAGAGAATTATTGGATATTTTATAAAAAGAGCCCAATCCGAATATCAAATTCTCTTAGAATTTATGCCGGGAATCCTGCTTCGTATCGGCCTGGTTGCCGCCGGGGGACGGTCTCTCACTTCCCTCGCCACGGCCGCTGACCGTCGCCCCGCGCGACGATCTCGATCGCGTGGTCGAAGGCGGTCTCGGCGGGCTCCCGATCAGCGACCTCGAGCCGCCGGGCGAGGGAGAGGATCGCGGTGTCCTCGGCGATCCGGTCCTCGAGTCCCGCGATCAGATCGCTGAGGATCTCGGCCCTGGTCGTGCCGTGCTCGGCCGCGACATCGTCAATCTCCTTGGCGAACGACTCGAGGGATCGGCTGGCGACCCGGTCGGGTGGAGTCCGGATCATCGCGATCGGCCACCTCGACGGTCGATACTGTTGGTGATATCGGCCATACGATCGGAACGGGCAACGGCGGAATCGAGGATCCCGGCGAGACAGGCAGGCGCCGTGCGGAGCCAAACGTCCTCGGCGTCGGGACAATCCGATTCCGCTATCGCAGTCAGCAGGTCCGCGGCCGTGCCCTCTTTCGCCTCCTCGAGAGGATCCGGGGATACAATCGCGGAGATCATCATCGGTCGAGCCCCGACCCGGGAGCGATGATACGATACATCATTTCTTCGGGGCCGCCGCCCGGGCCCGGTCGACGGCCCGGCAGACGCGGCCCGCGAGGAGGGGGCCGTCATGGCCCGGCGGGCACCGTCAGCGCGAGGGCCGCGACGTAGCCCTCGACCATGGTCTCGAGGTCGGTCGGCGTCGGCGGGCGCCATGTGCTGGTCACGGCCTCGTAGCAGGCCGTGATCCGTGCGACGGCGACCCCCGCGGGGGTCTCGGCGAAGTGGGCTGCGAGCTGGCGCGGGGTCATGCCCTCCAGGTGCGCGTCGGGCTCCCGCGCGGCGAGTTTGGCCACGAGGTCTCCGTAGACCGCGCCGATCCCGCAGCGCATGCCGTTTCCGGCGAGCACCCACGCGGCGGCGCGCAGGTCCCCGTTCCCGGCGGCTCCCGGCGCCGCCTGTGCGTCCGCCGGCGGACCGTTGTCGACCGGGGGGGTCGCCAGTGACGCCGCCGCGGGCGGCTCCCCGGCGGGCGGTGCGGCCGGCGGCACGGCGGCCGTCTCCGTCGCTGCGGCTGTCGCGGCTGCCGGGGATCCTGGCAGGAAGAGGGCGGTCAGGTCAGTGTCCCTCTGCCTGGGCTGCTCCGGCTCCCTTCGCGACTGTCGCTGCCAGAAGAGGTAGCCGCCGGCAGCCAGGACCAGGACGGCCATCACGGCGACGACCGGCAGCGCCCAGGACGGGAGGGGCGATCCGCCCGGGACCACGGCCGTAACGACGCTGCTCGCGGCCGGGCCGAGGGGCCGCCCATCGACGAACGAGACGTTCGCCACGACCTCGTGCTTCCCGCCCGGGAGTCCTGCGTTGACCTCGAACTGGCCGGAGGGGCCGGTGGTCGCGTCGGCCCAGCCGTAGTTGTCGAAGACCAGGTGGACGGGCGCGTTCGGCACGCCCTTCCCGGACGCGGTCACGTTCCCCGTGCAGAGGAGGGCCGACTCGTTCTGCCAGGTGGACGGCACGGCGCCGAGCAGGACCAGCGGAACTGTCGAGGCGACCTCGAGGCTCGCCTGGGCCGCGGCCCCCGGCCCGGCTTCTGCGGAGACAGCATGGGCTCCCTTCGATACTCGATCGACCAGGTAGTCGAATTGATACGCGCCGCTGCCGTCGGGCGCGCACCGGCCGGCCTCGACGCCGTCGACGAGGATCCTGACGGTCGCATTCCCGGCCCCGCCCCCGGTGCACCGGACGACGTCGCCCCAGACGGCAGGCGACCGGGGCATGTCGAGGGCTAGGGTGAGCGGACCGGACGAGGTCGCAGCCGGCGCCGAGGCGGCGGGGAGGCAGGTGTGGGGACGGAGGCTACGGCTCCCGCGCCGCCCGGCGTGGGAGTGGGCAGGGGAGGTTGGGTGGTCGGCGTCACCTGCACGGTCGCCATCTCGGGGCCCGGCGTGGTGACGGTCGCGACTGGCTGGGCGGCTCCGGCTGTCCCGACCAGCAGGATGCAGGCGAGGGCAATGGCCGCGGCGAGGGCTGAACAAGATCTGATAGCTTTCACTCTCCGAAATTCCGTGAATGAGAGCTTCGCGTACCTCCAGATATCTTCTTCGCCGAAGCAAACGAAAAGCTAATAACCTGGATCCGTCCCCGGCTGTTGAAGAGATACAAAGGGAGTTGAAGGGCCGTATGAGATCCGGGAGATCGCTCCGGACGTTCCGGTTGTGATCGAACGGGATCGGCGGCGCGACCGCCGCGATCCGATCCGGGGGATTGAAGCACGGAACACACCCGGCGCGCCGGCCCCATCCCACCCCGACCAGGGTCGCAGGCATCGGCACGGTTGCGCCGATCGGGCCGAACCCGACCGCGATCATGGTCTGATGCCGAAGGTCGCGGTGAAGGGGACGTTCGAGGCGCGGAGGGCCGAGAACCCGGACCGGCCGGCGACCCCTCCAGTTCACCCTGCCGTTCATGACCGTCTGTCGCCAGGGAACGGCTGATGAGGTCATAGGTCGACCCGGCGGGGGTCCCGTTTCACATCGAAGAACCGCAGTCCGGGTATAATCCCCGGGACGTCGATCTCTTCGATCTCCTGGTCGAAGCGCGTGGTGACGACGACCATGCGGCATACCGGGTAATTACCTTTTTTAATTCCCGAATGCCCTGATGAATGGGTGAGAGACAATGGGAATTAAAGAGAACTTTACTCCCGAAGAGTGGGAGAACCTGATGAGCCTGCCCTACGCAGTGTCGATGGCAGTCATGATGGCAGCCCCCAATATCATGGGTCTCTGGGGCGAGACGAAAGCGATGATGCAGGAACCGGCCGCCCTTGCAGCGGCCAGCGGAGCCTCCCTCGTCGGCCTGCTCATCGCCGAGACGCAGGCGAGGGCAAAGGACCTGATACAGGAGCAGCAGAACGCCTGGAAGAACGACCAGGCAGGGTACCTGGCGAAGACCCTCGAGGCCTGCCGGTCCGCAGCAACAGCCCTGGCAAAGGTCCCACCCGAGGAGGCGACGGCCTACAATACATGGGTCCTGGCTATCGGCATGAAGGTGGCGGAGGCATCAAAAGAGCACGGGGTTGCAGTGAGCGATCCGGAAAAGGCAGCGCTCGCCGAGATCTCCGGGGCCCTCGGTGTCAGTGCACCGTGATGATCCCTGGCCGGTCCTCCGGGACCATTCGACCATGAATGTCGTGCCCGTGCCCGATCCGGGTCGCGGGACGTGCCGTTCTCATGGCCTGTGCGGCCTGAGAAAAGCAGGAGACGGCCCGAGCTGGGAATAAAAAGGGATTAACGGTGGTTGAAGAGCCGGACGACGTCGGCGACGTCGATCCGCCCGTTGCCGATGTGGTCGAATTCCCGCCGCAGCTTATACTGGTCCGGTCCCCCTTTTGAACGTACCAGTACCGATGAGAATCCCGACCCGTAC
>CAVUEE010000022.1:0-27371 GCA_963740465.1 uncultured Methanoregulaceae archaeon
CCCCCGGCGCTCCCGTTGCCGCAGAGGCAGAGCCCGGACCGGTGCGCCAGGTCGATCGCGAGCGCGGTCACGAGCCCGGCCGTCGCGAGGACCGGGATCCCCGCGACGACCGCGGCCCGCGCGAGCTCGGCCGTGGCCCGGTGCGAGACGGCCGCGACCGCATCCGTTCTCGGGGACCCGGCCATGACCGCTTCCCCGACCACGCGGGCGAGCGCGGTGCTCAGGCCGAGGTCGTCGCTGACGACGGCCGGTCCGTCCGGGAAGAGGAGCGCGGCCGAGAAGAGCCCCTCGGGCGGGGCCGCGACCGCGCCGAGCGCCGCGCGGACCCGGTCGGGGCCTGCGTGCGCCTCCGGCGGGAGCGGCGGGAGCCGGCGCTCCGAGAGGTGCGAGGCGGCCCCGCCGCACCCCGTGATCACGCCGCGGCGCGGGACCACGACCCGGAACGGGTCGCGGGTCAGGGCCCGGACGCAGGGGCCGTCCTCGCGGACCGACTCGAGCTCGTCCATGGACCGGATCACCTGCTCGGTGACGAGGAGGCCGACGGCGAGCTCCGCGAGCCGGTCCGGGACGGTCAGCGCGGCCGTGAAGTGCCGGCCGTTCAGGTAGACCGAGACCGCGAGCTCCTCGAGCACGGGACCGTCGGCGGCCGTCCCGAACCCGACCGGCCTCGGCGGCTCAGGCACCCCGGGCACACTCCCCGACACCGGCGAGCAGGGTCTCGACGTCGGCGTCGTTCGAGTAGCAGTGGAGGCTCGCCCGGACCGTGCCGTCCGGCAGACCGAGCCGGCGCATCAGGGGCTCGCAGCAGTGGTGGCCCGAGCGGACCATCACGTTCAGCTCGTCCGAGAGGTACTGCGCGACCTCGTGAGGGTGGAACCCCTCGAGCGTGAACGAGACCACGCCGATCCGCCGCTCCGGGTCGGCGGGGGCGTAGACGCGGACGCCGTCGATCGCTGCGAGCCCGTCCGCGAGCCGCGCGGTCAGGACCTCCTCGTGCGCCCGGACCGCGTCCATGCCGAGGGCGGAGAGGTAGTCGACGGCCGCGCCGAGCCCGATCGCGCCCCCGATATTCGGGGTGCCCGCCTCGTACCGCGCCGGGCCCGCCGCGAGGGTCCAGCCGCCGGGCCCGACGGACTCGACAGCGCCGCCGCCGAGGAGGAGCGGCTCCAGGTCGGGCTCGCGCATCCAGAGCGCCCCCGTCCCGGTCGGCCCGAGGAGCTTGTGCCCCGAGAAAGCGAGGTAGTCCGCGCCGAGGACCTCCACGTCGACGGGAAGGTGCGGGACCGACTGCGCCCCGTCCACCAGGAGGCGCGCTCCCGCTCGCGGCAGAGCCGCCCGACCCCGGCAACCGGTGTGATCGCGCCCACCGCGTTCGAGGCATGCGTGAGAGCGACGAGCCGGGTGCGGTCGTCGATCGCGGCCTCGAGTGCCTCGAGGTCGAGGGAGAGGTCGTCGCGGATGTCCACGACCACCACCTCGACGCCGAGGCGGCGGAGGCGGAGCCAGGGGAGGAGGTTCGAGTGGTGCTCGAGGACCGTGGTCACGACCCGGTCGCCCGGGGCCCAGGGAAGGCCGTGCGCGACGAGCTCGACCGCCTCTGTGGTGTTCCGCGTGAAGACGAGCGTGCCGTTTCCGCCGTTCACGAACCGCGCGACCTTCTCCCGCGCGAGCCAGTAGCGCTCGGACGCGAGCTGGGACAGGCGGTGGACCCCGCGCCCGACGTTCGCGCGGTAGTGGCGCTCGAACTCGAGCTGGGCGGCAAGCACCGGCTCGGGCGAGAGGCTCGTCGCGGCCGAATCGAGGTAGACCGTGTCCCCGAGGACGGCGAAATCGGCACGCGGCGCGGCGCCGGTGACCGTCGCCGGGGGTGCCGAGGCGGTTGCCTCGCGCGGCTCCGCTCGCCGCCGCGCGGCCGGGGCCGGCGGGCGGTTCGGCGCGAGCCCGCCCTCGTCCGTGAGGGCGAGATCGTGCGCCCGGCAGAGCTCGGCCATCTTCTTCGGGAGCGCCTTCCACCGCCAGAGCCCCCAGTCCGCGAACTCCCTGGGGAGGCCCTCCGCCTCCGCGTACCGGCCGAGGAACGCCTCCCACCGCGCCGCGAGTTCGGGGTGGGTCGTGCGGAGCCCCTCCCACTCGGCCTCGAGCATGGCCGGGCAGAGGTAGCAGCCGAGCCGCTCGAACCCCCGGTCGTAGAGCGGGTTGATACGGGAGCTCGCGCCACCAGAGATAGAGCCAGACCTCGAGCGCGCGCCAGTTCCGGATCGGCGAGATGTTGAGCTGGAGCGGGTTGTTCGGGTTCTGGCTCGCCTCGTCGAGCCCGGCCCGGTTCCACGACTCGTACCACCGGTTGCCCTGGATCGTGACGCAGGGGCCGGTCTCGGCGAGGTGCCGCTTGAGCGGGGCGAGCTTGAGGAGCTTGCAGCACCAGCGGTTGTCCTTGCCGGGCGGGCCGGCCCGCTCCACCGCCTGGTAGAAGTCGGCGCCCCTCTCGATCACCCGGGCGCCCATGGCCTGGACGAATTCGACCGTCTCGGGGAACTCGAGACCGGTATCGATGAAGAAGGCGTCGGTCACGCCGGCCTTCCGCGCGAGCGAGAGGACGGCCGTGCTGTCCTTGCCGCCCGAGAACGAGACGTTCGCGCAGGGCCGGTCGCCGAGGTGGGAGCGGATCGTCCGGACGGCCTGCCGCTCGAGGTTCTTGAGGTGGTGCCGGTTCCGGTCCACGACCACGTCCCAGTCCGGGTCGGGGTACCTGCGCCGGTGTCACGGGCACGAGCTCGCGGACCTTGAGCCGGCCGCCGGCGAGAACACCGGTCCCGTACCGGCCCCGGTACTTCACGATCACCGGGCCGTCGGGCTCTGGAGTCGAGACGTCGACCCGCTTTCCGCCGAGCCGGACCTTGGTGCCGGCGAAGGCCGGGTCCGCGTCGAGGTCGACCACGCCCCGGTCGCCGCCCCGACGAGGGCGGGGAGGGCCGCGGGCTCGGGCTCGAACCGGTGGCACCGCTCCACGGGGTCGAAGGTGAGCCAGCCGAAGCGCTCGCCGTTCGCGATCACGAGCTCGTTCCGGTCCGTCCCTCCGGTCTTGTTCAGCAGGAGCACCCTCGGGATCCGGACCGGGCCGAAGCGGTCGCGCACGAGCGAGGCCACGAGCTCGTGATCGGCGGCGAGCGCGGGGCGGACGTCGTACGGCTCGAGGAGGGCGATCGGCCGCCCCTCGTGGCCGGCCGCGCAGCCCTGGCCGAGCAGGGGAACGTTGCACTCGGGGCACCAGTAGAGGGTCTTCTTCACGGGCGGCGCCTCGGGCCGCCATCCCCCGCGTTCGCGCCGCATTCATCCACGTTGGGGCGGCAAAGGTACCTATAAACAGGTGCCGTTCCGGTCCTACGGACCGGCATCGCCGTCGCCGACGAGGCGGCGGTACGTCTCCTCGCCCACGCACTCGCGCGCGTACCGGCACCATTTGACGCAGGATTGGAGGTCGTTGTAGACCTGGCAGCCGCACTCGCTGCAGCTCACCGCCCGGTCGTTCGAGAAGATCTCGACCTCCGCGCCGCACTGGGGGCAGGCGCGGACCTCGAGGGTGGGTGTGCGGATCCGGGCCGCGCCCGGACAGCGGTCGAACATCGGGGGAATCAGAACCTGGTGGTGGGGACTCCGTCGCGGTCGAGGGCGATGACGAGCCGGCCCTCGATCGCGTCCAGGCGGGAGGAGAGGCGGCGGAGTTCCTCCTTGATCTCGTTCATGCTCACGACCAGGGTCGTCCCGACATGGTCCTCGACGGCCGACTGGCGGAGGTCGATGTCGGAGATACCTTGCATGATCAGACCGATCCCGTCGCAGACACGGTTCTGGGAGCAGATGAGGTCGTTGTACCGCTCCGCGACGTGGTCGATCTTCTGCTCGATGGATTCGTGGTCCATGATCAGCCTGCATTGGATCCGTGGCATGCGATCCGCTTTAATGGTATTGGCCCTCGCAGACGCTCCGGCGCCCGGACCGGCCGGGTTCATCCCGGAAGAGACGCGTGGACCTGCGCCAGGAGCCAGGCATGGCCGGTCCCGCGCAGGACCGCCGTGAACCGCCCCTCCGTCGCGAGTGCGTCGTCCGCGACCAGGCGCGCGGTCACCCAGGCGATCGTGCCCTCGCACGCGATCTCGAGATCCGCGAGGGCGAACGTCCCCGCCAGGGCCTCCGCGAACTCCGCGGGGCCGTGCACGGGGCGGTCGAACCAGAACCCGGCGATCTCCGGGGCGGCGAGCCCGGTGAGCGAGGCCGGACCGCCGCATCGCGCGGCCTCGACCAGGCAGCCCAGGACGGCTGCGATCTGCCTGCATGTCTGGCTGCTGACGGTCATGACGGATCAGAAGTGTCATCTCCGAACGGATTGGTCTTTTCCCGCGACCGTTCGAACAATTCCGAAAATTTATCAGCCCCAAAGCAGATGCATCTACACCCGACCACAAGGTGCATCACCATGCCCCGTCTCCTCGCCGTGCAGCCTGACGAAGGGCTCCAGCCCCTGCTCGAGGAACTCCGCCGGCGGGGGTTCACGATCGACGACGGCGACGTGATCGACCCCTGCCGGTACGACGTGGTCCTCGTATCGACCGCCGGGACGCCGCCGCCACCGGACGGCGAGGGGCCGATCCGCATCCTCTCGAGCTGGATCGCGACGACGATACCGACGAGTGGGCATCCCGGATCGAGCGGATGGCGGAGGAGCGGTCCCGACGGCGCCTCCTCTCGTGCGTGCTCGAGACCTCGCCCGACCTCGAAGCCTGGATCGGCCCCGGCGGCGACTGCCAGGACATCTCGCCGTCGTGCGAGGACCTGACCGGGTACGCGCCCGAGGCCTACCGGGCCGACCCGGTCCTGCTGGTCCGGTGCGGCCACCCCGACGACCAGGACCGGCTACGCGCCTCGATCTTCGGCGACGGCACCATCGCCCAGACCTTCTGCTGCCGCGTCGTGACGCGGAACGGCGAGATCCGCCGGATCGTGCACCGCTCCATCCCGTGCCAGGACGAAGCGGGGCACCCGATCGGGGTCCGGGTCCACCAGCAGCGGGCCCCGGACGAGGACCCGGCCCACGAGATCCAGCGGCTGCGCGCCCTGCTCGGCCAGACCGAGGGCGACAGGGCCCTGCTCACGGCCGTGATCGAGTCGCTCCCGGTGGGGGTGATCGCGATGGGCGGGGCCGGCGAGCTCCTGGTCGCGAACCCGGCCGCCGTCCCGTATCTCGAGCAGGTCCGGGGCGCTCCGCTCCCGGCCGAGGCCTACCTCGGGCACTACCGGGAGCTCGAACGGCAGCTCCGGGGCCCCGACGGCCTGCCCCAGTACCTCCACCTCACGGCAGGACCGCTCGCCCGGACGGGCCACCGCATCTTCGGGGCGGTGGGCGCGATCCAGGACATCACCCACACCCGTGCCTCGGCCCAGGCGCGGCGGCGGGAGCTGGCCGAGTCCAAGCAGCAGGTCTGGCGGCTCGAGGGCGCGAACACGGACCTCGTGCTGCGGCTCGAGGCCCTGGAGTCGCGGCTCGATGAGGTTCCTCGGGCAGCGGCCGCGACCCCCGGCCCCGCGGCTCCCCTCGCGGCCGAGACCGTGACGATGGCCGACTCCCTCGACGATACGGCCGTCCTCGAGGCCGTGCCCGACCAGGTCTGGGTCCTGGACGCCGAGTCTCCGGTGCCGGTACGTCAACCCGGCCGGCGCGGCCGCCGCGCGGCGCAGGGCGAGCCGGCTCATCGGCCGCCCCTGGTCCGAAGCCCGCCTCGCGTCCGGGCTCATCCGCGAGATCGCCCGCAAGTCGTCGACGGTCCTCGCCGAAGGCGTCGAGCGGGCCGGGATCTGGACCGACGGGGTCGAGGGAAACCCCCAGGTCTGCCACTATGCGGTCCGACGGGTCGCCGATCGGGACGGCGCTCCCGGAGTGCTCGTCACGGTCCGGGACGGCACGCTTCTCCGGCGGCACTTCGAGGAGCGCACCCGCACCGGGGCGCGGCAGGAGCAGCTCCACGCGGTGCTGCGCGCGATCCTGGACCAGATGCCGGTCGGCGTCGTGATCGCCGAGGCGCCGTCCGGACGGGTGATCTTCCGGAACCCGGGCTTCGTCGAGATCTGGGGGGAGGCCGTGCCGTCGCCGGCCCGGCTGGAGGAGTACGACGCCTGGACGGGCACCGGGCGGGACGGGGCTGCCGTACGGGCCGCTGGACTGGCCCCTCGCGCGGGCGGCAGGGGCCGGGGAAAAAATCCGCGACGAGGAGATCGCGGTGGTCCGCGACGACGGGAACCGGGGCATCTTCAGTGTCAGCGCCGGCCCGATCCTCGACGAAGAGGGGACGGTGTACGCCGCGGCCGCGACCTTCATCGACGTCACGGCCCGGCGGACGGCCGAGGACGCGGTCCTGGCCCGCGAGGAGCGACTCCGGCTTGCGGCCGGTTCCATCCCCCAGGTCTTCGCGATCTACGACCGGTCCGGCAGGTACCTTTTCGTGAACGAGGCCGGGACCCGGTTCGTCGGAAGGCGTTCCGAGGACCTGGTCGGCCGGACGGACGAGGAGGTCTTCGGCCTCCGCGGCGCTCCGGCGTACGCACGCCTCGTCCGGGAGACCGTCGGCACGCTGAAGGAGTCGGGCGGCGAGTTCCGCGTCGCCGGGGCCGACGGGAACGAGCGGATCGTCGTCGCGTCCTGCCTGCCCCTGCTCCAGGAGGACGGCGACTGCGGCGAGGTGCTGCTGATCGGCCACGACGTGACCGGGGAGCGCCGGGCCGCGACCTCCCTCGAGGAGTACGCGGCCGAGCTCGCGCGGTCGAACGACGAGCTGCAGCAGTTCGCGTACGTGGCGAGCCACGACCTGCAGGAGCCGCTCCGGTCGCATCGTCAGCTTCGTCCACTCCTCGAGCGGCGGTACAAAGGCCGGCTCGACGACGACGCCGACGAGATGATCGGGTATATCGCCGAGGGCGGGAGCCGCATGCAGACTCCTGATCAACGACCTCCTCGCCTTCTCGCGCGTCTCGACACGGGGCCGCCCGTTCGACACCCTCGCCCTCGACGAGGCCGTGCGGGACGCGGTCCTCGACCTGCGGTGCGTGATCGCCGAGGGCGCGGCCGATGTCCGGTACGGCGGCCTTCCGACGGTCTGGGGAGACCGGGGCCAGCTCGTCCAGGTCTTCGAGAACCTGATCTCGAACGCGATCAAGTTCCGCCGCCCCGACGTCCCGCCCGAGGTCGCGATCTCGGCCGTCCGCGACCGGCGGATGTGGCACGTGATGGTCGCGGACAACGGGATCGGGATCGAGGCGGAGTACTTCGACCGGATCTTCGTGATCTTCCAGCGGCTCCACACCCGCGACGTCTACCAGGGGACCGGTATCGGCCTGGCGATCGTCAAGAAGATCGTCGAGCGCCACGGGGGCCGGGTCTGGGTCGACTCGGTCCCGGGGGAAGGGTCGGTCTTTCATGTGACCCTGCCCGTGGTCCCGCCGGGCGGAGCGGGGGAGGGGTCGGCCGCGTCCGGCGAGGCCGGCCTTGCCGTCCCGCCCTGACGCCTATGCTGGGACGGCCACGCGTTTCTCGAGCAGGTGCGCGCCGATCGTCGTGACCGTCACCAGGGCGAGGTAGACGAGCCCGACGACGAGAAACGTCTCGTTGTAGGTGAAGTACCGGGTCGCGACCTGCTTCGCGGCCCCGGTCAGCTCGACCACGGTGACCATGTACGCGAGCGACGAGTACTTGATCAGGTAGACGAACTCGTTGACGAGCCCGGGGATTGAGCGGCGCATGGCCTGGGGCAGGATGACGTGCCGGATCACCTGCGCCCGGCTCATGCCGAGCGCGAGCCCGGCCGTGAACTGCCCCTCCTTGATCGACTTGATCGAGCCCCGTATGTACTCCGAGTCGTAGGCCGAGTTGCAGAAGATGAACCCGAGGACGGAGGCCGTGAACGCCGAGAGCGAGATGCCGATCGAGGGGAGGCCGAAGTAGAGGATGAAGAGGAGGAGCAGGAGCGGGCAGCCCTTGAAGAAGGCCACGTAGGCCCGGGCGAGGTACTGGACCGGCCGGCTTCCGTACACCCGCCCGACCGCGACGGCCGCGCCGATCAGCACGCCGAACGGGGCCGCGACCGCGATCAGGCTGGAGGGTGACGATCAGGCCGCCGCCAGAGCGCGGGGAGCAGGATGTCGGTGAGGAAGGCGACCTGGTCCATCTCGGCTCCCTACAGTTCCGCGAACCGGCCCGCGAACCGGCGCGTCCGTTCGAAGGCCGGGCTGTCCCTGAGGTCTGCCGGCGGCCCCCGCTCGAGGATCGTCCCGTGCTCCATGAAGCAGATCTCGTCCGCGATCGAGAGGGCGAAGCGCATCTCGTGGGTGACGATCAGCATGGTCATCCCGGCCTTTGCCAGGCCCCGGATCACCTCGAGCACCTCGCCGGTCAGCTCGGGGTCGAGGGCCGAGGTCGGCTCGTCGAAGAGCATCACGTCGGGGTCCATGGCGAGCGCGCGGGCGATCGAGACCCGCTGGGCCTGCCCGCCCGAGAGCCGGGCCGGGTAGTGGTCGGCCCGGTCCTCCATCCCGACGCGGCGGAGCTCGAAGAGCGCCTTCTCGCGCGCCTCCTGCTCCTTCATCCCCTTGACCTTCAGGAGCGCGATCTCGACGTTCCGGAGCGCGGTCAGGTGGTCGAAGAGGTTGAAGTTCTGAAAGACCATGCCGATCTTGGAGCGGTAGTGGTTGATCTGCGCGCCCGCGTGGGTGACCTCCTCGTCGTGGAGGTAGACGTGGCCCCGATCGGGCACGATCAGCTGGTTGATGCACCGGAGGAGCGTGCTCTTGCCCGTGCCCGAGGGGCCGATGAAGGCCTTGGTCTCGCCCTTCCGGACCGTGAACGAGATCTCTTTCAGGACCTCGGTCGTGCCGAAGGACTTCGCGAGCCCCTCGACCCGGAGGATGGTGTCGTCGGTGGTCATGTTCATTCGCTCCCGACCTGGAACCCGGGCACGGAGACCCGCTTCTCGAGGAGGTTCAGGGCCTTCATCCCGGTGTAGTTCAGGACGATGTAGATCCCGGCGCAGGCCAGGTAGATCGGCATCGCGATGTACTCGGTCGAGACGATCACCGAGGCCCGGGTCAGGAGCTCGGTCACGCCGATCGCGTAGCAGATCGAGGTATCGGTCAGCACGGTCGGGTACTCGTTCGACCAGCCCGGCAGGGCGATGAGGAGGGCCTGGGGCAGGACCACGTGCCGGATCGCCTGCGTCCGGCTCATGCCGAGGGTGCGTGCGGCCGTCATCTGTCCCTCGCCGATCGAGAGGATCGCCCCGCGGAAGATCTCGGCCTGGTAGGCGCCGCCGTGGAGTCCGAGCACGAGCGCTCCCACGACGAACGGCGAGACGTCGCCGAGACCGATAGCGGGGAAGATCCCGAAGTAGAAGAGGAAGAGGAGCACCAGCAGGGGCAGGCCCCGGAAGAACCAGATGTAGACGCTGATCAGGGACCTGACGGCCCGCGATCCGTAGACCTGCCCGATCGCGGCCGGCAGGCCGATCACGAACCCGACGCCGAGGGCCGCGAAGACGAGACCGAGGGTCGCGAGGATGCCGGTGAGGAGAAACGGGAACCAGGAGATGAGGATCGCTGCAAGGTCCATGATCGATTCCGTGGTGAGGGGCCGGGCGTGGGACCCGGGAAGAGGTGCGGAGCGGCCGTGGGGAGCCCCCCGCCTTCACCAGGAGTATTTGTCAGCGATAGTATATGATGCCGGGGGCCGTCAGGCCCCGGTGAGGTTGTACTTCGCCTTGAGCTCGTTCCAGTACGGGTCCGCCATCAGCTGGTCGAGGCCCTTGTTCATGGTCTCGAGGAGCAGGGTGTCCTCCTTGCGGAAGGCGATGCCGTACTCCTCCTTCGTGTCGATCTCGTGGATGATCTTCGCGTTCTGGCCCTTGATGACGTCGACCGTCGGGGGCTTGTCGTAGACCGTCGCGTCGACCTGGCCGTTGATCAGCGCCGTGATGGCGAGCGGGAAGTTGTCGAACGACTTCAGGTTCGCGGCCGGCATCTTGCCCGTGGCGATCAGGTTGTCCTGGACCCACATCTCGCCGGTGGTGCCGCGCTGCGAGCCGATCACGGCCTTGCCGGCCATGATGTCGTCGAAGGTCAGGGTCGAGTCGCCGCGGACGGCGACGGACTGGTTGATCTTCAGGTACGGCTTCGAGAACGCGACCTGCTGCTTGCGCTCCTCCGTGATCGTCATGCCCGAGTAGACCATGTCGATCTTCTTGGCGAGGAGCGCCGGGATGATCCCGTCCCAGGCGACGGGCTGGAACTCGACCTGGAAGCCCGACTTGTTCGCGATCCAGCGGGCCGAGTCGATATCGAACCCGACGAAGCTGCCGTCCTTCTCCTGCGACGGAGTACGGCGGATATGCACCGTCGATCCCGATGATGTACGAGGCCTTCAGCCCGGTCTGGTTCGTGCTGTTCGTAGTGTTGTTCTTGGCGGGCGTCGAGCCGGTACACCCGGCGAAGAGGATACACCCCGCCAGGAGCAGCACCAGCAGCCCCAGAATCTTCCGCTGCATGAATGCCAAGCTTGGCGCCGGGACCAAAAAAGGGTTATGGACACGGCGGATGAAATGGCCCTTTTGATCCCGGTATATCACTAAATATTCTGAAAGATATCTATAAATATTATTGGTGCCTATCTGCGGGTTGCCCCTGCTGGACCGGTTGGGGAGAAGGCAGACGAACCCGAGGACGCGATGAACGTCATCGCGGAGGACGGACGGACTGCGATGTTCACCGACGTGGTACCCTGCGATGGAAGGGTCACAGATCCTGCGGCAGGGATCTGAACAAGCCTGATAGAGCAGGCACACACAGTCACCGAACAGAAAATAGAGCCCGGATCGGACCCCCCGTCATTGGGCGTGATGACGAAACGACCGAACCGGAAGAGATGACCGATCGGTCCACGGGGCACCATTCTCGGAGCGTCGGGCACGGAGAACGCCCGCCGTCTCCTTCCTCCCTCTCCTTCGCTGACGGACACGGCTACGTCCGCCGAGTCGGCGGGCGAGCTCCGCAGAGCCGCTGTTCGAGCCCGGCCAGGTACTCCTGCGAGAGAGCGACGCATCGGAGAACCGACGGTCCAGGTCGCAGGACGCGCCCGGCCGGAAGCGGCACCTGCAGCCCGAGGATCTCCGCGCTGCACGAATGCCAGGCCCGGCCCCCGGACAGAAATAGGGATATGGACACCGGGGTCGATTGGCCCCATCGATCCACGTTGAACCCGGTTGATTTTGAAATATAACTATAAATACCAGTGGCGCCTATGCAGGCGTTGCCCTTGCTGGACTGGTTGGGGAGAACGCAGACGGACCGGAGACGCGACCAACATCATCGCGGACGGACGAGCTGCGATGTTCACCGACGTGGCACCCTGCGATGGAAGGGTCACAGATCCTGCGGACAGGGATCTGCACAGGCCCGGAAAGAGCGGGCAGACACGGTCGCTGAACAGACAAGGCCGGATCGGAAACCCCGTCTTCGGAGGTGTTGGCGGACGACCGAACCGGAAGAGATGACCGATCGGTCCACGGGGCACCATTCTCGGAGTGTCGGGCACGGAGCCCGCCCGCCGACTCCCGCTCCTCCCGAAGGCCGGCTGCAGCCACCACGGACCCGCCATCACTCCCGGGCCGCGCGCCCGCATCACCCGGCGAGCGCGACGAGCCCCCGTTCGAGCTCGGCCAGGTACTCCGCGCGCGAGAGCGAGCCCTCGGGAAACGGGCAGTCCGGGTCGTAGACCCGCCGGATCTCGGGATCGGTCGGCAGGAGCAGGTCGAGCTCGACCCCCGAGCGCGCGACGGCGCGGACCATGGCCTCGCGGAAGAGCCCGATGCAGTAGGCGGCGCGCCGGTCGTACAGGTCGCGGGTCGCCTCGAGGAACGAGGCGAGCCGATAGGTCTCGATCTCGAGGAAGTCGCGGCGGACCCGTTCGATGTGGACATTGCCGAGCATGTACCGGTAGTGCGCGAACGGGTACATCCGCTCGAGTTCGGCCGGCACCACGCCGCAGGTGCCGAAGATGAGGAGCTGGTACTCCTCCGGCGCGAGGACCCGGTCGAGGATGGAATGGAAGAGGCGGTGGCTCGGGCTCGTGCTGTACGGCTTTCTCACCGCGCACGGGATGAAGACCGCGAGGGGCCGGGCGGGAAGGCGGTAGTCCTCGAGGACGAAGCGGAAGGCCTCCTCGAACTCGTCCATGTAGAACGGCGGATCGAGCAGTCCCGCGTGCGCGTTGCCGGCGCCCATGCCGATCCTCTCCGACGAATAACTTGAATAAACCTTCTCGCGCATTGAATGGTGCACAGTGATGCCCCTGCTGGTCAACTTCGGCGGATTCGTCCCGGTCAGCACGGTCGACTGGCCCGGCCGGGCCGTCTGCACGGTCTTCCTCCGGGGGTGTCCGGCCCGTTGCGGCTACTGCCACAATGCGGCCCTTCTCGGGGGCAGGGACCTCCGCGAGCTCGGCGAGGTCGTGGACATGATCGCCGAAAGCGCCCTCGTCGTCTCGGCCGTGGTCTTCACGGGGGGCGAACCGACCATGCAGGGCGAGGCGCTCGTCCGCCTGGCCCGCGAGAGCCGGGAACTCGGACTCGAGGTCGGGGTGCACACGAACGGGGCCTACCCGGACGTCCTCGCCGCATCTCATCGACGCGGGGCTCGTGGACCACGTGGCCCTCGACCTCAAGGCGCGCTGGGAGCGCTATCCCAACCTCCTCGGGGTCGACCTCGTGGAGAGGGTGAAGGCGTCGCTCGCGCTCTGCGTCGCCGCATACGACGACGGCCGCCTGCCCGGGTTCGAGGTGGTCGTGACCCTCTTCCGGGGGTACGAGGACGAGGTCGCGGCGATCGCGCGCGAGGCGGGCGACGCCCCGCTCGTCCTTCAGCAGGGGGTCACGGGGGCCGTGGCGCCGCTCTCGTTCGAAGAGCTGGCCGCGCTCGCCGAACGGCTGGGGCGGTCGTGCCGGGTGCGGACGAGAGAGAACGGGGAGCAGGTGTATGAGACTGATCGGGGTCGTTGGGCTGCCGGGAAGCGGCAAGGGTGAGTTCTCGAGGTGCGCGGCCGAGCTCGGCATCCCCGTACTCGTGATGGGCGACGTGGTCCGCCGGGTCGCGGCCGAACGCGGTCTCGCGGCCGACGACGCGGTCCTCGGACGGATCTCCGGCGAGCTCCGCGGAGCCGTACGGCCGGGGCGCGATCGCGCACCTGATGCTCCCGGCGATCCGCGAGGCTCGCCGCGCCGGTCGTGCTGATCGACGGGATCCGCTCGGACGCCGAGGTCGACGAGTTCCGGCGCGCGTTCCCCGGGTTCGCGCTCGTCGGGGTCTCCTCCTCGTTCGAGACGCGGTGGCGGCGGCTCCGGCGGCGGGGACGGTCCGACGACCTCGCCGACGCCGAGGCCCTGCGGCGGCGGGACGAGCGGGAGACTCGGCTGGGGCCTCGGCGCGGCGCTGGCCGGGGCCGAGCGGACCATCGAGAACGAGGGGAGCCTCGAGGCGTACTGCGCCGAGGTCCGGGCCATGCTCGTCTCGCTCGCGGAGGGCGCATGAGCCTCCGGGTCTACTTCTCGTCCTCGTCGAAGGTGACCGCGCCGCCCGAGTGGGTCCACGGGATCGCCGACGCCGGGTTCGACGGCTGGGAGGTCGTGGCCGAGGGCGACTACCGGCTCGACGACCCCGCGGGGCTCGCGCGGGTCCGCGACCTGATCGAGACCACGGGGCTCGCGGTCTCGGTCCACGCGCCGTACTCGGACCTGAACTGCGCCTCGCTCAACTTTCCGATCTTTCGCGAGACCGTCCGGCAGCTCACGACCTGCATCGCACGGGCGTCCGAGTGGACGGACCGGGTGACGATCCACCCCGGTATCTCTCGCCCCTCGGGCGACTCGAGCCCGCCCGTGCCTGGGCGGCGCAGAAGGAGGCCCTCCGCGAGATCGGCCGGTGCGCCGCCGATCACGGCGTCCTCGCCTGCCTCGAGAACATGATCGCGATCCGCGAGTTCCTCTGCCGCGACCCCGGCGAGCTCCTCGGCATGATCGAGGGGATCGAGGGGGTCGGGGCCTGCTTCGACCTCGGGCACGCGAACACGGTCGGGGCCGTCCCGGCCTTTCTCGCCGTGCTCGGCTCCGCGGATCACCTCCACCTCCACGACAACAACGGCCTGTCGGACGAGCACCTGCCGATCGGCGCGGGCACGGTCGACTGGGCGAAGGTCGGCCCTGCCGTCGCGGCCTCCTACGGCGGGATCGCGGTGGTCGAGGGGCGAAACGTCGACGAGGGGCGGCAGTCGCTCGAGCGCATCAGGGGGTGGCTCCGATAGCCGGCGAGACCCTCCAGGTCTACTTCCTGGGGACGGCCGGCGCGCTCCCGACCGTGCTCCGGAACCCGGCCTGCTTCCTCGTCCGCAGGGGGTCGGACACCCTCGTCTTCGACTGCGGCGAGGGCGCGCAGCAGCAGATGATGCGGGCGCAGACCGGCTTTACGGTCGACGCGATCTTCATCACGCACTGGCACGCGGACCACTACCTCGGCCTGCTCGGGCTCGTCCAGACCCTCGCGTTCAACGGCCGCGCCGAGCCCCTCGCCCTGTACGGCCCGCCCGGCCTCGACGAGATCGTCCACGTCATCGAGCACCTCTCGACCGCGACCATGCGCTTTCCCGTGCAGGGCCGCGTGCTCAGGGCCGGCGACGAGGTGCGGTTCGACGGCTACTCGGTCCGCGCCTTCGGCACGCGCCACGGGATGCAGTCGCTCGGGTACGCGCTCGTCGAGGACGACCGGCCCGGCCGGTTCGACCGTGAGGGCGCGATCGCGCTCGGCGTCCGACCCGGCCCGCTCTTCGGCCGGCTCCAGCGCGGGGAGGCGGTCACGGTCACGGTCGACGGCGAGCCCCTCGAGGTCCGGCCCGAGCAGGTGCTCGGACCGGGCCGGCCCGGGCGCTCGGTCGCGTACACGGGCGATACGAGCGCGATCGACCTGGTCCGTGCGGGCCTGCCGCGAGGGCTCGACCTCCTGATCCACGATGCGACGTACGCCGACGCCGACGCCGCCCGGGCGGCCGAGGTCCACCACGCCACGGCCGGCGAGGCCGGGGTGGCCGCGGCCCGGCTGGGGGCGAAGCGGCTCGCGCTGGTCCACCTCTCCTCCCGCTACACCTCGACCGCGGACCACCTCAGGGACGCCGCGGCCTGGTTTTCGGGCGAGGTGCTGGTCCCCGACGATCTCGTGATGCTCGAGCTGCCGTTCTCGGACCGGTAGAGGGGATCAGGCACGTCCTGGCCGACCCGATCAGGTCGGTCCGGCCGGCCGCCCGGAGCCCCTCCTCCACGAGCTCGCGATTGCGCTCGTCCCGGTAGTGGAGCAGGGCGCGCTGGACCTGCTTCTCGCGCCCCTTCGGGACGTGGACCGCATCGCCCGTGCACGGGTCGAGCCCGGTCGCGTACATGGCCGTCGCGAGCGTCATCGGCGTGGGCGTGAAGTCCTGGACCTGCTCGGTGTAGAGGCCCTCGTCCCGGATGTACTCGGCGAGCTCGACCATGTCCCCGACCGTGCACCCCGGGTGGCCCGACATCAGGTACGGCACCAGGTACTGCCGCTTCTCTTTTCCGCCCTGGAGCGCCTCGAACTCCGTTCGGAACGCCTCGAAGACGGCCCGGCCCGGCTTGCGCATGCGTTCGCAGACCGCGTCGACCACGTGCTCGGGCGCGACCTTGAGGTGGCCCGAGACGTGGTGGCGGCAGACCTCCTCGAGGTACTCCGGCCCGGCCGCGAGGGCGAGGTCGTGCCGGATCCCCGAGCCGATGAAGACGCGCTTCACGCCCGGGATCTCCCGGAGCCGGCGGAGGAGGTCGAGCTGGGCCTCGGCGCTCGTCTCGAGGTTCGGGCAGTCGGGGCCGCACCGCCGGTCCGCGCAGGCACCCGCCGTCGTCCAGCGCGGGCACGAGAGCCCGTACATGTTCGCGCTCGGGCCGCCGACGTCCTGGATCACGCCCCGGAACTCCGTCATCCGCGCCATCCGTTCGGCCTCGCGCACGACCGAGTCGGCCGTCCGGGACTGGACGATCCGACCCTGGTGGCAGGAGATGGCGCAGAACGAGCAGTCGCCGAAGCAGCCCCGGTGGGTGGTGATGGAGAACCGGACCGGCTCGAGCGCCGGCACCGGTTCCGCGTACGACGGGTGCTGCCGCCGGGCGTACGGGAACTGGTACACGCGGTCGAGCTCGGCCGGCAGGAACGGCGGCGGGGGCGGGTTCTGGACCACCACGGTCTTCGGGTGGGGCTGCGCGACCGGCCGGGCCGTGCACGGGTCCTGCTCGGCCGCGATCAGGGCGTGGGCTGAGGCGAACGCGGCCGGGTCCGCGGCGACCTCGCCGTAGGACCGGAGCTCGACGAACTCCTCGCGGCCCATGGCACGCCACTCCTTCGGCGCGCACTTCCACATGGTCCCGCGGATGCTCGCGCAGCCCGCGGACGTCCTCGCCCGCGTCCAGCCGCTCCGCGATCTCGACGACCTGGCGCTCGCCCGGTCCGTAGACGAGAAGGTCGGCCGGCGCGTCCGCGAGGACCGAGGCGCGGACCGAGTCCGACCAGTAGTCGTAGTGGGCGAACCGCCGGAGCGAGGCCTCGATCCCGCCGAGCACGACCGGGACCCCCGGAAAGAGGGCGTGGACGCGGTCGGCGTAGACGAGCACGGCCCGGTCGGGCCGGCGCGGGACGCCGCCGGGCGAGTACGCGTCGGTGGCCCGCCGGCGCCGGTTCGGGGTGTACCGGTTCACCATCGAGTCGACCGCCCCCGAGGAGACCGAGACGAAGAGGCGCGGACGGCCGAGCGCGAGGAGGTCGTCCCGCTCAGGGCCGGGCTGGGCGCAGACTCCGACCGTGTACCCGGCATCCCAGAGCACCCGGCCGATCACGGCCGTGCCGAACGACGGGTGGTCCACGTAGGCGTCGCCCGAGACGAGGAGCACGTCGATCTCGTCGAGCCCGAGGCGGTCGAGCTCGCGCCGGCTCATCGGCAGGAACGCGGGCTGATCTCGTCCTGTCATGCGATCCGGTGATCCGTTGCAGCATCAACAGGTATAATACCCTGCGGACGTCACTACTCGCCGTCAGGAGACGACTATGACCGTCCGCCGTTACAAATGCAAGGTCTGCGGGTACATCTACTCGCCGCTCCGCGGCGAGCCCCGTCAGAACATCCCGCGTGGCACCGAGTTCGAGGACCTGCCCGAGGACTACGTCTGCGCCGTCTGCGGGGTCCAGGGCAAGGGGAAGATCGGGACATGGGCCTTCGAGGAGTGGATCCCGACCAGGTACGTCTGTCGGTACTGCGGTTACGTGTACGACGAGAAGCGCGGCGAGCCCCAGCACGGGATCCCCAAAGGCACGAAGTTCGAGGACCTCCCCGACGATTACTGCTGCACGGTCTGCATGAGCGACGAGCGGCTCGTCGACCGGCTGGGCAAGGTCGGCAAGGAGGCCTTCTCTCCGCTCGACACGGACTGATAGCCTTCCACTCTTTTTCCCCGTTGCGCGGGATCAGGCCGCTAGCTCGCGGACCTTCGCGATGTTGCCCGCGCCGTCGCGCCGCCCGTCCTCGGGGGTCTCGCAGATGAACGGGAGGTCGCGGAACTCGGGGCGGTGGAGGAGGAGGCGGAACCCTTCCTCGCCGATCGCGCCGAGCCCGACATGCTCGTGCCGGTCGAGCCCGGAGCCGAGTTCGCCCTTCGAGTCGTTGCAGTGGACCACGCGGAGCAGGTCGAGCCCGATCGCGTCGTCGAAGGCGGCGAGGGTCTCCTCGACGCCGTCGCGGCTCCGGAGGTCGTACCCGGCGCCGAACGCGTGGCAGGTGTCGAGGCAGACGCCGAGGCGGCCCGGGCAGACGCAGCCCTCGAGGATGCGGGCGATCGAGGCGAAGTTGGACCCGACGCTGTTCTTCTCCCCTGCCGTGTTCTCGACGAGGAGCGTTACCCCCGGCGGTGCGGAGCCCACGACGCGGTCGAGCGCGGCGATCACCCGCGCCTCGCCCGCGTCGCCGCCTGCCCCGAGGTGGTGGCCGAGGTGGGTCACGACGAACGGGATGCCGAGAGCCGCCGCCCGCACGAGCTCGTCGGCGAGCGCGAGCACGGAGCGTTCGTACGGCTCGTCCTTCGACGACGCGAGGTTCGGGAGGTACGGCATGTGGTCGACCGCGGGAGCGATCCCCGAGGCGGCCAGCGCGGCGCGGAACGCGTCGACGTCTGCGGAGGCGAGCGGCTTCGCGGCCCAGCCGCGCGGGTTCCGCGAGAAGATCTGGAACGTGTCGCAGCCGATCCCCTGCGCCCGCTCCACGGCCTTTGCTATCGATCCCGCGATCGAGACGTGGACGCCGACCCTGACCATCTCCGACTCCGCCATCTCGTGGAGCCGGAGCGGGTATCAGGATTTCGATGGTCCGTTCGGGAATTCTTAAGTGCTCGGGCGGTCAACTAGGTAAGGCGACGGGCCGATAGATCAGGGGTAGATCGCTACCTTGGCATGGTAGAGGCCGCGGGTTCAATTCCCGCTCGGTCCACTCGTTTCTCGCACGTTCTTTCTCCCTCTCCCCGCCCGCCGTACGGTTCGGCGATGACTCGGCCTCTTACCGACACCGACTCCTTTACCTGCGAGGACGATCAATACCGTGTGATCC
Organism: uncultured Methanoregulaceae archaeon; assembly: GCA_963740465.1. Taxonomy (GTDB): domain Archaea; phylum Halobacteriota; class Methanomicrobia; order Methanomicrobiales; family Methanospirillaceae; genus UBA288. The sequence goes on from CAVUEE010000022.1 coordinate 18,737, forward strand.
ACCGTGGGCCTGAGAGAGGTGCTGATTCCGCAGGACCAGGTCTTTTTCGACCTGTTTGAAGAGATGGCCGATATCCTGGTCAAGGCCGCCGACATTCTCGTGCAGTTCACCGAGTCGGGGGCGAATCCCGTCAGTTGCTGCCCACAAATGAAGGATCTCGAGCACGCTGGCGATACGGTGACTCACCGGATCTACGACCACCTGAACCGGACCTTCATCACGCCCCTCGAGCCCGAGGAGATCTCCCGCCTCGGTTCGGTCCTCGACGACGTCCTGGATTGCGTCGAGGGCTCCGTCCAGATGATGCGCGTCTACGGCATCGAGGAGTCGGACGACGTGATGCGGCAGATGGCTCGATCTGATCCAGCTCTCGGTGGTCGAGCTGCAGGGGGCGATCCGAAGCCTCCGGAAGCTCTCGAACGGCAAGGATATCGACGCACGCGTTATCGAGATCAACCGGCTCGAGAACCTCGCGGACGAGGTGCTCGGGCACGCCCTCTCGGACCTCTTCAAGACGAACGACGCCGTCCGGATCATCAAGCTCAAGGACGTGTACGAGGAGCTCGAGCGGGCCACGGACGCCTGCGAAACGGTCGCAAACATGATCTCGGACATCGTGATCCGGCACACCTGAGTGGTGCGCCGGGCCCGTACACCCCCTTTTCTCTGCCGCGTCACTTCGGTCAGATGAAGAACGCCATGGCCCAGTAGGCGGCGAACCCGATCGCCGCGCTGGCCGGGATCGTCAGGAACCACGCCCCGACGATGTTCCGGGCGATCCCCCACCGCACCGCGCCGGGCCCCTTGGTCGTGCCCACGCCCATGATGGCCGAGCTGATGATGTGGGTGGTGCTGACCGGGATCCCCACTGCCGACATCCCGAGGATCGTTCCCGCGCTCACAGTCTCGGCCGCAAAGCCATGGACCGGGCGGAGGCGGGTGATCTTGTAGCCCATGGTCTTGACGATACGCCAGCCTCCCGCAACCGTGCCGAGCGCGATCGCCGCATACGCAATCAGGATCACCCAGATCGGCACGGGCAGGTTGTTGGGGTCGACCTCCGCTCCGTAATAGCCGATGCTGAAGAGCAGGGGCGTGATGATCCCCATCGTCTTCTGCGCGTCGTTCGTGCCGTGGCTGAAGCTGTACGCGCGCGGCCGAGACGAGCTGCAGTCGCCGGAAATGGTGGTCCGCCTGCTCGCGGTGGAGGTTCCGGGAGATGCGGAGGACCACGACCATGAAGAGGAAGCCCAAGACCAATCCGATGATCGGGGAGATGACCATGAACTCGGCCACCACCGCGACGGTCGAGAGCTTCACCGCGGCCACGCCGGCCGCGGAGATCCCGGCCCCGGTCAGCCCCCCGATCAGGGCATGCGACGAGGAGGTCGGCAGGCCGGCATACCAGGTGATCAGGTTCCAGCCGATCGCGCCGATCAGTGCCGAGAGCACGATGAACGGCACGATCTCGGCCGGGACCGTGTTCAGGTTGATGATCTTGCTGACGGTGCTCGCGACCAGGACGCCGAACCCGAACGCGGCGATGAAGTTGAAGAAGGCCGCGAACACGACCGCGTTTCGGGGAGAGAGGACACGGGTGGAGACCACGGTCGAGATCGCGTTCGCCGAGTCGTGGAACCCGTTCGTGAAATCGAAGACCAGCGCCACACCGATGATCAGGACGACCAGTTCGACGGACGAGATCAGCATCCACTGGGTACTCTGTCAGGAGATCACATCAAGGATCGTATCCTGGTTGATCCCGAAGGGGAAAAGGGGGCCCGACGGCACGCTCGCCGACTGCGGACCCTGTTCAGGAGGAGACGGCCCGGCGCATCTCGCGGTAGTACCGGCAATGCGCGTTGACCGGGCAGATCTCGCAGCGCGGACGCCGGGCGACGCAGACCGCCCGGCCGTGTGCGATCAGCAGGTCCGTGACAGGCCCCCACATCTCGCGCGGGAGGCAGGCCATCAGGTCCCGCTCGACAGCGCCCGGGTCCGAGTGGTCGGAGAGTCCGATCCGCTGCGCGAGCCGGAGGACGTGGGTGTCGACCGCGACCCCCATCGTTCCTGCCGAACGCGTGGTAGAGCACGATGTTCGCGGTCTTGCGGCCGACCCCGGGGAGGCGGACCAGGTCCTCCATGCGGGCCGGCACCTCCCCGCCGTACCCGGCAACGAGCATACGGGCCGCCCCGATCAGGTGCCGGGCCTTCGCGTGGTAGTACCCGGTCGGCCTGACGATCGCCTCGAGCTCGGCGGGATCGGCGTCGGCGAGCGCGGCCGGCGTCGGGTACGCGTCGAAGAGCGGCCCGCGGAGGGCCCATACCTGCTTATCCGTGGTCTGGGCCGAGAGGATCGTCAGGACCAGCACCTGGAACGGGCTCGAGAAGAACGGTTCGGGGTCGGTGGCGTGCGGATATGTGGCCGCGAGGAGATCGAGGATCAGGGAACAGGTCGCGTCGTCCATTGCCGCACCCGGCATCGAGATGGGGTAGGGCAGATTCGAACTGCCGTCAAAGCGTCCCAAACGCTCTAGGATGGACCAGGCTACCCTACTACCCCGGCGCTTCAGATCGGTTGGGCCCGGACGGGGAAAAGCGTTCTCATCCCGGGGCGCGCTCCCTCAGAGCGGGAGCGGCCGGCATGCCTCCGAGGCGACGACCGTCCCCTCGAACGCGCCCTCGAGGACGGCGGCCCGGATCCCGGCGGGCTCGCGCCCGTCGAGGACGACCATCGGGATCCCGCACCGCTCCACGATCTTGGCCGCGACCAGGTCGATCACCGTGTTCGAGCCCGCGCCCATCCGCTCGCGCGAGACGAGCACGAGCAGGCTCGGCCGGGGTCATGGTCTCGTACCGCGTCGCGGACGGGTCCTTCTTCGGGTCGGCCGTGAAGATCCCCGGGACCGAGGTCGCGTTGATCAGGAGGTCCGCCCCGACCTCCTCGGCCAGAACGGCCGCGACCGCATCCGTGGTCTGGCCGGGCGCGACCCCGCCCATGACGACGATCCGCCCGGCGACGCCACACTCCTTCGCGGCCGCGTAGGTCTCGGGAACGCGCGGATAGGCCGCGTCGCCGAGGGCCGCGACCAGGAGCCGGGCGTTCAGGCGCGTGACCATAATGCCGATCTCGTCGAGGGTCGCTTCGTCGATGGCGAGCGCGCGAGCCGCGCCGATGTACCGCCGGGCCTCGCCGCCGCCGCCGACCACGACGTAGACCCGGAAGCGCCCGGCCAGCTCCGCGAGCACGGCCGCGTACGCGCCGAGGGCGTTCGTCTCGAGCGAGGGGATCAGGACCGAGCCCCCGAGGGAGAGCACGATCGTCTTCACGCCCGTCCTCCGGGCGATGGCGCGGCAGGCGTCATTCCGAGCAATTAATGGCCGGGGAGACCTGATATACCTGTTGCGATGCTCCGCTGTCCATCCTGCGGCTCCTGCGAGATCTTCCCCGTGGCCGGGGGATATCTCGGGTCGGTGTACCTCTGCAAAGAATGCGGCTACCGGGGATCCCTCGTCCTCGAGGTCGACGAGGACGAGCCGGAGCAGGACCGGGATTAATATAGCTGCGGCGCCATTCCGGGATCGGTGGCGACCATGCACGAGGCACAGCTCTACACCGGAAACCCGGACGGCACCACGGACTGCCGGCTCTGCAACCACCGGTGCCACATCGCCGACGACCGCGCCGGGAAGTGCGGCGTCCGCCTGAACCGGGGAGGCGTCCTCTACTCGGCCTCGTATGCGCGGGTGAGCGCCGAGAACGTGGACCCGATCGAGAAGAAGCCGCTCAACCACTTCCTGCCCGGCACCCTCTGCTACTCGCTCGGCTCGGTCGGATGCAACTTCACGTGCGAGCACTGCCAGAACTGGCAGCTCTCGCGGGCGGGGGACTCCATCGGCGAGCTGCCCGAGCTCGCGCCTGACGACGCGGTGAAGCGCGCCGTCGCGTACGGCTGCGCCTCGGTCTCGTGGACGTACAACGAGCCGACCATGACCTTCGAGTACACGCTGGACATGGGCCGGCTCGCGCGGCAGGCCGGCCTCGGCACGGTCTACGTCACGAACGGGTTCATGACCGAGGAGGCGGTCGACGCGCTCGCCTCCATGCTGAACGCGTTCCGGGTGGACCTCAAGTCCTTCGACGACTCCTTCTACCGGAAGGTCTGCGGCGCGCGCCTCGAGCCCGTCCTCGCCTCGACGAAACGCGCGCACGACGTGGGGATGCACGTCGAGACGGTCACGCTCGTGATCCCTGGCCTGAACGACTCGCCCGAGGAGACGGACGGCCTGATCCGGTGGGTCCTCGAGAACCTCGGGCCGGACACGCCCATGCACTTCACGCGCTTCCACCCCGACTACCGGATGCGCGACCGGCCCGCGACGCCGATCCCTCTTCTCGAGCGGATCTACGAGCGCGCAAAGGAGCTCGGCCTGCACTACCCGTACCTCGGAAACGTCGGCGGCCACAAGTACGAGAACACCTGGTGCCCCGTCTGCGGCAACCTGCTGATCGAGCGCACTCTGATGCAGGGGCGGGTCCGCGGGCTCGACGACGGCCGCTGCCGGCAGTGCGGCGAGGCGATCCCGGTTGTCCGGTCCATCCCGCCCCTCTGAACCGGCGCCCCCTATCAAGGGGCCCACCCCCTGCGAGGGGCCCTCTCCCTTCGAGGAGCCTGCCCCCTTCGAGGGGCCCCGGTTCCTCGTGGACCGGATGCTCGGGCCGCTCGTCCGGTACCTCCGGTTCATGGGCTACGACACGCTCGCAGCCACCGAGCTCGGGCCGGGCGGCCCGCGCGAGGACTCCGAACTTCTCCGCCTCGCGGCCCGCGAAGAACGGGTCCTGCTCACCCGCGACCGCGAGCTGGCCGGCCGCGGCGGCGTGCTGGTTAGCGGCGACGACGTTATCGAACAGGTGGCGGCGCTCGCCCGGGCGGGGCTCGTCGAGCCCGTGCTCAGGCTCGACCGTTGCTCCCGCTGCAACACCCCCCTCCGTCCGGCCCGTCCGGACGAGCTCGCGGCCGTCCCGTACCTCCCCGAGGATCGGGGAAGCCGGGTGTTCTACCGCTGCGACGCCTGCGACCGCATCTACTGGGCGGGCTCGCACGCGGATCGCCTCGCCGAGCGGCTGGACAGGATCTCCCGCGCGACGGAGTGACCGCAGGGCCGGACCAAGATAAATACGACCGGCCTCGATACTGTAATGCGGTGCACGCCGCGGGGTGCAGAGAGAGTGAACGAGGAAGAGTCCGGGACGAACGGCTCCGGGGAACCGGGGGCAACCCCGTCCGGCGCCGGGCTATTCATCAACCGGGAGTCGAGCTGGATCGAGTTCGACCGCCGCGTGCTCGAGGAGGCGCTCGACACGTCGCACCCGCTCCTCGAGCGGGTGAAGTTCCTCGCGATCTTCGCGAACAACCTGGACGAGTTCTTCATGATCCGTGTCGCGGGGCTGCAGCGCCAGCTGACCGACGGCGTCATCGAGCCGCCCCTGGACGGCCTCTCGCCAATGCGGCAGCTCGAAGAGATCCGGGCGGCGCTGGCCCCCCTCATCGAGTCCGCGCACAGGTGCTGGCACGAGGACCTCCGCGTTCGCCTCGACCGCGCGGGCATCGGCGTGAGAAGGGTGGGAGAGCTCCCGGCGGAGACCCAGCGGCGGCTGCGCGGGCTCTTCGAGGACGAGATCTTTCCGGCCCTGACACCGCTCGCCTTCGACACCTCCCATCCGTTCCCGTTCATCTCCAACCTCTCGCTCAACCTCGCGATCACGGTCCGGGACCCCGGGCGTGGCGATCGGTTCGCCCGGCTCAAGGTACCGGTCGGCGTCTTCCCGAGACTGATCGAGGTGCCGCCCGGGGGCGATGGGGATCGCCGGGAGTTCGTCTTCCTCGAGGACCTGATCGCATCCAACGTCGACCTGCTCTTCCCGGGGCTCGCGGTCGTCGCCGTCTACCCGTTCCGCGTGACGCGCAACGCGGACATCGAGATCGAGGAGGACGAGGCCGACGACCTGCTGACCGCGATCGAGGAGTCGGTCGAGCTCCGCCGACACGGGTCGCCGGTGCGCATCGAGGTGGACTCCTCCATTCCCGAGGACGGTTGCGCGCTCTTCGCGCGGCAGTCGGCATCGAACCCGGCATGATCTACCGGGAGGAAGCGCCGATCGGGTTCGCGGACCTGATGCAGCTCGCGCACTCCCCGATCCCCGCGCTCCGCGACCCGCCGTTTCTCCCTGCCGTTCCGCCGGCGCTCTCCCCCGAACGGGACATCTTCGCCGCGATCCGGAAGGGAGACATACTGCTCTACCACCCGTACGACTCGTTCGGGCCCGTGGTCTCGTTCCTGCAGCAGGCCGCCCGGGACCCGGACGTGCTCGCGATCAAGGTCACGCTCTACCGTGCCGGCCCGAACTCCCCGGTCGTGGACGCTCTCATGGAGGCGCGCGAGCACGACAAGCAGGTGACGGCCGTGATCGAGCTCAAGGCCCGCTTCGACGAGGAGAACAACATCGGGTGGGCCCGGGCGCTGGAGCGGGCAGGGGTGCACGTGGTCTACGGCCTCCTCCACATGAAGGTCCACGCCAAGGTCTGCATGGTCGTGCGTCGCGAGGGGCGGGGCCTGGTCCGGTACCTTCACCTCGGCACGGGCAACTACAACGCCTCGACCGCCCGGTGTACACGGACCTCGGGCTCTTCACCTGCAGGCCGTCGTTCGGGGCGGACGCCTCCGACCTCTTCAACTACCTGACCGGGCACGCGCGGATCGACCGCTACCGCGAGCTCCTTGTCGCGCCGGCGACCATCCGCCCCGGCATCCTCGACCGCATCGAGCGTGAGATCGACCGGCACCGTGCTCACGGCGACGGCCGGATCGCGTTCAAGATGAACGCGCTCGTGGACCGGGACTGCATCGAGGCGCTCTACCGGGCCTCGCAGGCCGGAGTCCGGGTCGACCTGCAGGTCCGCGGGATCTGCTGCCTCCGGCCGGGCGTGCCCCAGGTGAGCGACCGGATCGCGGTCACCTCGATCGTCGGCCGCTTCCTCGAGCACGCGCGCATCTACTACTTCCGGAACGGGGGCGACGAGGAGGTCCTGGTCGGGTCCGCGGACCTGATGCCGCGCAACCTGAACCGGCGCGTCGAGGTCCTCTTCCCCCTCTTCGACCCTGCTGTCCGCGAGGCCGTGGTCCGGCAGATCCTGATGGTCCACCTGCTCGACACCGCGCAGGCGCGCCGGCTCCTGCCCGACGGAACCTACGAGCGGGTGATGCCCGCGGAGGGCGAGCCGCCGCTGGACACGCAGGCCTGGATGATCGAGCACCGCGGAGAGTGGTTCACGCCCGCGGCGCTGGGGGACGCGGCGCCGGAGACGGGCGATCCGACCTGAGGAAGGGCGATGGAAACAGAGCAGAGGGATCCCGGATACTGCCTCTATCTCGCCGAAAGAGCGCTCGACCTCCTCCCCCAGGTCCGGGACGAGATCGACGGCGTCAGGAAGGGCGAGGACGCGGAGTGTATCCATCGCATGCGGGTCGCGAGCCGCCGTCTCCGCGCGGTCCTCTCGCTGTCCGCAGGCTGCGTCGGGCGAAAGGGGACTCCGGCGCTGGCGGCGGGAGATACGGTCCCTGACCCAGGCGCTCGGCGCGGCCCGGGACGCCGACGTCCAGCTCGACCACCTGCTCTCGTACGCCGCCCGGCTTCCAGGCGGAAGGATCCAGGAGGGGCCGGGATTTGCGGCCGGATGGGCTCCGGCCGGGATGATCCAGGCCGGCCCCGAACCGGACGCGGTTGAAGCCCCGGCGACCGCGCCGCCGGTCCTCTTCCCCGCGTTCCGCGCCTGGCTCCGCCGGCTGGGCCTCACAAAGGATCGGCGCAGCACGCTGGACGAGACCCTCCCGCAGCCGGATGCGGGGCCGGCGGGGCAGCAGGGTGTCGAATGCCTGCTGCTCCGCCTCGGGCAGCAGCGCGAGGGACTGCAGCCGGAGGTCCTCGCGGCCCTCGACCGGCTCGAGGCGTCGGACGTACTCGAGGCGATGGCCGAACGGTTCCGGACGATCGAGGTCCGTGCGCGGCGAGAAGGGGCGCTCTCCCGGTCCGCACCCGTGTACGATGCCGCGCACCTCAACGTCCAGCTCCGGTGCGACGAGCTCCAGGTTCACGCCCCGGCCCTCCGCGACCCCGCCCGTTCGGATGAGCACCACGCGATGCGGATCGCCGCGAAACGACTGCGGTACACCCTCGAGACGTTCGCTCCCCTCTACGACGAGCTCGAAGGCCGAGTTGAAGGCGCTCAAGCGCCTGCAGGAGACCCTCGGCCAGCTCCACGACTGCGACGTCTGGATCGTGCAGCTCCCCCGGTTTCTCGAGGAGGAGCGCGCCCGGACCTCCGCCTACTTCGGGAACGACGGCTTCTTCCGTTTCATCGAGCCCGGCATCCGGCAGCTCCTGGCTGACCGGATCGCCGAGCACGAACGCATTCACGCCGCGGCCCTCTCATCGTGGGAGGAGCTCGAGCGCGACCGTTTCATCGAACGCCTGATCAGTCGCCTGGCCCGGGCCGCGGACGAGGCACGGCTCCCGCCGCCGTCGCTCCGCCCGATCGGGGAAGGGGACGGAACGGTCCGGATCGCACTGATCGCC
>CAVUEE010000023.1:0-10287 GCA_963740465.1 uncultured Methanoregulaceae archaeon
ACACCGAACTCCTGGCGAGGACATTTCGGGACGCACGCTTCGTCTTTCACGAGGCCGCCCTTCCCTCGGTCCAGCGCTCGGTCGAGAACCCTGCACAATCGAACCTGGTGAACGTGAACGGAACCCTGAACGTGCTGATCGCGGCGCGCGATGCCGGGGTGGCGAAGGTCCTCTTCGCCTCGTCCTCGTCGGTCTACGGCGACACCCCGACCCTGCCGAAGGTCGAGAGCATGACTCCGGACCCCATGTCGCCGTACGCGGTCACCAAGCTCACGGACGAGCACTACTGCCGGGTCTTCACCTCGCTCTACGGCCTGCCGACGGTCGCGCTCCGGTACTTCAACGTCTTCGGGCCGAAGCAGGACCCGGCATCGCAGTACGCGGCCGTGATCCCGAACTTCATCACCCGCATCCTCGCGGGCGAGCCTCCCGTGATCCACGGCGACGGCCGGCAGACGCGCGACTTCACCTTCATCCGCGACGTGGTCTCGGGCGAACATCCTCGCGGCCGAGAGCGACGCCGTCGGCGTCTACAACATCGCCTGCCAGAGGCGGATCGACCTTCTTGACCTCGCGGGCGCGATCATGGACCTCGTCGGCACACGTGTCGACCCGATCCACGAGGCCGGCCGGCCAGGCGACGTCCGCGACTCGCTCGCCGATATCTCCCGCGCCCACGACGCATTCGGCTACGCTCCAGGGTACACGCTCACGGACGGGCTCAGAGAGACGATACAATGGTTTGCCAGAAAGTGACGGCCCTGACCGTCTGCGTGGTCGGGCTCGGATACGTCGGGTACCCGCTGGCCGAGGCATTCTCCTCGCACCTGCGCACGCTCGGCTACGACATCGACCCTGCCAAGCTCGAACGGATCCGGACGACCCCGGGCAACCGGATCGAGGTCACGGACGACCCCGCCCGGATCCGCGAGGCCGACGTGGTGATCATCGCGGTACCGACGCCCGTGACCCGGGCAAAGGACCCCGACCTCGGGCCCGTCGCAGCGGCCGCGGCCACGATCGGCCGGAACCTGAAGCCGGGCGCGGTCGTCGTCCTCGAGTCGACGGTCTACCCCGGCGTGACCGAGGAGCTGATGGCGCCGGTCCTCGAGGCCGAGTCCGGCCTCGTCTGCGGCGAGGGCTTCGCGATCGGGTACTCGCCCGAGCGGATCAACCCCGGCGACGACGAGCACGTGCTCCCCCGGATCGTCAAGATCGTGGCCGGGATGGACGAGGAGACGACGGATCTCCTCACCTCGCTCTACAGCCTGGTCACCACGGTCCACCGCGCCCCTTCCATCCGGACGGCCGAGGCCGCGAAGGTGATCGAGAACATCCAGCGCGACCTGAACATCGCGCTCATGAACGAACTCTCCCTGATCTTCCAGCGAATGGGCCTCGACACCCAGGCCGTCCTCGAGGCCGCTGGCACCAAGTGGAACTTCCACCCCTACCGGCCCGGGCTCGTCGGCGGACACTGCATACCCGTCGACCCGTATTACCTCGTGTACAAGGCCGAGGAGCTCGGGTACCACCCCCAGGTGATCCTGGCGGGCCGGTCGATCAACGACCACATGCCCAAGCACGTGGCCGAGCTCGCGATCAAGGGGATGAACGACGCGGGCAAGGTGATCCGCGGCTCGACGGTCGTGATCCTCGGGCTGACATACAAGGAGAACGTGCCCGACACGCGCGAGAGCCCCTCGCACGAGATGATCGCCGAGCTCCGCGAGTTCCATGCCGAGGTCTGCGGGTACGACCCGCTCCTGACGAAAGAGGAGATCGCCCGTTTCAACGTGCGCCCGCTCGACAGCCTCGACGGAGTCGAGGCCGACTGCCTGATCGTCAACGTCCCCCACGACCGGTTCAGGGGCCTCACGATCGACGACGTCCGGCGGATCAGCAAGGGCACGCCCGTCGTTGTCGACGTCAAGGGTGTCTTCAGTCCCGCTGGAAGGACCAGGACCCCGCGATCCATTACCGGAAGCTCTGACGACCATGACCGAGCCGCACGTCCGCCGCGAACCCAGACCGGAGGGATGATGCTCTCGCCCGCGACCAAGAAGCGACTCTTCTCATACGTCGCGGCTGTCCTGCGGTTCGCCGGCGGCCTCGTCTACGACCGGCGATACCTCGTCGGGGTCTACTTCGACGACTCCCTCGTCGGCTGGAAGTGGGTCATCCGGGGGATCTTCTTCCAGAAGATCCTGAAGTTCAACCGGCGCATCCCCTGGCCCGTCTCGCCCCTCCATGTCGTCTCGACCGGCCGGAACCTGCGGTTCCACCCCGACGACATCAACATGTTCAACGAGATGACCGGAAAGTACTTCCAGAACTTCTCTGCGCCGATCACGATCGGCCGGGGGACCTGGATCGCCTCGAACGTGGGGATCATCACGGCCAACCACGACCCGGTCGACCTCTGCCGCCACCTCCCCGGAAAGTCTGTCGAGCTCGGCGAGAGCTGCTGGATCGGGATGAACTCTGTGATCCTGCCCGGCGTCGTGCTCGGTCCGCATACGATCGTCGGGGCCGGCTCGGTCGTCACCCACTCGTTTCCCGACGGACACTGCGTGATCGCCGGTAACCCCGCCCGACTCATCCGGACCCTGGACGATGTTCAGGCGGTGGCCGGCGTCGCCGAGGGACCGAAGTAGCCGATCCCGCGCGGGAAGGTGTCGGTCCGGGCGAACTGCCGCGTCTCCTGGGGGCTGGAGACCGTGAGCGACGGCACGACCACGCCGAAGGTGTGCGCCTGGAACCAGTACGATCCCTCGCCGTAGTCCATCGAGGCATTGTCGACCACGAGCACCGCCCGGTCGAGGCTGAGCTCGACGACCCTGGCGTCCTCGAACCCGAGCACACGCCGGACCTTCTGGTGGAGGTCGCCCCGGCCGAAGATCGCGACCAGCGGCCGGATGCCCGGGTCGATCCGATAGTCGGCCACGACCGTCGCCTCCGGGCCCGAGAGGTTGATCGCGACCCGATCAACCGTGAGGTAGCTGTACCGGTTCGTCTCGGCGGCGGCCGCTCCGCCGGCGAGAAGGAGAAGCATGAGCAGACAGAGGAGGGCCGCCCTCATCGATAGATACGTCGCTCGCGGCGGGATAAAGGTCTTGCCCTTGGGGAAGCGTCTGCTATTTATGCACCCTGTTCCCACCTCTCCGTGCTCCATTACGAGGGAGAGCGCCGATGTCGTCGTCGGCGGCAGGACGGACCGTTCATGAAGCTCACTGCAAAGACCCTGGACATCGCGGACCGCGGCGTCCTCCTGAACCGGAACGACGCACGGACCATCGGCGTGGTCGAGGGCGACCGCCTCCGGGTGATGAACCATGCGAACGGGCGCGCCGTCCCGGCCCACATCGACATGACCGACGTCATGATCGAGCCCGGGACGATCGGGCTGTACGGGCCGATCCACTGTTCCCTTGCGGTCGAAGACGGGGCCGAGGTCGAGGTCTGGGAGGCGCCCAAGCCCGCCTCGCTCGAGCTCATCAAAATGAAGATGAACAAGGGCAAGCTCTCGCGCGACGAGATCCGGACGATCGTCAACGACATCGTCAGCGACAACCTCTCGCTCCCCGAGCTCTCGGCCTACGTGACCGCGAACTACATCAACGGCATGGACATGGACGAGGTCGAGCACCTGACCCTCGCCATGGTCGAGACGGGCAGCCGGCTCTCGTTCTCGAACCGGCCGATCGTGGACAAACACTCGATCGGCGGAGTGCCGGGCAACAAGATCTCCCTCCTCGTGGTCCCGGTGATCGCGGCCTCGGGGCTCAAGATCCCCAAGACCTCGTCGCGCGCGATCACGGGCGCGGCCGGCACCGCGGACCTGATGGAGGTCCTCGCTCCGGTCGAGTTCTCGGCCGAGGAGGTCCAGACCATGACCGAGAAGGTCGGGGGCGTGATCGTCTGGGGCGGCGCGACCAATATCGCGCCGGCCGACGATCGGATCATCGTGGTCGAATACCCCTTCAAGATCGACGCCCGCGGCCAGATGCTCGCCTCGGTCATGGCCAAGAAGTACGCGGTCGGGGCGAACCTTGTCGTGATCGACATCCCGGTCGGACGGACCACGAAGATCCCCGACGTCGCCGAGGGACGGAAGCTCGCCCGCGAGTTCATCGACCTCGGCGAGCGGCTCAAGATGCGGGTCGAGTGTGCGATAACATACGGGGACGCGCCGGTCGGCCACACGATCGGCCCGGCCCTCGAGGTGAAGGAGGCACTCGCCGTGCTCGAGGGTGCGACCGAGCCCCAGTCCCTGATCCAGAAGTCGCTCTCGCTCGCCGGGATCGTCTTCGAGATGGCCGGCAAGGCCCCGCAGGGAGAGGGGTACGCGATGGCCCAGGAGCTCCTGACGTCGGGCAGGGCGCTTGCGAAGTTCAAACAGATCATCGAGGTCCAGGGTGGCGACCCGTCGGTGACGGCCGCGTCGATCCCGCTCGGGGAGCACACGCACGTGGTCAACGCCCCGGAATCCGGGTACGTCGTCGAGCTGAACAATCCGTCCCTCGTCTCGCTCGCCCGGCTCGCAGGCGCACCCCAGGACCACGGCGCGGGGATCCGAGCTCCATGCCAAGCCCGGAGAACGGGTCGACAGGCACCAGCCGATCTTCACGATCTACGCCGATCGGGCGTGGCGGTTGAAGCTCGCGATCGAGGAGGGGCGCCGCCTGATGCCCGTGCTCGTCGAGGGGATGCTGCTCGACCGTGTCCCGAGCGAACACCGCATCGGCTGAAAGCGCGTGATTAATGACAGCACGGCGCAAAGATCACTGCAGGAGAACGCAGGGGGATCTCCCTCCGCGACCACGCCAATGTACTGGGACGAATTGCACGAGACCATGCGGCCCGCCGACCTCGAGGCGCTCCAGCCTCCGGCGGCTTCGCGAGACGCTGGAACGGGTCGGGCACGTCCCGTTCTACCGGGATCTGCTGGCCCGGGAAGGCGTACGCGCCGACGATATCCGGACGCTCGACGACGTGCGGAAGCTCCCGTTCACGAAGAAGCAGGACCTTCGCGACGGCTACCCGTTCGGGTTCTTCGCCGTGCCCCGGAACCAGGTGGTCCGGATCCACACGACCTCCGGGACGACGGGCAAGCCGACCGTGGTCGGGTACACGCGCGGCGACCTCGACCACTGGTCGGACCTGATCGCGCGGAACATGACCATGGTCGGCCTCACGGCCGACGACGTCTTCCAGAACGCGGTCAACTACGGCATGTTCACGGGCGGGCTCGGGTTCCACTACGGGGCCGAGCGGATCGGCATGACCACCGTGCCGGCCGGCACGGGCAACACCAAGCGGCAGATCGAGATGATCAACGACTTCGGCGTGACCGCGCTCCACTGCACGCCGTCGTACGCGATGCACCTGGCCGAAGTGGCCGAAGAGATGGGAACGGACCTCCCCTCGCTCAGGGTCGGCATGTTCGGCGCCGAGCCCTGGTCGGACGCGACCCGCGACGAGCTCCAGGACCGGCTCGGCGTGACGGCCTACGACAGTTACGGCCTCTCCGAGCTCTACGGCCCCGGGGTCGCGTTCGAGTGCCAGGAGCAGGACGGCCTGCACATCTGGCACGACAGCTACCTGGTCGAGATCGTCGACCCGGCCACGGGCGAACCCCTCGGCCCCGGCGAGCGGGGCGAGCTCGTCGTGACCCCGCTCGTCAAGGAGGCCATGCCGCTCATCCGGTACCGGACCGGCGACATCACCATGCTCCTCGAGGACGACTGCCCCTGCGGCCGGACCCGGCGCGTCGCCCGGTTCTCCGGGCGCGTCGACGACATGCTGATCATCCGCGGGATCAACGTCTTCCCGAGCCAGATCGAGCACGTGCTGATGGGCCTGCCCGAGGTCGGCGACCAGTTCATGGTCTACGTCGACCGGGACGAGCGCCACCTCGACGAGATGACGATCGAGGTCGAGATCAAGCGGCAGTACCTCTCGGGCGAGCTCGCCGACCTCGCGCGACTCCAGGCACGGATCATCCAGGCACTCCGCGACGCGCTCGAGCTCCGGACCCGGGTCCGGCTGGTCGAGCCCGGCAGTCTGCCGCGGTTCGAGGGCAAAGCCCGGCGGGTCGTCGACAGGAGGGGAACGCTGTGAGCACCTGGAATCCGCGGTTCGAGGGGATGCCGGCGGCCGAGGCTCGACCGGCTCCAGTACCGGCTCGCGAAGACCCTCGCCTACCGGCTCTACGCATTCTCGCCGCTCTACCACGACCGCATGCGCGAGGCGAACGTCCACCCCGACGACATCCGATCTCTCGAGGACGTCCGAAAGCTCCCGTTCATGTACAAGCGGGACCTCCGGGACACCTACCCTACCGGGCTCTTCACCGTGCCGCGCGAGGAGCTGGTCCGGTACCACGTCTCATCGGGCACCACGGGCAAACCGACCGTGGTCGGGTACACGGAGAAGGACGTCGAGCTCTGGACCGAGTCCCTGGCCCGGGCCCTCACCTCGATCGGGCTCTCTCGCGGCGACGTGATCCAGGTCAGCTACGGGTACGGTCTCTTCACGGGCGGCCTCGGGCTCCACTACGGCGCCGAGCGGATCGGGGCGACCGTGCTCCCCACCTCGGTCGGGAACACCGAGCGGCAGGTCGAGCTGATGCAGGACCTCGGTGCGACCGCGATCGCCTGCACGCCGTCGTACCTGCTCCACATCGGCGAGGTGGCCGAGCGGATGGGGATCAACCTCGGGCGCGACACCTCGCTCAGGACCGGCGTCCTCGGGGCCGAGCCCTGGTCCGAGCAGATGCGGCGGCACATCCAGGAGTGGCTCGGCATAAAGGCGTACGACATCTACGGCACGAGCGAGCTCTCGGGGCCGATGTTCACCGAGTGCGCCGAGCAGCACGGGATCCATGTCTGGCGCGACCTCGCGCTCATCGAGATCATCGACCCCGAGAGCGGCGAGCCGCTCGCGCCGGGCGAGCGGGGCGAGCTGGTGATCACCATGCTCCAGAAGGAGGCGCTGCCCATGTGCCGGTACCGCATCGGGGACATCACCTCGATCATCGACGAGGCCTGCGCCTGCGGCCGCGCCCACCCGCGGATCGAGCGGATCACGGGCCGGGTCGACGACATGCTGATCATCCGGGGGATCAACGTCTTCCCGAGCCAGATCGAGCATGCCCTCCTCGACCTCCCCGAGGTCGGCGAGCACTTCCAGATCGTGGTCGACCGGAAGGGCGCGCTCGACGAGATGCTCGTCCGGGTCGAGGTTCGGAAGGAGGCGTTCTCGGACAAGATCGCGGACCTGATGCAGATCCAGCGCCGGGTCGCGCACAAACTGAAGAACACGCTGAACGTCGCGGTCGACGTCGAGGCTCGTCGAGCCCGGCTCGCTGCCGCGATTCGAAGGGAAATCGAAACGGGTCATCGACAGGAGGGTGCTCTGATGGCAGCAAACGAGTATATTATCCGGCAGATCTCGGTCTTCTCCGAGAACCGGCCCGGCCGTCTGGCCGCGATCGCGCACGCGCTCGAGGAGGAGCGCGTCAACATCTTCGCGTTCTCGATCGCCGAGGCCAGCGGGTTCGGCGTGGTCCGGGCGCTCGTCGACCACCCCGTCCGGGCGCACGATCGCCTGACGCGGGACGGGTTCAACGTCGCGTTCACGGACGTGATCGCGGTCCGGATGCGGGACGAGCCCGGCGGGCTCTACGAGGTCGCGCGCCTGCTCGGCGAGGCCGGGATCAACATCGAGTACAGCTACGCCTACAGCGGGCCGGACGGGGCCGTCCTGATCCTCCGCGTGGACCGGCCCGAGGCCGCGATCGCCGCGATTACGGCCGCAGGCAAGGAGCTGATCCCGTCATCGGCCTTCGCCTGAGCCGCGCCGCTTCTCCCACTTGAGGAGCTCGGAGACCGCCGCGAGGGTGGACCCCCGGCGGATCTCCTCGCGGATCCGCTCCTCGGTCTCCCGCACCATGACCGCCCGCCGGGCGACCTCGTACGCGCGCTCGCGCGGGACCACGACCACGCCGCTCTCGTCGCCGACGATCCAGTCGCCGGGCCGGACCACCTGGCCCGCGCACCGGATCTCGGCGTTGATCTCGCCGAAACCCTTCGGTTCCCCCGCGTTCGGGCAGGTGCCCCGGCAGAAGAGCGGGAGGTTCATGCGCCGGATGTCGTCCACGTCGCGGGCTGCGCCGTCGATCACGACCCCGGCCAGGCCGCGGTTCTGCGCCGAGAGGGTCGCGAGCTCGCCCCACGGCGCGACGTGCGTGCCGCCGTCGTTGTTGATCACGAGCACGTCCCCGGGCCGGGCGACGTCGATCGCCTCGACCGGTTTCGCCCAGTCGCCTGCGAACGTCTGGACCGTCACGGCCGGCCCGGCCATCCGAACCCCCGGAGAGAGCGCGACCACGCCGATCATCGCGCCCTTGCGGTGCATCGCATCGGTCACGTTCGGCGCCGAGACCGTTGCGAAGAGGGCCCGGATCTCCTCCTCGGCCGACCGGGTCTGGCGCACGTGCTGTTCGCCGGATTCGAGCGCGGCCTTCACCCGCCTGGTCGCGGCGGCCGGATCGGCCGAGCGGACGATCGCGCCCCCGACGATCACGACCGCGGCCCCGTGCGCTGCGGCCTCCGCGGCCGTCTCCGCGTCGAGCCCGCCCGCGACCGCGAGCGGAAGGGCGACCGTCTCCGCCAGCTCCTCGACGAGTTCGATCGAGGACCGGCCGATCATCTGCTGGTCGATCCCGACGTGGCAGTTCAGGATGTCGACGCCGAGCTCCGCGAGCCGGACCGCCCGCGCCACCGGGTCCGCGACGCTGATCAGGTCGGCCATGATCCTGACGCCGTAGAGCCGGGCCGCCCGGACCGCCTCTCCGATCACGGCGTCGTCGGCGTCGGCGAGCACGCAGACGACCGTCGCGCCGGCCTTCGCGGCCATCTCGACCTCGAGCGTGCCCGTGTCCGCGACCTTCATGTCCGCGACGATCTCGCGGCCGGGGAACCGTTCGGCGAGCGCCCGGACTGCGGCCATCCCCTCGCTCTTGATCAGCGGCGTCCCCGCCTCGAGCCAGTCGGCACCGCCCGCGACCGCCTCCTCCGCGATGGCGAGCGCGCGGGGGAGTTCGAGCAGGTCGAGGGCGACCTGGAGGACCGGCGTACCTGGTACCCGGTAGGGATGCGCATCCGACTCCGATTAAGATATCTCACCTGCGCCTCCCGACCTCGCGGGGATCGTGCGATGACAGAATGACAGTTCCGCGGTGCCAATCCCGGCGGCAGGGACGCCAGTGTGGTTCGTGCCGGCATCCCCGTCGACGACTCGTCTGCTCGCCAGGGGGTCCGCATCTCCCGATAGATTTGGACGACGTTGCGTCGCGATCCGTGTCCCATCCGGCCCGCTCATCGTGGCGAGGTCGAATCAGCGTCCCGACGAGACGGCGCCGGGATGGCCGTTCGCTGCGGTGAACCGGCTGTGCTCGGTCCCGTCCCGCCGCGGGAATGGAGGACGGAAGACAATTGGAAATCCTTCAACAAATATAATAAGAAGAATGTTTAAATACGATCTCCTGTCATTAGTCACCATGGATCCCGAGGAGACTGGTCCTCGTCCTGGTCCTGTTCGCCCTCTGCGGCGTATCGTTTGCAGGTGCGGCCCAGACCACGACCGGAGCGACGAGCACCCAGGACATCGTCCAGATGATCCAGGCCAACCCGAACTTCTCGACGCTGGCGACCGCGCTGGATACTGCCGACCTCGAGAGGACCCTGAGCGGTGATGGACCGTTCACGCTTTTCGCACCGACGAATACCGCGTTCAACGCGTTGCCCCCCGGCACGCTGAACGCGTTACTCGAGAACAAGACCGCTCTCACCAGCGTCCTGACCTATCACGTCGTGCCGGGGAGTTACCTGTCGACACGCATCGCCTCCATGTCCTCCCTCCCGACAATGCAGGGGGCGGCCCTCCCGGTGACCGTGCAGGCGCAGGGAGGTCTCCGGGTTGACGGGGCGAACGTGATCCAGGCAGATATCCCGGCGAGCAACGGCGTCATCCAAGTGATCGACGTGGTGATGATCCCGCCCACCACGACTCCGTCACCAACCCTGACAGCGACCCGGACACCCATACTACCCATACTAAACCGAACGGCCACCACGACAGCGGCAGGCTTCGATGCGATTCTGGTCTCGATCATTGGGCTCGCCGCGATCGCGCTGCTGATCGGCGTGCGCAGAAGGTTCTAACCCCCCTCTTTTACGGAATAGCCGTCTCTCATGGACCGCGGTCGACCCACGATCCTCT
>CAVUEE010000024.1:0-30112 GCA_963740465.1 uncultured Methanoregulaceae archaeon
TGGGAGTCTCGCGTTCCAGGCCTCCGCGAGTATTACCTGGAGGCCGCCCGGGCGCTCGTCGCGGAGGACCCCGAGCCAATCGCGCGGGCGCTCGACCTCGATGCGGGACGGACTCTCCCTCACCGGCGACCGCGAGCGGTCGGCGGAGATCGCGGCGCGGCTCGCGAAGGAGCAGCGCGGGAGCGAAGGCGGAGAAGCCGAAGAGGCGGTCGGCAAAGGAGAAGGACCAGCCCGTGCAGCCGCGCCCGGCAGGCGAGGGGCGGAACCAGTCAACCCTCTTCTGAGGAGGCGCGGTAATAGCGGTGGAGGACCACGGTGCCGGCCGAGGATCCGCTCGCCGCCGTCGAGCCAGACCTCGTTGCCGAGGTGGTAGACCAGGAGGTCGCAGTTGCAGGCCCGGGCCAGCGCGACCAGGGGCGGGACCATCTCGACCCCGGGACGGACCGCGTAGATCACGTCCGCGCCGCGGTAGAGGGCGAGGTCCGGGGCGAAGACGTCGTCCCGCGCGAACGGGATCGCCCCCGTCGCGCACGGCCGGACGTCGACGGCGCGCACCCGGCAGCCCGCGGCCCGGGCCGTCTCGGCCGCGGTCGTGTTCCGGCCGCATCCCACCTCGACCGCGGAGCCGTAGCGGGCGCCGACGTCACGCGCCCGACCGCCCGCTCAATATCTTGTAATGGGTCCGTCCGTCACACGAATACTATGCGCTTTGCCCTCTATTGGGATCACCGCTCGCCGCAGGGGCTCCAGGCCCCAGTCCGGCGGCGGATAGAGGGGATCCTCGGGGTGGAGGGCAGCATGATCGAGCCGAACGGGCTGCTCATGACCGGGTTCGATATGCTCCGCCGGCAGTACAGCGCGCCCGCGCTCCTGACCTGCCTCGAGGCCGCCCGGCGACGGCGGGGCTGGGAGGACCCGGTCCTCCCGCGTCGTTCCCGACGACCTCTATACTCCCGGCGAGGAGTACGTCTTCGGCCTCGCCCGCCCTGAGCGCGGGACGGCCGTGGTCTCGACGGCCCGGCTCCACAACCACTTCTACGGCCGCGTCCCGTGCGACGACAATCTCGTGGACCGGGTCGCGAAGGAGGGGGCGCACGGAATCGGCCACCTCTTCGGGCTCGAGCACTGCGCCGAGCGCGAGTGCGTGATGTACGCGCCTCGCTCGCTCGACGAGCTCGACCGGAAGCGGAAGATGGTCTGCCGGGCCTGCGCGGCCCGGCTGGGCGAGGGGCTAGGCGCTGGCTGAGAGCGTGTCCCTGGCCTCCTGCTCCTCGATCAGCCCCGCCGCGTTCCGCATCCCGTATCCGTCGGTTATCAGGAAAATGCCGGCGATGAGCATGATCAGGCCCAGGACGAGGACCAGAATCTTCACCAGGCGCGCGGGATCGACGAACGCCCAGTAGGCGAAGAGGAGCGAGACGAGCCCCAGCCCGAGCGTGAACGCGAACCCCTGGGGGAGCTTCCCGCGCGTCCGGACGACCCGGGCCAGCGTGACGGCCGCGCTCGAGAGGAACCAGATGGCGAGTATGAGCACCAGGAGAACGACGTAGAGGAACCAGAAGAAGTAGAGCAGGACGCCTCCCGCGATCAGCGCGAGCCCGCGCACGACGTCCTTATTCGCATGCTCGCCGCGGGCGCGGAGGCGGATGCCGTTCGCGAGCAGCACGACTCCGGCCAGCACGACGAGGGCGGGAACGATCACCTCGAAGAGGAGCACGGTGGTACCGAACGCGAGCAGGAGCAGGACGAACCCAATCGCGAGGACGAGCGCGCCGAGGGCTATCCGCATCCCGCCGGAGAGGCGCAGGTTGACGATCCGGGCGACCGGGTCCTCCCGCTTCGCGTCCCTGGCCGAGACCGTGAGGGTCTCCAGGGTCTCGAAGATCATGAGTGCGAGCGGCGCGTCGTCGACCAGGTGCATGACCGGGTTCTTCTCGGGGTCGTACCAGGTCCACATGGACGCGGTAGTCCTTCTCCGTCTCGTGGGCGTGGTACTGGCCGTTCCGGTCGCTCGCGATCGTCTCGGGGGTCGGGACGTTGACCGGGGACTTCTTCCACCGGTCCCCCAGCGGCTCGGTGACCTCCTCCTTGGGAATGACCACCTCCCAGACCCCCTGGTGGAGGGCGTCGAGGTATCCATCAGCGCGGGCGTACAGGCCACCTCTGCCGGAGGATTGCTTATTGGAACACTTATCTCTTTTTATTCGGTCCGCGTATGGAGGGACCGTATGAAAAACGATGCGGATAGTCGGGTCGTGGTCCTCATTCGCTCGAATACCCGATGGGTTTCCCCTGGTCGATGCTCTTTTTCAGGGTTACTCCGACGATCGCCGAGACGATAATCACGCTCACGAGGGTCAGGACCAGGACCGTGATCAGGACGTCGTTGCCCGGGCTCTGGAACGTCGCGGTGATGACGACCAGTGCCGCGGTGATGTTTCGAAAGCCGGTCCCGAACAGAGAACCCGCTTCGTCTCCTTCTTCGGCCCGCCGAGGAGATACCCGATGGACAGCGACCCCAGGGTGAACAGGACGGCAACCAGCAGCATCAGCAGACCCTGTTCCCCGTCGAAGAGGTCGCCCAACCGCGAGAGGAGAAGGATGCCGAACGTCAGGAAGACGATGCCGATGCACCCGTTCGAGACCCAGAACAGGATGGGCAGCGCCTTTTTCGCGAATTTTCCCGAATAGTGCCGTACGCCCATGCCGGCGAGGAGCGGGACGAGCATCAGGACGATCAGGTTGACGGCGATCCGCGTCGGGTCCATCGTGATCCCGTCGAGCAGACGCGGCAGAACGAGCGGCATCAGGAGGATCGTCAGGACGGTCATGAGAATGGTTGTAGATACTGCATACGCGATATTGCCGCCCGTCAGTTCCGAAACCTTCGGGGTGGAGGGGGCTCCCGCGGCGAGACTCACCAGAATGAGGCCTGCGGCCATCTCATTGCTGACGGGGAGGACGAAGATGATGATATACGCCAGGACCGGCACGAACACGAAATTTGCCAGGATCGACGAGATAACAAAACGCAGGTCTTTCATCGGGGACAGTAAGTCCCGAATGGTGACGTTCAGGCCCATCACGACCATGCTGGTAATGATAAAAACCAGGATGGCGATACCGCCGATGGACTGCAGAATCTCGGCCATGAAGTTCCCGGAGAAGACTGGAAAGGAATAGTATTTGAATAGTGACCTCCGGCCGGTCCACTCGATCCTCGGAAGGCATGCCCGGTCTATCCAATACATTACTTCTGAAGACGCCATCCCCGGTTTCCGGAACTGCCGGTATCCCTCCGCCGGCCTTCGCCCCGTACCGAACGAAGGGTACAGTTTCTGGCAGAATGCCGGGCTGTTCGATTTCTTCGATATGGAGCGTGCCGGCATCTCGATCGCAGGGGATTCATGCCGGGGAGCACACCTCCGCTGGTCCGCCTGATCGGGGGAAAGCATAAAAACAAAAGCAGGGAGAATAGATCCGATGGCCGCCTCGAAAGGGATGTACCTCGCCTATCTCTTTCAGGCGCTGATCGCGGTGAACGCGGCAATCGCCTTCGTCACGGGGCAGTATACCAGGCGATGTTCACGGCGATCCTGATGTTCGCCGCGACCTTCATACCCTACGTGGCCGCCGATCGGCTGAATATCCGGTTCCCCTGGTTCGTCTACTTCCTGATCGCCCTCTCCCTCTCGATCCATATCTCGGGCTACGTGCAGGGCTGGTACGTCATCGCCCTATCCGTACTACGACAAGATCGCGCACCTGGTCTCGGCGATCTCGATCGCGCTGATAGGCTTCCTGGGCGTGATCTTCCTGGACCGGTACTGGCGGATGAACCTGACGCCGCTCTTCATCGTCTTTTTCACCGTGACCTTCGGCATGGCCCTCGGCGGGGTCTGGGAGATCTACGAGTTCACCGTGGACCAGATCTTCGGAGGCTCTCTTGCCGGGCCGATGCAGGCCGGCCTGGCCGACACCATGTGGGACATGATCGCGGACCTGATCGGATCGGCGGCCGTGGCCGTAGTGGGAATCGTCTACTTCCACAGTCACCGGGTCGAGGAGCTCGAAGACTCTATGGACGGACACGGGGAGGCCTGAACCTCCCCCGACGACGATGGACATCTGTCGGATCACGCGGAAGGAGGAGTTCCTCGCGGCCTTCGCGGCCGGGACACGGGTAGAGCAGGAGGCGCTTCTGGCCGCGACGGCCGGGGAGCGTCCGGTCCCGGTTGCGGCCGTCGCCGTCCTCGCGGTCGCCCTGCCGGCCGTCTGCATCGCGGACCTGTCGCGGGGGGCCTACATCTGGGTCGCCGCGGCCCTCCTCTTCTCGCTGGTCTACCCGGCCCTGCTCTGGCTTCCCGCGCTCGCACATCGGCGGTCCGTCGGCCTGGACCGCGCATATATTCAAACCCTCCAGACCCTCGGGGTCGTCGGGCACGGCCAGGAGCTCGCCCACCTCGCCGGGAACGCGTTCGTGATCAACGCCCGCGCCGCCGCGCCCGCGTTCGCCTGGTTCGCGACCATGAACCTCCTCGTCGCGATGGGCTGGCTCCTGGCAGGGCCGCCGACGCGCGGGCTCGGCCTCGTGATCGCGGTCCAGTCCGGCGTGGCCCTGGGCTACGGCCTTGCCGTCTGGCGCATGACCCCGGGCGTCGGGCATCTCCGCGAACGGACGGCCGCCGTCCTCACGCGGTTCGCGGCCCACCCCGCGATCGGCTGGACCGTGCTCGTCCTGCTGAGCGTGCCCGTCGCGCTGGGGGCCGTCCTGCTCTTCTCGATCCTAGTCCTGCCCGGGCCGCCGGTCTTCAGGGTGCTGGCCGAGGGGCATGTGAGCCCGCTGGCGCAGACCCTCGAGTTCGGCCTCCTCCTGCTCGGCCTTTACGCGGTCACACGTTCGGTCCATGCCGGCGAGAGCCGCCGCCTAGCCCGCCAGGTCGCGGAGGCGATCGTCCGGTACATCGACGAGGAGGTCGGCCCCCGCCTCGAGAGCGGCACCGCACCCGCCGTCATGGACTGCGAGGCGTACAGGGTGCTCGCGACGGGCCTGCTCGAGGCACGGGTCTACCGGTTCGCGCGATCGACCGTCTTCGGCCTGCTGCCGGTCTACACCCTCTTCCCGGACCTTTCGCTCGTGGCCGACCCCGAGACCCTCGCCGCGCTCCGCGGCCACCTGGAGCTCGAGCCGGATGGGTGAGGGTGGAGCGTCCCGATCCCGCACGAGGATGGGGGACTCCTCATCCCGGCGGGAGCCGGGCCCGGGGCACGAACCCGGGAAGACCACGAACATATCCGACAGCGGAGGATGCGAAGAGGCGGCGCACCGATGGAGCACCGCCTCCGGGCACCTGCGGATGAAGCGAAAGTCGGGATATTCTGCCCGCGATGCCCCGGCGGGAGGCCGTTATGCCCCTGCTCCGGGAGTCGTCGCCGTCACGGAGAAGGGTGTTTCCCCGGACGTCGTCTCCATCATTCTCTCGGCGTCCTGCGGTACACCATGCCCTGGAAGATCGCGATCCTCGTCCCGTCCTCGTCGGTGATCGTCACCGTGTACGTGGCGATCTTCGGATTGAGCGAGAACTCCTCTGCGCGAGCGTACAGGGTTCCCCCCGATGCCGCCGTCACGTAGGAGATGTGGGCGTTGATGGCGGCCGCCGGGACTCCGTGAGAGTTGGAGGCAAGGGCGAACGCGGTGTCGGCGAGGGTGAAGAGCGCCCCGCCGTGGACGGTTCCATGGCTGTTCCTGTGGCGCTCCTGGACCTCCATCCGCACCGTCGCGCGGCCGGGCGAGACGTCCACGAGTTCGATGCCCGCCTCACGTGCCCACGTGTCCTTTGCAAAGAACGGGTCTGCCGTGTTCATGAGGATGTCACAGGGTTCTTTTAATGGACGAGGTCCAATAAAGGGTTGCACGAGGGATCGGATGCTCCGCATGGTGAGCGACGGGATTGGGAACGGGGTCGTCCCGCGGCATGGACGGCCGGAGATGTCGGTATGCACGCTGAAACGGCGGTGACGGAAGGTGAGGGAGCGATGATACGGATCTCCGGGACGGCGACCCTGACCCCGTTCCTGGCCCCGGTCTACCAGGACGGACGCAGCCACCCTGCGGTGATCGTCCTGCCGGGAGGCGGGTACGCCTTCACATCGCCCCGGGAGGGCGCGCCGGTTGCACGGACGTTCAACGGGTTCGACTGCGCGGCGTTCGTGCTCGACTACACGACCTGCGACAGGAACCCCGAGACGACCAACGGGCTGATGCTGGAGGAAGTGAAGGCCACGATCGACCTTCTCGGGGAGAGGGCCGCCGAGTGGCACATCGATTCGGCCCGTATCTCTCTCTGCGGCTTCTCGGCCGGGGGCCACCTGGCCGCACTCGCCGGCA
This sequence comes from uncultured Methanoregulaceae archaeon, assembly GCA_963740465.1. Classification (GTDB taxonomy): domain Archaea; phylum Halobacteriota; class Methanomicrobia; order Methanomicrobiales; family Methanospirillaceae; genus UBA288. The sequence goes on from CAVUEE010000024.1 coordinate 6,389, forward strand.
ATACGTTCGCCGGGGATCTCGACCGGGTCATCCTCTGCTACCCGGCGCTCGACCTCAAGGGACACAGGCTCGACACGGCGAAGAGGAGCGGCCGGTTCGCCGGAGAGCCCCCGGACCCGATGAGGCTCTTCGAGGTGAAGCCGATCGACTCGGTGAGCCCGGGGACGCCGCGGACGTTCCTGTGGCACACGTACGGGGATGCGGTCGCGCCGGTCTCGAGTTCGTACCAGTACCTGCTGCGGCTCGTCGAGAACGGCGTGCCCTGCGAGGCGCACATCTACCAGCAGGGGACGCACGGCATGGCGCTCGCGACCCGCGCCAGCGCGAAATCCCCGGCGGAGGTGGACGACCACGTCGCGAGCTGGACGAGGCTCGTGGGCGAGTGGCTGTGGAGCGATCAGCGATGAAGCCGTGGATACTGGATACCGTGGGCCTGGGCACGGGGCTGTGGCTGTTCGGCTATCTCGCGTCGCTGGTGCTGTTCTTCACGCCGGTTGCAGGTATCATGGGCTGGATCATCACCGCAGTCTTCACTCCGGTCACGATTGCGGTCGCGTGGTGGCGGTTCAGAGAGCGGGACCTTCCCCTCAAGTATTACGCCGGGGTCGGTCTTGCGTGGACGATGATCGCGATAGTGCTCGACTACCTGTTCATCGTGCAGTTCTTCCGGGCGGACTATTACGGCCCCGATGTGTTCCTCTACTATGCCCTGACCTTCCTCATACCCGTGGGAGTCGGCCTGTACCTGGGACGGACCGGCGGGAACACGGTCGATGCGGGAAGATGAAGGCAGGATGGTCGCGGCTCGGTGAGCACCGCCCTTCCCTTTTCGACAGCGCTTCGGGGCGGCTTTGAAAAATAGATGGTGTATGGGCTCTATTTGTCCCCGTCCGGGCGGCTTTGCACGCGATGGAACACAAAGACGGAATACGGACTCGGTGTGGAGAAAACCGGAGAAAGCAAGTGCGCGGACCGGGACTCGAACCCGGGTTTAGGCGTTGGCAACGCCTAGTGATAACCACTACACTATCCGCGCATGCACGGCGTCGTGCGCTCTACTAGATGGTCCGGGATACCATAAAAAAGGCACGGTTCCGCAGGATCGACTCGCCCGGAAAGGGGGCGGATCGGTATTATCTCTCCCGGTTGCCTATGGATGGTCATGACGGCGAGTCCGGGCATGCGGGACCCCGCGATCGAGACCATGGACCGCGACGACCTCGACGCGCTCTCCGAGGAGCGGGTCCGGTACACGGTGCAGTACGCGGAGGAGCACTCGCCGTTCTACCGCCGCTGGCTCGCGGCCAACGGGGTGAGCGCCCGCGACATCCGGACCCACGACGACCTGCTCGCGCTCCCGATCGTCTCGGGCTCGACCATTCGTTCGCACCAGCCCCCGCTTACCCGCGACTTCGGCTTTCTCTCGGCCCCGTGCGCCGACGTCTTCACCATCCACGAGACGAGCGGCACCACGGGCGTACCCAAGGCCTTCTTCCTGACCTGGGAGGACTGGACGCGTTACGCCGAGAAGTACGCCCGCGCCTTCGCCGCGCAGGGGCTCGGGCACGGGGACAGGGTCGTGGTCTGCACGGCGTACGGCATGAACATCGGCGGCAACACCATGACCGTGGCCGCACACCGGCTGAGTATGACGATCGTCCCCACGGGCAAGTGCACCTTCCCGAGCCGGATCATCACGAGCTACCGGCCGACCGCGATCGTCGGCTCGGTCTTCGAGCTCCTGCGCCTCGCGGACCGGCTCGAGGCCGAGGGGATCGACCCGCGCGAGAGCCGGGTGCGACGACTGATCGTGGGCGGCGAGTCCTTCGCCGAGGAGGCGCGCGGGTACCTGTCGGACCGCTGGGACTGCCCCGTCTACAACACCTACGGTTCGACCGAGGGGACCATGTGCGGCGAGTGCACCGTCCAGGATGGACTCCACGTCCCCGAGGACATGGTCCATCTGGACCTCTACGACCCGGGGCTGCAGACGTTCGTCCCGGACGGGGCCGAGGGCCGGATCGTCCTCTCCCACCTCCTCCCGGTCGGCGGGCGGTCGGGCATGGTCCTGCTCAACTACGACACCGAGGACGTCACCTCCGTCGTCTCGCGCGAGAAATGCGCCTGCGGACGGACCCACCTCAGGATCCGTCCCCCGGGCCGCGAGAACGACCGGGTCGAGATCGGCATGGCCCGGTGCGACCGGACGGAGATCGAGCGGGCCGTCTTCGCACCGGAGAACATGGCCGACCTGACCGGAGAGTACGAGGCCTTCCTGTACGGCGAGGGCGACGCGGGCGCGGTCCTCCGGATCGGACTCGAGTGCAAGGACCCCGGCACCTGCGACCGCAGGGCGATCTCCAGACCGGATCGTCGAGAGTCTGGCCGCGCACAACCCCCTGCTCGGCGCTGCTCAGGCCGGCGGCGAGCTCCGCGTGCTCTTCTCCTTCACGGGCCCGGGCGGGCTCGAGCTCCACGCAGATCAAGGGCCGGCCGAAGCGGCTCGTGGACCGGCGCTGACCGATCTTGGTACGGGGCCAAAACCTTTTCCGGTCGGGGCGCACAGAGAACCTCGCATGACTCAGGGAGGAGGCCGCGGGTTGTCGCCACGACGGATGGAGTACCTGAAGTTCCTTCTCGAGCGGGGGGAGCCGGTCACGAACGCGGACATCGCGGCGAGGTTCGGGGTCGACCCGTCGACCAGCACCAAGACGGTCCGGGCCCTGGTCGAGGCCGGCCTTGTCGAGCACGCGCCGTACCGCGGGATCGCCCTCTCCGAGCGCGGGCGGCGGTGCGCGGAGTTCCTGATGCGTCGGCACCGTCTTCTCGCGCTCGCGTTCGCCCGGCTCGGCATGGAGCCCGCGACGGCCTGCGAACAGGCGGCGCGGTGCGAGGACCGGATCCCGCGCGACGTCGTCAACACGATCTGCGCGGCCCTCGGCCACCCGTCGCGTTCGGCCTGCGGCGCCATCGCGCGCGACAGGGGCTGCTGCGCCTGCCGGGAGGAGTGAACTCCCGATGTCCGCCCCCTACCGTGCGTCCCACCTCCCCGACCCGAACCTGATCACGCTCTACGCCGAGCGCGGCGGCTCGGCGATCCACCGCCTGGACCCGCGGGCCAAAGTGGGCGCGCTGGCCTGGCTCGTCCTGCTCGTCACCCTCGCGCAGCCGGTCTGGCTCCTCCTGCTCGCCTGGGCCGGCACGGTCGCAGTCTATCGGCTCGCGGGGCTGCCGCTCCGAGAGCTCCTCCGATGGTACGTGCTCCCGGGGCTCTTCGTCCTCTCGCTCGTCGTCCTGCTCGTCTGGGGAGAACCGGGAGAGCCCGTCGTCACCGTGGGCGGGCTCACGCTGACGACCGGAGGGGTGGTGCTCACCGTCTCCCTGCTGGCACGTGCGTTCGCGGGGGTCACGATGACGCTCGCGGTGCTCATGACCACGCGCTACGCCTACGTGGCCGCGCTGGTCCAGCGCGTGCTGCCGGCCCCGATCGACCAGATCTTCCTCCTCTCGTACCGGTTCCTGTTCACGACCCTCCAGCTCGTGGACAACCTCCTGCTCGCCCTCCGGGCGCGGGGCGGCGGGCTTGCGCGCGGCGTGCTCACCCGGACGCGCCTCTTCGCAGGGGTCTTCGCGCTCTCGTTCCTCCGGTCCTACGACCGGGCGGACCGCGTGGGCCGGGCGATGTCGGCCCGCGGTTATGCCGGCCGTTTCGCGCCTGCCGAGCCGCTCCCGCCGCCGTCGCGAATGCAGCTCGCCGCGGTGGCGATCGCGTTCGTTCTGCTCGGTGCCGCGGCCGCGGCCGGCGTGCCGGGCCTCGGGGGGCGGCACCGTGAAGCCGCCGATCTGCTGCGGCCCGGACGACGGGTCGGCGCTGGTCCATATCGACTGCGCGAGCCACGTCTACCCCGACGGTTCGGTCGGTCTGCACGCGATGTGCTTTACCGTGCACCGGGGCGAGATCGTCGCGGTCTGCGGCTCGAACGGCTCGGGCAAGTCGACCCTGATCGAGCACCTGAACGGGACGCTGGTGCCCGAGGAGGGGCGGGTCGAGGTTCTCGGCGAGGCCGTGGACGACGCCCGGCGCCGGCAGTCTCTGGCGAACGGTCGGCGTGGTCTTCCAGGACGCGGACAGCCAGCTCTTCGCCCCCACCGTGGTCGAGGACGTCGCGTTCGGGCCGATGAACCTGGGGCTGTCCGCTGAGGAGGCGCGGGCGGCGGCACTCGAAGCGCTCGAATCGGTCGGGGCTGCGCGCCTCGCGGACAGGATCCCGGCCTACCTCTCGGGCGGCGAGAAGCGCCTGGCCGCCCTCGCGGGCGTGCTCGCGATGCGTCCGGAGGTGATCGCGTTCGACGAACCGACCTCGGACCTGGACCCGGCCCACGCAGCCACGGTGGAGGCGCTGATCGGCGAGCTCCGGCGCCAGGGACAGTACGGCCTGGTGCTCTCGACCCACGACCTGGACTTCGCGGCCCGGATCGCGGACCGGGTGAACGTGCTGAAGGCGGGGTCGGTGATCGCGGACGGGACGCCGCGCGATCTCTTCTACGACGCGGAGCTGCTCGCGGGGGCAGGGCTGGTGGAACCGCGCGTGGTCCGGCTCTGGCGCGAGATCTGCCGCCGCACCGGGCGGCAGGCTCGAACCGCGGCCGGTCACCGAGGACGAGTTCGCGGCCGCGCTCGTGGGCGGGGGCTAGCCCGTGGCGCACATCCACCTCCAGGACGGCACCCTCCCGCTCTTCTGGGCCGCGCTCTGGTGGGCGCTCGGGCTGGTCCTGCTCGGGATCTCCCTTCGCCTTCTCCGCCGCCGGCCGTTCGAGCCCGCCCGGCTCACCCTCGCCGCGCTCTGCACGGCCACGGTCTTCGCGCTCTTCCAGGTCGAGATCCCGATCTTCGGAGGGGTGCACCTCTCCCTGATGCCGCTCACGGGGATCCTGCTCGGACCGATGCTGGGGATCATCGCGGCGCTCGTCGCCAACGTCTTCTCGGCCGCGGTGGGCCACGGGGGCTGGACCGTGATCGGCGCGAACCTGCTCGTGAACACGACCGAGCTCGCCACCGCGTACGCAATCTTCCGCGTCACGGCGCACGGGCGCGCGTCGGTCTTCGCTCGGGGAGCAGGCGCGACCTTTCTCGCACTCCTCGCCGGGACCCTGGTGATGATCGGGATCGTGGTGGTCTCGGGGATCCAGGGAGTGACCCAGGGGGAGGAGGCGATCGCTCAGAGCATGCTCCTTGTCGGTGCGGTCAACCTCGCTGTCGGTGCGGTCGAGGCGGTCGTCACGGGGTACCTGCTCTCGTACCTGGCGCGTGTGCGCCCCGATATCCTGGGCCTGCAGCCGCGACCCCGTCCCGGTCTGACCGGGACGGCTGAGGGCGCGCCTCTATAGGCACGGCCGCTCCATATCGATCGACGGACCATGCAGCGAAGGGGGATCATCATCGCACTCGCGCTCGCGATCGGTGCGATTGCGCTGGCGATCGCAGGGATGGCGGCTCAGAACGCCGAGCACGACCGGCTCTACCAGGTCTCGACGATCGACGCGCTCATGGCGGGTGACTTCGACGGGTCGTTGACGGTCGGCGACCTCGAGCATGAGGGGGACACCGGGATCGGGACGTACGACCGGCTCGACGGAGAGATGATCATGCTCGACGGCATTGCCTGGCGGGCGCGGGTCGACGGCTCCGTCTCCGCGGCGCCGCCGTCGGAGACGACCCCGTTCGCGTCCGTGGCGCGGTTCCAGGCGGACCGCACGGGAGTCCTCGGCCCCGCCGCCAACTTCTCGGGGATGGATGCGCAGCTCGACACGTATCTCTCCAACAATACCGGCCTCTTCGCGATGGCCCGGGTGGACGGGACGTTCCCCTACGTCAAGGTCCGGTCGGAACCGGCGCAGGAGAAGCCGTACCCGAACCTGACGACCGCGCTTGCGGGGCAGAAGGTCTACGAGCTCCGGAACGTGACCGGCACGCTTGTCGGCCTCTACAGCCCGGCGTTCTCGGACGGGGTCTCGGTGCCCGGCTGGCACCTGCACTTCGTCTCGGCCGACCGGCACGCGGGCGGGCACGTCCTGGACGTCGCCTCGGACGGGACGGCACGGATCGGGATCGATGACCTCCCGTCGTTCACGGTCGTGCTCCCGCCCTGGGCGGCGCCCACGGCAGCCGCCACGCAGACCATCTCGCCGGACCTGGCCGCGGTCGAGAGAGGGCAGTGAGGGCGAAAGAATTAACCCGGCCGGGCGGAATGGGGCTCGCATGAGAACCATCGCCGCACTGGTCGGAAACGAGTTCGAGGACGTCGAGTACCACGAAGCCCGTCGAGGCGTTCCGGAAAGCAGGGCACACGGTCACGGTCGTCGGCCGGAAGGCCGGCGAGGAGGTCAGGGGCAAGCACGGCACCGCCGTCCGCATCGAGCGCGCGGTCGGGGACGTCGGGGTCGGCGACTTCGACGCGCTCTTCATCCCCGGGGGCCACTCGCCGGACAAGCTCCGGATCGACCCGGCAGTGGTCGAGTTCGTGCGGGAGTTCGTGGAGAGCGGCAGGACGGTCCTCCTGATCTGCCACGCGCCGCAGCTGCTGATCACCGCCCGCGTCCTCCGGGGCCGGCGCGTCGCGGGCTGGCCGTCGATCCGGGTCGACATCGAGAACGCGGGGGCCGAGTACGTGGACGAGCCCGTGGTCGAGGACGGCAACCTGGTCTCGAGCAGGAAGCCGGAGGACATCCCGGCCTTCGTCGAGGCGTCCCTGAAGCGGCTCGGGTGAGGTCCCCGATCCGTTCTCTTATTGCCGGACGGGCTGCCACGCTTTCGCGATGGACGTCTCGCTCCGACGGTACGCGCTCTATCTCGTGCGCTGGCAGCTCTCGACTCCCCTTCTTGCAGCCGTGCTGGTCTTGCTCGGCTCGCTCGGCGCCCTGACCGCGACGATCATTGCGAACCTGATCGGCGGGCTGATCTTCTTCTGGGTCGACCGGTTCATCTTCACGTCGCCCGCAATCGACCCGTCCTGGGAGGTCCGCGAGCAGGTCCGGTGTTCCGACTGCGGTGCCGTCTCCCGGGGATACCGCCTCGTCCGCTCCGGGAGATACGACCGTTCGGCCGACCCGGCACCGCAGTTCCGGTGCGAGGCCTGCTCGACACGGAAGACCGCAGAGCTCAGGCGGCGCGGCGTCTCCTGCTGAATCAGCCGAGCTCGAAGGTCGTGATGCCGTAGGTGCGGTCGAGCGGCAGGGCCGGGACCGAACGAGAGTACATGCGCGCCGTCCCGAAGACCTCGCGCATGCCGTGGCGTGCGGCCAGCGCGACCGCGTCCGCGTTCGGCTCGGGCACGTCGAGGAAGAGCGGTTCGCCCGGTACGGCCGCCGAGAGCGCCCGGAAGAGCTGTTCCGCGACCTCCGGCGTGTCGGCAAAGAGCGGTCCGACCTTGTACCCGACGCGGCATGCACGGGCGAGTCCGTACCCGGTGAGTCCGCCGCCGGAGTTCGTGGCCGCATACCCGACCGCGTCGGGCTGGGCGAGGAAACCCCTGAGGAACGACTCGCGCGGGCCGGGGAAGAACTGCCGGTCGTAGGCCGCGACCGCCTCGAACGGCACCGCACCGAGCGGTATCGCCCCTGCCGGCGCCGTTCCGCCGCCGGTCCCCTCGAACCGGACGTTCCTGTGGGCGAAGAGGAAGCCGGCCGATGCGTACCGGGCCTGCATCCCGAAAACCCCGTCTATCCCGAGGTTGCGGGAGCCGACGAAGGGGAGGGTGAACTCCTGCTGGAGCGCGTACCCGATTCCCCGTCCGCGGTACTCGGGCCGAAGGACGTAGAGGCCGCCGAACGCGAAGCCGTCGCCGTACCGGACCACCGAGACCGTGCCGATCACCTCTCCGTCGTGCTCGAGGGCGAAGAAGCCGCCGGGGTCGGCCGCCCGGAAGGTCTCCGCGTCGTGGATGCCCGGGTTCCAGCCCTCGGCCGCGGCCAGGTCCGTCGCGATGACGAGCTCGTCGCGGATCATCGGCCGGACCGTGACCGGCGGGTCGGTGGAGAGGGTGAACGGCAGGTCCATGCACGAGTTTTCGGCCCGTGATCGTTTCATCGTTCGCAAAAATGTCGGGGGAGTCGGACAGCGATGCCTGTCGAGGCCGGAGCGATCAGGCGCCGACGGCCAGGGTGCCGGGGACCGCCGTGACCGCGTAGAGGTTGCCGCTGCGATCCTGGACGCCGAGGGACGGGTCCGGCCTGATCGTGATGGCCGTGCTTCCGGCCGCTTTGCCCTTCACCGTGAGCGTGGCAAGGGTCACGTTCGTCGCGCCCACGGGGACCTGCATGGACATGTCCACGGCCTGGAGGGCGATCCTCCCCGCCGGGACGGCCGTGCTGGCCTTCAATCCCGCCCAGTCGGGGAACGCGACGGCCGTGATCTCGCCGACCGACGGATCGGCGAGGGCCACGGTGATATTGTAGCCCGAGATGCCGTTCGGCGCCGAGGCGAGGACGATGGGGACGGTCGCGTTCCCGCCCGCGGACGCAACCCGGGCGGAGCCGGCCGCGATCGAGACGGCCGGGGCGGTCGGATGGACGGTCGTCACCGTGGCGGCGGGCGTGGCCGTCCCGTTCTGGGGTGTCGAAGGGGCGGTGCAGCCGGCGGCGAGCACGAGGAGCGCGAGGGCCGCGATGAGCGCGATGTATCGCATGGCAATGGATTCGAAACGGGAGAACATAGGCCTTTGGATCGGGGGCGGCAGTCTGCGCCGTCTCCCTCGATCACCGGGGAGGCTCTCCGTATAGGCCGGCACCGGAAAAGGAGAGGGTCCCGCCTCACAGGTGGTTGAAGAGCCAGACGGCGTCGGCGAAGTCGATCCGGCCGTTCCCGTTGTAGTCGAAGCCCTCGACCGGCTCGTTCGCGGCGATCCAGGTCATCTGGTTGAAGTAGAGCACGACGTCGTTGAAGTCCCTCCGGCCGTTCCCGTTCGACGTCGTCGTACAGCCCGTCGCCGTTGAGGTCCTTCGGCATGGCCGTCCCTCCCGGGAACGTCAGCAGCGGCCTCGAGGGCTCGACCCCGACGAGCCCTGCCCGCGAGAGCGTGGTCGAGCCGTACCCGTTCCGGGCCGTCAGGTTCACCGTGTAGTTCCCCGCCCGGGCGTAGACGTGCGTCGGGTTCTGGACGGTCGCGTTCGTGCCGTCCCCGAACTCCCAGGTCCATGCGTTCGGCGTCCCGTTCGAGACGTCCGCGAACCTGACCGCGAGCGGGGCCTTGCCCGCCGTGGCGTTCGCCGTGAAGTTCGCGTCGGGCACGACCCGGACGTAGTCGGTCTTCTGCTCGGTGTCGCTCGAGCCGGCGTACGTGGCGGTCATCCGGACGGTGTAGAGCCCGGACTGCGTGTACGTGTGGGAGGGGTTCCTGGTGCTGGAGGTTCCCCCGTCGCCGAAGGTCCAGCTCCAGGCCGTCGGCGCCCCAATCGACCGGTCCGTGAACGCGACGGGCTTCCCCGCCCCGACAGTCCGCGGCTCGGCCGAGAAGGCTGCGAACGGCGCGGAGCCCACGGTCACGTACCCGGTCGTCGTGTTGGCGCCGAAGGTGTTGTTCACCGTCAGGTTCACGACCTTGAGCCCCTCGGTCGCATACACGTGGTACGGGTTCCGCTCGGTCGAGGTGCCGCCGTCCCCGAAATCCCACCGCCACGCCGCCGGCAGCCCGGTGGAGCGGTCCGTGAACGAGACGTTCAGGGGCGGGCGGCCCTGCGACGGCGAGAGCATGAACGCCGCGACAGGAACGCCCGACGTCGCTGTCGGCGTCGGCACGACCGTCGGGAGCGTCGTCGGCACGGTGGTCGCGTCCCCCTCCCAGAGGAGCGTGTACGTGTTCCCGCTCCCCGCCTGGTTGATGATCCCGAGGGAATGGTTCGTGTTCGAGGCCGTGATCTCGAGCGCGGACTGGGTCACCGGTTGCTGGTAGCTCGGGTTGTCGTAGTACCAGCCCAGGATCGACTGGTAGCCCCGGTCCCCCTGCGCGTCGACCTGCAGGAACCGGGCGAGGGTGATGTTCGTCGCGTACGCGGACCAGAGCGCCCATTTCTCTGCGCCATCGCTCGCGCAGTCCTCGAGCCGGATGTTCCGGGCATTCTTGACGACCTTCCAGCCGTAGGTCGAGCCCCGGTCCGTGCAGCGTGTGAAGACCACGCTGTCGCCGCCCTCGACGTAGAAGCCCGCGTTCTTGTTGTCGATCGAGACGCAGTCGGTCACGGCCGCGTTGAAGTGGACGTAGAAGCCGGAGATGAAGGTCGACTGGTAGGGATAGGCGGCAGGGTTGCGCTGGCCGTTCCGCTCGGCCGTGCAGCCGGAGAACGTGATCGCCTTCTTGATCGTCCCCTTGTCTTCGCCGGGCTCGAAGTGGAAGCCCGACTGCCAGTTGTCCTCGGCCCGGCAGTCGATCACCTGGACGTCGTAGAGGTCGTTGTTCTCCTGGATGTCGAAGCCCGTCACCCACTCGGAGCGCGAGCCGCCCGCGACGCCGTAGCCGCAGCGGCGCGCGACGCAGTCGATGAAGCGGATGTTCCGGGTCTCACGCGGCAGGTTGATCGCGTTCAGGTTGAACCCGTGGGTGTGCGCGTCCTCGGCCGTGCAGTCGATGAACGCGACGTCCTCGATCGTCTCGCCGTCGGCCCAGATGTAGAACATCCCGTTCCCGCCGGCCCTGTAGAGGGTGCCGTTGGGCCCGCGGCTCGTCGCGGTCACTTCCTCGACCACGACCCGGCTCACCTTGACGAGCACGCCGCCGCTCCCCATGATGGTGAAGCCGCGGAGGTGGACGTCGGACTGGGTCACGCTGATTGGCTTGAACGGGCTCTGGTTGTTGACCACGACCAGACGGGTTAGGCCCTGCCCGGCCCGATCAGACTCCGAGTTCCCGTTCGGGAAGACGCTGTCCGAGCAGTTGAACGTCCCGGCCGTCAGCCTGGACCGTGCCCATATCGTCCGGGAGGCTGTTGAACGCGTTGTTAATGTCGCGCTGGTCGTCGACGCCGTCGCAGACGAGGTTTGACACAGCCTTGTCCGATACGCTCGCGTCGGCGGCGGCGACCACGTACGTGGCAGCAGAGACCGCCGGCGGGAGAAGCGCGGCGACGAGGAACAGGACAAGAAGGAGACGGGTCGGGGACATGGGGCGTATGCTCAAAGAGAATACTCTCCGACTCATAATAACCATACGGCCCCTACGGCGCGACTCAGCGGGTCGCCTGCTCGAGCGCGGCCACGAGCTCGGCGATCGAGTAGGGCTTGGGGACGACACCCGCGAACCCGTGAGCCGCCGGGTCGACCATGACCGGATCCCGCGCGTGGCCGCTCGAGACGAGCGCCCGCACGCCGGGGTCGAGCCGGCGCAGGGCCTCGATCGCCTCCCGCGCCCCGGCGCCACCGGGAACGGCGAGGTCGAGCACGACCGCGTCGTAGGGGATGCCCCGGGCCATCGCGGCATCGTACGCGGCCACGGCCTCGCTCCCGTCCCCGACCACGGTCACGTGAAAGCCGTGCCGCCGGAGCATCAGGCCCATGACGTCCCGGATCGCCTCCTCGTCGTCCATGAAGAGGACCCGGCCGCGGGCCCCGTTCTCCGGGTTCGGTGCAGGCATCGAAGGACCTCCGTCTCCCGCCGGCACGCGGCGGGTGCGGGGACGGAAGCGGCGCGGCTGAAGGCGCGCTGTTCGTCTCGTCCCGTATCGTCTTTGAAATCGTATCTTATATATTGTCGTCGGCGGAAGTACCATTGACCAGCCCATGCATGTCCCTCGTAGATTCGCCCTCCTCTGCCTCGCGGCCCTCGCCCTCACGGCCGGATGCACGGTCGGCGAGGCCACCTTCGGCCCCATCGAGTACGACCACGGGAACCTCACGGTCACGGTCGCGACGGGCGTGCCGATCGTCCACGCGGACCTGCAGGTGACGGTCTCGGCCCTTGACGGGATCCAGCAGCGCGAGGTCTTCGCCGAGGCCCGGTACGTGGACCTGGAGGCCGGCACGAACCGGTTCACGTACGCGGTCGATCTCCCCGACGGGCCCTACCGGTGCTACCTCCACCTTTACGACGGCCAGCAGCGGCGGGGTGCGGTCATCCGGGAGCTGACGGTCCGCGAGGGGACGGGTCGTGCGTGAGCTCGTGCGGGCCGCGCGGGGCGAGATGACGGTCGACCTCGTCGTCAGGAATGCCTCCGTCTTCAACCCGTTCCTCTGCGAGTGGGAGGAGACTGCGCTCGGGGTACACCGGGGCCGGGTGCTCGGGCCCGACCGCTACAGGGCGCGGCGCGAACTCGACCTTCGGGGCGCCCGGGTCGTGCCGGGACTGATCGACGCCCATGTCCACGTCGAGTCGTCCCTGCTCTCGCCGTTCGAGTACGCACGGCTGGCCGCCGCCCACGGCACGACGACCGTGGTCGCGGACCCCCACGAGATCGCGAACGTGCTCGGCGTGCCGGGGATCGAGTACATGCTCGCCTGCCGGCCGCACCTGCCGGTCGACCTGCTGCTGACGCTCCCGTCCTGCGTGCCGGCCACGCCGGCCGACGTGGGAGGGGCGGTGATCGGGGCCGCCGAGCTCGCGGCCCTCGCGGCACGGGAGGGCGTGGTCGGGCTCGGCGAGGTGATGAACGTACCCGGCCTCCTCGCCGGCGACCCCGACCTCGCCGCGAAGGTCGCCCTCTTCCGGAACGTGGACGGCCACGCCCCGGGGCTCGCGGGTATGGACCTCAACGCCTACGTGCTTGCCGGGGCCCAGAGCGACCACGAGGCTGCCACGGCAGTCGAGGGGCGCGATCGGCTCGCGCGCGGCATGTACCTCTTCCTCCGCGAGGGTTCGACCGAGCGGAACCTCGCAGCCCTCCTCCCGCTCGTGACGCCGGCAACGGCGTCCCGCTGCGCCTTCTGCACGGACGACCGCCACGCGGACCTGATCTTCCGCGACGGGCTGGTCGACGATTGCGTCCGCCGCGCAGTCGACGGCGGGCTCGAGCCCGAGCTCGCCCTGAGGATGGCCACGCTCTCGGCCGCCGAGCGGTTCGGGCTCGCCGACCGCGGGGCCCTTGCACCGGGGCGGCGGGCCGACCTCTGCGTGCTCGCGCCAGGGGATGTGTTTGCGGTCGCCCGGACCTTCGTCTGCGGCGCGGAGGTCGTCGATCCCGGGCCGGAGCCGGCCCCGGTACCCACGCCGGCGCGGCCCATGCGATGCCGGATACCGTCCGCGGCCGACCTCGTACCGGCCGTCGACGGGTGCGCACGCGTGATCGAGATCGTCCCCGGCCAGGTACGGACGCGGGCCGTCGACCTGCCGGTGCGCGCCGGCTCGCTCCCCGACATCGGCCGGGATCTGCTGCCGGCCGCCGTCTGCGACGCCTACCGCGGCACGGGCAACGGGGTCGGCCTCGTCCGGGGCTTCGGCCTTGTACGCGGTGCCATCGCGTCCACGGTCGCCCACGACGCCCACCAGGTGGTCGCGGTCGGTGCCGAGCCGGCGGCGATGGCAGCGGCCATCGAGGCCGTCGTCGAGAGCCGCGGCGGGCTCGCGGCCGTCGGGCTCGGGGAGACCACGCTGCTGTCGCTCCCGGTGGCCGGGCTCATGTCCGACCTGCCCTTCACCGAGGTCGTGAACAGTCTCGATCGCCTCGCCGCGCACGCGGCCCGGCTCGGCGCCGTGCCCGACGCCTTCATGCACCTCTCCTTCCTCGCCCTGACCGTGATCCCCGAGCGGCGCCTGACCGAGCGGGGAGTCTTCGACCACGCCGTGTTTTCCGACGTCCCGCTCGCCTGCTAGACCGGCGAAAGGACCACGACTGCGGCTCTGACCATCATGGTCGCGCCGGCTTACGCCTGGCGCGGCCTTCCTCCACGCCGAGGGCGTGGCCGTACGCGACGGAGACGGGGGCCCACACCCGCCTGAACGCGATCGCGCAGGGCACGGTCACGAAGAGGATTGCGCGCCGATCGAAACCGTCGGGATCAGCGAGAGCGAGTGCGATCCGGGCGACTGTCCGGTCTCAGAAGAGACCGTCCGCTGCGAGCCCGTCGAGGAGCGCGGCCACCTCGTCCTCGGCGAGGTCCCGCCACGCCCGGTACGCCTCGGCCACGGCGAACCTGTCTCCGCCCCGGATGTTCGGGCAGACCACCGCATCGGAGGCCTCCGCGACCAAGGCCACGGTCCGGTCGTGGCCGGTCGGGACCACGGTCACGAGCGGCCCGGCGCCCGCGGCACGGAGCGCACCGATGACCGCGAGGGCGGTGGACCCGCCGGCAAGCCCGTCGTCCACGACGAGGATGCGCCGGCCCCGGAGATCCGGCGTGGGCCTGCCCCCGAGAAACCGCTCGAGTCGCTCCGCGACCGAGGCCCTCGCCTGTTCGACCTGGGCCTCCACCGCGGCGGGTCCGAGGCCGAGGGCGCTGATCAGGGGACGGTCGAGGAGGACGCGCCCGTCCCAGGCGACCGCGCCCATCCCGAACTCCGTGTTGCCCGGCACCTGGACCTTCCGCGCGATCAGGGGCAGAACCTGGAGGGCGAACTGCCGTGCGATCGGCGCGGCGACGGCGACCCCGCCGGAGGGGATCGCGCCGCAGAGCGCGCCGTCGACGAGGTCGGGGTGGCGCTTGAGGAGGCTCGCGCAGACGCTCCCGGCCTCATTGCGGTCGAGGAAGACGCCGCGCCTTCCGGCGAGCGATGGGTCCTGGTAGATCGGTCCCATAATGCGCGTCCCAAAGGACGCGGGGGATAAAAAGGTATCTGGGTCGGAACCGGGCGCCGCGGCATCGGCCGCGGCCCGGCTCCTCACGTGCTGTTGAGTCTCGGCAGGGTGACGTTGCTGATGTTGATGGCCGGCAGGGTCGCGTTGATGATCGGGATCGTCACGTTCCCGGCCGCCTTCGTGGTCGCCACGGCGGTCGCGTTCGCGGTCGCGTTCGGGGTGAAGTTCGGCATCTGGTTGTTGTTGATCTTCAGGATCGTGTTGTTCATGGTCGCGTTGGCGGTTACGTTCGGCGTCGCATTTGTCTTGGGCGGCGTGGTCGTGCATCCGGCCACGCAGAACATCCCGACGGCCGCGAGGCAGACGAGGCAGAGGATCATGCGGTTTCTCGGTGACATCAGCTCTCCATCCGGTGCCCGTCGTCCGAGGCGGGCATCCCTTTAAAAATTGCTCGGACGAGGCATTTATGTATTACCATTTGGTCATGCCCCGTCTTACCAGCAGAATCGGGGCCGGATAGTGTCTCCACGACGGGCGTGAGTATGCCGGAGGATCACTCCACCATGTTCGTATCATGATTTTCACCGAAATCAACAGGGTGGTCCCACAGCCGTTCCGGGTCTGCGGGCTCGAAATCCGCCTCGATCTCGGCCCGGAGCAGGGCCGCGCCCCGGACGCGGAGATGCCACCGGACCGTCTCGAGCCGTAGAGCCCGGCATGAGGGAAAGAGGGCGGCGACCTCGTCCTCGGTGAAGTAGTGCGTGAGCACGCCCGTGCGCCGCAGGCGCGACCCCTCCTCGACCTCGAGGCCTGTCTCCGCACGGAGATCCTCGCGCGAGAAGACGCGAAGGTGGAGGCGTCCCCCTGGTGCGGTCACGCGCACGGCCTCGGCGGCCATCCGCACGCGGTCGTCCGCGCGCCCGTGGCCCAGGACGTGGAGAAGCAGGACCGCGTCGAACGAGCGGTCGCGAAACGGCAGGCGCCGGGCGTCGCCGCAGACGAGCCGGAATGAGGGCCGGCCTGCCCGGGGGCGGCAGAAGGCCAGCGCGGCCTTCGCCCTGTCGAGGCCGACGGCGGTGCATGGCAGGGCACCGAGCGCCGCGAGGGTCCGCCCATCGCCGCAGCCGAGCTCGAGCACGCGGGCACCGTCGGGAAGCGGCGGAAGGCGCACACTGCCACGGTAGAGCCGGCCGCGCTGCCGGTAGTCCCGGTCCCAGCCCCCGTCGTCCATGGAAGGACGTCGGCACGGCGGAGTGTATGCCTATCGCTCACGAGAACCTGCATCCCTGGAGACGGTCGATCGCATGCATCACTTTGAACGGGTCATCATCCCGCTTCGGGGGTGGGTGCCACGCAGCTCGAAGCGCCGCGTCGCGGGAGGGGGCGGCGACGGCGCGCGGAGCGGGGCTCGTCCCCCGCGGAGCAGTGCCGGCCGTCCCCCTCCCCGGTAGCGAGATGAAAGACTTCTTGGCGGAGTGGATGGAATCGACCGACCGGGGAGCGCATTCCATCGGACGGGGATTCGGCGACGAAGATTCTGAATGGTCGGTCAATCGGCACGATGCCGGCTCGCTTCCGGGTCGCTGTTCGCCGGCAACGGAGAGGGGGCTCGCGCCGCCCCCTCCCTCGGCGCTTCGCGCCTCGCGCTCCTCCGCACCGTGACGAGACAGTTCTGTCGGACTCACATTCCGCGACAGGACCGCCTGAGAAACGGGTCTTCTCCGGGATTCCGCGAAGCCCATGCTTATACCTCCGCCCTTCCAACCTCTCATCACATGGAGGCCGACGGCGCGCCGAACCGATACGCGATCCTCGCGGTCGTGCTGGCCGGGGTCTTCATGGCCGTCCTGGACGGCGTGGTGGTCGCGATCGCGCTGCCGACGATCACGGCCCACTTCGGGGTGAACCTGGACAGCACGCAGTGGGTGATCACTGCCTACCTGCTGACAATGACCGTGCTCCTCCTCCCGATGGGCAGGATCTCGGAGTTCACGGGACGGGCGCCGCTCTTCGTCGCCGGCATCACGCTCTTCACGCTCGCATCGGCCGCGTGCGGCTTCGCCCCCACCCTCGCGGTCCTGATCGGGGCGCGGATCGTCCAGGCCGTCGGCGGGGCCATGGTCTTCTCGATCGCGAACGCCCTGATCTTCGAGGCCTTCCCCGTCTCCGAGCGCGGGCGGGCCCTCGGGTACCTCGGCTCGGTGGTCGCCATCGGAGCGCTCGCGTCCCCGGTCGTCGGCGGGGGGCTGGTCGAGGCGTTCGGGTGGGAGTACGTCTTCTTCATCAACATCCCGATCGGCGCGATCGTCGTGGCCGCCGCGCTCCGGGTGCTGCCGCGGGCGCACGTCCGGCCCGAACGCTTCTCCTTCGACCTGCCCGGGGCCGTCGCGCTCGGGGCGGCTCTCGGGGGCCTGATCTTCTTTCTCGGCCGGTTGGCCGCGTCTCCCACGCTCGACCCGACGGCCGTCACGTACGCCCTCGTCGCCGTGGCCGGGACGGTCGCGTTCGTGCTGATCGAGCGGCGCTCGAAGGCCCCGCTCGTGGACCTGGAGTCTCTTCGCCGAGCCGCTCTACGTGCTTCCGGTGGTCGCGATGCTCCTCTACTTCGTCGCGGCCTTCATGCTGAACCTGGTCGGCCCGTTCTACTTCGAGGCGGTCATGGGCTTCTCCCCGGCAACGGTCGGCCTCGTCTTCCTCCTGCTGCCGGCGGTCATGGCCGTGACTGCCCCCGTGGCCGGCTGGCTCTACGACCGCACCCGGTTCCCGTACCTCGCCGCGGTCGGCATGGGCCTGGTCTCGGCCGGATACGTCATCGCCGGATACGCGGTCTCGGCGCGCCTGCTCGTGCCCATCCTCGGCGCGTTCCTGGTGATCGGCCTCGGCGCGGGGCTCTTCCAGGCCCCGAACAACACGGCGCAGATGTCCTCGGCGCCGCGCCGCTGGGTGGGGCTCGCCTCGGCCATCACCGCAACCGGCCGGAACCTCGGGATGGTGCTCGGCGTCTCGATCGGTTCGGTCATGCTCACCACCCTCCTCCTCGCGGGGGGCAACACCGGGCCGGTCCTCGAGGCGGACCCGGCCCTGCTCGCCTCGTCCGTCGGGGCGATCATCGGCGCGGGCGCCGTTCTGACAGGTTTTTCGGCGGCGCTCTCGGCCCTCCGCGGAGTCCGAGCGGCCCGCGCCGTCCGCGAGGGGCAGCCGGTTCAGCCCTGAAGCAGGGACTCGCCGCCGTCGATCCAGACCTCGGTCCCGGTGATCAGGAACGCGGCGTCCGAGGCGAGAAAGAGGACGAGCGCGGCCACCTGCTCGGGTATGCCCGGACGGCCGCTGGTGAGCGGGATCTTGCCCTCGGGGAAGACCACGGGCTCGCGAGCCTTCTCGAGGTCCCGCTCCTCGGTGTTCTCCCCGATCTGAGTCTCGACGGCCCCGGGGCAGACCACGTTCACCCGGATCCTGTCCTTGGCGAGCTCGAGGGCGAGCATCTTCGCGAGCGCCACCTGCCCGGCCTTCGAGGCCGAGTACGCGGTTGCCCCGGCGTTCGAGAAGATCCTCGTGCCGTTCACGGACGAGGTGACGATCACGGACCCGCCCGTCCGCTTCATCACCGGCACCGCGTACTTGATCGTCAGGAACGTGCCGCGGAGGTTCGTGTTGATGGTTTCGTCCCAGTCACCGGGATCGAGCTCCTCGATCGGCGCCCAGACGCCGTTGATCCCCGCGTTCGCAAAGAGTACGTCGAGCCGGCCCCACTGCGCGTCCACCGCGTCTGCCGCCTCGCGCATCTGGCTCGCGTGCGCGACGTCGGCGACAATCGACATGGCCACGCCGCCCTCGTCGTGGATCTCGGCGACCACAGCGTCGATCTCGTCGGCCGTGTGGCCGAGCGCGGCCACCTTCGCCCCCTCCCGTGCGAGGAGGAGGGCCGTCGCCCGGCCGATGCCGGAGCCCGCTCCTGTCACGAGCGCCACCCTTCCTGCGAGCTGGTTCATCGCATTCGCCTCATGGTCGGCACCTCGCCGCCGCGGCAGATATACCCTTCGGACGAAGGGATCAGCTTTTATGATCTTCTCTCGTACGATCCGGTAGGGAGGGAGAGCATCGAGTACTCGAAGATCTACCAATCGCTGCTCGAGGCGGACCGGCTGCCCGGGGACGGCGACGTCGCGGCCGAATGGCTGCGCCGCGGGCTCGAGCTCCTCGAGGCGGGCGAGCTCGCGCGGGCCCTCTGGTGTTTCGAGACCGCGAACGAGCGCGAGCCCGAGAACGGAAAGGCACTGCAGGCCTCGGCCCGGGCTCTTCACCGCCTCGGGCGCGAGAAGGAAGCGTTCGCCTGCATCGAGCGGGCCACGAAGCTCGGCACGGCCCGGTTCGACCACTGGCTCGAGCGCGGTTTCGGCCTGATGGACGAGGAACGGCACGAGGAGGCCTGCTGGTGCTTCGAGGCCGCACTCGAGATCAAGGGCGACGACCCGACCGCGTGGCTGATGCGCGGGATGATGGAGAAGGCGGTCGGACGGAGCGAGGATGCCCTCTTCTCGCTCGAGCGGTCCCTCGACCTCGACCCCCAGCGTGCGACCGCGTGGGCGCTCACGGCCGAGGTGATGGAGATGCTCGGCCGGCCTCACGAGGCCGGACTCTGCCGCGAGACGGCGGAGAAACTCGGGCTCTGACGATCCATTGATATAGGCGCGGGGCCACTCTCGGGCATGGAGTCCGACGA
Source organism: uncultured Methanoregulaceae archaeon (assembly GCA_963740465.1). Taxonomy (GTDB): domain Archaea; phylum Halobacteriota; class Methanomicrobia; order Methanomicrobiales; family Methanospirillaceae; genus UBA288. The sequence goes on from CAVUEE010000024.1 coordinate 25,824, forward strand.
CGAAGTCCCGATCTACTCGGTGAAGGAGAACCGGACCGTGCCCATGAAGCGGTGCCGGCTCTCGGACGAGGAGTGGCGCCGGCGCCTGAACTCGACTCAGTACGCGGTGGCGCGCGGCCACGGGACAGAGCCAGCCTTTGCGAACGAGTACCACGCCAATAAGAGGCACGGTCTCTATCGGTGTATCTGCTGCGGGATCGACCTCTTCAGATCCGACGACAAGTTCGATTCGGGGACGGGCTGGCCGAGCTTCTCGCGCCCGGTGGCCGAGACGAACGTGTACGAGGTCCGCGACTCCTCGTACGGCATGACCCGGGACGAGGTGCGCTGCCGGCGGTGCGACGCCCACCTCGGGCACGTCTTTCCCGACGGCCCGCCGCCGACGGGGAAGCGCTACTGCATGAACTCGGCCTCGCTCCGGTTCGACGAGGCCTGACGGGATGGAGGCCGCGAGGCTCGACCTGGTCTGGCGTCATCCTCCGGGAGCGGTTCGGAGCCGTCTCGTTGCGGCGGACACGGGGCGAACGGTGCAGGATGTGGTCGAGGAGGTGCGGCCGGCCCTCGAGGCCGCGGGCGTCCGGGTGGCGGTTCGCGACGAGGTGACCGACGGGGAGGACGAGGTGACCGTGAACGGCGCGTCCCTCGACGAGATCCTGGTCCGGGTCAAGGAGGGGCACGACTACTGCCACGCCCGGTCCCGGCGCGAAGAGATGGAGGCCCGCCGCCACCCGCTCGCGGAGGACGAGCGGATCGCCTCGGGGTACACGGAGTTCATGCTCCGCAAGGCGCTCCTGCTCGCGGTCGAGGGCGAAGATTAGAAAGATTGCCGGATCGTCAGGAGCACGGCGAGAATGACCGGCTCGTGGAGGATGTAGATCGCGAGCGTGTGCCGGCCGACCCAGAGAAAGGGGTCCGTCCACGAGGGGAACGGTGGTAGGGGCCGGCGCCGCTCGCCGTTCGGGAAGATGGCCCAGCCCGCTGCGACGCCGATCAGCAGCACCCCGAACCAGGGCAGGATCGGGACGTAGTCGAGCGAGACGAAGTCCGCGGGGTGCACCCCGAGCCAGGTGAGCCAGAGCGGTCCCGTCATCTGCGCCGCGAGCGGGCCGAGGAGCACGCAGACCGTCCCGAGAGCGAGCGCGGCCCGCGGACGGCGGACCAGGGGGATGGCCAGGATCGTGCCGAGCCCGATCAGGTGGAGAACCCCGAAGACGATCGCTCCCTCGTTGAGCGCGACCAGAGTCACGGCCGTGATCACGAGCCCCCATCCGAAGACGACGAGGCCGCGTCGCGCCTGGGCGATCGCGATCTCGCCCTCCGTGGCGCCGCGTCGGCGCCGGGCCGCGGCCGCGAGGGTCAGGGAGAGCCCGGCGATTGCGATGAAGAGGGAGGCCGTGGCGTAGGCGAAGACCCGCCAGAAGCCCGTCAGCACCGCGACGTTCGCCATCCCGAGGAACCAGAGGGTGAAGAGGAAGTGGTAGGTGACCATCATCCCGAGGGCGAGGGCGCGGGCGAGATCGACCTCGGGCAGGCGTGAACTCCCGGAGTGCGGCTTCATCCCGATTCGCGACAGGATCTCGGCCGCGGTCAACTGCACGCCCGGTCCCGATCCGTTCATACTATACGATGTGGCGCGCAGACGTGTTCAATATGGAGGAGACGTATCCTGCGGGCGACGAGCACGTGATCGAGGCGATCGGCCGGGCCCGGGTTATAATCCGCGAGGGGCGCGTGGTCGAGGTCGGCGAGCCCGTGATCGAGGACTGCCCGCTCGCCCGGCGATTCGCCGTGCCCGTCACATCGATGGAACCAGGAGCGATCCGCGCGAACATGGAGGCGCGGATCCGGTCGTTCGGCATGTGCACGCCCGATCGGCAGGTTCTCTCGGAGGCCGACTTCGTCCTCTTCGGCGCCTCCGAGCTGATGATGGAGGGGCTCCGCTCGGGGCTCCTGGATGCGGCCGTGCTCGCCTGCGACGGCGCGGGGACGGTGGTCGTCTCCGACCCGGCCCTGGTCCAGGGGATCGGGGGGCGGATGTCGGGGCTCGTCCGGACGACGCCGTACCCGGCCGTGATCGAGCGGATCCGAGAGGCCGGCGGCGCCGTGGTCTACCCCGAAACGGCCGAGCTCGACCAGGTCGGCGGCGCGCTCTACGCGCTCGAGCATGGGAACGAGCGTATCGCCGTGACCATCGCCGGAGCGGATATGGCCGAGGGAGTCCGGGCCGCGGCGCCCGCCGCCCTGATCATCGCTGTCCACACGACGGGCCTCTCGGCGTCGGAGGCCGAGCGGCTCGTCGCTGTCGCGGATATCACGACCGCCTGCGCCTCGGGGACGGTCCGCGAGGCCGCGCGGACGAAGGCGCTGGTCCAGGGCGGGACCGGCGTCCCGATCTTCGCGCTGACCGAGCGGGGCAAGGCCCTCGTGATGGCCAAGCTCTCCGCCACCGCGATGCCGCTGCTGGTCAAGGGCGGGCCCCTGCCGCCGGCAGGCGACGGGTGCCCGAGTCCGCTGATCTGAAAATTCTCAGAACGACTTCTTCGCCCGCGGCTTCCGCGGGGCCGGGGCGGCTTCGCCCCCGGCCTTCTGCTCGAGCTGCCGGATCCGCTCGCGGAGCGCGATCGCCCGCTCGAAGTCGAGCTGCTCGGCCGCGGACCGCATCTCGGCGTCGAGCTCGACCAGCAGGGCCGGGATGTCGTGCTTCGGCACGTGCTTCGCGTCCTTGAGGTCGGCCTCGGCCTCGCGGATCGGCTTCACGATCGTCTGCGGGACGATCCCGTGGACGCGGTTGAACTCGAGCTGCATCTCGCGCCGGCGCGCGGTCTCGGCGAGCGCGTTCTTGATCGAGTTCGTCATGACGTCGGCATACAGGACCACGTGCGAGTCCGCATTCCGCGCAGCCCGGCCGATCGTCTGGATCAGGGACCGGTCGTCGCGGAGGAACCCCTCCTTGTCCGCATCGAGGATCCCGATGAACCCGACCTCGGGGATGTCGAGCCCCTCGCGGAGGAGGTTGATCCCGACGAGGACGTCGAACCGGCCGAGCCGGAGCTGCCGGATGATCTCGGTCCGCTCGATTGTGTCGATCTCGGAGTGGAGGTACCGGGTCTTGATCCCGCTGGTCGGCGAGCCACTCGGAGAGCTCCTCGGCGAGCTTCTTGGTGAGCGTCGTGACCAGCACCCGCTCGCCCTTCGCGATCGTCTTCCTGATCTCCTCGATCACGTCGAGGGTCTGGCCCTCGATCTTCCGCACCTCGACCGCCGGGTCGACGAGCCCCGTCGGCCGGATGATCTGCTCGACCATCCGGTCCGAGACCCTCGTGCTCGTACTCGCCGGGGGTCGCCGAGACAAAGATCACCTGCTTCCAGATACTTCGCGGAACTCCTCCAACTTCAGGGGGCGGTTGTCGTACGCGGACGGCAGCCGGAACCCGTAGTCGATGAGCGAGGCTCTTCCGCGACCGGTCGCCCTTGTACATCCCGTGGACCTGGGGGATCGTCTGGTGGCTCTCGTCGATGACCATCAGGAAGTCGTTCGGGAAGTAGTCGAGCAGGCAGTACGGCTTCTCGCCGGGCAGCCGGAAGTCGAAGTGGCGCGAGTAGTTCTCGATCCCCTTGCACGACCCGGTCTCCTCGATCATCTCGAGGTCGAAGAGGGTCCGCTGCTCGAGCCGGTGCGACTCGAGGAGCCCGAGCTCGGGCAGGCGCTGATCCAGCTCCTCGCGGATCGAGTCGATCGCCCGCTCCCGCGTGTGCGGATCGGGATCACGTAGTGCCGGGCGGGGAAGACGTAGAAGTACTCCATCTGCTCCTTCGGCAGACCCGTGATTCCGGTCGATCTCGGTGATCCGCTCGATCCGGTCCCCGAAGGTCTCGACCGGATGATGTTGTTGTAGTACCCGGGGACGATGTCGATCGTGTCCCGCGTTCACCCGGAACCGGCCCGGAAGAAGCTCGATCTCGTTCCGCTCGAACTGGATCTCGACGAGCTGCATGAGGAAGTCGGACCGCTTCAGGCTGTCGCCGACCTTCAGCTCGAAGCCCATGTCTGGAAGTGGACGGGGTTGCCGAGACCGTAGATGCACGAGACCGAGGCCACGATGATGTGTCCCGCCGCGAGAGCAGCGGACGCGGTGGCCGCGAGCCGCATCTGTTCGATCTTCGGGTTGATCGGCATGTCCTTCTCGATATAGAGGTCCCGCTGGGGGATGTAGGACTCGGGCTGGTAGTAGTCGTAGTACGAGACGAAGTACTCGACCCGGTTCTGCGGGAAGAAGTCGCGGAACTCG
>CAVUEE010000025.1:0-32474 GCA_963740465.1 uncultured Methanoregulaceae archaeon
CGCAGGACGGGGTGTCCTCGCCGCCGAAGAGGTGGGCGAGGCGGTACACCCGCCGCCCACGATCTGGTTCTCGGCCCCGAGGTTCGAGGCGAAGCCCTCGAAGACCATCCCCGTGTAGTAGTCGAGGCCGCGCACAATCCCGAAGTTGAGCGGGTCCGCGAGCCCGGCTGCGTCGAGGAGCGCCGACGAGGCCTCGGCGCAGACGCGCCTCTTGGGCGGCGGCCCCGTAACCGCGAAGGCCGCGTCGAGCGTGGTCGCGCCCACGAGCGCCTCGAGCGCACCGAGGAGGTCCGCGCCGCCGAGATCGGTGAGTGCGTCCGCGAGCGCGTCCATCTCTCGCTTATCGAGCAGACCCATGACCGTCCGCTTGCCCCCTCGTCGAGGATCGGCGAGAAGCGAAGCGCGCGGAGGGCGAGGTGGCCCACCTTCAGCTGGTACTCGACACCGGCCGCCCGGAGGGCCGCATCCGCGAGCGGATCACCTGCGCGTCGGCGCCGGCCGAGTCCACGCCAATCACTCGGCCCCGAACTGCCAGAACTGCCGGTACGCCCCTTCTGCGGCCGCTGGTCCCGGAAGCAGTCGTCGATGTCGTGCCCAGGCGGACAGCGGCAAACACCCGGGCCTCGTTCACGTACAGCCGGAGGACGGGCGCGGGTCAGCTCCGGCCGGAGCGCAAGCCCCGCCCGCCCTTGTCCTCGAACGCGTAAGTCTTGAGTCAATGCCGGGCCCCGAGCGGAGGGTGAAGGAAGCTGGAGACCCTCGAAAGCCGGCGTCCTGACCTGCCGGTAGCCGAAGCGGCGCACCGCCTCGCGCATGCGCCCCTCAATCTCGGAGCGCGCTTCCATCTGGTCCGGGAGGAAGTCCCGGGTCCCGCGGGGTCGCTGCAGGCATTTCCTTATAAAATCCGTCCCGTCGGGTTATCTCTGTTTCCGCGGAGCATTCCCCACAGCACGCTCGAGCGTGGACTCGGTGGTCCAATCCGCTCGCGCCCGACCCCGGCCCTGGAGGTAAAGCGCGAGCAGGACAAGACCGAGGTCACGACGTCGAGCGACTCGACATAGGTGACGCCGACGCCGGCGAGCGCGAGGGCCGTGAAGACGACGCGGTGGTACGAGCCGTCCGGTACTCCGGCAGTCCCGTCCGCCAGAAGAGAATCCGGGCGTCGCGGAGCCAGAGGAGCGCGACGGCCGCCGCGCCGAACCAGGCGACGTAGAGAAGGTAGGACATGAATGCACCAGTTATTTATCGTGCCCCCTACGTAGTGCAGATCATGCCAGCCGACGGACACTGCGCGCGCTCCTCGACGCTATCGGGCGGGCGACGCTGCCCGCTCGAGGCGGCGGCGCAGGAGATCGAGGGGCTCCGGCTCGAGGCGGTCGGCGAGTATCGCCCGGATCGACCTCGGTCGCGCGGCTACCGCTGCGGCCTGCCGGAAGCAGTGCTCGCCGAGGGCAAGTCCGCGTCCCGGCGGCCTCGCCGCGATCGTGGTCGCCCACGCAAAGGCCGCGGGACGCTGCCTCGTGACGCGCATCTCCGCGGAGCAGGTTGTGGTGGTCCGCGAGGCCACCGTCGACGCCGACCTCCTGATCGAGGAGCGGCTGGTTGCCAGCACTCCTGATCGTCTCGGACGGGCGTGAACGACCGACGGGCGGGGGGATGGTCGGGATCGTGACGGCCGGGACCTCTGACATCCCCGTCGCCGAGGAGGCGCGTGCGGTCGCCGAGGAGATGGGATGCACAGTTCGATGCGCCTACGATGTCGGCGCCGCCGGGCATCCACAGGCTCTTCCCGGCGCTCAAGGGTCTTCTCGACTGCCATGTCTTCGTGGTCGCGGCCGGGCGGGAAGGGACGCTGCCTGCGGTTGTTGCCGGGCTCGTGGACCGGCCCGTGATCGGGGTGCCTGTCTCGACCGGCTACGGCTTCAAGGGGGCGGGGCAGGCTGCGCTCGGCTCGATGCTCCAGTCCTGCTCGGTGATCGCGGTCGTGAACATCGACGCGGGCTTCGTCGCGGGCGCATTCGCGGCGAAGGTCGCCGGACTGGCGGTGAAGATATGAAGCGCGCTTTCTATATTGGTCGCTTCCAGCCGTACCACAACGGTCACCATGCCGTGCTCTCCGCGATCGCGAAGACCGCGGACGAGATCGTGATCGGGATCGGCTCGGCTCGCTCTCGCACGATCTCCAGAACCCATTCACGGCGGGAGAGCGCGTGCTGATGCTCACGCGCTCGCTCGCGGGGCTCGGGGTGCCGTTCTACGTCATCCCGATCGAGGACATCCGGCGCAATGCGATCTGGGCCGCCCACGTCATGTCCATGACCCCGCCGTTCCAGGTCGTCCACTCGGCGAACCAGCTCGTGGTCCGCCTCTTCGCCGAGGCGGGCATCCCCACTCACACGGATGCGATGCACGAACGCGACCGCCACAGTGGGACCGAGATCCGCCGCCGGATGCTCGAGGGGGAGGCGTGGGAGCCGCTCGTGCCGCCCGAGGTGGCCGCGGTGATCTCCGAGATCGACGGTGTCGGCCGGATCCGGCAGATCGCGAGGAGTGACTGACCGTGCCGGTCTTCCGCTTCGTAAAGGATCTCCTCGGTCGGAAGGAGGGGCCGTCGGCCGCGACTGCGGTCGATCTCGAGGAGCGTTGCCGGCGCTCATCGACGAGGAGGCGGCTGCGATCAGTGCCCGTGTCGGACCTGCGTGCGAGGAGCCGGCACGCGAGGTGCGGCGGGCAGTCGCCGACCTCGGTGCCCTGCTCAAGCGGCTCGCACAGGCCGATTGGGACACGGCTCTCCACCCGAAGCTCGAGCAGATCTCCCGTACAACGCTCCCGGCGTTTGTGCGGGCGCTGGAGTCCTGCCTCGCGCGCCCGCTCCCGGAGGACCCCCACGAGTTCTATGGCGCCTCCGCCGCGCTCCTCAAGTGTTCGATCTCGGCACTCCGCGGACAGGGGCGGTACCTGCGCTCGGTCCTGCCCGACGAGATGAAGGCGGTCAAGGCCGGCGTCGATGTCGTCGGTCATGCCGTGAACGCGATGACGGCGGCCCTCGGCGAGGAGAAGCGCGGGCCTCGCGGCCCTGGGGACTCTTCGCCGCCGGCTCGAGCGAATGGCCGTGCTCGAGTCCGAGGAACAGGATGCGGCCCGGAGGTCGGACGGTGCTGCGGCCGAGGACTCGCTGCCCTGACCTGCGAGCGAGAGGGGGCCGAAGCCGAGCTCGTCGCCCTGAACGGCTCGCCCGCGGCCCTGGACCTCGAGGAGCGGAGGGCTGAGGCCGGCAGACTCCGGGCCCGTGCCAGCGTCATCGAGGCCGCGCATCGCGTCCAGGCCGAGGGTCTGATCCGGATCCTCCGCCGGGCCGAGCGGCTCGTCGCGAAACGCGGAGACCGACAGACTGCGACGAGGCTCCACCACCTCCAGTCCACACTCGCCGAGCCCCTGCCAGCCGACGGCTCGGCTCTCGCTCCTCTCCTGGCCGAGGCCTCGCCGTGGTCCGCGACCTGGTCGCGGCGGGCGAGATCGCGCCGAAGGAGGGCGACCCGCTCTTCGACGACCCCGCCGCGGTCGCCGCCGCGATGGGCTCCCGCGCCGATGACCATGCCCGGTTGATTGAGGAGGCCGCTGCACTCGATCGTGGAGCTCGCAACCTCGCCGGTTGCACAGGACCGGGAGCGGCTCGCCGGCCGCCTGCGGCAGCTCGACCACCGCGCGGCAGTGCTCCAGGACGAGCGGGCAGGCCTCGTCCGCGTGGCCGAGCAGAAGGCGAAGGAGCGGGCGGCGCTGCTCGCCGGGCTCGAAGAGGAGGTCGACGCGGTCTTTGCGGGCCGCGTCCGTCTCGAGTCCCCTGACGCATAACCCTATCACCCCCGGCGAAGAACCCTAGGTGCATATGGTCTCATCCGCCCAACGGGACCTCCTTCTCTCGGCCGGCGTCCCCCTCGCCTCGTTCGGCGGGATCCCGGTCGCGATCGCGCTTACAAATGCGGGCCTGATCGCCGACCCGGGCTCGTTTGCCTGGGGATGCGTGATCGGGTCCGCACTGCTCGCGTACCTCGCGTACCTCAAGCCCCGGCGCGATCTCGTCTCGCTCTGCGCACCGCTCTTCGCTCTGGTGATCTTTATCGTGCCGGGGGACCTCCGGCCGAACCTCCTGACGCAGCTCCTCTTTGCGGCTACCCTGACGGTGCTGATGATACGGGTCAACAGGTCGTTCTCAAAAAAGCTGGGAGATGCCAGAACGGCAGTTCCCGAGTCCGATTAGAAGCGAGGCTTCCTGTGCTTCGGCAGACAGTCGAAGCAATAGACGGGGCGACCCTCCGTTGGCTTGAAGGGGACCTCGCACTCTTTCCCACAGTCCGAACAGACCGCCTTGGTCATCTCTCTCGGGCCGCTGCTACCATAGTTCCTGGAACCGCCACGCGGCGGCCCGCCATATCTTCTGTTATCCATTTGGGGTATCTCACAGATTGCTCTGCAGGATATCATGCGCCAAACCCGTTAATAACCTTTCTCTTCGATCGGACCGGTCACGATGATGATGCGCGTTGATGTCCGGGTCGAATTGCCGGCCGGGTTCGAGACCCTGAGGCTGATCGTGTACCTCCCGATCTCGCGATAGACGTGGCGCGGGTTCCGCTCGGTCGAGCTCGTGCCGTCCCCGAAGGTCCACCGCCACGCCCGGGGCGACCCTGTCGAGGTGTCCGTGAACTGGACGGCGAGCGGCGCCTCCCCGACCCGCGGCGTAGCCCGGAACGCCGCCACCGGCCGTTTGACCGGGGCCGCGACCGTGATCGCGCCCGTCCGGATCGCGGTGTTCGCCCCCGCCGGGTCGCTGACCCTGAGTGTGACCGCGTATCGACCGGGGATCACATACCGGTGGGTTGTGTTCCGACTGATCGACCTCGTGCCGTCGCCGAACGACCATTCCCAGAGACCCGCATCGCCGCGGGAGGTGTCGTTGAATTGGACTGTGAGCGGCGCCGTACCCGATGAGGGCGTTGCTGTGAATCCGGCAACGAGTGGCGTTCGGTTGGTACGCTCTCGGAGGGGCAGGGTATCGACCATGTAGCCCGAAACGCGGTAGGTCCGATCGCAGAATCCCATCGCGGTCCGCGTCTGCCGTGGTCTGCGAGAACCCGCTCCCGTTCGGCCGGCCCCAGAAGTTGCCGCCGAGAAGGGGGCCGCCGGCAACCGAACGGCCTGATTCCGACCCGGTCGTCCAGTTGATCCCCGAGGCCTGCTCGCCTACGTAGACGTTACGGGTATTCTCGAGATAGTTGTCGGCGATCAGCCCGCCGCGTGTTCGGTAGAGGTAGATCCCGGTGCGGGGACTGTCGGTGATCCGGTTCGACTGGATCGTGGGCGCGGCCGATCCCCCGGAGATCGCGAAGCCGTAGTCGTTCCCCTCAAGCCTGCTCGCCGTGACGCAGCCCCGCAGAGCCGGGTTGAAGGTGATCCCGTAGGTGCAGGATTCGATCCGGCAGTCCTCGACGCTAGTGTTCTCGGTGTCCCAGAAGTAGCACCCGAACTGGAGGTCGCGGATGTTGAGATTTCGGATGGTCACGTTTCGAACGACGCCCGCGGGCGCATGGACGAGGATGCCGCACGAGTTCGCGGTGTCCTTCCCGGCGATCGTCCACCCGTTCCCCTCGATCGTGACATTGGGGGCCCGAACCTCGATCGCGACCGAGCCGCCGGACACCGACAGGTTCTGCTCGAGCAGGTAGGTTCCGGGGACTGTGATCACGGTTGGATCTCGGATCCCCGCACCCGCGACCGTCGCGGCCAGGACAGCGAGGGTTCCGACCAGAAGGCATACGGCGAGCGCCCATCTCCGCGGTCCGTGCTGCATTCTTCGAGACCTCCTTTCAGACAGTGGACTATTCGCAGCACGGTTGTATAATGCTGACGCCGTAACCGTGGCCGCCGGGGATATCTCGGGGGCGGGGGCCGCCGGTCCGGGTTAGCCGCGGCGCAGAATTCGGACCGGGGCTGCATGCGCCGCGAGCCCCTCCGCGACGGCGATCGCCTCGACCACGTCCCCGATCAACTCGAGGCCATCCCGGGAGAGCTGCTGGACCGTCGAGGTCTTGCAGAATTGCCTGATGTCGAGCCCCGAGCGGGTTGCCGCGTGGCCGGCTGTGGGGAGGATGTGGTTCGTCCCAGTCGCAATGTCGCCGCAGGCGACCGCCGAGTACGGGCCGAGAGAGATCGAGCCTGCATTATGGACTACGGCGAGCATGGCGAGCGGGTTGGCGACTGGATAGAGAGATACTCGGGTGCGATTCTGTCGATGGCCACTGCGGCCTCTGCGGCCTCTGCGAGCGAGTCCACGAGCACGTAGCCGCAGTTTTGGAGGGCCTGTTCGGCGATCGCGAACCGATCGGCCCGGGCTGCCATCGCCTCGAGCTCCCGGCCTTCTGCGTCCGCGAGCGCGGGCTCAGTCGTTACCAGGATCGTCAGCTGCAGGGGGATCGTGTTCGGACTGGGTGAGTACGTCGGCCGCGGTGAACTCAGGCCGCGCGGTCGCGTCGGCGACGATGGTGACCTCGCTCGGTCCGACCGGAAAGTCGATCTCGACCTGGTCCTGAAGGAGCTGTTTCGCGGCCGTGACGAAGATGTTGCCCGGCCCGACGACCTTCTGGACAGGCGCGATCGACTCCTTGCCGAGTGTCATGGCTGCGTTTGCCTGGGCACCCCCGACGCGATAGATCTCCGTGACGCCGGCGATGTCGAGCACGACGAGCGTGAGGGGTGGATCGGCGGAGGCGAACAGCAGCAGATGGAGCGGACGCCCGCGACCCTGGCCGGCACGGTGCACATCAGGGCGGTCGAGGGATAGGCCGCCCGGCCGCCCGTGACACACGCACCGATCCGATCGAGCGGCGTGGTCTTCACCTCGAGTGTGATCCCGGGCTCGACCTCCGAGAGCCAGAGGCCGGGGGGGCGCTGGAGATTCGTGGAAAGCCGTGATCCGGGCCTCGGCCTCGACGAGTGCCTCGGTGACGCGGCCATCGAAGACCTCGTACGCCGCCTCGCGTTCGTCGTCGATGGCTGCCAGTGCCCGGAGCTCTACCCCATCGAACCGGCGGACAAGTTCGATGAGCGCCGCGTCTCCATCGGTCCGCACCCGCTCGACGATCGCCCTGGCCGCGTCCCGCGTTTCGGCAAACGAGGAGCGACGCGAGCCGATCCAGCGGTCGATCTCAATCGCGCTCCACATGCCTGATCGGTCGACCGACGATTAAAAAAGGGGTATTCCGCCTGCATTAGAGGGCTTCGGCCGCCGCGACGAGATCACGGTACCGCCGGCTCCGCTTCAGGAGCGCGAAGCCGAGTCGATCGATGAACGAGAATGCGAAGTCGCCGCCGGCTGCGTGTGGGTGGCCGCCGCCGCCGAACCGGCGGGCGACGAGGTGGCTGAGCGGGGGGACGGACCGGATCGAGAACCGGCCCGACGGATTGACGATCACCTCGATCTCGGTCCCGAGCCGCTCCCGGATGGCTGCCGCGGTCTCGGAGGGATACCCGTAGAGCGGCGCAAACGCGATTCGGTAGCGTTCGCCCGCCGAGCTGGACATGGGCGATCGAATGGTCGATCACCCCGGCCATCTCCTTCCGGATCTCGGCGTACTCGGCCTCGACCTGATCGTCCGAAAAGCGACCTTTGACCAGCAGGTCGCGGACGTGATTCCGATTTCTTGGCCGCTGGAGCACCTGGCCGAGCACGGCCGATCGGGGATCGCGGTGGAGCCAGAGGTCGTAGTCGCAGACGACGCCGGCGATCTCGCGTGCGACCGGGTCCTCGGGGAGGAGGTCGATTGCGGCGATTCCGCAGCCGCACCGGGCCGTGTCGACCCGAAGCAGGTCGACCCGTTCGCGGACGGCGCCGCACTCCTCCTCGTTCCATCGGTGATGGTCCCGCCATTCGACACGCCACTCGTTCCGCCGGGCGGTCTCGAGAGCGGGCACGGCCGCGTCCTGATACCCGAGGTCCGTGATGGAGAGGAGGTCGCCCCGGCCCGGCAGGGCCGCGAGCCGCTCGAGGAAGGCCGGAAACTTGCCGACCGAGGAGAAGACCGTGAAAACGTCCCCGTACCGCCGTCGGTGGATTGCATCGGCCCCTACCGCATCGAGGTCGTTGTGGGTCAGGTGGAGCACGCGGGCCTTCCGGTCTCGCGCCGCGTCGAGGACGCGCTCCTCCGCGGGCGAGAGAGTCGGCGCTTGGGGCATGCACGTACGGGTGGGCCCGGACGGCAATGAAGGTATCCTCGATGCGAATCACGGCTGCCACCGCGGGTTTTTTATCCGGGGAGGGGCAACCTTATGATCCGCCTGCCTTAGTAGCTCAGTTTGGGAGAGCGCCAGACTGAAGATCTGGTTGTCCCCGGTTCAAATCCGGGCTGAGGCATCGGGAAAGCGTGGTGCGTACGGCACCGATGCGATGCCTTCTCTCTTCAGTCTGCTCTGTTTCGAAGAGATGGAGATCTGGGAATCTTCCTCTTGCGGACGAGGGAGGTTCGTTCTCCGGCGGACGATGTCGGTCCCAATCGTATTCGCCGGACGGCCCCCCCCCGATGTATCGGGAATCCGTGCCTTTCTGCCGTCCACGGCCGACGCGGGGACTCCGGATCCGCTGCAACAGTCCGATGCACCGGGTTCCTGCGACTACGGCCGTTTCGGGTCCATCGCAGCCCCTGACCCCGGGGCGGGTACCTGAGCCTTGGATGTGCTCTCCCCATTCGTGCGGCCGGCACAAGGTACCCCAGCGAAGACGCCTCCACGATCCGGACGGTGGCCGACGCGATTTCGGTGGGGAGTGTCTTCTTCGGTCCCGGCAAATGGCGGTTGCGCCGTCACAGCATTCTGCTTCATAGGGCCGGGAGGCTATCTGCGATTCAGATCGGCCCTTTGCGTGGTCTGGGGCGCTCATCTGTGTAACTGCCCGGCCCGAGCTGGAATCATCCGGCCCGGCGCCTCGCCCTCTACGGATCGCCCGCCTAAACAGGTGCGACGATCCCGAGCAACACGGCAGAACAGATCAGCACCATGGCGAGGATGTACCTGGCTCGTGGCGATATGCCCCTGTCCTGGCTTTCAACGTTTTCGGCCATGTTCATCCGCCCAGCAGGGCGGCACAGCCTCAATGCCATGCCGAACTGCAAAGCAATTAACCTGGATATGAACCTTCAATGTATAATGAATCTTTTCATTTGGCCATGTCAGAGGCCGTCAAGATATCTCGCGGAAAATTCTTGCTCGCCTGGAGTCGATTTGAGTGAGCATCGCGGCAAGCAGGTCTCAACCTGGGCCTTTCCCGCCCCCAGTTCACAAATGCGAGGGGGTTAGGTGCTGTGCATCGCCGGGAAATACCTCCTGCGTCGGCAGGAACTCAACTCTCCCTCGATAGCTGCCGGTCCATCCCCGCGTATCCGTTCGGCTTTCCACGACGATGAACGTGGTGTCCGGGACCTGATCTCCGCGGGCACTCGCCACCGACAAATCGACGCCCTGAATGGGCCCGGTGCCGATGCCCCGGCATCTCCGCCTCGCGCATGCACCCGGACAATTGCGCAACGAACAGTCGCGGCATCCCCGCCCTCCTTCTCAGCCTGTCGGCAGGGTGAAGAAGAAAGTCGACCCCTCGCCCGGCGTCGACTCGAGCCAGCACCGGCCCCCGTGCCGCTCGACGATCCGCTTGACGACTGCGAGGCCGATCCCCGTCCCCTCGTACTCGTTGTGGGTGTGGAGGCGCTGGAAGACCTCGAAGATCCGGTCGTGGTACTCGGGTTCGATCCCGATCCCGTTGTCCTGCACCGCGAATCGCCAGAGCCCTTCCTCGCGTCCAGCCGTTATCCGGACCTTCGGCGGACGCTCGGGGGAGCGATACTTGATCGCGTTCCCGACCAGGTTTGCAAAGATCTGGTGGATCTGGCTAGGGTCCCCGCGGACGGTCGGGAGCTGCCCGGCTGTCACCACGGTCCCGGTCTCCTCGATGGACGCAGAGAGCGACCTTGTCACGTCCGCGACAACTGTGCCCGTGTCGGTCGGCTCGAGCTGCCGGCCCGTGGTCACCACCCGCGAGTATACGAGGAGGTCCTGGATCAGCGCCTGCATCCGTCGCCCGCCATCGATGATGAAGTCGAGGTACTCGATCGCCTCGGTTCCGAGCTCGGATCGGCACCGCCGCTCGAGCAGCTGCGAGAACGAGACGATCGAGCGGAGGGGCTCCTGAAGGTCGTGGCTCGCCACGTACGCGAAGCGCTGAAGGTCTTCGTTGCTCTCGCGGAGCGCCTCGGCGTAGATCCGGAGCTGTCCGTCAGCCTTCACCCGCTCGGTGACGTCCTCGACCATGCTCAGCAGGTGCAGCGGAGCACACGCCCGGTCCCGCACGACCCCGATCGTGATATGAACGCAGACCGTCGTGCCGTCCCTGCGGACGTACCGCTTGTCCCGGACGTACTCATCGAGCCTCGCCGCGGAGAAGCGCTGCGGTGAGCTCGCGCCCGGCCCCGACGTCGTCGGGATGCGTGATGTCGTAGGGGCCCATGGCGAGCAGGGTCTCGCGGTCATAGCCCGTGATCCGGCAGAGCGCGTCATTGACCCGCAGGAAACGCTCGTCGAGCGAGACCACAGCCATCCCGATCGGCGCCTGCTGGAAGATGCGGGTCAACCGGTCCTCGCTCTCGGCCCTGGCCTTCATCGCGACCATTCGCTCGACGTTCTCGTTCCGGAGGCTCTCGTTTGCCAGGGTCAGTTCGTCGGTCCGCTCGCGCACGAGCTCCTCGAGCTCGGTCCCGGTATCGTCGGAGCTCCGCAACCATGCGCTGCTGCTCGGTGATGTCCTCGAAGAGGTAGAGCCGGCCGTAGAATCGGTCCTCGTCGTCCCGGAGTTGCGCAGAAAAACGCCGGATGGTCCGCCCGTCGGCCAGGGCCAGCTCGGTCTTCGACCTCGGCGCGGTTCTCCGCGTCCAGCAGAGGGCGCGCTCGAGGCGACAAAGGCATCGGGGTCGCTCACGAGCGCGAGCAACCGCCCGGCAAGGTCGCGGTTCCGGAGCTCGCCCCGGCGGAGGCCTTCGCGGAGGTCCCGGAGCCCCCAGATCTCGAGAAAGCGGTCGTTGAAGTAGAGGATGCCATCCGTCCGGGTATCGACGACGTAATACCCGAACGGCGAGGCGTCGGTCATTCGGGCGAGCAGGGCCTCGCTCCGTCGCAGGGCCATCTCGGCGAGCTTCTGGTCCGTGATATCGGTCAGGACACCCCGCAGCTCGACCACCCGTCCGTCGACCCGGACCGGCCGGGTGAACGTCCGGACCCACCGCGTCTCGCCCGACCGGGCCCTCATGCGGAACTCATTCGGCCCGGTCCGTGCCCGCGATGACCCCGTCAAGCCCCGACCGGGCGATCTCAAGGTCGTCCGGATGCACGAGCTCGAAGGTACGAACGTCCGATCACCTCCCCGGGCGTGTACCCCGAGACGTGCGCGACTACGGGGCTGATGTAGGTGATCCGACCGGTGGGATCGATCGCGTAGATGACGTCGTTGATGCTCTCGACAAGCGCCCGGTACTTCCCCTCGCTCTGCCGGAGTTGCTGCTCGGTTCGCTTCCGCTCGGTGATGTCGCGAATCGACTCGATCGCGCCGGCCACCTCCCCGTCCGGCGTGTACAGCAGGGACGCCTTGCCCCAGAGGTACACGCCGGTGCCGTCGTTCCAGGCCGGGGCGAACGTCTCGGCCACGAGGGTGCCCGTGCCCGCCTCGACCTCCGTGTAGGCCTCGAGCCCGTCGTGCGTCCCGGAGATGACCAGGTCGATCAGGAGAGGCCGCTCGCAGCCGTAGAACGCCGCGGCGTAGGCGTCGTTAGCCGCGTCCGAGCATCTCCTCCTTCGGCACCCCGCTCAGCGCCTCGATCGCCCGGTTCCAGGCGATCACCGTGCCTTCGCGGTCGATCACGAAGGTCGGGTCGGGCAGGAACTCGATAATGTCCATCAGACGCCGGTTCACGGTCTGGAGCGCCTCGTGGTGGTGGACAAGCCCGCTCACATCCTCGTAGACCTCGAGCCGGCTGCCGTCTTCGAGGGCGACGCAGCGCAGCAGAATGGACCGGTCGAGCCCGTCCCGGCACCGGACCCGGAAGAGGCGCGGTCGCTCCGTACGTTCGGCGCCTTTGTCCTTGCACCATTCTGCGAGGGCTCTCTCCCGTTCCTCCGCATCGGGAAAGGCGCGCTCGAACCAGTCTCTGTCCGTCCGGAGATCCTCGAGCGTGTATCCGAAGACCTCGACGAACGCAGGGCTGACATAGCGGTACCTGCCTGTGGTGTCGATCAGCGCCAAGGGACACGGTGCCTGCTGCGCCAGCAGGTCGAACGGAACGGGTGCGTTCGTCGGTTCTGTCGCCGTTCCGCCCGTGCCAGTAGAGAAACCCGAGTCCGTCATCAGTGCTGTCCGACAGACCTCCGCCCGCATCCCATGGCGGGGTCACCGTGACCGATGATGGACAGGGCGGGGAATGGGACGGACGTCGCTATGCAAGACTCGTAGCGAGGGGTCTTCAAGGTTATGCAATCGAACAGGTGGTGATTCACACGGAAGCACGAGAACCTTCGAGCCCGAATCGGGCCTGACGTCGTTTCGCAACACTCTTCACACCTCCCGGTTCATAGATGGTCAGCACATGCCCGTCGGGACCGGGGGGCCAAATGAGATTCGTATGAACGAAGATGGTGCCACGAGGACGGACTGTGCCGGGGCGTGGGGGGAGCGGATGCGCCTGCACCTGGATACGCCGCACCTTCTGCCGCTTCGGCCGGGAACCGCTCTCGAGGATATCGCGCACAATGCCCTCCCGGCGATGGAGGAGGCCCGGGGATACCTCGCCGAGATCACGCAGGACGAGGCCGGGCTCCGCGGCCGCACGGTCCTGATCGTGGAGGGCACGCCGCTTCTCCCGTTCCTGATGGCGCGCCGTGGCGCGCAGGTCACGGTCACCACCCGCTCGAACCGGTACGCTGCGTTCCTCCGCGAATACGCGGTGAAGCAACGTGTCGAGCAGTCGGTCACGATCCTGAAGGGGCCGTTCGAGGGAGCGGCTCCGGCAGGACCGTTCGAATTGGTGCTTGGTTCGGCCGCGCTCTACACCCCGGCAGTCGAGGTGACGATCGAGGGGCTTCCTTAGCATGACGGAGGACGCGCTCCACCTCTTCTGGCCCGAGAGCGCGCCGCCGCAGATCCGGTTCCTGGCCTCCCAGTGGCCTGCTGTCCACGGTGCGCCGTATGTGGATCCCCCCTATGCGGCGAGCCTTGCCAGGGTCCTGCAGTCCCTCGGGTACGCCTTCACGGTCACCTACACCGATGTCGGGGAGCCCGCGGTCTACCCGACGATCGGAGACGCCGTGGCCGACTGTGCGGCCCGGATGGGCGGGGTGGACTCTCGCGGCGAGAGCCACCTGCGCCGCGCTCTGAGAACCGCACTGACCATGCTCCCCGAAGGACTCCGGTTCCGCGGCACTTATCGCCGCGCACACATCGTCATCCCGGCTCCCGGTCAAGCCTCCGGAAAGGAAAAAGTGGATGATGTCGAGCGCCGCGATCCGCCCGCTGCGCCGCTGCTGTAGATATTCCCGTTCGGACGGGCGATCTACTTGTACTGCTCTTCCATCCGCTCGAACTCGGTCCCGAGCTCGCGCAGCTCTGGTCCCCGACGATCCGCTGGGCCGCGGGCAGGATCTTGCTCTCCTCTTCCTGGACGTGGTGCTCGATCCCCTGCTTCATCATCTGCAGGTGGCGCGCCCACTCCTTCTCGGGCATGTGTCCCGGCCGTGAGTGTGCTCGAGGTGCCTCCGTACCTCCTCGTGCTCTCTCCGAGCGTCCTTCATCTGCTGCCGCATCTCCTGGTCGAGGAGCGGGTACAGCGCTTCTCTTCGGCCGCCATGTGCCCGAGCAGCTCCCTTCTTCATCGGGGCGAAGACCGGGTCGTGCGAATGGTCGCGCGTCCCCTGACTCGCTTCTCGAGGTCCATCGATCTCTTCGCTGGTCTTCTTGTGGTCCTTCTTGATGTGGTCGACGATCGATTCCTGGGTTGCTGCCTGCTGCATTGCCATTCTGTCTCTCCATGTGCTGCCCTGTCCACCGGGCCGGTGTGTTCTGCCATCTCGTGGGCCATGTCGATCGGAATGGCCGTATGTACTCTTGTGAGTGCCTTTGGGTAACCGGGACTCCCTACTGCGATCGATCCAGTTAATAATTTCGGTGGCCGCTCTCGCGGCAGGGCTATCTCGGATGAGCGCGATCAGGTACGCGGATGCCCTCCGAGCCCGAGTTCCGGTACAAGCAGTGCCTGCTGATCCGCGCCGACCTGAAGATCTCCTGCGGCAAGCGGTGCGCCCAGATCGCCCACGCGGCCGTCGGCGCGTACGAGCACGCATCCAAGGACGAGCGTCGGGCCTGGTTCGCCGAGGGTCAGAAGAAGGTGGTGCTGAAGGTCCCGTCGCTCCAGGCGCTGTACCAGGCTGAAGGTGATCGCCGAGCGGCAGGGGATCTCGACCGCGCTGATCCAGGACGCCGGCCTGACCGAGGTCGCCCCGGGCACGGTCACGGCCCTCGGGCTCGGGCCGGCCCGCTCCGAGGTGCTCGACCGGGTGACGGGCGGGCTCTCGCTCCTATGATCGCCTCGTCCGACCCGCTCGAAGCGTCGCTCGGCCTCTGCTGGTATGCCAACGACGCCCCCGGCATCGGCGGGCGGCTCAGAGACTCGCCCGAGGAGTTCGTCGTCGAGGAGTGCGAGAGCCCGCCGCCGCTCACGGGCGGTCCGTACCTCATCTGCCGCCTCACGAAGCGGAACTGGGAACAGTCAAAGGCCATCCGCGCCATCTCCGACAGGCTCGGCATCAGCCACCGGCGGATCTCGTTCGCGGGCACGAAGGATCGGCGAGCCGTGACGACCCAGCCTCGTCGCCCTCTATCGCGTCGAGGCCGACGCCGTTCGTGCCCTCTCTCTCCCGGACATGAGCCTCGAGCCGCTCGGACAGGCGAACCGGGGGTTCGCGCTCGGCGACCTCGCGGGGAACCGATTCCGGATCGTCGTCCGCGACTGCGATCCCGACGACCTCGAGGCCCGCTGCTCGGCAGCCCGTGCCGCTGTCGCCGCCGGCGTCCCGAACTACGTCGGGCTCCAGCGCTTCGGCGTGGTCCGACCGGTCACGCACCTGGTCGGCCGGCTCCTCGCATCGGGCGACGTCGCGGGGGCCGTCACGGCCTACATCGGCCAGTCGTTTCCGACCGAGGCCGAACCCGTCCGGACGGCCCGCGAGGCGTATCTCGCCGACCGCGACCCCAAGGCCGCACTCGCGCGGTTCCCGGTGCCGCTCCGGTTCGAGCGGGCCATGCTCCATCACCTCGCCGGAGCGCCGGACGACTGGACGGGGCGCTCCGCGCCCTGCCGCCGAAGCTCGCCTCGATGCTCGTCTCGGCCTATCAGTCGCACCTCTTCAACCGCACCCTTTCGG
This sequence comes from uncultured Methanoregulaceae archaeon, assembly GCA_963740465.1. GTDB lineage: Archaea > Halobacteriota > Methanomicrobia > Methanomicrobiales > Methanospirillaceae > UBA288. The sequence goes on from CAVUEE010000025.1 coordinate 15,502, forward strand.
CCCGGATTGCCCGCGGGATTCCTCTCGACGCAGTCGAGACCGGCGACCGGCTCGTCTTCCCCGACGGACGCATCGACGTGGTCGCAGACCGCACCCTCGGCCCGGCGCGGCAGCTGGTGGCGCGGGGCCGGGCCGCCGTCGGGATCGCGATGCCCGGAAGCGAGCCGTTCGCCGAACTCGGCGAGACCGACGCGGTGACGAGGCGGCTGATGGCCGCGGACGGCGTGGACGAGGCCGGGCTCGGGCGTGCGGCCGCGATCGTCGGCACCCCGTTCTCGGGCGCGATCCGCGCCATACGGCTCGCGGCGGAGGTCGAAGTCACGGTCGACGGCACCGCCGTGACCCTCGCGTTCGCGCTGGGGCCTGGCCGCTACGCGACCACGATCTGTCGGGAGTTCATGAAGGCCGACCCGCTCTGCATGGTCTAGGGGTAGACCACGTCGTACTCGGTCACGAGGTTCGTACCGCAGAGGTAGTGGGCCTTGAGCGAGAGCCGGATCATCTCGTCCTCCGAGTCGATGTGCATGCCGCCCACGAGTGACGGCGTGTCCGCACCGCCGACGATGAAGGGGAGGTGGATCAGCCGTATCTCGTCCACGAGCCGGTGGTGGAGCATGTGCCAGTTCAGGGTCGGGCCTCCCTCGATCATCATGCGCTGCACCCCGTAGTCCTCGAGAGTCGCTGCATCAGCAGGGGCAGGTCGACGCGTTCTTCCCCCGCGACGATCACGTCCGCGCCCGAGGCCCGGATCGCGTCCACCCGTTCGGCCGGAGCCCGGGCACAGACCGCGATCACGGTCGGCGCGTCGGGCTTCAGAACGTTCGAGTCCGGGGGCAGGGAAGCGTCCGAGGACGGGATCACCCGGAGCGGGCTCTTCCCGGGACGAACCGGACCGTCAGGAATGAGTTGTCGATCCGGATCGTGTTGGACCCGACCATGATCGCGTCGCAGGCCGCCCGTCGTCTCGTGGAGCAGGATCTCGGTCTCGTGGGCCATATACTTCATCAGGATCTTGCTCGAGGCCCCCTTCTTGAGGGTCAGCTTCCCGTCGGCCGTGATCTCCGACATCATCAGCACGTGCGGGCGGATGCGGTCGTCTGCCATGGTCCACTCCTAATATCAGGCGTGCGCGCCGGAGGGATAAATAGGGACGCGGTCCGGCGTGACCCCTGCCTTTATCCGGCCCGGAGCCGAGAATAATAGAACGGCCTTCGCCACGGGGTCGCAGGGGGGGACGGACGCGAATATAACGGCACTTCGGCCCAGAGTCCGGCAGTACATAGAACCGCTTCTGGACCGCTTCGCCTGGCTGCGCCTGACGCCGAACCAGCTCTCGCTCCTCTCGCTCCTCTTTGGCCTCGCCTGCGCCACGCTCTTTGCCACACGCCACTTCTTCTTCGGAGCCCTCTTCCTCTTCGCTTCGGCCGTGCTCGACCTCGCCGACGGCGCCGTGGCCCGTCTGACCCACCGCCACTCCTGCTTCGGTGCGGTCTTCGACTGGATCGTGGACAAGTACGTCGATGCCGCGGTCCTGCTCGGGATCGGGCTCTCGGGGATCGCGATCCTCTCCTCCGTCCTCCCCGTGCCGCCCGTGGCCGACGCGGCAATCGTGATGCTCGCGATCATCGGCTCGCTGATGAACACCTTCATCAAGCCCGTGGTCTACGCCGAGGTCGGCTACGACCAGCGGGACGGCGGCAAGATCCAGGACCCGCTCGAGGGTGTCGGGTTCTTCGGCCGGCCCGAGACCGTGCTCGTCCTCTGCCTCGCCGGCGCTGCGTCCCTCCTCATCGGGTCCGCTGCAATGGCCGCCGCAGTTGTGCTGATCGCGGTGGGCACTAACTTCTCGGCCGTTGAGCGAGTGCTCTACCTCTACCGACGGCTCGCATGAAGTCGGACCGGTAGATCTCGACGAGGTCGGCTGCGAGCTCGCCGAGCTCCGGGATCAGGCGGAAGAGGGCCCATGCGATCAGGATCAGGGCTACGAGGGCGCCGAGCTCGGCGAGGACGTTGTGGGCCCAGAAGAACGACTCGTACCCGAGTTCGCCGTTGCCGGCGATCTGGGGCAGGTAGGGGAACCACTGGTCCGTGTACGCGATGATCACGAAGACGTTCCGGAGGAGGTTCAGGACATATATCACGGGCGCAACGAAGAGGAACGCGAGCGTCCGCTGCCGAAGGGTGGCAGGGACCGCGAACGCGACCCCGAGCATGATCGCGATCGACTGGATCCCGGTGCAGGCCAGGATGATCTCGACCCGGAAACCGTTGTGAATGAACGTGTTCCAGGCCCAGAGCGAGACCGGAAATCCGATCGCGGCCAGCAACCAGGCAAGCTGGCCGACCACGACCCCGATCAGCCAGTCGCCGAGCGGCGCGATGAACTCGAACGGGGCGTAGATCACGAACGCGACTGCGGCCCCGCGCGTCAGGGCCTCGACGCGCGCATCCCCGGCGAGAAGCCGCTGCGCCGTGATCGCGAGGAAGGGGATCGCCGCAACGGTCATGGCCGGATAGACGAAATTGTTCTCGGCTGCGAACTCGGGTAGCAGCGCGATGAGCACGAGCACCATCCCGGCCCAGCCGGCGATCCCCGCATACGCTCGGTGCGGCCCCGGCACGAGAAAGAGAACGAACGCGAGGGCCGAGGCGAGGACGAGGTACTCGATCATCAGTAACTCTCGTCGACGGCCCCCTTTATGGATTTCTCTCGAGGCAGAAAGGCCCCGTTGGAAGGCTTAATCTTGTTTCGGCTCGAAAGCTGAACGATGTTTTGTCCGCAGTGCAAGAGCATGATGATCTCCAGTGCGGGCCAGCTCAAGTGCCGTCGCTGCGGGTATATCCGCCAGATCACCGATCAGGACCAGATGAAGCGGACGCGGGTACGTCAGGAGAAAGAGATCGCGTTCTTCGACGAGGCCGACGATATCTCGACAAAGCCGACGATCCCGACGAAGTGCCCCGAGTGCCAGCACAATCTGGCTTTCTGGTGGATGCGCCAGCTCCGGTCAGCAGACGAATCCGAGGTCCGATTCTTCCGCTGCGTCAAGTGCGGGCACACCTGGCGCGAGTACGACTGACGGCAGGGTCCGACCCTTTTTTGCCGGCCCCGGCCAACCCTACTGCGTGCGCCCCCTCTACCTCGGCCGTATCCAGCTCCGCTGGTGCGACACCTGCCACGTCCCGGTGCTCGATGAGGCCTGCGGCAGCTGCGGCGGCGCCACGCGCGCAGTCCCGGTGACGCCGCCCGGGGACGCGCGCCCGGCCTTCCCGGCCGATGTCGCGCTCGTCAACCGGATCTATTCCGACCACTTCGGCAAGCCCCTCGTCCCCGAAGGGATGCTCGCGCTGATGAACAAGGTCCCTGACCCCGACCGGATGGAGGAGGTCGTGGTCGGCGGCGCCGTTGTCGGACATATCCGGTATCTCCCGGCGGAGGACCGGTGGGAGCCCATCCCGCGGATCGAAGCCGGTGCCCTTCTCACCCCGAGCCGTCGGTTCGTCGTCGCGGATGAGGGTGCGATCCCGTCGATCCGCGATCAGGGAGCGAGTCTGCTCGCGCCGGGACTTCGCGCGATCGACGACGATGTCCGTGCAGGCGACGAGGTCTTCATCCTCGCCCCGGACGGGACCGTGATCGGGGCCGGACGCGCCCGCGTCTCGGCCACCGAGGCCCGTGCCATGGAGCGCGGCGCCGTCGTCAGGACCCGCAGGAACGTCTCGAGCCAGTGCGTACCCGGGTCCGCAACCTGGGCCGACGCGGTCGCTGCGAACCGGCCTGTCCTCGACCGATATGAGGCGACGTCGGCCGCGTTCGTCCGCGAGGTCGTGGCGTCGCATCCCGATCTTCCGGTCACGGTCTCGTATTCGGGCGGCAAGGACAGCCTTGCGACCCTCCTCGTGGTACGGGCGGCACTTGGCGCGGTTCCCCCGCTCCTCTTCGCCGACACCGGCTTCGAGTTCCCCGAGACCTACGCGAACATCGACGCGGCCGCGGCGAAGTACGGCGCGGAGGTCGTCCGGTCCTCGGGTGAGACCGCCTTCGACGCGACCTTCGCCGAGCGGGGCCCGCCTGCGGTCGATGCGCGCTGGTGTTGCGGAGTCTGCAAGCTCGCGCCGATCGGTGAGGCGATCCAGGGGCCGGTTCGGCGAATGTCTCTCCTTTATCGGGCAGCGGAAGTACGAATCGTACAAACGCGCGAAGAGCCGACGGGTCTGGCGGAACCCCGCGCTCCCTACCCAGCTCTCGGCCGCGCCGATCCATACGTGGACCGCTCTCCACGTCTGGCTCTATCTCTTCCGCGAGGAGGCGCCGTACAACCGGCTCTACGAGCAGGGCCTCGACCGGATCGGCTGCTATATCTGTCCGTCCAGCGACCTTGCGTTGCTGCGGATGATCGAGCGCGACTACCCGGAACCGATGGGTGCGTGGAACGAGCGCCTCAGGGCCTGGCAGCGGGAACGGGGGCTGCCGGACGAATGGGTGAACGAGGGACACTGGCGGAGGGCCGGCACGGATGAAGCGCGTCGCTGTCATTGACTACGGGCTCGGCAACCTCCGCTCGGTCTCGCGAGGGCTCGAGCGGGCGGGCGCCGCTGTCCGCCTGACCTCGGACCCGGAGGAGGTCCGGACCGCCGATCGGATCGTGCTGCCCGGCGTCGGTGCATTTCACGAGGGAATGACGCAGCTCCGGCCGCTGGTCGACGTCATCCGCGATGCCGTCGTGCGTGTGCCCGTACTCGGGATCTGCCTCGGCATGCAGATGCTCCTCGAGTCGTCCGAAGAGCACGGGCGGCACCGGGGTCTCGAGCTCGTTCGCGGGGAGGTGCGCGCATTCCCGCGCATCCCGGGATACAAGATCCCGCACATGGGCTGGAACACGATCCGGGCAGAGCAGCCCGACGACCCCCTCCTCGACGGGCTGAAACGCGAGGAGTACGTCTACTTCGTCCACTCCTTCTACGCGAGCACCGGTCCGGCCGAGTGCCTCTGCTCGACCGATTACGTCCTGCCGTTCGCCTCGGCAGTCCGGTCCGGCAACGCGTGGGGTGTTCAGTTCCACCCCGAGAAGAGCGGCGACGTCGGCCTTCGTATCCTCGAAAACTTCATCGAGCGGTGCTGACCCGGGTCAGTGCACCGCGATCCAGAGGTTGACGTTCCGATAGGCCGCCTCAACGCGATCCGCGCCGCTCACGCTCGCGGGCGGTACCGATCCGGCCTTGAAGAGGAGGAACTCCACCTTATTCGCATTCGTATCCGAGACCGTGACCTGGTACGGCTGTTCGTAAGTCTGGCCGTCGAGCAGATCGACCCGCACGGTGCCGATCTGGGTCATCGAGTCCACGTGGGAACGGTTCGTGGAGGCGACGATCGTCTCGTGCGCCGCCCAGACCTCGACCACGTAGACTCTGCGGTCCCCCCTCGTGGTTCGTGATCCCCATGATCACGGGCTGGCCCTGGCCTGCGCGAAGGTCGAAGAGATAGTCCTCGGCGATCCCGTCGCTGCCGAGCAGGTAGAACTCGGTGAACGGCTCCTCCCGAGGCGGAGAGCTGGGTCAGGAGGACCGTGAGGCCGATCGCGGCGACGACCGCGATCAGCAGGACCCAGGATAGCAGCTTGTCAAGACCGGACGTGGCCACGAGTGTACTCCGTTGCGCGGAGGCATCCGGCGCCGGGACGGGCGCCGGATCGGGCCCGCCGTCGGCGGGCGCGCTCCGCGATGTAACAGTTTATGTCTGCGCCGCGATGAAAAAAGGGTATCGGACGGGGATCAGAGGTTCTTGAGCGCGACCAGGTCCTTGACCCCCGTCAGTCGCCAGACGAGCGAGCGCTCCTCCTCGGCGATCGCCTCGGGCGGATCCTGCGGCGAGTGGCCGAGCGCCCCGAGGATGTTGTTCGAGAGGTGGCGCCCGACGATCAGGTCGACGAACCGCTCCCGGACCAGCTTCTTCTCGATCGAGTCCTCGACCTCCTCGAGCCGCCCCTGCATGGTCACGAACGTGTAGTAGGAGAGGTCGCAGCTGTACCTCTCCACCTCGACCGAGACATACGGGCTTTTACGGAAGTAGTCGATCTTCTTGCCGTACTTCGTCGAGAGGAAGTAGAGGAACCGGCCGTCGAAGACGTAGAGGAACGGGGCGATGTACGGGTATTTCTCGCCCTGAAACGCGATCCGGCAGACGTAACCCTCCTCGATCAACCGGTCGTATTCCCCTTTGTCCATCCGCGGAATCTTGACGATCTCCATCGTGCCCTCAGACTGATCTGGTGAGGGGAAGGACTTAAACCATTTGCTTACCCGGAACGCCGAACGAAAAGGGGAAATAGGCCGCCTCCCCTCTATGGATAGCCATGGCGCGGCGAGCAGACCCGGCGGAGGAACTCGAACGGCTTGCCGGCGGCGACACCACGACGCTCTCGCACCAGCGGGTGGTCCGCGCGTCGGAGAAGACCGGTCTTCCGCCGGGCTCGCTTGTCTACGTCGGGGAGCACCCCCCGGCAGAACCCGTGATCAACGTCATCCGGTTCGGCCCCGCTGGCTACGACGAGCACCTCTCCTGCTGCATCGACGAGGCGCTGCGCACCGACCCGTCCTGGCCCGTCACCTGGATCGACGTCGTCGGTCTCGATCCCGGCACGGTCCGGGTGATCGGGGACCGGCTCAAGGTCCACCCGCTGGTCCTCGAGGACATGCTGAACACGCGGGCGCGTCCCAAGTTCGAAGTCTTCGAAGACTATGTCTACCTCTCGCTCAAGACCATCGCGCTCGAAGAGCCAGGTGAACGGCTCCGGATCGAGCAGGTCTCGATCACGCTCGGACGGAACGTGGTCGTCTCGATCCAGGAAGCGCCCGGAGACGTTCTCGAACCGGTCAGGGCACGGATCCGCAAGGACGGACGCATCCGCCAGCCTCGGATCGGATTACCTCGCGTACACGCTGGTGGACGTGATCGTCGACGGCTACTACGCCGTACTCGAGCGACTCGACGAGCGCGGGGAGTACCTCGAGGAGCAGGTGCTCGTCCAGCCCACGCCCGAGACGCTCCGTGACATCCATGAACTGAAGCGAGCGATGGTCGAGTTCCGCCACGCGCTCTGGCCGCTGCGCGAACTCGTCCTCCGTGTCGAACGGGAGAGTACGCCCCTGATCGACCAGTCGGTGATCATCTTCTACCGGGACATCTACGACCACACCGTCCAGATGATCGAGACGATCGAATCACTCCGCGACGTGGTCGCCGGTATGTTCGATATCTACCTCTCGTCGGTCTCGTACCGCCTCAACGAGATCATCAAGGTCCTGACCATCTTCTCGACCATCTTCATGCCGCTCACCTTCATCGTCGGGGTCTACGGCATGAACTTCCGCTACCTGCCGGAGGCTCGACTATCACTGGTCGTACCCGATCCTCTGGGTGGCCATGATCGGGATCGTGGCGGTGATGCTCCTCTACTTCCGCCGCAGGCGCTGGATCTGAGTTCGGGCGGCCTTCCAGGGATAGGGGAGGACTGCGTAGAGGAGGGCCGAGACGGCGAGCACAGGGACCACGGTCCAGAGCGCGAGCTCGAGGGACGATATGTCCGCGAGGTAGCCAGTCACGGCGACGCCGAGCCCGCCCGCGCCGACCACGACCCCGAGCATGACGCCCGAGGCGAGGCCGACAGCGCGCGGCATCAACTCGTGCGAGAGCGCGACCGTGATCGCGAAGGTCGACCAGAGACCGAAGCCGAAGAGCCCGAGCAGGGCGAGCGAGACCATCCCGCCGGTCAGGAGGAATCCGGCGTACGCGGGGATCGCGAGCCCGAGGCCGGCGAGGATGAACTCCTTTCTGCCGAACCGGTCCGAGAGGGAAGCCCCCGCGAGCTGGCCCGCGACACCGGCGAGGAGCATGGCCGACGTGATCAGGTTCGCTCCGATCAGGTCGACGCCGCGAGTGACGAGGTACGCCGGCAGAAACCCGAGCACGGCGAAGAGGGCCCAGGCCCGAATCACGGAGGCGGTCGAGAGGAGCGCGAAGGCCCCAGGACGGTTCTCCGGGGCGTCGTCGGGCGGTTTTTCCGGTGGGCCCGCCTCCTTCCGCCCGACTCCCCGGAGCAGGGGTGCGACCATCAGAGCCGGGATCGCGACCAGGGGGAGGCCGGCGAGGCCGTACGTCCCAAGGGCGAACCCGGCGAGGAGCGGGCCGAGGGCGAACCCGAGGTTGCCCCCGACGACGAAGTACGAGATCGTCCGGCCGCGTTCACCCTCGGGAGCGGCCCGGCTCACGGTCTTGAGGGCGATCGGATGGAAGGCCGCGTGCATAACTCCCGCGACGGCTGCGAGAAGGATCAGGACGGGGAACGAGGTGGCGAATCCGAAGAGGCCGATCGCGGCTCCGCCGACGAGCATGGCCAGCGCGAGCGGCACGCTCCGGCCCTTGGCATCGGCGAGCCAGCCGAAGACGGGCTGGACGAGCGACGAGGTCGTGTTGTACGCGGTCAGGACGAGCCCCGCGAGCAGGAACGAGAGTCCGCCCTCGCTGACGAGGACCGGGATGACGGCCGGGATCACGGTCGTGTAGACGTCGATCGCGAGGTGGCCGAGGGCGAGGCGGAGGACCTCTCCCGGAATGCGCCTCACACGAGCAGGCTCCGGATGCGAACGCACTCGACCGGGATCTCCACCGTCTCCTTCCGGTGGTGAGCCATGGACCGCGGCAGGACGAGGCGGGCGGAGATCGTCTCGAGGACCTCGCCCCGGCCCGCGATGTAGCGTTCGAGGAATGGAAGCGTGCCCGCGTTGAAGAGGCTGTAGACCGTCCGGCCATGCGCGAGGGCCGCATCCACGAACGGGCGATCCGCGTGTTTGGACTGTGCGCCGAACGGCGGGTTCATCACGATCGTGTCGTAGACACGATCGCGGACCACCGCAGGTAGTTCGGCGATGTCCCCATCGACCCACTCGACCGCAACGCCGAGCCGGTCCGCATTCGCCTGCGCGACCACGATCGCCCCGGGGTCCGCCTCGACCCCGGTGACTTCGGACGCACCGAGCAGCGCGGCACCGCAGGCGAGTACCTCCCGTTCCGCTCCCGAGGTCGAGTACGGTCCGGTCGTCGATGTCGCCGTGGCTAGCCGCAAGGAAGAGGAGCCGGGCCGCGAGCGGAGCCGGTGTCGTGTACTGTTCGAGCGCCGGGCGCGGGGACGGAAAGCCAGCGAGCCCCTGGAGCGCGATCTCGAGCTGGCGCAGGCGCATGGTCACTCGCATTCGTCGACGGTATAGTCGTCCCAGGCGCGGGTGCCGACCGCGACCTCGAACTCGGCCGGGGCGAGCACAGGGAAAGGAAACCGAATCTCGTCGTCGTATGCCAGCCGCGGGCAGGCTGTGTTCACAAACGCCTCGCACCCGAGGTTGAGGAGCGCGTCGGGTGTTACCTCCTCGAGCGTGACCACGATAGCCCGGCCGGGAGCGAGTGCCGCGAGCCTCCGCGCGAGCTCCTCGCGCCGCTGCCCGGACTTGGTTGAGAGCAGGACACCGATTGTCATGGCTTCCCGTGCCCGTTCGATCAGGGCGAAGCGGCGGCGGAGCAGCCGGTCGGGGTCTACCGCCTCGGCCGTTCCCCGGTACGGGTCGCAGGCGATCACCCGGGCGCGGGTCGCGAGCGCGACCCCGAGGGGGTGAAAAACGCCTGTGCCCAGGAAGAGGATCTCGTCCGCACCGGTCTCCCTGGCTGCGCCGAACGAGCAGCCGAGCACCTGGCCCGGGAGCGGCGTCCGGGGGGTGGGCCCGCCAATCCGGCCCTCGACCCCTTGGGCCGCGAGGAGCTCGGCCGCCGCCGGCAGCAGGTGCGCGTACTGGGCGGTGGCCACGAGCCCGACGACCGTTCCCCGGAGGAGCGGCAGTGCGGCCTCGACCGCGGCGAGGTCCGCGTCGAATGCAAGCGGGAGGTAGAGAACGCGGTCGCCGGTTTCGTCGCCGAGCGGGGTGTGGCCGACATGGACGAGCACGTCGGCCTTTTCGCGGGAGAGATCGCAGGCCCCGTAGCACGGGTTGCCGTCGAGTGTGACTGCAACGCCCCGGGCCTGCAGCGCGAGAGCCAGCGCGATGCCGCGGCGGCGGAGGCCGTCGGGGAGCTGGAGCGCGACCGAGCGAGCGCCTCGCCGGGCGAGTTCGGCCGCGAGCGCCTCGGGGTCGACGCCGAACGGATCAGGGGCCGTGCCCGATCACCTTCACACAGTCCGTGACCTCTATCTCGACGAGATACTTGTAGGGGCGGCCGATGTCGGGGTTGCCGCGTTTGATCACGACACAGACGTCGACGACCTCGACCCCGAGCACGGCGAGCGCGCCGAGGACGGCCTTCATGGTCCCGCCGGTCGAAAGGACGTCGTCGACGATCACGACCCGCATCCCGGACCGAAGGCCGTTAATGTAGAGCTCTCCCTTCGAGTACCCTGTCGTCTGGTGGACCGCGCACTCGCCTGGGAGGTCGTACCGCCGCTTCCGGACTACGTTGAGCGGGATATCGGTCATCAGCGAGAGCGTCGTGCCGATATGGATGCCCATGGCCTCGGCGACCACGATCATGTCGACCTGCTCGAGGTCCATGACCCGGACCATCGCGCGCCCGATCTCGCGGAGCAAGGCCGGCTCCACGACCGGGATCCCGTCCGAGACCGGGTTGATGAAGTAGTGATACTCGCCCCGCCTCACCATCGGGCAGGTCTCGAGCGATTCTGTCAGCCTCTCATACATAGTGAGCCTCCGCGTCGACGAGGAACCGTTCGATGACGTCTCCGGTCACGTGGGGCATGCAGACGATCCGCATGTCGCCCCGGCGGGTGAACGAGACGCGCCAGCCCGGCGGCGCCGACGTCGTCCGGAAGGTCGCGACGTTGACGTCGGGGGTCGCAGCCCGTTCGACGCCGAACGCCTCGAGCCCTTCGATCAGCCGGCGCGTATTCTCCATGCAGCCCGCGACGGCCGCACGCATCCCCTCCCGCCCGAGGTGTTCGAGGACCGCCCAGGCCCCGACCACGGGCGCCCCGGGGCGCGTGCCTGCGAGCGTGTACTCCTGCTTGACCGTCAAATACGGCGTCTCCACGTTCAGAAGGTCCAGCACGCCCTGGTCGCGCACGAGCAGGCAGCCGGCCGGGATCGTGGACATCCCCATCTTGTGGGGGTCGACCGCGATCGACGAGACCCCGGGGAGTGCGAAGTCGAACGGGGCCGGGTCCGGCAGGAACGGGACCACGAGCCCTCCGAATGCAGCGTCCACATGAAAGAAGAGGTCGTGCTCCTCCGCGAGCCGCGCGAGGACGGGGATCGGATCGACCATGCCGTACTCGGTCGTCCCGACCACGCCCACGATCCCGACCGTGGCGTCGTCGACCAGGGCTTCGGCCGCAGTCGGGTCCATGCGGAGGTCGGCTCCGAGCGGGGCCGTCCGCATCTCGAGGCCGAGCATGCGGCAGGCCTTCTCGAACGAGAAGTGTGACGAGGCCGGGACCACGACGTTCGGCCTCTCGACCGGTCGCCGGGCCTTTGCGATCCGCAGGGCCTGGATGTTCGATTCGGTGCCGCCCGACGATGCGTACCCGGCCGCACCGGGGAGGTGATAGAGCGCGCCGAGCAGGCCCACGAGCCGTTGTTCGATCTCAGCCGTGCCGGGGAAGAGCCCGGGGTCGCCGAGGTTCGTCTCCAGGAAGAGGACGTGCGCCCGGACCGCAATCGGGTGGGGCAGGGTGCACATCGAGGAGAGGATCGAGCAGTGGGAGAGGTCCTCGGCCTTCTTCTCGGCAAGAATTGAGAAGACCTCCTCCTCGGTCAGGCCGCATTCACGCATTCGAGCGCCGTGCCGCCTCGAGGAGGATCCTGCGCTCGGTCCGGGCCACCGCCTGCCGGATCTTCGCGACTGCATCGATATTCGCGGAGATCGAGGTGATCCCGTGATCGACGAGCCACTCGGCCATGACCGGGTCCGAGCCCGCCTGGCCGCAGATCGAGCACTCGACCCCGTACTCGCGGCAGACCCCGATAGCGTAGTCGATCAGCTTGAGCACGGCCGGGTGCTTCGGCTTGTACATGTCGGCCAGGTACTCGTTGTTCCGGTCGATCGCGAGCGTATACTGGATGAGGTCGTTCGTGCCGAACGAGGCGAACCTGATGCCCGCTTCGCAGAACTGCTCGATGATCAGGGCAGAGCTCGGGATCTCGACCATCACACCGAGGGTGACGTTCTCGACATCGACGCCGAAGGAGGCCATCATCGCCTTGGCCTGGACGAACTCGTCGGGGTGGCCGACGAGCGGGAACATCACGCCGAGATTCTCGTACCCCTCGGCCCAGAGCCGCTTGAACGCCTCGACCTGCAGCCGGAACTGCTCGGGCGAGTGGAGGTCGCGCCGGATCCCGCGCCAGCCGAGCATGGGGTTGTGCTCGCGCGGCTCGTCCTCGCCGCCCTGCATGTTTCGGAACTCGTCGGTCGGCGCGTCGATCGTCCGGACCCAGACCGGTTTGCCCGGGAACGCGTCGAGCACGGTCCTGATCCCGTCGTAGAGCTCCTTGATAAACTCCTCTTCGCGCCCGTTCTTGATGAACCAGCTCGGGGTCTTGCCGAGCCCGAGCATCAGGTGTTCGATCCTGAGGAGACCGACGCCGTCGGCCCCGGTAGCCGCCGCGCGCTGTGCTGCCTCGGGGATGGAGACGTTCACCTTGACCGAGGTGGCGGTGATAAGCGGCGCCACCGCCGCCTGGCTCGCGACCTCGGCCACCGCTTTCGGCGTCGGTGCCGGAGCGACCTCGCCCTCGTAGACGACTCCCTTCTCGCCGTCGACGGTGACCATCTGGCCCGTCTTCAGGACCTGGGTGGCCGTCCGCGAGCCGACCACGGCCGGCGTCCCGAGCTCGCGCGAGACGATCGCGGCGTGACAAGTCATACCGCCCTCGTCTGTCACGATCGCCTTGACCTTGCGCATGGCCGGGACCATGTCCGGGTTCGTCATCTTCGTGACCAGGACGTCGCCGTCCTTGACGAGTCCGATCTCCTTCGCGTCCGCGATGATCACGACCCGGCCCGAGGCCGTCCCGGGCGCAGCCCCGATCCCCTGGACCAGGACCTTCGCTTCGGCCGGCTTCGTGCCGCTACCGCTGCCGGCGTTCTGGGCCATCCCTATCGTCGTGATCGGCCGCGACTGAAGGATGAAGACATCGCCGCCGACGATCGCCCACTCTACGTCCTGGGGAATGCCGTAGTGATCCTCGGCGATCCGGCCGAACATCGCGAGTCGCGCGACCTCCTCGTCCGAGAGGACCTGAGCCTGCTGGCGCGAGATCGAGACCTCGACCTCCCGGGTTCCCTTCGATCCGTCCGAGAGGATCTCGACGAGCTTCCGTGCGATCAGGCGGTCCACGACCTTGCCCGCGCGCTGGTCGTAGACGTAGTTGTCGGGAGAGACCGTGCCCGAGACGACGGCCTCGCCGAGGCCCCACGACCCCTCGATAATCGTCATCGGCTCGCCCGTGACCGGGTGCGAGGTGAACATGACCCCCGCCTTCTCCGAGTGTATCAGCTGCTGGACCACGACCGCGATGTTGACCAGGTGGTCGTCGAAGCCCTGCTTGGCCCGGTAGTAGATTGCGCGGGCGCCGTAGAGCGAGGCCCAGCACTTCTGGACCGCCTCGAGCAGGTCCTCCTCGCCGCGGATGTTCAGGAATGTCTCCTGCTGGCCTGCGAACGAGGCGTCGGGCAGGTCCTCGGCCGTCGCGGACGATCGTACGGCGACGATCAGGGGCTCGGGCGCCATCTTCCGGTAGGCCGTCCGTATATCGTCAGCGATCTTCGCTGGCATCGGGGCCGCGAGCACGAGCTCCCTTGCCTCGTTCGCCGCCGCCTCGAGTGCTACGTTGCTCTCGACATCGAGCCCCCTGAACTTCGAGAAGATCCGCTCCTCGAGACTTCGCCTCGATCAGGAACCTGCGGAAGGCCTGGGCCGTCACCACGAAGGCCTTCGGCACGGGCAGCCCGAGCGAGGCCATCTCGCCGAGGCTGGCCCCCTTGCCGCCGACCGACGGGATGTCCTCCTTGCGGATCTCCTCGAGCATCAGGGTATTGGGTACATTCTCCGGAACGCCGCTCATTTCGCACCTCTCTGTGAATCAAAATGAATTGGAATGTCGGCCGCTGCCGACGCGGTCGGGCACCGCTAAAGCAGGGTAATCGTTTGCCCCGGCTCAGGGATTACCTTTGCCGTCGATGACGGACTCGCGGTAAAATAGTGTACTATGGCATAAATATTATCGCCGTCGGCCGCCCCTCATGACAGCCCCCGCCGCGACGGCGCCGAGTGCCGCGAGGACCGCGAGCACCGGGATGCCGGACCGGGTCTGGTTCATCGGGGTCAGGTTCGCGGAGATGGTCGCCGTCTGTCCGGCCCGGACATCGACCGGCTGTTCGCGTTCGACGTACCCGTTGAGCGAGAATCGCACCGTGTGCGGGCCGCTCGGGACATCTGTGATCAAGAGCGGCGCGGTGCCCTTGTTTACCCCGTCGAGAGCAACCTTCGCCCCGGGCGGAGTCGAGTTCGCCTGGATCGCTCCGCGGTCCGCAAGAACCGTTGGCGTCGCGGGCGCGCTCGGGTTGCCCGCGGCCGTGAGCCGGGGTCGCACTTTCACGGTCGCGTCCGGCGTCACCTGGACCGTCAGGCGGTACTCGTCGTAGCCATTGAGCCGGAGCGAGAGGGTGTGGCTCCCGACGGCCACCCCGGTCAGTTCGAGGTCGCCGTAGGTTGTGGTGACCCCCCTGTACTGGTCATCCAGGTAGACAGCGGCGCCGGCCGGATCCGACGATACCGCGATCCCGCCGTTCGAGGATGGCGGGAGGAGTGGAGGTTCGCATTCACCTGGACCGTCGTCCCGGTTGTCACCAGAGCCGTGCTCGACCAGTCGGCATACCCCGGGTGATCGAGCTCGATCCGACGGGATCCGGTCGTGGCCGCGACCGTCAGCGGTGTGACCCCGCGGTACGCCCCGTCGATGTAGACGAACGCGCCGACCGGAGACGAGACGACCGAGATGAAGCCGACGGCGGGTGTCGCAGTCAGGACCGGGTCCAGGTAGGTCATGACCCCGTTCTGGATCTCGACCGTGTCCTCGTACCGAACATAGCCCGGTAACTCGAGCACGACCTGGTGCCGGCCGGTTACGAGGCCGCTGATCGTGATAGGAGTCCTGCCGCGGTACCCCCCGTCGAGGAGCACGTCGGCGCCTGCGGGCGAGGAGACGATCGAGACCGAGCCCGACTGGCTCGTGGTCGCGGAGAGCGTGATCCGGATGTCGCTCCGCTGACCCGAGCCGATCCAGAACGGATGCTGGTCGTCGAGGTAGCCGCTCTTGGAGAGAACGAGCTGGTGGGGGCCCGGGTCGATGTTTTCGATGAGCAGGGCGTCGTTGCCGAGCGGAGTCTGACCCTGGTAGACCCCGTCGAGGGTCACCGAGGCCCCGCCCGGCACCGATCGGACCGTGATCGAGCCCGCGGCAATGTTCGCGCCAGGAGCCGGCAGCACGGTCACGGCAATCAGCAGGAGAACAAGACAGAGGCAGCGTGGGGACAGAGAAGGCATATCAACTCCTCGTTTGATGTCAGGTATAAGGATTGCCTTTTTATCCGATGCTGCGGGATCCCGTCTCCAGCCTCCCCCCGGACCGGAATGATCACCGATCCGCATGAGGCGGGGGTCATCGTCGGTCCGAACGTGCAGGTCGCCGCGCTGCCTCTACAGGCAGTGATCCGGCCCGATGACCGGGTGGTGCGACCCGTGCGGTACAGGGGTATCGTCTACGATGTCGGAACGGAGTTCGCAAACGGCCGGTCGACGCGAACCAGTCTCGACCCGGCGGTGGTACACCGGGAGCTAGAGATCATCAGGGATGACCTCCACTGCACCGTCATTCGATCATGCGGCCGGGGTCCCGTCAGGCTCAGAGAGACGGCCGACTATGCTCTCAGGCATGGCCTTGCAGTCTTGTTCTCGCCGTTCCTTGTCGATGTCGTCCTGGAGAAGACCCTGCGATACCTCGCCGAATGCTCCGCGACGCCGATGACCTGAGGCGACGGTACTCCGAAATCGTCTTCGTGGTGGGAAACGAGCTCAGGTTCTTCATGAATGGAATCCTGCCCGGTGAGAACGTCTATTCCCGCATCGGATCGTTTGTCAGGGTTCGCGGTCAGGTGCGGCATCTCGTCACGGGAGGGCGGTGGCCGGGCGAGCGCTCAACGCGTTTCTCTCGAAAGCAGTTGCATCCGTGCCTGACAGATTCGGTGGCCGGATCACCTACGGCTCGGATCCGTGGGAGACGGTGGACTGGGGATTGTTCGACATCGTCAGTGTCAACTACTATCGCGATGCGGGAAACGCGAAGACGAACCGCCCGGGATTGGCCCGATACTACGCGCACTCCAAACCTGTGGCGGTCACCGAATTCGGGTGCTGCACCTACGAGGGGGCGGACCGGAAGGGCGCCGCCGGCTGGAATATCGTCGATACTTCAGGGGACCGGCGATCGATCCGGGGCCGGTTCGTCAGGAGCGAAGAGACGCAATCCCGGTACCTCTCGGAGCTGCTCACTCTCTTCATGGAGGAACCGATCGAAGCCGCCTTTGTGTTCCAGTTCGCGAGCGATAACTTGCCCGCCGATGACGACCCCGGGTCCGACCTCGACTTGGCAAGTTACGGCATCGTCAAAGTGCTCCCCGAAGGAAGAGAGGGAACGCGCTATCCGGGGATGCCCTGGGAGCCGAAGGTATCGTTTCAGACGGTCGCCGATCTGTATGCTCGGTAGATAACTGAATCCGTCGATGCGCGAAGGGCGAATTCCGGGCTGGAGTCGAACCCCGGGGCCACGGATCAAGCGAGGACGAATGACGGACGCAATCGCGGAGGGCACGAGACGGCGCGACGTTCGGCCCGATCCGGAGGTCGTCTCCTCCGTGT
>CAVUEE010000026.1:0-18585 GCA_963740465.1 uncultured Methanoregulaceae archaeon
CCCCAGACCAAGGAGCACCTGATGGCGCTCGAGCTGGTCGGGATCAAGCGGATCGTGATCGTCCAGAACAAGATCGACGTGGTCACGCAGAAGGTCGCGATCGAGAACTACAACCAGATCCGCGAGTTCGTCAAGGGGACGATCGCCGAGGGCGCGCCGATCGTTCCCATCTCGGCGCAGAAGGGGATCAACGTCGGGGCCCTGATCGAGGCCCTCGACGCGACCATCCCGACGCCGAAGCGGGACCCCGAGGCGGTACCGATCATGCTGGTCGCCCGGTCGTTCGACATCAACAAGCCGGGCGTCTCGTGGAAGGACATCAAGGGCGGCGTGATCGGCGGGTCCCTGATCCAGGGCGTGCTCCGCGAGGGGGACGACATCGAGATCCGGCCGGGCCGGCAGGCCCATCCCGGTCGCTGGGAGCCCGTCACGACCAAGATCATCTCGATCAACATGGGCTCGAAGAAGACCCCGGAGGCCACGCCCGGCGGGCTGCTCGGGGTCGCGACCAAGCTCGACCCGGCGCTGACCAAGTCGGACGCGCTGGCCGGCCAGGTGGCGGGCAGCCCGGGCTCGCTGCCGCCGGTCTGGGACCGCCTCCGGTTCAGGGTGACCCTGATGGAGCGGGTCGTGGGGGCCACGAGCGAGCTCAAGATCGAGCCACTGAAGCACAACGAGCCGCTGATGCTCTCGGTCGGGACCGCGGTCACGGTCGGAGTCGTCACGGGCTCGCGGAAGGACACGGTCGAGATGCAGTTGAAGCGACCCGTCTGCGCCGCGCTCGGCGCGCGGATCGCGATCAGCCGGCAGGTCGGGGCGCGGTGGCGACTGATCGGGATGGGCGTCCTCACCGAGTGAGGGTGCTCTTCGACGCGAACGCACTGATGATGCCGCTCGAGCAGGGAGTGGACCTCTTCTCCGAGGTGCAGGCGCTGGTCGGGGCCTTCGACCCCGTCGTGCCGACGGAGGTGCGGGCCGAGCTCGCGGGCCTCGCGCGGAAGCAGGGGCGGCGCGGCGCTGCCGCACGCTTCGGCCTCTCGCTCGCGGCCAGGTGCGCCGAGGAGCCGCTCGGCGCGGCGGGGACGGTCGATGCCGGGATCTCGGCCTACGCACGGACCCACGACTGCCTGGTCGCGACGAGCGACCGGGCGCTTCGCCGGGACCTGCTCCTGGACGGAGTGCCCGTAATCGCGCTGCGGGGCCCGCGGCGCGTGACCCTGGAGAGAAGATGAGGAGAGAGGAGGAGCCATGTACTACCGAATGAGACTCGAGGACAAGGTCCGGGTGCCGCCCCACAGGCTCGGCGAGGACCTTGAACTCGTGATCCTGGACGTGCTGCAGGAGCAGCTCGAGGGAAGCATCGACAAGGAGATCGGGATCTTTATCGCCGTGACGAGGGTGCTCGACGTGGGCGAGGGGGAGCTCGTGCCGGGCGACGGTGCGATCTACTACGACGTCACCTTCGAGGCCCTCTCCCTCCGTCTCGCGCTGCAGGAGGTGATCGAGGGGCTCGTGGTCGAGACCACGACCTTCGGCTCCTTCATCAGCCTCGGGCCGATCGACGCGATGCTGCACGTCAGCCAGATCTCGGACGAGTTCATCACCTACGACGAGAAGAACGGCCGGCTGATCTGCAAGGACTCGAACCGGTCGATCTCGGTCGGCGACAAGGTGCGGGTCCGCGTGGTGACCCTCTCCCTGAACGAGCGGGAGCCGCGCGACTCGAAGATCGGGCTGACCATGCGCCAGACCGGGCTCGGGACCGACGCCTGGCTCGAGGACGAGCTCAAGCAGGAACGCGAGGAGAAGGAACGCCGGAGTGGTCGCTGATGGTCGTCCGACGCCGCGAGAAGCAGCTCCCGAAGGTCTGCCGCGAGTGCCACCGGGTGGTCGAGGGCGAGTCCTGCGTGATCTGCAGCACGATGAACCTCTCGACCGACTGGTCCGGGTACTTCGTCGTGATCGACCCGCGCCACTCCGAGGTGGCGAAGAAGATCAACATCGACCTGCCCGGACGGTACGCGCTGAAGGTCCGGTAGATGCGCCGGCTCCCCGACGAGCACCGGGACGCCTTCCGGGCGCCGTACGGACGGTTGTACCCGTCGATCGACGCGGCGCGAGCCGTCCTCGCGGGCCGGACCGTGCTCGCCGTCGGCGACGTGGTCACGGCCGGGCTGCTCGCGGACGGGATCGTCCCGGCGGTCGCGGTCGTGGACGGCTTTACGGCGCGGGACGTGCCCGTAGACCCGGTCGAGCTCCCGGGGGCGCGGGTCATCCGCGTGCGGAACCCGGCGGCCACAATCACCGGGGAGCTCGAGGCCGCTGTCCGCGACGGGCTCGCCCGCCCGCCGGCCCTGATCGTGGTCGACGGGGAGGAGGACCTCGCCGTGGTCCCGCTCGCGCTCGCGGCCCCGGACGGCGCGGTCCTCGTGTACGGCCAGCCCGGAAAGGGCGTCGTGGTCTCCACGATCGACCCCGAACGGCGCGCGCTCGCCCGCGCTCTCCTCGACCTCTTCGTCGAGGAATAAGACAGGCCATTTTATAAGACCCGCTCTCGTATAGCTAGAGGATATCGATGGAGATTGAGATCGTACAGGACACCCGCAACGAGCTCCTGAGCCGGCGGGGAGCTGCGGTTCGTCCTCAGACATGACGGGCCGACGCCATCAAGAAAGGAGATCATCGGGCGGCTCTGCGCCATGAGGAACGTCGGCGAGAACCTCGCGGTGCTCGACCCCCTCTCGACCCGCTACGGGATGATGCAGGCCGAAGGGATGCTCCGGATCTACGACACCGACGAGGCGCGCAGCCGCGCCGAGTCCGACTACCTGCTCACGCGCGGCGAGCCGAAACCGGCCGAGGAGGCCTGAATGGCCGCTGCGAAGAGCGCCAAGGGCAAGAAGGCCGAGAGCGTCTCGGTCAAGCGGTCGGCCTACTTCGCCGTGGACGGCGAGAAGGCGACCCTCCAGCGCCGGTACTGCCCCCGCTGCGGCACGGGCGTGGTCCTGGCCGAGCACGAGGACCGTGCGGCCTGCGGCCGCTGCGGCTACACCGAGTTCAAGGCGTAACATCCATCGATGCCGGCGACCGGTCAGGTACTCGGCCTCGAAGGCACTGCGTGGAACCTCAGTGCCGCCCTTTTTGACGACGACCTTCTCGCCCTACGCTCCGATCCGTACCGCCCGGCGACCGGCGGGATCCACCCGCGCGAGGCGGCCCAGCACCACGCGGCCCGGATGAACGACGTGATCGCGCCCGTGCTCGCGGCGGCCTGCCGCCCTGTCGCGGTCGCGTTCTCCCAGGGCCCCGGGCTCGGACCGTGCCTCCGGACGGTCGCGACGGCGGCGCGATCCCTCGCGATCGCGCTCGGCGTCCCGCTCGTCGGGGTCAACCACTGCCTCGCCCACGTCGAGATCGGCCGTTTCGCGACGGGCTGCACGGACCCGGTCGTGCTCTACGCCTCGGGGGCGAACACGCAGGTGATCGGGTACCTTGCCGGCCGGTACCGCGTCTTCGGCGAGACCCTCGACATCGGCCTGGGGAACGCGCTCGACAAGTTCGCCCGGTCCCGCGGGCTCCCGCACCCGGGCGGCCCCGCGATCGAGGAGCTGGCCCGCGGCGGCGATCTCGTCGACCTGCCGTACACGGTCAAGGGCATGGACCTCGCGTTCTCGGGGCTGGTGACGGCGGCCTCGTCCTCGACGGCCCCGCTCGAAGACCTCTGCCGGAGCCTGCAGGAGACCGCGTTCGCCATGTGCGTCGAGGTGACCGAGCGGGCGCTCGCCCACGCGGGCAAGGAGGAGGTGCTGCTCGTCGGCGGCGTCGGCGCGAACCGGCGGCTCCAGGAGATGCTCCGGATGATGTGCGAGGACCGCGGGGCCGCGTTCTTCGTGCCCGAGCCGGTCTACCTCGGCGACAACGCGGCCATGATCGCGTACACGGGCCGGCTCCAGGCCGCGCACGGCATGACCGTGGCCGTGGCCGACTCGCGGGTCGACCCGAACTTCCGGATCGACCAGGTGCCGTGCCCGTGGCGGACGGACCGGCCCGAGACCTTCCTCCGGGTGGTGCCGCGCGGCGCCGAGGCCGAGGTCGAGCTCGGGCAGGCCGACGCGATCAAGCGGCGGCAGCCGAAGCGCTACCGCCTTCCCGCGCTCGACCAGCGGCTCCGCCTCGAGCGGACCCGGTCCGAGGCGCGGCTCCTCTCGGCCGCACGCCGGGCCGGTGTCGCCACGCCCGTCGTCCGGGACATCGACGGGACGACGATCGTGATGGAGCGGGTCGAGGGCGAGGTGCTCAAGGCCGCGCTCGACTGCGCGACCGTCCGGGCCGCGGGGCGGGCCGTCGGCCTCCTCCACGGGGCCGGGATCGTCCACGGCGACCTGACGAGCTCGAACATGATCGTGCGGGACGGCGGGGTCGTGCTGATCGACTTCGGCCTCGCCTCCGCGACGGAGGAGCTCGAGGCGCGGGGCGTCGACGTCCACGTCTTCCTCCAGACCCTCGGATCGGCCGCGGCCGACCCCGGCCCGCTCACGGACGCGTTCGTCGAGGGCTACCGGTCGGCGTTTCCCGGGGCGGACGCGGTCCTCGAGCGCGAGGTCGAGATCCGGCGGCGGGGGCGGTACCTGTGAGGCTCGCGGTCGTGACCGGGAACCCGCACAAGGCCGAGGAGATGGCCGCGTTCCTCGAGGGCACGGTCGAGATCGAGCACGTCCCCCTCGACTGCCCCGAGTACCGCGACGACGAGGTCGGCCCGATCGCGCCGCGAGAAGGCGCGGTTCGCGTACGAAACGCTCTGCCGGCCCCTGATCGTGGACGATACGGGCTTCTTCGTCACCGCCCTCCGGGGGTTCCCCGGGCCGTACGCGGCCTACGTCCTCCGCACGCTCGGGAACGAGGGGATGCTCCGGCTGCTCGAGGGAGCTCCCGACCGGTCGGCGTACTTCGTCACGGCGGTCGCGTACGCGGACGCGGACGGGATTCGGCTCTTCGAGGGCCGGCTCGACGGCGAGGTGACGACCGCGCCGCGGGGGAGCGAGGGCTTCGGGTACGACCCGATCTTCGCGGTCGGCGACCGGACGCTCGCCGAGCTCCCGCTCGCGGAGAAGAACCGGTTCTCGCACCGGGCGCGGGCGCTCTCCGCGTTCCGCGACTGGTTCTCGGCCGGGGCGCGCCGGTGACAACCGTTAAGTCGGTCGAAAACGCTGTATTATAGACTCATAACCACGTGGTGACTTTGAATGGCACGATTCCCCGAAGCTGAGGAGAGGCTCCTCAATGTCAAGATCTGCATGCGCTGCAACGCCCGGAACGCGGTGCGGGCGACCTCATGCCGCAAGTGCGGATACCAGAACCTCAGGCCGAAGAACAAGGAACGCAAGGCCTGATCGCGGCTCCTCGCCGCGTGGTCATGCGCTGTAATACGTAACCCGTTTTCCCTTTTTGCTGTACTCGCCGCGGAACGTCTCGAGGTTTCGCTTGTACCCGATGCGGTCCGCGACGCCGAGCGCGCGGAGCGCCTCGCGCACGCGCATCACCTCGGCCTCGTCGCGCCAGTCGGCCGTGTAGACGTAGACCACGTACCGGTCGTCCCGGGCGTCGGGGTTCGGCTTCGCGGTCGAGACCTTGGCCGAGATCCCGAGCTCGCCCGCGGCCGTCGCGTCGCGGACCCGCCGCCAGGCCGTGTCGACCTCGTCTGCCGGGAGGAAGACGAGCCACTTGCCCGCGAGTTCGTCGTCGACCGCGTTCGGCCGGGCCGAGGGCGCGTCCTCGACGATCCAGTACATCTGGGTCGTCCTGGTCGGGACGACCCCCTCGCCGGCCCGGATCGTCGCGAGGATCGCGTCGACCGTGCCGAAGCGCTCGATCAGGGCGTCCGCGAGCGGGGGATAGTCGGCCCGCAGGGTGTCGAAGACCCGGGCGAGCTCGTCCGAGAAGTCGGTCCCGTCCTCGACCAGCCGGTACAGCGACCGCCCGTTCTCCCGGAGTTCGCGGTGCAGCAGGTGCTCGAAGATGCCGTAGGCCACATCACCGAGGGCATCGGGATCGACCTCGTCCATGTGTACCCGATACGAGGGGCCGGCAGAAATGGTTTATGCTTTCTGTAACTCAGGCACGCCCGAGAGTCGATCGCCCGGAGCTGGGAGAAAAGCCCGGGACGGCCGGGCGATGGGAGGGGGCTCGCGCCGCCCCCTCCCGCCTCGCTACGTTCGGCACCCCTCCCCGCGTGGCGATGCCTCTGCTGTCCGTGCGCCCATCGGCTGTTCTTTTTGCCGGCCCCCCGCCCGGCTCGGAAGCAGATCGGGCAGAAGTGTCGTCTCGCGGAGGTGCGTACCGAACTCCTCCCGCGGTAGTGGGGGCCGAACGAGAAAGATGGGGATCAGAGATGATTGAAGAGCCGGACGACCTCGGCGAAGTCGGGCCGGCCGTTGCCGTTGACGTCGCCATACCGCTCGTCGGCGCCGGTGTCCTTCCACAGGGGCGTGGACGGCGGCACAGTCAGCACGGCCGGGCCCTGCCGGCTCCCGGGGGCGAGCCCGAGGAGAAGGTTTTTCCGCGGAGAGGAGGACCGCGACTACGATGGACCCGGGAGGAGAGGAAGAGCTCTACCGGTTCGGCCCGATGGGGGTCTCGATCTCGTTTGCACGCCCCGGCCTCTTCGTCTGGTCCCGGCAGAACAGCACCGAGGTCGTCCTGACCAGCCGGCGGATCTACGGAACGGGGAGGATGTTCGGGTTATTCGGCGTCCTCGGTACGGGCAAGAGGCCGGTCTTCGACGTCCCGCTGCAGGAGATCGTGGCCGTCGAACCGGCGGACTTCATCGCCAACAAGGCCGTCTGGATCAGATATCGGAGCCCGGACGGGGAGAAGGAGGTCTCGATCATCGGGGCCGTTCTCTGCCACGGTCAGATCGCGCGCCTCGTGGAACTCCTCCGTCCGCTGGTGCCGGGGAAGATACGCGACTGATGCAGGCGCAGGGCCGGCCCCGAGAGAGCAGGACCGTGGCGAACGACACAGCCTCCCTCCGCCGACGCCCTGCCGGGACGTTCGCGACGTCCCGACTGATCGCCGGGAACCGGGCCTGAAATGACGGAGATGACCCCATTCACCGGCCCGGCATCCTCAAAAACAGTCGTCCGACCGGAACCGCCCGTCGCCCTCGAAGAACGCCGGCAGGCCCGACCCGATCGAGCGCGGCGTGCGCGGCGCGGAGCCGGTTCGCGCCGGGGATCACCTACTCGAAGTAGATCTCGCCGTCATCGTTCATGTAGACCTGGATCTCGTCCTTCACGAGCCGGGCCTTGACGTGCTCAGGAACGCTGTCACGGAGCCGGTTGATCAGGTCGATGGTGTCGTACCGGACCTTCACGCCGCGAACGCTCGCCTCGTGGAAGATCGTCTCCGGGACGGTCAGGAGGTCGGCGCCCGACGGGATGATGCAGAGAAAACCGGCGTCGAGGGTGTACATGAACTGGAGGGTCTCGTGTGCCCTGCGCACGTTTTCGAGCGCCGACTTCTGGATGGTGCAGATGTTCGCCTTCGACGTCCCGATGATGTCGGCGATCTGCTGCAGGGTCAACCCCTGCCTCCGATGGCGCAGAATCGTTCTCTGCCGCTCGGTGAGGAGGCCATCCTTCATATACAGTCGATTGTAGTTAATGCCCTTAAACACTTCCACTTAACCACGTGCGGCGATCGGCGAGGGCGTTACCCGGCCCTGATACCGATCCGGCCCCGACCCTCGACCTCGAGCCCGGCCGCACCTCCCGCTGGCAGCCCGCACCGCGGGGCCGGGGGCGGGATGTCCCGGGGCAGTGAATAATGCCCGGTCACCGGCCGGGCATCCTCATACAATCGTCCGACTGGAACCGGCCGTCGCCGTCGCAGAACGCCGAAAGGCCCGGCCCGGCACCGGCCCGCCCCTCGCGTTCGGCCGCGGCGCATTTCTGGTTGAGCGCGGGGAGGAGCGGCAGCGGCTCGAGATCGCGGAGATCGCGCGGAAGGCCGTAGCGGTACCCTCGCCTACGGCCCTGTCGAGCGCGGCGTGAGCGTCCCTGAGCCGGTTGGCGCCGGGGAGCTCGAGCGTGCGGTAGAGGTTCGCGGAGCGTCATCGGGTGCGCCTCGCGGATCCCGGCGCGGACGCGGCGGAGATCTCTCGCTGCTTCGGGAACGGCGAGGGCCACCCCGACGGGCGCGCGGCGGGGAGGTCCGATCCAGCTGGGAGAGATGGATGGTCCCTGCAGATACGCGTCCGTAACGGTGCCGCGGCGTGGATCGGATCGCCCGGACGGCGGCGTATCGGGGAGGGCCGGTCCCCCGTTCCGCAGACCGCCGCCGGGCGGCCCGCTGCCGGGTTTCCCGAGGCGTACAGTTTTACGCACCGGCGCCGCAGCTCATTAATATGAGCCTGGGATCGGATGCCGCTCTGCATGCCCACGGTCTGCCGTCGAACGCGCCCGCGGGGGAGGGGCGGCTCCGCCGGACCGGGATCGAGGTCGTCGGCGACGTGCCCTGGGGCGCGCACTTCTGCCAGTTCTACGAGACTGCGGCGGACCTCGCCGACACGCTCGTCCCGTACTTCCGTGAGGGGCTCCTCGCGAACGAGTTCTGCATGTGGATCACCTCGGCGCCGCTCGGGGTCGAGGCGGCGGCCGACGCGCTCCGCGCCGCCGTGCCGGACCTGGCCGAACGGATGGGGGCGGGCCAGATCGAGATCCTCGACTATACCGACTGGTACGTCCGCGACGGCCGGTTCGATGCGGCGGCCGTACTCGACGGCTGGCTCTTGAAGTTGAACGACGCCCTTCGCCGCGGGTTCGAGGGGCTGCGGCTGACGGGCAACACCTTCTGGCTCGAGGAGGCCGGCTGGGACGACTTCTACCGGTACGAGGAGATGGTCAACTCGGTCATCGGCCAGCACCGGATGCTCGCGGTCTGCACGTACTCGCTCGAGATGTGCGGGGCCAAGGAGATCGTGGACGTCATCGACAACCACGAGTTCGCCCTGATCAAGCGCAAGGGACGGTGGGAGGTCCTCGAGAGCGCGGTCCAGAAGCGGGCGCAGGAGGCGATCCGGGAGAGCGAGGACCGTTTCCGGGGCCTCGTCGCCGCCATGAGCGAGGGGGTGGCGATCCACGAGCTGGTCTTCGACGACGACGGCCGGCCGGTCGACTACCGGATCGTGGACGCGAACCCGGCGTTCGAGGAGAACACCTCGATCCCGGCCGAGCGGGCAAAGGGGGCGCTGGCGAGCCGGCTCTACGGGACGGGGGAGCCGCCGTTCCTCGAGATCTATCGCCGGGTGGCCGAGACGGGCGTGCCGGCGTCGTTCACGGAGTACTTCGCGCCGATGGACCGGCACTTCCACATCTCGGTTGTCTCGACTAAGCCGGGCACGTTCGCCACGGTCTTCGAGGACGTGACCGAGCTCCGGAGGGCGGAGGCGGCCCTGCGGGAGTACGCGGCGGAGCTCCGGCGGTCGAACGAGGACCTGGAACGGTTCGCGTACGTGGCGAGCCACGACCTGCAGGAGCCGCTGCGGTCGATCCTGAGCTTCAGCCGAGCTCCTCGAGCGGCGCTATAAGGGACGGCTCGGCCCCGACGCGGACGAGTTCATCGGGTTCATCGTCGAGGGCGGGACGCGGATGCAGGCGCAGATCCGGGACCTGCTCGCCCTCTCGCGGGTGGCGACGACCGGAACGGCGCCCGAGGCGACGGATGCGGGCGCGGTGGTGGCGGATGTGCTGCGCGACCTCAGGGGGGCGGTCGAGGCGTCGGGCGCGACGGTGACGGTCGGGCCGCTGCCGCGGATGATGGCCGACCCGGTGCAGCTCGCGCAGGTCTTTGCGAACCTGATCGGGAACGCGATCAAGTACCGCCGCCCCGGCGTCCCGCCCGAGGTGCGGGTCGGGGCCGAGCGGGCGGAGGCGTCCTGGCGCTTCGCCGTGACCGACAACGGGATCGGGATCGAGGCGGAGTACCGCGACCGGGTCTTCGAGGTCTTCCAGCGGCTCCACACCCGCGAGCAGTACGAGGGCACGGGCATCGGGCTCGCGATCGTCAAACGGATCGTGGAGCGGCACGGCGGCAGGATCTGGGTCGAGCCGGCGCCGGGCGCGGGGTCGACGTTCTCTTTCACGATGGCGCCGGCCTGAACGGGACGGGCGGGCGATCGCCCGGTCACAGTTCAGGCATCCTCACGCAGTCGTCGGAGCGGAACCGGCCGTCGCAGAACGCGGGCAGCCCCGGCCCGACAGCGGCACGGCCCCGGAGTTCGGCGGGGACGTGCCTGGGGGCGGCCCGCGGTGAAGGACGTCGGTGCGGTCATTCGCCGCGCGACGGGGGCCCTGCTCCGGATACCAGGACCACATAGGACGACACGACGCACAGGCAGGCGTCCGCGATGAAGAGGAGATCGCCGACCGGGAACGGGGCGAGCATGCCGGCGATCAGGAGCGCGAGCCGCTCCGGGCGGCCGAAGACGGCGGCATCCGAGCCGAGCCCCTTCCGGTGGTTGTGGATCCGCGATGCCAGCAGGAGCATCGAGCCCGCGATCACCGTGATCGCCAGCGGGGAGACGCCGCCGATGATCGCGCCGATGACGAAGACGGCCTCGGAGAGCCGGTCGCAGACGCTGTCGAGGTACCGGCCGAACTCGGAGGCGGCCCCGGCGGTCCTCGCGAGGGAGCCGTCGAGCGCATCGAGGCAGGCACCGATGATAAAGACGACGATGCCGAGGTGAAGCTGACCGGACGCGGCGATCAGCCCCGCCGCCGCGGAGACGAGCAGGCCGGCCGCGGTCACCATGTTCGGCGTGATCCCGGCCGAGGAGAGGGCGCGGCCGACCGGGGCCAGGACGCGGCCCTTCTCCGGTTTCCACCTGTAGAGCAGGCTCATCCCGCCTCCGCGTGTTCACCGCGAACCGGCCCGGGATTCATCCTTTCAGCTCCATTCGCGTCGCCCGGTCGCCCGGCGATGCCGCGCCCGGAACCCCGATCAGGAGCCCGCCGGCATCCGCAGGCAGTCGTCCGACTGGAACCGGCCGTCGCCGGCGCAGAACGCCGGCAGGCCCGGCCCGACGATCGCTCGCCCCTCGCGTTCGCCCGCGGCGCATTTCTGATTCAGCGCGAGGAGGAGCGCGAGCGGCTCGAGATCGCGGAGATCGCGCGGAAGGCCCCAGCGGCATCCCTCGCCCACTGCCCTGTCGAGCGCGACCTGCGCGTCGCGGAGCCGGTTCGCGCCGGGGAGCTCGAGCGTGCGGTAGAGATCGCGGAGCGACATCGGGTGCGCCTCGCTCTTCTCGTCGCCCTTCGGCCCCCGGGCGAACGCGACGAACTCGGCGAGGCGGGTCTCGTCCATTTTCCGATCATGCTAATGGTCGGTGTCGTACCCGTTATGCCTTGTGAAACTCGAGGCCGGGGAGACGATGAGGGGTGTCGGAGGATGGAGACGAGCCGGACGACCTCAACGACGCCCCCGCGGCCGCTATACTTATCCGCGACCATGACGATAACCGTCCAATCGGCCGGTGACCCGGCCGCGGAGGAGTCCTGTGTTCGTCCACCGTCTCGCACTCCTGCTCGTCCTCGCAGCGGCCCTTGCCGTCACCGCCGGGGCCGGGACGCCCGTCACCCTCGACCCCGCCGACCAGCGGAACGCCAGCGTCTCGGGGGACATCGTGGCCTGGGACGACGCCCGGGACGGCAACCGGGACGTCTGCGTGAAGGACCTGGCCGCGGGCGCCGAGACCCGGATCGGTTCGCCGTTCGCGGACGAGACGAACCCTGACCTCGACGGCACCCGGGTCGTGGACGAGTCCGCGGGCGACATCCTGCTCTTCGACCTCGCCACGGGCGCGACCACCGTCGTCTGCGCCGCACCGGGCGACCAGTCCCGGCCGCGAATTTCCGGGAGCCGGGTCGTCTGGGAGGACCGCCGGGGGAGCGACGCCGACGTCTACCTGTGCGACCTCCGGACCGGGGCCGAGAGGCGGATGACCTCCGTGGGGGACCAGCACTCGCCCCAGGTCGACGGTAACCAGATGGTCTGGGTCTCGGAGGAGCCGTCATCCGGCGAGACGTCGATCGTGGCCTACGACGCGGCCTCGGACTCGACTTTCCTGATCGCGGCCGCCGGTCACCCCTCGGCTCCCGACATCGGCGGCGGCGCCGTGACGTTCCTTGGCGGGGACCCGGGCGACCGGAGGGCCTACCGCCGGGGGCTCACGGGCGGCACGCCTCGGGAGATCTCCGCCGGGAGCGGGGATCACCGGAGCCAGCGGATCGACGGCGCCAGGGTGGCGCTCGAGACCGACGGGGGAATCTGGTTCTATAGCATGAACTTCGACACGGCCGCACAGGTCACGGCGAACGGGGCCGTCGCGGACCGGACCCCGGCGATCGATGGCACTCGCGTCGTCTGGGAGACGAACCGGAACGGCAACTGGGATATCTACACCGAGATCGTGGACTCCGGCCCAGTCACGACTGCGCCTGTGCCGGCGGTGACCGCCGCGCCGACGCTCGCGCCAGTGCAGCCGGCGTCCCGTTTCGGCACGCGCCGATACGTCGTCGGCGCGGTCCCGCTGAAACCACCGACCGGGATCGCGAGCGGTGCGGCCCGCACGGACGTTGACGGAACGAGCACCCGGATCGTCATCGGCACCGGGACGGCGACGGGGCCGACCCCGCCGACGACCAGATTCGTCCGCTGGTCGCCCCTGACCCGGTGGCGGTCGGGCGCGAGGTAGCGGGCCGAAATTTCACGATTCTTACCGACCGGAGTTCCGGTGCCCCGTGGTACCAAGGATGCGGACGGCACGGCGGGACGCTGCAGGGCCGTAGTGAAACGTGATAGCGGCACAGTGAAAGCCTCGTTTACGCCCTGAGGTCCGACCGTGTTCGCCGAAGCAAGGGAACGCCGCCCCCGAGTGAAAGACACCCATCGAGCCGCCCGGGGTCCGGCGGAGTTCTTCGGATCAATTGGGAACGCATATCATCCCTCCCGCGATGGTGATGAGTGTGAGAGGCGATGATCTCCATCCTCTACTACGATCGCGATCCCGCCTGGCGCGAGCAGGCTGAACGGTGGCTCTCGCGGGACGGGGCGATCGAGGCCGTGCCGGCGGGGACGTTCGACGAGGCGGTGACGCTCTTCCGGGAAAGGGAGTTCGACGCGGTGGTCGCCGATCCGCTCGAAGACGAGGTGCCCGGCACGCTCTCGATCGTGCGGACGCACGAGCCCCCGATCCCCTTCATCCTCCTGATGGAGCCGGGCCACGAGCAGGTCGTGATCCAGGCCCTGAACAGCGGGGCGGACCGCTATGTCGAGAAGAGCGGCGACCCCGCCCAACGCCTCGGGGCCCTGGCCGGCGCGATCGAGGAGATGGTCGCGAAGGAGCCGGAGTCCGCCGCCCTCCAGCGCCGGACCGAGGAGCTGGAGTTCCTCTCCCGGACCGCGATGGACTTCATCCGGATGGGGGACGAGGAGGACATCTACCGCTACATCGCCGAGCAGGTGTACGATCTCGTGCGCGAGTGCTATGTCGGCATCCTCCTATTCGACCGGGATACCCGCCTCTTCACCTTTCGGAACCTGATCGCCGGGGAGCTGGCACGCCGGATCGTCAGGGAAGAGTCGGGATTCGATCTCGAAGGGATATCGCTCCCGCTTGACGAGGTCCCGAGCGTCGAGCCCGTCCTCGGGTGCGACAGGCTGGTGGAGGTGATCACCTCCCTATATCAAAGCCTCTTCAAGGCGCTGCCGGAGGAGGCCTGCAACCGGATCGAGGAGCGCACTGACGCCGGGAAATATTACTCGATGGGCTTCAACTGCCGGGACGGGCTCTACGGGGTCCTCACCATCGTGGTCAGAAAGGGCGGGGAGCTCGCCCGCAGGGGGCTGATCGAGGCGTTCGTTCGGCAGGCATCGGTCGCGCTCCTCCGCCAGCACGTCCGGGCGCGCCTGCGGGAGAGCGAGGCACGGTACCGCGCCGTGGTCGAGAGCCAGCGCGAGTCTGATCTGCCGGTTCGCGCCCGACGGCACCCATCTCTTCGCGAACGAAGCCTACTGTCGGTTCTTCGGGCTCGATCCCGAGGGGGTAGTCGGCGCGAAGTTTCGCTCCGAGGTCCCGGCGAACGAGCGGGACGCGCTCCGTGCGTACTTCGCCCGGTTCTCTCCGGAATCGCCGGAAGGTACGATCGAGCACCGGGTCCGCAGTCCCGACGGATCGACCCGCTGGCTGCAGTGGCACAATCGGGCGTTCTTCGACCAGACGGGCACCCTCACCGAGTTCCAGTCGGTCGGCCGTGACGTCACCGAGCGGCGCGATGCGGAAGAAGCCCTCGCTGCGCTCACGGCCGGGCTTGAACGGCGCGTGTTGGAGCGGACGGCGGAGCTGCAGGCGGCGAACCGGGACCTCGAGTCGTTCACCTACACGGTCTCGCACGACCTGCGGGCGCCCCTGCGAGCGATCGACGGGTACGCCTATATCCTGCAGCACGAGCATCGGCCCGAACTGACCGGGTCGGCGATGAAGTATCTCGACCAGATCAGCCAGAACGCACGCGGGATGGCCAGGCTCATCGACGACCTGCTCAACTTCTCGCGCACGGGACGGCAGGCGCTGGCCATCCAAAAGATCGATCCGGCCGTGCTCGTGACCGAGGTGCTCGACGACCTCGCGGGGGAACGGGAGGGACGCGAGGTCCATGTCACCGTCGGCGGGCTGGCGCCCTGCTGTGGGGACCCGGCCCTGCTGAAACAGGTCTTCGCGAACCTGATCGGCAACGCGCTGAAGTTCACGCGGGACCGCGAGGTGGCCGAGATCGAGATCGGGGCCTTCGATGAAGGAAGCTGTCCGGTCTACAGCGTCCGTGACAATGGGGTCGGGTTCGACCAGAAGTACGCGAGCACACTCTTCCAGGTCTTCCAACGGCTCCACGACGTGCGCGAATACGAGGGTACGGGCGTCGGGCTCGCCATCGTGCAACGGATCGTCGAGCGGCACGGCGGGCGGGTCTGGGCCGAGGGCGAACCGGGGACGGGCGCGGCGTTCTTCTTCACCCTCGGGCCGATCCCGGCGTCATGAACGGTGACCGGGAGCACATGGATTGTGACGGGGCGGCGACCGGAGTTGGCGCGTACACGGGCTCCGGCTGCTCGAGACGCGGGCCGGGCGGGCCTATCGCGAGATCGACGCGCTCGTCTACGATCTCTGCGGTTTAACGCCCGACGAGATCGCGGTCTTGGAGGCGTCCGTCGCGAAGAAAGGCTGAGTCCTTTCTGCCCTGCACGTCAGCCGGCCCTGCCCTCCCGCACGCGCCGCCGCGTTTCCCTGTCGTAGCACGCCCCGCAGAGCCGGACGCCCCCGCCGGCGTACACAGCCGCCTCGAGGTCGCAGGCATCGCACCGGCCGATGAGATACGTCGCCCGGCCCGACAGGAAAAGAGGATCAGAGGTGGGTGAAGAGCCAGACGACGTCGGCGAAGTCGATCCGGCCGTTGCCGTTGCAGTCGAAGGTCGTCACCGGCTCGTTCGCCGCGATCCAGTGCCATCTGGTTGAAGTAGAGCACGACGTCCGCGAAGTCCTGTCGCCCGTTGCCGTTGACGTCGTCGTATACCATGTCGCCGTTCGTGTTCGTCGGCACGCCGGCGCCGCCCGGGACGGGCGCGACTACCGGGACGAACCGCTGGACGCGGTTGATCCAGGTGTCGGCCACATACACGGCGCCCGTCGAGTCAATCGTCAGTCCCTGGGGGCGATCGAGCTGTCCTTCGCCGGTACCCTGGCTGGCCCATCTCGCGACAAAGCCCCCACTCGAGTTGAACTTCTGGACGCGGCTGTTGCCCGAGTCGGCGACGTAGACGAAGCCGGCGTCGTCGACGGCGATCCCGGCGGGTGAGGCGAACTCCCCGTCGTCGTCGCCGGCGGTCCCCCACATACGGACAAAAGCCCCGCTCGAGTCGAACTTCTGGACACGGTTGTCGTTCGTATCCGCGACGTAGACGTTTCCGGCTCTGTCCACAGCGACCCCCTGCACCCAGCCCAGGCGTCCGGCCCCGATCGACGCAGCGAATGTACCGTTCGGATAGAATTTCTTGACCCGGGCGTTGCCGTAGTCGGCGACGTAGACGCAGCCCGCGGCGTCCGTCGCGACCCCGTGCGGCTGGTTGAATTGAGTGTCCCCCGAGCCGAACGAGCCCCACGCCGCGAGGAAGCCCCCGGACGCGGTGAACTTCTGGACCCTGTGTCTCGCCTTATCAGCGACGTAGACGTTTCCCGCAGCGTCGACAGCGATCCCCGTGGGATTGCCGAACGTCCCGTCTCCCTCGCCGCCCGACCCCCATTTCGTCAGGAAGCCCATCGTCGAGTTGAAGACCTGGACCCGGCTGTTGTAGTATTCGGCAACGTAGATGTTCCCGGAGCCGTCGATATCGATCCCCCAGGGCCACGCGAACGATCCGTTCTCCTGGCCGTACGAGGAGCCCCAGGTGCCGTTGAAGACGTAGGTCTCCGCCGCGCCGACAACCGATACCCCGCTACAGAGGAGGAGCAGGACCATGACGAAAAAGATGCTCTTCACCCGGCCACCTTCCGATGATCCTGCATCGATGCATCAGATAGTAATGCTTCCTCTTTCGTCCCGTCACGCGCCCGCGGCCGGCACAGACCGCTCGTCGTCCCGCACGCGCCGCCGCGTTTCACGATCATAGCACGCCGCGCAGAGCCGGACGCCGCCGCCGGCGTAAGCGGCCGGCTCCAGGTCGCAGACGTCGCACCGGCCGACTCACGATCGCGAGGCCATACTCGCGGAGGCCGACTCGTAATGCGGGCGATGGCTCAACGGGCACACGTCATCCCCGCGAGCCCGCGAGGTCGACGAGGAGGTCGGCCACCTCGATCGGCGCGATGAGCTCCGCCTCGTGACCTGTCGCGATTGTACGAACCTCCCAACCGCTCCGTCGTGCCTTCTCCGCGAAACGGCCGAAGATCGACGTCAGCGGCCCGGACGTGCAGGCTGATGTAGGCGCGCGGGAGCGCCTCGCTCCGGGGGTTGCCGGGCGGCACCGGCTGGGTGTAGGTGGCGTAGGGGTGCGGCGTGACCCGCGCCTGGTACCAGTCCGCCAGCACCGGGTCGTCGATGCCCATCAGGGACGGGGGTGGCGGGGGCCGCAGGCCTCTGCCGGCCGTCCCGTCGGCCTCGATCTCGGCCCGCATCTCCGGGGTCCAGAGGTCGAACTCGCTCTGCCCCTCGTCGGGGACGTACGCGTCCAGGTAGACGAGGAGCTCCGAGACGTTCGGGAACGACCGAGGCCACTCCCGTGATGACCATCCCGGCGTAGCTGTGGCCGACCAGCACGGCGTCGGAGACGTCCTCGTAGAAAAGCAGGTTGGCGATGTCCGTGATGTGTGTCGTCAGGTCAACATCGCAGTCCCTGAGGTGGAGCCGATCGCCCACACCGGTCAGTGACGGTGCATATACTTCGGATCCTGACGCGCGTAATCGCCGGGCCACCTTCTGCCAGCACCAGCCGCCGGCTCCGGTGCCGGGTACCAGGTACGAAGGTTGTCATGGAATCACGCCGAATGCGAACGCGACCAGGGGCGCCCGTTCGAGGCCGTCCCGGTGACGGGGAGGAACGAACGCAGCGAGATCGAGGGGGCCGCCTGCGTCGAATCGGCGCACCGAGCACGACAGCGTCGAATCCCTCGAGCGAGTCCGCGGTCGAGAGCGCGGTCGCCCCGCTCTCAATCCGCGACGCCTCCGGATCCCCGGGCGACCGCACGGGCCAGGTCGGTTGTCATGCCATACTTGGTGGTATCAGCGACCACGAGTCGTCCTGTCATCCCGTTCATCTCCGCTGCATCATGGACGGGGTCGTATAAAAAATCGAGCGCCCCGGAGGGTCCGCGGTGCCAGCCGCCGCCACCGACCACGAGAAACGGCTCCCCGAGATGCAGGCCGAACAGACCGATCGGGAGATCGACGCGCTCGTTTACGACCTTCATGAACTTACGCCCGACGATATCGCCGTCGTCGAGGTGTCCGTCGCCAAACTAAAAAGTTGAGACAGACGCCGGCCTCCTTCATGCCGGCGCGCAGCCCACCGATCGCCTCCCCCTACACATCCGCCGGCACGCCTGCGCCCTCCCGCACGCGCCGCCGCGTCTCCCTGTCGTAGCACGCCCCGCAGAGCCGGACGCCGCCGCCGGCGTACGCGGCCGGCTCCAGGTCGCAGACGTCGCACCGGCCGACTGAGCCGCGACCTTCCGCATCCCGCCGGGGTCGATCGCGCCGGGCAGCGGCGGCCCGGCCCGCTGCTCGCGCCGCACGGCCGCCGCGTGGCAGGCGCGGCAGAGGTGGCGGGGCTGTCGCGCGGTCGGCGCTCGCGGTAGTGCGACGGCCGCCGGCCGCAACGTCGCAGGGCACCGGGGCCGGCGACTGAGCGCGGCGAAAGCGCGGGGGTCCGGATCGAACAGCAGTGGCCGCTGACTGCCTGCTACCGGGCCTGCCGTCTGCCCTGCTGACCGTATCGCCGGGGCCGATTCTCGCCCGGATACGTCATTGCGAACCACATACC
>CAVUEE010000027.1:0-26629 GCA_963740465.1 uncultured Methanoregulaceae archaeon
GGTCCGGGGTGCAGGTCGTCTGGAGCATGGTGTTGTTTTTCCGGCCGGGGCAGCCTCTTCCCGGCGGGCCGCTGGCGGTCCGCCGATCGGCCCGGGCCTCACACATCTCGTCGAAGGATTCGGAGAGCCTGCCGTCCCGCTCACTAGGATAGGCGGCGATCGAGGAGACGTAGGGTTTGATGTCGAGTACGGGCGTGTCGTTCATGCCGTCGACGCACAGACCGTCGGCCTCTGTGCCGGGGGAGACCCGCCCGGACAGGGCCGTTCAAGGCCCGTCACAGAGAAAGAACCGCGGTGGGAGTGTTCGAGGATCTCAATGGAGATCGTACCCGCCGGGCTTTGCGAGATCAGGACTCCGCCGGTTCGCTCGGGGTGAAGACGTTCAGGTAGATCTGATCGCTTCCGGCGGTGCTCAGGCGCTGGCGCTCGACCTTCTCCTCGACCAGGGCGAGGATCGGCAGGCGCAGGTCCCGGCCCGGCCGGTACCCGAAGATCTTCTGGAGTTCGACCTGGTTCGCGTGCATGAACCGCGCGTTCGGAATCTCCATCGGGCAGTTCTCCTCGCACTGGCCGCAGTTCACGCACGAGTCCGCCACGTGGGCGAGGCGAATCAGGTGGAACATCGGTGCGACGGGGAACCGGCCCGTGCGACGATCGTCCGCATTCGACCGCCAGAATTATCGGCACGCAGCGCATCCGCTGCATGCCCTTCGGGGCCGGGATGGCACCATTCACGGATTGGCTTCCGGGGGGGTTCCGTCCCGTTCCGCTCTCCTACCATCCCATCGCCTGCTCTGAGGGGGAAGTACTCGGCCGTGACGCCGGCCATGTAAAACCGTTATCAGACTGCGGTGCACATCGACGGTCTCCATTGGTCGTTACATCACGATCCGGATCCGGTTGCCATTCATCGTATAGCCTCGAGCCCGGTACCGGGTAATATCAGCAACATGGCCTGGAGATTCGATAAAATCGAGCTGCCCGGTGCCGCCGACGGATAACAAGAGACCGGTCGGAGAACGGATAATTTCCACTCGGCCAGCAATATTATCAACGCTGGGGGGTATGTGATGGCGCCGGAGAGCGGACTCGTGCCAGAACGAGACAGAGCAGGCCGACAGGAGGGATCCGAGCACGATCAACCCTTGCTGACTTTTTTCCGTTCTCCGGCATCTTCTGGATCGCGTTGCCCTCACCGGGCATCCGGGCGACCGTTCCCCTCTCTCCCGAGGGGTCCTGGTCCCTGGGTATGTATAGACCCGGATTCGATGGACTCTCGAGGGGATGACATGCCCTGGCATCCGGGGGTGACTCGATACCTTGTGGTCTCGAGGGTGTCCTATGATTGTTAAGCAAATTAATTAAATGAATTTAAGAAGTATATTTTAATTACTACGGAGATTAATGTAAATCATGACTCCAGAGGACTACAAGAATATCATCTCGATCGCAATTAACCGTGAGGTCGAGGCCTACTCGTTCTACAACTCGGTCGCGGAGAAGGTCACGGACGCGAACCTGAAGAAGCTCTTCGGCGAGCTCGCTGGCGAGGAGAAAAGCCACCGCGAGTACCTGCAGAAGCTGCTGAGCCGCGACATCACGTCGCTCGGCTTCTCCGCCACGAAGGATTACAAGGTCGGCGACTCGATCCCCACCCCGCCCCTGACCCCAGAAATGAAGCCCGTCGACGGCCTCGTGGTCGCGATCAAGAAGGAGCTCGAGGCAATGCAGATGTACACGCGGCTTGCGGACGCGTCCGACAACGCGGAGGTCACGAAGCTCTTCACCGACCTCGCGACGATGGAGCGCGGGCACAAGACCCGCCTCGAAGATCTCTACGTGGAAATGGCCTTCCCCGAGACCTGGTAACCTACCCCTCTTCTTTCGAAGGCAGCGCCCAGAGCAGCGCGGCCAGCTCGTCGAACGAACCGACCACCGCGGGCGAGCATTCGGATCATCAGGTTCGCGCACTCGCAGTCGCCAACCCGCCGAAAGTCGGTGTGTAGCGCCCTCTCGGGGATCGCGTGGCATGAGCATACCCCATCATCCAGGCCACACACCAATCAGCGCTCACCCCGATCGATCACAGCGACGACGTAGACTCCGAATCTCTCAGCGCGGCGACCTGCATGTCAAAGGAGTGGCGGAGGGCACCCTCCTCTGCGATGTCGTCGGCGTCGCCCGGCTCTTCGACCAACTCCTATGGCGGCGTTTCGACCGCTCCCCTTCACTCCCCGTCAGGCATCGAGCCAACCGAACACAGAAAGCGCCCGATCAGATCCGGCGTTCTTGGTCTCTGGCACCTCGATGGGAAGGACGGGCGCCGAGTGATTGAGTCGAAGGCGAGGGTGCATCCTACGGCCACGGAGTTGGAAAAAGGGGCCGATCGGGGGTGTCCGAGGATCTCCGGTGGAGATCGTTCCCGGCAGGCCTGGCTGATAATTACTGTTCAGACGCGTTGAAGACGTTCTGATAGATCTGGTCGCTCCCGGTGTCGCTCAGGCGCTTGCGCTCGGTCTTCTCCTCGACAAGCGCGAGGATCGGCAGGCGCAGGTCTCGGCCCGGCCGGTACCCGAAGATCTTCTGGAGTTCGACCTGGTTCGCGTGCATGAACCGCGCGTTCGGAATCTCCATCGGGCAGTTCTCCTCGCACTGGCCGCAGTTCACGCACGAGTCCGCCACGTGGGCGAGGCGGATCAGGTGGAACATCGGTGCGACGGGAAGACGGCCCGGCGGGACGAGAGCCGGGTTCTTGGTGCTGCAGTTCTCGCAGTAGCAGACCGGGCAGTTCTCGATGCAGGCGTAGCACTTGATGCAGCGGCTCGTCTCGTTGAGAATGTACCGGAGCCGGTCGTCGCCCTCGCCGAGGGCGGCGAAGTCCTTCGCTCGCCACTTGTCGCCGAGCTTGAGCATCGAGTTCTCGATCTTGCCGCGGATCTCGATCCCCTTCGGGTTCGCGGGCTCGGTCGCGATCGCACCGGCGGTCACGGCCTTGCTGAGCAGGTCCGCACCCTTCTCGGAGCAGACCTCGAGGAAGGTCGCGTTCCCGGCCTTCGGCCCGATGACGCCCCAGTTGCCCGCAGCGATGTCGGCCTGGCGCGGGACCTTCATCTCGCAGCGGCGGCAGTTCGCGCGGCGGCCGTACCCGGCCTCCTCGAGCTCGTCCATCGAGATGCCCTTGTGCTCGCCGTCCTTGGTCTGGATGATGAACTGGCCCTTGTCGATCTCCTCCTTGACCACGTCGTCCGGGTCGACCCCGAACTTCTCGGCGATCATCCTCCGCGCCAAGACCGGAGAGACCGACCCGCCGCAGTTGACTCCGATCAGGAGGAGGTTGTCGAGGTTGATCTGGCCGCGCTTCGCGAGCTCGTAGATCCCCATCGCGTCGCAGCCCTTGACCGTGACCCCGATCTTCTTGTCCTTCGCGCCGTCGAGGTACTTCTTGATGAGCTTGGCCATCAGGAGCGTCCCGCAGTGGAGCGAGCCCGCGGTGTTGTCGAGCTCCTTGGGGTCCGTGATCAGGGTCGGGACCGCGTCGTAGAGGTCGACGCCCTTCTTCACGGCGAAGACCGCGTCCACGATCTTGTGCTCGAGTGCGTACTTCCAGAGCGCGGTCACCGCTCCGCCGCACTCGGCCTTGCTCGCCAGGTCCGCGTTCGTCGTCCAGGCGTAGAGCATCTCACCTTTTGCTGCCATTTCAGGCCTCCGTGATCTTCTCGACGGAGACGGCACAGTGCTTGAGCTCCGGCATCTTGGAGAGCGGGTCGAGGGCCGTGTTCGTCAGCGCGTTCGCGCCCTTGGGGAAGTGCATGGCCATGTAGAGCACGCCGGGGGCCACGTCGGTGGTGATCCGCGCGAGCGGCCTGGACTCGCCGCGCCGGGACTTGACCAGGATGTGTTCGTTCTCCTTGATCCCCAGGCGCTTCGCGTCCTCGGTGTTGATCTGGACGTAGTTCTCGGGGACCTCATAGTGGAGGACCGCGGCGCGGTCCGTCTGGGTCCGCGTGTGGTAGTGGAAGATGACCCGGCCCGTCATCAGGGTGAACGGGTACTCCGCGTCCGCGACCTCCGCCGGTTCGCGGTACTCGAGCCCGAAGAAGGTGCCCAGGCCATCGGCGGCCGAGAACCTCTCCTTGTGCAGGATCGGCGTGCCGGGGTGCTCCATCGTGGGGCAGGGCCAGTGGATCGATTCGGGGTGCTCCATCCGTGCATAGGGGACGCCGAACATCGATGGGGTCACGGCGCGCATGTCGTTCCAGACATCCTCGGCCGTCTCCCACTCGAAGCCCTTGAGGCCCATCTTCTGGGCGATCATGGTGAAGACCTTCCAGTCCTCGACCGACTGCCCGGGACCGTCCACGGCCTTCCGGACGCGGTTGATGCGCCGCTCGCCCGAGGTGAAGGTCCCGTCCTTCTCGGCAAAGCAGGTGCCGGGCAGGATCACGTCGGCGTACGGCGTCGTCTCGTTCGGGTAGATATCCTGCACGACCAGGAAGTCGAGTCTCTTCAGGGCCTCCATGATCCCGTTCGAGTTGGGGTACGAGACGACCGGGTTCAGCGCCATGATCCACATGGCCTTGACCGTCTCGCCGGTCGCCCACATCTGCTCGGTCAGGCTCTGGCCGTACCAGTCGGGCAAGGAACCTGCCTCTAGGCCCCAGGCCTGCTCCATCTTCTTGCGGTTGTCCTCGACCGCGACGGCCTGGTAGCCGGAGAAGACGTTCGGGTACGCGCCCATGTCGCAGGCGCCCTGGACGTTGTTCTGGCCGCGGAGCGGGTTGACGCCCGACGCCCTCGCGCCCGATGTTGCCGCAGAGCATCGAGAGGTTGCCGAGCGAGCGGACGTTGTCCGTCCCGGTCGTCAGCTCGGTAATCCCGAGGCAGTAGATGATGACGGCGTTCTTGGCCTCGGCGTACTTGAGCGCGATCTCGCGGACACGCTCGGGCGAAACGCCGGTGATCTCCTCGACGTCCGCGTACTTCTCGACCGTGGCCTTGAGTTCCTCGAAGCCCTTGGTCCGCTTCTCGATGAACTCTTTGTCGTGCTTGTCCTCCTTGATGATCCAGTACATCATCGAGTTGATCAGTGCGATGTGCGTCGAGGGGGTGTACCGGAGCCAGTCGTCGGCGAGGCGGGCCGTCGCCGAGTAGCGCGGATCACAGACGATGATCGGGATCCCCTTCAGCTTCGCCTGGGCGATGCGCCTGCCCGCGAGCGGGTGGGCCTCGACCGCGTTCGACCCGACCATCATGATCAGGTCCGAGTTCAGGACGTCCTGGAAGGGGTTGGTCGCGGCGCCCGAGCCGAACGAGAGCGAGAGCCCCGCAACGGACGGCCCGTGGCAGATCCGGGCGCAGTTGTCGACGTTGTTGGTCTTGAACGCGACGCGGGCGAATTTCTGCATCGCGTAGCAGTCCTCGTTCACGGTGCGGCACGAGACCTGGAACCCGAGCGACTTCGGACCGTACTTCTCGTAGGTCTCGCTGAACTTCGAGGCGATCAGGTCGAGCGCCTCGTCCCAGCTCGCCTCGACGAACTTCCCGTCCTTCTTGATCATGGGCGTCGTGAGCCGGTCGGGCTTCTGGACAGTCTCCCAGCAGGTCATGCCCTTCGGGCAGAGCTTGCCCTCATTGACGGGTGTCCGCTTGTACGGCTCGACCCCGACGAGTGTCGTGTCGTCCTTGACGACCAGGTTCAGTCCGCAGCCCACACCGCAGTACGGGCAGGTGGTTGGGACATATTTCAGTGATTCGGTCATACAGCATCTACTCAATGGTCACTGACCTCGGGCCGACAGCTCCGGACCCGATTGTCGGACACTATAGCGTGCCTCTGACTCATTGATAATATAAACGAAATAACTGTGAAAATTATTAATTAAAAAAGGTTAATCTCTTTAACCATACCCACCTATATTCATCGATTTTTCTTCAGTTTCGCAGGTGCGCGCGGATCACGCGCTCGGAGCGAAGTACACAAGATCCAATTAATCGACGAAGATGTTTAAAGAGAGGTCGCACAGTACATTGCATGAGATCCGATGGTGAGATGACCACCGGGCGGGCGGTCGCGCAGGCTGCCGCTCTCGGAGTTCCCGAACATCTGCAGCGTATGATCGGGCGCTGCAGCGAGTTCCATTCCTTTCCCGCACCCGGGCTCGTCATGGGCGTCTTCATGGTCGATTGGGCCATGGAAGGACTCCATGCGACGCCCGGCGAGAAACTCTTCGCGGTGGCGGAGACGAAGAAGTGCCTGCCCGACGCGCTCCAGGTGATCGCCCACTGCACGATCGGGAACAACCGCCTGCGCGTACTCAACGCCGGCCGGTTCGCCATCGTGATGAACCGGCCCTCGACGACCGAGGCCTCCAAGGGAGTGCGCGTCGCGGTCGATGCGGCCCGGCTCGAGGCGTTCCCGACACTTCGGGCCTGGTTCATGCATGACCGGTCCTTCGATCGGAAGACGATGACAGGCATGCTCTTCGACGACATCCTCGGAGGTGGCAGACGGTACCTCTCGCTCGAGCGCGTCATTGTCAGGTTCGACCCGAAACAGGCATGGTCCGCGGGCCGATGCGACTGCTGCGGCGAACTCGTCCCGAATACGCTCCTCCGTAGCGGCGTCTGCGCGGTGTGCGGCGACGAGCGGTACTACGAGCCCCTGCCTATCTGAGCGCGACGGTCGTCTTCGCCCGTTTCACAGGGCTGCAGGGATGACCGACAGGCCCGATGCGACTTGGCGCCGGGACCGCCCGAAGGAGCGGGCATGCCGAGCGGTGGATCACCCGCCCCCCTTTTCATGCAGCTCGTCCATGGAACCCGTATCCCCGGGTGGTGGGCGCACCGCTGCCGTCGTCTGCAATCGAACCAGTATCAGGGAGTTCACCTTAACCCGATCCGTAGTGTGGGATAGCGGGACGCTTGGGAAGGGTTGCAGGGACCGGCGATAGGGAGGTCGTGTCGGCGGGTCCCATTATTGCGGGTTCGGTCTATAACCCTGCGGCCTGAGGAATGGACCCTTGGCCATCCTCACCCGGTCGGCCGAGAGGCGGGGACAGAGGGAAGTCATGCCGGCGACTCAGAGGGGGTCGAATTCCTCCGCGGTCGCCAGGCTGTCCTGTCATGCCCCGCGAGGGCGGGCGTCACGGCCGTTCCCCCAGGGCTCCTGCGTTTTGGTACGGCGCCGACGGATGTCGCCGGCAGGACGATCGAAAAGAACCGACAGGAATGGGGACGTCGAAGGAGTCCGAGGAGTGCGGACCACCCACAGGTCC
Organism: uncultured Methanoregulaceae archaeon; assembly: GCA_963740465.1. Taxonomy (GTDB): domain Archaea; phylum Halobacteriota; class Methanomicrobia; order Methanomicrobiales; family Methanospirillaceae; genus UBA288. Next base: position 7,275 of record CAVUEE010000027.1, read on the forward strand.
ACATCTGCCTCTCTCTGCCCTGGCGAGGGGCACAGTTACCGAGTCTCAGCCCTCTCCGGACTGATGGGTATGAACTCGCCCGGGGGCGGAGAACATCCCGGTAAATGATAAGTGGTGTTCATAGATATAGAAACAAGTTAACAGAACACAGTTAATAGAGTTTATAATAGTATCGTTACAGCCGCCCCTCCCGCTTCCCGACGGCCGCCATCAGCACCGCGTACTCGTTCACACCGTCGCACCCGAGCAACCGGTTGGTGAGCTCGTCGTGGAAGAGGTCGATCGGCCTGACCTCGCAGGCCAGACTGGCCGCAGTCATGATCAGGGCCTGGCAGACATGGCCCGCGTCGACCAGCACCCCGCGGTACCCCCGGTTCCCGAGCCCCCAAACGGCGCGGTACGGGACCGCCGTCCAGGCGAAGGTTACCGGCGCCCGGTGAACTGCCGGCACGTTCATGCAGGCCGCTGCGAACTGGCTTACCAGGCATGTGTCGGGTCTGAGGAGGGCGATGGTATGCGAGGATGGGAGATACCGGTAAAGGCCCTCGGGGATACCGCCGACGCCACTCACGACAAGGTACGTCTCGAGCGGGTGCCGGTTGCCGCAGGACGGGACGTGGCGGAGTGTCACCTGGTCGTCGACGACCTCGCGAATCCCCTGCGTGTACCAGAGAAGATACGAGAGGTCGACGAGGTCGAGGGTCGTTCGCCCCAGAAAGCCGCTCGGCTCCCACCATTCCAGTGCGTCCCGGACCGAGACCTGGGCAACCTCGAAGGACCCGGGTGAAGGGAGGGGATAGCACCGGGCCTCGGGCGGAACGGGCAGCTCGAGCGGAGGATGGGGGAGGCCCCGAAGCTGGTCGGTCGTGGCCATGTCGGGGTAGGCAGTCGCCCGCATGAAAGCGACGCCCGGCGAAGCGGAGGGGTCCTCCAGGCCTGGGGGCGGCGGGGCCGCCCGGCCCTCGGGAGAGGATTTACGTTTCCCGGACATAGAGGTTGCCGAGGATCGGCTCACCGCGACGTATCGGGTGCCTCTCGCCGAGGTCGCCCACGTAGTGGTCGAGCCGGTAGTTCGCCCCGTCCACCTCCATCTCGACGGTCTCGATCTTCTTGAAGCCGGGGAGCATGTGCTGAATCGCGCCGAGTACGTAGATATCTCCCTTGACCATCTGGCCGCCGACACGTCCCTGGACATCACCCTTGACGATCACGGTCCCTCCCTCGCCATGGGTCGAGACGTGGATGAAGGCATTCCTCTCGACGATGATGGTGCCGCCGTTGATGAAGGTCCCGATGTCGTTGCCGGCATCGCCGCGGATCCGCAGCGTGCCGCCGCGCATCCCCCGCCAGTCGCCGCGGTACGCGCAGCCGACGTGGTTCTGGGCGTGACCGTCGACGAGGATCTCGCCGCCCTCCATCTGGATGCCGCAGAAGGAGTCGACGTTGCCCTTGACATGGATCTTGCCGCCCTTCATCCACCCGCCGACATACATATCGGCGTTGCCCTTTACCGTGACCATGCCGCCGGTCATCTTGTTCCCGATGTATTTCATGCGCGACTGCGTCCCCGTCGACGACGATATGCGTCTCGTCGGGGGTCCGGCCGGCATTCCCGGAGACGTCGAAGAAGTCCCCGAGCCGGCCCTTGACCTTGCCCTCCCAGACGTCCAGGTCGGCAATCTCGGCCTCCCCGAGACCGACCATCGCGTCTGGGCTGATGGCGTAGCAGTCGAGGCAGAGTTCAGGCTGTGCGATAGGAGTGAGTTTTACTGTTGTCATATCTATGCCTCCAGGTCGACCTCGATCACATACGGGTTCGGGAGCAGGTAGTCATGCACCGCGTAGTTGTCGAGTCCGACCGTGTAGTCCTTGAGGAACTTGTCGTGGATGTCGCGTTTCACCTGGGGGTTCTCGGGCGCATTCGCGTGGACCCAGAGGGTCCGCTTGTTGCCGTGGCTCATGATCTCGCCGTCCTTCACGACGATCTCCCCGCTCTTCACGAACCACGCGGCGCGCTGGAACGCTGCCTCGAGCGCGAGCGGGTCGGAGGGCAGGTTTGCCGGGTCCATGTCGTAGACCACGACGTTCCCGTCCTGGCCTGGAGCGAGCCCGCCGTAGAGGTGCCCGAGGCCGAGCGCCTTCGCCGGGCCCGAGCGGGTCATCTGCGCGATCTCGTAGAGCGTGAGCTCGCGGTCGAGCCCGGCGATCTCGGTCGCCGAGACCACCTTGGCACTGTGCTTGAACGACTCGATCGTCTGGTTGCGATACTTCTGGCTCATCAGCCAGCTGTGATGATCCGCGGGTACCGCGTGAACGGCCCGGCGTTCGGGTGGTCGGTCGTGACGAAGCAGCGGTCCATGTCGTTGCAGAGGAGTGCGAGCTCGAGCCCGATGGCCCACTGGATCCCGCAGACCTTGATATCGGGGCGTAGACGTACGGGACGACCCCCGCGGCCGTCTCGAGCTCGACATCCACGTTCGTCCACTTCAGGTGGTTGAGACCGTTGAGATGGTGCTCGAACGGACCGTCCGCTGTCATGGTGGTCGTCTCGTCGAGGGTCACGCACCCGAGGTCGAAGGTGATGTTCTTCTGGCGGTTGACGTAGTCCATCACCTCGCGGGCCTTCGACTCGAAGTTCCCCCAGTTGTCCCCGCCGTACGAGTGGAACTGGAGGTGGGTCGAGTGGAGGACCTGCTCGCGTCCGAACTTGTTCTTCGCAGTGACCCCTTCGGCCAGGCGGAGAGTGTCGATCGTTGTCCGGTAGTTCCCCGGGTTGCCGAGGTCGTTCTGGTGAATGTGGACCGAGTGGGGGAGCCCGAGGTATTCGTTGGTCTTGATGAGGCCGCTGACGATCTCCTTCGGCGTGATCTCGAAGAACGGGACGTTGTCATCGAGGGTCAGGCAGTTGAGGCCCCATCCCCACGCCGCGGTGCCGCCGGGGTTCACGACCTTGATGCCATACCCCTTCGAGGCCTTCAGCAGCCAGGCCATGTACGCTGCCGTGTTCTCGATCTCGCCCTTCTTGAGGTACTCCATGACGAACCAGTTGTTGCCGAAGACCGGCAGGGCGGCCTCGTCGATGATCGGCGTGTCGTGGATCTCCTCGTGGACGTGCGGGGAGTGCAGGGGCGGCATCGCGGCTTCCATCACGAACGCGTAGCCCATCCGGGCGTAGTCGTAGCCGGTCTTGAAGGTGGACGGGATCGAGAAGCCCATCTCCATCCGGTTGCCGCCGGAGGCCATCGGGCTCTTGAAGAGCTTGTCCTCGGGGCGCATCGTCCGGCCCACGTTCACCTTCGGCCCGGCAACGTGGGCGTGGACATCGACGCCGCCGGCCATGACCGTCTTTCCCGTGGCATCGATGACCTTCGCACCGGGACCGACCGTGTCGACGATGTTGCCGTCGTTGATGGCGACGTCCACAATGTCGCCGTCAATCCCGCGCGAGGGGTCGAAGACCGAGCCCTTCTGAATCAGGAGTTCGGCCATGTCACTCCTCCATAGCGGCCCTGGCCACGTCGAGGGCCGGGTGCTGGAGCCAGATGGGCTCGGTTTCGGTCAGCTCGCACATCCGGTCGTAGATCCGGTCGAAGAGTTCCTCATCGCGAGATGACGCCCTCCGGCGGTTCGATCACCTTCTTGAACTGGATCGGGACGTTGTCCATACGATAGACAACGCCGCCCTCCTCGACCCCGACCACGGCGACGGGGATGTGGAGGTCCGAGATCTCGCTCGCCATGCAGATGTTCGGGTCGATCGTGATGAACGGGTGCTTCTTGAGGTTCTTGACCGCCTCGATCGGGAAGTGCGCGCCTGCATCGGTGCCGACGTTGAAGAACGCAGTCCACGTCGTCCCGCATCGCAAGGTCGATGGACCAGGTCTCGCCCGGATTCATGTGGGCGTGGGTACCCCTTGGAGAGGTCGATACAGTACGGGAACCCGAACTGCCAGGACCAGACCTGGCCGGGCCCGGCAATGTTGTAGTGGCCCCGCATCGCCATGATCGAGGCCTTGGTGACCGCGTTGAGGTCGCGGGTCAGGCTGATCGCGATGTCGACGTTGTGGTTGCGGCCGTCCGTGTGGCAGCAGCCCATCCCGAAGAAGATCATGACGAATCGCGCCTTTTTCATCGTCTGGATCGCATCGAGGATGTCCTTGCGGGCTACGCCGGCGACTTCCTCCGGGATCTCGTGGCCCCGGAGCACAGTCCGGAAGGCGTCGAAGAGGTCGTAGTCGTGCCCCTGCTTCAGCATCAGGTGGAGATCCGCGAGTTTCGCGGTGTCGGTCTCGCGGGGGTCGATGCAGATCACGGTCCGGTTCATTGGCCCTTCTGGGTGAAGAAGCCGCGCGGGAAGATCGAGTACCGTGAGGTGTGGCGCGGGTGGGCGTGCATCGGGTTGCAGCCCCAGAAGACGACCACGTCGGCACGGTTCTTGACTTCGCCGAGGGTGCAGCTCGGGTAGCCGTTGTCGAAGATTGCGAGGAATGACGGGCCGTGGCAGATCGAGGCGCAGTTGTCGAGGACCGCGCCGGCCTTCTCGGCCACGCGGCCGACCGCGCTCATGGCCTCGCAGTTGGTCGAGCCGAAGCCGTAGATCAGGGGCTTCTTCGCGGCGAGCAGGTCTTTGCCGTGTAGTCGACCGCCTCGTCGTACGGGATCTCCTTGTAGATCCCGTCCTCCTGGCGCAGGCGGGGGAGTTTCACGCGACCGGGTTTCGTCGCGTGGTGGAAGATCTCGTTGCCGATGACGCAGGCATTCCTGACTTCGAGGATCTCCTTGCCGTCATCCGAGACGAGGATCTCGAGGTCGTCGCAGGAGGCGCCGCAGTAGGGGCATCCGACCTGGGTATGGGTTACTGGCATCGTTACGTTCCTCCTTTCCAGAGGCCGCAGGCCCCCTGGACGCATTCGAGCGCCGACTTGATCCGCTCGTTCGGGGCGGGCTCGACGGTCACGGGAAACCCGCTGTACTGCGGAACGCCCGTGGACTGGGTCCGGGGCGGGACGACCTGGTTCGCCCAGACGCCCTGGCGGATATGGCCGAGCCCGGGGGGACAGTACTGACCGGCCACGACAGCCCTGACGATGACCGATCCTGCCTCGCTCGTCACGCGGACGTTTGTGTTCCGGTAGATCCCGAGGCGCCGGATGTCCTCGAGGTTCATCTCGATGATCGAGCAGGCCTCGAGGTACTCGGGGGTCGTCTTGCCCTTCTCCATCGCGACCCCCTCTTCGATCGCGCGCTGCGTGATCAGGTTCAGTGTAATCGAGTTGTTCACAGGTTCACCTCACCTCGCCGGACGCGCGCTACACGTGGGGGGCGCGCTCCGTTCGGTATGGACTGTACCAATTTATGAGAATTCATTAAAAAAAGGGATAAGTTGATTGCGTAAATTAATTTATATGAATTTATCGTTAAAGTTAACAATAAATACCGTATGAGATCAGCCTATCGGGGCTTTCCTGCAGCGACGTCCGACGGCGATGATCCTTGCGGATCCGGATCGAAGGGTTGATCGAAGCGCGCAGCGAGGCCTGCGCGGAGACCGTCGAGATCCATCAGGTCGAGCTGATCGGCAAAGTGCCGGTCGGCGTACGCCCGTCGGCGGCACCGGTCAAGCAGAGCGCCGACCACGGTGACCGCCTCGGCGGGCGTTCGGACGGTCAACAGCTCCTGGCCGAGCGCCGGGTGACGCCCGCGCCGGCCCCCGACGGTAATCCGATACTGCGGTCCGACGTCGGTCAGCACTTTGAACGGGCAGAAGTCGACGCACATCCCGCAGGCCATGCACCGGTCCTCGTCTAGCCTGAGACAGCCGTTCACCATCGTGATCGCTTCCTCGCGGCACGTGTTTGTACAGGTGCCGCAGCCCGTGCAGCGCCCGTCGTCGCGAATCGGGCGACGGATCCCGGTGATCCCAATCTCGCAGAGACGTTCGCCTGCACACATGTTCGGGCAGCCCGAGATGCCGATCCGCATCTTCACCGGGAGTTCGGCACCGAAGAACCGCCGGTCGAGCTCCTGCGCGAGCGCATAGGTCTCGATGTTGGCGAGGCGGCAGGTCGCGGTGCCGGGGCAGGCGACGACGTTCACGACCTCGTTCCGCTCGGCGCCGAGCGGCGTGCCGTTCTTGGCGAGCTTCGTAAGCAGGGGACCGATTGTCTCGGGGTCGACATCGGGCAGCTCGATGGTCTGGCGCGTGGTCAGGTGCACGGCCGAAAGGCCGGCCTTCCGGGCGATCCGGCCGAGACCCTCGAGCTGCGCTGGTGTCAGAAGGCCGGCAGGAGCCCGGAGCCGGACGATGCAGCGCCGCGGGTCCCGCTGGGTGATGATGCCACCCGCCGACTCGAGCGTTCTTCGTGGATCCACACCTTCAATGTGGGCGTGAGGGTAAATAAGAGGAGTGAATAATCCTGTTAAGTTGAACAGATCGTATCAGGAGTCACGCCAGCTCCCGTCGTTCGGAGCGGCCAGTGAGCGCATCGTCGCTGCATTTCCCGATCCCCGCGGGATCGTCGACCTGCCGGTCGAGTCCAGCGTCGGGCGGATCCTCGCCGTACCCGTACGTGCAGGGTTCGCGGTGCCGTCAGTGGACGTGGCCGAGGTCGACGGGATCGCGATCGCGAGCGGGGTAACCGTTACCGCGGCACCGGACTGCCCTGTCGTGATCGAGGCAGGCCCCCGGGTTGACACAGGCCATGCCCTTCCACCCGGGACGGACGCCGTCGTGCCGATCGAGTGCTGCCCCGACGGGTCCGCGCGGCTTGTTCTCGAAGCCCCGATTGGCGCAGGGGACGGAGTGCGGCGCGCTGGCGTGGAGCTCGAGGACGGCGCGGTCCTGCTGCCCCCGGGCCACCGTCTTCGCCCTGTCGACGTAGGCCCTCTCGTCGCCGCGGGCGTGACCCGCGTCCGAGTCCGGGCGGTCCGGGTCGGTGTCATTCCGACCGGCGAAGAGCTTGTACCGCCGGGCATGATGCCAGGCCCGGGCGAGAGCGTCGCCTCGAACCCGGTCGCGATCCGGGCCCTGCTCGCGCCGCAGGGCGTCGAGACCATCGCGCACCCGGTGGTGCCCGACGATCCCACGGCGGGACGAGCGGCGGTCAAGGCCCTCCGCGCCGAGGTCGACATCGTAGTCGTCTGCGGCGGCAGCGGGCGCGGCACGCGCGATGTCGTCTTCGGCGTGGTCCGGTCGCTCGGTGAGGTCGTCGTCGACGGGGTCGCAGCACGTCCGGGCCGGGCGTTCCTCGTCGTACAAGCCGGGACGGTCCCGGTCGTCGCGCTGCCCGGCCGTGCCCAGCCCGTCGGCCTGCTCACCGAGTTCTTTCTTGTCCCACTCATCGCCGCATGGGGGCTCCCTGCATTGACACCCCCGCGCATATGTGTCCGCCTCGGCCTGGGGGTCAAGTCGCATCCCGGGTTCACTGAGACAGTCCCGCTCTCCGTCGCCCAGGTGGGGAAGGCCGTTGTCGGCCTCCCGCAACCGCGGGGGGTCGGCCGAATGCGCTCCCAGTTCCGGGCGAACGCGCGCCTCCTCATCCCGGACCGCATCGCCGGGTACAACGCCTGCGAGGAGGTCGAGGTCGAGCTGATGGACGATCTGGACGGACCTGCCAGGACCGTTCTGGTGGCCGGCGCCGTCGACGAGCTCGAGCTCGAGGAGACCGAGTATCGCGTCACAGTCGTCCCATGCGCCGAGCAAGGTGCACATGCCCTGCTCGACCGTTCCGCCTGCCACCTGGCCGTGCTGAACGAGGCGCGGGACGGACCCGGGCCGGCCTGGACTCTCCTGCTTTCGAACGGCAGGGAGGTCGTGCTCGCGGCGCCGCCCGGGCTTGCGCACGACCCGAAGGTCCGCGCAGTCCTGGCGGCCCTGGGAGTCACCAGGTGATGACGTCGGCCTCGTCGCCTGCCCGGAGCCCGCCGCCATCAGCCGGGACCACAATGATCCCGTCGCACTCGAAGAGCGTTGAGAGACGGCCGGCCTCGCCGTCGACCGGAGTCGCCCAGCCATCGCGGATTCGGACGAGGCGGTAGGTGTCACGCCGACGCCGGAGCGGGACCGGGGCCGCGAGTCGGACGGTCTGCCGGCAGCTCGGCTCTCCGTGACCCCCCCTGCATCCCCTCGAGCAGCCGGGCGAGGAAGAGGACGAGCACGATGAACGACGAGGCCGGATGGCCTGGCAGGCCGATGACCGGCCGGCCGTGGACCATCGCGATCCTCGTCGGCTTCCCGGGCCCGAACGTGACCGCGGGCATGGTCCGGTCTGAGAGCCTGGCGAGGACCTGACCCGTGATGTCGCGTTCGCCGCGGGCGGATCCGCCCGAGACCACGACCGCGTCGCAGTCGGCGACCGCCCGGAGGACCGCGTATGTCAGCTCGTCGGGGTCGTCGCGTACGACCCCGGACAGCATGGGTATGGCCCCCTGTCGCCGGAGAAAGACGCCGATCAGGTGGGAGTTCACCTCGCGGACCTCGCCGGGGGACGGCTCGGCGGCCGCGTCGACGAGCTCGAGTCCTGTCGGGACAATCCCGATCCGGAGGGGACGACGGACCCGGACTGCGGTCCGTCCGACTGACGCGAGCACTCCGACGTCCTGCGGCCGGATCGTCCAGCCTTCGGGCAGCAGGAGGGTTCCGGCGGCGAAGTCGGCTCCGCGGCGGGTCACATGCTCGCAAGCTCTCGCCGGGCGGGTCAGGATTACCAGATCGCCCCGTCGATCGGCCAGCTCGATCGGCACGACCGCATCGGCGCCGTCTGGAAGGAGCCCGCCGGTCGGAACTCCGCATGTCTCTCCCCTTCCCAGGACGATCTGTTCAGAGGAGCCCATGGAGACCGAGCCATTGATCCGGAGGGTGACCGGAGTTGCCTCGGAAGCCCCTGCGGTATCGATCGCGCTGAGCGCGAAGCCGTCCATGGCCGAGCGGTCGAAGCCAGGCACGTCGCAGTCCACGCGGACCGTCTCGGCGAGGACGCGCCCGTCCGCCGTGTCGATCTGCACCACTTCCGAGCTGACTGGGAGCGCCGACTGCTGGATGAAATGGATCGCGTCCTCGATCGAGCAGGTCGCCCCCTCCGGTGGCACGGAGCCGGGCTTCGACGGGAGCGCGCGACGAAGAGCTTCCATAACAGGAAAGGTTATCACAAACGGGTAATTAATGATTTCCATTTACCCGATAACAGTTGTGGTGAGGGGAATCCCGCGCTGACAGATCCTCTCGGGGTGGGCATAGACCGTGAGCATCGGCGGGCGGGCGAACCCGACCATGGTGATGTTAAGCCGGTCGGCCAGCTCGATTCCGGCCAGGACCGGGGCCGTGTTCGAGACCACGACCGGGATCCCGGCGCGATAGACCTTCCCGACCATCCCCGAGGGGAGACGGCCGGTGCAGACCAGGACGCGCGGACGAGAGGTCGGCGCCCGCGAGAAGGGCCGTGCCGACGGCCTTGTCGACCGATGTATGGCGGCCCATGTCCTCGGCCGACGCGATCACGCCCCCGTCCTGTCCGACGATCACGGTGCAGTGGGTTCCGCCCGTCCGCCGCCAGAGCAGAGCGAGATCGTTGATCAAGGCCGGCAGCGCGCATGATGCCATCGACGTCGACCGTCGGGCCGTCCGGCAGGGGCTCCCGGCACGCGTCGAGGCCAGCGGCGAGACCGGGGCAACCCGAGGTGCGCAGCTCGACGCCCGGAGGAGGGGCCGTGAGGCCCGGGACCCTGGCGTCGACCACCCCGCGGTCCACCGCGACGGACCTGATCGCGTCGACGGAGGAGACGACCCCCTCGCAGACGAGAAAGCCGCAGGCGAACGCCTCGAGCCGATCGCGCGTCAGCGCGAGCCGGACGAGCAGCGCGCCGTTCACGCGGAGCTCGACAGTCGACTCCACGCATACCTCGGCCTTCTGCCGCCGCACGCCGGTCTCGTCGGCCATGATCACGTCCACCCTGCGGGTCGGCCCGTCCTGGTCGCCCGTTGTATCTCTCCCGGAGTCCGTGTACATCGGAAGAGGTGGCCGGCCCGGAGAGATGAAGCATGACGTTCATCTAATATGATTAACCTGTCGTATTTGTTACCAATGATTTTACCTCCTGACGCCGACTGTCTCTGGAGCAGACCTATGCGGTTCTTCGACCAGGTCACCTATCCCCAGGCGCGCACGATCGTGACAGAGTCCTTCCCAGTCCCGTCCCGGGCCGAGACGGTCCCGGTCGCCGGTGCCGTGGGCCGGGTGACCGCTGAACGGGTCCTCTCCGCGTTCGACGTGCCCGGCGAGGACCGGTGCCTCGTCGACGGGTGCGCGGTCTCCTCCGCCGAGACTGCAGGCGCCCGGGAAGGCTGTTCGGTCGGACTCCGTCCGCCGTGCCGGTAGAGTCCGGAGACCCCCTTCCGGATCTGGTGCGACGCGGTGGTCATGGTCGAGAATCTCGACGAGTCGGGCGGGAGGTACGTCGACCTCGAAGGCGGCGCGGCCAGGCCAGCACGTACGATGCGCGCGGCGCCGAGATCCGGAAGGGCGAGGAGATCCTGTCATCGGGCCACCGCGTCCGTCCGGACGAGGTGGGCGCGCTGGTCGCACTGCGGCGTCGAGGAGGTGCGGGTCCGCGCCCTCCGGGTCGCTCTTGTCCCGGTCGGCCAGGGGCTCGTGCCACCGGGGACTCGGCCTGGACCCGGGGAGGTGATCGAGTCGAACACCGCCCGCGCCGCCGCGTTCCTCGCAGGGCGCGGGGTCGGTTGCATCCCCACCCGGCGGTGCTGCTGGGGCTCGAGGGGATCGGGGAGGTGCTCGCGGCCGTCGCCCGAGACTCGGATCTGGTGCTGGTCTTCGGAGGCGTTCCAAGGGATCGAGCGACGGCACGGCCAGGGCGATCGGGGCGCTCGGCGAGGTGCTCTTTCACGGCGTCGCGATGCAGCCCGGCCGACCGACCCTGGCGGCGCGCGTGGGTGGCGTCCCGGTCTTCGGGCTTCCCGGATATCCGTTCGCGGCCGGGGTCGTTCTCCGCGAGCTGATCGCGCCGCTCCTCTGCTCCTGGGGATTTCCGCCGGCCGCGCAGTATCCGGCCGTGCCGGTGGAGCTCGCGCGACCGGTCGTCTCCGAGGTCGGGGTCGACGAGTTCGTGCCGCTCACGCTCGGATTCATCGGCGACCGCTGGGTCGCCTACGCCCGGGCCCGCGATCCGGCCTCGCACCTCGCGGACATCGGGCCCCAGGCCTTTCTCCACGTCCCGGGTGGCGTCGAGGGATAGAGGCCGGGACCGTGCACGAGGTCCGCCTGACCGCGGGTGAGCGGGCCGCCCGGCGCGACACTCCTTCGTCCACGGGGCAGCCGGCCCGGCCCTCGAAGACCTGGTATCGGCGGCGCGGGCCGTGGGAGTCCGGGTCGAGCCGGTCGGCAGGCGGTGCCGCCTCCGCCCTCACGGTTCTCGAGGCCAGGCGCTGCCACCTCGTCGCCTGGATGGCCCCGGGGGTCAGCCCCAGGCTCCTCTGTTCCCGCGTCCTCCTCAACGACCGTTGTGTCCGGGCCGTGACCGGGGTTCCGAGTGCCGTCGGCTACCCGGTCGAGTTGGTCACGCCCGCCTGAGCAGGCGGCACGCCGTCCCGGCATGGAGGGAATCTCTGCCGGGAGTGCCTGCTCTGTCTCGGGGACAGTGCGGACCGTGGCCGGATCGACGAGGGCACGAGCCGCCCTGACCGACGGCCGGGATATTTCCATCACCGTCGGAATAGCCGCTGATGAGGTACCCGTGCCCGCGGACCCGGACCCGGAAGAGGGGACCTGTCCTCTGGACCCGGTCAACGACACCCTCGAGTGCGACGCGGCCGTCCGGGACCGGGCTGGCCGTCCCGCCAGGATCATCACGCCCGTCGCCGGCACGTACCATGGCCCAGGGCCGGAAAGCCCCTGGACGCTGCCGGCGGGGAGCAGGTTCTCCAGTCCGAGGGCGCGCACGGCCCGCTCGTCGGGCGGATCGGCGAAGATCTGCGCGGCCCCACCGAACGCGACGAGTCGCTCCCCCGACGATGACCGCGATGTGGGTCCCGAGGAGCTCGGCCTCGTCCGGCCGGTGGGTCACGAGGATGATCGGTCAGGCCCAGCCGTGCGTGGAGAGTCGGCCAGTTCCTCGATGGACACCGCGCGCGTCACCGGGTCGAGCGCGGCGAAGGGCTCGTCGAGGAGGAGGACGCGGGTCTGAAGCACGACCGCGCGGGCGATCGCGGTCCGCTGCCGCTCGCCCCCCGAGAGCGAGGTCGGGCGCCGGTCGGCGAGGTGGCCGATCTCGAGGCGCGCAAGCGCGGCCCGGGCCTCGTCTCGTGCCTCGCGGGCCTGTAGCCCCCGCGCCCGCAGGCCGAACGCGACGTTCTCGAGGACGGAGAGGTGGGGGAAGAGGGCGTAGTGCTGGGGGACGAGGGCGACGCCCCGCGCCTCGGGGGGGAGGCGAGCCAGATCGCGCCCGTCGAGAATAATCTTACCGGCCGCGACGGGAACGAGACCGGCAACGGCCTGGAGGAGGGAGGACTTGCCCGCCCCCGACGGGCCGACGACCGCGCAGAGGGCGCCGGCGGGGAGATCGAGCGAGACGGGCCCGAGGGTGAAATCGCCGAGATGGACGGTCAGGGTATCGATGGAGAGGCTCCCGCCCAGGTCGTCGGTCATTAAAAGATATTACTTTTTAAGATATGTCAACGTATTGATGCTGTCGGTCCGATCCTTGCAGGTCGGATCAACGGAGACAGGTATAATGAGACCCATAAGATCCTCAGTATTCGCTATCCTCGTCCTCGCCGCGCTCCTCTGCGCCGCCGGATGCACCGGCACCGGTCCCGGCATTGCCACGCCGACGCCCACCGCCGCCGTGACGACTACGGCACCGACGGCCGAGCTGACCGTCTTCGCGGCGCGCCTCGCTCAAGGACACCTTCTCCGAGATCGGTCGCCTCTTCGAGGCGAACCATACGGGCACGAAGGTCGTCTTCAACTTCGACGGCTCACAGGTCCTCCGCACCCAGCTCCAGCAGGGCGCGTACGCCGACGTCTTCGCCTCCGCGAACACGCAGCAGATGAACCTCTCGAAGGGCGACGGCAAGATCTTGAACGACACGGTCAAGCTCTTCGTGCACAACCGGATCGCCCTCCTGGTGCCCGCCGCCAACCCGGCGAAGATCACGGGTCTCAAGGATCTGGCCAACCCGGGTGTCAAAGTCGTCATCGGAACGCCCGAGGTGCCCGTCGGCGGTTACGCCCGCCAGCTGCTGAATAAGACCGTGAACGACTCCGCGTACGGCCCGGACTTCAAGGACAAGGTCCTCGCGAACGTCGTCTCGCAGGAGACGAACGTGAACCAGCTGGCGACCAAGATCGTGCTCGGTGAGGCCGACGTCGGGATCGCCTACGCCTCGGACGTCCCCGCAGCCCAGTGGACAAGGTGAAAGTGATCGAGCTCCCGGCGGGGTACGCGATCGTGGCCGACTACCCGATCGCGGTCGTGAAGGAGACGAAGGACCGGGCCTCGGCCCAGGCGTTCATCGACTTCGTCCTCTCCCCCACCGGCCAGCAGACGCTCGCCCGGTACGGGTTTGCGCCGGTCTGAGCCGGGCACCATGAACCGCGAGAAGAGCCCTCCGCCGCCTTCGTCCCGGCGGGGGGTGGCCTTCACCCTTTTGACCGTCTTCCTCGCGGTAGCGTTCACCCTCTTCGTCGCGATCCCGATCGTCGCCCTGCTGCTCTATGTGCCCCTCGGGACCCTGGTCGATTCCCTGTCGAACCCGGTCGTGACGGATGCGATCCGACTGTCGCTCATCACCTCGACCATCGCGACCACGATCGTGATCGCGTTCGGCACGCCGCTCGCGTTCCTCAACACCAGGACCGACTACCCCGGCCGGAACCTGGTCGAGACCCTGACCGACCTGCCGATCGTTCTCCCGCCGGCCGTGGCCGGCCTCGGGCTCCTCCTCGCCTTCGGACGGTACGGGCTGATCGGGCAGTACTCTCGCTCCGTTCGGGATCACGATCGCGTTCACGACGCTCGCGGTCGTGATCGCCCAGACCTTCGTCGCGGCCCCGTTCTTCCTCCGGCAGGCCCGGACCTCCTTCGGCGAGGTCGACCCAGCGTACGAGGCCGCGGCCCGGTCGCTCGGGGCATCTCCCTTCTACACCTTCCGCCGGGTCACGGTCCCGCTCGCGATCGAGGGGCTCGTCTCGGGCGGGATCATGACCTTCGCCCGCGCTCTCGGCGAGTTCGGCGCGACGATCATGTTCGCCGGCAACATCCAGGGGAAGACGCAGACCATGCCGCTCGCGATCTACAGCCGAACTGCAGAGCGACATCACGGCCTCGGTCGCCCTCTCGGTCATTCTTCTCGCCATCTCGTTCACGGTCATCGCCGTGGTGCGCGGGCTCAGCCGGCGGGCCGCGCGGACTCGTTAGGCGGCCCGGGGTCGGCAGGCAGGGCCGTTCCGGGCTAGACCGCCCGATGCAGCGGCTCTCCGGGTCCCCCAGCATCATCCCCGGACCGGACCGACTGCTAACCTTGACGATCTCCGCATCTCCCTGTCAACAAATGTAAGGGTTTTCCTTAACCTCAGGGGAATGTTTAATCGATATGAGGAGAAAAGAGGGGTCCGGGTGAAACCATGCAGATCAGCGCAAGGAACCACATTCCCGGAACCGTGAAGTCGATCAAGAAGGGGCCGGTGAGCACCGAGGTGGTCATGACGATCGCCGGAGGTGCCGAGATCGTCGCGTCCATCACGACCTACTCGGCCGAGAAGCTGACGCTCAAGGAGGGTTCGAAGGTCTTCGCCATCATGAAGGCCTCCGAGGTGATGATCGGTATCGACTGAACCCAACCTCATCCACCATTTTTCAGTAGATTCCGTAGGCCGAAGCTGCGGCTCCCGTCGTTCAAAACCGTGTCGAGAGCAGCGCGTCGAGGTACTCGGAGGTCCACACCCGCTGCTCCGGGCTGAACCAGACCTCGATCTCCGGCACCCCGACGATGACGTGGATCTCGACGAGGCCGAACTTGTGGATGCAGACAACGGAGTCGGACCCGACCGTCCGCACGTACCTCCTCCTGCCCGTTCAGGATCACCTGCACGTCCTCCCCAGTCACCGGGCGGGAGAGACGGTAGAGACGGCGTTCCCACCCGGGGATATGGCGGAACGGGATTCCGGAATCTGGATACCATCGTCATAGGACGGTCACCGAGCCGTCCGATAAAACGATCCATTCGGACCGCTCATCGTCACCGCCTGGCATTACCAGGTCCCTTCCCGAACGAGATCATTCCGTTCCCGGCAACGACTGCACCCTGTCTCGTAATCCGGAAACCTCGAATACAGTCATCGTTGATTGGCATGGTAGCCCTGTAACCTCACCAGTTATATTCAGATCCATACTGCGGCCATGCTCGCCGATGTTAGCAGAAGTGCGGCAGATCAAAGAGGTCCAGGACGAGTACCGAGTAAATATATATGGCACCTGACGATAGCGACAGAACAGTGGTAAGATTGTATGAAAGTCCTCGACGATGATCGCCCGGTCCACGCTCTCGCCCGCTCGGCAGACCCTGGGCGGGTGATCGAGGATATCCTCATCTACGCCAACCGGGTCCCGGTCAAGACCGGCACACGGTCTCTGTCCAGCGGTTCTTCCGGGGCAGCCGGGCCTCCACGACCATCCGGGCATGGACACATGGATGGGGGACTGGCTGGGAAACCCGACTTGAAATCGGCGCTGGAGCTTCTTCGAGTAGGGAGACGCTCAGGCGTGCCGGGGGCAAGACGTGTCTCGTCGCTGCTACCGGTGCCTGGCAGCGCGGCGGGATCATCGACAAAGGCCTGACTGCCCCGTCGGACTGCTCCTGGCCGAAACCTCCCGCAGCAGATCGCCCTGCCGATCATGGCCGAGGTCGAGCTGGCTCCTGCGGGGGGTAGTCCTGACCGTAGACGGATCAACCGGTCCGAAGACAGTGCATTCATCCAACCATATGAACGGAGAAAAAGGACACAGCGAGAAAATGGGGAGTCGCGAAAGTACTCGCGCAATCTGCACGAACCGAGAGGGGTCCGGGAAGTCCGGAATCGCCGCGGGGTCCTCGCAGCCTTCGAGGTTCGGGGCGAACCACGGCATCTACTTGTCGTCTTTCGGCTCAGCCTCTCTGATCACTCTTGCGTGTCACGTTCTTTCCCTGCGGTGTTCGGAAGTACTCGACGGACTCGATGCTGGTCTCTTCGTTGATGAACTGCTTTTCGTCTATCAGTGGTCATGGACGGGAGTGCGCGGGGTCGGTGATGAAGACTTCGGTCACGCAGGCGATCCTCCCTCTCCGGCCAATCGCCCCGCGGCGAAAGTCGGACGGCGGGCGACCGGGGTCGTCTTACCGGTCCTCATGACGAGTGGGCAGGCTCCCGGAGGTATCTTGTCGCTGCAGGTCGGCGGCTCGCTGCCGGCGACGGCGTTCGGCCCGAACCATATCCTTTCGCTCGTCGAGATCCATTTTGTATTGCTCGGCCTCGGTCCTCTTCCGCATGGGGAACATAGAGCGGTTGAGGATCGGTCTGCTGCAGGACGTAACACTCCGAGTGCCAGACATTATAGGGGCCGGACCCCCGCCAGTCGAACACAAAATTCTCGCCGAGGATCTTCCCTCCGCACCTTCGACAGGCGAGGGTTCCCAACCGGATACGCAACCAGATCTTGAAGATCCGTAGCGTGATGTTCCTGGCAACTGCTCCCCGATTCTCCTCCTCGGTGCAGGGTTTGCCGTCACCCTCCCGATGGTATCTCGTTGTGATGTCGTGAACCGTGGGCGCGATGGCTTCGGCGACCTTTGGATAGAACCATTCAGGCAACCGATGCCGCTCCGGCCAGCAGATCGTTTGATTCTCCCTGATCCAGTTGATCAGGTATTCGCGCGGTGATCGTGGTTCCTTTTGACCAGTAGTCCTTCTGACTTTTCTTCATATTCTCCTCGATTGAACCCCGGAGCCGGCGCATTCATCCGCCTTCGGGGTGTTGCCGGATGATACGTTGTGCGTTCCACCGCCAGGGGCATATCCAGGACGACGAGCAGATCATCGGCTACGGATTTGTAAGGTGATCGAGGTGTCTTCCCCCTGGTAACCAATTGCGATCAACCAGTTGACCCTTTCTCTGTACGCCCATATTAAAAAACAGCCGGGAACCCTTGGGCCCGGCCATGGTAGATGACTCGGCGGGTCGGAGTACCCTGCCATCAGGGACGGGCCGAACGCGACTCCCCTGCGCGTGTAAGACGAGGGCCGTTCTTACTCCTCAGTCCCAGTGGATCACGATGCCGCTGGCGTCCGGCTCCATCCGGCCTGCGCAGCGCGGACAGGCCCGGTTCCGCCACGGGCGGACCGGGCCGTCGCAGGCCGGGCACCGGAGCGCACAGAACGGCGCCTCGCTCGCAGGGTCCCAGGGCGCCTCGGAGCCGACGACGTCCGCAACGAAGGCGCAGCGGTCGCAGACCACGGTGCGAGTCGCGACGAAGAAGCCGCAGTCGTCCCCGCCCGAGACCGTCGCCCGGTATCCGCAACCGGGCAGACGAACTCGCGTCGGGTGCCCATCAAGCCCTCCTGCAGGGAAGGCGCTCAGAAGACAGGACAGACCCCCTCCCGGACGGTCTGGTCGCGGGCGCTCCACCAGATGTGGGCCTGCCAGCTCGGCCAGTCCAGGACCCAGGCGCCGTCGTCGTCCTGCCGGAAGAGGCGCCGGATCCCCTCGCGGATTTGGTCGTCGTGCGTGCCGCCCCGGCGGTTCGTCCGATGAGCGAACTCGTCCACGATCTCGTCGAGCGTACCGTAGCGGTGCGCATCCCCCGCGGACTCGGGCTCGAACGCGGGGACAAGCCCCATCTGGAGCAGGACGTTGAAGAGACAGCCGGCCATCGGCTCGAAATGTAGACTCGGCTCCGTGAAGCGCCGGCCAGAGGTCTGGAGGACGCGACCCCAGGGCGGCGGCGTCAGGAACCACCAGAGATGGACCTCGCCCGAGCAGACGGCGTGCATCTTCTCGAGGGCCGCGCGGATGTCCACCATCGAGAGCGAGAACGACGCGATCACCAGGTCGAACGGCCCGCCGAGGACGGCGGGGTCGAGATCCTCCCAGGCCGACGGGATCACCTCTATTCGACCCCTGCATCGGCCGCGTTCCGGGCGAGCACCTCCCGCATCGGCGCCGCGGGCTCGACCGCGACCACGCGGCAGCCATCGGCCGCGAGCGGGATGGCAAGGTAGCCCGGCCCGGGGCGGATATCGAGCACCGACGCCCCCGATCGGGTGCGGAGATGGGCGAGCCTGCCGCTCGAACCGGGGGTTTGGCCCGTTGCACCGGGAGAAGAACCGCTTGATGTTCGCGGGCTGCTGAAAGAAGCCCTGCCCTTCGCGGAACCCCGGCACGGCGATATGCCGCAGTCTTTCTCGCCGAGCCAGACCGCATTCCAGTCGACCGCTTCGGCGTACGGGTCCGGGGGAGACAGCGGGGCCCGGCCCGGCGCATCCCCTCACGGACTTCGTCGCCGAGGCCCGGCAAAGCGGCGATCGGCCCGGACCTCGCGCACGTCCCGGGTGCAGTCGTCGAACCACCCGCATCGTTCGTCCGGGAAGGCGTCGACTCGACGGAGATGTACGGCTTGATGTCGAGCAGGGGCGTGCCGTCAAGGACGTCGACATCCTCGATCTCGAGCCGGCACCCCTCGACTCCGATGAGCCGGACCACGGAGATCCCGATCGGGTTCGGCCTTCGCGGGGCGCGGGTCGCGAAGACCCCGCGCTCGCGGTCGTCGAGAAACGGCACAACCCGGAGGGCGTAGCCCTCCGAACGGTGGAAGAGATAGATCAGGATGACCCGCGAGAAACCTTCGAGATCGGCGAGCCCCTCGCAGAACTCCGGCAGGATCTCGACGACGCCGGGAACCCCGAAAGCCCCGGCCGGTTGGATCGGCATGCCGGCCGTGTCGGCAAACGGCGACGGACGACCCCGATCGGCCTGAGGCGCACACCGTTCCCGCGGTTCGCGGTTCACGAGATGCCCGCCATCACGGGTACGATGTACTCGGCTCAACGGTTAAACCAGTTCCGAGAATCTCGGCCGTTTCGGTCTCCACCGGACGAGGATCCACAGGACGGCCTGGAGCCGACGACGAACCCGGCCGTCAGGGAGGTGACGAGCGAGCCGAGGGCCACCACCATGGTCGGAACAGGGGCGTCCGTCCGAAGACCCGCGCGGGCCATCTCGAGCGTGACCACCAGGAGGAGGGCCGCGAGCAGCCCCGTCGGGAAGAGTGCGACGGCGCCCTCGCTGGAGGCGAAGACTGCGATCAGGA
>CAVUEE010000028.1:0-14246 GCA_963740465.1 uncultured Methanoregulaceae archaeon
GCCACGTATTGCTAGAAAGATCGAACCGGCATGATGGACGGCGGCGAGCATGGCGAGCGGGTTGGCGACCTGGATGGAGAGGTGTTCGGGAGCGACCCTAACGACGGCCGCGGCGGCCTCTGCAAGCGAGTCCACGAGCACGTAGCCGCAGCTTTGAAGGGCCTTTTCGACGATCGCGAACCGATTTGCCCGGGCCGCCATCGCCTCGATCTCCCGGCCGACTGCGTCCGCGAGCTCGGGCTCGGTCGTAATAAGGAGCGCAGCCGCGTGGATGTCGTGCTCGGCCTGGGCGAGCAGATCGGCCGCGATGAACTCGGGCCGCGCGGTCGCGTCGGCGACGATGGCAATCTCGCTCGGTCCGGCCGGAAAGTCGATCTCGACCTGGTCCTGGAGGAGCTGTCGCGGCCGTGACATAGACGTTGCCCGGTCCGACGACCTTCTGGACATGAGGGATCGACTCCGTGCCGAGTGCCATGGCCGCGATCGCCTGGGCTCCCCCGACGCGATAGATCTCCGTGACGCCGGCGATGTCGAGCGCGACAAGCGTGAGGGGATGGATCGGCGGAGGCGAACAGCAGCAGATTGAGCGCACGCCCGCGACTCTGGCCGGCACGGTGCACATCAGGGCGGTCGAGGGGTAGGCTGCCCGGCCTCCCGGGACATATGCGCCGACCCGGTCGAGCGGCGTGGTCTTCACCCCGAGCGTGACCCCCGGTTCGACCTCCGAGAGCCAGAGGCCGGGGGCGCGCTGGAGCTCGTGGAATGCCGTGATCCGGGCCTCGGCCTCGACGAGCGCCTCGGCGGTGCGGGTATCGACGGCCCCGTACGCAGCCTCGCGCTCGTCGTCGGTGACGGCCAGCGATCGGATCTCCACTCGATCGAACTGGCGTGCGAGGTCGATGAGCGCCGCGTCCCCCTCGGCCCGCACCCGCTCGACGATCGCCCCGGCCGCGTCCCGCGCCCCCGCAACTGAGGAACGGCGCGCGCCGATCCAGCGCTCGATCTCGATCGCGCTCCACATGCGAGATCGGTCGACCGACGATCAAAAAAGGGTTTGCCGCCCGCGTCAGAGGGCTTCGGCCGCTCCGATCAGGTCGGCGGTATCGCCGGCTCCGCTTCAGAAGCGCGAAGCCGAGCCGATCGATGAACGAGAATGCGAAATCGCCGCCGGCCGCGTGCGGGTGGCCCCCACCGCCGAACCGGCGGGCGACGAGGTGGCTGATCGGCGGGACGGACCGGATCGAGAACCTGCCCGATGGGTTGACGATCACCTCGATCTCGGTCCCGAGCCGCTCCCGTATGGCGGCCGCAGTCTCGGAGGGGTACCCGTAGAGCGGTGCGAACGCGATCCTGTAGCGTTCTCCTGCGGGCTGGACGTGGGAGATCGAGTGGTCGATCGCTCCGGCCATCTCCTTCCGGATGTCGGCGTATCGGCCTCGACCTGATCGTCCGAGAAGCGGCCTTTGACCAGCAGGTCGCGGACGTGGTTCCGATTTCTCGGCCGCTGGAGCACCTGGCCGAGGACGGCCGAGCGGGGATCGCGGTGGAGCCAGAGGTCGTAGTCGCAGACCACGCTCGCGATCTCGCGTGCGACGGGGTCCTCGGGGAGAAGGTCGACTGCCGCGATTCCGCAGCCGCACCGGGTCGTGTCGACCCGGAGGATATCGACCCGCTCGCGGACGGCGCCGCACTCCTCTTCGCTCCAGCGGTGATGGTCCCGCCGTTCGATGCGCCACTCGTTCCGCCGCGCGGTCTCGAGAGCGGGCACGACGGGATCCTGATACCCGAGGTCCGTGATGGAGAGGAGGTCGCCCCGGCCCGGGAGTGCCGCGAGCCGCTCGAGGAAGGCAGGAAACTTGCGGACCGAGGAGAAGACCGTGAAGACGTCCCCGGTACCGCCTCCGGTGGATCGCATCGGCGCCCGCCGCATCGAGGTCGTTGTGGGTCAGGTGGATCACGCGGGCCTTCCGGTCTCGCGCCGCGTCGAGGACGCGCTCCTCCGCGGGCGAGAGAGTCGGCGCCTGGGGCATGCACGTACGGGTGGGCTCGGAGAGCAATGAAGGTATCCTCGAAGCGAATCCCGGCACCCACCGCGGGTTTTTTATCCGGGGAGGGGCAACCTAATGATCCACCTGCCTTAGTAGGCTCAGTTTGGGAGAGCGCCAGACTGAAGATCTGGTTGTCCCCGGTTCAAATCCGGGCTGAGGCATAAAAAAGGATATATTGACGTTTTTCTGGCTAACGGAGGCCGAAAATTTTTTATTTCATCCACTCATGATATGGGTGCCCTCGATCATTTCAATCGCTCCGGAAACAAGCACGCGTCCTGGCGATTGGGTGCAGGTTGAGGTTCGCCCGGCCTCACGACTTCATCGTCGGCAGGGTGAAGAAGTAGGTCGACCCCTCGCCGGGGATTATTCGATTCGGGCACATTCTCCGTGGCGCCTGGTGCTCAGTTCACGAAGCCGGGGAAGATGGTGATAGATTCTCCCGCTACTCCAGAGGTGGATATCCTGATGCCACGCACCGCTCGCCGAGCGGCGTGAGATGGTAGATGATCCAGCTCCCCTGCTGCTCGCCCTCGATCAGATCGGCCTTCTTGAGCTGGTTCAGGTGGTACGAGAGCTTCGAGTCCGCGATACCGGCGATCTCCTTGATCACGCAGACGCAGAGTGGCTGTACTGCGAGCGCGTGCAGGATCCGGAGACGCAGGGGTTCGGAGAGCGCGTGGTGGACGCGGCTCGCCGCGACGATAGACTCCTCCTCCGGCAGTCGGGCTTCAAGTCCAGGGACACCGCCGACGGCGTCGAGGGATTCGGCAACCTCCTGTGGAATCGGCATCGCTGAGTTCAACTTTATATGTAATCACAAGCTATATACGTCTTTCCGGCGTTCAACTTTAATTGAACCCAGAATGATCGGGCTCGTGAGATTGACGATGATGCGATACGACGCACTGGAACGATAGTACATTCCCGGACAGGAGGTGAGGCCGCTGGTCTTTGAGCCCTGGCAGGCGGCCGTGGACTGGTTCACGTACACCCTCCTCGGCCTCTCGCCGACGTCGCCGGCCGCGTCGGCGCTGAACTTCTTCATCTTCGACACGGTCAAGATCTTCATCCTGCTGGTCGCGATCATCTTCGCGATCACGTTCATACGGAGTTACTTCTCGCCCGAGAAGACGCGGGCGTGGCTCGCCGAGCGGAAGGGCTCGACCGTCGATCGGGAACGTGCTCGCGGCCCTCCTCGGGATCGTGACGCCGTTCTGCTCCTGCTCGGCCGTGCCGCTCTTCATCGGCTTCGTCGAGGCCGGCATCCCGCTCGGCGTCACGTTCTCGTTCCTGATCGCCGCGCCGATGGTCAACGAGATCGCGCTCGGCATGCTCTGGGGCCTCTTCGGCTGGCAGATCGCGCTGATCTACATCGCGGCCGGCGTCACGATCGCGATCGTCGCGGGCATCGTGATCGGCCGGCTCGGCATGGAGCGGTACGTCGAGGAGTACGTCTACCAGATCAAGGTCGGGCCCTCCGGCGGCGAAGGTGAGAAGCCGACAATCCGCGAGCGGCTGCTCGGGTCCTGGGAGGCGTCCATCGACATCCTGAAGCGGATCTGGCTCTACGTCGTGATCGGGATCGCGATCGGTGCGATCATGCACGGCTGGATTCCCACCGATGCACTGGCGCAGTGGGCGGGGCCGGGCAACCCGCTCTCGGTGATCATCGCCGTGCTGATCGGGATCCCGCTCTACTCGAACGCGGCCGGGATCCTGCCGCTCGTCTCCGAGCTGACCCGGGCCGGCGTCGCGCTCGGCACGGCCCTCGCGTTCATGATGTCCGTGACCGCGCTCTCGCTCCCCGAGATGATCCTGCTCCGGAAGGTGCTCAAGCCGCAGCTCCTCGCGGTCTTCGTCACGGTCGTCGGGACCGGGATCATCCTGGTCGGCTACCTCTTCAACTGGATCATCGGGTGATGGAATGAAGAACAAGGACATCCCGTGCTGCGCCGCCGATGCGATGCGGCGTGTGAAGGCAGTGGACGTGAACGGCGCGACCGTCGGGCTCGACCATGCTCGACCTCGTCTTTGCCGAGGTGCGCGACCTCGGGCTGACCGACGAGCCGGCAATCCGCGCGGAGCTGCTGAAGCGCGTGAAGGTCTACAACTACGTCCCGCCGCCGGCCGCCGAGGCCTACGCGGCGGCCGTGTATCGGGAATACGCGAAATGGAACAATGAAGGAGGCATCAGATGAAGGTTGAAGTCTTTGGAACGGGGTGCGCCAAGTGCCACCTGCTCGAGAAGCATGTCGAGGACGCACTCAAAGAGACCGGCGTCGCGGCCGAGGTCGTGAAGGTCGACGATATCGCCGCGATCATGAGCCGGGGGATCATCTTCACCCCGGCACTCGCGATCGACGGCGAGACCAAGGTCTCGGGCCGCGTGCCGTCCGTCAAGGAGATCAAGGAATTGCTGACGGCGGGAGGAAGATGATGCAGGCACCGAAACGGACCGTCGTCTACGGCTGCGCCGGCGCGTCGAACACCGGCCAGCTCGCGAACGCGGCCGCCGTGCGCATGACCCAGCGCGGGACCGGCCGGATCGGCTGCCTCGGCGGCGTCGGGAGCGGGCCAGAAGGGGTTCGTCACGGCCGCGAAGCTGGCCGACGAGGTCGTCGCGATCGACGGCTGCGAGGTCGGCTGCGCGAAGAAGACCCTCGAGGCGGCCGGCGTCACGCCGGACCGGCACGTGGTGGTCAGCGACCTCGGGATCGAGAAGAGCGGCGACCTGACCCTCAAGGGACGAGGAGATCGACCGGGTGGTGACGGCCGCCGAGACGGCGCCGTCCACCGGGACCGACCGAAAGCAGCCGCCGACCGATGACGATGGAGGCTGCGGGTGCGGGTGCGGCAGCGGTGGCGGCAGCGGCTGCTGCGGGTGAGGCGATGGTGATGATGCTCGGAACGGAGGTACCATGACCCCGCTCGTGGTCGAATGGCGCCACCTCGCGGTCGAGGGCGAGACCTGCGAGCGCTGCGGCGGCACGGGCGCAAACGTCCGGGCCGCGGTCGAGGCCATGGCCCCCGTGCTCGCGGCCCAGGGGATCGTACTCGAACTCCGCGAGGTGGAGCTCCACCGAGGAGATCGCGCACTCGAACGAGGTCCTGGTCGACGGCACGCTGATCGAGGAGTTGATCGGAGGTGAGACAGCCGTCTCCGACTGCCCGTCCTGCGGCGACCTCGTCGGCGCGCCATGCGCATGCCGCACGGTGAAGGTCGGCGACGAGGAGCACGAAGAACTGCCGGAGTCACTGATCGCGGCCGCCATCATGACCGCGGCCGACCGGCGCGCCGGGGAGCCGACCGGAAGCGACCAAAAGCAGCCGCCATCGGGTGGTGACGGCGGTTGCGGGTGCGGCAGCGGCATCGACTGCGGCTGCAGGTGATGGAGTGATGGTCACGCTCATCACCTGCTCGGGCCTCTCGAACGTCGGCCGACTCACGACGGCCGTCGGGCAGCAGGTGCTGATGCGCCGGCCGGGCCGGATCGAGTGGGTCCGGGCCCAGGCCGGGCCCGACGCGATCGCGGACGCGGCCGGCGACGCGGATCTGGTGATCGCGCTCGACGGGTGCGAGGACTGCTGCGGCAGCCGGAAGGCGGCCGAGGCCGGGGTCGAACCCGGGGTCCGACTCATGGCCATCGAGCTCGGGATCGTCAAGGACGGCCGGGCCGAGGTCAGGTACGACGAGATCGAGACGGTCATGCGGGCCGTGCTCGACGCGATGGAGAGGGCATGACCCCGCTCGTGGTCGAGTGGCGGCACCTCGCCGTCGGCGGCGAGACCTGCGAGCGCTGCGGCAAGACACGGGCGCAGCACGTCCGGGCCGCGGTCGAGGCGATGGGTCCGGTGCTCGCGGCGCAGGGCATCGCGCTCGAACTCCGCGAGGTCGAGCTCCCGCCCGAGGAGATCGCGCACTCGAACGAGGTCCTGGTCGACGGCACGCCGATCGAGGAGCTGGTCGGCGGAACGGCTGCGGTCTCGGACTGTGCATCCTGCGGCGACCTCGTCGGCGCGCCATGCGCATGCCGGACGGTGAAGGTCGGCGACGTGGAACACGAGGACCTGCCCGAGGCGCTGATCGCGGCCGCCATCATGACCGCGGCCGACCGGCGATCCGGCGCGTCCTGCTGCGCGGCGACAGATCCCTCGGCCTCCTCCTGCTGTTCGGGCGAGGGCACGGCACCGACGACTCCCGCTTCATCCTGCTGCCCGACTGCCGAACCAGCGGCATCGTCCTGCTGCTCCGGAGACGGAGCCGCGCCGCCGCCGGCGGCCACCCTCCCGGGTGATACCCTCGGTTTGGAGACGGTCACGCTCCAGATCCAGGGCATGGACTGCACCTGCAACGCCGACCTCCTCGCCCGCAAGCTGACCGCGCTCGCCGGCGTCAGCGGACAGGAGATCACGCCCGTCACCGGGCAGGCGCGGGTCGCCTACGACCCGGCGGTCACGAGCGTCCAGGAGATCGTCCGGACCGTCGCGGAGACGGGGATGACGGCCTCGCTGGTCCGGAGCGAGGGACGGCGAGCACCTGGTGGCGGGAGCCGCAGCAGCTCGCCCTCTACGGGTGCGGGATTCCTCACCGCGGTCATCGCGTTCACCGCCGACTACCTCGGGACGCCGATCCTTGTACGTGAATGGCCTGTACCTGCTCGCGGTCCTCGATCGGCGTCTACTACCCGGCGCGGAAGGCGCTGATCGCGCTTCGCGACCATGACGCCGACGATCCATCTGCTGATGCTGATCGGCTCGGTCGGCGCGATGGCGCTCGGCCTCTGGGGCGAGGCGGCGGTCCTGATCTTCGTCTACTCGCTCGGCGACGTCCTCGAGTCCTACGCGGTGGACAAGGCGCGAGGGGCGATCCGGTCGCTCATGGCGCTCGATGCCGAAGGAGGCGCTGGTCCGCACGAAACGGCTGCGAGGTCGGTCTGCGCGGTCGAGACGATCGGCGTCGGCGAGATCGTGATCGTCCGGCCGGGCGAGCGGATCCCGGTCGACGGCACGGTCGTCGCGGGGTCGTCGTACGTGGACCAGGCCGCCGTCACGGGCGAGCCGGTCCCGGTCCAGCGCGGACCCGGCGAGGAGGTCTTTGCCGGGACCATCAACCAGAACGGCTCGCTCGAGGTCCGGGTCACCAAGCCGGCCTCCGAGACGATGCTCTCGCGGATCATCCTCTCGGTCGAGGAGGCGCAGGCGAAGCGGACCTCGTACCAGCGGTTCTCGGACTCCTTCGGCGAAGTGGTACACGCCGGCCATGTTCGTCCTCGGCGTGCTCGTGGCCACCGTGCCGCCGCTCTTCTTCGGCGCCGACTGGTACCAGTTCATCTACCGCGGGCTCGTCGTCTTCGTGGTCTCGTGCTCGTGCGGCCTCGCCCTCTCGGTGCCCGTGGCCGTCGTCGGAGCCATGGCGAACGCCGCGAAGCACGGCACGGTCTTCAAGGGCGGCGTCTACCTCGAGGTCGTCGACACGGTGAAGGTCGATCGCGTTCGACAAGACCGGGACCCTGACCATCGGCCGGCCGGCGGTCACGGACGTCGTGACCTTCGGCGATCTCGCGCGAGGACGAGCTGCTCGACCTCGCCGGCTGCATCGAGTCGCGGTCCGGCCACCCGCTCGCGGCCGCAATCGTCCGGAAGGCCCGCGAGAGCGGGACCTTCTCGGACCGTCCCGTGACGGAGTTCGAGGAGACGGCCGGGCGCGGGGTCGCGGCCACTGTCGATGGGCAGGCCTGCCGGATCGGCAGCCCCCGCGCCCTGGCCGAGCAGGGCGTCGATACCGGCAGGGCCGAAGAAGCCGTTGCACGGCTCGAGGGCGAGGGGAGGACCGTGGTCCTGGTCAGCCGTGGCGGCACGCTCGCAGGCCTGATCGCGATCGCCGACGAGGTGCGGACCGGTGCGGTCGAGGCCCTGCAGCGGCTGAGCCGCGCCGGCGTCCGGACCGTGATGCTGACCGGGGACAACGAGCGCTCGAGCGCGCCGCCATCGCTCGCCGTGTCGGCGTCGACGAGTACCGGGCCCAGCTCCTGCCGACGGACAAGGTCGACGTGGTCCGGCAGCTCGAAGGAGCAGTACGGTTCCGTGGCCATGGTCGGCGACGGGATCAACGACGCACCGGCCATGGCCGTCGCGGACGTCGGGATCGCCATGGGCGCGGCCGGCACGGACATCGCGATCGAGGCCGGGGACGTCGTCCTGATGTCCGACGACCTCGCGAAAGATCGCGTACGTCCGCGAGCTCTCGCACCGGACGGTCTCCGTCGATCCGGCAGAACATCGCGGTCTCGCTGATCAACGTCGCGTTCATGGTGATCGCGGCCCTGCTCGGCTATCTCGGGCTGGTCACCGGCCTGCTCCTGAACGAGGGCGAGCGCGGTCTTCGTGATCCTGAACGCTCTCCGGCTGCTGAACTGGAAGAGCCGGAACGAGCCTGCGCCGGTCGTCGTCGAGTCGCCGCCCGCCGCGGTTCCGGCCGCGCCAGTGGCCGCGCCCGCCGCGGCAGCGGGCTGTTGCGCCTCTGCGCCGTCAGCCGCGGCAGGTGGCTGTGGCTGCGGGGAGCCCCTGCTCGGCACCCGGCTTTCGACGTCCATTCTCGTCGACGAGGCGGCGCCCGCATGCGCCTGCAGCGGGCCGTCTGTTGCGGTTGGGGCGACCTCCTGTTGCGGCCCTGCGCCGGAGGACAGTGCGCCGGCCGGCACATCCTCGTGCTGCTCGTCGGCAGCACCCGGTCTCGAGACCGCGACGTTCCGGATCGAGGGGCTCGGCTGCGCCTGCGAGGGCGCGATCGTCGAGAAGCGGGTCCGGGCGCTGACGGGGATGGCGACCTTTATCCTGAACCCGATCACGAACCAGATGAAGGTCAGCTACAATCCGGCCGCCGTCTCCATCGCCGAGATCACGGCGGCGGTCACGAAGGCCGGCGCGTCCGCGGTCCTCGTGACGACGAGGTGACCGGCGAGGTCGTCGAGCATGAGCGGCGCGGGCTCCAGTACGGCGGAGACAGGGATGACTGACATCGGCTGCAACTCACCGCACCCCCCGACGGCCGGATCGCTGCGGGTCTGCATCGTCTCGGACGGCGCGTTCGGGGACCGGGCCTTCGAGCAGTGCATGGCCCGGTTCCCGACGGACTTCGCGCTCGTCGAACCGGTCCCGCCGAGTGTCGTGGACGATGTCACGATCGAGGTGCCCGGGGCCGACCTCTACCTCTCCTACCTCCGCTCGCCCGCGCAGGCGCTCGCGCTCGTCGAGAAGGGCCGGCCCGTGATCCTCGGCGTCTCGTTCGGCCCCGGCTTCGTCCGGCAGGCGCGCGAGATCAACCCGGCAGTGGTCGCGCCCGAGACCATGTGCTCGCTCGAGCCGACGACCGGAAACGAGGCGCTCGACACCTTCGCCCGCGCCTTCGGCCGGCCGCAATTCGAAGCCACGGTCCGCGACGGGAAGCTCGTGCGGCTCGATGTGCTGCGCGGGTCGCCCTGCGGGTCGACGGCCGCAGCCGCGGCAGAACTCGTCGGGCCAGTACCTCTCGCCGGCAGACGCTCCGGCACTTCGGCCTTCGGATCTGCCACCACTGCCGGGCGCCGCGCCTCGGGCGGACCTGCGACAAGGAGACGGCCGGGCTGATCCACGTCCGCGAGCTCCTCCGCGCCCTGCCGCCCGAGGCGCGTCGACACGGAGACGGCCGCCTTCGGCGCGGAGTGCGGCCAGATCTACGACAGACGGAAAGGGCAGCCCGACGCCGGCAACGTTCAACCCGATTCACTCAGCACAACCTCGGAGACTCATCATGGCTGACACCACGAAGCGGCTCTCATTCCTGGACCGGTACCTGACCCTCTGGATCTTCCTCGCGATGGCGATCGGGATCGGGCTCGGGTACTTCGTTCCATACGTCACGCAGATCATCACCGGCTTCTCGGTCGGCACGACCTCGATCCCGATCGCGATCGGCCTGATCGTGATGATGTATCCGCCGCTCGCGAAGGTCCGGTACGAGGAGCTCGGCACGGTCTTCCGGGACCGGAAGGTTCTCGGGCTCGCGATCGGCCTGAACTGGATCGTCGCGCCCGTGGTGATGTTCGTACTCGCAGTCCTCTTCCTCGCCGACCGGCCCGAACTGATGTACGGCCTGATCCTGGTCGGGATCTCGCCCTGCATCGCGATGGTGATCGTCTGGAACGACCTCGCCGGCGGCAGCTGCGACTATTGCGCGGCGCTGGTGGGGCTGAACTCCGTCTTCGAGGTCTTCCTCTACTCGGTCTACGCGTACATCTTCATCACGGTCCTGCCGCCGCTGCTCGGCATCGGCGCCGGCACGGCCGTCACCATCACGATCGGCGAGATCGCGGTCTCGGTCTTCATCTACCTCGGTATCCCCTTCATCGCGGCCGTCCTGACCCGGTTCACGCTCCTTCGCATGAAAGGACGGGAGTGGTACGAGACCCGGTTCATCCCCCGCATCGCTCCGCTCACGCTCGTCGCGCTGCTCTTCACGATCATCGTGATGTTCAGCCTGAAGGGCGGGTATATCGTCCAGGTGCCGCTCGACGTGATCCGGGTCGCGATCCCGCTTCTGGCGTACTTCCTCGTCATGTTCTTCGCGGCGTTCGCACTGGCCCACCGGCTCGGCATCGATTACCCGCGTTCGGCCACCCTCTCGTTCACGGCCTCCTCGAACAACTTCGAGCTCGCGATTGCCGTCGCCGTCGCAGTCTTCGGGATCGGCTCGGAGGTCGCGTTCGCGACCGTGATCGGCCCGCTCGTCGAGGTGCCGGTGCTCATCGCCCTCGTGAACGTCGCGCTCTGGCTCAAGCGGAGGTGGTACGCGGATGCGCCCGCCGCGACGTGCGCCATCGACCAGGGGGTCGTATGATGTGCGGCCGCTCTGCCCGTGCACGAACCTGCCTGAGCAAGAGGAGGAGATACCGTGTCAACCATTGAAGAGATCCGAAAGATGGGAACGACGATGAAAGAGGTCCTGGGGCTGCACGGCTCGGCCGTCGGCGTCCGCCTGCTGACGACCGACGAACCCGTACCGGACGCGGTCCCGGCCTCCGGGCACCGCTACTGTCAGGCCCTGATGCGGGCCCGCCACGGCGACCACGTGGTCGTCAATGCCTCGACCATCACCTGCCCGGCCGCGGCCCGGGCCTTCGGGTTCCGGCCGCTGCCGGCCGCGCTCGAGAGCGGCAAGGGACTCATCGGCTTCGGGATCACGGCCGAGGAAGCGGTCGGCAAGGCCATGTTCGAGCAGATGCCGGTGCTGGAAAGCGGCTCGATCCGCCAGAATCGACCTGTTTCCTCTAGACCAGGCCGAATCGGTCCCTGACATCGTGGTCGTCGAGGACGAGGTCGAACGGCTGATGTGGATCGTGCTCGCCTACCTGCACGCTACGGGCGGAAAGCGTGTGCCGGCCTCGACCGCCGTCCTCCAGGCGACCTGCGTTGACTCGACCATCATCCCGTACCTCGAGCACCGGCTCAACTACGGCCTCGGCTGCTACGGGTGCCGGGACGCGACCGATATCGGTCCAAACGAGACCGTGCTCGGGTTCCCGACCTCATTTCTGCCGGCGATCGTCGAGCACCTCGAGTACCTGCACCAGCGGGCCCTCCCCCATTCGCGTGAGAAGCACGCCTTCTTTGCCCTGAAGAAGACGCTCGTCGACGAGCACTCGTGCGGGAGCACGTGAGGACGTGATCCGGCAGCGCGTCCTCTTCATCTGCACACACAACGCGGGGCGCTCGCAGATGGCCGAGGGCTACCTGCGCGCGCGATACGGCGACCGGTACGAAGCGTTCAGCGCCGGCACGGTCGCCTCCGCGATCAACCCGCTCACCGTCCGCGTGATGGGAGAGATCGGGGTCGATATCTCGGGCCAGCGGTCCAAGGATCTCCGCGCGTTCATCGGCGAGGAGATGGACATCGTGGTCACGGTCTGCGACGCGGCCGCCGCGATCTGCCCGATGCTCCCTGGGGCAAAGCGAACGATCCACGCGAGCTTCCCCGACCCCGCCGCCGCGACCGGCACGGAGGAGGAGCGGCTGGCTTTCTTCAGAGCGGTGCGCAATCAGATCACGGTCTGGATCGACTCCACCTTCGGGGGTGCGGACCACGACTGAGCCGCCCTCGAGCCGCAAGGTCCGGCCGCACCCCGACTATCCCGCCGAGGAGGGCCGGTACCTTCGCGGCAACGACTTCTCGCCGGTCGCGGTCGCGGTCGTCCTGAACACGGACGAGGACAAGATCCCGCCGGAGATCGAGGCCATGGTCCGCGCCGGCGTCGAGAGCGGGGCCGCACTCTCGGGCACGGTCCAGACGCCGAACATCGGCTTCGAGAAGATCATCTGGAACATCGTCGGCAACCCGAACATCCGGTACCTCGTCCTCGCCGGCCCCGAGTCCGAAGGTCACCGGACGGGTGACGCCCTCAAGGCGCTCTTCGCGAACGGCATCGACGAGAAGGCCCGTGTCATCGGGACGGAGGCCGCGAACGCGGTCCTGTACAACGTCCCCCGCGAGGTCGTCGCACGGTTTCTCGACCAGGTCACGCTCGTCGACTGCCAGTTCCAGGATATTCCGACGCTTCGTGCCGCCATTCGCGCCTGCTACCAGGAGACGCCGACGGAGTTTCAAGGGCCAGCTCCTCTGCGATCCGGGTGCATACCCGGCCGAGCCGATCGGCGGGAGGCTGACCTGGAAGGTCACGCAGCCGTGGGCCGTGCCGAAGGACGAGAAGGAGGCGGCCGCGAAGGAGCGTGCCCTCGCCCTGATCGAACGGCTGAAGGCGAGGAGTGCCCAGCGCCAGTCCGACAGCCAGGAGCCCTGACCATCCGTGGGTCCAGATGCCGTACAGGAGATGCAGATGAGTGAATCGGACAGAGACCCTGACGGTGCCTTCCCGGCGGAGGAGAGCCCGGCACAGGGCGACCCGACGGCCCTGCCCGGGGTGGAGGCGGCGATCTTCGGGCTCGCCAACTACTGCCCCGTCACCCTCCTCGGGACGAAGGCGGTCGAGACCATCTGCGGCGACGACCGATCGGACCACATCAGCAGCGCCGAGCGGGTCCTCCGGTCCAACGTCAGGCTCGGGTATGGAATCATGCTGGCCGGCCTCTTCTGCCCGATCTTCTGGGTCTCGTATTTCGCCGGCGTGACCGGTGTGGAGCTGCTGTGGCACGCGGCCGCCTCGGGACTCGTCGCCCTCGCCGGCCTCCTGCTCGCGGGATGGTACCGGGTCCAGCTCGGCAGGTTCCGCCAGAACAGGGATACCCTGGAAGGGTCAACGCGTTCGGTTCGGTAGGGGTCCGTCAACGGCGATGTCGGTCCAGCCGGACGGCCCCGTGGCTCTCACCCGAGCCAGGTCACGGCCATCAGGTAGACGCCGGCGACGATGAAGATCGACGCCGACCGATCGCCGGAGCCAGACCTCGACCGTCTGCACCTGCTGGACGGCCCGGCCGGCCGTCGCGATCCCCTGGACGAGCAGGAGCGAGAGGACGACAACGGGCAGGCCCGTCGCGATCGCGAAGACGGCCGGGAGGACCACGGGGCTCTGGTTGCGAAGCGCGAGCGGGATGAGCATGCCGAAGTAGAGGACGGCCGAGAACGGGCAGAAGCTCAGGGCGAAGAGGACGCCGAGGAGGAACGGGCCGAGAAACCGCCGCCCGGCGAGGCGCTCGGTGACCCGCTCCTTCGCGGCCTGGTACCGCGCCGAGCCGAGCGAGACGGGGAGCCGGACGAGGCCGAGCATCACGACGCCGATCACGATCAGGAGCGGGCCGAGAATCCGCTCGCCGTAGACCTGGAGGAAGGACGCGATCGCCTGGACTTCCAGGCCGAGCACGACGATCAGCGCGGCGATGCCGACGTAGGCCACCATCCGGCCGAGGGTGTAGAGGGAGCCGACGAGCAGGGTGTGCCGTCCCCCCTCCGACCGCTGGGTGATGTACGCGACCGCCGTGAGGTTGGTCGCGAGCGGGCAGGGCGAGATCGCCATCATCAGGCCGATGAAGAACGCGGCCACGGCCGGGACGCCGCTCGTCCCGAACGCCTCCATCACCTCGAGAAGGCTCATGCAGGCGAGAGGTCGCCGGCCAGCCGCTTCTCGATCACGCCCTTCAGGTAGTCCATGAACCGCTGCCGGTCGTCGGTCCTGTACCAGACCTTGAGGTTCTCCTCGGGGTAGAACG
>CAVUEE010000029.1:0-19106 GCA_963740465.1 uncultured Methanoregulaceae archaeon
TGTTGAAGATCACCGTCGCCTCCGGCTTGCCGTGCAGCGCGGCCGGCACGCCGTCGTCGGGCTGCTTCGCCGCCAGCCGCTTCACCAGCGCCTCGGCCTTCCGGAGGAACTCTTCGTACGCGGCGGCATCCGCTCGGCTCTGCTTGATGAGGTCGTCGAGCAGCTTCGACATCTGCTCGTAGAACCGGGGGTCGGTGAGCTGCTCGCGGATGATGGTCTTGCGGACGTTGTTGATGATCCCTTCGGCGATGGCGTTCCTCGACAGCTTGCCCTTCTCGTTGAGCTTCCTGGCGATGGCGTCGTGGATGCCGGTCTTGATGATGAGCTCGGTCAGCGACATCTCGCCCAGCTCGCCGAGGTCAGCGGCCGGGTCGGCCTGAATGTACGTGTTGAGGAGGTGGCGCATGTCCGCCTCGTAGGGCTTGATGTCGAGCTCCTCGCCCGAGTGCTTCTTGATGGCGGAACGGATCTCGCTGTAGAACTCGACCTCCTTCTGCAGCGCGGCCGCGTCGGCGTCGGAGTACCCGGCTTCGGTCAGGTCCTGCGCGATGGCGGCGTACGCGCGGACAAAGACGGCAACGGCCTTGTAGAACGACACCCGCAGCGCCTCGGTCTCGTTCAGCGCGTTCGGGTTGGCGGCATCGCCGCAGAAGTAGTGCAGGAACTGCTCCACTTCGCGCGGCAGGGCGACCGGCTCGCACAGGTAGCGCAGCGCCTCGCGGGCCTCGTCGAGCTTCTTCTTGCCCTCGTCCAGCCAGTCCTTGAGGTGGACGTTGTTGTCGCCGCCGTTGCCCGGATCGGTGTCCAGCTCGTCGGAGCTGTACACGGCGATCGCTTCCTGCACCTCGCCGAACAGCTCCTTGAAGTCGACGATGTGGCCGTAGTCCTTGTCGTCGCCATCGAGCCGGTTGGTGCGGCAGATGGCCTGGAACAGGTTGTGGTCGTGCAGCTCGTTGTCGAGGTAGATGTACGTGCAGCTCGGCGCATCGAAGCCGGTCAGCAGCTTGCTGACGACGATCAGCAGCTTCATGTTCGCCGGCTCCTCGATGAAGCGGCGCTTGGCCTCGTCCTCGTACTGCTTGGTGGTCTGCCCCTTCTTGAGGACGTGCTGCGTGTAGGTGTCGAACTTGTAGCGCTCGTCGCTGTTGGCGGGCTCGCGCGAGATCGCGTTGTGGTTCGGCTCGTACGACGTGATGATCCCGCAGTACGGTCCGAAGCTCGTGTTCTGGAGCAGCCGGTAGTAGTGGCAGGCGTCGTAGATCGACGCAGAGACCAGGATCGCCGTGCCGCGGTCGTTGTTCAGCCGCGGCTTGAGGCTGAAGTCCTCGATGATGTCGGCGATGATGCGCTGCTTGCGCTCGCCGGCGCTCATCAGCTCCTCCATCGTCGCCCAGCGCTTGCGCAGCACCGCCTTCTGGAAGTTGTTGAGGCCCTTGGTCTTCTGCTCGAACCACTTGTCGATGGCGGCCCGCGAGGTCAGCCGCTGCGGCACGTCGCGGGCCTCGTACTTGAGGTCGAGGATGACGCCGTCGGCCACGCCCTCGTGGAACTTGTAGGTGTGGATGTAGGTGCCGAAGACGTCCCGCGTCATCAGCTTGTCGCGGCGCAAGAGCGGCGTGCCGGTGAAGCCGATGAAGATCGCGCCCTCCAGCCAGCGCTTCATCTGCTTGTTCATGTCGCCGCCCTGGGTGCGGTGGCACTGATCGACGCCCGGCTGTTTCCCCGGCCCGATCCGAGCCGAGAGCGTCAGGCGCCCGACCTGGCGTGGGTCCACCAGGAGCTGAAGAAGCCCGGGGTGACGCTGCAGCTGCTGTGGGAGGAGTACCGGGGGGCGCACGCGGAGGGGTACGGCTACAGCCAGTTCTGCGAGATCTACCGCCGCTGGGCTCGGAAGCTTCGGCCTTCGATGCGCCAGCAGCACCGGGCTGGGGAGAAGACCTTCATCGACTTCTCCGGCCAGAGGCTTCACCTCGTGGACCGGCGGAGCGGGGAGGAGATCCCGCTCGAGCTGTTCGTGGCCGTTCTCGGGGCGAGTAACTACACCTACGCGGAGGCGATCCCGAGCCAGAAGCTCGGCGACTGGGTGGGCGTGCACACCCGGATGGCGGAGTACTTCGGGGGCTCGACGAAGCTGTGGGTGCCGGACCAGCTCAAGAGCGCGGTGACGAAGCCGTGCCGGTACGAGCCCGACCTCAACCGCACCTACCAGGAGCTGGCGGGTCACTACGGCGCGGTGGTGGTGCCGGCGCGGCCGGGCAAGGCCAAGGACAAGGCGAAGGTGGAGGGGGCGGTGCTCATCGCGCAGCGATGGATCGTCGCCCGGCTGCGCAACCGCACCTTCTTCGAGCATGGCGAGCTGAACGAGGCGGTCGCCGAGCTGCTCGACGACCTCAACTCGCGGCCGATGCAGAAGCTCGGGGTGAGCCGGCGTGAGCTGTGGGAGAGGCTCGACCGCCCGGCCCTGCTCGCGCTGCCCGCCAGCCGCTACGAGCAGGCCCAGTGGAAGACCTGTCGGGTGAACATCGACTACCACGTCGACGTCGA
This sequence comes from uncultured Methanoregulaceae archaeon, assembly GCA_963740465.1. Taxonomy (GTDB): domain Archaea; phylum Halobacteriota; class Methanomicrobia; order Methanomicrobiales; family Methanospirillaceae; genus UBA288. The sequence continues at coordinate 2,545 of CAVUEE010000029.1, forward strand.
CCACCACCTCTACAGCGTCCCCTACCAGCTGGTCCACGAGGCGGTCGAGGCGCGCTACACCGCCTCGATCGTCGAGGTCTTCTACAAGGGTCGGCGAATCGCTTCGCACCGCCGACGCTACGACCGCCAGCCCTCGACCCTGGCCGAGCACATGCCGAGCTCCCACCGGGCCCACGCCGAGTGGACGCCCTCGCGGCTCATCGGCTGGGCGGAGAAGGCGGGACCAGCCACCGGACGGGTGGTGAGCGAGATCCTCAAGAGCCGTCCCCACCCCGAGCAGGGCTACCGGGCGTGCCTGGGGCTCATGCGCCTGGGCCGCCGCTACGGAGACGACCGGCTCGAAGCCGCCTGTGCCCGGGCCGAGCGGCTGCGCTCCTACAGCTACCGCACCGTCAAGAACATCCTCGCCTCGGCCCAGGACCGCCTGCCGCTCGAGGACGAGCCAACCACCCCCGCCCCGGGGCCTTCCCACGAGAACATCCGCGGCGGCGAGTACTACGCCGCAAAGGAGGAGAGCCAGTGCTGACCCAACCGACCCTCGAGAAGCTCAACGTCATGAAGCTCACCGGCCTCGTCCGAGGCCCTGCAGCAGCAGCTCGGCTCCGGCGAGTACGCCCGGCTGAGCTTCGAAGAACGCCTCGGTCTCCTCGTCGACGCCGAGTGGACCGCCCGCGAAGAGCGCAAGCTCGGTCGGCGACTCCGCGCGGCCAAGCTGCGCCACCCGGCGTCTCTCGAGGACGTCGACTTCAAGCACCCTCGTCACCTCGACCGCCAGCAGGTCCTCAGCCTCGGAAGCTGCGCCTGGATCCAGAACCGTCACAACCTCGTGATCACCGGGCCCACCGGAATCGGCAAGTCCTACCTCGCCTGCGCCTTCGCCGAGCGAGCCTGTCGCCGCGGATACTCCGCCGTCTACGTCCGCATGCCCAGGCTCCTCCACGAGCTCGCCGTCTCCCGTGGCGACGGATCCGCGCACTCGAAGAAGGCCACGAGTCCAGCAGGCATGCACACAACCTATGTATTGCTCTCCTCCGCGAGCTGCCGCTCGAAGACCACGCGGTCCTGCTCCTCGGAGTCGTCGACCCAGCAGGTCAGCATCCGGTTGAGGACCTGGTCGTCGTAGAGGGCGCGGACGTTCGCGAGCCACCAGACGCAGCGCTCGGGGATGGCGCAGTGCCGGATCTTCCGGTCCGTGTCGACGGTCCGCTCGCGGATCGGCTCGTCGAACTTGCTCGTGGCCTCCTTGAGCACCTCCTGGAGCTCCTCGGAGAGCGCGATGTCGTCGAGGAGCAGGACCGTGCCGGGCGAGATGTCGTCCGAGTAGTAGAGGGCCTTGTCGCTCATCCGCTCGGCGAGCCGGAACTCCTCCGGCACCTGCCGGAGCATGGCCGTCATGCCGCTCGACTTGCCCTTCCCGCTCTCCCCCGTGACGTAGACGTGGAGGCCCCGCGAGTTCAGGACGGCCTGGGAGGCGATGGACATGATCAGGCAGTGCGCCAGGGTCTCGTCGCCGACGTGGTCCCGCGCGAAGGCCTCGAGGAGGAAGCCCACCGGGTCCCCGCGCTCGAGCACCTCGTCCGCCGCCGCGGCCGGCGCCGGGGTTCGGCCCGGGCCCGGCGGGGCCGGCAGCCGGCGCCGGCTCCCGCTCCGGGGGCGCGGCCGCGATGGTGGCGGCGAGCGACCCCAGCAGGAGCGCCGGCACGGGCGCGGGCGAGTCCGGCGCCTCGAGGACGGCCGAGCGGCGGTGGGGGCGGTCGGCGATCGAGTCGCCCTTGCGGCCGACCGTGCCGTAGCATTTCCAGATCCGGCCGGCGTTGAAGTTCGCGGTAGTCGACCTTCGCCGCGGGTGTCGAGAAGCGTTCGTCGAGCGCGGCGAGGACGGCCTTCACGAGGGCCGTGCTCTCGTCGTCGTTCGGCAGGTCGACCCGGTAGAGGAGGTGGGCCCCGTTCCCCGAGTCCGCGACGATCGGCGCGGGCCACCCGACCCCGTCGAGGAACGCGCGGGTCCTCGCCGCCACCGCGAGCGCGGCCTCCCGCTCGCCGGCCGTGGCCGAGATCCCGCTCGCCCGGACGGGGTCGATGTCGATGGGGAGCCAGCGGCGGCGGAGGATGTCGCCGTCGGCCGTGGTCGCGTCCTTCCGGCCGAGCCGCGCCTCGACCCGGTTCGCGCGGCGGGCGAGGAGCGCGGGGTGGACGGGGTTGAGCGTGACGTAGACCCCGCTGTAGTCGCGCGAATCGTCGAGCGCCTCCGGCCTTCTCCGCGAGGAGGGCCGGGTCGTCGAAGTACCCCGACGCCACCCGGCCGTCGCGGCCGATGGCGCGGAGTTCCGCGACGCTCCCGGGCTCGAGCAGGAGGTCGAGCGCGGCCCGCACGGCGCCGGGACTCATGGCCCGTCCTCCTCCACGCCCGGGCGTCTGCCCGTGGCCGCCGGGGACACGGGGATCGATACTGTCGGTGCATGCCGGCGGGCCGTCGCCCCCGGCCTCCGGGCGCCGCCGCAGGCGGTCGTGCGGAGTCTCTCGTTCGCTGGTCCGGTCTCATGCCGTCCTCCGAGGTTCGGTCGCTCGAGGGCTGGCCTCTCTTCGACGGCGGCGCGGGCCGGAGCGGGTTCAACCGGTGCGGCGCGTCCCCCGTCCCCGCGAGGGCGGCGATATGAGCAGGAAGATCTATGGACGCCGAACTATATATGAATCTCATAGCCGGCCTGCGGGCGGATGAGATCCGCGGAGGCATCGCATCGCGGGGGAGGCGCGAGCCCCCTCCCGTCGAGCGGGCAGGCGGACGGTATCGGGATAGCGGGATCGGATGCAGGGCCGGCGCCGCGAGCGGGAGCTCTGCCCGGAAACGGCGCCGCGTTTATACGGAGCGGCCGTTCACGATAGGAAAAACAGCCGGATAGGGTCGCTCCGGTGCTCCTCCATCGATGCGTTTATGGGCGCACATCGTGATCCTAGTATCTATGAAATGGCCGCGTGACTTCGGTCTCTCGATGCGGATCTGGCTGACGATGGGGTTGCTGCTCCTCGTCTACCTCGTGTTCCTCGCGGTCCTCCGCACGCTCGGGGTGGGCCTGGGCTGGCTCGTCCTGATCTCGGCCGGGTTCGCCTTCGTCCAGTACTTCTTCTCCGACCGGCTGGTCCTCATGTCCACCGGGGCCCGGATCGTCGACCCCGACGAGTACCCGGAGCTCTACCGGACGGTCGAGAGGCTCTCGACCGAGGCCGGGATCCCCATGCCGCGGGTCGCGGTCATGCCCTCGACGGTCCCGAACGCGTTCGCGACGGGCCGGTCGCCGAAGCACGCGGTGGTCGCGGTCACGGACTCGATCCACAAGCTCCTCTCGCCGAAGGAGCTCGAGGCCGTGCTCGCCCACGAGCTCTCGCACGTGAAGAACCGGGACATCCTCACCATGACGATCGCCTCGTTCGTCGCGATGATCGCCTCCCTGATCATGCACAACGCGATCTTCCTCTCGCTCGGCGACCGGAGGGACGGCAACAATCCCTGGATGCATCGCCTGGATCGCCGCGATCGTGGTCTGGGTCGTCTCGAACCTGCTCCTGATGTCGCTCTCGCGCTACCGCGAGTTCGCGGCCGACCGGGGGAGCGCCCTGATCACCCGCGACCCCGACTCCCTGATCTCCGCACTGCTCAAGATCAACGGCCGGATCTCGGCCGTGCCCGCGGAGCGGCTGAAGCAGGTGGAGAGCGCGAACGCGTTCTTCATCCTGCCCGTGCGGGGCTCGGCCCTCGCCGAGCTCTTCGCGACCCACCCCCCGCTCGAGCGGCGGATCGAGGCCCTCGAGCGGATCCGGATGGAGATCGAGCCGGGCCGCGTCATCGGCTGAACCCCCGTTTTTTGCCCGGAACGGGGCATAGAAACGATAAAATGGACGGACGAGAAATTATAATAGACCGAACTGCGAACGAATGAAGGCAGTTCGCATCGATGGTCTAGTGGTATGACTTTGGCCTTCCAAGCCAATAGCCCGGGTTCAATTCCCGGTCGATGCATCGGGCGCGTGGTCTAGCTGGTTATGACGTCGCCTTCACACGGCGGAGGTCCGGAGTTCGAATCTCCGCGCGCCCATTCTTCTTCGATCTTCCTTCACGCGGGCGAGCGCGTCCGCATCTAAAGGTATTTGAGTCCCTCCCGCCCACCCTGACGGCATGAGGGACAACAACGAGTACGTCCGGGCCCTGCTCGGTCTCTACGAAAAGTCGCTGATGCTCCACGACACGGCGCTCTTCCACCCCGTGCTGAAGTTCCACTTCATCGACGCCTGCGCCCACCTCGACTACACGCTCGGGCTCCTCTCGTACAACTACGCCTCGCCCAAGAACATCATGGGCATGGAGTATCTCCGCTGGCGGATCGACGAGGAGAAGAAGAACGACCGCCCGCTCTTCCGCGGGTTCGTGAACTGGCTCAGGGCGAGCCACCCCGAGCGGTTCGAGCGCCTCCCGACGATCTGGCGCGCGGTCTACGACGACGAGGACCCCGCGGGATACCGGTCGTTCCGGATCGTGCTCGACCCCGACAGCCGGTCGGCCATCCCCGTCGGGTTCTTCACGATGGCGATCGACGAGCTCTTCGAGAACGAGTTCCTCAAGTCGCTGTACGAGGAGACGGGCTCGCTCGCCCGGCTCTTCGAGGAGTACCGCGCCACCCGGAACGCATGACGGACGTCGCCCGCCTCGCGGCCGACCTGATCGCGTTCCGCTCCGAGAACCCGCCGGGGGACACGCGCGACTGCGCCGAGTTCGTCCGCGACCGTCTCGAGGCACTCGGGCTTCGAGGCCGTGATCGCGGGCGAGACGGCGGAGCGGGCGAACGTGGTCGCGAACGGCCTCTCGGCCGACCTCCTGCTCTGCGGGCACCTGGACGTCGTCCCCGCGCTCGACGAGACCTGGTCCTTCGACCCGTTCGGCGGCGAGGTCCGGGACGGGTATGTCCTGGGGCGCGGCGCGACGGACATGAAGGGGGGCTGCGCAGCGATGATCGCGGCCGTCGGGGATGCGATTGATCGGGGGCTCGACGTCTCGAAGATCGGCCTCGCCTTCGTCTGCGACGAGGAGACCGGCGGCGGCGGCATCGGGCACCTGCTCGGCGCCGGGCTGCTCTCCCCCTGCGACTGCCTCATCGCCGAGCCGACGCCCGCGGGCGCGCCCTGCATCGGGCAGAAGGGGCTGCTCCGGGCCCGGTTCCGGTTCGGGGGCGAGCCCGGGCACGCCTCGCTCTACCCGGCGCGCGGGGTCTCGGCCGTGATGGAGGCCGTCGCCCTGATCACCCACGTGCAGCGGCTCCACGAGCGTGTCCACGACCCGGGCCCCGAGCTCGCGCCGGTGATCGCGGACTCGGAGCGGGTCCTCGAGGCCGCGTTCGACGCGCCCGGGACGGGCGCAATGCTCCGCCGGATCACGTACAACCCCGGCCGGATCGAGGGCGGCGAGAAGGCGAACATCGTGGCCGAGCGCTGCATGCTCGAGCTCGACCTCCGGCTGCCCTGGGGCTGCGACCCGGCCGTGCTCGCGGCGGATCTGAGGGAGCACGCTCCCCTTGCGGAGATGGAGTGCATGAGCGCGTCCGCCCCGAGCTGCACCCCGCCGGGCGCGCGGATCGTCCGCCGGATCGCGGCGGCCGTCGAGGCAGTCCGGGGCACACCCGCCGTTCCGATCGTCCAGTGGGCCGCCTCGGACGCCCGCGCCCTCCGCCTCGCGGGCTTTCCCACGGTCGAGTACGGCCCGGGCGAGCTCGCACGGGTCCACGCGGTCGACGAGCGCGTCCCCGTCGTTGCCCTCGAGGAGGCCGTCGCGGTCTACGGCCGGCTGATCGACGCCTACGCCTGACCGGGCATGCTCGTCTTCTGCCACCTCTTCGTCGGGGCCGCGATCGGCCTGGTCTTCGCCCGCGCGACCGGCGATCGCCGGCTGATCCTGGCCGGCCTCGTCGCCGGCATCCTGCCGGACCTGATCGACAAGCCGCTCGGCCATCTCGTGCTCGTGTCCACGCTCGACAACGGCCGGCTCATCGCGCACTCGCTCGCGTTCCTGCTGGTCCTGCTCATCGCCGGGTCCGTGCTCCTCCGCGGGCGGAGGCCGTTGCTCGCCCTCGTCATTGCGCTCGGCGTCCTCTCGCACCAGCTCCTGGACGCGATGTGGCGCGATCCGGTAGCGTGGTACTTCCCGCTCCTCGGGCCGTTCGTGCCGGGCCACTACCCCGACTACTTCCTCTCGGGCCTCGTGGCCGAGCTCGGCTCGCCCTCCGAGTGGCTCTTCGGGGCCGCGACCGTCGCCCTCGTGCTCGCCGTATTTCGCCCGACCTTCGTGCCCGCGGGCGTGGGGCGCCTGGCCGGGCGCCTGCTGCCCGCGATCGCCGTCCTCCTCGGCGTCGCGGGCGCCGTCGCCGTCGCGATGGGCGCCGTCGGTCTCTCCTCGCCCCTCGGCCCGGGCCTCGCCCCTGGAGACGTCGTCCTGCTCGGCTTCGCGGCCCTTGGGGGCGCCCTCGTCATCGGCGACGAACGCTATCGGCCGGGCGGCGAGCGATTGCAGCAGCCCGGGTAGCCGGTACTGGTCCTCGGCGACCATGCGGGCGATGTATGCGTTCCGGTGGCGGCGAGGAGGCCGTCGAGGTCTCCTCGTGCCCGGTCCGCTCCTACGCCAGAGCCGGTGCCCGCCTCACGCGCCGGGCCCGACCCTGTGCCTGGACTCCAGCGCGGCGACGGCCTCCGGGTCGAAGCCCTTGACGATCAGCCAGACACCCAGCGCAAACTCGAAGAGCGCGACCAGGATTGCGCCGAACAGCGACGGAGGAGTCTGGGGTCCGATGACGCCGAACAGCGCGGCAAGCCAGGAAGCGACGAGAGGGAACGCCCCGATGATGCCGATCAGGGCGAGGGCCCGGGGCACCAGGCGCGACCGGTACAGCAGGAAGCCCAGCAACAGGTCGTTTATCGCCGGCAGGAAGCTCTGACTGACCAGGAAGATGGTGCTGTACAGCGTCGCGAGCGTCTGGCTGACAACCAGTGCGTCCGCCCCGGCGCCTGCCTGCCGCAGACTCACGATCGCCAGGATGACCGCGACGCCGACGAAGATGCAGGCGCCTTCCAGGACCCGCGAACCGACGAACCCGAGCGCAACCCCTTCGTGCTGCTTCCGCAGTAACGGGAACAGCACGACGGCGGTGCCGATGCCGGCGAGAGCGACGATGATCTCCAGGATGCCGCCGACGATGGCGCCCGTGTCCGGGCCGGCGCCGAGGATGTACCCCGCACTCTTCACCGGACCGTAGATGAAGAGTGTCGGGATCGAGACGAAGGTGAGCAGGTACAGAACGCCCGCAGCCAGCGAGATCTTTCGATGCGACGTCGTCATCGGACCGAGCGAGTCGCTGGTGCTCATGCGGTTGTCTCCCTGGTTGCAGTTGTTCCGTCTCCTTCAAACGCTGACATCGAAAATACTCCGGTTCTTCTGGTCGCCTCTTGTTCCGAGGCGCCGTTTTGCTAAGGTGGAGGGACAGAAATTATAAAAACGTTTCCGAAGAAGTTTTGTACAGGGTCTCCTGTTCGGCCGGGATCGCGACTCGCCGTCGCCAGCCGGTGCGGCCCGCTCAGCCCGGCGCCTGCTGCCCGTCCTCGCGCTCCTCGTCGGCGTCACCGGCGCCCTCGCCGTCTGGCAGGACGTCCCGCCCCTCGAGGCGGCCCGCGCCGACCTCGTCCTGCTCGGGCTCGTAGCCCTCGGGGGCGCCGTCGTCTACGAGTGCAATCGGCCGGGCCGCAAGCAGCCGCAGCAGCCCGGGTAAATGGTACTGGTCCTCGGCGACCATGCGAGCGAAGAGCGTCGGAGGAACGAGCGGGCCGAAGGCCCGGGACGAAAGGGGCTCCGCCGGGAGGCAGGCCGCGACCTCCTCGAGCGTGGCCGAGCTGCATCGCCTCGAGCGCGGCGTGGACGCGCATGCCTCCCTCGCCCGCCTTTCCCGCGCGGCGGAGCACGATGCCGACGTCGTTCGGCACGATCGCCGGCCGCGGGCCGAGACGGGCGCGGAGGAACGCGGCGACCACGCGGTTGCCGAGCGCGCCCAGGGGGGTCATCACGAGCACCTCCGGCAACGGGCCGTTCCAGCGCTCGACGACCGTGACCCCCTCGGGCTCGACGCCGCCGGGTATCGCGGCGAGGGCGGCGTCGAGCGCCTCCTGCGCGGCGTCGTCGAGCGGGAGCGAGGTCGCGCGCGCCGCGATGATCCGGAGGGCGGACCCCGCGACCAGCTCGCTCGCCCCGCCGCGTTCGCCCGACCAGAACGCCCGGCGCGATCCGCCGCGCACTCCCCGGCTCGACGATCAGGAGGCCGTGGGCGTCGTCGCGGCCGACCACGTTCCAGCCCTTCCCCCCGAGGGAGAAGGCTCCGGGGGCGTCGGACTTCGCGAAGCGGGCGTCGAGCCGGCCGACCTCCTCCCCGTCGGGCGTCACGGCCCGGTAGTCGCGCCCGCCGCGGAGGACGCTGAAGAGCTCCTGCCGGTGCGCGCCGCCGAAGACGGTCTCGGTGGCCGGGCCCGAGCATCAGCAGGTCGCCGTCGGCCGCGGCGAAGCCCTCGGCGAGGAGGTGGTCGAGCACGAGCTCGACCTCGTCCGCCGGGATCGCCCGGAACGGACCCGAGCGAGCCCACCTCGCCGAGCAGCACGGCGCGCCGGGCGCGGCGGGCCTTCGCCAGCGCGAGCAGGAGTCTGCTGGGCCAGCACGTGGTACGGCCGCGACGGCGGCGTCACCGGTTCGGCCTCGCCCCGCACGGCCGCCTCGACCGCCCCGAGCGCGAGCACGAGGTCGCAGGGGCGCGCGAGCACGAACGCGAACCGCGGCGGCAGGCCCCGCCGCCCGGTCCGGCCGAGCCTCTGGAGGAACGAGGCCACCGAGGCCGGCGGGCCGAGCTGGACCACGAGGTCGAGGTCGCCGATATCGATCCCGAGCTCGAGGGTCGAGGTGCAGGCGATGCAGAACGGCTCGCCCGCCTTCGCGGCCGCTTCGGCCGCCTGCCGCACGGCCGGCGAGACCGAGGAGTGGTGGCAGTAGAGGGCGGGGATGCGGTCCTCGAGCAGGGTCGAGAGCCGCTCCACCTGGCTCCGAGACGAGGCGAAGACGAGGGCGCGGCGGCCCCGGACCAGCCGGACGATCGCGTCGGCCCTGCCCTGCTCGTCCGGCTCGATGGCGAACGAGAACTTCCGCGGGGTCTTCGGAGCGGGGAGTCGGACCAGCTCCTGTCTCCGGCCCGGGCCCGAGAGCCAGGCGAGCACGTCCGCGGGGTTGCCGACCGTGGCCGAGAGGCCGATCCGCTGCACGGGCCGGCCGGCGGCCCGGTCGAGCCGGTCGAGCATGGCCCGCACCTGGACCCCGCGGTCCGTGCCGACGAACGCGTGCACCTCGTCGATCACGACGTACCGGAGCGGACCGAACCGCCGCGCGGACGAGGGCGCGTGGAGCAGGATCTCGAGCGACTCCGGCGTGATCAGCAGGACGTGGGGCTCGTCGTCGGGGTCGCGGCGCCGCTCCGACGGCGGGATATCGCCGTGGAACGCGGCGGCCGAGAGCCGGCCCGGGCGGCAGAGCCCCTCGATCCGGTCGAGCTGGTCGTTGATCAGGGCCTTGAGCGGCGAGAGGTAGATGCAGTAGACGCCGGCCGCGCCCTCTTTCAGGGCCCGGTCCACGACGGGGATCAGGGCGGCCTCGGTCTTGCCCCCCGCCGTCGGCGCGATCACGAGGAGGTCCGCGCCGGTCGCGGCCGCCCGGCAGGTCTCCTCCTGGAGCGGGCGGAGCGCGGTCCAGCCGAGCCGCTGGAGCAGGGTCAGCTGGAGCGTGCCGTGAAGGTCGTCGTAGGCGCCGGGCATTGCATTCAGGTTCGGTTCCCGCCGGCTAAAAGTCTGACCGCCCCGGGACGCGGAAGGTTTTTACTCGCGCTGCGAATATTTCTGCAAGGTATCCCGGATGGTGCGCTCCTACTCTCTTTATTCATCAGCGTCCTCCATCCTCGTCGCATTCTTCTTTAGCTGAGGGAACCGCCCGCGCGCCGGTTCCCCCGTATCGTTCCTGACAGAACACCTCCGGGTATCTCTCGCCATCCTTTCGGTGATATGACTCATGTTCGCCATCAGCGACCCCGCAGATCGTGCTTGGCTACGGCCTCTGCCATCGGCTTTACGCTTGCGTGTATCGCGTACGGACTCTACTACGGCTACCGGGGCGAGGGAAGTGGCAGTTGACACGCTGACGCTCGCGCTCGCGACCGCCGCCTACCTCGCGATCACCGTCGCCCTCGGCTACCTCGGGTACCGGCAGACCAAGACCAGCGAGGACTACCTGCTGGCCGGCCGGAAACGGCACCCGATGGTCATCGCCCTCTCGTACGGCGCGACCTTCATCTCGACCTCGGCGATCATCGGCTTCGGCGGCAGGTCGCGGCCAACCTCGGCATGGGCCTGATCTGGCTGACCGTGCTGAACATCGGCCTCGGCATCCTGATCGCGTTCGCGGTCTTCGGCAAGCCGACGCGCCGGCTCGGGCAGAAGCTCGGCGCGGTCACGTTCCCGGACCTGATGGGCAAGCGGTACAACTCGCCGTTCATGCAGTACGGGACCGGGCTCGTGATCATCCTCGGCATGCCTCTCTACACGGCCGCGATCCTGATCGGCGGCGCCCGGTTCATCGAGACCACGCTCGGCATCTGGTACACGACCGTCGCTGATCGGCTTCGCGCTGATCGTCGCGGCTCTACGTGATCTACGGCGGGCTGATCGCCGTGATGTACACGGACGCGTTCCAGGGCCTCGATCATGCTCGTCGGGATGACCCTCCTGCTCGTCCTCACCTACGTCTACCTCGGGGGCGTGCACGCCGGCGAATGCCGCGCTCGACGCGATGACGCCGCTCGTGCCGGCGAACCTCGCCGCGCAGGGCATGCAGGGGTGGACCTCGATGCCCGCGCTCGGGTCGCCGATCTGGTTCACGCTCGTGACCACGCTCGTGCTCGGCGTGGGGATCGGCGTGCTCGCCCAGCCGCAGCTCGTGGTCCGGTTCATGTGCGCGGGGGACGACCGGACGCTCAACCGCGCGGTGGCCATCGGCGGGCCGTTCCTGCTGATGATGACCGGGGTCGCGTTCACGGTCGGCGCGCTGACGAACGTCTGGTTCTACCAGAATTCCGGCCAGATCGCGATCGAGGCCGCCGGCGGCAACGTCGACACGATCATCCCGCTCTACATCAACCAGGCGATGCCGGACCTCTTCATCGTGGTCTTCATGCTGACCCTGCTCGCGGCCGCGATGTCGACCCTCTCCTCGCTCTTCCACGCCATGGGCTCGGCCCTCGTCTGCGACGTCTGGAGCCGCGGGCGGGCGTGTGTCGTCCACTCGGTGCGGGCGAACCAGGTCGGCTGCGTGGTCATGATGGTCGCGTCGGTCGGGCTCGCGTTCCTGATGCCCGAGTCGATCATCGCCCGCGCGACCGCGATGTTCATGGGCCTCTGCGCCTCGGCCTTCCTGCCGATCTTCGCGGTCGGCGTGCTCACGGAGCGGCCGGACCCGGTCGCGGCCAAGGCGAGCTTCCTCACGGGCTCGCTCGTCTGGCTCTTCTGGACGGTCTTCGTGCACACGGCCGAGGCGAAGCCGATCGGGATCTCGCAGACGCTCTTCGGCGTGCCGACCCTGCTCGGGTATCCCTGGAACACGATCGATCCGCTGGTGATCGCGCTCCCCCTCTCGACGATCGTCATCGTCGCGGTCCAGGCGCTCCGGGTCTCTACCCGTGCGCCGGTGCCCGGGCCCGAGGCGGAGCCCTGATCCATTTTTTACTGGAGCCCGAACCGCCGGAGAATCTCGGCGCGCATCGGGTCGATCGGGTACGCTCCCGTGATCTGGCCGGCGAGTCCGCCGGACCGGAAGAGGAGGAGCGTCGGGATGGCCGAGATGCCGTAGCGCCGCGCGACCTGCTGGTTCTCGTCCGTGTTGAGCTTGGCGAAGGCGATCCGGCCCGCGAACTCGCCGGCGAGGGCCTCGACCACGGGCCCGACGCGGCGGCACGGGCCGCACCACGGGGCCCAGCAGTCGACCACGAGATAGGGGTAGGTCTTCGCCAGGGCCTCGATGTTCTGGCCCGTCGCGGTCAGCACGGCCGCCGCCGGGGCCGGAGGCGCCTCCTTCGCCGCGAGCAGCTCCTGCATCCGCCGCTCCCGCAGGCGAGCGAGTTCGTCGTCCATGGAGAGGGGCGTGCGGCCCGGCTATTTATGGCTGCTGGCACGATTCGGCGGGTCCGACGGATAGGTATATACCGCGGAACAGCGCACGTTAGTCCCCGAAGCGGGGTGGGGTAGCCAGGAGATCCCGACGGGCTCATAACCCGTAGACCGATGGTTCGAATCCATCCCCCGCTATCGTTCATTTCTCTCATCCGTGTTCCCGGGACGCGGAGCGTTCAGCGCATTCCGGGGATCCCGAACCCGCCGAGGATCTCCCGGAACTGCTTGTCGGTCCTGAGCAGGTAGACGTAGTAGACCACGTTCGCGAGGAAGGCCAGGGCCAGGTGGATCAGGACGGGCGTACCGAGCAGTTCCAGCGCGAGCAGGATCGCGCCGACGGGGAGGAACGGCAGGAGCGCGTCGGCGACGAGCCGCAGGGTCCGGCGCATGGCGATCCCCGAGAACATGAGCAGGCGGATGCAGAGGAAGCCGTAGACCGCGATCCCGGAGACGCCGAAGAGGAGGATCGCGAGCCGGGCCGACCCGAGCAGCCCGCCCGTGACGAGCGCCGCGAAACGGGTGACGAAGTTCGCGATGTTGATCTGGAGGCCGAAGGCCTGCTTCTCCTGGATCATGTAGATGGTCGAGAGCGGGGCGGAGATGAACCAGACCACGGCCCAGACCGCCAGGAGCTGCGTATAGACGCCGGCCTCGGACCAGGCAGAGCCGAAGACGACGGTGAAGAGCTCCTGGCCGATCAGGGCGAGGGTCAGCATCGGGAAGAGCCCGATCCGGAGCAGGACCGTGAAGACGGACTCGGTGAGTTCGCCGAGGTTCCCGGCCCGCTCCGCATTCGAGGCGCGCTGGAAGAAGACCTGCTGGATCGCGCTCCCGATGAGGTCCATCGGGAGCACGATCAGCCGGAAGGCGAGGGCGTAGTAGCCGACCTGGGTGGGGGAGAAGAAGATCGGCAGGAGCAGGGACGGGAGCTGCCACGACGAGACGTTGAGGAGGGCCGACCAGGAGTCGTACAGCGGAAACCGCTTGTACCGCACGAGCACGGCCCTGATGCGGGCGAGCGAGACGTGGTGCGCGAACCGCTGCCGGTCGTCCCGGAGGATCTGGGCGCCGAGGACGGCCGTCCCGACGCCCTGCCCGAGCGCGCTCGCCCCGATCAGGGCGCCGCCGGTCGCCATTCCGGCCGCGCCCGCGGCGAGCTGCCCGCCCGTGATCGCGACGGACGAGAGGATCCGGGCCACGGAGAGCCGGCCGTACCGGCGCGTCCGGGAGTTCCAGTAGTTGAGCGCGATGAAGAGGCCCGAGACGAAGACGAACGGCGAGACGAGCCAGAGGTACCCGGTGAGCCCCGGCGCATTCAGTACCGAGACGATCACCGGCTCGAAGACGATGAAGAACGGGAGGGAGAGGAGGGAGATCCCGGTCACGAGCGCGGTGCAGAGCGCGAGCAGGTTGACCGCGTCCCGCTCCTCGTCGGGGAGCATGATCGCGAACTCGTACCGGAGGCACGAGACCACGCCGAGGACCTTCGTGATCGAGGTGAAGATCGCGAGCAGGCCGAAGGCCTCGGGCGAGAAGAGCCGGGTCAGGACCGGCGAGGCGACGATCACGAGGATCTGGGCGAAGGTCGTGCCCGTCACGAGCTTCAGCACGTCGACCGAGAAGTTGGGACGGGATGCGGGGGGAGCGCTCTCTTCGCCGCCCTCCGCGAGGGGCGCCGTCTCAGCGCTCACGTCTGCGTCCCGCCATCTCGGTGCCCCGTACGACCAGGCCCTCGCTTCCCCGATCGCCGACCTTCCTGGCCGGAGCGCCCGCGATCGTGATGCCGGGCTGCTCGAACGACCTGTTCACGACCGCGTTCGCGCCGATCGCGATATCGTCGGCGATCCGGATCGGGCCGAAGAGCATCGCCCCGGGACCGATGTAGACGTTGTCGCCGATCACCGGGGCCTGGTCGTGGGTCCCGGCCCGGGACCCGATATTGACGCAGACATGGACCCGGCAGTTGGCGCCCACCCGGGCGCAGGCGTTCACCACGATCGTGCCGCGGTGAGCGATGGCGAGGCCCGGGCCGAAGACGTGCGGAGGGATCGTGAAGCCGAGGCGTGTCGAGAGCCGGTGCAATCGGATCGAGAGCAGGGCCCTGTACGGGGCCCAGAGGAGCGAGGGGTGACAGTTTTCATAGTACTCGATCGCGCGAAGGAGCCGTTCGAACCGCCAGATCTCGTCGCCGAAGAGGCGCGGGCGGTGCCGCGTCACCTCCAGCGAGGCCCTGTCGGCCTCGAGATAAAACTCGTACTCGTCCCGCGTCCCGATCGGCAACTGGTGGGGCCTCCTCCGGCCGTTTCATCAGTATTCGCCAAAACCGGTAATAAACTCACCCGCCCTGCCCCACCGCACCGCCAACGATATAGCCTTATTGAAGGGCCGCCCCAACGCTCTCAAAGCGATCGGTCTCCGGACACCTATCGAGGTGTCGGAGGCCGTGCAGAGGTTTTTCCAGCATGAAGGTGCTTGCATTCGGCGCGCACCCCGACGATCTCGAGATCGGGATGGGCGGCACGATCGCCCGGTACACGGCGCGGGGTCACGAGGTGCTGATGGTGGTGGCGACCGTCCCGAACCGGAAGGAGAACCGGGTTCCGGAGGCGGAGGAGGCGGCCGCGATCCTCGGCGCCGATCTGGTCGTGATGGACGTCGTCCCCGACGAGCTCGTCTTCTCGCGCCAGCTCGTCCGGCGGTTCGACCAGGTCTTCAACGGCTACGCGCCCGACGTCGTCTACACCCACTCGAACAACGACTCGCACCAGGACCATGCGGCCGTCACGAACGCCGTGATCGCGACCACGCGCAAGAACGACTGCTCGGTCTACATGTACGAGCAGACGATCCCGGGCGGGATCGCGCCGAACCCGTTCCACGGCCAGTACTACGTCGACATCTCGGACTGCATCGCGCAGAAGCTCGATTCGATCATGGTACACCGCACCCAGCTCGACACCTACGGCCCGTGGTGGCTCGAGGGGATCAAGGGGCGTGCCATGTACCACGGGTTCAAGATCAACGTGAAGTACGCCGAGGTCTTCGAAGTGATCAAGGACATCGCGACCTGGTAGGGCATGATATGATGGGGTAAAATGGATAGATTTATTTTATTGAAGTTTCTAAAATAAGCGTTGTAATATATCGGAGACGAAACATGCGGCCCGAAAAGATTATGGTCTTCACCCAGAAGGAAGAGGAGTTCGCTGGACTTCTCATGAGCCTGGGGATCAAGCGGAACATCGCCAAGGTGCTCGTCTACCTCGCCTCGATCCCCGAGGCGACCTCGCGCGAGATCGAACGCGGGACCGATCTACGCCAGCCCGAGGTCTCGATCGCGATGCACCGGCTGATCAAGGAGAGCTGGGTCGAGAGCCGGGAGTCCAAGGCGGAGTCCAAGGGGCGCCCGGTCAAGATCTACCGGCTCTCCCGCCCGATCGGCGAGATCGTCGACGCGATCGAGGAGGAGAAGCGGGCGGAGGCGGAGAAGCAGCGCGACATCATGCAGCGCCTGCGCACCATCACCACCCAGTCCGAGAACGCGACGATCCGGGGCTGACCACGCGACAGCCCCCGTCGCCCCCCACTATCACCACCGTCTTTTCTGCGAACCCGGTGAAGAGCCCGGCGGCCGTGACCCCGGGGATCGCCTCGATGGCGCGCTCGAGTCCTTCGGGATCCGCGATCGGCCCGAAGGACCAGTCGATCACGAACCCGCCGTTGTCCGTCACGACCGGCCCGTCCTTGGAGACGCCTTCACGCACCCTGCCCGAACCGCCGAGGGCCGCGAGCCGGCACGGCGGCGAACGCGCAGGCGAACGGCAGCACCTCGATCGGAACCGGGGCCGAGAGCGGGTCCGCGAGCTTCGCCTCGTCGACCACGATGACGAGCCGGTCGGCCGCGGCCGCGACAGCCTTCTCTCGCGTCTGGGCGGCCCCCCGCCCCTTGATCAGGCGGAGGGCCGGGTCGACCTGGTCCGCGCCGTCGATGGCGAGCGCCAGGCGCGGCGCGTCGTTGAGGGACGCGAGCGGGATTCCGAGCGCACGGGCACGCGCGGCCGTCTGGTGCGACGTCGGGACGCCGACGACGGAGAGCCCGTCGCGGACCCGTTCGGCCAGGCGTTCCATCGCAAAGCGCACGGTCGAACCCGTGCCGAGCCCGACCGCCATCCCGTCCTCGACCAGCTCGGCCGCCGCGCAGCCGGCGGCCCGTTTCGACGTCTCGTCTCCCATCTACGGGAGGTTGGCCGGATCAGGGGATAAGCCTCTCCCGGCTCAGTCC
>CAVUEE010000030.1:0-81656 GCA_963740465.1 uncultured Methanoregulaceae archaeon
CGGGCCAGGGTCGCGACCGCCTCGATCGGCTCGACCGGGTCGTTCGGCACCTTCCGGCGGTTCACGGTCCCGGTTTCGCTTCCGGCCGGCGAGCACCATATTCGGCTCGCGTTCCCGGACCAGCGGTTGAACCTGGACTATGTCGAGTTCGGGACGGGTGCCGTCACGACGCCCTCCACGCCTGCGGGCGGGGCGTCGTTCTCGGCCGCCCCGACGACGGCGCCGTACGCGCGGCGGTCCAGTTCACGGTGACGCCGGCGTCCGGGAAGACGATCGCCGCGACCTGGTGGTCGTTCGATGCGACGGCCCACCTGCAGACCTGGAACTCGCGGCAGGTCAATCCGACGTTCTTCTACCCGCAGAGGGGGACCTTCAGCCCGCTGGTCAAGCTGACCTACACCGACGGCACCACCCAGACCCTCCGGCGCGACAATTACATCCGCGCCACCTGAAAGCCCCCATCATTTTTTACGCTCCCGCCGGCGTCGCCCGGCACGGACCAGAACGAGGCCTCGGTCGTGCTCCGCCTCGTCTTCGGGAGCCAGTCGTTCCTGCTCGCCGGCGACGCCGGGACCACGGCCGAAGGGCTGGATGCTCGCTTCGGGTCGGCCCGTCGCGGCGCAGTTCCTCAAGGTCGGGCACCACGGGAGCGACACGGCGACGGGGGCGGCGTTCGTCGCGGCCGTCGATCCGGCGATCGCGGTGATCGAGGCCGGCGCGTTCAATTCCTACGGCCATCCGAGCCAGACCGTCGTGAAACGGCTGCAGGACAGCGGCGCGAAGGTCTACTCGACGGCCGAGAGCGGGACCGTCCGGATCACGGCCACGCGGACGGGCTACGCCGTGGACGCGGCCGACGGCCCGGAGGTCCGCCGGTCACGGTCCCCGGGCGGCACCCTACCGCCGACCGATCCGGACTTCGACGGCGATTTGAGGACGTCAACGGCAATCAGCGGCGCGACTTCGCGGACGTCGTAATGGTCTTCAACCAGGTGAACTGGATCGCAGCGAACGAGCCGGTGGTCCGGTTCGACTTCAACGACAACGGCCGGATCGACTTCGCCGACGTCGTCTGGCTCTTCAACCACCTTTGACCTTTTTGTAGAATTCGGCGCACGAACGGATCGATACTGCAATAATCCACCAATGCCATGTCTTCGACATGGACGACGCGACGGCACGGCGGTTGCTGTGGGTCGGGGCTCGAGCACCTGCCGGTCACGGTGATGGCTCGTAACAGGCCGTCGCTCTCGCGGGGCGATTATCCGATCCCGAAATGGGGATTTGATCAACCGACTCGGAGTCGCGCTCAACCCGCAGTGCACTGTTGCAGAGTGTGAGATGGTCCGAGCATTGCCTATGGACCAGCGTTTCGGAATTGTTATTTCCGTATGATCCTAAATTCATATCTCATGGGCTCGGCACTTTTCCGGGCTGCCTTCGCCAGCTCTTCTCTTTCTCGTCTGCTCCGCGACGGTATCGGCGGCCGCAACCAGCCTGGAATATGCCGGCGAGACGATCGTCATCGATCAGCCCGGCTCGTACGTCCTGGCGAACGACATCGTGGACGGCGACCCGGAGGTCGCTATCTGGATCCAGTCCTCGAATGTCGACCTTGACGGCGGCGCGCACCTGATCGATGGCATCGACAACCAGGTACCGCCGGGGTCTACGTCCACAACGAGACCTCGGCCATCTCGAACGTCAGGGTCAGAAACGTCCGCGTCCAGGACTGGACGTATGGCGTCTACCTCAACTGGGCGACCGCCTCGCGGCTCGAGGCGGCCACGCTCTCGAGCAACATGTACGGGGCCGTGGGTTACCAGAACGCGACCGGCGCCACCATCGTGCATTGCGCTGTCATCGACAACAAATGCGGCATCCTCCTCTCCGACGGCTGCAACGAAACCGCGATCACGGACTGCACGGTCGAGCAGAATATTAATGGGGTCTGGGTCTACCGCTCGGACGGGGTCACCCTCAGGACAAACTGGATCCGGAGGAATTCCGGTGCCGGCCTCACGTTCAATAGCGCCGGCGGCGGCACCATCTACAACAACGTGTTCGACAACAACCTCAACATCGACTTCACCGGGACCCCGGGGCCGCAGAACACCTGGAACGTGACGCCGGGGACAGGGCCGAACATCGCCGGCGGGCCGAGCGTCGGCGGCAACAGCTGGAGGAAACCCGACGGCACCGGCCTCTCGCAGACCGGCGCCGACGAGGACGGCGACGGGTTCGTCGACGTCGCCCTTCGGATTGGCGATGGGAGTGATCTACTACTACCCGCTCACCGACCGTGGTGAGTCACCGCCGCCCGTGTCGCCCACGCCCACGCCCACCCGGACAAGAACCCCCGTACCAACGCCCACACCCCTTCCGGAAGGTGTCGTTCCGGGCCGGATCGAGGCCGAGGACTACGACGGCGGCGGCGAGGGCGTCGCGTATCACGATGCCACGCCCGGCAACAGCGGCGGTGCCGTCTGCCGCATGGACGAGGACGTCGATCTCGTGGCTCTGCCCGGCGGCGGGCACGCCGTGGACGGGATCGAGGATGGCGAATGGCTCACCTATGCCATCGAGGGAGTCACGGACGCGGGAGCTCTTCCGACCCCTATCCCGTCGAACTCTACATCGCGAGCGACCGGGACGGCCGGAGCGTCCAGGTGGAGGTCGATGGAACGGTCGTCCGGACCGTCAGCGTCCCCAACACCGGAGGGATCGGGACCTTCACCCCGGTGCTGACCCAGTTCCGGCTTACGGCCGGCGGCCTCTCTGAGCAGGGCAGGCACACGATCCGACTGCTCTTCCACGGTGACAGGCAGAGCCTGGATAAGGTCATAGTCTGGGGGCGATCGTGCAGCATGTTCGCGGACGGATGCGGCATGGCCGAACTTTTCCGCCAATCGGACAAGCGGCCCGGCGCCGCTGACAGTTCAGTTCACCGATAAAACGTCGTCGTACACCTACGGCTGGTCCTGGTGGCTCGGCGACGGGGCGACTTCTTCTGTCCAAAACCCGGTCCATACATATCTCAGTCCCGGTGTCTACACCGTCAGCCTCCAAGTCCAGGAAGAGGACCACTGGTACAGGGTAGGGGGGGGCCCTCTTCCAATCTTCGGATGGTTCCATCATCTGTGGCAATCCGAGATGAAGACGATGCAGGTTAATGTCAGCAGTCCTGTCATCGCTGTCCCTCCCGGTTTGGAGGCCCCGCTTGATGGCGCCGGCGACGGCCTGTTCGAGGACATCAACGGCAACGGCCGGGCCGACTTTGCGGACGTGGTCCTCTTCTTCACGCAGTGAATTGGATCGCGACCAACGAGCCGGTGTCGCGTTCGACTACAACGGCAACGGCGCGATCGACTTCGCCGACGTCGTCTGGCTCTTCAATCGCCTCTAACGCTGACAATACACCCTTTTTCATCTCCCCGAACGTCCCGGGCGATTGGGCGTCCTCGCTGCGTGGACGACAATATTTTTGAAGCCGTCGCCCAATCAGCAGCAGCGGATGAATGTCATGGCTCGCCTGTCTCTTCCTGTCTTCGCCCTCATCTGTATCGCGCTGGTCACAGGACCGGTTGCTGCGGCTCCCCCCACCGCCTCGTTCTCGGCCAGTCCGACAAACGGCCCCGCACCGCTGAACGTCTCCTTCACGGACGCCTCATCCGATTCACCGACGGGCTGGGCGTGGTACTTCGGCGATGAGGACTACGCATCAAGGAACTGGACCCGGCAGACACAGGATGCCGGCTGGTACCCCCGGTCCCGCCATTCCAGTGTTGTGCTCCCTGACGGGAGCATCGTCCTCATGGGAGGGTATTCCAGTGGTTACCTGTCCGACGTCTGGCGCTCGATCGATGCGGGCGCGACCTGGACGCGGCGTACCCTCTTTCCGGGGTGGTCTGGACGGGAGTGGCACGCCAGCGTTGCGCTCCCGGACGGGTGCATCGTCCTCATGGGCGGTTTGTCCAATAGCACACCCATGAACGATGTCTGGATGTCATCGACCAAAGGGATCACGTGGTCCCAGCGGACGGCGAACGCCACGTGGTCCTGCCGGCTGGAGACCGCCAGTGTCGCCCTTCCCGACGGCAGCATCGTCCTCATGGGCGGGCGGAACGGCACTCTCCGGTTGAATGACGTATGGCGTTCGATCGACCGTGGTGCCACCTGGACTCAGCAGAGCGCCGCCGCTCCATGGTCCGGCAGGGACGGGCATACAAGCGTTGTACTCCCTGACGGGAGCATCGTCCTGATGGGCGGTTTCTCCGGGGGAGCTTCCTGAGCGACGTCTGGCGCTCAACGGATAGCGGTGTCACTTGGAATCGGCAGACATCGAGCGCGCCATGGCTCGCCAATGCCTGGCACACGAGTGGTGCGCTGCCCGACGGTAGCATTCTGCTCGTGGGTACAAAGTCCGGAGAAACCTCTGTCCTGATATATGGCGTTCATCAGACAAAGGAGTCACCTGGCACACGACTTCCCGCCGCCCCGTGGACGCCCCGGACCCATGCAACCGGCAACGTCCTCCCGGACGGGAGGCTTCGTCCTGATGGGGGAAGGGGACGGGAGGAACGTCCTGGCCGGCTCGAGACGGCATCCGACTTGAGCCGGAACCCGTTCCACACCTATGCCACCCCGGGAACTACACGGTATCGCTCCGCGTGCGCAATCCCTCCGGTACGCGGACACGATCCGGACGGAATACATCACGGTCACCGACGGGCCGGTCGTGCTGGCCGTTCCGTCCGGCTCGGCGCTGCCGACGGAGACGGACGTCGACCGGCCTGGATGACGATGTGAACGGCAACGGGCGGAAGGACTTCGCGGACGTGGTGCTGTACTTCAACAACATCGCCTGGATCGCGGCGACCGAACCGCTCGCCGCGTTCGACTACACCGGCAACGGGCGGATCGACTTCGCGGACGTGATCTGGCTCTTCGACCATCTCGACTCCCAGACGAGAAGGACGTTCACGGTCACGGCCGTCGCGATGGGCCCGGGGCGATCCAGCCATCCGGGGCGCTCACGGTCCGCGAGGGCGAGAACGTCACCTTCTCCTTCCGCGTCGGCCCGGGCGTGCCGACGCCGTCCGGCACCGGGAGCGGCTGGTGGATCGGCAACTATGTGGTCGTGGACCCGGCGGTGGCCCCGACGCCGGTGCCGGAGCCGACGAGGACGTACGGCCCGTATCCGCCGCACTCCACCTACACGCCGTCGTATACCCTGTCCGACGTCCAGGCGAACCACACGATCTATGGCGTTTTCTACAAATCTGGATGGATGACCTGCTGATCATCCTTCTTGGTACTGTACGAGAATACAGCCGGGATGCGTGAACCGGCCGCGTCCTCGGCGAACGAGCCGGTCTCGGCGTTCGACTACAACGGCAACGGCCGGATCGACTTCGCCGACGTCGTCTGGCTCTTCAACAACCTCTGACACCCCCTCAACCCCCTCTTCCATGCCGGTGCATTCCAGCCGCCGCACGGCAATGGCGATCGGCAAGGAACAGTTTATGCCGTGAGCGGGGAAATTCGCATCATACCGAAGGGGTCACGATGAAACACATCCATCTCTTCCTCGTTCTGCTGCTCCTCTGCAGCAGCGTACCGGCCGTCGCGGCCGAAGAGTCGTACCTATCCGTCGCGGTGATCGGCGGCCCCGGGGCCGGCGACGGGAAGTTCGATCAGCCCTACAACATCGCCATGGACGGGGCCGGAAAGATCTACGTCGCAGACTCGGCGAACAACCGGGTCCAGGTCTTCGACGCGAACGGTTCCTTCCTCGCGAAATGGGGCGGTGCCGGGACGGGAGACGGACTGTTCCTGTGGCCGTCCGATATCGCGGTCTCCGATAACGGCGATGTCTACGTCGTCGAGTATTACAACCACCGCGTCCAGAAGTTCACCGCCGATGGCGACTTCGTCCTGAAGTGGGGAGGCGTGGGGGCCGGCGACGGGATGTTCAACTCACCACTGGGGATCGCGGTGGACGCTGCGGGTTTTGTCTATGTCGTCGACTCCGACAATTCCCGGGTCCAGAAGTTCGACTCGAACGGCAGCTTCATCACCAAGTGGGGCTCCTATGGCGGCGAAGACGGCCATGTTCGATGGGCCGCGCGGCATTGCGGTGGACGACGCCGGGAACGTCTACGTGAGCGAATATTCGAACGAACGAGTCCAGGTATTCGACGCGAACGGCTCCTTTCTCGCGAAATGGGGCAATCCGACCGCCGGGGAGTTCCGCTATCCGTCGGGGATCGACGTCGATGACGCGGGCCGCCTGTTCATCACGGACACGTCCAACAACATGATCTGGGTCTACACGGTGGACGGTGTCCTCCTGACCCAGTTCTCCGGTTCCGGAAGCAGGCACCTGGCGACTCCCTTCGGCGTAGTGATCGACAGCGCCGGGAACGTCTACGTTGCCGAACGCGACAGCCACCGCGTTCAGATCTTCGCCCCGGTCCTCCTGGCCCCGGGCGGGGCCGGCATCCCGACGGACACCGACGGTGACGGGATGTGCGACGACGTCAACGGCAACGAGCGGAAGGACTTCGCGGACGTCGTCCTCTACTTCAACCAGATGACCTGGATCGCGGCGAACGAGCCGATGGCGGCGTTCGACTACAACGGCAACGGCCGGATCGACTTCGCCGACGTCGTCTGGCTCTTCAACCACCTCTAACCCTTTTTCCCACCGGCCGGTCACGCTTGCCGCCGCGATCAGCGCCCGCAGCCCCTCCGCGACCTCGGCCGAATCGATCTCCGCGCCGCAGAGCCGCGAGACGCGGCGGACCAGGGCCTCCCAGTCGTCCACGCGGTCGCCGTCCGGATCGTTCTCGGGCAGCATCCGCCGGTACCGGTCCGTCGGATCGTCGCCGACGATCTGGAGGAGCGCGTCGAGCGATCCCGTCCCTGGCGGGCCTGGCCGCGTCGCGCTCGGCCCGCATCTGCCGGACGACGGCCCGGGCCCGCTCGCGGTCGGCCTCGCGTGCGGCCTCGAGCGGCGCGCTGCCGGGCGATGCTCTCCCGGGCCGCCTGGACGAGCCGGTGCGTCGCTGGTCCTGCGTGGTCCCGGACGGATCGCCGTAGAGGATCTCGATCTGTTCGCGGATGAACCGGGAGACGTTGAGCCCGTCGGCCCGCATCAGCCGGATCAGCTCGACCGGGAGCCAGACGGTGACCTGACGCAGCGTCGTTACCGTCCGCGTCAATCCTCACCGAGTCACCACCTCCGCGTGCTGTGTACCCAGTGGTACACAATGCTGTTCTGTACCAGCTGTACACAGTTGATCGTACGAGAGAGAGAGAGAGAGAGAGAGAGAGGAGAGAGAGAAAGGCAATCACGACGACCTCCGGAAGGTGTCGAGCTGGCGGAGCGCCTGCCGCATGCCGCAGCGGGTGTTGTTCGCGAAGTTCTCGAACCCGGCGTCGACGGCATCGGGCGAGTCGACGCCGTGGGCGTACGCGGTCCGGATCCGGGAGATCCAGAGCCTCGCCGTGCTCTCCTCGAAGCCGCGGCTCGAGGAGCCGGGCGAGCCACCGGCGCATCTCCGTCCTCGTCGACCGGGATGCCGACCCCGGGCCGCGCACCGGCCGGCAGGGGGCCGGGGTACTCTTTGCGACGGCCGCCGTCCGGGTCACGCTAGACCTCGAGCGCGGGGTGCTCGACCGACGATCCCGGTCTCGTCCACCCGCAGACAGCCCGCAGCGGATCCGCTGCGCGGTTGCAGTAGCGCATGAACCGGTCCCGCTCGCTCCTCCGTCGTCACGATCTGGATGTCGCCGCCGCTCTGGAGGCTCACGAACTTCCACCTCATCGCGACCGCCTCCAGCGTTCGGCGCCCCGGCGGTGTCCGCAGTCCGCGCGGCACGGGCCGGCCGGGAGGAGCGCGCCGGTCTCCAGGCAGAGCGTCCCGTTCCCGTCCGGCATCGGGCACCGGGCCGGGCAGCGGTCGACGGTCATGGCACCTCGCGAAGGGGACGAGATGCGCGAGCGTCACTCGGCTCCCCTCCGGGTCCGGATCTCCTCGATGCACCGTTCGCAGAGCGGCCGGTGATACGTCCGCAGGGAGTACCGCAGCTCGGCCGGCCCGATCTCCTCCCTGCACCGGGCGCAGATGGTCGGATCACTCCATTGCGTCACGGCCGACCGCCTCCATCGCCTTCACGGCCTCGTTGAACGCGGCGCGCGAGACCTCGATCTCCAGCCGGTCGACCCCGCCGATCTCGATGGTGTACCGGCCGTGGCACGCCGTCGCCCGGGCGATGATGCGCGCCGGGATCTCGCAGAATGGGCCGGGGACCAGGTCGGCGCCGGGCAGCGGCGACCTCACGGACGGGACCGCCCGCCAGAGGGGATCGGCGTTGAGGCCGAACGGGCAGACGTCCGGCAGCGCAATGGCGCATTTGCCCAGGGTTCGGAGCTCGCACGGGTCTTCCGCGCAGCAACGGCAGACGAAGAGCGGCATCAGAGCGACCTCCGGATCAGGAGGCAATAGCCTTCGAGATGCGGGTTCCCCGGCTGGTGCCACGCGGCGCACCGGGCTTGCCGACAGGTCGTGATCATTATCCCGGTGTTCCAGTTGGGTTCCGCCCCGGGCCACTCATGAACGGGCATATCAGATCGCTCATCAGTCCACCCTCAAAACGTCGATCGGGCCGTCGTGGCGGTTGTAGTGGGCACGGAGGTGGTCGCGCGGGATCATCCACGCCGCGGCCTCGACCGCCAACGCTTCGTCGTCCGGGACCAAATCCGTGGCCGGCACGGGACGCGCCGATGAGCATCCGTCCGCTGGCCGAGCTCTCGATGTCGCCGATCGGCTCTCCCTCCTCGCTGTAGAGGACGGCCGAGTAGCCGGCGAGCACGAACGGCACATCGGCGGCCAGGACCCGGTAGAGGCGCCGCGTGCCGACCGTGATCCGGACCTCGATCTCTTCCGAGTCATCCGCGCGTCCGGCGGCCCCGATCACGGCGCTCATGGGCACCTCCGGAGCGCCGACAGGCAGCGCCGGCAGTGCCGCGAGCGCGCGAACGTGGCCGGCGGTGCCGGGAACTCGTTGAAGAACGGCCCGATGGAGATCGCGCCACAGAGCGGCGCGTCGACGACGCCCGCGGCCGGGTGGGCGTGGAGGATCCGGCCCGCCGGGAGCGCCGCCACCTCACCTCCATGCGAGCCCCCGCGGCCGGTCCTCGTTCGGCGGCCGGTTCGCGATCGCTCGCGCGAGGAGAGCGATCCCTTCATCCCCGCGAACGGCGCAGCTCTCTCCGGCAGTCGTCCCCCGCTCATGCTTGCAGGCCGGGTGGGTGGGGCTGCCGTTCATGCCTCGTCCTCGACCTGCCGGAGCCCGCGCCTCACCGCGAGGTCGGCGAGCAGGTCCGCGTTCTCCTCGCCGATGCCCGGCTCCCGCGCGATCTGCGGGATGCCGGCGCGCGGCACGGTCACGGCCTGCATCTCGCCGCCTCCGCCTCCCGGATCAGGGTCCGGAGCAGTTCCCCGCGGCTGCGGTCGCCCCGCAGCCGGTCGATGGTCTCGAGGTCCGCCGGGGTGCAGCGGATGGTCAGGGTCTCGGTCAGGTCGGTTGTCATGTATATCAGAAGTAAATGATTTTGTTTGCATTAAGAAACTATCTCATGTGGCCATCGACGAGGGACCGCCGGCAGGATTTGAAAAACTTCATTAGCTTTCCAGCGGATTGTCTTGCATGGCCAGCGACCAGCTCAACATCCGCCTCGACCCGCGGATCCGGGCAGCGGTTGAGAGAGCGATGAGCGAGAAAGGATACCCATCGATATCATCGTACGTGGTCGCCGCGCTGCTGCTGCAGGCTCGAGCTCGACGAGGTCCCGGTCGAGGGCTTCGAGACGCCGAACCCGATCATCCTCTATTTCGAGTCCGATCGCGGAAAGGCGGTGCTCGAGGAGATTATGGGCAGGCTCCTCGACCACCGCTGATTACTTTCACACCGCGCTCGCTCTGCTTATATGGGGGTGCCGCCTACCCCTTCACCATGAGGGCGGTGGAGAAGGTGATCACGCTGACCCCGGGCCAGCACGCTACGGTCACGCTGGCTGTCGAGCGGTTTCTCCAGGCGAAGGGGCTGCTGCCCCCCGCCGCCGCCGAATCTCCTCCGCCAGCTCGATGAGCATCTCCGGGTTCTGCCAGAGGACCCCCTTCGCGCCTTCCAGTTCCTCGGAAGCCTCGGCTGAGAGAGCCTGGCCGCAGGACGAGCAGAACCGGGAGATGGGCGCACAGATGGCATGGCAGTGAGGGCAGGGGATCGGCGCGAGCGGATCGGGCTCCGGCTCCCGTATCTCGATGCCGGCCCGGTCGCCGTTGACCGTCACTTTGGGCCACGAAATAACAAAGAGGAACCTTTTTCACTGAGAGGATAATACAAAACAGCACGGAAGTACCACGCTGGTGACACCATGCACATCCCCGACTCCTTCATCCCGATCTGGCAGGGTGCTGTCTACTGGCTGATCGCGCTCGTCTTCATCGGGCTCGCGCTCCGCTGGGTCAGGCACGAGATGAGCGAGGAGAAGGTCCCGCTGATCGCCGTCCTCGCGGCCGGCGTCTTCGCGCTCCAGGCCTTCAACATCCCGGTGATGATGGGCACGAGCGGCCACCTGCTCGGCGGCCGCGCTCGTCGCGATCGTGCTCGGGTCGCCGTTCGCGGCGGTCTTCGTCCTCTCCCTGGTCCTGATCGTGCAGGGGGTCCTCTTCGGCGACGGCGGGCTCACGACCATGGGCGCGAACATCGTCAACATGGGCGTCATCGGCGGCTTCGTCGGGTACTACGGGTACCACGGGCTGCTCAAGCTCACGAAGAACATGTTCGTCTCGGCCGCGGGAGCGGCGTGGCTCGCCTGCATCGTCCCGGCCCTTGCGGCCGCGCTCGAGCTGGCGGCCGCCGGCACCTTCCCGCTCGTGCAGGGACTTATCGGGATGGGGGTGTACCACGCCCTGATCGGCGTTGTCGAGGCCGTGATCACGGCCGTCGTGCTCGGGCTGATCGTGAATGCCCGGCCGGACATCCTGGAGCGTGCCGAGGTGGTCCCGGCATGATCTCGAACCGCGCCCTGATCGCCGCCGGCGTCGTCCTCGCCATTGTGGTCGGGGTCGCAGCGGTCTTCTTCGCCTCCTCCGACCCCGACGGGCTCGACAGCACGGCCCTCGTCACCCAGGGCCAGAAGGAGCTGACGCCAGCCCGCGAACCCCGGCGCGGAGATCGACGAGTCCGTCCTCCCCGGCCAGTTCGATTACAGCGCCCCGTTCGCCGAGTACACGACCGGCGGCTCGAAGCTCGCCGACGCCGGGCTGATGATCGCCGGGACCCTGGTCGCCCTCGTCGCCGTCCTCGCGCTCGGCCGGGGGCTCAAGGCCCTCAACCGGTCGCGGTCCCCGTAACCCCCGACTCAGTACGGACACGCCATGCACCTGATCGAGACAGTCCATCTCTCCTACGCCTACCGCGACAGCGTCCGCGCCCTCGACGACGTGAACTTCGTGGCCCCGCGGAACGTCCGGATCGCGGTGATCGGGCCGAACGGCGCGGGGAAGTCCACGCTCTTCCGCCACCTGAACGGGATCGCGCTCGCCCAGGAGGGCCAGGTGCTGGTCCGCGGCGAGCCCGTCACGAAGAAGAACCTCAAGGAGGTCCGGAAGTTCGTCGGCGTCGTCTTCCAGAACCCCGACGACCAGATCTTCGCGCCGACGGTCGAGCAGGACGTCGCCTTCGGTCCGACCAACCTCGGGCTCGACGAGGCGACCGTGATGCACCGGGTCGACGAGGCGCTCGGCCTCCTCGGGATCGAGTACCTCCGCCACCGGGCCCCGCACCACCTCTCGGGCGGCGAGAAGAAGCGGGTCGCGATCGCGGGCGTGCTCGCCATGGAGCCGGACGTGCTCGTGATGGACGAGCCGACGGCCGGCCTCGACCCCCGGGGGCGGGACGACCTCGTCCGGTTCGTGAACTCGCTCGCGGAGAAGTACGGCATGACCGTGATCTTCTCGACCCACGAGCTCGAGCTCGTCACGGCCATGGCCGACTACATCTACGTGATGGACCAGGGGCGGATCCTCGCGCAGGGCACGGTCCAGGAGATCTTCGAGCAGGAGGAGATGCTCCGCCGGATCCGGCTCGACGTGCCCGTGATCCCGAAGCTCTGCAGGGCCCTCCGCCGCCGCGGGGCCGCCGTGCCGGTCGCGTACACGGTCGAGGAGGCCGAAGAGGGGATCGCAGGCGCCCTCGCCCTGCCCCGGCGGCCATGATCGAGGAGCTCTTCGAGATCGAGCGGCTCGCCTACGGCGACAGCCCCGTGCACCGCCTGGACGCCCGGGTCAAGCTCGTGGTCACGTTCGGAGCGGTCATCGCGCTCGTCGCATACCCGGTCCACGAGTCGGTCTACCTCCTCGCGGGCGTCCTGGGCGCGCTCCTTGTCGCTCTCCTCCTTGTCTCGAGGGTGCCGCTCCGGACGTACCTCGCTCCGTGTCGGCGTCATCCTCCCCTTCGGCCTCTCGATCCTCCTGCTCCAGGTGCTCTTCCCGCCGGTCGCGTTCGCGTCCCCGACGGTGCTCCTCACCCTGCCCTTCGGGATCGTGATCACGGCAGAGGCGCTCGCCAAGGCCTCGATGATCGGGGTCCGGTTCGTGCTCTGCATCGGGTTCGTGGTCCTCCTCTCCTCGACGACCCGGCTCCAGGACCTGCTGACCGGGGCGCGCCGGCTCGGGTTCCCCTCCGAGTTCACCCTGATCCTCGGCATGATGGCCCGGTACCTCTTCGTCTTCGGCCAGATGTTCGTCCGGGTCCGGAACGCGCTCGCGACCCGCTGCTTCGACCCGTTCGACCGGTCCCTCCCGTACGGCTACCGGATCCGGCAGGCTCGGGAACACGGTCGGGACGATGTTCCTCCGGTCGTACGAGCAGGGGGAGCGGACGTACACGGCCATGCTCTGCCGGGGGTACGGCCGGGACGCCTACCTCTTCGTGCCGAAGAAGCCGCTCTCGCGCAAGGACTGGACGGTCCTCGCGGCCTGCATGGCCGTCGTCTGCGGGGCGCCGGTCCTGCTGGCCCTCGCCGCCTGAGGCGCCGGACCCGGCGCGTTCAAATAGGGCCGGCCCCATCACCTGCCATGAACCCGAGGTCCTCCGCGGCCGCATGGCTGACGGACCGGGGGCGGGTGCGGCGATCGAACGAGGACGCGGTCCGCGCCGACCCGGCGCGGGAGGTCTACGTGGTCGCGGACGGCCTCGGCGGTCTCCCCGGCGGAGAGGTGGCGAGCCGGATCGCGGCCGAATCGCTCGTGGCCGCGCTCGACCCGCTCCCCCGGGACGAATCCCTCGAGGCCGGCGTCCGGACCGCCATCGCCGGGGCCGACGCCGCCGTACGGAGAGCGGGCGCGGCCGACTCCCGGCTCGCCGGGATGGGCACGACGGTCGTGCTCGCCGTCGGGGCCGGCAGGCGATGGGCGATCGCCCACGTCGGGGACAGCCGGGCCTACCTTCTCCGCGACGGCCGGATCCGGAGGCTCACCGTTGACCACAACGTGGCCGCCGAGCTCGTGGCGGCGGGACGGATCACGCTGGCCGAGGCGCAGCACCATCCCGGCACGGAACGTCGTCACCCGCACGCTCGGAGCGGGCACCCGCTCCGACCCCGAGCTCCGGCGGGTCCCCCGCCTGAACGGCGACCGGCTCCTGCTCTGCACGGACGGACTCACCGCCGTCCTCGACGACGACGGGATCGGGCGTGTGCTCGGCCGGTGCGGGAGCCCCGAGGCGTGCTGCCGCGAGCTCGTCGACCTCGCCAACGACGGCGGCGGGCCGGACAACATCACCGTGCTCGTGGTCGATTTTTGCATTCTGTAATTTTTTCACTCCCTGAAGGACTGGGGAGGGGGCTCGCGCCGCCCCCTCCCAGGCGCTTCGCGCCTCCCCACCCCCGCGAGGCGATAGGCCGGTCGGTTGACATTCACCTCTCGACAACGGGATCGGATCTCGACGTGGCAGGAACAGGCGAGCATGGTCTCAGACGGCCGGTTGGCGGACTGAAATCGCCACAGCGGGACGCCGACCCGACAGAGGTATCGCCCATCGTCACGGGGGAGGGTGCCGAGCGGAGCGAGGCGGGAGGGGGCGGCGCGAGCCCCCTCCCCGTTGCCGGCGAGCAGCGGAGCGGGAGCGAGCCGGGTCGGCGGTTCGACAGGAAACAGCCGTGAAGCTCGGGGGCGGAAGCGAGCCGGCTCTGCGACGCATCCGATATCGGGACAGCGCTTATCCGTTTTGACGGCTACTGTATGCCATGGCGTCGAAGTTCGGACGCGGATTCGTCACAAACCTGATGCTGATCGGGCGTCACCTCTGCCTGCCTGCCGACCAGGCCTTCTACGGGCTGGCCGACCACCTGGACGAGATGGTGCTGCCGCAGCAGTTCCGCGGGACCGAGGTCGAGGAACTCACGACCATGCTCCGGAAGCGGATCCTCTGGCACCAGGCCGGCACGGTCGACCGCGAGGAGTACCCCGAGATCAAGCGCCTCTTCGCCCGGCTCTGCGTGGCCGTCGACCGTGCGCTCGGCCTCGAGGACCCCTCCGTCGGCTCGTTCGACTGAATCCGTTTGAAAGACCCTGATTCATCCCCTTTTTTCCTGATCCGCCCCCGGGAATACGGTAGTCTGTGGGTTCGACAGCCACCTATAAGTAGCCTTAGGAACAATATATAGTAGCGAAGAGATCTTCCGTTCTCGAGCTTTTATCAGAGGTCTATTAGATGTTGGAAACCTACGACGCATCGCATATCACCGTACTGGAGGGGCTGCAGCCGGTGCGGGAACGGCCGGCCATGTACATCGGCTCGACCGACACCCGCGGGCTGCATCACCTCGTGTACGAGGTCGTGGACAACTCGGTGGACGAGGCCCTCGGCGGGTTCTGCGACCACATCTGGGTGGCGATCAACGAGGACGGCTCGTGCACGGTCGAGGACAACGGCCGGGGCATCCCCGTGGACCGGGTCAAGAAGACCGGCAAGTCCGCGATCGAGACGGTGCTGACCGTCCTCCACGCCGGCGGCAAGTTCGACAAGAACTCCTACCAGGTCTCGGGCGGGCTCCACGGCGTCGGCGTCTCGGTCGTGAACGCGCTCTCGAGCTGGCTCCACGCCACGGTCTACCGCGACGGGAACGTGTACGAGATGCACTTCGTCAGGGGCAAGGCCGCCGAGCTCCGCACCCGCGAGGAGACGAAGGAGGAGATGCAGGACCGCTACGCCGTCCGGTACGGCGAGCGGACGCGGAAGGGGCTCGCCTCGCGCGAGGCCTTCATCGAGGCCCACGGGAAGGAGATGTCGGGGACCGTGATCACGTTCATGCCCGACCCGACGATCTTCGAGACGGTCGTCTTCGACTACGACGTCCTCGCCCACCGCCTCCGCGAACTCGCGTTCCTGAACGCGGGCGTCGAGATCCGGATCGAGGACCGCACGGATCGAGGGCGAGGCCGAGGTCTACCGCTACGACGGCGGCCTTCGGGAGTTCGTCCGGCTACCTGAACGAGGGGAAGGAGCCGATCCATCCCGACGTGCTCTGGTTCCACCGGACCGATCCCGAGAACCGGACCGAGGTCGAGGTGGCCCTGCAGTACACGCAGTCCTACGCCGAGACCCTGTACACCTACGTCAACAGCGTGAACACCCGCGAGGGCGGCACCCACCTCGAGGGCTTCCGCTCGGCCATCACCCGGGCGATCAACGCCTCGGCCAAGCGGAACAACCTCTTCAAGAACGCCGCCCTGACCCTGCGCGGCGAGGACGTGCGCGAGGGCATGACCGCCGTCATCTCGATCAAGCTCGCGAACCCCCAGTTCGAAGGCCAGACCAAGATGCGGCTCGGCAACTCGAGCGTCCGCGGGATCGTGGACTCGCTCGTCTACGCCTCGCTCTCCGAGTACTTCGAGGAGAACCCGGCGTCGCTCAGGGCGATCGTGGAGAAGGGCCTGCTCGCGGCCAAGGCCCGCGAGGCCGCCAAGAACGCGCGCGACCTGACCCGGCGCAAGACCATGCTCGAGTCCTCGCACCTGCCCGGCAAGCTCGCCGACTGCCAGGAGCGGGACCCCGCCAAGTCCGAGATCTACATCGTGGAGGGCGACTCGGCCGGCGGCTCGGCCAAGCAGGGGCGCGACCGGAAGTTCCAGGCGATCCTGCCGCTCCGCGGCAAGATCCTGAACGTGGAGAAGGCGACGCAGCACAAGATGATCAAGAACGCCGAGATCCAGACCCTGATGGCCGCCATCGGCTCGGGGATCGGCGAGCAGCTCGACCCCGAGCGCGCCCGGTACCACCGCATCATCCTGATGACCGATGCCGACGTGGACGGGGCCCACATCCGGACCCTGCTCCTGACGTTCTTCTACCGGCACATGGCCGGGCTGATCGAGAACGGCTACGTCTACATCGCCCAGCCGCCGCTCTACCGCGTGGCCAAGGGCAAGCAGGAGCGGTGGGTCTACCGCGACGAGGAGCTGAAGGCCGCGATCAAGGAGCTCGGCGAGAAGAACACCGTGATCCAGCGGTACAAGGGTCTCGGCGAGATGAACGCGGGCCAGCTCTGGTCCACCACCATGGACCCGAAGACCAGGGTTCTGAAACAGATCCGGATCGAGGACGCGATGTTCGCGAACGAGATCTTCGAGAAGCTGATGGGCGACGACGTGGCCGCGCGGAAGGACTTCATCACCCGCCATGCGAAGGAGGTGAGCAACCTTGACATCTAAACAGGCCCCGATCGAGCCCGTGGACCCGCGGCGGGTCATCCAGATCAACATCGAGGAGGAGATGAAGACCTCGTACATCGACTACGCGATGTCGGTCATCATCGGCCGGGCCATCCCCGACGTGCGCGACGGGCTCAAGCCCGTCCACCGCCGGACGCTCTACGCGATGTGGGAGGAGGGCAACACCTCGGACAAGGCCTACAGGAAGTCGGCCCGCGCCGTCGCGGCGACCATGGGTAAGTACCACCCCCACGGCGATACCTCGATCTACGACACGCTGGTCAAGATGGCCCAGCCGTTCTCGTACCGCTCGCCCCTCGTGGACGGGCAGGGCAACTTCGGCTCCGTCGACGGGGACTCGCCGGCCGCGATGCGGTACACCGAGGCCCGGCTGACCAGGTACGCCGAGGCCCTGCTCACGGACCTCGAGAAGGAGACGGTCGACTTCATCCCGAACTTCGACACCTCGACCAGCGAGCCGACGGTCCTCCCGTGCCGCGTGCCGAACCTGCTCGTGAACGGTTCGTCCGGGATCGCCGTGGGGATGGCCACGAACATGCCCCCCCACAACCTCCGCGAGGTGGCTGAGGCGGTCAAGCTCGTGATCGACCGGCCGCACTGCACGGTCGACGACCTGCTGAAGGTCGTTCCGGGCCCCGACTTCCCGACCGGCGGGATCATCATGGGCCGCGCCGGGATCCGGTCCGCGTACCAGACCGGGCACGGCAAGCTCACGGTGCGGGGCGTGGCCGAGATCGAGGACGTTGAGACGAAGGTCCCGAAGATCATCATCAGCGAGCTCCCGTTCCAGGTCAACAAGGCCCGACTGGTCGAGCACATCGCCGAGCTCGTCAAGGATAAGCGGATCGACGGGATCAGCGACCTGCGCGACGAGTCCGACAAGGACGGAATGCGGGTCGTGATCGAGCTCAGGAAGGGCGTCATCCCCAGGATCATCCTGAACCAGCTCTACAAGCACACCTCGCTCGAGTCCACGTTCGGCGTGATCAACCTCGCGATCTCGGAGGGGCAGCCGAAGACGCTCGGAGTCAGGGGGCTGATCGACGAGTTCCTCCGCCACCGGGTGGAGGTCGTGCGCCGCCGTTGCGAGTTCGAGCTCCGCAAGGCCCGCGACCGCCTCCACATCATCGACGGCCTCCTGGTCGCGCTCGACCGGATCGACGAGGTGATCGCGACCATCCGCGCCTCCGAGTCGGCCGAGGTGGCCGGGAGAGCGCTCATCGACCGGTTCGGGCTCTCCGAGCTCCAGGCGGCCGCGATCCTGGCCATGCAGCTCCGCCGCCTCGCCCACCTCGAGCAGACCAAGCTCCGGGACGAGCGGCTCGAGCCTGCTGAAGACGATCGAGCGGCTCGAACTGATCCTCTCGTGCGAGGCGAACGTGCTCCGCGAGATCCGGAAGGAGGTCGTCGCGGCCGGCAAGGAGTTCGGCAACGAACGCCGGACGCGGATCTCGGAGGAGGAGTCCGATCTCAACATCATCGACCTGATACCGGACGTGCCGATGCTGATCTCGATCACGGCGCAGAACTACATCAAGCGCCTCCCCCTCGAGACGTACCGTGCCCAGCACCGCGGCGGGCGGGGCGTGATCGGGATGGCGACCAAGGAGGAGGACCAGGTCGACAACATCTTCCTCGCCTCGATGCACGACTACCTGCTCTGCTTCACCACGGACGGGCGGCTCTACTGGCTCAAGGTCTACGAGATCCCCGAGGCCTCGCGCACGAGCAAGGGGAAGGCGATCGTGAACCTGCTCGATCTCAAGGACGAGCTCGTCACGGCCGTGATCCCGATGCGCGAGTTCTCCGATAAACGGTACCTGTTCTTCTCGACGCGGCAGGGGCAGGTGGCCAAGATCGCGACGAGCGAGTTCTCGCGTCCGCGGCAGGCGGGGATCAACGCCATCACGCTCCGCGAGAAGGATTGCCTGGTCGACGTCAAGCAGACCGACGGCACGCAGGAGCTGATCCTCTCGACGGCGAAGGGCCAGGCCCTCCGCTTCCACGAGGACGAGGTCCGGAGCATGGGCCGCGGCGTCCAGGGCGTGCGCGGGATCAAGTCGAAGTACGGCGACGAGCTGGTCACGACCACGCTCGTGGAGAAGGAGCACCTCCTGACGATCACGGCACAGGGCGCGGGCAAGCGGACCGACTTCGACGAGTTCCGAGGGCACGGGCGCGGCACCATGGGCGTCCGGAATATCCTGGCCGGCCCCGGCAACCCCGTGGTGGCGACCCGCGCCGTCTCGAAGGACGAAGAGGTGGTGCTGATCACGGCGATCGGCAACGTGATCCGGATCCGGGCAGCGGACATCTCGATCCAGAAGCGGTCCACGCGCGGCGTCCGGATGATCCGGCTCGAGGAGGACGACCGCGTGGTCGGCTTCGCCTGCCTGGCGAACGGGCTCTGCGAGATCGACGAGGAGCCGGGCGACTCCGCGCAGCGCGCCCTCGACGACGGCATCTCCGTCGAGTAATCACCGTACCTTTTTTCCGGTCGGCCGCGACAGGCGCCGTCGGCGATCAAAAGCGTATACCTTAAATCCTTTGCCATTATCCATGTATCTACGGCGCTCTCCGTTCTTTCGTCAATGGCGCCCGATCCGACCTGGGTCTGGATCGTGCCGGCCATCTTCGTCGCCCCAGTGCTCGAGCTGGTCCTCGAGCGGAGCGCAATCGGGCGCTGGTACCGGTTCGTGCCGGTCCTGCTCGCCCTCGGGCTCTCGCTCCTGCTCTACGTCTTCCCGCCCGTCGGGAGCGAGGGGCCGGGCATTCTCATCCTCGCCCTGATCGCGGGCCTCGCCGTCCTGGTGGTGATGCCCGCCTTCTCCTACGCCCTCGACCACATGTCGAGGGCCGTGGCGGCCTTCATCGCGTCCGCGGTCTCGCTCGCCATCCTCTTTCTCCTGGTCCCGAGCCCGCTGACGGGGATGGGCCGCGCCGCCGCGTCCGCGCTCGGGTTGACGGTGCCGGCCGTCTGGCCCGTGGCGGGGCTGGCGCTCCTGCTCTACGGGCTGCTGACGGCGGGGATGGGCTTCGCGCTCGCCCTCTTCATCGACGAGGTCTCGGACCGGATGTCCTCGCTCTTCTCGGGCCTCGTCTTCGGGGGCCTCCTCCTCCTCGCCGGGCTCGGCATCGGGGAGGCCGTGGCCGGCGCGCTCCTCGCGTTCGCCCTGCTCCAGTTCATTCGGATGCCGCCGGAGAAGGGGATCCACATGCTCGTTCTCTTCCCGGTGGTCCTCGGCGCGCTCGTCGTTACCGCGTTCACGCAGGCGCACCCCGAGCCTCGTCGGGTCCGAGATCTTCGTCCTCCCCATTCTCGTCCCGGCCGTCGCCGTGATCACGCCGTTCATCATGCTCGAGCCGCAGGTGCTGACCTGGCGAGAGGGGATCGGCGTCGTCCTCACCGCGCTCGTGGCCCTCCCCGTGGTCTCGCTGATCACGACGCGGAGCCTGACCGTCGCCGGGCTCAACGTCTACGGCCAGGTCTTCGCCGCCCCGCTCGCCTTCCAGGATGCCCTGCTGAAGTGGGCCGTCCTCTACGGGGAGGTCCTCCTGATCGCGCTCGCCTTCTACCTCATCATCGTGATGGGCTTCTCCGCGCTCCGCAGGGCCAAGGTGCGCGCCTGAGGCAGGTCAGCGGCGCTGCGAACCCCAGGCCCGCGCTGCGCGCACGAGGGCGGTAGGGCGGTCCTCGACGGTTGTGACCACGCCCCCGTAGACCCGTCCGGTGTCCCCGTCGAGCGAGATCATGTCGCCCTCGCGGAGGACCGTCTCTCCGATCGAGCACCGGTGGCGTTGGGGATCGAAGGAGAGCGTCAGGCAGTTGACCACGCAGACCTTTCCGAGCTGGCGCGCGACCACGGCCGCATGCGAGGTCCGGCCGCCCCGCGCCACGAGCAGGCCCGAGGCCGCCTGGATCCCGGCGATGTCGTCGGGCGACGCGGTCGGCCGGACCAGGATCACGGCTCCCTCGGCGGCGTCCGCCTCGGCCCGGTCGCCGGTGAAGGCGATCGTGCCCGACGCAACCCCGCCGGAGGCGGGCGTCCCGACCCCGAGCGGCTCGCCGCCCCCCACGACGCGGCGGATCCGGATTCCGTCGAGGTCGAGGTCGGCGAGCCGGTCGCGCGCCGCGTGAGGACTGACCACGCCGTCGCTGACGAGGTCCACCGCGATCCTGAGCGCCGCGAGCGGGGACCGCTTCCCCGTCCGGCTCTGGAGGATGAAGAGCCGACCCTCCTCGATCGTGAACTCGATGTCCTGCATGTCGCTGTAATGCCGCTCGAGTCGCACCCCGATCTTGCCGAGGGCCTCGTGCTGCTCGGGCATCACGCGCGCGAAGGCGTCCTGGTCGAGGCCGGACTGCTCTCCCGAGACGACCTCCTCGCCCTGCGCTCCGAAGCGGAAGTCGAGGAGGAGGCCGGGCTCGCCGCTCCAGGGATTCCGCGTGAACGCCACCCCCGCCCCCGAGGCCGACCCGAGGTTGCCGAAGACCATCGCCTGCACCGTGACGGCCGTGCCGCGGGCCGCTCCGGCCAGACCCAGGCGTCGGAAGGCCTCCGCGCGGGGCCCGCCCCAGGACTCGAGCACGGCCCGCGTGCAGTCCTCGAGCTGGGCGACCGCGTCGGACGGAAACGGCGTCCCGAGCTCGGCATGCACCCGCTCGTACTGCCCCGCGAGCGCTCTGAAGGATGCGGTGTCGAGTTCGGCCTCGTCCGGGACGCCCTCGCTCTCCATCGCTTCGCGAAGGAGCACCCGGTATCGCGCCGGGTCGTGCCCCCGGACGACCTCGCCGAACTGGGCGAGGAGCCGGCGGTAGCAGTCCCAGGCGAAGCGGGGGTTCCCCGTGCGAAAGACGAGGCCGCCGATGGTCTCGCGGGAGAGGCCGACGTTCAGGATCGTCTGCATGATCCCCGGCATCGAGACCGCGGCCCCGGAGCGGACCGAGACCATGAGCGGGCGACGGGCGGACCCGAACCCGAGGCCGGTGGTGTTCTCGAGCTCCGCGATCCCGAGCGCGAGCTGGCCGTGCGCCCACTCCGGCAGCCGACGATCCCCGGCGTAGTACTCCTCGCAGACCTCGACGGGGAGGGCGAAGCCCGGAGGCACGGGGATCCCGATCTCGGCCATCTCGGCCAGGACCGCGGCCTTGTTGCCGTACGCTGTCGCGCGATACGGCCCCCGTGTCGCGATTGGTTCCGAAGACCGCGATCGTCCCCGTCATCTCCGGAGCTCCTCGAGGATGTTGTCGTGGAGCACGTAGACGGCCTTCATCAGGGCGTTGGTCGACTCCTCGATCGCAAGGGAGAGCTGGGTGCAGGCGTGGAGCGGGCCGGCCTTGCGCACCTCCTGGAGCAGGGAGCGTTCGGTCCGGCGGTAGGCGTCATCGCACTCCTGCTCGATCGCGATCACCCGGTTGGCCGCGGAGAAGAACTCCTGCATCTCCTCGCGGCTCGAGCCCGAGCGCGTGAACTGTGCGGCCGAGAGGGCCCGAATAAACTCGCGGGCGGCCGAGACCGAGAGGGAGGCCATCTCCTCGAGGCCGGAGAGGCTCTCCGGGTAACGGGCGGCGTCTGCGAGGAGGGTCGAGTAGAAGCAGCCTTCCTCGAGATAGTCGAGCGCGTCGTCCTGGGCCGTTATAAGGTCCGAGAAGAACCCGATGTCCTCCGTCCGGCTCGAGAGCGTCCGGATCTCGGAGACGATCAGGTCCGCGTCCCGCTCCCAGCGCTTGGCCCGGACCGCGTTTCGCGGCACGCGGTCGGTCCCCGAGGCGGACCGCAGCGCGATGACAGAGGTCTGGAGCACGAGGGCGACGTCGATCAGCAGGGTCGCGTGGGCCGTGGCCCGCTCGAGAAGTTCGACCTGCGCAGTCCTGAAGTACCGGAGGAGCTCCGCCCGGCACCTGTCCTGGATCAGCAGGCGGGACTCGCCCCGCCGCAGTCCCTCGGAGGCCGCCCGGAGGACCCAGGAGAGATACTCCATGGTCTTCTCGCGCCCGAGGATCTGGTGGAGCGGTTCGCCGTAGCGGAGCGGCACCCTCGCTGCGAGGTCGAGTGCCGCGTAGACCAGATGGTCTCCGCCGAGCTCGAGGAACCCGCGGTGCCCGATATCCTGCTGCGCGGCCTGGCGGATCACGTCCACCGCGTCCTTGTTGAGAACGAAGTTGCGGAGCTGTTTGCGGGCCTTGTTCCAGTCGATCAGGAAGACCAGGCGCGAGCCGAGATGAGCGAGGAAGGCACGGCACCCTTCCCGGTCCGATACGGCGAACGTCCCGACCGAGAGGTGGTAGATCCCTCCGTCCTGTGTCCCGGTGGAGCGCCGCGAGAGGGTGTCCGACCACTCGACATCCCGTTCGTCGAAGAGCGACTGGAAGAACGCGAGACGCGCCATGTGCACGTCGGTATAGGTGATGGTGACCGCCGCGGACGTAACCGCGATCACGAGGACGTGGGCCTCGGTCACGCCGA
Source organism: uncultured Methanoregulaceae archaeon (assembly GCA_963740465.1). GTDB lineage: Archaea > Halobacteriota > Methanomicrobia > Methanomicrobiales > Methanospirillaceae > UBA288. The sequence continues at coordinate 23,276 of CAVUEE010000030.1, forward strand.
TGTCGTTCTGTATGACGAGCCGCTCGCCGGCACGGGTCACGGTCGTGCCGAGGCCCGGGTGGTTGAACTTGAGCGGGGCCGTGCGGTTCAGACCCTGCATGAAGGCCTGCACGAGTTCGCGGTCGCCGTCGCCGAGCAGGTAGGTGCGGGCGCCGTCGATCGTCTCGTTGGCGAGATGATCGAGGAGGGCGTTCAGGGCCCGATGGAGGTCCATCACGAGGAGGTGCAGACTGTCCCCCGCCGAGCGGTCGCCCGAGGTGATCGCCTTGATCCGCGCCCCGTCGATCTCTTCCGGACCGTCTGACCGGAGTGCGGCCGAGAGCGCCTTCTGGCGGGCCTGGAAGCCGGGGGCCTCAGGCCGTGTTCGAGACCGCGAGCGGCCTGACCATCTCCTCTGCTGTCTGCCTGATTCCTCCGAGGATCTTGTCGAGGTACGGAATTCGGTACAGCCCGCTGGCGAGGCGGTTCGCGCCCGGCACGACCCCGTCGAGCGAGAGATCGCCGATCTCCGCCGCCTCGCGCTCGGCACGGAGCGTCGACTGTGTCTGGCCCGGGTGATCGGCCCGCTGCCGTGCCGTCTGGAGAAGGGAGAAGTAGTACCTTGATCCGGTCGTTGGCGACGAGCGCCTGCTGAACGAGCGCGGGAAGAAGGACGGCCTCCTCTCCGAGCTCGGCGATTATACCTGCTTTCTGGATCATACGTGGCTTCGAATCCGATCATGTTATCCGCCGGATCATATTAGAAGGAATCGACTCCCTTCGCATGGCGACCGACAGATGAATGCCTGCGGGCATCCAAGGACGTCCGGTGCACGTATGTTCCAGAAGGAGTTCACGGTCCAGACGCACGGCGAGGGCGACGTGGTCGATCTCTCGGCCCGGCTCGCGCAGATCGTCAGCGAGAGCGGCGTCGAAGTCGGCCTGGCGACCCTCTTCGTCTCCGGATCGACCGCGGCCCTGACCACGATCGAGTACGAGCCCGGGGTGCTCGAGGACCTGGCGCGAGCCCTCAACGTTATCGCCCCCGAGGGGGCCGTGTACGCTCACGATCGCGCGTGGGGCGACGGAAACGGCCGTTCGCACGTGCGGGCATCGATCGTGGGTCCCTCGCTCGCGGTCCCCGTCCGCGATGGCCGGCCCCTGCTCGGGACCTGGCAACAGCCGGTCCTGCTCGAACTCGACGTCCGCTCCTCGCGGACGCGGACGGTCGTCGTGACCGTGGTCGGCTGAAAGAGGAAGGATCAGGCCGAAGGGGCCCCGTCCTCGCGCGCCGGCGCGTGCCGGCCCCGTCCGCCCACCAGGGCGAGCACGGCCGGCATGATCGTGATCGCGCCGAGGATCGAGAACGCGACCGCGATCACGGTCACGACCCCGAAGTTCGAGATGATGTTGAACGACGAGATGATCAGGGCCGAGAAGCCGAAGACCGTGCAGAGGCCCGAGACCGAGATCGCGGTCCCGATCTGCCGGATGGAGTGGACGATCCCCTCGAAGGTCCCGTATCCCTCGTCCCATTCCTCGTAACAGCGCTCCATCATCACGATGGTGTACTCGGAGGCGACCCCGATCGACATCGAGCCCAGGACCGCCGTGAGGGGCGTGTAATCGATGCCGAGCACGTACATGATCAGCCCGTTCCAGCCGACGATGAACGCGATCGGCACGAGCGGGGTGATGGCCTTTCCCACGCGGCGGTAGACGATCAGGAGGAAGCCGAAGATCATCCCGAAGGCGAGCAGGGTCATGGTCAGCTTGCCGTCCTCGATCTCCCGGATCAGGTTCGTGAACATCTCCCCCTGACCGGTGACGGTCGCGGTGATCCCGGGCGGCGGCGCCATCCAGAGGAGCTCCTTCCTGAGCTGCTCGATCATGGACTGCCCCTTGGTGTTCGAGAGGCTCGACCGTGGAGAATGCGATCACGGCCTCGGTCGACCCGGAGATGTACTGGTGCTGCGTCGACTCGGGGATCAGCACGAGGGCCGCGTCGACCTCGCTCTGCGTCGTCGGCACGGCGCCGCCGTTCGCCTGGATGATCGCGGTCGCGATCGAGTTCGCGCCGAGGATATTCGAGTTGTGCGAGAGCTGGTACTCCTGGAACTCCGACATCCAGCGTATCCCCTCCGGCGAGAGGACGCGGTCGCCCCGGACGAAGATCGGCGTCGACGAGGTCGAGCCCATGACCCGGCTCACCTTCTGGAGGTTGATCAGGGCCGGCATGTCCTTGGGCACGAAGGTGTCCTGGTCGGTCGAGATCGGGATCTCGCTGTCGAGCGAGAACCCGATCAGCGCGACCAGTCCGACGAGGACCAGGACCGTGACCGGGTGGCGCGCGACCTTCGAGGCGACCCGGCCGAGCAGGTTGTTGTACGTCTCCTCCACGGTCGGCTTCTCGCTCCCGGTCCGGGTCGTGCCGTGGGGGATCGCCTTCGGCCGGTAGCCGGTGACCAGGCCGACGGCGGGGACGGAGACCAGGGCGACGAGGTAGCAGGCCATGACGCCGATCACGCAGACCTGGCCGAAGGAGCGGATCATCGGCAACGGCGAGACCCAGAGGGCGATGAAGCCGATCGAGGTCGCGAGCATCGCGTAGAGGATCGAGGGGCCCGAGCGGGTCACGGTCATGCGGACGGCCTCGGGGAGCGAGGTCCGCCGGGCCTCCTCGTCGAAGCGCGAATGGAACTGGATCGCGTAGTCGATCCCGATCCCGATCAGCACGGGGAACGCGGCGATCGTGGCCATGTTGATCTGCAGCCCCGACCACCCGACGATCCCGAAGGTCAGGATCAGGCCGGCCGCGACGATCGCGACCGAGAGGAACCGGTGCCGGACGTGGCCGAAGAGGAGGCCGACGGCGATCACCATGAGCAGCAGCGCCGCCCCGATCAGCATGCCCATGGAGCCGCCCATCTCGGTTCCCATCTCCTGGCTGAACGCGGTATTGCCCGTCACGGTCACGGTCACGCCGGGGGGCGGGTTCGAGAGCCGGACGCGCTCCTTGACCGAGTCGAGGAGCGAGTACTGGGCCGACTGGGAAAGGCCGGGGTCGAGCGAGACGGCCGAGATGGTCATGGTCCGCGACGGCAGGTAGCGCGCCAGCACCTCTTTCGGTACCCGGGCCTGCGCGGCATCGATCTCGGCCATCGAGGTCGGGAGGGCTCCGCCGTTCACCTGCCGGACCATGTCCACGACCGAAGCGGCGGAGGTGACGTGCGCCTCGGTCCTGATCTCGGACTGGAGCCGGTCGATGTAGGCGAGAACGGCCGGGTTCAGGACGTCGTCGGCCTCGATCAGGACCAGCATCGCGTCGGATTGGAACGTCTCCGAGTACTTGGCGAGCAGCATCCCCCTCGGCGTGCTCTTGTCCAGGTAGGTGTCCGTGCCGGTCGCCATCGAGACCAGGCTCGTGCCGATGAGCGCGAACAGGATGGCGGCCGCGAGCGCTATGAGGACGGCCCGGGGGTGGCTGTTGATCGCGGACGCGACCGCTTCAAAGGGGGCCTTCACGGTGGGTCTCCGTGCACGAATATTCGACCGGGACGGGTATAAAGTGGAGTGTCGGGTTCAATCGGGCGGCGACATCGGTCATCGACATGACGCCGATGCCGGCTTTCGGGGTCGGGTGAAAAAAGGGGGACTCCTCGCCTTCAGGTGGCGTGGATGTAGCCGGCGCGCTGGACGGTCTCGGTCGAGCCGTCGGTGTACGTGATCTTCACGAGCGGCGAGAACGTGCCGGCCGACGGGTAGAAGAACGTCGGGGTCGTCGCCCGCGAGTTCCAGGTGTTCAGGTGCGCCGGCGCGTCGAACGACCACCAGGCCGAGCCGATGCTCTTGCCGGCCGCCGGGGTCAGGGTGAACTTCACCGCGCTGCCGTGCGAGGCCGTCAGGGGCGCGGCGACGAAGTTCGCGCCGCCCGTCCCCGGCGTCGGCGTGGGGGTCGTCACCGTCGGCGTGGGCGTCGGTGTCGGCGTCCCGGCGCCGGCCTGCGCGAATGCGATCCAGTCCAGGTTCTGGCCGTCGCCCGGGAAGCTGACCTTCAGGGCGTGGAACCCGGACGTCAGAGTCACGGGGACCGAGACCGTCCTGTACGTCGAGAACGACCCGGTGTTCGGGACCGCGATCGTCGGGAGGCGGTCGTCGTCGAAGGCCGAGCACCGCGATCGTCCGGCCGCTGTTCGGGCTCGCGACGCGCGCGGTCATGGTGTAGGCGCCGTCCTGCGGCGACGTTCGACGGTCGTAGGTCAGGTACTCGCCGCGTGCGGATCCAGCCGACGTTCGTGAGCCGGCGCGCCGGTCTCGATGTCGACGTCGTCGCTGACGGTAGGCGCCCGCCGGTGTTGCCGGGGGTGGTGTCGTGGTACGCGACGCCTTCGCCGCCGAGATCGTAGTCCTCGGCCTGGATCGTGCCGGGGATCGCGAGCGGCCTGTACGGCTAGGGAACGGCCGGCGTCGGCTCGGGTCGAAGTCGTGGGGCACGAACGCGATCCAGTCGAGGTTCAGGCCGTCGCCGTGGAAGGTCAGCCGCAGGGTGACGGTCCCGGCCGGCAGGGTGAGGGAATCCGCGCTCGCCGTCGCGATACGTCGTGAACGACCCGGTGTTCGGGACGCGGAATGTACGTGAACATCGGGTTCGCGTTGACCGAGATCGTCGCGGACCGCCCGTCGTTCGGGCTCGCGACGCGGGCGGTCATCGGTGTAGACCCCGGCCCGGGTGACGTTCACGGTGTAGAGGAGGCACTCGCCGTCGCGGATCCAGCCGACGTCCGTGATGCCGTTGCGCGGTCTCGATGTCGACGTCGTCGTGGCGGTACGCGCCGCCGGTGTTGCCGGGCGTCGTGTCGTGGTACGCGATGGTCTCGCCGCCGATGTCGTAGTCCTCGGCCTCGATCCGGCCGGGGACGGGTGCGGCCTGTACGGCGTCGGCACGATCACGGGCGTGCCGGGCGCAGGCGCGAGCGGCAGGGCGTCGGTCCGCGTCCTCCATCAGGCGAAGGGCTCGTCGCAGATGCCGTCCTGGTCCAGGTCCGCGTGGGTCTGGGAGAAGCCCGTGCCGTTCGGGTTCGCCCAGAAGTTGCCGCCGAGGTACGGGCCGCCCACGATGTTCTCGCCGGCCGTCTTCTCGTAGTTCAGCAGCCCGGCCGTGGACGCGCCGAAGTAGCCGTTGTCGGTGTTGTTCAGGTAGTTGTTCCGGACCGCGGACGACCAGTCGCCGCCGACGACGACCCCCATGGCCGTTGCCCGTGATCCAGTTGCCGTGGATGTCGGAGCCGCCGCGGTCGGAGGACTCGACGCCGATGCGGGCGTTGGTCTCGATGTGGCAGCCCGTGACCTCGGCGCGGCTGTGCTCGACGTAGACGCCGTCGCCGCCGTTGTCGCGGACGGTGCAGTTGGCGACCAGGAGACCGCTGATATCCTTGATCGAGATCGCGGTACCCGTGTTCTCCGAGACCGTGGAGTCGACGATCCGGTTCATGGTGCGGTCGCTCGATTGGAAGTAGTCCAGAGTCACCCCCTTGCCGTTGCCGGTGATCGAGCAGCGCTCGATGGAGGCGCCCCGGCCCTGGAACCCGAGCTCGATCCCGGCGCGGCTGTTCTCCCGGAAGACCGAGTCGCGGACGAGGTGGTCGCTCCCCGTGCCTCCGTACGCGTTGACCGCGAGCCCGATCGTGTTTTGCTCGGCGACGACGTGCTCGACCGCGCAGCCCGCAACGCCATTGGTGGCGATGCCGGTGCCGCAGTCCCGGACGGTGAGGTTCCGGACGGTGACGTTCGTGATGGTCCCGGACGAGGTGCGAGGCCCGGCGCGGACGCCCGTCGCGTTCGCGGTCGTGCCCTCGATGGTGTGGCCCATGCCGTCGAGGACGACGTCGGAGTCGATGACGAGGACGCCGACCACGTCGGCCGAGAGGTCGCGGTCGAGGGTGTGGAGGCCGGGCGTGTCGACGAGGAGCTCGGATGCGGGCGTCGGGACGGGTGTCGGCTCGACGAACGGCAGCCGGAAGTCGAGCGTGTGGAGGTTGACCCGCGAGACCCCGTCGAACTGGAGGCGGATCGTGGTCTCGCCCGCGGGGAGCGGGATGGGGGTCGATTCGCAGCCCGAGAAGCCGCTGAAGGAACCGGTCGGCCGGAGGTCGACCGTCCCGGCAGGAACGCCGTCGGCCAGGATGGCGACCCGCTTCGTGGTCGGGTCGGGATTCGCGGCCTCGACATCGATGACGAAGGTCTGCGGCTCGCTTGCGTTGACGGTGTAGTCGAGCCATTCGCCGTCGCGGATCCAGCCGACGTCCGGGAACGTGCCCGGGTTCTCGATGTCCACGCCCTCGCCGGCGCGGTAGTTGTAGTTGCCGAGGTTCGCGGGCTCGGTGTCGTGGTACGCGACCCCCTCGCCGCCGGCGTCGAAGTCCAGGGCCGAGACCTGCCCCGGCACCGGGTGGCTGCCCGGGTAGGGGGCGAGAGCGGGCGCGGCCGAGTTCACAGGATCGGTCAAGGCCTGCACGCCGACGGCGAGCAGGCAGAGCGCCAGCAGCAGGGCTGCCGCCGGCGCCAGGGCGCTTCGGCGCCCCCGATGGAATGCGGAATGATTCATGTCGTTCCTCCGGCCGCTCCGCTACGGAGCGGTGATGGTGCGTTGGTGAATTTCATCCCGCACGGAGGATTGGCATGGCGCCTGGCCCGGGGGCCGCGAAAGAGGGTCTGTCACCCCGAGTGCGATTATCACAGATACGTTCAGGACACGATAAATATTCCGAAATGGTTCTGTGATGATCGAGAGCGGAATGCCGGCGGAACCCGCAACGGGCGCCTCTCCGGCGGCGGCCAGCGCAGGTGTCGCGCGCCGTCGCTCGCCGCGCCGTGAGAACGGGGACGGCCGGGCGCTCCACCCGGAGATCGTTGCAGGGTGGTACGACATCGGCGACGTCCCTGCGTCCGTCGCCGTTCTCCCGACAGCCAGCGTTCTACACGGCCGGCAGGGTGAAGAAGAAGGTCGAGCCCTCGCCCGGCGTCGACTCGACCCCGATCCGTGCCCCCGTGCCGCTCGACGATCTTTCTGACCACGGCCAACCCGATCCCCGTCCCCTCGTACTCGTCGCGGGTATGGAGTCGCTGGAAGATCACGAAGATCCGGTCGAAGTACTCCGCCTCGATCCCGATCCCGTTGTCCTCCACGGCGAACCGCCAGAACTGCCCCGTCCGTTCGGCCGAGATCCGGACGTCGGGCGGCACGTCCGGGCGGCGGTACTTCAGGGCATTGCCGACCAGGTTCGTGAAGACCTGCGCGAGCTGGGCCGCGTCGGCCATGACCGTCGGCAGGTCACCGACGGTCGACGGTCGCGCCCGCCTCCCGGATCGGCGTCTCCATCAGCCGGAGCGCGTCGGCCACGACCTCCCCGGCGTCCGTCGGCGCGAGCGGTTTGGCCTTCGTCTCGACCCGCGAGAGCTGGAGCAGGTCCTCGATCAGCCGCTGCATCCGGTTGCCGCCCTCGACGATGAACCCGATGAACTCGTCCGCGTCCGTGTCGAGCTTCCCTCTGTACCGCCGCTCGAGGAGCTGACTGAAACTGATGATCGACCGGAGCGGCTCCTGCAGGTCGTGGCTCGCGACGTATGCGAACCGCTGCAGTTCCTCGTTCGACCGCTGCAGGTCGTCCGTGTACGATGCCAGGGCCCGCTCGCTCTCCCTGAGCCGCGTAATGTCGAGGGCGTTGATGACGACGTCCTCGTGAGGGCGGGAGAGGTCGACCGGGGACGAGCTGAGCAGGATGTCCCGGATGATACCGTCCTTCCTCCGCCACTGCGTCTCGACGGCCCCCGTCCCGCCCGCCATGATCTGCGCGTACTTCTCCGCGCCCGACGTACTCGTACGCCTCCTCGTCGGGATAGAGGATACGCGCGTCCTGCCCGATCAGCTCGTCGCGGCTGTAGCCGGTCATCCGGCAGAGCTGGTCGTTGGCCTGGATGAACATCCGGTGCGAGACCATGCCGATCCCGACGGGGGCGGCGCGGAAGATTCCCTGCAGGGTCCGCTCCCGTTTTCGCAGGGCCTCCTCGGCGCGAGCACGCCCGATCGCAGCCCAGATCCGGTCGCCGGCGTCCCTCAGCAGCTCGCCCTCCGCGTCGGTCCATGAGCGAGGCCGCGCGCCGTGGACGGCCAGGATGGCAACGAGCCGGCCGCCGCGGCAGATGGGCACCCCGAGCGAGGACCGGATCCGCAGGGCGGCGTGGGCGGCGACCGCCTCTTCGCTGTACCCGACCGCGACGTCTTCGGTGCGGCGAACGAGCCCCTGCCGGTAGAGGTCGCCGACGCCGAAGTCGTCCATCCTGTACGAGCCCGACGTGCCCGGCACCGTGCCGTCGGTCCAGTCGGCGCGGACCGTCGCGCACTCGCCGTCCGCGTCGACCTCGCAGTAGACGACCCGGTTGACGCCCAGGTGGCGGCCGATTCGCTCGGTGGCCGCCGCCACAATCTCGCGGGCGTCGGAGAGCTCGCGGAGGCTGTCGCCGAATGCGACGAGGAAGGCCTGCCGCCTCTCGCTCTCCTGCAGGGCCGCTTCGGCCTCTTTCTGGCCCGTGATATCCATCTGCACGCCGAGCACCCGGAGAAGCCTTCCCTCATCGTCGAAGACCCCGTCGCCGAGGATCTTCATCCACCCGGCCCGCCCTGCCCCCATGTCGTAGCGGAACTCCAGCTCCAGCGGTTCCCCGAGCGCCAGGGCCGCGTCGAATCCGGCCTCCACCCGTTCGAGGTCGTCGGGATGCACGGAACGCTGCCAGTCGTGGAGCTGCTCGACTTCAGGGGCGGCATCATCGTAGACCCGGAGGCAATCGCCGAAGCTCGCTCCCGCGCCGACCGGCGGGAGGTACTCCCAGACCCCGATCCGGGCGCAGGCCTTCGCGAGGCGGAGCCGCTCCTCGCTCTCGCGGAGGGCGGTCTCTGCGCGCTTCTCCTCGGTGACGTCGCGGAGGACGACCTGGACCGCGGGGCGCCCCCCCAGCGGTACCATGGCTCCCCGCCCCTGCACCGTCACGGTCACCCCGTCCGGGCGGAGGATGTCCACCGTGGTGATCGGGCTCTTCTCGCCGCGAAGGTCCGCCTCGATGTTCCATTCGACGTATCCTCTCCCCCCGGGATGGACGATCTCGAGGACGGGGCGCCCGACAAGGTCCTCCGGCCGTGCCGCCCCGACGAGGATGGCGGCGGCAGGGTTCGCAAAGACGATCGCCCCGTCCTGGTGGATCAGGATCGCATCCGGCGAGAGCTCGACCAGGTTCCTGTATTTCGCCTCGCTCTCGGAGAGCTCGCCGCGCATCCATTCCCGCCGGTCCGCGCCGTTCCAGATGGAGAGGGCGCCGGTGATCACGCCGTCCTCGCGGATCGGGGAGGTGACGATCCGCACGGGACCGGAACCATCCGCGGCAGTGACCTCGCCCTGCAGCGGCGGTGCCTCGCGACCGTCCAGAACCTGCCACACTGAGTCCTGATAGCTGCCTGCCGATCGGCCGTCGAAGAGGCGGAGCGCGACGCGATCGGCGAGCTGGCCCGCGGAGAGGTCTGCCGGGGTCCCCCCGGCGAGTCGCTCGGCAGGGGAGTTTGCGGCGACAACGATCCCTTCCCCGTTAAGGACGAACGCGGGTTCGCCTATGGAGTCGAGGGGCACGGCGGGAAGCGACATGGTCTGGCTCACGGGATTGGACTGGTACGGGAGAGGTGTACCTTCACCGTCCATAAAACCGTTCACGAAGCCGGTTCCAAGAAAGGGTTTGGCCGTCGTGAGCATCGCCGTAGATCTCTCGGGAAGGCACTGGCGGGGGGAGGGTTCGACCGCTCCCTATCGCTGCGGTCTATGCCGGATCGGCGTTATCGGGTGACTTTCACGTTTCGGCTGACCCTGCCGTGAGGGTTCGCAGAGAGAAGGCCGGGTCATCGTCATCGCTTCACAACAGGGCCCGGGTGAAGGCGCGATGCGAGTCGGCGGGACGGTCGATCCCCCGTCTCCATCCTGTCCTGAGCTGGCGAAAAGGGGGCGATGGGGGGAGGATCCCGGGGAGCCCGGGCTCGTGCCGATGGCGGGATACGAGAAAGTGGTGGCGGGCGCGTCGAGCGCTGCGGACGGCAGTGCCGGAGGGCCGTCCGCTCACGCCGGCCGCGCGCACGGGGACTGGGCCGCCGGACGCCCGAAGCAGGCGCCGCTTCGTCAGTCGAGGGGGATCGACTCGAGCTGCGAGACCAGTTCCCAGATCCTCGTCCGTGCATGGACGGGCATGTTCGGGTCGTTGCTGATCTCGTCTATCTTGGAGATCGCGGTCGCGGCGCGGAGCCCGGCCGGCTTCGAGGAGTCGAGCAGGATGGTTCGCGTCTCGTCGGCGACCCGGCGAATGTTGCGCGGTATGGAGGAGTCCTCCGTGATGTGCTGGAGCATCTGGATGCAGGTGCCGATCTGGTCGTCCTGAGCGGTCATTCTCATTATCCCCCTGGTACGTTCTGACAGGTAGCCCATACAGGCATAAATAACTTAATAAGCGTACCTCTCTGGGATGACGAGCGACGACGAGATCATGGCCGACCATCTGCTGCACGGCGCGCGCATGCTCGCCCGGGCCTGCCCGGACTGCGGCTGCCCCCTCTTCGAGGTGAAGGGCGAGACGAGCCTGCGTGGTCTGCGCGGCCCACAGGGCGTCCGTGGAGGCCGCGCCCGCGGGTGCCGGGTTCCCGGAACCTGCGGCCGCTGGTGTCGCGGCACCGGTCGCCGGCGCACCCGCACCGGCGGCAACCGGCTCGCTCGCGGACGAGCTCGGCCGTACCCTCGCGTGCCTGCTCCAGCGTGCCCGGACCGAGCCCGACCCCGAGCGCTGCCGCACGCTCATGGAGTGCGTCCGGATCGGCTGGGGCCTTCTTCGCTGATCAGTAGCCCTGCCGGACGAACTCGTGGAGCCGGGCCGCGGTCTTCTTGCCGACCCCCGGCACGGCCTCGAGGGCGGACGTCTCCGCCTCGAGCACGCCGAGGAGCGAGCCGAAGGCCTCGAGGAGGGCCCGCGCGGTCCGCGGCCCGACCTCGGGGAACGCCGAGAGAACGTACTCCTGCTGCTCGCGGACGGACCGGTGGGACTTTTTCGGGTGGACCTTCCGCTCGCCCCGGCCGCCCTCCTCGCGCCGCGCCAGCACGAGCAGGAGGTCGGCCGTCTCGCGCTCGTCGGCCGAGTAGAGGAGCGTGACCCCCATGTCCACGGCGATCGCGGCGAGCGCGCCACGGATCGCGTTCGGGTGGATCTGCCGGTGGGAGTAGAGGTCGCCGCCCTCGACGATCAGGACCGGCTTCGGCGCAGCGTCCGCGAGCGAGCGGAGCTGCCCGAGGAGGTCCCGCTCGACGAGCGTGTCCACGAAGTCGCGCGCCGTCTTGCGCTCGACCAGGATCCGGTCGCCGATCGCGTAGTCGCCGTCCTCGAGGTGCGCGATCTCGAGGGCGGCGCCGGAGAGCCGGAGGGCCTCGACCACGCGTGACGATGTCTCGCGGTCGTCCGCGACGACGGACGGGCCGTCGGGGAGGAACCCGGCGAGCCGCTGCTGGAGCGGGTCCGTGCCGGGCGGGTCGTCGGTCTCGAGTTCGGTCTGGCCCGGGGCGTCCGGCGTCCGCATCCGCACCAGGCCCTTCTGCATCGACCGTTCGCGCGCCTGCGAGATGTAGCGGTAGGTCTCGTCCGAGGTGCCCTTCGTCACGAGCACCACGATCTTGCCGGCCCCCGAACGGCCGGTCCGGCCCTTGCGCTGGATCGACCGGATCTCCGAGGGCACGGCCTCGTAGAAGATCACGAGGTCGGTCGAGGGGATGTCGAGCCCCTCCTCGCCGACCGAGGTCGCCACGAGCACGCGGAACTCGCCGGCCCGGAACCGGCGGAGCGCGTCGATCTGCTGCTTCTGCGAGAGCCCCTTCTCGGCGTCGCGCGAGGCCTGGCCCACGAAGCGTTCGGACGGGATTCCGCAGGCCGAGAGGTGGGCGGCGAGCGCGTGGACCGTGTCCCGGTACGAGGCGAAGAGGATGATCCTGCTCGCGGGATCGGCCCGGAGCTGCTCCTCGACCACGGCCCGGACCACGGGGAACTTCGGGTGGAGCTCGCCCTCCCACGACCGGGCCGTGGCCACGAGCTCGCCGAAGACGGCGTCCGCCGCGAGCCGCTGGCTCGCCTTGGTTCCGCTATCAGAGGCGCCGTCGGTGGCGAGCCGCTCGAGGAAGCGGGCGAGCGCCACCGACCCCTGCGACTCGCAGAGGGTGAGCCCGTGGCGGAGTTTCATCAGCTCGGCCTGGATCGACGCGGCCTGGAACGCGGCCGGGTCGCGGTCCGCGATCCTCTCCTGGATCAGCGCGTTCAGCCAGTTCAGGGTCCGCATCGAGAGCCGCTCGCGCTCGGGGGCGGGAAAGCCGAGCCGGCGCAGGGCGTCGAGCCGGTGGTCGACGAGGAGGTGCATCCGGTCGCGGGCGTCCGCGAGCTCGGGGGGGAGGTCGACCTTCACGAACTCGAGGGTCCGCTCGTGGACGTACGGCGCGACGTCCGGGTCGGTCTCGACCCGGGTCTCGACCCGCTCGATCCCGAGCACATCGCAGACCGCCCTGACCTTCTCGGCGTCGCCGCCGGGAGAGGCCGTCATCGCCAGGACGAGCGGGTGCGCCGCCGTCCTGGCGTACCATTCCGCGAGGAAGGTGTAGGCGTAGTTCCCGACGGCCCGGTGGCACTCGTCCACGACGAGCAGGGCCACGTCCTCGAGCGAGTATCGGCCCGCGAGGCAGTCGTTCTTGATCACCTGGGGCGTGGCGAAGCAGATCCGCGCCCGCTCCCAGCCCCGGACGCGCTCGGCCGGCGGGGTCTCGCCCGTGAAGAGCGCGAACGCGTCCTCGTCGGGGAGGACGAGGAGGTCGCGGAAGAAGCGGTAGTGCTGCTCGGCCAGCGGCTTGGTCGGGGCGAGCATCAGCACCCGCGCCTCCGGGTCCTCCTTCAGCCGGGCGGCCGCGACGAGCAGGGCGACGGCGGTCTTGCCGAGGCCCGTGGGGAGCACGACCAACGTGTTCTGGTCGAGCGCCCGCATCGCGATCGCGAGCTGGTACTGGCGCGCCTCGAGGGCGCCGGGACGGATCAGCGGGTGCTGGATCTGGCTCATTCGAGCTCGGCGAAGAAGACCTGGCCCGCACAGAGCACGCGGCAGGTCTCGGCGAGAGAGGCGCGGGGAATGCGGACCTGGTGCATCGAGTCGCGGTCGCGCAGGGTGACGGTCCCGTCCTCGAGGGTGTCGTAGTCGACCGTGACCGCGAACGGCGTGCCGATCTCGTCCTGGCGCCGGTACCGCCGGCCGATCGCGCCCGAGTCGTCGTACTCGGCCATGACGCCTGCGGCCTTGAGCTCGTCCGCGATCGAGACCGCGACCTCGCCGAGCCCGTCGCGGTTCATCAGCGGGAAGACCGCGACCTGGATCGGGGCGATCGGGGGGGCGAGCCGGAGCACGGTCCGCGTGCCGTCCTCGACCGGCTCCTCGTCGTAGCTGTGCTCGAGGACCGCGTAGAGGATCCGGTCGATCCCGTAGCTCGGCTCGATCACGTGCGGCATCACCTCCTCGCCCTGGACCTCGACCTCGACCTCGCGGACCTCGTAGAGGTCGGGGGCGATCTCGATCGGAGCGCCGTCGACCTGGATCGTGAAGCCGGCCGAATCGGCCGCCACCGCCGGGTCCGTCGCGGCGATCGCGTCCGCGACCGCCTTCGCCTGTCCGCGGAACCGGGGGCCGAGCGCGCCCATGCGGGGCACGACGCGGGTCTCGCTGCGGCGGATCGGCTCGGGGTACTGGATGAAGACCGTGAACGCCTCGCCCGAGTGGGCCGCGTGGGCCCGGAGGTCGTAGTCGGTCCGGTCCGCGATCCCGACCGTCTCGACCCAGCCGAACCTGCCGGAGAAGCACTCGGCGTCCCAGCAGTCGCAGGCGTAGTGGGCCCGCTCGTCGGGGAGGTGCTGGCGGAAGCGGAGCCGGCCGGGCGAGACCCCGACCCGGCAGAGGAACTCGTGGGTCAGGGCGAGGTAGTACGCGACGTACTCGTTCGCCACCGTGCCCGAGGAGACGGCCTCGGCCATGCTCATCTCGACGGCCGGCGCCTCCGCCTGCTGCTGGGGATATCGCGAGGAGCGGCATCCGGTAGTCCGCGTACCGCGCGAAGTTCGGGTGCGCCTTCTTCTCGGGGTGGACGAAGATCTCGGCCTCGGCCTGGGTGAACTCGCGCAGGCGGATCATCCCCTGCCGGGGCGAGATCTCGTTCCGGTAGGACTTGCCGATCTGGGTCGCGCCGAAGGGCAGCTTGTCGCGGTAGAACCGGAGCAGGCGGGCGAAGTCGGTGAAGATCCCCTGCGCCGTCTCCGGCCGGAGGTACCCGTCCGCTGCGAGCCCGGTCCGATCGAGGTCTGGAACATCAGCGAGAACCCGAAGACCTCGACCGGGCCGAAGATATCGCCGCAGGCCGGGCAGGCGAGCCCTTCGAGCTCGCGGCAGAGGGCGGCCTCGTCGAGGGTGGCCGCGTTCGCGCAACGGCCGCCGCCCTCGACCACGTGGTCGGCCCGGAGGTATTCGTTGCAGTGGGGGCACTGGACCATCTTGTCCGAGAAGCCCTTGACGTGGCCGGACGCGACGTAGATCGCCTCCTGGCCGATGGTCGGGCACTCGATCTCGTAGAACCCCTCGCGCACCACGTAGAACGAGCGCCACGTCTCCTCGATCCGCCGCTTCATCATCGCGCCGAGGGGGCCGTAGTCGATGAAACCGGCGACGGCGCCGTAGGGCTCCGAGGTCGGCCAGACGAAGCCCCGGCGCCGGGCGAGGTCCATCACCCGCTCGTATACGTCAGCTGCCATGATCCCAATCTCCCTTCATTATGTGGCCGCACTCTATTAAGGCTGCTTTGAAGGGACGTACCAGGAGGGCCCGCGGGCCGGTGCCGGCGTCCACCACGACCAGAAAGGATATACCCTGTCCCGTACCATGACGTCAGGCGGTCCGGGCGACTTCGATATAAGGATGCCGCATACGTACAGTGTGCGCGGTTTTCATCCCATTCGTCGGGTTTCTCGGGATATCGCGACAATTTCGGTGTTTTCTCGGATGGCAAGAAAGGAAGATATAAGTACTATACTGCGGCTTATAATTCCGTATCCGACTGTGGTGTATCATGGTGGCTGAAGAACGACGAAAGGCACAGCTCCTGGAGCTGTTCTCGAACATCACCAGCAAGACCAAGATCGTGGAGCCGATGAAGAAGATCCACGGTTCGCTGCGTGACCGCGATGCCGTCGAGCGGGAGATCGCACTGGTGATGCGGGAGGTCCTCGACCAGGGCTTCTTCAAGACGAAGCTCAAGCCCCTTCAGCTCGCAAAGCTCGTGTCGGACTACTACGCGGGCCGGAACGACACCGAGATCGCACGCGATCTCGGTGACGAGAAGCTCTCGAAGACGGTCGCACGGGCGCGGATCCGGCTGAAGCTCTTCCGCGAGCTCGACTTCAAGATGCCGTTCGAGAAGCAGGTCCTCAAGGACATGATCGACGCCGACATCAACATGAAGGAGATCGCGGAGCGGCTCGACGTCTCGCCCTCGACGCTCCGCGAGTACCGGCACGTGCTCGAGGAGGAGGAGGACCACACCCTCGACATCTACCTGGAGCGGATCAAGGACATCATGGAGGACCGCGACCTCTCGGAGCAGATGACCCACTCGGCGCTCGCGGACAGCCTTGGCGACTCGATCGATATCACCGAGGCCGAGCTGGCCGAGATCTCCTGATCCTCTTTTTCGATCGCAACCTCCATATCGCTGCGCCGCCGATGGCTTCCTCATGCGGCTGACCTGTGTCGAGCACGCCTGCGTCCTCCTCGAGGGCTCGCGGCGGGTGCTGATCGACCCGTACGTGCTGAACGGGACGCTCCCCGGGGACCCGGACCTGGTGGTGGTCACGCACGGCCACTTCGACCACCTGGGCGAGGCCATCCGCCTCGCCCGGCCGACGGTCACGACGAACGAGATCGCGAAGGAACTCTCGCGCCGCGGCGTCCCGGCCGAGGGGATCAACACGGGCGGCGGGATCGAGGTCGACGGCGTCCGGGTGACGATGACCCCGGCCGTCCACTCGCACGCACTCGAGATCGATGGCGAGCGGCTCCCCGGCGGCGACGCGGCCGGCATGGTCGTGGAGATGGACGGCGTGACCGTCTACCACGCGGGCGATACGGCGCTCTTCTCGGACATGAAGGTGATCGGGGCGCTCTATTCTCCCGACGTCGCGCTCCTGCCGATCGGCGGCCGGTTCACGATGGACCCGGCCGCGGCGATGTGCGCGGCCCGGTGGGTCGGGGCGCCGCTCGTGGTCCCGATCCACTACAACACCTGGCCGGCGATCGCGCAGGACCCGGGACCCTTCAAGGAGGCGCTCGAGCGCACGACCGACATCCGAGTTGCGGTGCTCGCGCCGGGCGAGTCGATCGAGCTTGAAGGGGCCGCCCGTCGATAGAGATCCCCCTGCTTTAACCGATACCGTTCGAGAAGTACTGCATGGCCTCGCTCATCCGCAGCCTCGCGATCGTGAGGAACCTCGTCGCGACGGTCGGCATCTTCCTCGGTTTCTACTTCCTCTTCTCCGGAAACCCGCCCCTCGGCGTATCGCTCGTGGCGGTGCTTGCCGTCGGCGTCGTGGGTCTGATCGCCTTTCTCTCTCACGTCGTCCTCCACCGAGAGGACGCGGCCCGCCTGGGGTGGGAGGTCGGCGCGCCCTACTTCCAGTACGAGGTCGGGTTCGCGAACCTCGCGTTCGCGATCGCGGCCCTGATCGCCGTGGCCGCCTCTTTCGGCCCGCGCGCGGGAGAGACGGTGATCATCGGGTACGCCGTCTACCTTCTCCAGGCGGGCCTGCTCCACGCGCGTCTCTCGGCCGAAGCGGGCA
The DNA here is from genome assembly GCA_963740465.1 of uncultured Methanoregulaceae archaeon. Taxonomy (GTDB): domain Archaea; phylum Halobacteriota; class Methanomicrobia; order Methanomicrobiales; family Methanospirillaceae; genus UBA288. The sequence continues at coordinate 40,232 of CAVUEE010000030.1, forward strand.
ACGGTGAGCGGCGCGGCCGCGCGGTTCTCTCTCTGGTCTTCGCGCTCGCGATGTTCGGGTTCGTTTGGGCGGCGTTCCTGACGGCCTGAAGATCTTTTATTGCACTCACGATCCGTCCACAACGGCATGTGGTCGGCGATCGTCTCAGGACCCAAGACCGTTCGTAGATGCGGTCGAGCGCGCGATCGACATCTGCTCGCGGGGCTCCGGCGGGGCGAGTCGATCGAGGTCCCTGAAAGATAGAGCCGGGATTCTCGAAACCCATTCGCAATAACCGCGAGCAGCATCGAGAATTCCCGCGACATTGAACGGCCCATGAGGTTAATATAAAAAAACGGAGAAGAGGAGGTGGCCTTTGAAATATCACCAGCCACACAGATGCCTTTTACTATCCCTTTTCGATTTTTCTTCTCTCATCTTCTCTGCATCATACGGTTTCACGAAAAATTGTGGCCTCGGGTATCCCCCTTCAATAAATCTCTCGCAAATCAATTGATTTATCCTCTGGATAATCCGGAGTCATATCCTTGATTCTTAAATGGGTTTCATAGCAACTTTTGAAATATCGATTGAAATGGTTCTTATAATAAACGTAAATTCTAATTTTCCGCGCTTTGAATGATTCTTGGGACGGATTTCTTCTCTAGTCTCTCGATATTTAGGAGATATGATTGCTTGAAGTCAAATAGCAATTTTTCAATACAACTATTGCCAAAGACTTGAACGGTTTGCATATTCCGAATTACTTCACTTTGTCGAATATACGGAATCATTGGCGGTTCGAATCTTGATGGGATTATTTTCTCGTTATTAATTTCTGTTCGCGCAAATTCAATTTCTGAATCAATGAAAACCTCTAGGGCAGGTGAATCACCGACGTTTGCTAATTCTAAATCGATAGTGAGATTACGTCGTCCATTTTCAGGCTCAACTGGATGAATTCTCATACCAGCGATTCGAATTCCGATAATGGGACTATAGGACAATTCGATTTGTTGCCGGGAAGATTCTAGAATTTTTCTCGTGAGATATACATAAGCCCCGGTAATAATTACCAAAATAATGTTGGAGATAAGCGAGATTAACGAAGCATTTTGATTTAACCAAAAAAGGAGATCCATTTGTTGCCAATTTCCGAATTTTGATGCAATACTTTTTGATAAAAAGAAAATTAGAAGTCCGTCATAATTCTGAACTGGTCGATCTCCTCGCGGCCCAGCTGCTCGAGGAACTCCTCGGCCGCGTGGCGGACATCCTTGGACGCCGTGATGGCCCGGCCCACGACGAGGATGTTGGACCCGGCCGCGAGCGCGTCGCGGACGTTCTCGACCCGGATCCCGCCGGCCGTCGCGACCGAGGAGCTTGCCGCCCGCGGCCTCGCGCATGCCCGGGATGTCGCCCCAGACGTGGCAGGTCCCGTCCTTCTCGCAGTCGATCCCGCGGTGGAGCTCGACGATGTCGGGCTTGACCTTGAGGTCGCGGATCAGCGCCACCGGGTCGGTGACGTTGAGCATGTCGATGATCGAGTAGATCCCGGTCTTCTTCGCCTCGGCCAGCGCCTTCTCGATCGTCGGAGAGCGGCGCGAGGCCGGAGATCGACGACCGCGTCCGCGGTCGCGTCGGCGGCCATGCGGGCCTCGAGGTTGCCCGTGTCGAGGGTCTTGAGGTCCGCGATGATGAACGCGTTCGGCCGGACCTTCCGGATCTCGGAGATGACCGAGAGCCCGAACTGCTTGATCATCGGGGTTCCGGCCTCGATGATCAGGTGGTCCGTCTCGGGGAGATCGGTGAGCACCGTCGCGCACGTTGTTCATGTCGACGAGGTCGAGCGCGACCTGGAGGTACGGCGGGTCCCAGAGCCGCTGGACCTTGAAGCCCATGACCGCGTGGGCCGCCCGGTCCTTCTCGTGGAGCAGGGTCTCCGTCGGCGGGAACGCGATCGAGGGCCCGGCCGAGCGCGAGCTTCGTCGCGCCGTAGTTGTACCGGTAGATCCGGTTGTAGTCCGTCGCCTCGGGGGCGAGGTAGATCGCAGGCGAGGATGACCAGGTCGTCCACGTCGAGGTCGCCGAAGACCCCCTCCTCGAGCGCGTCCGCGACCGCCTTCGCGACCGCGGCCTGGACCGGGCCGAACATCTCGCGGACCTGCGCGCCCTTCTTCAGGGTCACCTTCGGGATGACGAGGGTCGCGGGCTTGGTCATCAGGTTCGGCCGGACCACCGCGAGCAGCGGCGTGTGCCCCGCCGAGAGCTGCGCGAGCCCGTTCGCGAACGCCTGGCCGACCGGCCCGTCCTTGTCGCCGATCATCAGGTCGACGTGCGCGAGTTCGGGGCCGTCCCCGACCAGTGCTTCTCCAATCAGATACATCCAGTAACCCCTGCGTTTGTGACGTTGGAGGGGTGCCGTATTAAAAAAATCGCCCGGTGTCACGACGGGCGGCCGAATGGGGCCCGCAGCGCGCACTTAGCGCAGTCATTAGGACGCCTGAAGGGGATAGACATAGATATAGTGATTCCCGTATTCCTCTACCATGCCCGTTGGAGGAGTTCCTGATCCCCGAGACGCCGATGTCTACGAGCTCGTTCTCCGTGGCGTCGTCATCTACTTCGCGCTGCTGATCGCGTTCCGTCTGATCGGCAAGCACGAGTTCGGCCAGCTGACCGCGTTCGACCTGATCCTGCTGGTGATCATCTCCGAGTCGGTCTCGACCGCGCTGAACGCGAACGACAACTCGATTACGGCCGGCCTGATCGTGGCCGCCACCCTGTTCGCTGTCAACTACCTCATGAGCGTGGCCCAGTTCAGAAGCCCGGACTTCCGGAGAACTCGTCTCGGGCGAGGCGGAGGTGCTGATCCGTGACGGGAAGCCCGACGAGCGGCTGATGAGAAGGAGAAGGATCACCCGCGACGATATCGATTCGACACTCCGTGTCAAGGGGATCGATGCGATCGAGAAAGTCCGGCTCGGGTACCTCGAGGACGACGGCGAGATCTCGGCCCTGCTCTACCGGGAACCGGCGAGCGAGGAGCAGGTTCAGCGTTCGAGGAGGCGCACCGCAAGAAGAGCCAGATCAGCCTGATGAGAAATGTGGGGTCGGTGAGATTTGAACTCACGATCGACGGGTCTCTCCGACATGCGTCAGTGCTCCAACGGATCATCACCAATTCAGAAGACCCATTGTTCATCATCCGCACAGACGCGAAAGACCGCTGGAGCCCGTCGCCATTCCGGACTAGGCCACGACCCCGATGCAGTATATTCGGTCGGTCCCGCGGACATAAATACTTCTTCTATCGGCCATCGGGGAGCTCATCAGCACTGCTATATCCACGCCGTCCAAAATCTGTAAGGATGGCTCTGATCAGTTACGAGACGGGCATCTCCGCCTTCCCCCTGATCGGGAAGACGATCGGCGAGATGTTCGACGAGATCGCCGCGCGCTACCCCGATACCGAGGCCGTCGTCTCGGTCCACGAGGGGATCCGCTGGACGTACCGCGAACTGCGCGAGCGGGCCGAGGCGCTCGCCCGGGGGCTGATGGCGCTCGGCGTCGAGAAGGGCGACCGGGTCGGGCTCTGGATGATGAACCACGCCGACTGGATCGTCACCCAGGTCGCGACCGCGAAGATCGGCGCGATCATGGTCAACATCAACCCCGCCTACCGGACCTACGAGCTCGAGTACGCGCTGAAGCAGTCCGAGGTCCAGACCCTGATCGTGCAGGGCCGGTTCAAGACCTCGGACTATGTCGGGATGTTCTACGAGTCCTGCCCCGAGGCGTACGACTGCAAGGCCGGACGGACCGAGTCCGAGAAGTTCCCGTTCCTGAAGAACGTGATCTTCGTCGGGGATATCCCCTACAACGGGATGTTCCTCTGGGACGAGGTGATCCGGAAAGGCGAGGAGGTCAACGACGACGAGCTCGCCGAGCGGGCCAGCGGCCCTCGACTTCGACGACCCGATCAATATCCAGTACACGAGCGGCACCACGGGCTTTCCGAAGGGCGTCGTCCTGAGCCACCACAGCGTCCTGAACAACGGCTACATCATCGGGGAGGGCATGCGCTTCACCGAGAAGGACCGGCTCTGCATCCCGGTGCCGTTCTACCACTGCTTCGGCATGGTCCTCTCGAACCTGGCCTGCATGACCCACGGCTCGACCATGGTCCTGCCCTCGCCGGCCTTCGACGCCGAGACCGTGCTCCGGACCATCCAGGACGAGCGGTGCACGGCCGCTTCACGGCGTCCCGACCATGTTCATCGCCGAGCTCGCCCACCCCAACTTCCCGAACTACTACCTGAGCACGCTCCGGACCGGGATCATGGCCGGATCGCCCTGCCCGGTCGAGGTGATGAAGCAGGTCAACACGCACATGAACATGTCCGAGATCGTGATCGTGTACGGCCAGACCGAGACCGCGCCCGGGGTCACCATGACCACGACCGACGATCCCGCTCGACCGGCGCGTCTCCACGGTCGGCCGGTCCTTCCCCCACACCGAGCTGAAGATCATCGACCCGACCACGGGGAAGATCCTCCCGCGAGGGGAGGTCGGCGAGATCTGCGCCCGCGGCTACATGGTCATGAAGTGCTACTACAACAACCCGACGGCCACGCACCTGACCCTCGACCGGAACGGCTGGATCCACACCGGGCGACCTCGGGACCATGGACGAGGAGGGCTACTTCAAGATCGTGGGACGGCTCAAGGACATGGTGATCCGGGGCGGCGAGAACATCTACCCCCGCGAGATCGAGGAGTTCCTCCACCACCACCCCAAGGTCGCGCGACGTCTACGTGATCGGCGTCCCCGACGAGAAGTACGGCGAGGAGCTGATGGCCTGGGTCGCGCTCGAGGGAAGGCGGAGACTGCGACGACGGACGAGATCCGCGAGTTCTGCGTCGGAAGGATCGCCCACTACAAGATCCCGCGGTACGTCAAGTTCGTCGACGACTTCCCCATGACGGTCTCGGGCAAGATCCAGAAGTTCAAGATGCGCGAGGTCTCGATCGCCGAGCTCGGTCTCGAGGACGCATCGCGGATCGAGACGGCGTAGCGCCCGGCAGGTCGGTTTTTTTAGGCTGCGGGCTGCCGCAGCACCCGGTCCGCGACCTCGCTCATCGAGAGGGACGCGAAGCCGTACTCGTCGTGCAGGGCCCGGTACTCCTCGAGGATCCGGCGCAGGATCCGGAGGTTCGCCTCCTGGTTCACCCCGAAGTTGTGGGGGTGCCACCAGATGTGGTAGCAGCAGCCGTGCTGCGCTGCGTCCCGCATCTCGTTCGCGATCCGCCGGATCCGCATGCCGTCGAGCGGGGCCGACCACCAGTACTGGGGGTAGAGGAACCGCGAGGCCATGACGTCGATCGGGATCTTCGCACCGTTCCCGACAGGCCGCACGATCCGGTTACCCGAGAGGTTGACGAAGGCATCGGCGTAGCGAGGCGCTCTGCGGACGGTCGACTCCTCCTCCTCGTTCATCGCCCGGTAGAGCCACGACGAGGTATTTCCGCGGTAGGCGCGGATCCCGAGGTCGTGGCAGACCTCGAGGTAGTCCGGGTTGACCTGGTTCCTGGGGAAGACCAGGCTCCGCAGGTCGATCCCGTACCGCCGTGCGGCCCGGCAGTTCGCCTCGAGGTCGGCGCGGAAGTCCTCCACGGTCTGGCCCTGCTCGAGGCAGTAGAAGTGCGAGAAGGTGTGGCTCGCGACCTCCTGGCCCGGGTGGCGCAGCACCTCCTCGATCAGGCTCCCGCCGAAGTGGAAGGGGTCGAGGGACTCGTCCTCGCCGAGCGCGGCGAGCTCGTCGTAGGCGGAGAAGCGGGTGTTCGCGTAGTGTGGCAGGCGGTCGGGGAGGTTCGAGACGAGGCTCGATCGGTCCGAGTAGAAGAGGAAGCCCACGAAAGCCCAGGTGGCGTGGACGCCGAACTCGTCGAAGAGGTCGAGCAGGCGGGGGACGACCTGGCGGTCCCCGAGCAGATTTTCGCGGTAGTCCTGGAGCCGCCGCTTGTCGCGGACTCCCCAGAAGAGTTCGCAGTCGAGGGAGATCACGAACGACCCCGTGGGTCCGCCGTCGGGTCGGGAAACGGCATTATCGACAGAGAGGGAGCGAGGGTGCATCACGGGATCTATTTCACCTTATTATGGCAGGATCGTCGCCCGATCTCCTCGATCAATCATTCTCGCCGTGCCCACATTATACCTTCTCCCGCCGCCGACCGAGCCCCGAGGACGGCGACGGGAAGGGCAAATCGTCTCTGCAGTCGCGGATGCATCGGTGCGCTCTCTCTTCTCCGTTTCGGTGAGGCGACTGGAATATTAAACGATCGGAAGACGCGTCCCTGCGATGCAGGACCGCTGCCCCCTCCGGGGACCGCGGCATCGGCCTATGTGCTCTCGCGAGCGCGGCCGACGAGCGCCTGCGCGGCGACGGCAGCGCCCGAGAGGATCTCCTCCGCGCCCGGCACGACGCGCTCGTGCATCAGCACGCGCCCTGCGCAGAGCGTGGTCGTGACCGCGGCGCCGGGACAGGCGTAGACAGCGTTCGAGACCGCGCTGTGGAGCGGCGTGTTGCAGGGAGACCGCGTCTCGACCAGGACCAGGTCGGCCGGCGCCCCGGGCTCGAGCCGGCCGCCGGGAAACCCGAGGGCGGCGTGGGCGTTCACGGTCGCGAGCGCGAGGGCCTCGGCCGCGGGGAGGACGGTCGGGTCGTTCCAGGCGAACTTCTGGAGGAGCGCGGCCGTCTTCATCTCTCCGAAGAGGTCGAGGCTGTTGTTCGAGGCCGCACCGTCCGTGCCGAGTGCGACGCGGGCCCCCGCCCGTTTCAGGACCGGGTAGGGCATGGCCCGGCCTGTCGCGAGCTTCATGTTCGAGGCCGGGTTGTGCGAGACGGTCGCCCCGCGCTCCGCCATCAGGCGGCACTCGGCGTCGTCGAGCCAGCAGCCGTGGGCCGCGACCGTGCGCGGCCCGAGGAGGCCCGCCTCGTCGAGCAGGGCGGCCGGCCGCCGGCCCGTGGTCCGCACCGCGTCCGAGACCTCTGTCTCGGTCTCGGCGAGGTGGACATGGACCCCGAGGTCGCGCTCGCGGGCGAGGTCCGCGCACCAGCGGAGCCCCTCGGAGGAAACGGTGTAGACCGCGTGGGGCCCGACGGCCGCCGAGATACGCGGATTCGCCATGCGCTCGACCGTGTCCACGAGTCCCTCCGTGGCCTTGCACTCGTGCTCGCGCTTCTCGGGGTCGGAGAGATCGATGAACCCGTAGCTGAGCCGGGCGCGGAGGCCGGCCTCGTCCACGGCGCGGGCGGCCGACGCCATGAAGAAGTACATGTCGTTGAACCCGACCGTGCCGGTCGAGATCATCTCGAGGCAGGCGAGGCGCGTGCCCCAGTAGACGTCGTCGGCGGTCAGGTGGGCCTCGAGCGGCCAGATCCGCTCGGTGAGCCAGGGCTGGAGGAGCATGTCGTCCGCGTACCCGCGGAGCAGGGTCATGGCCGCATGCGTGTGCGTATTGACGAGACCCGGCAGGAGGACACGACCCCGCCCCTCGATCACGTGGTCGTACTCGTGGTCGCGCCCGGCGTTCTCGCCGATGGCGGCGATCGTGCCGTCGTCGCCGACGACGACGTCGACGGTGCGGTCATCGCGGCGCACGCCCCGGAGCAGGAGCGGCGATCGGGTCTCGAAGATCTCGGTATCCGGCGTCATGTCACAGTTCACCAATCAGCCGCTGCACGATCCCGGCCATGCGGTCGGCGTTCGCACGGGCGGCCTCGAGGATCGCCTCGAACGAGACCGGGCAGGCGTCGAGCCCGTGGGCGTAGTTCTCGACCGTGCAGAGCGCGGCCACCTCGAGCCCGAGCTCGTTCGCGAGCGCGGCCTCGGAGGCGCAGGTCATCCCGACCACGTCCGCGTACCGCGCGAGCGCCCGCACCTCGGCCCGCGTCTCGAGCCGCGGCCCCGGGGTCTGCACGTAGACGCCGCCGTAGCGTGCGCCGGGAACGAGCGCCGCGAGCCTCCGCGAGAGCGCGTCCGAGAACCCGGGACAGACGTGGACGATCGCCCCGTCGTGGATCGTCGGCACGGGCGCGGTCGTCGCATAGTCGGCGGGGACGAGGAGCGAGCCGGGCGCGTGCTCGGCCCGGAGCGAGCCCGTCGACCCGATCAGCACCACCCGGTCCGCGCCCAGGAGGGCGAGCGCGGCCAGGTTCGCGCGGTGGTTGACCCGGTGCGGGGGCCGGCCGTCGCCGTGCCGGAGCAGGAGCAGGAAGCCGTCGCCGTCGAGGACGGAGGCCGGGCCGAACGGGGTCGGGACCGTGCGCGCCGCGACGGGCGGGAGCGGACAGTCGAGGAGGCTGGTGCCGCCGACGATCGCGAGCATATCTTCACCCCCGGCGGTGCGCTTCCACCAGGAGGAGCACGTGACAGGCATGTTCGGCGAGCGAGGTGTAGAGGCATGCCTCGTCGAGCGTGGCGCCGCCCGCGAAGGTCCCGTGGCCCCGCGCGATCACGACGGGCGCCCGGGCGAGCCCGCCGGCGACCGCGATTGCGAGCTCGTCCGTGCCGGGCTTCCCCCCGACGACCGGGATCAAAGGGCAGAGCATCTCTCCCTCCGAGTCGATCGGCTCGACCGCGTCGAAGAGGAGCGATGCCGCGACCGCGTGGACAGGGTGGGCGTGGACGATCGCCCGGTGACCCGTCCCGAGGTAGACGGCCCGGTGGACCCGGTACTCGGACGAGGCTCCGGCCGGGGCCTCGCCCGCGAGCGGCACCCTCACCGGCAGGCCGGGCTCGTCGAGGCAGCACCCGGTCCGGGTGATCAGCAGGGACTCGCCGTCCCGCACCGACATGTTCCCGAAGGTGGCACCGACGAGCCCCTCCGCGACGAGCCGCCGTCCTATGCGTCCGAACTCCTGATCGAGCATCCCTCGCACCGTCTCCTGCTGCAGTACCTTTTGCCGTGCTCGACGATATGCGCATGGGTCTCGGCGATACCGGTGCGTTCTCACGCGGGAGAACCGCCTCGAAGAGGGGACGGTATCCGTCGGGCGGGCTCCTCGACCCCGGCGCAGGCGCAGAGGCGGCGCGTGTACGCGTCGATCACGAACGAGCAGCGGTCGAAGGCGTAGCAGAGGATCGCGTCGGCCGTCTCCTCGCCGATGCCCGGGACTTCGAGAAGCCCCCGGCGGAGTGCATCCGTGGGGGCGCTCGCCATCGCCTCGACCGAGCCGTACGTCCCGAGCACGAATCGCGCGAGCGCCTTCAGCCGGCGCGTCTTGACCCGGAAGAAGCCCGCGCACCGGACGGCCTCCTCGACCGTTTCGGCCGGGGCCCGGTCGATCGCCTCGAGCGAGAGAAGGCCGACCCCGCGGAGCCGGTCGAGCGCACGCTCCACGTTCTCCCAGCGAGTCTGCTGCACCAGGACTGCGCCGATCATCACCTCCTCCGGCGGCGCCCGCCACCAGGGGAGCGCCCCGTAGCGCTCGCCGAGCGCCGCGACCAACGCCTGGACCCGGTCCCTAGCGGAACTGGATCCCGACATCCCGCATCTTGTTGTACCGGGCCACGTTGAGGAGCAGGGGGGTGATGCACTCGACCATGCAGGCCGTTCCGAGCGGGCCCGCGTCGTAGCCCTGCAGCCGGGGCACGCACGCGACCAGGTCCAGGACCGTCCGCTTGGCTGCCGCGTCGTCGCCGCAGACCGGGACCGCGTAGTCGAGCGGCTCGTCCAGCGCCTTCCACCGGTTCGCCGCGATCACGTTGAACGCGGCCACGACCTTCGAGTCGGGCAGGAGCCGCTGCACGAGCTGCGCGGCCGACCCCTCCTCGGGCGGGACGTACGTGAAGAACTCGCGCCGCTCCATCGGGTTGACCGGCGAGACCACGACCTTCCCCTCGAGGCCGGAGACGGACTCGATGGTCGGGACGAGGTGCTTGAACGGGATGGCCAGGATCACCACGTCGCCGAAGTCGGCCGCCTCCTGGTTCGAGCTGCCGTCGATGGCGCAGGGGAGTCCCCGCCCCTCGACGGCGAGGTGGCACTCGCGGCTCGCCTCGCCGGCCTTCGTAACGTCGCGGGAGCCGAGCCGGACCTCGTGGGTCTGGGAGAGGCGCATGGCCATCCCCTCGCCGATGTCGCCGGTCCCGCCGACGATGCCGATCCTCACTCGGCCACCAGCGGCGCGAGGATCTGCTCGAGCTCGGCCGCGCCGGTCACGCCCTCGAGGCGCCGGATGACCTTGCCGTCCTGCTCGATCACGAGGGTCGGGACCACGCTGATCCGATAGTCGGTCGCCTCCTTCATGTGCTGGTCGACGTCGAGCTTGCGGACCTCGATCTTGTCGCCCATGCGCTCCTTCAGTTTCTCGATGATCGGGGTCTGCATCTTGCAGGGCCCGCACCACTCGGCGTAGAAGTCGATCAGTACCGGTTTGCCCATAACCTGTGCCTCGTTCTCTGGATCTGTTGCCGAGGGCCGTGATAAAGATTGCCGTCGGCCGGATCGGGCGGGCGCGGGCGGTTGCGGGAGCGGAAAAAGAGGGGATTGTACTTCAGGCCATCCCGGCCGAGATGATCACGACCGGCGTCACCGGCCGGTCCTGCGCGTCGACGGGGACCTTCCCGATCGCGTCCACGACCTCCATCCCCTTCACGACCCTGCCGAAGGCCGGGTGCTTGGTGTCGAGGTAGTTGTTGTCGACGAGGTTGATGAAGAACTGCGAGCCGCCCGTGTTCGGGCCCGCATTCGCCATCGCGATCGTGCCGCGGTCGTTCCGGTTCTTCCGGGCCGTGGGGAACTCGTCCTTGATCTGGTAGCCCGGGCCGCCCGTGCCGGTGCCCGTGGGGTCGCCGCCCTGGATCATGAACCGGTCGATGACGCGGTGGAACGTGACGTTGTTGTAGAAGCCCTGGCTGACCAGCTTCTCGAAGTTGCCGGCCGTCACCGGCATGTCGTCGTAGAGTGCGATCGTGATCTCGCCCATGCTCGTCTTGAGCACGGCCTGCTTGGATGCGGGTATCGTGGTGGTCATGGTCGTCTCTCCCGGAATAATGGTGGAGGCAGGTGTCGTGACCGCCTTCGTCGCGGTCGGCGTCGCCGAGCCGGTGCCCGTCGACGTTGCGCATCCCGCCGCGAGGAGTGCTGCGCAGAGCGCGATCAGCGCGAACGCAGCGAGTCTCTCTCTGCTCATCCCCATACACTGTGTCTAAAAGATAGATGATAGTTACCCTAGGAGACTCGAGTTCAGGGCGACGTATGTGAGCCCGAAGGCCGCCGCGATGAGGACCGCGAAGACAGCGACGTTCCAGGCCAGCACCTTTCGGCCGTCGAGGACCGAGACCGGGAGCATGTTGAAGGCGGCGAGCATCGCGTTGATCTGGAGCCCCGAGAGGCCGATATATTGGACCAGCGATCCGAGAGGGAGAAGGTAGAGGACGAGGAATACGAGCGCGAGCGCGAGGCTCGTCGCGGGGCCGGCCGCCGAGATCAGCCCGTTCTGCCGCTTGTCAATCCGGTCGCCGTAGATGACAGTCGCGCCCGGGGCAGCGAAGACGACTCCTGCAAGGGCCGCGAGCACGACCGCGATCAGGAGCATCTGGTTGTCCTTTCTGAACTCGGCCCAGTACCCGAAGTGCATGGCCACGAACTTGTGGGCGAGCTCGTGGAGCACGAACCCGACGCCGACCGTGAGCAGGGAGACAGCGAAGAACAGGAGATGCGGTGACAGGGTCCACTCTGCCCGTGACCTCGAACTGGCGGCGGATTGGGAGCAGACTGAAAGCAATCGCGATCGCGAGCCAGGCGATCACGAGGTCGATCCGTTCGCGGCGGGGTATTCGTTCGAGCATCGGGCGATCCCATAGAGTTCGGGCCCGGGGGTATTTCCAGCTTTGCCGCCACGCGCCGATGCGGCCGACTCCTTTATCACGCCGTCCGCAGATCCTGATCCGGTATGGCGACGCTGGAGGAGACTCCGCGACGAGATCGACGGTATCGACGCGACGATCATCGACCTGATCGGCCGGCGGCAGGACTGCGCGGGCCGGATGGCACATCTGAAGTACGTCGGGGGCCTTTCGGTCCGGGACGAAGAGCGGCGGCAGGCCGTTCTCGACCTGGCCTTCGACCGCGCAGTCGAACGCGGGGTCGACGCGACGGCCGTGCAGCAGATCTTCGAGCTGCTGATCGGGATGAGCGAGGCGCGGCAGCGCGACTGCCTGGGCGAGGGGAACCTTCCCTAGATCAGGCTCTCCACGTATTTGATCACGGTCCGCTGGGCCCTGATCCGTGCGTACTGCTTGTCGTTGGACTCGACCACGGTCCAGGGCGCGTCCGGCGTGTGCGTCCGTGCGATCATCTCGCGCACGGCCTCCGCATACTGCGGCCACTTCTCGCGATTGCGCCAGTCCTCCTCGGTGATCTTCCACTGCTTCTGCGGATCCTCCTCGCGCTCCCGGAACCGCTTCAGCTGCGTCTCGCTGTCGATCTCGAGCCAGAACTTGATCAGCCCGCCGCCCGTCTCGATGTACGCCTGCTCCATCTCGTTGATCTCGGTGTACGCCCGGCGCCACTGCGACTCCGTGGCGAGCCCCTCCACCCGTTCCACCAGGACGCGGCCGTACCACGACCGGTCGAAGATCCGGATATCGCCGGCCGGCGGGAACTGCCGGTAGAACCGCCAGAGATAGTGGTGCTGGAGCTCGTCGGCGGTCGGTCGGCCGATCGGCACGACCGTGTAGCCGCGCGGGTTCATGGCCAGCGTCAGTCGCTTGATCGATCCCCCCTTGCCGGCGGCGTCCCACCCTTCGTAGACGATCACGAGCGGGATTCCCCGCCGGAAGAGCGAGTACTGAGCGGCGCGCAACCGGGCCTGGCATTCGGCGGCGATCTGCTCGTACTCGTGTTTGTTCATGCCGAGCGAGAGATCCACGCGGTCGAGCGGCGACTCCTTCCCGGCCGGAGGCAGGGGTGGGAGACGGCTCCCCGGTCACGTCTCCCGGCTCGTCGAGCCTGGCCCGGAGCCGCTGTACGACGGTCGAGAGCACCTCCTCGATTGCCGGAGCGGAGACGTCGGCCTCTACCTGGCGCCAGGGAGCCCACGGCGTGTCCGTCGACTGCCGGATGTGCTCGATCACGGGGGCCAGCTCGTCATACTGCCGGTGGAAGTCCCAGTCGTTCTGCGTGATCATCCACGCGGTGAGCGGGTCGCGTTCCCGCGCGAGCAGCCGGCGCCGTTGCTCCTCCTTGCTGATCTGCAGGAAGAACTTCAGGATCAGGGTCCCGTCGTCGGCCAGCTGCCGCTCGAAGGTCGTAATGGAGGTGAGCGCCCTGTCGAGACGAGTCTCCCAGTCGATGCCGGTCAGCATCTCGGCCATCGCCCGCGAGTACCACGATCGCGCAAAGACGGCGATCCTTCCCCGGGCCGGCGTCCTGACCCAGAACCTCCTGAGGAAACTGTGGGCCAGCTCCTCCTCCCCGGGCCGGCCGAAGGCATGGAAGTCGACGCCGCGCGGGTCGAGCCCGAAGAGGAGCTCGGCGATCGTGTCCGAGATCCCCGAGGCGTTCCAGCCCTCGACTACGACGATCACCGGGACGCCCCGGGCGCGGAGTGCCCGCTGCAGGACTCCGAGTTCGAGCCCGAGCGTCTTCAGACGGCCGTCTGGTTCGCCTGCGGCGTTCGTGGACATGGTGAGGCCCCTCCGGTACTTGGATTCGGCACGATCGTAAAAAAAGGTACTGCAGTGGTTCAGGTGATATTGTCGAGGGAGTAGCCCTTCTTGGTCAGGAGTTCCTTGACCCGATCGCGGTGTTCGCCCTGGAGCTCGATCGAACTGCCCTTCACCGTCCCGCCGCAGGCGAGGCGTCCCTTGAGGTATTTTGTCAGATCCTGGAGATCGATATCCGCCGGATCGAGTCCCTCGATCACGGTGACCTCCTTGCCGTACCGGCGCCTGTTGACGATGACGTTGATCCTCTGCTGCTCCTTTGCGACCTCTTCGCAGATGCACAGCTCACTCGGCAGTCCACAGGTAGAACAGATCCCTCCACTCATTACATCTAAATTCCAGTTCTGCTTATATATTTGTTGGCATAACGTCGCGGGTGTCCTCCGCTCCCTGTCGTCGCCCCCCTCCGGAGCTCTCTTCCGTGTCACTGATGATCCTCGGCACCGCCTCGCATGTCGGCAAGAGCACGGTGGTCGCCGCCGTCTGCCGGCTCCTCTCGGACCGCGGGTGCTCGGTCGCGCCGTTCAAGTCCCAGAACATGAGCCTGAACTCGTACGTGACCCGTGACGGGGCCGAGATCGGGATCGCACAGGCCATGCAGGCCTTCGCCGCGCGGGTCGAGCCCCGCGCCGAGATGAACCCGATCCTGCTGAAGCCGAAGGGAGACCGGTCCTCGCAGATCGTGCTGATGGGCCGACCGTACCGCGACGTGGCGATCGCCGACTACTACCGAGAGACGGATGCGCTCCTCGAGCGCGCGCTCGAGGCGTACGACCGGCTCGCGGCCGACCACGACTGCATCGTGGTCGAGGGGGCCGGCGGGGCCGCCGAGGTGAACCTGTACGGGCGCGATATCGCAAACATGCGCCTCGCCGAGCGACTCGGGCTCCCGATCGTGCTCGTCGCGGATATCGAGCGCGGCGGCGTCTTCGCCCAGGTCTGCGGCACGATCGCGCTGCTGCCCGGCGCCGATCCGGAGGCTCGTCCGGGGCGTGATCGTCAACAAGTTCCGTGGTGACCCCGCGCTCTTCGAGGACGGGGTGGCGATCCTCGAGGCGCTCTCGGGCGTGCCCGTGCTCGGGGTCCTGCCGTTCGCGGAACTCGAGCCTGCCGAGCGAGGACTCGCTCTCGATCGGCGACAAGCAGCGCCGGGACCACCCGATCCGGATCGCGGTCGTGCGCTTTCCGCGGATCTCGAACTTCACGGACTTCGAGGCGCTCGAGCGGCGTGCCGCGGTCGACTACGTCCGCCCGGGCGTCTCTCTCGCCGGCTACGACTGCGTGATACTGCCCGGGACCAAGAACACGATGGAGGACCTCGCCCTCCTCCATGCCTCGGGCGGGGCGGGCGAGGTGGTGCGGGCGCGCGCGGCGGGAATCCCCGTCCTCGGCATCTGCGGCGGGTACCAGATGCTCGGGCGGCGCGTCGAGGACGACGGGGTCGAGGACCGCGTCGGCACCCTGCCCGGGCTCGACCTGCTCCCGGTCGAGACCCGCTTTGCCGCGTACGAGAAGACGACGAGGCAATCAGAACGGCTGGCCGAACCGATCGGGCCGATCCTTTCGCGGATGAGGACGGTCACGGGGTACGAGATCCACATGGGCGAGACCGTCCGCGATCCGGGCGTCCCGCCCGCGTTCGGTGATGACGGCGCGGTGAGCGAGGACGGGCTCGTGATCGGCACGTACCTCCACGGCCTCTTCCAGAACCCGTCCGCGGTCGACGGGCTCCTCTCCTATCTCCACGAGCGGCGGGGTCTCGACTACGAGCCCGTCGCGGACGACGACCCCTACCGCCGTCTCGCCATGATGGTGGCCGAGAACGTCGATCTCGATCGGCTCCTCGCCCTTGCCCTCGAGCCCGCCGACGGGGCTATCGCCGCATAAAAACAAGACTTATCCATCACCTCGTGCAATAGACCAGCAGAAGGAGAAGGTGGTCCGTCTGCAGGTCTCGATGAAACTGGAGATGAAGGATAGCCCGGGGCAGCTCGTGGCTGCCCTGACGCCGATCTCGGAGTACGGCGGCAACATCATCGCCGTGATCCACCAGCGGGATCCGGAGTCCTCATCCGATACGCTCGGGGTCCAGATCGTCCTCGAGATTGCGCAGGAACGGCTCGATGCGCTCGTGGGCGCGATCAAGCGCCAGGGCGTCAGCATCCTCCGGCTCGGCGAGGAGCGGCTCCTCTACCGGCAGTCGGTGATCATGATCGGCCACCTGATACACACCGACGTCGGGGACACGATCGGCCGGATCGACGCGACCGGTTTCGCCGAGGTGGCCGAGCTGAACGTCCACATGCCCGCGATCGCCGAGCCGTCGACCGCGCTGATCACGATCAAGGCGACGACGCGCTCCGAGATGGAGCGGGCCCTCGACCTCCTCCGGCAGGTGGCGGCCGAGAAGGGGCTCCTGATCGTCGAGCCGCTCGCGGGGGCCGAGGCATGAGGGTCGCCGTGCTCGGGCTCGGGACCGTCGGAAAGGGCCTCCTCCGGATGCTCGCGGCAAAACCGGAGCTCGGCCTCGTGCTGACCGCGGTCGCCGACTCGTCGTCGGCCTGCATCGACCCCGAGGGGCTCGACCCGGCCGCGATCCTCGACACGAAGTGCGCGACCGGCCGGTGCGGCGCCTCGGGTCTGACCGCCGCCGACGTCATCGGCTCCGGGGCGTACGACGTGCTCGTCGAGCTCGACGCCGACCAACGCGGTGACCGGCGAGCCCGCACTCACCCACATCAGGTCCGCCCTCGAGCGGGGCCGCCACGTGGTCACCTCGAACAAGGGGCCGATCGCGGCGGACCATGCCGGGCTCGTCGCCCTTTCCGACGACGCTGGCGTTGCGCTCCGGTACGAGGCGACCGTGTGCGGGGCGATTCCCGTGATCCACGCGATCCGCGACGGCCTCGCGGGCAACAGTTTCTCCTCGATCACGGGCGTGCTGAACGGGACCTGCAACTACATCCTGACCCGGATGGACGACGAGGGCCTGACGTACGAGCAGGCGCTGGACGAGGCGCGCGAACTCGGGTACGCCGAGGCCGACCCGACCTACGACGTCCGGGGGATCGACGCGGCCATCAAGCTCGTGATCCTCGCGAACACCTGCTGGAACCTCGGCGTGACCCTCGACGACGTTGCTATCACCGGGATCGACGGCCTGACCGTGGACGCGCTCCGGCTCGCCGCCGACCAGGACTGCACGATCCGGCTGATCGGCGAGGCGGCGCCCGCGGAGAACCTGCTCCGGGTGGCCCCGCGCGTCCTGCCGCGAAACCACCCGCTCGTGATCGAGGGGACGCTCAACGCGGTCATGCTCTCGACGGACATGGCCGGCGAGGTCACCCTGATGGGAAAGGGCGCCGGATCGATCGAGACCGCGTCGGCCGTGATCGGCGACCTCATCGCTATCCGGGACCGCTACATCGAGTGCGGGTGAAGCAGATGTCCCGAGTGCTCGAGCGGCGCCGGCAGACTCCTCTCCCTGATGCGGCAGGTCACGCTCGAGAGCGGCTCCTTCACCATCGCCGAGATCGCGGCCACGCTGGGGCTGCCCCGCTCCACCGTGCAGGACTGGGTCAAGCGCCTCGAGGCCGAGGGGTGTGTCGCCGGTCAGGTCGGGAGCCGGGGACGGTACGGCGCCCGGTTCGTCGCGATCAGCGCCATGCCGCGCTCCACCTGTCGGCGGGTCTTCACGACCATCGACGGCGACGAGGTCGCGATCTTCCACAAGTGCCTCTCGTCGGCCTGCGCCGGCTTCTGCGGGTTCCACCACCGGGCAGCAGGCGGCGTGATCGAGTCGGTCGAGCGGGACGGGAACCTGCTCCGCGAGACCGCGCGCGTCGGGCGGCGGCGGCTCGAGATCGGGCTGCCCCCGCTCCCGGCCGTGGGGGTCGAGGGAGTCCGGCTCGAGGACGGACTTGTGGTCCAGGAACTCCGGTCGATCGGGGGTCCTGCCTACTCGCTCTCGGAGATGATCGGCGCATGCCGACGGCGTCCTCGAGGTCCGGCTGGAGCGCGCGGGCGCGCTGACCCAGGCGGAGGTCGTGACCCGCGCCCTCCGTCCACCTCCTGATCGGGATCGACGACACGGACGCCGCCGGAGGCGGCGCCACCTTCGCCCTCGCCCTCGCCCTGCTCCAGCACCTTGCACGGCTCGAGGGGGTCCAGCCGATCGGCCACCGCGTGGTGATGCTCGATCCCGGGATCGCGGAACGGACCGCCGGAAACGCCTGCAGTTACCTCGAGCTCGCCGCGGAGCCCGGCGTGGTTGCCACCGTGGCCCAGCACGCCGTGCGGTTCGTCTCGGACGAGGCCTTCTCGCCGGAGTGGGGTGTCGCGATCCGCGAGCGGCTTCCGGGTGCCGGCGACGCTCAGGGCGTTCGCGGAACGCGCCCGCACGGGGGCCGTGACGCGCGAGGAGGCCGTCGCCGTGGCGGCCGGTACGGGCACGGTCCTCCACGGCAGGCGCGGGACGATCGGCGCGCTCGCCGCGATCGGGACGGCCGGCGCGACGATCGAGGCCCAGCTCGACCCGTCCGTTCCCCTCTGAGCGTCCGGTCAGCGGCGACGACCGCACCCGCTACTCTGCTACTCCCTCTGCACCGTGAGAAAATAAAAGACCGGAGGGTATCCGCTCACTCGTAGATCCGGGACCCGCCGTTGTCGTAGACGATGCCCCGTTTCACCGTGAACGGCCCGATGTCGGTGTAGATCTTGACCCGGCTCGCTGTGTCCGCCTGGACGAGCGAGAGCCTTCTCGGTCAGGACGTTGTAGGTCCCGAGATAGATGTAGGAGTTCTTGCGAACCGCGGCCGGATCGGCCGGCATCTTCCGTGCCATGGTCCCGACAAAGCCCTCGAGCATCACCGCGCGCGGCGTGTCCGAGTTGATCGTCCGGTTGCCGACCGCGTGGAGCCACTGCGCGCCCGCGATCTCCTGCGGGTCGAACCGCGGGTAGTCGATCCGGTCGTCGAGCGCGATGGAGGTCGGCTCGATCGCCGAGCGCCGAGTAGACGAACCCCGTGTTGAAGAGGACGAAGATGCAGAGGAACGCCGCGATCGCGCGCGTCGCCGTCTCGCTCGAGAGGTCGATGGCCGTACTCCGGAACGCGCGGCGCAGGAACCGGAAGGCCTCGAGGACGCCGATAACGAAGAACGGCGCGAGGAAGATCAGGGTGATCTGGTACAGCCGGGTCGTGTTCAGGGCGCTCGAGAAGAACGGCAGGATCACGCCGGCGGCCGCGAGGGCGAAGTTGACGAGGGAGAGGGCGAAGTACTCGCGGTCGATCGCGAAGTACTCGCCGCCGAGGTCCATCTTCTGCGGCTTGAGGAGGAGCGAGAGGATCCCGAAGAAGATGAAGAACTGGGCCACGAGCTGGATGTACTTGCCGACCTGGTGGAGCGGCGTCGTCGATCCGGTGACGATGATCGAGAGCCCCTGCGTCGTCTCGGGGTCGAGGAAGCCCGAGACCATGTTGTTCGAGAACTGGAGGGCGAGCCCGGTGATCGAGTTCAGGGCCGAGGAGGAGGAGATGAACATGTACCAGCCGAGCGCGAAGATGAAGAAGAGCAGGACGAAGTCGAGCGTGAGCGCCCGCTCGCCCGCGTGGCGCGGCCTGAAGTTCGGGCCGTACCCGCGCTTCTCCCAGTCGAAGAGCGGGGAGAAGCGGTCGCGGATCCGGTTGAGCGATCCGAGCTCGGAGACCACGAGGATCACCCATGCGAGCGCGATCGTGACCATGAACAGGTACGACAGGCCGTAGTGCGAGACCGCGAGCGAGAAGGAGAAGACGATCAGCAGGATGTACTTCTTGATCTTGTTGAGGTCCTTGTTGATGATCAGGAGCGCGATCAGCACCAGGAAGAGCTCGGCGATCTCCTGCCGCGCCACCTGGAGCATCTCGGTGAAGAAGACGAAGAACGTGATGAAGAAGAACGTCCCGTAGAACGCGACGCGGTCGTACGACTGGCGGCGCGCAATCATGTAGAGACCCGGCGCCGCGAACGAGAAGAGGACCGGGTACACGATCTTGAAGACCCAGACGATGTCGATGTTGCAGAGGATCGAGTAGATCGGTGCGAGCATCACGATCGAGAGCATCGCGTTGATGTTCGAGTAGATCGAGAAGTCCCAGGCCGCGTTCTGGACCACGAGGTTCGAGATGTAGAACTCCTGGTTGATGTCCCAGCCCCAGATGTGGTTCGAGATGAGCGAGGCGTGGAGGAGGAGGGCGAGCCCGACCGTCCAGATCACGAACGGGTAGTACCTCTCGGGCACGATACGCCGGAAGGCGACGAGCGCCGGGACGATCGCGATCACTGCGAGCAGCACGAACAGCAGGGTGTTGACCCGGTAGTTGTTGACGAGCCAGGCGCCGAAGATCGCGAGGAACGGGAGGAGCGCGAAGAGGAAGACGGGCCAGCCGAAGGTCTCGCCGATCGTGATGTACTCGGGCTGGTCGAAGTCGCGGTCCACGATGTACGCGATCACGGCGCCGGCGAAGACGAAGACCGTGAGCGTGATCAGGAGCGGCCCCTCCGAGATCGGCTTGAGGAGGTCCAGCATCGGGTAGATCGTGTTGATCGCGAACCCGACGAACATCACCGTCGCGAGCGAGAGCCCTACCGAGAAGAGGAAAGTCTCGATTCCCCCTACTTTGTGCACGCGCAGGATGCGGAGCAGGATGATGCCGGGAACCCAGGTCAGGTAGACGAACCCGACCACCTGCCGGAGGAGCGGGATCCCCGCGCCGTTCTCCTCGAGCACGAGCGTGAGCCAGAGCAGGAGCTGGACGCCGAGCACGATGCCGAGGAACGGGACGATCCCCCAGTCGTTGAGCCGGAACGGGTCGCGGATCCTCATCCGGTGCGCTCCATGACCTCGCGGTATGCCGCGATCGTCCGGTCCGAGATCGGCCCCCAGGAGAGCTCGCGCGTCATCTTCTCGTAAGCGGTCGCACCCATGGTAGTCCTCAAAGGTTCGTTCTGCAGCATCTTCAAGATTGCGCCGGCGAGCGCGCCCGGATCCCGGGGAGGAACGATGCAGCCGGTGCGGCCCTCCTCGACGACCTCGGGGATGGCCCCGACGTCCGAGACCACGACCGGCTTTCGGAAGGCGTACGCGATCGGGATCACGCCCGTCTGTGTCCCCTCGATGTACGGGAGGACCACGAGCCGCGCGCGGGCGAAGAGCGCCGGGACCTCGGCGTCGTCGATGAACCGGTTGACGACCTCGATCCGTTCGTCGTGCAGGAGGTCTCCGTACGGCGCGAGGGAGCCGTCGCCCGCGACGACGAGCCGCGTCGACGGCGAGGCGGCCCAGACGAGCGGCATCGCCTCGAGCAGGTACTGCAGCCCCTTGTACGGCTCGATCCGGCCGAAGAAGAGGATCGCGTCCTCCTCCGCGACCACGTCCCCCGCGCCGATCTCCGCGTAGAACGAGTAGTCCCCGTGCGGGATGACGTAGCAGGGCTGGGACGCGCCGAGCTGCTGCCGCGCCCATTCGCCGTGGACGATCACCGCGTCCGCGTACCGGAGGAAGAGGCGCCGCGCGAGGTCCTGGTCCCAGGCACGCGAGCCCGGGTGGGGGTTCACGTCGTGGATGGTGACGATGACCGGGTACCGGCGGGTGAGGACGGGCAGGAGGAGGGCGTACCAGAGCGAGGCCCCGTTGAAGTGGAGGATGTCCGGATGCTCCTCGTCGATCGCGGCGAGAAACCGGAACGGGCGCCAGACGCGAAGGGTGTTGGCCACGAAGGTCCGGACCACGTTTCCGACCGGGAGGCGACGGATCCGGACATCCGGCGAGAACGGGAACCGGGACGGGTCGAGCCCCTCGGGGGCGATCACGACCAGGTCGACCTTGGGCGCGAGCGCGTTCGCGAGTGCGGAGACGTACTGGACGAGCCCGCCGCCGACGTTGTGGGTGAGGAGCACGACCTTCATCGGCACTCCGCGGCCCGCTCGAACTCGGCGATGTACTGGTCCGCGATCACGGACCAGTCGTGGCGCTCGGTCACGTAGGTCCGCGCCCGCTCTCCGGCGCGCCGGAGGTCGGAGTCGAGGTACGCTGCCATCGACACGGCGGCCGTCTCGGGCTCGTCGAAGTCGACGATCCGGCCGATCCCCTGGTCCTCGACGAAGAGGAGGGGCTGGATCGGCGAGACGATCGCGGGAAGGCCCGTCGAGAACGCCTCGAGGAGGGCGAGGGGGCTCCCCTCGCTCCGGCTCGCCATCACGAAGCAGTCGGCGACCCGGTAGAGCTCGGGCGTCTCGTCGCTGTCGACCGTGCCGAGGAACCGGACGGCTTCGTCGATCCCGAGGTCGTGCGCGCAGGCGCGGGTCGCGTCGAGCCGGTCCCCGCCGCCGGCCATCACGAGCGTGGTGTCGGGGCGGAGCCGGTGGAGATGGGTAAAGGTCTCGACCAGGCGCTCGGGCTGCTTGACGTCGGACATGCGCCCGAGGAAGATCAGGACCGTGTGGTCCTCGGGGATGTCGAGGTCGCGGCGGAGCTCCTCGCGCCCCTCCCCGGGCGAGAAACAGCCCGTGTCGACCCCGTTCGGGATCAGCGCGATCCGCGACGGCTCGAGCCCGATCGTCCGCAGGTCGGCCTCGACGGTCTCCGAGACGGCCGTGAACCGGTTGCGGCAGGCCGTCTTGGCGAGGGAGCGGCGTTCGATGGCGGATGCGAGACGGTAATAGCGCTGGGGGGCCATCCCCTGGCAGAACTTGTTGAGGTACGTGGAATGGATCGTCGCGACGCCGTGAGGGAACGGCGATGCTCCGGGGAAGAGCGGGTTGTGCATCCAGATCGCGTCGTACTCGTCGACGCCGGGCAGGCGGGCGACCCCGGTCCAGTAGTGGAGGAGTCCGCCGACGGCGAGCTCGCGGATCAGGCGCCGGCTCCCGGTCGTGATGTCGGGGCCGGTCGGGGAACAGACGGTGCACCGGACTCCCTTGGCCTTCAGGTGCTCGACGACGCGGTGCGCGACGTTGGCGATTCCGAAGCCGTGGGGGTAGTACTCGGTGGCGCAGACGAGCAGGTTCACGGTATCACGGTCTGCCCGGGGACGCGGGGGCCGGGTACGTCGGGCTCCCGGGCCGGCTGTTCACCCGACGCCTCCGGGCGTCAGGTCGGTACGAGCTCGCGGTAGAGGTCAAGGGTCGACTCGACTGTGTTCCGCCAGGAGTTCTGCCGGATGATCGTCTCGCGCCCCCGCCGTCCGAGCTCGTCGGCCTCGTCCGGGCGGGCGAGGAGGCCCCGGATCGCGTCGGCCAGGGCGGTCACGTCCCCCTTCGGGAACATCAGGCCCCCACCGTTCACGATCTCGCGGAGGTGGTCGAACTCGGATATCACGACAGGGCGGCCGCAGGCCATCGCCTCGAGCATGGTCCGGGGCACTCCCTCATGCAGGCTCGGCAGCACGAGCATCTCCGCCCGCTGGTACTGGGCCGGCATCTCGTCGTAGGACATGAACGGGAGGTACTCGACGTGACCGTCGAGGCGGAGCTCCGTCGCGAGCTGCCGGATCTCCGCCTCCTCCGGCCCCTCGCCGACGAGGGTGAGCCTGAGATCGGGAACCTCGCGGACGAGTTCGGCGGCGGCGTGGATCAGGAACTCGATCCCCTTGCCCTTGACGTACCGGCCGACCCAGAGCAGGCGCCGGCACCCGTCGTCCCGCCTGGACTCGTCCGGGCGGAAGACCTCCGTGTTCACGCCGTTCGGTATCACCGAGATTCCTTCGGGGCGAACGCCGAACTCCGAGATCAGCAGGTCGCGTTCGATCGGCGTGTAGCAGATCACCCTGTCGGCCGCATTCAGGGTCCACCGCCCGAGGGTGCTCATGTACCCGACGTTCAGCCAGTGGGGAGCCGAGGCCGACATGATCCCGTGGTTCGTGATCACGAGAGGGGCCGAGCCGTACTTCTTGACGAGCGCGCAGACGTTCGTGGGGAAAAAGAGGTGGGAGTGGGCGTGGATCACGTCGTAATCGTTCCGCATCTCCATCAGCCGGAAGAAGAGGGTCGGGCTGATCGTGTTCCCGACCATCTTGACGGAGTGGTTGAACCGGAGCACCCGGTACCCGTCCACCCACTCCTCCTCGGGCAGCCCGTTCGTATTCGCGGTCAGCACGGTCACGTCATGGCCCCTCTCGGCCTGCATCCGGGACATCTCGTGGACATGGATGCCGTATCCGCCCACGACGGCCGGGTAGAGGTCGCTCGCGACGCGCAGTATCTTCATTGTGGCAAAATCCGCCCCGCCCCTCGCGGACGGTTCTTCCTGAATATATCTCAGTGGTGAATTAATAGCCTTTCTGGGGGCTGCCCGCTTCAATCGCCATGGGAATCGGGCCGTGCACGGCGGATCCCGCGAAAACCGGCCGCGGACGGGCGCAGGACCGTATCGGCGCGAGAAAATCAAACGGTTTAATACCTGCAGCGTGATTATTTGATCATCCATGATCAACGTCGGAGTACTCGGAGCGACCGGCGCCGTAGGACAGCGCTTCGTCCAGCTCCTGGCAGACCATCCGTGGTTCACCCTTACCACCCTGACCGCATCGGGCCGGAGCGCGGGCCGGCGCTACGGCGACGTCGTGGACTGGCGGCTCGACGCCCCCTTCCCTGACGCCGTCGGCGACCTGGTCGTCGCCCCCACGGACCCGAATAGCCTCGGCGACTGCGACCTCGTCTTCTCGGCCCTCCCCGCCGAGATCGCGGGCGAGATCGAGACGGCCTGCGCCCGCAAGGGGCTCGGGGTCTGCACGAACGCTGCGTCTCACCGGATGGAGGCCGACATCCCCCTCGTCGTGCCCGAGGTGAACCCGGACCACCTGGGCCTGATCGACCTGCAGCGCGACCGCGGTAGCGACGGGTTCATCGTGACGAACCCGAACTGCTCGACGATCATCTTCACCATGGGGCTCGCCCCGCTCCGGAGGTTCGGCTTCTCCGACCTCCGCGTCGCGACCATGCAGGCGATCTCGGGCGCGGGGTTTGCGGGCGTGCCCGCGATGGCGATCTACGATAACGTGATCCCGTACATCGGGGGCGAGGAAGAGAAGATGGAGAGCGAGACCCTGAAGATCATGGGCTCTTTCGACGGGAGGACGGTCACGCCGGCCCCGTTCCGCGTGTCGGCCTCGTGCCACCGCGTGCCGGTCATCGACGGGCACACCATGGCCGTCTGGGCCGACATCGACGCCTCCCCCGACGAGGTGCACGAGGCGTTCCGGTCGTGGCGCCCTCCGATCGCGGACCTGCCCACGCAGCCCGACCCGGCCATTCAGCTCTTCGACCAGCCGAACCGGCCGCAGCCCCGCCTCGACAGGATGCGCGGACGCGGCATGACCGTCTCGGTCGGGCGCGTCCGGCCGGGCCTCCGGTTCATCGTGCTCGGCCACAACACGATCCGGGGAGCGGCCGGCGCGTCGGTGCTGAACGCGGAGCTGATCGCGCAGAAGAACTACCTCTGATCCCGGGGGAACACGCCGTGAGCAATGACAACACAGTGTACGTCGGCAACAAACCAGTGATGAACTATGTCCTGGCAGTGGTAACCCAGTTCTCGAACGGCGCGGACGAGGTCGCGATCAAGGCCCGCGGAAAGGCGATCTCGCGGGCGGTGGATACGGCCGAGATCGCGCTCAACCGGTTCCTGCAGGGGGTCATGAAGAAGGAGATCCGGATCTCGACCGAGGAGATCGAGACCGATGACGGGCGCACGAACGTCTCGAGCATCGAGATCGTGCTGATGCACAAGGTCTGAACCGTTTCCTTTTCTTCCGCGTTCCCGACCCGGTTCACTTTCACACCGCGGGCCTGCCCCCTCATATGCATGGACAGCGACGAATGTACGGCAGTGCCGCGCCGGGGACCCTCGCGCCCTACGCGCGCATGGCCCGGAGGGTGACCAGAACCTTGAATTTCGCATCACTGATACACAAGCGAGTGCGCCGGCAGCAGGCACGGTCCTCCGTCGGGCAGCTCGCCGCCCGGCTCGGATCGCTCGTCCGCCGGCGACACGTGCCCATGATCCCGCTCGCACCATACGACGACCTCTGACCCGTGGGCCCGGCGGTCCGCGTGACCCGGGCTTTCGGAACGTTTCTCCAACCCCGGTTCGAAGACATTCCTCATGATTCACTATTGGGGGATAGTCGAGGTCGGGTCGACGCTGAAATCCGATCACTCTGCAGAGAACCGGTCTCAGTGTTGAGTGCGGCACACGACACAGTCTGACAGTGACCGGCGGACAGCACGGGCGGCGAGCTGGCGAAGAAACGATTCAGAATTGGATAAGAAGTGCGAGGGAGGCGATTCGAACGCCCGAACACCTTCGTGACAAGGCCCTCAACCTTGCGCCTTTGACCTCAGCTCGGCAACCCTCGCGCGTGTGCCATATCAGGTCGGCCCGGATCGGTATATACCTTCCGTCCGGCATTGCCTTCCCGGGGCCCAATAGTATTATGCCGGTCACCGATGCACGAAATTGCGCAGATGTGGTCCGAGATCATGCGGGCGTTCGCCGACTCCCCATCCCAGGAACGGGTCGTCCGCTTCCTTCTCGAGAACGGGCTCGGGGTCAGCACTGAGGGGCGCGTGGTCTGCAACCGGATCGCGATCCCCGCGACCCAGGTGGCGGCCGCCGTGGGCGTCGACCGACGGGTCGTGGACGCGACGGCGAAGCGGATCCTCGATGACGCCCGGCTCGCGCCGATCTTCAGCAGGATACGGGCGACCCCCGACCTCTCGATGGTGGCCGAGCACCTGGGGCTCTCGGTGATCACGATCACCCCCAACGACGCCCGGGACCGGGGGATCGTGGCGTCCGCGGTCCGGGTCCTGGACGAGCACGACCTCGCGATCCGCCAGATCTTCGTGACCGACCCCTACCTCGCGGAGGAGCCGAAGCTCGTCGTGATCGTCGACGGGACCCTGCCGCACGGCGTGGTCGACGAGTCTCCGGTCCCTGCCGCAGGTGCGCCGGATCACCCTGTGAGGAGGTCCATCTCCTGCCAGAGCCGGTACATCCGCCGGCGCGAGCGGTGCGGGAGGGCGAACGAGCGGGCGAGCTCCCGCTCCATGGAGACAACTCGCGTCCCCTTGAGCCGCTTGTCCGCGTAGGCGACCAGTCTCTCCTCGGGCGTCACGGGCACGCAGTCGCGCGGCAGGAGGCCGAGCAGGGCGCATTCGTCTGCTGTCAGTCCCGCGCCCGTGTGCCGTTCGACGATCCGGCAGATGGCCTCGGGCCATCCCCTCGCGCGGAGGAGCGCGGCGCCGGCCTGGGCGTGACCGATCCCGTGCGTGACCGACCGGCCGATGTCGTGGAGCATGCCGCCGGCCTCGATGAGTGCGCGATCGAAGAGGGGGTCGCTGCCGGCGAGTTCGAGGGCGAGGGCCGTCACGGCCTGGCAGTGCCGGATCACCCTCTCGTCGCAGCCGGCGTCGCGGAGCAGGGCCGCGTATTCACTCATGCCCGAGCGAGGAGGCCATCGCCTCGCGCCGGCGGCGGAGCGCGAGAAGCAGGATGTCGTTGTCGAAGTGGGCCATGGACGAGCCGCAGTCGGGGCAGCAGAAGTCGACGTCCATGGCCTGATTGAAGGTCACGAGCAGCCCGCACTGGCCGCAGCGGTAGAAGTCGTTCTCCTCCTCGAACCGCTCGCGGGCTCTGAGCTTCTCGAGGACCGCCTCCATCTCCTCGGCCATCGCGCCGGGGATGGTGTCGAGCCGGAGGCGCCAGAGATACGTGAGCCAGCCGGTCTCATTGTTCTTGATCCTCCTGTACTCGGCGAGCCGCCGCTCGTACATTGTGTAGAGCGTGTGTCGTACCGAGTTCAGGTTGATCTGGGTGACCTCGGCGAGCTCCTCGTCGCTGAACTCGCCCTCCTCGGGAAAACGCTGGATCAGCAGGAGCCCCTCGTCGCCGATGAGCCGGTGCAGGTACGCGGCGATAGCGGGCTGTTCAAGGATCTCGGTGACGGCTACCATCGCTCCATATATGTTCGCACGGCCGTTATATGCTTATCCAGCAGGGCAAGGGCGGAGGCCTCGTCCGGGCCGGCGGCCCTGACCGAGACGATCGCGCCTCCGGCCGGGATCGCGGTGCCCGGAGGCGGGATGTCGGCGACGACCGGGGCGAGGCACGAGAGGTCCGTGCCGACAACGACGTCCCGTTCGGCGAAGAGGATCCGCCGGGCCGCGAACTGCCGCGGTTCCGGGCGTGCGTCGGGCAGGCGGCCGCTACAGCCGTCGAGGTGGAGCCGGACCAGGTTACCGCCGGTCGCGGCCTCGACGGTCTCGAGGGTTCCCTGAAACCGCGGGTTGATCTCGATTGCCACGGGCCCGCCCCCGTCGGGGAGGACGAAGTCGACCCCGACCGCGCCGACACAGCCGCTCGAGCCCGCGACCGCCTCGGCGATCGCGGTCATCTCGGCGGCGAGGGGATGGTCGCAGGGCGTAACCGATCCGGCGAAGCCGTAGCCCATCCCGGACCCGCCGCGGAGGAGCTGCCGGTTCGTCGCGATCGCGACGGCGCGGCGGCCGTCGGCGATGCAGGAGACCGAGGCCGGGATGCCGGCGACCACCTCCTGGAGGAGGAACGGCTGGTCGGGGTAGAGCGCGGTCCATGCCTCGAGCTCGTCGTCCGACCCGACCACCGCGTTCCGCCAGCCCCCCGAGCCGTGGACCGGCTTGGCCATGGCCGGGTACGTGCCCGGCACAAGTTGGCGCGGGGCGCGCACGCCGAGCGCCTCGAAGAAGCACTGGGTCTCGCCCTTGTCGAGGAACCTGGCCGCCGTCGCGGGTGGCGTGCCGAGAAGGGGGACGGGCAGGATGAGCGTCTCCGCACCCGAGCCTGCGAGGAACCCATCGACCCCGTGCTCGCGGGCGGCCTGCGCCGCGAGGACCGCGAGCTCCTCGAGCGTCTCGAACCGGAGGCATGTGTCGGCCGCGCAGGCGAGGTCGAGGTCGCAGAAGTGGTCGACCGCGACCACGTCGTAGCCGGCGCGTCGCGCGGACCCGGCGATGTGCCTGGTCGCGAAGCCGGCCACGAGAAGCCGGCCGCTCACTCGCCCTCCAGCGGTCCCTCGGCGAGCTTTCCGTGAGCGGAGGGGACGACGCGTATCCGGGCGCCGGGGAACGAGGCGTTGAGCTCGCGCCCCTCGAAGAGCCGGTCGAGAAAGACCGCGAGCCCCGCGATCTCCGAGTGGGGCTGGTTCGTGACTGCGACGTTGAAGTCGGCGAGGCCGTAGACCTCGCCCGGAACCTTCTCGGCCCCGACAACGACCAGCACCCGGTCGTGTGTGCGGACCTCCTCGATCACGTCGGGGAGGTTCAGCCCGTACATGGTCAGGTGGACCACGGCCCCGCCCGCCGCCTTCCAGTCGGCGATGCACCGGCGCCACTTCACGTCGTTCTCGGCCTCGAAGCCGCCGCCCCACCGCTCGACCACGTCACCGATCGACGAGACCACTCCCGAGTCGTCGGCAGCGAGGAACATGCGGCGGGCACCGAGGGCGCGCGCGGTCAGGCCCACGTGGGTCGTGACCCGCTGGTCCCGCTCGGGCCGGTGACCGAGTCGGAGGACCGCGACCTCACGCGTCATCGGACCTCCTTACGCGGATGACGCCGTCCTCGACGATGAACGGCACCTCTTTCCCGTATCGGACCTGGCAGAGGAGAAGCGAGTCCTGGACCGCGAGGAGCAGGACCCGGTCGCCCTCCCGCCGGGCCAGCATGGCCCGCTCGAGCCGCGCGGCCGATGCGGCCACTGCGTCCGCATCGAGGCCGGTGGCCGCCGCGAGTTCGTCCACCGTCGCCGAACCCGGGCCGCGGGAGAGGGTCATGTAGCAGAGCCAATCGAGGTCCTCGTCGCGCATCGCGATCAGGTACGGCGCGGGAGAGGATTAGAGGTTCGGCTCCCCGCGGGCCCTGGCGAGGAGAAGAGAGTACAGCTCCGGGTCCGAGGAGCGCCTCCGCCTCATTCCGGTAGCCCTCGTCGATTCGGACGAAGAGCCGGCGCGTCCCGCCGGGGGTGGTCCTGATCCCGACCCGCTCGGCCCTCGTCAGGAGCCCGTCGGCCTCGAGTGCGCCGATGAGCGGGAGGACGTAGTAGTGGGGGACGCCGAGCCGTTCGGCGATCCGGCGCGTGGTCGGCAGCCGGATCAGGAACGCGTCCTCCGCGAACTCGAGCCCGAGCGCTCTGTCCTCGACGAGTACGAGTGCGAGCATGGCATCGAGGGTAGCGTCGAGCGTCGGTGCAGGCATCGAAGGAACGTTGGGGCCGGGCCTACTTCTTTGTGCCGTGCTCGCCCTCGGGCATGGACGCGAGGTAGACGAGTTCGGCGCCGCAGTCGGATGCGATCTGCTCGAGCTCGGTCTTGCGGTAGTGGTGCGCGTAGACCTTCAGGTCGCCGCCGGCGACGGCGAGGATGATATAGCGGGGCTGGCGGACGCCCTCGCCCACCTTGGTTCGTTCTCTGACATAGATCTTCATGGTCGTCACATCAACTGGTTAATCAGTTGGTAGTACCAATATTCATCCCCGAACGGATATATGTATGGATATGACACCCGGATTGAAACGTTACGAGCTGCGGTCGGGCCTCGGGTCGGAGACCCTTGTCCGCCGGGGCCTGATGGAGGAGCTTGGCGAGGCCGGGCAGCTGCGGATCTCACCCGCCCTGAACGTGATCAAGCTCGGAGGCCACGGCGCCATCGACTACGGTCGCTCGGTCATGCAGCCGCTCTGCGCCGAGCTCGGTGAGCTCTCAAAGACGGACAAGCTCCTGGTCGTGACCGGCGGCGGAGCGCGCGTCCGGCATATCATGGACGTGGGGATCGACCTCGGCATGCCGACGGGGGTGCTCGCCGAGCTCTCGGCCAAGATCTCCGAGCAGAACGCGATCATGGTCTCGCTCCTCCTCTCGCCCTGGGGCGGCACCCGGATTCACTCGACCGACCTTCTGGAGTTACCGACCCTGCTCCGACTCGGTGAGCTCCCCGTGATCCATGGAACGCCGCCGTACGGGCTCTACGAGCACCCGGCCCGTATCGGAGCGATCCCTCCGCACCGGACGGACACGGGTGCGTTCCTGATCGCGGAGGTGATGGGGGCGCGCTCCTGTATCCTCTGCAAGAATGTGGACGGGCTCTACTCGGCCGATCCACGCACGCATCCCGATGCCGATCTGATTTCCGCGATACGTGCCGACGAGGTGATCGCGATGAACCTCGACGACCTCGTCCTCGAGCGGATGGTGCTGGAGCTGATGCGGCAGGCCGTCCATATCCGCGAGATCCGGATTGTCAACTGCCACGTCCCCGGCAATATCACGGCGGCCATTCGGGGCGACTCCGTCGGGACCGTCATCCGGGCGTGAGGGCGGTCACATCCGCCTTCACCCGTATGATATAGAGAAGTCTTAAAATCGCGGAGGCGAGACTCATAATCACGGCACGGCTCCAACGACAATGAAACGGAATACATTCTATCTGCTCATCGGGATCACGGGGATCATCCTGGTCGGCGCTCTCTGGGCCTCGATTCAGCTCTCGAACCCGGTCCTGATCCAGGTCGCCTTCCTCGCCGCAGTGGTGATCCTCTACGCGCTGAGGCGAACGGTCGCCAGAGACATCGAAGACGAACGATCGAACGTCATCACGCAACACGCGGCCGTCGCGACGCTCTTCATCTTCTGGATCATCTTCTTCCTCGTCAGCATCAGCTCGGTGGTCTGGGAGTTCAGTCGACCCCTCGGGATTATCTTCCCCCATCCGCCCGGTCCCGGCCCCGAGGTGGTGGTAGTGGTGGAGGGGGGACCGCACTTCGGCAACCTCGGATTACTGCAACTGGGCCTGCTGGGGCTGATGATCCTTCTGTACGGCGGCTTCCGGATCTACTACGCCCGAAAGTTTGGGGACTGGGAGTCGGATGAAGAATAAGATCAGAGTGCTGCGGGCCATGCGCGAGATCACGCAGGAGGAGCTGGCCGACGCCCTCGGCGTGACCAGGCAGACGATCATCGCGATCGAAAAGGGCAAGTACGATCCCTCACTCCCGCTCGCCTTCCGGATCTCCCGGTTCTTCAAACTCCCGGTGGAGAAGATCTTTTTCGACGAGGACGCCGAGCCACCGACACCCTGAATTCACGACCATCGCCCCAAGCGTCGGCTCATGGATCTCCTTGGTAAGGTATAAATTACATAATGTAAAATAGACTTTACAGGCGCCCGGCCCGATCGGGCCAGCGCCGCGGAGGCGGACATGAAACCAGACCACCTCATATCGACCCTCGTGGTCGCGCTCGTCGCCGTGCTCGCCGTCGCGCTCGTGGCGATAGGCCTGACCGGATCCCTGCCGTCGATCGCTGGGAACGCGGGCGACCAGCAGCTCGCGGACCGGATCGGGACGCTCGAGCAGCGGAACGTCGATCTCCAGCAGCAGCTCGATGATCAGAACCTCTCCGTCCGGAGCGTACGAGGACCAGCTTGCGTTCTACCGGGCAAAGGCGTCCGGCGCGGTCACCGGCTCCCTCTCCGATGCCTCGGGGGCCGTGATCGGGTCGGCCTCGCTCGAAGCGCCGGCCGTGCTGCAGAAGACGGTCTACGAGCGGGACGGCCCGTTCATGAGCCAGCGCACTGAGCAGGAGGGCTCGCTGCTAAACGTGAGCGTGGAGATCAAACCCGGCGAGGGGCGGGTCCTCGTCAACACGACCCCGCTGATGGGTACGAACTTCCAGGACGCGGCCATCCTCGCGGCGGCCGTCGCGGAGAAGAAGACCGGAAAAGACCTCTCGAACTCCGACGTGATTGTCTCGATCGTGGCCGAGGACCAGGTCCCGGCTGTGGATGGCGGCTCGGCCGGCGCGCTGATGACGCTCCTGATGATCTCGGCGATCGAGAAGACGCAGCCGCAGGACGATCTGATCATGACCGGGACCATCGACCAGGATGGCGCGGTCGGCGCGATCGGCGGCGTGGTGGACAAGGCGACGGCCGCCAAGGAAGCCGGGAAGACACTCCTGCTGCTGCCGCGCGAGAACAGCCAGCTCGTCCGGTACACGGAGCAGACCGGCAACTACTACGGCCATACCATCGTCCAGCGCGTCCCCGAACAGGTCGACGCGAAGCAGTACATCGAGTCCACGATCGGGATCCGGGTGGAGTACGTCGATACCATCGACGACGTGCTCGGGTACGTCGATTGAGCGGGACGGCACCGATCACCGGAACACGGCGGAGGCGACGGCGATGATCGCACCACCGCCCCACCTCCCATGAGACGCAATACCTTCTATCTTCTGATCGGGGTCGTGGGAGTGCTCCTGGCGGGCATGCTCTGGGCCTCGATCGAGTTCTCCATGCCGAGCCTGATCCAGGTCTCGTTCCTGATCGGGGTCCTGGTCATCTGGTTGGCGAAGCGGACCGTCTCCGAGACGATCGAGGACGAGCGGACGAACGTGATCACGCAGCACGCGGCAGTGGGAACGCTCTCGGTCTTCTGGGTCATCTTCTTCCTGGTCAGCATCGGTTCCGTCGTCTGGGAGTTCAGTCGCCCCCTCGGGATCCTCCCGCTGCCCCCGGCAGGGTATGTTCCGCCGGAAGACCTTCACTTCGGGCATCTGGGATTGCTGCAGCTCGGTCTGCTCGGCCTGATGATCATCCTGTACGGCGGCTTCCGGATCTACTACGCCCGAAAGTTTGGGGACTGGGAGTCGGATGAAGAATAAGATCAGGGTGCTGCGGGCCATGCGCGAGATCACGCAGGAGGAGCTGGCCGACGCCCTCGGCGTGACCAGGCAGACGATCATCGCGATCGAGAAGGGCAAGTACGACCCCTCGCTCCCGCTTGCCCTCGGCATCGCTCGTTTCTTCGAGCTCCCCGTGGAGCTGGTCTTTCTTGCCGACAACGTCGAGATTGCTGTACCCTGAGGCTGTACCTGAACCGGGGAGGCGCTCCCCCTCTCCTCAGGGGCTGCAGCGCTCACATACGGGGCTGGCCGTGAGTAATGTTTATATTACATAATGTAAAAAGAACTTTACACGAGTGCCGACCACTGACGAAGGCCGGACACCGCGGAGGCAGACGTGAAACCACATCTTCCCAGACACTGGCCCGCGCTCGGGGCAGGCATCCTCTGCCTGCTCCTCTGCGCGGTGGTCGCACCATTGGCGGCGGCAGAGATCACAGCCGTACCATCCACCAATACGAGCACGGACACGAGCACAGGTACAAGCACCGGCACCAGCGCCGCCGCCAGCACCAGCGCCGGATCGGGGTCGCAGGTGGCTATCGAGAGCACCACGGTCAATCCCGGCTCCTTCTTCACCGGGGATACGGGCACGCTCACGGTCAAGGTCGCGAACCGGGGCACTACGGCGGTCCGCATCGAGCAGGCATCCGTCGCCTCGAGCGAGTTCGACTTCCTGAATGCCGATACGTACACGGCGGTAGGGATGCTCGAGGCGGGGTCCACGCGTGACCTGACCTTCTCGCTCAGGGCGGAGGCCGGCAACGGCGTCTACTACCCCGAGGTGCAGATCGACCTCGGCGACGCGGGCTCCATCCGCTACGCCGTCCCCATCCGGATCGACAACACGCCCATCCAGGCCTCGCTCGCGAACGCCCCCGACTCCTACATGAAGGGGCAGGCGAACGACGTGACTGTCGCAGTCTTCAACCCGCGCCAGAACACGGTGAACGGCGTGACCGTAACGGCCGCAGGCCAGAACCTCACCGTCTCGGACACGGCCGGGTTCGTGGGCGCGCTCGCGGCCGACCAGTCGCGAAACGTCACCTTCCAGGTCACCCCGCTGGCCTCGACAACGCTGACGCTCACGGTCTCGTACCGGAACGGCCTGACCGACCACTCGACCGTGCTCACAGTCCCCATGACCGTCGGCGATCGCTCCACGGCCGCGGATCCGGTGGTCAACGGCGTGATAGTGGCGAATTCGGGCGGTGCATGTACACCCTCAGCGGTGACGTCACGAACGCGGGCATCGACGATGCGCGCGGCGTCGTGGTCACGGTCGGTAGTCCTGCCACGCCCGTGGATCCGAACCGCAACTACGTGGTCGGATCGCTCGCGGCCGACGACTTCGCCTCGTTCGAGCTGACCTTCACCGCGCCCGGCGCCAGGACCGTCCCGCTCCTGGTCCAGTACAAGGACGACAACGGGAACGCGTTCCAGAAGACGGTCGAGGTCACGCTGTCCGGTACCACGGGGGCGGCCAACGGGAGCGCCGGAGCGCCCTCGGGCGCCTCTTCCTCCTCCGGTGGCTTCCAGGGCGGCCCGCCCTCGGGCGGCCCCAGCGGCGGCATCATGTTCGGCCTCGGCGGGGGCCGCCAGGGCAGCAGTGCCGGCGCGTCATCCCTGCCGATCCTCCCGATCGCCGGTGTCCTCGTCGTCCTCGTTGTCCTCGGTGTCGCCTGGAGAAAGGGCTGGGTCGCAAAGGCGCGGACGCGGTTCCGGAAGTAAGGAGGCCCGATATGTCTCCGACACCGATCATCGAGCTCGAGGAGGTCACGAAGGTGTACCCCCTCACGTCCGGCGACGTCGTGGCCCTCGACCACGTCACCCTCTCGATTAACGAGGGGGAGTTCGTGGCGATCATGGGTCCGTCCGGGTCCGGGAAGTCGACCCTGCTCAACCAGATCGGGTGTCTTGACGTGCCGACCTCGGGCCGCCTCCGGATCGCGGGAAGGGACATCGGAGAGATGAACGACCACGACCTGACCGAGCTCCGGCTCAGGACTCTCGGGTACATCTTCCAGAAGTTCAACCTGATCCCCCTGCTGACCGCCTACGAGAACGTCGAGTTCCCGTACCTCATGAAGCACCGCAAGAACGACTCGACCGGGGCCATCAGCCAGCTCCTCGCCTCATTTGGGATCGACGAAGCGCTCGCCGCCCACCGCCCGCCCGAGCTCTCGGGCGGACAGCAGCAGCGCATCGCGATCGCGCGGGCGCTCGTGAACGACCCGCCGATCCTGATCTGCGACGAGCCGACAGGCAACCTGGACTCGGTCACCGGCACCCAGATCATGGAGACCATCTGCGACCTGAACAAGCGCGGGCGCACCATCGTGATGGTGACGCACGACCCGACTGTGGCCGCGTACGCGGACCGCACGGTCACCATCCGCGACGGGAGGGCGATATGAAGAGCGGCGGCCTGATCTTCCAGCTGGCGGCGCGCAGCATCCGCCTCAACCTACTGCGCTCCTTTCTCGCCGCGCTCGGGATCGTGATCGGCGTGATCGCGATCGCCGCGATGGGGATGCTGGGCGCGAACATGACCCTGATGGTCAAGGACCAGATGTCCGCGATGGGCAACGTCCTGACCGTCTCCCCGGACTCCGGCACCAGTAGCAGCTTCGGCGGGGGCGGAATGGGCGGCGGGCCCGCAGGGGGCGGCGGCGTCGTGATAAGCAGCTCGAGCAGCTCGAGTAGCACGAGTTACATCAGCACCTCGCAGTTCAAGGCGATCACGAATGCCGTGGGCAAGAACGGCACCGTCTACGCTCTCTATCAGACGAGCGACTCGTTCTCGTCGGGCTCGAAGGAGGGGCGGGCCACGGTCTACGGCCTCGACCCCGACGTGATCCCCGACCTCATGAACCTGACCGACGGGGCCTATCCCAAGGGGGATTCCGGCGCCCTGGTCGGCTCGACACTCGCCGAGCGGTTCAACCTGACCCTCGGCAGCAAGCTCAAGATCGGCTCCGACGACGAGGGCTACCTCACGACCCGGGTGACCGGGATCATCGAGGAGCGGGGCATGTCCTTCGATCTCTCGACGGACATGGCCATCATTCTGCCCGAGAAGTCGTACACGTCCTTCTACGGGGACGAGGGGCACTACAACCAGGTCAACGTCGTCCTCAAGGACGTGGACGACGCATCAGCCACCTCGACCTCGATCACGGACAGGCTCAACGCCAAGAAGACACAGGTGCGTGTCAGCGACGCGAGCCGGATGCTCACGTCGATCACCTCGACGGTCAGCACCCTGACCACCTTCGTGATGGCGATCGCGGGCATCTCGCTCCTCGTTGCCGCGGTCTCGATCTTCAACGTGATGATGATGTCCGTGACCGAGCGGATCCGCGAGATCGGGATCATGCGCTCCCTCGGGGCGCAGAAGTCCGAGATCCTGAAGATGTTCGTGTACGAGGCTGCCGTCCTCGGATTCGTAGGAGCGCTGATCGGCGCGATTGCCAGCTTCGGCATCGGCTACATCGTCGTCAACCTCCTGCTCAGCGGAGCGAGCCACTTCTTCGAGGTGGGGAGCCTGATCTACCTGCCCGAGGCCATGCTCGTGGGCACGGTGATCTGCATCCTATCGGGCCTCTACCCGGCCTGGCGTGCCTCGAACCTCGACCCGATCGAGGCCCTCAGGGCCGAGTGATCCTTCTCTTTTTCTCATGACGGGTCTTTGAGATATTCCGGCTCTTCCGCACCTAGGGGACCCTGCCCGGCACGATGATCGGCCTCCGATCGCCCGGAAGATCGTCGAGCGGCACGGCGGTTCCGTCGAGATAGGGTCGATAAAGGGGGAGGACTCGACCCTCTCCTTCACGCTGCGGGCGGCCTGAACCGGGAAAAGAGGAGAAGGTCAGGCGCCTTCAACGGGCTTCTTCGGCGGGAGTATGATCTCGGTCCCGAACCGCTCGAAGTTCCGGTCCGCGATCGCCTGGATCTTCGCGATCTCCTCGGCCTGGAGCGTCGGCTTGAAGAGGTGCCGGAAGCGCTTCTGCTCCCTGAGATACTCCTCGACCGGTTTCTTGACGACCTTCTTGACCTTCGTCACCTCGCCGTCGACCATCTCGTAGTTGACCCAGAGCCCGGTCTCGATCGCGAGCTTGCCGATCGCGAGGGTCTTCGCGCCCTCGAAGCCCCAGCCCGTGCAGCACGGCGCGTGCACCTGGACGTACGTCGGGCCCTCGGTGTTCATGGCCTTCTCGACCTTCTGCATGAAGTCGGCCGGGTACGCGATAGAGGCCGTCGCAACGTACGGCGAGCCGTGGGCCGCGAGGATCCGGGGCATGTCCTTCTTCGGCCGCCGGTTGCCCATCGATGCCTTCCCGGCCGGGCTCGTCGTGGTCGAGGCGTCGTACGGGGTCGCGCCCGAGCGCTGGATCCCCGTGTTCATGTAGGCCTCGTTGTCGTAGCAGATGTACGTGATGTCGTGGCCCCGCTCGAACGCGCCCGAGATGCAGAGCACCCCGATATCGAGGGTCGCGCCGTCGCCGGCGACCACGACCACCTTCTCCTTCCGTCCCTGCTGCTTGAGGGCGGACTCGATCCCCGACGCGACGGCCGAGGCGTTCTCGAAGAGCGAGTGGATCCAGGGGACCCGCCACGCCGTCTCCGGGTATGGGGTGGAGAAGACCTCCATGCACCCCGTGGACGAAACCACGATCGTCTCCTCGCCGGCCGCCTTCAGGAGGAGCCGGCCGGCGAGCGCGGCGCCGCAGCCCCCGCAGGCGCGGTGGCCGCACTCGAAGAGTTCGCACGTCTTGCCGATCGCCATCTAGAGCACCTCCGTGCGGAGGCCGTAGAACTGATCGCCCTCGCCCTGCTCGCAGAGCGCGACGACCCGCTTGATATCCTCGAGCCGGACGTCCCTGCCGCCGAGGCCGATGATGTAGTCGAGGATCGGGACCGACTCTCCGTAGAGCGCGTCCCGCACCTCGAGCGCGACCGCTCCGCGGGCAGTGGTGCCGCCGGCGCCGAGAGAGATGTTCTTGTCGAGCACGGCCACCCGCTGGACGTTCGCGAGCGCCGCCTTCAGGTCTTCTGCCGGGAACGGCCGGAAGCAGCGGATCCGGACCAGCCCGACCTTCTTCCCCTCGTCGCGCATCTCGTCGATCGCGTCCTTGGTCGTGCCGCAGATCGAGCCCATGGCCACGATCGCGGTCTCGGCGTCCTCCATCCGGTAGGACTCGACCAGGGCCGAGTAGTCGCGGCCGAAGCGCTCGCCGAACTCGCACCCGACCTCGCGGATCACGTCGAGCGCCCGCTTCTGGGCCTGGTCCGTCTCGTACCGGAACTCGAGGTAGTAGTCGGGGGTCGCGTACATCCCCATCGAGACCGGGGCCTTCGCGTCGAGCATGAACTTCGGCACGAACGGCGGCAGGAACGCGTCGACCTCCTCCTGGCTGAGCATATTCACGGGTTCGTACGTGTGCGAGAGGATGAACCCGTCGAAGCAGACCATCGCGGGCAGGAGGACCCGGTGGTCCTCGGAGACCCGGTAGCCGATGTAGTGGAGGTCGACCGCCTCCTGGTTGTCCTCAGCGTAGAACTGGAGCCAGCCCGAGTCGCGGAGCGCGATCGAGTCCTGCTGGTCGTTCCAGATCGAGAGCGGAGCGCCGAGCGCGCGGTTCGCGATGGTCATCACGAGCGGCAGGCGCATCCCGGCCATGTTGAAACAGACCTCGAACATCAGGGCGAGCCCCTGCGAGGTGGTGGCCGAGTACGCGCGCGAGCCGGCCGCGACGGCCCCCTCGCAGGCCGAGAGGGCCGAGAACTCGGACTCGACCGTGATGTAATCGGCCGCGAGCTCTCCGTTCGCGACGATCTCGGCGAGAGCCTCGACGATGTGGGTCTGGGGCGTGATCGGGTACGCGGAGATCACCTGCGGCCGGCAGCGCCGGACGGCCTGGGCGACCGCGATCGAGCCCTCCATGATCTCGAGCGCCATTACTTCTCCTCCTGTTCCATGGTGATCGCCTTCTTCGGGCACTCCTCGGCGCAGAGGCCGCAGCCCTTGCAGTAGTCGTAGTCGGGCACGAACTCCTTCTCCTCGGTCTCGCGGATGCAGCCCTCGGGGCAGACGAGCTGGCACATCCCGCACTTCGAGCAGGCCGACAGGTCGAACTTCGGCATGAAGACCCGCCACGAGCCGGTCTTATTGTCCCGCGACTGCCCGGGTGAGCGCCGCGCAGCCGACGTTGAGCGCCATCAGGCTGCCTCCGCCATGGCCTTCATCTCGTCGAAGGCCCGCTGAGCGGTCGCGATATTCTTCTCGGCGAGCGCGCCGGAGAACCGGTGCCGGAGGGCGCCAACCAGGGTCTCAAACGAGACCATGCCCGTAGCGGCCGCGAACGCGCCCATCAGGGCCGTGTTCGTGATCGGCAGGCCGAGTGTCTCAAGCGCTATCGTGGTCGCGTCGAGGGTCAGGACGCGGACACCGGCGGGCACGGGGAAATCGGGGGCCCGCTCGGTGTTGATGATCGCGATCCCGCCGGGGCGCATTCCCTTGAAGACGTCGACGTCCCGGATCAGCGTCGGGTCCTGGACGATCACGAAGTCGGGCTCGTAGACCTGGCTCCGGAGCCGGATCGGCCGGTCGCTGAACCGGACGAAGGCCTGGACCGGTGCGCCCCGCCGCTCGACGCCGAAGGCCGGGAAAGCCTGGACGTACTTCCCGCCCTCGAACGCGGCGACCGCGATCAGTTCGGCCGCCGTGACCGAGCCCTGGCCGCCTCTGCCGTGGATGCGTAGCTCCTGCATGGTGCGTCTCTTAATCTTACATGATAAATCAATATAAATCTCTTCCCGGTGCCTCTGAGCGGTCGACCGGGATTCCCAGAATCTTGTCGGCACCGCCGAAGACGTCGCGGGCGATCCGCACGAGGCCCCGGGCGGCGGCCCACTCGTCTCCCACTGCGACTGGCCGGCCGAGCAGGTTCGCGACCTCGTCCGCGACCCCCGGAGCGAGCGAGCCCGCGAGCACGACCGTCGCGTCCGGCGCAAGCAGGAGCAGGCCTGCGCACTCCATCGCGGCGAACATCGCGATCGTCCGGAGGCGCTCGGGCTCGGGCATCGTGTACTCGACGCCGGCGTGGAGGAAGGCCTGGTTCGCGGTCTCCTCACCCAGGTCGATCCGCCGGATCGCGTCCACGTCGAGCGCCCCGTGGCGCAGGCCCGGAGCAAACACACAGGCGTCGAACGCGCCCACGACGAGCCCGTCGCGGACGACGAGCGAGACCGTGTTCGACGAGATGTCCGCGACCACGACGTCGGGGCCGTGATCCTGGACGGCGAGGTACGCGATCCCGAGCTTCTCGGGGCTGGTCTGGTGCGAGTACGCCTTGAACCGCGGGTCCGTGGGCGAGCCCCGGTGGAGCCCGGGGATCACGACCGTCGGGATGCCGCTCGCGGCCATCACGTCGAAGACGCGAGTGCCGCCGCCGATGTGCTCGCCCGCACCCTCTCGGCTCACCACGCCACGGTTCCGAACGCGCTCTATCGGAGTGACGGCACTGATCCCGTCACCCATGGAGTAGCAGAGCGCGCAGCCCTCGATGGACTCGATCGGTCCGAGCCGCTCGAGCGCGTGAGACTCGAAGGCGCAGGCGTCGGGCCGGGGGACTTGAACACCCCGGACTCGGTGGCAAAGCGCATGGCGGTCGTGCCGTGGTCGATCCCGAGGTACCATCGCGGTACCGTATAGGGGCGACGCCCTATATTGATACGATGTTCAGCGTCGTGACCGGCGGGGCCGGGTTCATCGGGTCGCACCTCGTGGACGCGCTCGTCGCGCGGGGCGACAGGGTGCTCGTGATCGACAACCTCTCGACCGGGGAGCGCGGAAACCTCGCACAGCACCTCGGCGGCGGGCAGGTCGGACTCCTGGTCGCGGATCTCCTCGGCGACGGCTGGCAGGAGGCGCTCGAAGGAGCGGACA
>CAVUEE010000031.1:0-281362 GCA_963740465.1 uncultured Methanoregulaceae archaeon
CTCGTCATCGACGGCCAGGCTCAGTTCGAGCTCGACCAGCACGCCCTGCTCCGGGTCGAGCGTTCGGCCGAGCCCGCGCTCTTCGTCGACGTCGGGCGCAACTTCTTCGAGAAGGTCGATCGGAAGCTGCGGCGACTCTGATCGACGGGTTTATCCGGGCGAGCGACGAGTCGGTGCCCACGGTGAATTCGAATGGCCGAGACTGCCTGTGACTACGCTGCGATCGCGGAGACTCTGAAGACCTACCTCGGTCTCGATGGTTCGCCGGTCGCGTTTCGGTTCGCGCACACGAAGGAGGAGATCCCCGAGGGGATGGAGGAGGCCCCCGAGACCCTCCGGCACTGCAGGATGATCGCGATAGCCCGGCATGAGGGGAAGGTCTTCTTCGCGCCGTCCGAGAAGCACCTCTGCAACGGCGGGGCCTGGTCCCTGGGCCTTCGGCCGCTCACCGAGTCCCTCAAGACCGGCGATTTCTACGACAAGGTCGGCAAATTCGGGTCCCGTGCGGCCTGCCGCCGCACGATCGACCGGATCCCGCACTTATCGCCGGGCGAGACCTACGCGACGATGTACGCGCCGCTCGAGGCGACCCCGTTCGACCCCGAGATCGTGCTGATCGTGACCTCGTCATCGACGGACAGGCCCAGTTCGAACTCGACCAGCACGCCCTGCTCCGGGTCGAGCGTTCGGCCGAGCCCGCGCTCTTCGTCGACGTCGGGCGCAACTTCTTCGAGAAGGTCGACCGGAAGCTGCGGCGGCTCTGACCGACGGGTTTATTCGGGCGAGCGACGAGCTGGTGCCCACGGTGAATTCGAATGGCCGAGACTGCCTGTGACTACGCTGCGATCGCGGAGACCCTGAAGACCTACCTCGGTCTCGAGGGCTCGCCGGTCGCGTTCCGGTTCGCGCACACGAAGGAGGAGATCCCCGAGGGGATGGAGGAGGCCCCCGAGACCCTCCGGCACTGCAAGATGATCTCGATGGCCCGGCATGAGGGGAAGGTCTTCTTCGCGCCGTCCGAGAAGCACCTCTGCAACGGCGGGGCCTGGTCCCTCGGCCTTCGGCCGCTCACCGAGTCTCTCAAGACCGGCGACTTCTACTACAGGCTCGGCAAGTTCGGGTCCCGCGCGGCCTGCCGCCGCACGATCGACCGGATCCCGCACCTCACGCCGGGCGAGACCTACGCGACGATGTACGCGCCGCTCGAGGCGACCCCGTTCGACCCCGAGATCGTGCTGATCGTGACCACGCCCCTCGCGATGCTCAAGCTCGCTCAGGCCGCGCTCCACGACCAGGGGGGCCGACTCGAGGCGAACTTCGCCGGGATCCAGTCGGTCTGCGCGGACGCGACGGCCCAGACCTTCCTCTCGGGCAGGCCCAACTTCTCGCTCGGGTGCGACGGCTCGCGGAAGTTCTCGGGGATCGAGCCGCAGGAGATGGTGATGGGGATCCCGGCCGAACTCCTGCCGGCGATTGCGGATGCGATCGCCTGCGTGACGGAGGCACCGGGCTCGGTCATGAAGTCCTGATGCCCGGACATCGTCTGAAAAACGTGGAGCGGAGGGCGCCGCCCTCAGTGGTCCTTCTTCTTGCCGCCGAAGAGATCCGAGAGGATCCCCCCGCCTTTCTTCTCGGAATGCGGCACCGGCTTTGCCCTCGATCTCGAGGATCCGGGAGTAGTGCTCGCGCTCTTCGTCCGAGAGCCGGCGGGGGACCGCGATCCGGACGCGGACCAGCATGTCGCCCGGCCGCCCCCGGCGTTTGACGCCCTCGCCCGGAACCCGGAGCGCAGTGTTGTGCTGCACCCCGGACGGCACCTTCAGCTCGACCGTGCGCCCGTCGATCGTCTTGACCTCGACCGTCGACCCGAGGACGGCCTGCGCCGGTGAGATCTCGACCACGGTCTCGAGGTTG
Organism: uncultured Methanoregulaceae archaeon; assembly: GCA_963740465.1. Lineage (GTDB taxonomy): Archaea > Halobacteriota > Methanomicrobia > Methanomicrobiales > Methanospirillaceae > UBA288. Next base: position 1,915 of record CAVUEE010000031.1, read on the forward strand.
TCGCCGAGCCGGGCGAACCGCTCGTGGGGCAGGACGTGGACCTCGATGTAGAGGTCGCCGTTCGCGGCGCCGTAATCGCCCGCCTCGCCGTAGCCCTCGACCCTGAGGCGCATCCCGTGCTCGATCCCCGCGGGGATCCTGGACCGGTGACCGTCCGCCGCACCCGCTGGGTGCCGGCGCCGCTGCAGGTCCGACACGGCTTTTCCGGTATCCTGCCCCGGCCCCCGCACCGCGGGCATGTGGACATCCGGACGATCTGGCCGAAGACGGACTGGCTCATCTGCCGGATCTGGCCCGTGCCGCCGCACCGGGGGCATGTGGTGACGTTTCTTCGTCTCGCTCCCCGTCCCGTCGCAGCTGGTGCAGGGCTCGGTGTGCCAGACCTCGATCACCCGCTCGGCCCCGGCCACTGCCTCCTCGAGCGGGACCTGCATCCGCATGAGCAGGTCCGCGCCGCGCTGCGGCCCGCGGGACGCCTGCCCCCGCGCGCCGCCACCGAAGAAGTCGAAGATGTCGCCGAACCCGGAGAAGTCCGAGGAGAACCCGCCCTCGAACCCGCCGCCTCCGGTATACGAGCCCTTCGATGCGTTCGTGAACGTCTCGTGCCCCATCCGGTCGTACTGGGCCCGTTTCTCGGGATCGGAGAGGGCGGCGTAGGCCTCGTTGATCTCCTTGAACCGCTCCTCGGCACCCGGCTCCTTGCAGACGTCGGGGTGATACTGCCGCGCGAGGTTGCGGTACGCCTTCCTGATCTCCTTCTCGTCGGCTTTCCGGGGGACGCCGAGGCGTTCGTAGTAGTCTCCCGCAGCCATCCGCTGCTCCCTACTCTTTCACGTTGTAGTCCGCGTCGACGACGGTATCGTCCTTCGCCCCGGCGCCGGCCTGCTCCCGGCTGCTTGGGACGCGGCCGCCTCGGCCTGGACCTTCTGGTAGAGCTTGGTCGTCGCCGCGTAGAGCGCTTCGGAGAGGGACTCCATCTCGCGCTTCATTCCCTCGAGGTCGTCGTCACCGAGCGCCTTCCGGACCGCGGCAACGGCCTCCTCGACCTTCACCCGGTCTTCGGCCTCGATCTTGTCGCCGTTCTCCTTGAGCATCTGCTCGGCCGAGAAGATCGCGGTGTCGGCCTGGTTCCGGATCTCGATCTCCTCCTTCTTCTTCTGTCCTCGTCCTCGAAGGCTCTTCGAGTCCTCGACCATCTTCTTGATCTCGTTCTCGTTCAGCCGCTTCGAGCCCTTGATCGTGATCGCCTGCTGGTTCCCGGTCCCGAGGTCCTTTGCCGAGACATGGATGATCCCGTTCGAGTCGATGTCGAAGGTCACCTCGATCTGCGGGATGCCCCGCGGTGCGGGCGGGATGCCCGGTGAGCTGGAATTTGCCGAGCGTGAAGTTGTCCTTCGCCAGTGCACGCTCGCCCTGGACGACGTGGATCTCGACACTGGTCTGGCCGTCGGCCGCGGTCGAGAATATCTGCGACTCTTCCGGGTCGGGATGGTCGTGTTCCGCTCGATCAGCTTGGTCGCGATCCCGCCGAGGGTCTCGATTCCGAGCGTGAGCGGGGTGACGTCGAGGAGGACGATGTCCTTGGTCTCGCCGGTCAGGACGGCCGCCTGGATCGCGGCACCGAGGGCCACGACCTCGTCGGGGTTGACGCTCTTGTCAGGGTCCTTGCCCAGGAGCCGCTTGACCGTCTCCTGGACGAGCGGCGTCCGCGTCTGGCCGCCGACGAGGAGGACGTGGTCGATATCTGACCGGGCGAGAGCTTCGCGTCCGCGAGCGCCTGCTTCACCGGGCCGACCGTCAACTCGACGAGCTCGCCGATGAGCTGCTCGAACTTCGCCCGGGTCAGGTCGATGTCGAGGAACTTCGGTCCCGAGGCGTCGGTCGTGATGTACGGGAGGTTGATGGTCGTCTTCTGGACCTTCGAGAGCTCGATCTTCGCGTTCTCGGCCGCGTCGCGGAGGCGCTGCATCGCGATCGGGTCGTTCTTGAGGTCGATCCCCTCCTTCTTCCTGAACTCGTCGACCAGGAAGTCAACGACCTTCTGGTCGAAGTCGTCGCCGCCGAGGCGGTTGTTGCCTGCGGTCGACTTGACTTCGAAGACGCCGTCGCCGAGGGTCAGGATCGAGACATCGAAGGTGCCGCCGCCGAGGTCGTAGACCAGGATCGTGGCGTCCTGCTCCTTGTCGATCCCGTAGGCGAGCGCGGACGCGGTCGGCTCGTTGATGATCCGGAGCACCTCGAGCCCCGCGATCTGGCCGGCGTCCTTGGTCGCCTGACGCTGGGCGTCGTTGAAGTACGCCGGGACGGTGATCACGGCCTTCGCGATCTTCTCGCCGAGATAGGCCTCCGCGTCCCTCTTGAGCTTCTGCAGGATCATCGCGGAGATCTCCTGCGGAGTGTATGATTTATCGTCGATCTCGACCTTCTCCGAGGTCCCCATCCTCCGCTTGATCGACTGGATCGTTCGCTGCGGGTTGGTGACTGCCTGCCGCTTCGCGAGCGAGCCCCACGAGCCGTCTCCGCCCTCCTTGGTGAATGCGACGACGGACGGGGTCATCCGCGCCCCCTCGGCATTCGGGATCACGATCGGCTTGCCTGCCTCCATGATCGCCATGCATGAGTTCGTGGTTCCGAGGTCGATATCCGATCACTTTCTCTGTTGCCATTGTTACTACTCCTTGTTCTGTGAGACTGCGACCTTCGCATACCGGATGACCCGGCCGTTCATGCAGTAGCCCCGGGCCACCTCGTCGATCACGGTCCCTTCCGCCGCATCGGACGGAACGGCCGCGATCGCCTCGTGGAGGGCCGGGTCGAACTGCTCGTTCAGGCAGGCGATCGGGGTCACGCCGCGCCGTTCGAGGACGGCCCCGAAGAGCTTCCGGATCTGGGCGAGGCCCGTACGGAGCGCGTCGTCGTCGGCCCGCTCGGCCCGCTCCAGGTTGTCGTAGACCTCGAGAATCTCGCAGATCACCTGCTCGACGGCGGCCTCGACGCGAGTAGCCTGGTCTTTCACCGCCCGTTTTTTGTAGTTCTCGAAGTCGGCGGCGAGCCGCAGAAACCGCTCGTTCAGCTCCGCCTGGGCCGACCGGAGCGCGGCGATCTCGTCGAGCGAGGATTCCCCGGAATCCGGCTCGAACAGGCTTTGTTCAGCTGCCTCCTCGTCGGTCGTCATACGTGGTCCGGGATTATGTTGTATTGTAGTTCTATATAATCGTTACTTATGGTGATCCTTCCGATTGCCGCGGAGCGCCCCCTGATGACGAATTGGAGCCCTGAAACAGTGTATTTTTCGGATTCGGGCCCGAGGCGTGCATGGACGGTGTCGATCATCCTATTACCGACGAGCCCCCAACAGCTGCACCATGTCCTCTGCGCTTCTCTCGGTCTGGGACAAGACCGGCCTCGTGGAGCTCGCACGAGCCCTGCATCGGGCACGGGTACCGTCTCCTCTCTTCCGGCGGCACCGGGGCTGCGCTCGCGGCCGCCGGCATCCCCTTCACCGAGGTCTCGGCCTACACGGGCTCGCCCGAGATGATGGGCGGCCGGGTCAAGACCCTCCATCCCCGGGTCCACGGCGGACTCCTCGGACGCCGGGGAATCGATGACGCAGTCATGGCCGAGCACGGGATCGAGCCGATCGACCTCCTCGTCGTGAACCTCTACCCGTTCGAGGCGATGCGCGAGCGCGACCTGCCCCTCGCCGAGCTCGTCGAGTTCATCGACATCGGTGGCCCCGCAATGATCCGGGCGGCCGCCAAGAACTTCCGCGATGTCGCGGTCGTGGTCGACCCGTCCCTGTACCCGCTGGTCCTCGCGGCCCTCGACCGCGGCGGCTTCACGGACGACGAGCGTCTCGCCCTCGCGCGGGCCGCCTTCGCCCGGACGGCCGAGTACGACGCGGCCATCAGCAACCACCTCTACGCGCTCGACGGCGGCTTCCCGACCGTGTACACCCGGCAGTGGACGAACGGCCGCCCCCTCCGTTACGGCGAGAACCCACACCAGCAGGCTGCGGTCTACGGCGACGCAGGGATCGCAGGCGCCGTGCCCCTCCAGGGCCGCGAGATGAGTTACAACAACTACCTCGACCTGGACGCGGCTGTCCGCCTGGTCCGGGAGTTCGACGACTGCGCGGCCGTCGTGGTCAAGCACAACAACCCGTGCGGCGCGGCGGTCGGCGCAACATCCGGTCGAGGCCTACGTCACGGCGCGCGAGGTCGACCCGGTCTCGGCCTACGGCGGCGTGGTCGCGCTGAACCGGCCGGTTGATGCTGCGGTCGCGTCCGAGGTCGCCTCGACCTTCGTCGAGGTGCTCGCGGCCCCGGATCTTCTCGGACGAGGCGCTCGCCATCCTCGCCTCGAAGCCGAACTTGCGCGTCGATCCGGACGGGCCCACCAGTGACCGGCGACGAGGTCCGCGTCGATCGACGGCGGTCTCCTTGTCCAGCGGACGCCGGCGTACGCGGAGGAGTGGCGTGTGGTCACGAAGCGCGCCCCGACATCGGACGAGGAGGCCGCGCTCCGATTCGGCCTGAAGGTCGCGGCCCACACCAAGTCGAACGCGATCGTCTTCGCGAACGCGCGTCAGGCCCTCGGGATCGGAGGAGGCCAGCCGAACCGCGTGGACGCGGCGCGAATCGCGGTCGAGAAGGCCAGGCAACCTCTCGCGGGGTCGGCCGTCGCCTCGGACGCGTTCCTGCCGTTTCCGGACACTCTCGAGGTCGCCGCGGCGGCCGGCGCGACCGCGCTGGTCCAGCCCGGGGGGTCTATCCGCGACGGCGAGGTGATCGAGGCGGCCGACCGGCTCGGGGTCGCGATGGTCTTCACGGGCGTCCGGCACTTCCGGCACTGAATAGAGAAGAGGGAAGGGTCAGGCGATCCGGTCGCCCGCACCCGGCCCGGGGGCGCAGGTGAAGATCTCCTCGACCCTGAGGATCAGGAGGGACTTGGCCGGATAGGCCTCGTTCTTTGCCTTCATCCGGGCCTTCATCTGCTCGTACTCAGGCCCTTCGGTCCGTACCTCGACCCGGCCCTTGACCTGGTAGCACTTCTTTGAGTCGGGGTCCCACGCGTACATCGCCATCCTCGGGTTCGCCCGGACGTTCGCGAGCGTCTTCTTCATGTAGTTGTCCCCGATCCAGACCTCGTCGCCGCCCGCGAACTGGACGGTCGCGATCGGGGCCACGTTCGGAGTTCCGTCCTCTGAAGCGGTCCCGACCGAGAAGACCTTGATCTTCTCGAAGACCGCCCGCATCTCGTCGGTGATGAGTACCATCGTCTCTCGTCTCCGCGCCCTTCGGCGTCGTCCACTCATGGTCTTCGCAGTCCATATCTCTTTTCATTCGGAGCCGGCCACGGGTATCTATAAATCGGCGCTCAGAATATACCTGATAAGTCAGGAGACGGACGGATGGACTACGGCGGGCTGCTCACGGATTCGGTCGAGTTCATGCGGGCCGCACTGACCGGGGACCTCCGGCGCGGAGCTGCACTGATCGTCCTGTACGCCCTCATGACCCTCGCGCTTCCGGCTCTGCCGCTCGTGCTCCCCCTCGACCAGGTGCTCAGATTCGCCGCCATCGCGATAGTGGTCGCCGTGTCGCTCGTGGCCGGACTCATGCTGAACGGCTACGCCTACCGCATCTACCGCCGCCCGCGCACGCCGCCGGACCTCGAGGACCCGGCCGGGCTCGCACTCGCCGGGGTCAGGCTCGTCGTTGTCTCGGTCGCTTACCTCCTCCCCGTACTCGCCGTGATCCTGATCTTCGGAGGGCTCGGCGTGACCGGCATTCTCGCGAGCGGCCAGTCGCAGGACATAGCCGCCCTCTTCTCCGCTCTAGCCACCCTCGGGTTCGGGATCCTGCTCGCGCTGATCGTCTGGGTGGTGGTGGGCATGATCTCGTCCCTCGCCCTTGTCCGCTGCGCCCGCCGCGACGGGATCCGGGAGGCGTTCAACTTCGCCGCGATCCTCGAACACATCGGGCGGATTGGGTGGGTCAACTACATCGTCGCCCTGCTCGTCCTCTGGATCGTGCTCGGCATCGCATACGTGGCGGTCGGGATCTTCTCTGGGTTGCCCGTGATCGGCTGGGTAGCCGGGATCGTGATCGGCCCTGCGGCTCTGATCTTCACGGCCCGGTACCTCTCCCTCGTCTACGACAGTGCGCCCGCGCCCTGACCCCGGGCCATCGAGCGCGCGAACTCCCGGGCACGCTCAAGCTCCCGATTCCCGGGCAGTCCACGGTTGATCCCGCCGACGAGCCCGAAGATTGCGTAGGTGTCCCAGCCCGGGAGGCAGAGTTCGCCCGCTGTCGGAACCCCCTGCGCCTCGAGCGCAGCCCGGAGGGGACGGTGCCAGAGGCCGGAGAGAAACGGAACGCCCGCGGTCGAGAAGAGGAAGGCCCGGGCGCCATCCGCAAAGTGCTCCTTCGCAGCAAAAGCGATAAGATCGGGGTGGTGGCGCGAGTGATAGATCCCCGACCCGAGCCCGACAAGGTCGTTCGCCTGCAGGTCGGGCTTCTTCCGCTCACCCAAGCGGATCAGGTCCGCGCCGCACGCGTCGGCCATGACCCCGGCGACCCGCTTCGTATTCCCGTGATGAAGCGATTCGTACACGATCACAACCCGCATGCGCATCACCAGACAGGTACATGAACCATCGGCGCGAAACGGTAAGAAGATGACCGGAGAGGAAGCGCCGGAGGGGCCCGCGATCGGGATTATCCTCGTGAACTGGAACGGATGGCGGGACACGATCGAGTGTCTTGAGTCCCTGCTCCGGTGCGGATACGGCGCCTGGTTCGTGGTCTGCGTCGACAACGGCTCGGCCGACGGCTCGATCGAGAAGATCGAGGCCTACTGTGCCGGCACCCTTCAGGTCGAGTCCCCGCTCGTCGCATACGACCCGGGCTCGAAACCGGTCCGGTTCGAGCGGTTCGCCGCCCGGGACGCCGAGGCGCGGGCGACGGAAGGTCTGCCCGTCGCGGATCGCTCGGTGGTCGTGATCGAGAACGACCGGAACCTCGGCTTTGCCGAGGCGAACAACCAGGGGACTCGCTTCGCGCTCGCGGCCCGTTCGCCCGAGTTCTGCCTCTTTCTGAATAACGATACGGTGGTCGACCCGGCCCTGCTCGACGAGTTCGTCGGAGCCGCCGCGCGCCACCCGGAGGCCGGGTTCTTCGGCCCCAAGACCTACTACTACGACCACGGGGGCCGGCGCGACGTGATCAACTTCGCGGGCGGCTCGCTCGATTCTGGTCCACGGCCAGACATGGCACATCGGGCAGAACGAGGTAGACCAGGGCCAGCACGACCTCGAGCGCGAGGTGGACTGGGTCGAGGGCTCGTGCCTGCTTGCCCGGTCGGCCCTGCTTGAGGAGATTGGCCTTCTCGACCCCGCATACTTCGCGTATTTCGAGGAGAACGACCTGATCCTCCGGGGGCGGCACGCCGGGTACACGGCCGTGTACGTTCCGGGAGCACGGCTCTGGCACAAGGTCTCGGCCTCGTCGAAGCGGTCCCCGACCAAGCTCTACTACCTGACGCGGAACCAGTTCTGGTTCGTCCGGCGGTACGCGACTGCGGGCGAGCGGGCGCGGTTCTTCGCCTGGTTCTTCGGCTTCCGCCTCTGGTTCCTGCTCGGGATCTATCTGGTCAGGTACCTCAGTCGGCCGTCGGCGGGCGCGCTTCTCCGCGGCGTCCGGGACGGGCTCGGGCGGTTGCCCGGCCGGCCAACACCCTGACAGGCCTCAGCCGAGCAGCATCTGCTGGAACGAGCGCTCATCGAACGGCGATAGCAGGGAAACGAGCACGGCCTTCTGTACGTGAAGCCGGTTCTCGGCCTCGTCCCAGACCGCCGATCGCGGCCCGTCCAGGACGTCGTCGGTGATCTCGTCGCCTCGGTGAGCCGGCAGGCAGTGCAGGACGACCGCGCCGTCGGCTGCGAGCCCGACGAGTCTGTCGTCGATCCCGTATCCGGCGAAGGCCTTCCGCCGTACCGCCTCCTCGGCCTCGGCCCCCATCGAGACCCAGGTGTCCGTGAAGATCACGTCGGCGCCCGCAACCGCTTCCTCGGGCGTGGACGCACAGACGATTCGCCCCCCCTCGGCCCGTCCCCGCGCCACGACCGCCGGGTCCGGGGCGTACGGCGCCGGTGCCGCAACTCGGACCTCCATGCCTGTCAGGCCTGCCGCGAGGATCAGCGAGTTGCAGACATTGTTGCCGTCCCCGACCCAGGCCGCGACCAGGCCGTCGGTCCGGCCGAAGCGCTCACGGATGGTGAAGATGTCGGCCAGGAGCTGGCACGGGTGCTCGCGATCAGACAGCCCGTTGATCACGGGCACGGTCGCGTGGACTGCAAACTCCTCGATCGTCTCGTGACGATTCGCCCGGATCATCACGGCCGAGACGTAGCGCGAGAGAACGCGGGCCGTGTCTGAGACCGCCTCGCCTCGCCGCAGGCTGCATATCCTCCTGAGCCAGATGGAGCGCGTGGCCGGCGAGCTGGTACATCCCGACCTCGAACGAGACACGGGTCCGCGTAGACGGCTTCTCGAAGATCATCGCGAGGCTCCTGCCGGTAAGGAGCGGGTGGCAACACCCCTCGGCCCGCTCGGCCTTGAGTCGGGCCGCGTCGGCCATCAGCCGCTCGAGGTCCGGAATCGAGACGTCCAGGATAGAGATCAGGTTTTTCATCGGATCGCCCTCATATGCGCACAGCGCTGCTCGAGCAGGGACTGCGTGCCGATGTCGCGCCGGTGCCGGACGGGGCCCGTCACGCCGGATGCGGCCCTCTCGGCCGCGCTCTCGGCCTCCTCAAGCGTGGCTCCGGTCCCGACGAACGCGAGTGTGCGCGACCGGAGAGTCCAGAGCCCGCCGTCGCGCTCCTCGACGTTCGCATAGTAGAGCCGGGTCGGGCCGGGGTCGGGAAGGCCGATTGGCGCGGACGGCCCCGGTGCCCCGGGGTAGCCCTCCGGGACGAGGGACTCGCAGACCGTGGCCGCCTTCTCGAACGAGATTGCGGACTGACCCAGGTTTCCGTCCACGCACCGCCACGCGATCTCGCCGAGGTCGCTCGCGAGCGATGTAAGGACGTTCATCGCCTCGGGATCGCCGAACCGGGCGTTGAACTCGATCACCATCGGCCCGGAAGCCGTGTTCATGAACTGGCCGTACAGGACGCCGCAGAACGGCGAGCCCTCGCCGGCCATGGCCCGGACGACGGCCGCCATGATTCCGAGCGCAGCCTCAAGGTCCACGTTCGTCACGAACGGCAGGCCGTGGTCGGGCATCGAGTACGACCCCATGCCGCCCGTGTTCGGGCCCCGGTCCCCCTCGAACGCACGCTTGTGATCCTGCACGAGCGGCATCGGGGCGAGGTGCGTGCCGTCGACGAAGGCCTGCAGCGTGAACTCCTCGCCCTCGAGCCGCTCCTCGACCACGACCGGCCCACCGAGTTCGCGGACGTAGGCACAGGCACCCTCGCGGTCGACCTGCTCTCCCGTGATCCGGACGCCCTTGCCCCCGGTGAGGCCGACCGGCTTGACCGCGAGCTCGCCCGGATGGTCGCGAATGAACCGTACGGCCTCGTCCGGGTCGGTGAAGAGGCCGGACCGGGGCAGCCGGGAATGCCGTGCCTCGTCATCAGGGACCGGGCCCAGGCCTTGTCGGTCTCAATCCGTGCCGCAGCCCGAGTCGGGCCGAACGCGGGGATGCCGGCGCCGGCGAGGGCGTCGGCGAGCCCGGCCTCGAGAGGGGCCTCAGGACCGATCACCGCGAGGTCCACGCCGGCCTCGACCGCGAACCGGACCACGCGCTGCACGTCGGTCTCGGACGCGAGCAGGATGGCGTCGGCGAGCGGGGCGATCCCCGGGTTTCTCGTGGCCATGACGGCCGCCAGCCCCGCCGTCTCGTCCCGGGCGAGCGAGGCCGCAATCGCGTGCTCCCGTCCTCCGCCACCCACCACCAGGTACTTCATCGGTACGTCTACCAGGACCGACGCGTTCACAAAATAAGCGGTTGCCGGTCTTTATCCGGCGAGGAGCTCCCGAGCGCGGACGAGCGGCACGAGCCGGGCCCCCGTTGCGGCGAGCCGCTCCTCCGCGCCCCCTTCGCGATCGACGACCGTGACCACGCACTCGACCTCGGCCCCGGCCTTCCGGAGTTCCTCGATCCCGTAGATGGCCGAGCCCCCCGAGGTCGTGACGTCCTCGACGAGGAGGACGCGCCGGCCGGCGACGGAGCCGATCACGAGGTCCGCCCGACCGTGGTCCTTCGCCGCGCTTCGGATGATCGCATACGGCCGGCCGCTCGCGAGCGAGACCGCGACCGCGAGCGGAACCCCGCCGACGGCGACACCCGCGACGACCTCGAAGATCTCGCGTTCGGCGATCGCGACCGCAACCGCGGCGAGCAGGGCGGGATCGGTCATGGCGGTCTTGATGTCGACGTAGTAGGGGCTCGTCGCGCCCGAGGCGAGCGTGAACTCGCCGAACTCGATGGCGCCGGCCTCGATCAGCCGGTCCGCGATGGGGTTGTCTTTCACCATGGTTCCTCCTTGATCCCGGCCGTGTACCCGATCAGGTTCATGACCCGGTGCAGGAGCGGCGTCAGGATCACGATGAAGACGAGGACGGGAAGCGTGATGTTCGCCGCGATCCAGCCCGGCTCCAGGAGCGCGAGCATGACAAACGCTCCCACCACGAGGTCGAACTGGTCCACCACCGGCCACGCCGCGCCGCGGTCCTTGCCGAGCCGTCGCTTGAAGAAGGACTTGGCCATATCGCCGAGCAGAGCCCCCACCGAGAGCGCGAGCACGGCCAGCGGCGTCAGAACCGGGAGCGGCACGGGCAGGGGATAGCCCTGGACCGCGATCTCGACCGCGCCGATCGCGAGCCCGGCGAGGACGCCCGCGGCGAAGCCGCGCCAGGTCTTGCCGTTGCCGAGCACGCGGTAGCCGTCGCGGAGCACCCGACCCCCGTCGATCGGCCGGCCCCCGCCGAAGAGGGCCGCGATCGGGTTCGGGAGCCAGGCCGGCAGCATGATCCAGCACGCGGCGAGCGCGGCCAGGCCGATGGCCCCGGGCGTGATGGCGTCGGCCAGCGTCACGGGTACTCCACTCCACCTGTAAGCATTAATGTAATGTAAGAGAAACTACTAGAAAACGTCGCTGGCGGACCCGAACGGCCGAAATTTTCACCGTGACGGGAGCCGGTCGACAATCGCGCCTGGTGGATCCTGATGGTGGATAAGACGACGAAGAGCCTCTGCCCGTCCTGCGGGCGCGTCCTCGACGCACGGATCTACGACCAGGACGGAAAGGTCTGGATCGAGCGCGAGTGCCCGGAGCACGGCCGGATCCGGTCGCTGTACTGGTCCGACACCGCGATGTTCGAGCGGTTCGACGGGTACGCCCACGTCGGGAACGGGGTCGAGAACCCCCAGCGGGAGGTCCCGGAGGTAAATTGCCCGCACGAGTGCGGGCTCTGCTCGCAGCACCGCTCGGAGACGTTGCTCGCGAATATCGACCTCACGAACCGGTGCAACCTCAACTGCGATTTCTGCTTCGCCAACGCTCGGGCCTGCGGATTCGTGTACCAGCTGACGTACGACCAGGTGATCGGAATGATGGAGCTCCTCCGGGCCGAGCGGCCCGTGCCGACGCCTGCCGTCCAGTTCTCGGGCGGCGAGCCCACCATGCGCGACGACCTGCCCGCGCTGATCCGGGACGCGAAGCGGCTCGGTTTCTCCCAGGTGCAGATCGCGACGAACGGCTTCCGGATCGCGAAGGAGGAGGGGTACGTGGAGGCGCTGAAGGAGGCCGGCCTCTCGACCCTCTATCTCCATTTCGACGGCGTCTCGCGTGCGACGAACCCGTTCCTCGCGACCCACGAGCGGGCGCTGGATCGGTGCATGGCGGCCCGGATGGGCGTGGTCCTCGTCCCGACCGTTATCCGTGGCCGCAACGATCACGAGGTCGGCGAGATCATCCGGTACGCCGCGCAGCGGATCCGGGTCGTGCGCGGCGTCAACTTCCAGCCGGTCGCGTTCACCGGCGCCGCGAGCGAGGACGATGTCGAGAAGGAGCGGGTCACGATCCCGGACCTGACCGCGGCCATCGAGGACCAGACCGGCGGTGTCATCCGGCAGGCCGATTTCTACCCCGTGCCGTGCGTGATGCCGATCTCGCGCCTGGTCGGGGCCTACACGGGCAACCGCGTCGTCGAGTTCACGACCCACCAGCACTGCGGGGCCGCGACATACGTCTTCGTGAACGACGGCACCATCACGCCCGTGAACCGGATCATCGACGTGGACCGGTTCTTCGACTCGATCGACCGGATGGGGGGCACCCTCTCCAGGGGCGGGTCGATCAACAAGTACCGCGCCATGCTCGAGGGGCTCAAGGACCTGCATGGCTCGCTCAAGAAGGACGAGACGGGCAAGTCGGCCGAGGTCTGGCGCCTCATCAAACAGGCCCTGATCTCGCAGAACTTCGACGCACTCCGCGATTTTCACTGGAACGCGCTCTTCATCGGCACCATGCACTTCATGGACTGCCACAACTACGACACGGACCGCGTGCGCCGGTGCTGCATCCACTACGCGACCCCCGACGGCCGCCTCATCCCGTTCTGCACCTACAACTCGGGCCCGGTCTACCGCGAGCAGGTCTGGCGGAAGTTCGCCCTGCCCGACACCGCCCCAGGGGCGGTGGACGTGACAGAGCCCGCGATCCCGACCTAGGGGAACTCCAGCCCGACCCCGGGTCTCCCGGCCTCGAGCGCCACGCCGGCGATCGCGAGGTCCTGGACCGCGAGACCGGTCGAGTCGAAGACCGTGACCTCGTCGTCCGAGTGCCGCCCGGCCCGGCCAATGACGACATCGCCCACGGTGCCGGCGATCCGGTCGATCGAGTACAGACCGGCTGCGATCGGGACGTTGACCTCGCCGGAGTGGACGGCCTGCCGCGGGTCGTCGACAAAGACCGAGGCCCGGATGAGGATCGCGGGGTCGAGCTCCTGCTTGCCCGGCGCGTCCGCGCCGATCGCGTTGATGTGGGTGCCGTCGCGGACCCAGGCGTCCATCACGAGGGGCGCGCGTGAGGGCGTGGTCGTGACCAGGAGGTCGCAGTCGGCGGTCCGCTCGAGCGTGTCCGCCCGGATATCGAAGCGCGGGTATTTTCGGGCGAAGGCCTCCGCCGTCGCCGCGCGCCGGCTCCAGACCCGGACGCGATCGATCCCGAGCCAGGCAGCCGTCGCCTCGAGCTGGGTCTCGGCCTGCCTTCCCGCGCCGACGAGCCCGAGCTCGACCCCGTCCTGCTTCCGGCAGAGGTGCCGGGCCGCGACGGCACCCGCGGCCCCCGTGCGGAGGTCGGTCAACCCGGTCGCGTTCAGGATCGCATACGGCATTCCCGTCGGGGCATCGAGCAGGACGATCAGCGCCATCACGGTCTCGAGGCCGCGCGCCGGGTTGCCGGGGTGGACGTTCACGATCTTGACCCCGGCGAGCCCGAGGGCAGGGATGTAGGCGGGCATGGTCCGGAAGTCGCCCCCCGGCAGGGTCACGTAGACCTTCGGCGGCATCTCGGTCTCGCCCTTCGCGAACGCGGCAAAGGCCGCCTCGACCGCCTCGTTGATACGGGAGAGGTCGAGCCCCGCCTCGGGGCGGGCGTAATACTGCATGCAGCAGCGTGAGCGCGGTCCGGCTTGAACCTGCCGGCACTGCAACAGGTTGATGGGGCGCCGCGTCGACCCGGATCGAGGCATGATCCGGATCGTACGGAAACCGACCGACACCCCCGGCGACGACTCGACCGCGCAGGTCTGCGCCGCGCTCGACGCGCTCGACGCGGCGTGGTCGGACCTCGACCTCGACGCGGTCGACCCCTTCGACTGCGGCCTCGAGGGTTCGCTGATCTGGGCCTGCGGCCTGCGGCAGGACGGCCACCAGTTCGAGGCCCTCCAGGCGCTCGCGCTCGCGAACCGTGTCGTGAACACACCCGGTGCGATCGCGACCTGCGCCTCGAAGGTCGCGACCACCGCGCTCCTGGTCCGTGCTGATCTACCCTCGCCCGCGACCGGCTTTCTCAGGACGCGCGGACAGGCCGCCGCCTTCATCGCGGCCCACGGCGACCGGGCGGTCTTCAAGCCGGTCTACGGCTACGACGGCAACGGGATCCGGCTCGTCGACAGCGCGGACGAACTCGAGGAGCCGCCGTACTACCTGCAGGAGTACGTACCGAACGACGAGGACTACCGGATCTTCGTCATCGGCGACGAAGCCGTCGGCGCGATCCGACGGACCTCGCCGCACCTGACCCACAACATCCACCAGGGAGGGCGGGGCGAGGCGGTCGCGGTCACGCCTGCGATGGCCCGGCTCGCCGTCGCGGCCGCGCGCGCTGTCGGCGCGGACTACGCAGGCGTGGACCTTCTGCCCGTGCCCGACGGCTTCACCGTGCTCGAAGTGAACGGCACCCCGAACTGGCACTGCATGGCCGCGCCGATCCCGGCGCTGCTCGCGGGCTATCTGGTCCGGTGCGCGGAGTCGGTCACTCCTCTTCACCGATGAAAACGTTCAGCCGGTCGTAGATGAACTGCTCGACCGCCTGCGCGGTCGCGAGGTCCGAGCGGAATGCAAGCAGGTCCCGCTCATCCCCGTCCATGTTCGCGAAGTTCAGACGCTGCCGCGACTCGACAAGTTCGCCCGGGAACTGCTCGACGATCTCTTTGATGATGCTCCGCGGGACCCCGGGGGGGATCACCACGTCGTAGAGTTCTGTCTCTGTCATGGCTCTCTCCTTACTTTCCGCACGCGATCCTCTTAGCCATGATGCACCGGCCGCCCCGCCGCCCGCCGAGCGGGAACTTCGGCTTGCCGAGCGAGAGCATGCACCGACCCATCAGCCCTGCACCCCGCGCGAGCCCGTCGTCCACGAAGACCAGGTGGTCGTTCGCGCCGTCGGGGAAGAGGCCCATGGCCTCGATCCCCTCGAGGATGTACTCGGGCTTCCGGCCTGAGATCGCAGCCCGCCCCGTGAAGCCGATCGAGGCGTTGGGCGGGACCAGGTTGCGTTCGGCCGAGATCCCGACCATCCGGAGCGCCATCCGCGTGCAGACCCGATCCACGACCTCGGTGAGCGTCGCGATCCCGTGCGACTGGTGACACTCGCGCCCGATCGCCTCGAGCGCGGGCACGGACGACCCGTTGACCCCCGCGTCGCAGCCAATCAACGCGATCCCCGAGGCCTCGGCCACGGCCGCGCAGAGCGGCACGCGGCCGAAGCGCGTCCGGTCCGACGGGACGATCCGGATGTCGATCTGTTCGTGGCAGCGTTCGACATACTCGTCCACAACCCCTCTGTTCGTCCTGGCAGAGAGCATGCCGAGCATGGTCCGGTCCGAGAAGAGGTCGAGCGCGGTCCCGGTCCGCTGCTGGACGAGGCCGGTCCCGCGGACGATCGCGTCGGGGATCGCGCCCGCGAGCCCGGCGAAGTTGCCGATGGTCTTCGCGAACGGGATCGCGGCCGACTCGTCCACGTCCGAGGTGATCCGGCCGTCGAGGGTCGTGCCGAAGTCGATCGAGACGCACGGGTTCCGGAAGTCGACCGGGGTCCACTTCGCGCCCTCCTTGATCCCGGCCATGGCGAGCTCGCCCTCCATCTCGTTCGCGACCATCTCGACACCGGTACACCCGACCGGGGGGAGCACACCCGCGACGGCCCCGACGAAGACCACCTTGTCCGCGAACGAGTGGGGCTGGAGTTTCATGGGAAGGTTCCCCTTGGACATCGGCGGCGTCATCTTCCGCGGGGGCACGCCCGCCTCGAGGCAGCCGTTCGCGAGCGCGATGACGAAGTCCCCGACCTGATCCGGCGAGTCCATCGCGGCGACCACCCCCGTCGACCGGACCACGAAGTCGAGGTCGTCCTGGATCGAGAGGCCGGCTTCCTTGTGGCACTGGATCAGTGTGTCGCGGACCAGCTCGGTCACGGACTCGCGGGTCAGCTCGGTCCCGTCGAGGGTTGCGCCGAAAACCTGCTCGCCCGGCCTCGGCGGTCGGACATCGCGGCTCATCGAGACCGTCTTGTTGATCACGTAGCTCCGGCCGGTCTCCAGACTCGTCCCGGTCAGGATGCATTTGGTGGTGGTGTTGCCCATCTCGACGGATGCCACGATGAAGTAGGGCTTGGTGCGGTACTCGGGGACCTCCATGCCGGCCCCGAGCGAGAGGGTGGGGGGCGGCACGCTTTCGACGATATGGGGTTTGGGACGGAAAAAACGGTCAAAAAAGCGGGCGCTCATTCACCACTGGATTGCTCCTCGCCGCCGATATATCTTTCGTTATCGGCCTGCGGGACCCGCCGGGGCCGATCCCGGCAAAACCCTATCGTCTCCGCCGAATCTCTTCTTTGGCGTATTCCGGCACTGGTGGGCCTCTGCTCAATACGGAATATACAAATACGGAAAGAGGTAATTACATACAATCGACCAGGGCGGACGCCAGGGTGGAGGTCACGGATGAGGGAACGGCTCCGGCGGATCAACCTGCAGCGGCAGATGCTGACCCTGATCACTTCGAAGCCCGGGTGCACGCTCCAGGAGCTCTTCGAGGCCTACCGCGAAAATTACCGGAGCTGGGAGATCCGGTACCACCTCCAGTGGCTCGTCCGCCACGGGGTGGTCGCACTCCGCCCCGGGCCCCGTGCGATCCACTGTTACCCGACCGGCAAGCGACTCGCCGCATAGCCCTCGTCTGAGCCCGTCATCGGTGGGTCAGGTACGCGACGACGCCGTCGGGGCCGGCGCTGTCGATCCGTGCAAAGCCGACCCGTTCAAACTGGACGACCCTGCCGACGACATCGCGAACGGATGGCTCGCAGACGCCTCCGACGTCGCCCTCGGGCCGGCGGAGCGTGCAGGGTACGGCCTCACCGGGCGGAAGCCACTGGACGATCGGGGCGTGCACCGCGCGGGCTTCCGCGAGGTTGTCCCCGGCATACACAAACTGGAACCGGTCCTCGACTGCGGAGACGTCGACGTTGAAGAGATCCTTGAGCCGGAGCATCGAGATCTCACTCCCGAGCTCGCCGGACGGCACGACCACGCTTCCGTCGAACGCGAGCCTGCGCGTGCCGCGCCCGGGCATGCCCGGATGCCTGAGCGGGCGGGCCTCCTTCGGGAGGGCGCCCGAGACCGCGACAGCGACCGGGTCCGGCACGAACCAGAGTCGGTCCGCAACCGGGTCCACGATCGCCCGGTTCTCGGCGAAGAGGTTCTCCCAGGAGAACTGGATGTCGGTCTCGCCGACGCCGATCGCGAGCATAGCCCGCTTCACGGCCTCGGGCGCGATCCCCCGCCGCGCCAGCGCCCGGAGCGTCCCGAGGCGGATGTCGTCCCATCCTTCGTACCGGCCCGCCGTGATGCCCGCACGCATCTCTGAGGTCGAGAGCACGACCCCCTCGATCCCCATCCGGCCGTAGTGGCGGAAGTGCGGCGGAGTCCAGCCGAACCAGTCGTAGATGAACTGCTGCCGGCGCGTGTTCGCGATGTGGTCCTTGCCCCGGATCACGTGCGTGCACCCGAGCAGGTGGTCGTCGACCGCGACCGAGAAGTTCATGAGCGGGTAGACGGACGCGTCGATTCGGGGGTGGAGGGTCGAGGTCAGGATCCGGAACGCGGGAAAGTCGCGGAGCGCCGGGTCCGGCGCCTCGAGGTCGGTCCGGACGCGGAGCGAGGCCTCGCCCTCGGCGTACTCGCCCGTGAGCATCCCCTCAAAGCGGTCGAGATCATCCTCGACCTCGCGTGCCCGGCACGGGCAGGCCTTCTTCGCCTGCCGGAGCTCGCGGAAGCGCTCGTTCTCGCAGGTGCAGATGTACGCCCCGCCCCGCTCGATCAGGCGCCGGGCGAAATCGTAATAGAGCTCCGAGCCGGTCCGACTGGTAGACGGTCTCGGTGACGGCGCACTCAAGCCATGCGATGTCCTCGGGCACGGTCCTGTAGGCCTCCGGGTCGACCCGCTTCGGGTCCGTGTCCTCGATCCGCAGGATGTAGCGGCCGCCGTACTGCCGGACGTAGGCGTCGTTCAGGGCCGCCGCCCGGGCGTGCCCGAGGTGTAGCGGACCGGACGGGTTCGGGGCAAACCGCATCACGACGCCGTTCTCGGCGTCGGGGAGCGGCGGAAGCGCGTACCGGTCGCGCGGTCCGGCCTCGCGGACCTCGAGAAGCTCGGGTGCGAGCGCGGCAAGGCGCGCCGTTCGCTCCTCGTGATCGAGCGAATCGACCTCGGCGATCACCGAACCGATCAGCGCCTTCGCCTCCGCCGCCCGGGGCCGGAGCTCCGGTACCGACCCATCACGGCCCCGATGATCGCGCCGGCCTTCGGCGTGCCGTGGTGTTTGACCGCGTTCTCGAGCGCGTGGACGAGGAGCCGATCGCGGAGCTCGTCCACGTCAGGCGCACCTCGAGACGAAGGTACTCGCCGAGAGCGAGGAGGAGCCGGCGCTCCTCCGTGTCGGGGAGGATCTTGAGGAGGGCCGACGCATCGCGGACGATACCGTGGGCCCGGCCCCGGACCTCGTCGAAGATGCCCTGGTCGGCGACGAGGCCGATCACCTCCTCGATCTCGGCCTCTGATAGGGGATGGCGGAACGGCGAGAGGTCCAGACCCCTGTCGCGGGCCAGGATCGTGATCAGGGTCGCCTTGCCCTCGCGAATGTCCGAACCCCGGTCCTTGCCGCTCGTGCCCGGCGGCGCGAGCAGGTCGATCAGGTCGTCCTGGATCTGGAACGCCACCCCGCATGCGAGGCCGAAGCGGTAGAGGACCTCGACCTGCGGCTCGCTCGCCCCGGCGAGGACGGCCCCGATCGCGGCCGACGCGCCGTAGAGCGCGCCCGTCTTCTTCTCCACCATCTCGAGGTACTCGCCGTCCGTCACGTCGTTTCGCGACGGAGAAGGTCATGTCCATGTGCTGGCCCATCGCAGATGCTCGTCGCAGGTGATGGCGAGCATCCCGATCGCCCGGAGGCGCGCGGCCTCGGGCGCGATCGCGCCGGCAAGGAACGAGAAGGCCCGCGCGTTCAGCACGTCGCCCGCGAGGATGGCGGTCGGCTCGTCCCACCGGTGGTTCACGGTCGGCACGCCCCGGCGGTCGGCTGTCCCGGTCCATGATATCGTCGTGGATCAGGGTGAAGGTGTGGGTCAGCTCCATCGATAGGGCCGCGGGCATCAGATCGTCCGACGAGCCCCTTCCTCACCGCGTCCGCGGCGAGGATCAGCAGGGCCGGCCGGAGGCGCTTGCCCCCCGCAGTGAGGAGGTGGGACGCGGCGCGGTTCAGCTCCCCGAACGGGAGCGCCGAAGTACCGGTCGATCAGCCGGTCGACCTGATCGGCCGTGTGCTCGAGATAGGCATCCAGTTCCATGGTCGTCTCCTAGTGGACCTTCACCTTCTGCCCGTTCTGCATCAGGTGACAGTCGGTCTTGGTCGTGTACCCGAGGTCGGCCGCGAAGTCCGCGTACCTGGCTGTGACGGGGAGCGAAGCGTGGGCGGGGATCACGTGCTGCGGGTTCAGCAGGTGGAGGAATTCGTAGTGGTCCTCGAGGTAGGCGTGCCCCGAGACGTGGAGCTCGTCGAAGATCCGCGCACCGGCCCCCCTCAGCCTCGCCTCGGTCAGGTACCGGTTCCCGTGGTTCATCGGGTTCGGGATCACGTTGGCCGAGAAGAGGACCTTGTCGCCCTTGTTGACCTTGTACGGCGTCTCGCCTGCGCAAATCCGGGTCAGGACCGCGCCGGGCTCGCCCTGGTTGCCGGTGACGATCGGGACGAACTGCTCGGTCCCGGTCTTCATGATCCGCCGCATGGTCCGCTCGACCGTCCGGCGGTTGCCGAAGACCGAGGTCGTCTGCGGGAAGGCTGACGAGTTTCATCTGCTCGGCCGTCGTGGAGTAGCGCTCCATCGAGCGGCCCAGCAGCACCGGTTTCCTCCCCATCTCGTGCGCTGTCTCGGCGATCGTCTTGATCCTCGAGATATGCGACGCGAAGGTCGAGACGATGATCGCGGTCTTCTCGTCCTCGAAGCTCGTCATGGTGTCGCGCACGAGGTCGCGCGCGATCCGCTCGGACGGGCACCGTCCCTTCTGGTCGATGTTGATGGCCTCCACGATCAGGGCGAGGACGCCCTCCTTGCCGATCTGGGCCAGGCGCGCGAAGTCCGGGGGCTCGCCGATCACGGGCGTCCGGTCGAGCTTGAAGTCGAGGGCGTAGACGACGGCGCCGTGCGGGGTCCAGAGGACGGCCGCGACGGTGTCGATGATCGAGTGCTGCATCCGCACGAACTCAAGCACGAGGTTGGGGGAGATCGTGTACTTCCCGCCCGCCTTGAGCGCGAAGAGCTTGTTCTTGACCTCGAACTTGTTCTCGCCCTGGATCTGCTGCCGGATCAGCTCGGTCGTGTACGGCGTGCTGATGATCGGCGCGTTGTACCGGTGCGCGAGCTTCGGGAGCGCGCCGATGTGGTCGAGGTGGCCGTGGGTGCAGACGATCGCCTTGACCTGCCCCTCGATCGCGTTCATCATCGTATCGTCCGGGATCGCCTTGATCTGGATCAGGTCAAGGGAATGCATATTCTCGATCTCGGCGTCCTCGTGGATCATAACCTGGTCGAGGCGCAGGCCCATATCGAAGACCACTATCTCTTTTCCGCAGCGGACGGCGGTCATATTTCTGCCGACCTCGTCGTACCCGCCCACCGCGATAATCTCTACATCCATCTGTATCTCCTATAATTCTGTCAATTCTCGTATTCGTCCCGTGACGATCGCCCGCGTCCGCCGGAGCGCCGGCACCTCGGGAGACCCCGTGAGGAACATCGCCACGCGAAGTTCGTCGATCACGCGCTCGATCACCGTATCGAGCGCCTCCTGTCCGTCCATGGCGGGCCCGAGCAGGGGCAGCGCCATCCCTGCGAGGTCCGCGCCCAGCGCGACCGCCTTCGCGATGTCGAGCCCCGTCCGGACGCCGCCGGTCGCGATCACCGGCCCGCCGCAGCGGGCGACCTCGATCAGGCTCGCGACGGTCGGGATGCCCCAGTCGCGGAATGCCTTGCCGAGGGCCTGCAGGCGCCCATCGCCGACACCGCCCGCCTCGCGAGCACGGACAGCCTCGATCACGGCCCACGAGGTGCCGCCGAGACCGCCCGTGTCGATGGCGGCCACGCCCGCGCCGTAGAGGCGCCGCGCAGTCTCGCCCGAGATCCCGTTTCCGGTCTCCTTGACGATCACGGGATACGCTGCGCCGTCGCAGAGCGCCTCGATCGCGGCCAGGCACCCGGTGGCGTCGTGGTCGCCCTCGGGCTGAATCGCCTCCTGCAGGAAGTTCAGGTGGACGGCGAGGGCGTCCGCCCCGATCAGCTCGACCGCGCGATCGGCCCAGGCCGGCCCGTGGTCGCGGAGCTGCACGGCCCCGAGGTTCGCGACCACGAACGCGGTCGGGGCCGCATCGCGGACCACCCGGTAACTCGGCGCGAGCGAGGGGTTCTCGAGCGCGGCGCGCTCGGAGCCGACCCCGATCCCGAGGCCGAACCGTTCGGCCGCGGCCGCGAGGCGCGCGTTGATCGGGATGGCATCGGCGTGCCCCCCGGTCATGGCCGCGATCATCAGCGGGGCGCCGAACCGGTGCCCGAGGAACTCCGCCGCGGTCGAGACCCGGTCCATGTCGCACTCGGGGAGCGCATTGTGGACCAGGCGGACATCGCCGAAGCCGGCGTCGCCGGCCTCGACCGGGATCTCGCGGCAGATGCGGAGGTGGTCGAGTTTCCGCGCCGAGGTCGGTCCGCCGGTCATGCGCCCTCCGGGACGACCTCGGTGCCGCCGTGGGGGCGGCCTGCGAGGAAGTCGGCGAGGCCGTCGCGACCGAAGACGTGCGAGGAGATGCCCGCATCGGCGAGCCGGAGGAGCTCGGCGACCTTGCCGCTCATCCCGCCGGTCACGTCCGTCGTGGCCGACGCGCCGAGGGCGAGGCCCTCCACGCCGGCCTTCGAGACCCGCGGCACGACCGCGCCGTCGGGGCCGAGCACGCCCGGCACGTCCGTCAGCAGGCCCACGCGCGAGAGGCCGAGCCGCGGCGCGAGGTACCCGACGAGCTGGTCGCCGGAGACGATGCAGGCGCCGCGGCGCCGGTCCATCACCACGTCGCCGTGGAGCACGGGTACGCACCCGAGCCCGAGCAGGAGCCGGAGCGGCTCCTGCTCGAACGAGACGATCCTTCCGTCCTCGGCCGTGCAGGCCCCGAGAGGGTGGACGCCGACTGCGTCGAGCCCTGCACCCCGGAGCGCGGCCACGACTGCGCGGTTGAGCGATGCGACCGCCTCGTGCGTGACCGGGATCCCGGCCCGCGTGGATCTGTCCGCCCCGCGGGCGAGCCCGTACCGATGCGCCTCGGGATGGCCGCAGGAGCCGGCCCCGTGGACCACCGCGCCCGCGAAGTCCGCCTCCGCGAGTGCAGCCGCGATCGCGCCGACCGCGGCCCGGTCGATGCCGCCACTGCTCCTCTTCTCCGTGACCACGGACCCGCCGAGCTTCAGGAGAATCGGTTCAGACATCGTTCTCCTTTCTCGCCCCGACCGTGTCGAGGCTCGTGACGAAGGCCCGACCGCCGGCGCCGTCGAGCGCCCCGGCGATCCGGTTCTTCCCGGCCTTCGGCGAGAGCGCGATCATGCAACCCCCGCCGCCGGCCCCGGTCATCTTCGCCCCGAACGCCCCCGCGGCCCGTGCCGCGAGCACGAGGCTTCGTCAGGGCCGGGTGGCCGACCCCGATTGCGTCAAGCAGGGCGTGGTTCGTGTCCATCAGCTTTCCCAGGGCCTTGGGGTCCTCGAGACTCCGGACCCCTTCCAGTGTGAGGGCCCCGATCGCGTCGAGGACCGGGCAGATCACGCCCGGCCGGGCCGATCGCTCCTCGGCCACGAGCTCGACCATGCGTGAGGTGCTGTGCGAGACCTGGGTATTGCCGACCACCAGGTTCAGGTTCACGGGCGGCAGTCGCCGCCGGGCTCCGTCCATGATCAGGACCAGCCCGCCCATGGTCGAGACGTAGGTGTCGGTCGGCGACGCCCGTCCCTTCTGGACGGCCTGCTCGACCCGGTGCGCGATCGCGGCGACCTCCTCGCGCTCGAGCCCGAGACCGAACTCGTCGTTCGTGGCCGAGAGGGTCGCGACGGTCACCGCGGCCGACGATCCGAGCCCGGCCGACGACGGCATCTGGCTCGAGACGTAGACCGAGCCCGTCACGCCGATCTCCCGGAAGCACCGGTCGATATACGGCGACTTGGCCGGCGCCGGGTGGCGGTGACGGCGAACCGAGACAAGGACCCGGGGCTTGATCGCCATCGCCAGCCCGGGCTTATCGTAGACCACCGCATGCTCCCCGAACAGGAAGACCTTGCCCGGGGCCGACCACGTTGCCACCCTATACCACCGCTAGTGCCGCATACCCCACGACTGAGGATGTATCGCCGGTCGCATCGCCGCTCGTCGCGTACCGGAGCAGGCGTGCGTGCTTCGCACCTCTGGCCTCGGCAGCCGTGCAGGCGGCCGCGATCGGCCCGTAGCCGCACGCGGTCACATGCCGCTCGGCGATCCGCTGGTAGAAGCGCTCGAGGTCGAGGTCGGCGAGCGCCTCGATCGCGTAGAGGTCCTGCGACCGGGCGACCCGGTCGGGAACGTAGTGCGAGAAGTCGCTCGACGCGACCACCCGGACCTCGCGCCCGGTCTCATCGACCGCCCGGACGATCCGTTCGCCGAGCGCCACAGCCGACCCGAGGTCCTGGAGCCCCATCATCACCGGGACTATCCGCGCCCGCGGGCACCGGTACTTGATGAACGGCATCTGGACCTCGAGTGAGTGCTCGTCGCGCATGTACGACTCGTTCGTGGGAATTCCAAGCGGCCGCGACGAAGGCCGTGTCCGTGTCGACGACCCCGAGCGGGGTCTCCCACGGGACGGCCGAGGCGCAGGTCGGATACCCCCCGTGGGAGGGGCCGACCACGACGAAGGTCCCGTCGAAGTCCGCCGGGAACGTCGCATAGGCCATGCCCGCGACTGCGCCCGAATAGACGTATCCGGCGTGGGGCGCGACGATCGCGTACGGATCGCGCACCTCCGCCGTCTCCGCTCCGAGGAAGAACCGCTCGAGCAGCTGCTCGAGATGGTGAGGCTCTCCCGGGTAGAACATGCCGGCGACTGCCGGCGTCCTGACCTGCATGGGAGAACTCTCCTGCCTCCTCGTATATCTACAGATCGGTCTCGAAATCTTCCTGCGTCAGCGACGTCTGGATGCCGCGCTGGCGGAGCATCTCGCGCATCAGCAGGTAGTAGACCATCGAGAGGGCTTTGCGCCCCTTGTTGTTGGTCGGGATCACGAGATCGACGAACTGCGTCATGTTGTTGGTGTCGCAGAGCGCGACGACCGGAACCCCGGACTGGACCGCCTCGCGGATCGCCTGGGCGTCGCCGATCGGGTCCGTGACCAGCACGGCCTCGGGCTCGATGTACCCGTGGAGGTTCTGGTTCGTCATCCTTCCCGGCACGAACCGGCCGGTCGCGGCCATGGCGCCGATCGCCTCGGCGAAGCGGCGGGCCGGGTACTGCCCGTACTGGCGCGAGGTCACGACCAGGATCCGGGACGGGTCGAACTGCGAGAGGTACTTGGCCGCAGTCTTGATCCGCTCGTCCGTCTCGCGGATGTCGATGATGTAGAGCCCATCCCCGCGGACGCGGTAGATGAACTTCTTCATGTCCTTGCTCTTCTGCTGGGTGCCGATGTGGATCCCGGCTGCGAGGTACTCCTCGACCGGGACGAGCGGCTCGGCGAGCTCGATCTCCATCTCGTTTGCCGTCATGCTTACAGCTCCTCCTCGATTCTGATCAGTTCGTTGAGTTTTGCGATCCGCTCGCCGCCGACTGCGCCGGTCTTCAGGAAGATACATCCAAACGCGGTGCCGAGGTGGGCGATCGTGGTGTCGGTGGTCTCGCCCGAACGGTGGCTCATCACCGTGTCGAGACCGTGGGTGTGGGCCAGTCTCGATCGCCTCCCAGGTGTCGGTCAGGGTGCCGATCTGGTTCGGCTTGATCAGCACGCAGTTGGCCGAGCCGGTCTCGATCCCGCGCATGATCCGCTCGGGGTTCGTGACGAAGAGGTCGTCGCCGCAGACGAGGCAGCGGTCGGCGATCTGCTCGGAGAGGTCCGCGAAGCCCTCGAAGTCCTCCTCATTGAGGGGGTCCTCGACGTAGATCAGGTCGTAGCGGTCCACGAGCTCGGCGATGTACGCGATCTGCTCCTCCGTGGTCCGGGCCGCGTCCCTGTACCGGTACGCGTCGTCCTTCCAGAGCTCGCTCGCGGCCACGTCGATGCCCATGTTGATCACGAACCCGACCTCGTCCGAGACCGCGGCCACGGCCTGATGGACCGTCTCGAAGGCGGTCAGGTCGTCGATCGCGGGAGCCCACGCCCCCTCGTCGCCCTTGCCCGAGCCCTTGCCCATGGCGACCAGGAGTTCCTTCACCTTCCGGTGGACCGCGGCGTTCGCGAAGACCCCGTCCTCGGCGGTCGGCGCGCCGGTCGGCACGACCAGGAACTCCTGGATGTCGGTCGCGTTCAGCGCGTGCGCGCCGCCGCCGATCACGTTCCCGAGAGGGAACGGTGTCTCGCCGGCGAAGCAGCCGCCGAGGTACCGGAACAGCTCCAGGTCGAGAGCACTCGCGGCCGCCCGCGCATTCGCGAGCGAGAGCGCAACCGCGACGTTCGCCCCGACCGTCGAGAGGTCGGGGGTCCCGTCGTGCTCCCGGATTGCACCGTCGAACCCGGGCTGGTCTGCCGCGTCCCGTCCGATGAGTTCGGGCAGGAGCCCCTGCTCCGCGTCGCGGATCGCCTCCGCGACCGGCCGCACCTTCGCCTCGTAGGTTCCGGTGGACGCGCCCGAGGGCGCGGCCGAGCGGCCGAAGCCGGTGGTCGTCCAGATGTCGGCCTCGACCGTCGCGTTGCCGCGCGAGTCGAGGATCCGCCGTAGCCGGACGGCCTCAATCATTGTCATCTGCAGTCTACCTCCTCTTCACCGTGATCGGAATGACATTCTCTGTGAACTCTTGCAGGGCGATCTCTAACGGATCGGTCCGCAGAACATTGATGAGTGTTGGTGCGCCCATCGAGATCTGGAGGGCGCGGGCTCCGATGATTCTCGCCTTTTCATAGCGGGTATACGATTCCATCGTCTGCCTCAAAATGGTTGGATGAGAATGGGGTCGCTGAGATTCGAACTCAGGTCAGAGCATCCCGAACGCCCTAGGATACCAGGCTACCCCACGACCCCTCATTGGTACGGGTTGATTTCGTCGATGATCTCTTTGTGCGACAGGAGCATGCGCCGGCAACAGTACCGGAAGAGACCGAGGTCATCGAGGACCGCTTTGGGGTCCTCACCGGCATCGCGTCGTCGCTTGAACTCCTCCCAGACGGGCGAGACGACTTTACCGCATGTAAAACATCGTACGGGTATCATACACGTTACTCTCGGTCTTTATTTAATTTAACGGTACGACTTCTGGAACTTCGCGCGCGCTCCGCTGCCATGGGGCTTCTTGGCCTCCTTCTGGCGCGAATCGTTGACGAGCAGAGTCCGATCGTAGCCGACGTACAGCTCCTTG
The DNA here is from genome assembly GCA_963740465.1 of uncultured Methanoregulaceae archaeon. Classification (GTDB taxonomy): domain Archaea; phylum Halobacteriota; class Methanomicrobia; order Methanomicrobiales; family Methanospirillaceae; genus UBA288. The sequence continues at coordinate 28,614 of CAVUEE010000031.1, forward strand.
AGGGCCGGGTCGTTGTGCCACTGCACGATGCCGCGCGCGAGCGCGGTCCTGACGGCCTCGGCCTGGCCCATGATTCCGCCGCCCACGACCGTGATCGAGGCGTCGATGCCGTCGATGCCGGTCGGGTAGAGGAGCAGGGGCTCCGCGATCTTCATGCGGGTCAGCTCGGTGCCATAGGCATCGAGCGGGACCGAGTTGATCCGGATCACGCCGCGTCCCTCACGGAGGGTCGCGCGCGCGATCGCGGTCTTGCGCTTTCCGCTGGTGTTGATCACCTTCGCCATGCGTTCACCTTCGTTAATATTTCGCGCCGAGGAAGGTCGCGATCGCTCCGATCGTGACGTACCTCGGGTTGTTCAGTCGGTCGATGTGCGCCTCGGGCAGGGACTCGCGCTCGGCGGCCGCGAACTCGCGCGGGACACCGACGTAGGTCTTGATCGCCTTGAACGCCGCGACGCCGCGCTCGCGCTTGTACGGGAGCATGCCGCGGATCGTCCGCTTGACGATGTGGTCGGGGCGCCGGGGATAGAACGGCCCGCCCTCGCGCGAGCCGCGCTCGCGCTTCTCGCGGAAGTCCATGAGGACGTGGGCCCGCGCGCCCGAGACGATCGCCTTCTCCGCATTGACGATCGCGAACTCTTCGCCTGCGAGCGCGCGCTTCGCGACCGTAGACGCGAGCCGCCCGAGCAGGAGATTCTCCGCATCGATCACCGTTACCATTTCGGTCACCTCAGGATCCGTACCCGGCTCCCCTTCGGGTTGTCGTTCAGGAGTTCTTCGATCGTCATGCAGGTGCCGTTCGCGCCCGTGATCTTGTCGGTCGCCTGGGCCGAGAAGTTCAGGGCCGCGACCCGAACGGCGCGGTCGATCACGCCCGTGCCGAGCACCTTGCCCGGCACGAGGATCGTCTCGCCCTCGGCCGCGTACCGATTGATCTTGCTGACGTTCACCTCGGCGCGCGCGTTCGTCGCGCCCTCGAGGCGGAACGCGATGTCACGCCAGACCTGCGCTTCGTTCTCGCGCGAGGCCGTTTTGAGCGTCATGATCAGGTTCGTCAGACGCGGGTTGGTCTTCTCTCTGGTAAGTGTCATTGCTATCCCTCGGCAATCTCGTCAAGTGCGCGTGAGAGTTCGTCGCCCCGTGTTCTGAGGAAGCGGACCGACTGGCGGAGGATCTCGGCCGCCGGGATCGAGCCGTCCGATTCGACCGTGAAGATGAACCGGTCGGCCTCTGTCCCGACCCGGATCGCGGGCTGGTCGCCGATCCCGGTCGACATGCAGCCCTTCTCGCAGAGCCGGCAGAGCGAGCAGTCCTCGATCCGGGCCTCGTCGACCGTGACCGTCCGCCCCGTGAGGCGGAGGACGCGGCGCGGGCAGGCGTCGACGCAGACCCCGCAGCCGTCGCAGTGCGCATCGACGGTCAGAGCCGGGTAGTTCTTGTACCCGCAGATGGTCGTCGGCTGCCACTTCGCATGGACCTTCCCTGTGGAGAGGACCGCACGCGCCTCGACCACGACCTTCTGCCCCTTCTCGAGCTTGACGATCGGGATGTCGCCGATCGCGGGGGCGGCCTCGGGGTCGTTCGGGATCAGGTCCCGCGACCAGACCATGCCCGGCCCCTCGACCGAGAGCGTGTACGAGACCGTGCAGCGGTCGCAGCCCTGCCCCTCGCAGGTGCAGTCGGCGGCCGGCACATAGGTCCCGGTCTCGGTCCTGAGCGGCACGAGCCCGAGCCGGTGCGCGAGCATCTCGTCGAAGAGCCCGCTCGTGTTGTCGTAGATTCCGACGGAGTCGATCGCGAGCTTCGGCACCTCGCTCGCCATGGCGCGCCGGATCGCGTTCGCAAAGGAGGGCAGGGCCCCCGACAGGATGAACCGGCAGGAGTGCTCGTCGCGGTGCTGGCACTCGACCTGCATCAGACTCTCCTGCCCCGGCGTCCGCCCTTGGGTCGGATCGAGTCGTGCGGGACCGGGGTGACGTCCTCGATCCTGCCGATCCGCATGCCTGCGCGGGCGAGCGCGCGGATCGCGGCCTGCGCGCCGGCACCGGGCGAGCGCTGCTTGCCCTTGCCGGGCGCGCGGACCTTGACGTGGAGGCCGACGAAGCCCTTGTCCATGGCGGACTGGGCCACGTCGCCGGCCATCTTCATGGCCGCGTACGGGCTGGACTCGTTCCGGTCCTGCTTGACGACCATGCCGCCGCTGGACTTGGTGACCGTCTCGGCCCCGGAGAGGTCCGTGACCGTGATGATCGTGTTGTTGAACGATGCGTAGATGTGGGCGACGCCCCACTTCTCTTTCGCTTCGGCCATGGTCTAGCGCCTCCTCTTGCCGAGCGTGCGGTTCAGTTCGGGGTGGTCCGCGTTCGTGAACGGCGATCTTCCGTAGTAGGTGATCTGCCCCTCTTCGTCGCGGCGGACCTGGTAGCTCGGGATGTCGACCCGCCGGCCGCCGATCGCGATGTGGCCGTGGGTGACCAGCTGCCGGGCCTGCTTGGGCGAGCGCGCGAGCCCGAGCCGGTAGACCTGGGTCTGGAGCCGGCGCTCGAGCGGCTGCTGGATCCGGAGCGAGAGCACGTCGTCGATGTCGGCCTCTCCGCCGAGCAGGCCGACCCGCTGCAGGTGGCCGATCAGGTTCTCCTTCTTCCGCGATCGGCGAGCGTCTCGTTGGTCGCGCCCGACTCGAGCGCGAGCAGCTCGCGGGCGCCCGTGCGGTACTTGCGGAGCGCGGCCTGAGCCTTCCAGACCTCGCGCTTGTTCCGGAGGCCGTACTCGATGACGAGCTTGGTCTCCTCCTCGATCCGCGTCTTCTCGAACGGACGCTTCGGCGTCTCGTACGACTTCTTGTTCTTACCTGGGTATGCCATCAGACGTCTGCCCCGCTCAGTCCTTCTTTCTCCGCACGCCGACGGTCGCGCCCGTGCGCCCGGTCGACTTGGTCCGCTGGCCCCGCACCTTCTGCCCGGTCTCGTGCCGGATGCCGCGGTAGCAGCGGATCTTCCGGAGCAGGTTGATGTCCTCGTCGTGGGTGATGGCGAGGTCGGTTCCGAAGATGTGCCGGGCCTCGCCCGTGTACACGTCCTTGGTCCGGTTCAGCATCCAGGTCGGGACCGCCGTAGCGTAGCCGCCGACGGACTCGCGCAGTCGCTCGATCGAGTCGTCGTCGAGCCTGCCCATCGTCTCCCGGCCGCCCACGCTCGCGCGGCGTGCGATGATATCGGCCGCGTGGCGGCCGACGCCGGGGATGCCGGTCAGCGCAACCCGGACCGACTTGGTGCCGTCGAGGTCGGTGTTGCTGATCCGGACGAAGTATTTGATCTCCTCTTCTTCGTTTGCCATGAGGTCTCCTCGGTATGAGCTGATGCCCGGAGCGCTGAGGGAGGGATTTGAACCCTCGAGTCCCAGGGGGACACAGGTTTAGCAAACCTGCGCCATACCAGGCTTGGCTACCTCAACGGGGAATCTCGCATCCAGTGGACACTCGTGACGCGAACGTCACTCCATGAATGGTGCGGGATAAGGTGGGGGAGGCGAGGGGATAAGGGTTGCGGCCCCTACAGGTCGAACCGCTTCCCCTCGCGCACGATCCCGCTCGCGATCAGGGCCGAGGCGGCGATGGGGAGCGCGATGGTCGCGTCGCAGAAGCACTGGACCAGCGGGCTGGCGGCCTGCTCCTTGCCCCACGAGATCGCCTCCTCGAAGGTGCAGCCGGAGAGCCCGCCCCAGTGCGGGGCATCGGTCGTGTACTGGACCGCGTACGCGTGCCCGCCGAGGTTCGCGTCGTGGATGGAGGCGATCACCTGGGTCTGCTGGATGAAGTTCTTGGGCACGCCTCCGCCGATGTAGACGACGCCGGTCTTCGTCGACGCCTCGACGATCCGGGTGATCTCGTCGGCGTCGGCGAGCTGGTCCACGTCGACCGCGACCCCGTCGCGCCGCGCGATCACGAGCCCGATCCCGATCGAGGAGTCGGCGAGCGCGGGGACGAAGACGGGGACGCCCTCCTCGACGCAGGTCGCGAGGAAGGAGCGGCTCTCGGGCGCGGCGGCCATCACGTGCCGGCCGAAGGCCTCGAGGAAGGCGCGGGAGGAGCCCCGGAACGGCGCGACGGAGGCGGCGAACGCGGCGATCTGCCGGTCGGTGGTCCGGAACTCCTCCTCGTAGGCGAAGACGTCGTAGATCCGGTCGATGCCGCGGCTGAAGAGGTCGGCGTCGTCGACGTGGTGGTGGCCCTGGTAGTGGCAGACCCCGAGGTGCTCGCAGGCGTCGTGGAAGACGTTCGCGCCGGTGGAGACGACGGCGTCGACGTAGTGGTGCCGGACGAGGGCGCTGAGCACCTCGCGCATGCCGGCCGGGATCATCGCGCCCGAGAGCCCGAGCAGGATCGTGCAGTCGGGATCCTCCAGCATCGCGCGCCAGACGCGGACGGACTCGCCGAGCTTGCGCCCCTGGAAGCCGGTCGAGGCCATGCCCTCGAGCAGGGCTGCGAGGTCGTTTGTCGGCGTGACCGGGACCGTGGGATGCATCGCCATAATCGGAGAGTAGTCGTGCCGGAAGCGGATAAAGCGCACGCCCCTGCGGCGTCCTTGCCGCGTTCGGTATGCCCTGACGCTATCGCTGAAGGGAAGGAAAGGAAAGCGTGCGTTCTCCGTCGCGGACGGCGGTGCGGCCGGAGGGGTCGGTGCGGCGTTAGACGAAGAGCCCCAGGCGCGAGTTGAACGCGCGACCTGCTGATTACAAATCAGCCGCTATGCCACTAAGCCACTGGGGCGCAGGAGATGTATTGGGGCCGTGCCGGCAAAACCCTTTCCGGGAAAGCGCATCCGGACCCCCTCGGCCGCACGGCGTTCGTGGAGCACGCCGGACCGCTCCGGAAGGGGGACTGTCCGGCCTCGATGCGGGGATCCCGGTGATCTCCGGCACCATGCGGAAACGTGAAGGGCACCGGGCCTGATTGTATTGATGAAGCGGCCACAGGCAGTCGGGTCCGCGATCCCGCATGTTCGGTTCTCGCCGTCCACCGCCCCGACGCCGCACGGAGGAGATCCAGACGATGACGCTCACGACGACGAAGATATGGCAGATCCCTCGAAAGTGGGATGCGGCGCTCGCGTGCCTCCGGCGGGAGGGCTGAGCAGTGCACCCTCCTGAGATCCTCGCCCGTCTCGATCGTGCCGCGGCCAGACTCAGCGGTGTCGACCCGCGATTTGTCGAGCCGGGCCGCTCGAACCTTGCCGAAGCCGCGCCGCGGGCCCGCGAGCCCGGGGACGTCGCGGCCCTCGCCGGGGGTCTCGTCGTCGCTGACGGCACGATCAGACCGGCCGGCCATGCCGCGTACGGAGCCGACCCCGAACTCGCCCGGGCCGTCCTGACCGTCGCGCGGTTCGAGCCCGCGGTCCGGGCCGCCGCATCCCTGCGGCCGCTTGCCGCCCTCGCCCGGCAACTCGAGGCGCACCTCCGCGAGGTCGCGGTCGTCGACCCCCGGCGCGCGCCGCCCGGCATACCGTCCATGGACTGGGCTATCGCGCGCGCCTCGGCCGACGGTGTCCCCGACGCGGTCCTCGTCGAGGGCGAGGCCCTGCTGCTCTTCGGCAGCACGGCGGAGGAGGTCGCGGACGAAATCCTTATCCTCTCCTCCCACGCCAGTATATAGGATCACTGCAGGACGGTACGCATGGGAATCAAACCGAACTATATCAAGGCCTTCGGCCAGGAGCTCATGGTCCGCTACGGCGACCGGTTCTCCCGCGACTTCGAGGAGAACAAGCTGACGGTCGCCGAGCTGACCGTAATCGATTCAAAACGCGTCAGGAACCGGGTCGCCGGCTACATCACGAGAAAGGTAAATAGACCCCGGCGCGCATAACACTCTTTTATGTTTGAGGGCGTCCTTCCGGCCGTCGTAACTCCATTTCTGTCGGACCAGCAGCAGTCCCTCGACCTCGAGGGGCTCCGTTCGAATATCGCGGCCCTGCTCGCCGCAGGCGTCCACGGGATCGTTCCGACGGGCTCCACAGGAGAGTCCGCGACCCTGTCGTTCGAGGAGCACGAGAAGGTCGTCGAGGTCGTCGTCGAGGCCGCAGGGGGAAGAGTCCCGGTCCTCGCCGGCACGGGCTCGAACAACACGGCCGAGGCACTCCGGTTCACCGCGGCCGCGAAGGAGATCGGCGCGGACGGCGCGCTCCTGATCTCGCCGTACTACAACAAGCCGAACCGCGCCGGCCTGGTCAGGCACTTCACGAAGCTCGCCGACCTCGACATCCCGACCGTGCTCTACAACGTGCCGGGCCGGACCGGCCAGAACCTCGCGCCCGACCTCGTCGTCGAGCTCGCGGCCCATCCGAACATCGTCGGGATCAAGGAGGCCTCGGGGAACGTCGCGCAGGTCTCGCAGATCATCGAGGGGACGCTCGACGAGGAGTTCACGGTCATCTCGGGCGACGACAACCTGACCCTGCCGATCCTCGCACTCGGGGGCGGGGGCGTGATCTCCGTCGCCGCGAACGTCGAGCCGGTGCGGATGGTCCGGCTCTACGAGGCGTATGAGGCCGGAGACTGGACGACGGCCCTCGAGCTCCATTACGAGCTCTCGCCGCTCTTCCGGGCCCTCTTCATCGAGACCAACCCGATCCCGGTCAAGACGGCCGTCGGGCTCCGGGGCATGGCGGCCGGCCCGGTGCGGCTTCCGCTCGCGGAGCTCGAACCCAAGAACGTGGAGACCCTCGCCGAGGTGCTGGGTCGCTATGATTAAGGTCGTCGTCGCGGGCGCGCTCGGCCGGATGGGCACGACGCTCTCGCGAATGATCACCGAGTCCGAGGCACTCGAGCTCGTCGGGGGTGTGGACGTCCGGCCCGGCTGCCAGTTCGGGGCCGATGTCGTCGAGTCCGCCGACCTCGCACTTCTCCTCGAGGCCCAACGCCCCGACGTCCTGATCGACTTCACGGTCGCCGCGGCTGCAGTCGGGAACATCCGGGCCGCGGCCGATCACGGCGTCGCGCTCGTGGTCGGGACCACGGGCTTCTCGGACGAACAGGCCGCGGCGAACCGGGCCGCGATCGACGGTCGCGTCCCGGCCGTGATCTCGTCGAACTACGCGATCGGGGTCAACGTCTTCTGGCAGCTGGTCCGCGAGGCCGCGCCGCTCCTGGCCGAATACGACATCGAGGTGGTCGAGGCGCACCACCGGTACAAGAAGGACGCGCCCTCGGGGACGGCGAAGACGATCCTCGCGATCCTCGACGAGGCGCTCGGCGAGCGGGAGAAGGTGTACGGACGCGAGGGGATGGCCGAGCGCGGGAACGAGATCGGGGTCCACGCGATCCGCGGCGGGGACATCATCGGCGACCACGCGGTCATCTTCGCCGGCAATTACGAGACGATCACCCTCTCGCACCGCGCCTACGACCGGGCGGTCTTCGCGAAGGGCGCGCTCCGCGCTGCCGAGTGGGTGGTCGGGAAGCCGGTCGGAGTCCACACCTTTGGCGAGGTCCTCGGGCTCGAACCCTGATTACCGGGAGAGATACTTTTTTCCAGTCCTTTACGCCAGAGAATAGGGAGAATATCATGGCTGCCAAGGTGGACAAGGACCTCTGTGTCGGGTGCGAGACCTGTATCGATGAATGCCCCTCCGAGGCGATCACGATGAGCCGAGGGCTGCGCCGTGATCGACAAGGACAAGTGCGTCGACTGCAACACCTGCATCGACGCCTGCCCCTCGGCTGCCATCGCGCCCGGGGAGTGAGACCGCCGTCTCCCCTCTTTCCTGCCGTCTCCGGCCGGTTTATCCCGGATGACGAGAATCTATTTACCCTGAAACGACCGTATGCGGTCGGGTGAACCACACAATGATACGGACAGCAGCACTCGTGCTCCTCTCTCTTGCCGCGCTGGCCACGGTCGCCCTCCCGGCGTCGGCCGCCATCACGGATATCCCGTCCGGCGGGACTGTCTTCATCGGCGAGCAGGGGCTCAACATCGCCGCCACCAACGTGACCGCCGGGTCGCAGATCGCCTTCTTCGGCGGGGGCAGCAACGTCCAGACGGACGCCCCCTCGGACCTCGTGACCGTCTCCGACCCGACCTCGTTCTACGTCTCACCGGCCGAGTTCGGCGCCGCGACCGGGGCCTGGTATACCTTCCCGGGCCGGCAGCTCGCGTTCATCGTCAAGGATCCGAGCCTCCAGTTGCGCGTGATCAACGGCCGGACGGGCCGCGAGGTCGGGTCCGGCGCGGTCGCGGGCGACCCGCTCGGCTTCCGGATCGAGACGAACCTCTATTCGATGGCGCAGCGGCCCGGGGTGGCCGGAGCCCCGATCACGATCCACATCCGCGACCCCACCGGGGCCGAGTTCACCTCCGTACAGAACGAGGCCGGTGTCACGACCTCGCTCGTGAACATTCCGGTCAACACCTCGGTCTACGATACCGGGCCGGTCTGGGCGGCGGATCCCCCGCAGTATCAGGCCGGGACATACGAGGTCTGGGCCGACTGCAACGCGAACGGGATGAAGGATAACTACAACCAGGTCGGCAAGACCACGACCCTGCAGACCGGGACGGGCGTCCAGGTGGGAGGCACGAACGGCCCCTCGATCACCGTTGTCGCCACGCCGACCGCCACCGCGACCGGTACGGCCGCGGCGACCGTGACGGCAACCGGGACCGGGACGGTGACCGCGACCGTGACCTCCACGTCTACGCCGGTCCTGACCGCGACCGGGACGGCGGTGGCCACGGCGAGCGCGACGGCCACCACGGCCCCGGCCACCACCCGGAGCCCGGGCTTCGCCGCCACGACGCTCGCGCTCGCGGGTCTCGCCGCCCTCGGCTTCGCCGCGCTCCGGCGGCGGTAGGCCTCCCTCCCTTTTCCGCGAAAGATTTTTCCCGATCCCGCCCCTCCGCTTGCGCATGAACGTCGGGACCATGACCATCAAGTCGCGCCGCTCCGTCAGGAAGTACAAGCCGACCACGATCCCTCCGTACGTAATCCAGGACGTGCTCGACTGCGGCCGGCTCGCGCCCACGGCGAAGAACCTCCAGCCATGGCTCTTCGGGGCCGTTACGGACCGGGAACTCCTCCGCCGGATCGCAGAGCTCACGGACAACGCCCCGTTCATCGCCGACGCCACGGTCTGTTTCGCGGTCTTCGGCCGACCGGACGAGACCTACTACCTCGAGGACTGCGCCGCGGCCACGATGAACATGATCATCGCACTCCAGAGCCTCGGGCTCGGGAGTCTGCTGGGTGGCCGGCGACAAGAAGCCGTATGCCGGGGCCGTCCGCGAGCTCCTCAACGTGCCCCCCGAGTACTCGCTCGTCTCCCTTGTCCCGGCAGGCGCGCCGGCGGAGATCGCGAACCCGCCGAAGAAACGGCTCGACGAGGTCTCGTTCCAGAACCGGTACGGCGAGTCCGGGGCCTGATCGCGGTCCCCGCAGGACGCGCGGGGCGGCGTCTCCGGCCGTCGCTTTGGGTGCAACGGGGAGGTGTGCGACGTGACCCCGGCCACGACCGACAGATTCATCACCCATAGCAACGTTTAAGTACCCCAGTGGAGTTGATCGAATAAGACCAAATGTTCAGGCAGCCGGCGAAGTCATCATGGACAGCGGAACCGAGGGGCAGACGATCCGGGTCCGACTGCCGAAGAGGCGGAACAACGAGCAGTTCGCGACAGCCGAACTGATGATGGGCGCAAATCATATCCGCGTGCGGTGCTTCGACGGCGTGACCCGAATGGGGCGCATCAAGGGCAAGATCAAGAAGACGGGCCTGGATCCGCGAGGGCGACATCGTGATCGTCACCCCGTGGAGTTTCCAGGACGAGAAGTGCGATATCATCTACCGGTACATGCCGCCCCAGGTCGACTGGCTCCGGCGGAACCGGTACCTATAATCCTTTTTTCCGCCGTTCCGCGCGACCTCGTCCCGTTCATTAGGACCTCCTGCCTGCGCCTCGGTATAGTTCGCAGAATGAACTATTAGCGGTGCGAACAGATTGATCTGTGGATGACCATCGAGAGCGAGCGTGAGCGTGCGGCCGATAGGGTCATCGCCGTGCTCCCGCTCTTTCATCACGCGATCCTTCACCCCACGGGCGCGCAGGGCGGCCGACTGGCCATGGAATACCGGGTGCTCCGGCTGCTCTCGCAGCACGGCGAACTCCGGATGTCCGGAATCAGCCGGTGCCTCTTGATCTCGAAACCCTACCTGACCGCGATCGTGGACGCCCTGATCGCGGCCGGCCACGTCGAACGGCGCCGCGAAGCCGCCGATCGGCGCGTGGTCCGGATTGCCCTGACGGAAAGCGGGAAACGACACCTCGAGCAGGGCGTCGCACACCTGCGGCAGCGCCTGCTCGTCCGCCTCCAGACCCTCGACGAAGCGGAGATCATCCTCCTCTCCGGGTCGCTCGATAACCTCGCCCGTGTGCTCGCCCGGGTCGGAGAGGACCGGGAGAGACCATCATGACGGCGGAGGCACCCCCGGTCGAGGGAGAGATCATCCGGATCGAGCACCTCTCCAAGGTCTTTAAAACCCGGGAGAGGACCGTGACAGCGGTCGACGACGTCTCGTTCTCGGTCCATCACGGCGAGATCTTCGGGCTCCTCGGCCCGAACGGGGCGGGCAAGAGCACGCTGATCCGGATCCTCACGACGCTCCTTGCCCCGACGTCGGGAGAGGCCCGGGTCGATGCCTTCGACGTAGCCCGCGATCCCGAACGGATCCGGGCGATCATCGGGGTCTGCCCGCAGAACAGCACCCTCGATCTGGACCTCTCGGCCTGGGACAACCTGGAATTCTATGGCAATCTTGTAGACTTCCCCGAGGCGGAACTTGGCGACCGTATCCGGACGCTCCTGGCATCCGTGGATCTGGCCGACCGGGCGAACAGCAAGGTCGAGACCTTCTCCGGGGGGATGCGGCGCAAGCTCGAGATCGTCCGGGCCTTCATTCACCGGCCCCTGATCCTCTTCCTCGACGAGCCGACCATCGGGCTCGACCCCGAGGCGCGGCGCGAGGTCTGGGACCAGATCGCACGCCTGAACACAGAGGGGACGACGATCATCCTGACCACCCACTACATGGACGAGGCCGAGAAGCTCTGCAACCGGATCGCGTTTATCGACGGCGGGAGACTGATCGCGCTTGACACGATGGAGAACCTGAAGGGCCTGATCCCGTCGGGCGACCTCATCGAGATCGGGTTCGAACGGATTACCGACGACGTGGTCGCCCGGATCAGGGGAGATCCGCGGGTCGGCGTGGTCGAGCTGCGAGGGAGGACGCTCGCGATCCAGGCAACGGGCGGCGGGAAGCTGTACCCGCGATGCTACAGGTCTTCGAGGAGGCGGACCTTCCCGTCACCTCGCTCTCGATCCGGTCGCCGTCGCTCGAGGACATCTTCATCTACCTGACCGGGAAAGGGTTCGGGGGCGGCGAGGGAACGCCCGTTGCGGCCGCAGGCGCGAGGGCCGACACATGATCCGGGGCGCGATCGCGATCTTCAAGCGGGACTTCAAAAAGTTCCGCTCCAACCCGTTCGTGATCATCATGACCCTCTTCATGCCGATCATGTACCTCCTGATCTTCGGAAACGCCATGGGGGGCACGATCACGGGCATGCCGATCGGCGTGGCCCAGGAGACCCCCTATATCAACGAGACCCCGCTCTTTGCGGGATCGGTGGGCGCGCTGACCCACCTCGCGCAGCCGGATAAAGCCGACACTTTCAGGGTCACGGTCTTCTCGAGCGAGGCGACCGCGAGAGCAGCCCTCGCCGACGGGAGGGTGATGGCCGTCGCGATCTTTCCGTCGCCGGTCTCGAACACCCACGCGGTCCGTCTCTACGTCGACAGTTCGGACTTCACCACGCCCACCCTGATCGAGGCCGGGATCGTCGGCGTGCTCCAGCGGCTCGGTTCGCAGGCCCCCGTGGAGGTCACAAGCTCTACGGCGACATCGTCTACATCCAGTTCTTCGGGGTCGGCGTCATCGTCATGGCGATCTTCATGACCACCATGATGGGCGGAGGCCTCGCCCTGATCAGGGACCGGGAGATGGGGATCATCGAGGGCTACCTCGTCACGCCGGTGAAGCGGTCGAGCATCATCCTCGGCATCATCGGGAGCGGCACGGTCCGGGCTCTCCTCGCGGGGACGATCATCTTCGGCGTCGACCTGCTCGTGACCGGCGTCGTCATCCAGAACACCGAGGACTTTCTCCTGGTTCTGGCCGTCCTGTTCATCCTCAGCGTCGGGGTCACGAGCCTGGTCGTGGCGCTCTCGTCGCGATTCACGAACCAGCAGACGTACGCCTCCTCGATCGCGTTCTTGAACCTGATCCTCTTCATGACGAGCGGGGCCTTCTACCCGATCCTCGGCATGCCCGACTGGCTCCGCTGGATCACGGTGATCAATCCCGAGGCCTACGCGGTGCACGCACTCCGCGCCGTGATCCTTCGCGGGCAGGGGCTGAGCGCGATCTCTGTCGATCTGCTCGCACTCGGACTCTTCTCGGGCGCAGCGATCCTGCTCGGGATCACGACCTTCCGCCGGACCCTGGAGTGAGATTAAAAAAGACGGTTACCGTTCGGAGGCCGCGAGCGCGGCCTCGACGATTGCCGTGAGCGGTTCGACATCGAAGCGGTCCGAGTTCAGCACGAGGTCGTACGGCAGGAGGTCGTCGATATCGATGCCGTAGTACTGCCGGTAGCGCCGGGCCTCGCAGGCCTCGCGCTCGGCCGTCTCGGCCTCGGCCGATGCGAGGTCCGCGCCCTCCTCGCGCTCGAGGATGCGCCGGACGCGAACGGGGAGCGGGGCCTGAAGCCAGACCCGGAGGTCGGCGCACGTGACCATCAGGCCCGAGAGCCGCCCCTCGACCACGATGTCGTCGGTCTCCTCGGCGATCTCGCGCTGCCGCTCGTCGATCAGCAGGTCGATCGAGGGGTCGGCCTCGGCCAGCGCGCCGAACGCGGCAAGGTCCATGCCGCGCTCGGCCGCCAGGGCCCGGAAGACCTCGCCGGCCGAGATCAACCGGAAGCCTGTCCGGCCCGCCAGCCGCCGCGCGAGCGTGGTCGTCCCGCTCCCGGGCGGTCCGCTGACCGTGATCCGCACCTAGACGCCCCCGATGTTGAGCGACTTCCGGATCACCTGCGAGATCGTCAGCGAGCACATCATGTACCACAGGATCCACGCCGGGAACGGTCCGAACGCGGCCGCCGTCAGCGCCGTCGTCCCGATGAACGGGAAGACCAGGTGCTCGGTCGTGAGCGGCAGGCGGTAGAGGAGCCAGAAGAAGATCGGGACCGAGACGAGCAGGATGTAGGCCATCGGCTTGAACTGGGCCTGGCTCATCTCGAGCTGCTCCGCCATCATCGCGCTCTGGCGGGCCTGCATCTTCTTGACCCGCTTCTCGTCGCCGGAGAGCTGGGCCTCCCGGAACTCGCGCTGGAACTCCTTCATCTGGGCCTGGTTCCGCTGCATCTTCTCGTAGTCGATCGTGTACTTCTGGATCAGGCTCGAGTAGAGGCCCGTCAGGGTCGAGAGTACCACGATCAGCATGAAGAACGGCACCCCGTACTGGGTGAGCAGCGGGCCGAAGACGTTGTCGATCGCCGACCCCACGCTCTCCCTGAGCCACGGGACGCTGTACGAGAACATCATGGCCATCGCGAACAGGATGGCCAGGTAGCCCCCGAGCCGACTGCTCTTCTTCTCGGCCATGGTTATTTAAGCAGCGCGGCGAGGTCGTCGATCGCGCGGTCGAGCAGGTGGTCGGCATTCGTCACGATCGCGACCGTGCATCCGGTCTTCATCGCATATGCGGCCGCGATCGCGCGGTTGAAGGACTGGTGGGACGCAAGCGCCCGGTAGCTGTCCATGTCGCGGACGCGCGAGGGGTCGCCGAGCCGCCGCCCGAGGATCTGGTCCTCGTCGGTCTCGATCAGCACGAAGAGGTCGGGCATGAGCGCCTCAAGCACCCACTCGGGCAGCCCGGGGAGGTAGCCCTTCGGCGTCTTGACCGAGGCGTGGGTGTCGACGATGACGTTTCCGTCGATCGTCGCGATCGCCCCTGCGGCCTTCCGCTGGAGCGACTTCTGGTCGTCCTTACCGAGGAGGCGCATCTCGTCGCGGTTCCGCACGAGTCCCTCCGCGAGCGCCGTATCGAACATGAACGAGCCGAAGGAGATGTTGGCGTAATGGACGCCCATCTCCTCGAGCTTCGCCAGCGCTCCTGTGATCACCGTGGTCTTGCCCACGCCGGGCACGCCGGTGATGATGCACTTGGTCCCTGTCATCTCAATCCTTCCCGAAGAATGAACGCATGAACGGATACATCTCCATGATCTGCTGGCTCGCGATCTCCTCGTAGAGCCGGTAGGTGATCGAGACCGTGAGCAGAAGTCCCGTTCCCGAGACGCCGCCGATCACGCCGAAGAGGTTCGCGACGACCGACAGGAGGCCGATGAAGACGCCGCCGATGACCGTGACGCGCGGGATGTACCGGTCCAGGTACTTCTCCAGCACCTGGGGGTTCCGGCGGAATCCCGGGATCGACATCTGGGAGTTCTGGATCTGCTTGGCCACGTCCTTCGAGTCGAGGCCGGCCGTCTTGATCCAGAAGAGCGCGAAGAGCGCGCCCCCCACGACCATTACGGTGGTGTCGATGGCTATCCGCACGAGGATCTGCCAGGGCGGATGGAGCAGATCGGTCGTCCACCACATCCAGTCGCTCGGGCCGTTGATCGGAGCGAGGTACCACATCAGCCCGCTGACAGGGGTCTGGTTCACGTATGTACCGAAGATCGTGATCCCGATGTTGTACAGGAAGAGCCCGACCATCTGGATGTTCGCCTGGAGCACCCTGACCAGGATCATCGGCAGGACCGAGGCGTAGATCAGCTTCACGGGGAAGCGCGAGCGCGACCCGCGCACCTGCGCGTGGGCGAGCGGGATCTCGATGCGCGTCGACTCCACGTAGACGATGACCAGGAAGATCGCGAGCGTCGTGACGAACGCGAGCAGATCCTGCCCGAAGTACTGGACGTAGCTGCCGCCCGACGCCCCGATCGCGATCAGGCGTGGGAAGAACCCCACCGGGTACGGATCCGAGACCGGCAGCCAGTTGAGGTACCCGTTGACCAGGGACTGCGAGATCCCGGCGATGATGAAGAGCCCGACCCCCGAGCCGATCCCCCACTTGGTCACGACCTCGTCCATGAAGACGATCAGGAGGCCGCCGATCACGAGCTGCAGGAAGATGATCCCGGCGAGGAGCGTGGTGTTGCCACCGAAGTACTGCAGGGCGATGACCGGGTCGGGCTTCATGAACCCGCCGATCAGTCTGCGGTGCTGCCTCGACGAGGATCATCACGAAGATCAGGACCTTCTGCAGCCCCATGTAGAGTACCTGGCCGCGGGTCTCGGAGGTGTCGATCTTGAGGATATCCGCGCCCTTGAGGAGCTGGAGCACGATCGAGGCCGTGACGATCGGGCCGATCCCGAGGTGGATGATCGAGCCCGAGGCCCCGGCGAGCAGCGCGCGCCAGTAGGTGAACATATCCTGACTGGTCGTGGCGAGGCCGAAGATCAGGATGTTGGAGAGAACGAAGTAGAGGATGAGAATACCGGCGGTCCAGATCAGCTTATTCTTGAAGTGGACGTGCCCCTCGGGGCTTCTGACCGCGGGCATCGCCGCGAGCACCGGTTCGAGTCGATCGAGTATTGCGCCCATAGAGTCACCTGAAAAGATGGGCGGGCTCAGACGACGTTCGCCTGACCGCCTGCTGCCTCGATCTTCGCTTTCGCCTGCGCCGAGAAGGCCGATGCCGAGACATGGAGGACCCGGGTCACGCGGCCGCTGCCGAGGACCTTCTCGATCCCGAGCGCGGACGCGTCGATTGCGACGGCGCCCTCCTCCTCGGTGGCGAGCGCCTGCGCCAGCAGCCCTGCGACCATCTGGTCGAGGGTCCCGATATCGATCGTGGTCACCCGCGTGGTGTCGACCGGGTTGAAGCCGTTCTTACCGTAGACCGGCCCCTCCTCGAGGTAGTACTTCGTGAACCGGTGGGCGTTGATCCCGGCCCGGCCGCGTCCGCCGCGGTTTCCGGCGCCGCGGCGGTTCTTGTGGGTGCCACCGCCGCAGGTCCGGGAGCCGCGGTACTTCGATCGTTTGTTGACAGGCATTGGCTCACCGCATCTTGTAGAGGAGTTCGTTGATCTCCGGCCCGTAGTACCCGAGCGCCCCTCCCTGGGGATAGGTTCGCTTCAGGGACTTATACCCCTTCCGAGGGGGGTGAAGCCGGAGAACGGGCTTGAGACCCGGGATGTCGCGGAACTTCGTCTCTCCCTCGACGAGGGCTCCGGCCAGCTCGGTGATACCGGCGTAGCCGGTGTGCTCGCGGACGTACTCGTCGGTCAGGGGATCGTTCCCCTCGAGCCGGCCGCGGGTCCGCATCAGCGTCTCGAGCGTCTCGGGCGTGATCTCGCCCCAGGCGACGAAGTCCTTGACCTTCCGGATCATCCCGAGCATCTCGGGGTTTTCGGGGGCGATGACGCAGTGGTTGATGTGATGGAGCCGGAGCATCTTGAGCGTGTCCTTGATCTCCCTGCGCGTGTTGACCACGCCGCGCACCTGGACGACCGCGTACATCACTGCCTCCCGAGCCGGATCATGTTCGTCTGTCGGAGCGCCTCGAAGGTCGCCTTCGCGAAGTTGATCGTGGTCCGCGTCTGCCCGGTCGAGAAGGTCCAGACATCCTTGATCCCGGCGAGTTCGAGCACCTTCTTGCCGATCTCGCCCGTGACAAGCCCGATCCCCTGGGGCGCGGGCTTGAGCGTCACCGTGACGGAGCCCGCCTTGCCCTTGACCTGCATCGCGATCGAGTGGTGCTGCCCGCATCCGCATTCCCAGGAGCCGCAGCCCCGGTTGACGTGGATCAGGTTCACCTTCGCGTTGTCGATCGCCTTCTTGATCGCGTTGCCGACCTGGGCGTCCTTGCCCTGGCCGAAGCCGATATAGCCGTTCTTGTTGCCGACCACGACCACGGCGCGGAACTTCACGCGCCGGCCCGAGTCGGTCATCCGCTGCACCATCGAGATGTCGAGCACCTCGTCCGTTAGATCGGAGATGAAGGCATCTACGATCTGCGGCTCCTTGATCGGCTTGCCCGTCGCGAAGACCTCCTCGAGCGAGGAGATCTCGCCGGCCATGACCGCTTTGCCGAGACCGGTGAGCGGAATCCATTCCGCACGTTCGTATGCCATGTTATGCCAGCTCCTGTATTCTGGCCGTCACCTGCTCGACGTTCCCGACGAGGTCTCCGGCCCTCTCCGCCGCATAGGCGGCGATGTGCGCGCCCTTCGCGCGGTCGTCGTCGGGCATGCACTTGTCCCCGTGGGGGACGTTGAGGCCGCCCTCGACCGCGCCCTTGAGCGCGGCGAAGACCCGGCCGCCCGGCGTCGAGCGGGCGAGTCCGATGTCGAGGATCGCTTCCTCGTGCCCGGCGGCGAGCGCCTTCTTCGCGAAGAGCATCCCCGTCAGGTACGCGGCCGGCGTGTTCGCGGTCGCGCCCGTGTACCCGAGCTCACGAGCTCGAGCGAGGAGGCCGTGACCATCGTCCGGTCGCCGTCCATCTCGGCCGTGACGAGCTGGCAGATGACCTGCCGGTTCGTCGTCCGGACGACCATGCGCGGCGCATCGGCGACGATGAGCTTCGCGCGGCTGTAGTAGTCGGTCTTCCCTTCCCGCCGGCGTCGGAACGGAACGAAGTATCTCGGTCCCGTCGCCATCAGCGGTTCCTCCCGACAAGGAGGTCCATCTGTGCCTTCATGTGCGCCACGTTTCGATATTGTCCGCCGGCCGCGCGCCGGTAGAGGATCCGGTAGTTCCGTCGCTCGAGCGTACCGTCATCGCGGAGCCCGACGAGGACCTTCCGGATCGCCCGTAATCTTCTGGATCCAGACGCGCTTCGACGGCGTCCGCGCGCCCTTCGCGCCCTTGCGCCGGCCGACGCCCTTGCGGTGGCCGTACGCCCGCTTCGCGATCCGCGCCCGGGCGCGTCCGCGCGAGACGCCCTTCTTGGGCTTGGCTTTGATCACGCCGTCGTCGACGAGCTTGCGCATGTCCTCGCGCGAGATCGCGTTCTCGATCTCGGCCGACTGGTCGGGGTCGAACCAGACGCGGTGGACCCCGCACTTCAGGACGGCTGCGGCGATCCGCCGCTGGGAGGCGAGGTCACTCATCGGACTCCGCCTCCTCGTCGGCCGCGGCAGCAGCCCTGCCCATGCTCGCGTCCTTCGGGTTCAGCACCCGCAGGCCGAGCTCGGCCGCACGGATCTGCATCTGCTCCCGCTTCTTCATCCCGACCGAGCCGGCGATCCGGACGGCCTGGGTGGCGGCGTCGAGCCCCTCGATCTCCTGCGGGTTGTGGACGAGGATGTCCTCGTACCCGCTGGGGTGGAGGCCGCGCACGGCCACCGGGCTGCCGAAGCCGGGCGTCGGGTGCGCACCCTTCGCCTTCTTCTGCTTCCGCTGCTTGCTCTGGAGACCGCGGGGGCGGCGCCAGCCTGTCCGAGAGCTGCTTCTTCGTGCCGTATCCGCCCCGCTTGAAACGCGCACGCTTGGCGGCACGGACCCGGATCAGCCTCTTTGTCTCTGCGTCCATCTCAGGCCCTCTCGACGATGTAGATCCCGTCCTGGAAGACCCGCGGGTCGCGGTTCCGGATCCGGGTAGCGTGTTCGATATTCGCGGCCGAGTTGCCGACCTTCTCCTTGTCGATCCCCGAGAGCGTCACTGCGTCGTTGCCGACCTGGGCGGCCACGCCCGGCTCGATCCGGGCAAAGCGGGACTGCTTCTCCCCGAGGAAGTTGTCGATCACGAGGGTCGTGCCCTGGAGCTTGAGCTGGATCGGGAAGTGGGAAAAGACCACTTTCATCCGGTACTGGTACCCCTCGCTGACGCCCCGGCACATGTTTCGGATGTGCGAGGCGAGCGTGCCGACCATGGCGACCACGCGCTTTCTCGTGACCCCGGTCGAGACCGTGACGATGCCGTCATCGATCGCGATCGTGATCGCCGGGAAGCGCATGTCGCGCGTGAGTGTGCCCTTCGGGCCCGTCACCACGACGCGCGTGCCGTCCATGGAGACGGTCACGCCGTCGGGGATCTCTGCGGTTGCTTCGAATGCCATCTTAAGCCACCTCAGTAGACGAACCCCAGGAGCTCGCCCCCGATCCCGATCTCGCGGGCCTGCTCGTGAGTGAGCACGCCCTGCGAGGTCGTCAGGATCAGGAGGCCGAAGTTCTTCGCGGGCAGATACCGGGTCTCCCAGTACTCGAGACTCGTCGAGCCCGACGGCATACCGCGGCGTGATGACACCGCACTTGTTGATCCCGCCCGAGAGGTGGACCTGGAACTGCCCGCCCCGGCGATCGTCGATGTACTCGAACGAGCCGATGTACCCGGCCTCCTGCATGATCCGGAGCATGGCTCCGATCAGCTTGGACGCGGGCTCCACGGTGCAGGTCGATTTCCCGCCGTCGGACGCGTTCTTCAAGGTCGACATCGCGTCGGCGATTGTATTCTGTCGTCCCATCTCTTCCACCTCAGTTCATCTTCTTGAAGCCCATCCGATAGGCCCAGTCGCGGAAGCACTGCCGGCAGAAGTTGATGTTGTACCGCCGGACGAGTCCCTGCTTGCGGCCGCAGGAGCTGGCACTCGTGTGCGCCCCGGCCGTACTGCTTCTTCTGTTCTCCCGCCATCACCGCACCTCCACGCCGTATGCCTCGGCCATGAACACGACTGCGTCCTCTTTGGTCACGCGCTGGTGGGCGGGCAGCTTCTTCTGCTGCTCGCGCCGCCGTGCGATCCGGACGCCGGGGCGTTCGAGGACGACGTTGACGTCCATGCCGTAGATCCCGATCTTCGGGTCGTAGGACATGCCCGGAAAGTCCGTGTGCTCCTCGATCCCGAACGAGACGTTGCCGTTCTTGTCGAACTGGCTCTCGAACAGGACCTTCTCGAGGATATCGAGCGCGGTCGAGAGGAAGGTCTCGGCCGCGTCGCCGCGGAGCGTGACCTTGGCCCCGATCGGGGCGCCCTTGCGGATCCCGAAGGCCGGCTGGGTCTTCTTCGCGATCGTCCGGACCGGGCTCTGGCCCGTGATCCGGCGGATCAGTTCTTCGCCGTTCATGAGGCGCTCGCCGGACTCGCCGACGCCCATGTGGACGACAACCTTGTCGACCACGGGTCGCCGCATGATGTTCTCGGCGTTCACGCCTCAATCCCCCAGGAGGAGACCGCCGGCGTCTCGCGCCCGACCATGTAGCAGTAGTCGTCGATCGTCTCGAACGGCGTGCCGTCGGTCGCGTCCTCGAGCGCGACCGTGTTGGGGGTCCCGCCCGGGATCGGCGTGATCGCGGAGATGCGGCCGATGCGGCCCGCGTGCCGTCCGCCGATCACCATGGCCATGTTGCCGACGGCGAACGGGAAGTGGTCCACGACCGCGAAGCGGTTCTCCGGCTCGAGCGAGAGGACGACCGAGTCCTTGGACTTCACGCTGTGGTCGTCGGCCAGGACGTTCGCGCCGTGCGCGAGGTTCAGCTGGACCTTCCCGCCCGCGACGACCGTCTTCTTCGCAACGCGCGCGAGGCGTGTCTTTGCGGCCTCGGCGTCGATCGGGACCGCGATGATCCGACCCTTCTTGTCGAGCAGGACGCGGTAGTGCTGGTCCGTCGTCGGGATCGAGATGATGTCGAAGATCCCGATGCCCATGCGCGGGTCGCGGCAGGGCCGGCCGTTGACGAGGATCGCCCGGTTGGAGAGGATCAGCTTGACCTCCTTCATGTTCCGGGCCAGGCCCATCCGGTCCCGGAGCCAGACCGCCATCGGCAGGGCGCCGGCGTCGTGCGGGCCCGCGCGGGTCTTGGTGACGAACGTCTCTTCCTTGCGGGCGAGCCGCCACGAGGCCGGCGCGACCATGCGCTTGAGGTGGTCGGACATTACGCCTTCCCTCCGGCGAGCCGCTCGGTCCGCTTCGGGTCCCTTAAGTTCAGTTTCGTGACCATCACATTCGAGGGGTCGATCTTTCTCGGCTTCTCGGTGCCGTCGGCCTTGGTGATCGCGACGCCGTGTACCACGATCTTCGAGTTCTTGACGTCGACCATGTCCACAAGGCCCTCGTCGCCGACGAAGTCGCCGCGCATGACCCGGACCGTGTCCCCGGTTATGACGCGGACCGACCGGCGGCCCCCGTACTTCCCGCGCAGCTCCGGTGAGAGCGGCGCGCCGAGGAGCTTGGTCCGCAGGTGGAGCGGCGCCTGGTAGCGCGCCTTCCGCTGCTTTCTTGGCTGGATGCTTGTTGAGAGTGCCATAACCTTGCTCCTCAGACGATCAGGGTGGCCATCGAGCCGAGCTTGGGGAAGCGCTCGGCCACCTCGCGGGCGACCGGGCCCTTGATCTCCGTGCCTTTCGGCTCGTTGCGCTCGTTGACGAGCACCATCGCGTTGTCCTCGAACGAGACGCGGAGGCCGCTCGGCCGCCGGATCTCCTTCTTCTGCCGGATCACGACGGCCTTCTCGAGCTTGCGCCGCATGTCGGGCGTCCCCTTCTTGACCGAGACGGTCGCGAGGTCGCCGAGGCCGAGCTTCGGCTGGCGGCGGCGGACGCCGTGGTACCGGTCGACCGAGACGATCTGGACCATCCGGGCGCCGGTGTTGTCGACGCAGGCGAGGCGCGAGCCCGTGGCAAGCGCCCTTGGCGTCCTCGACTGCTTTGCTTTCATTCCTTCGTCACCTCGACCACGACGAAGCTCGTCGCCTTCGAGAGCGGCCTGCACTCGGCGATCCTGACCGTGTCCCCGACCTTTGCCGACAGGCAGGGCGGGTTGTGGGCATGGAGCTTGCTCGAGCGCTTCTCGTAGCGCTTGTACTTCCGCACGTAGTGGAGGAACTTGCGTCCCACCACGATCGTGCCGGTCATCTTATCGCTCACGACCTTGCCGGTGATCACCTGGCCGCGCACCGGCAGGGTGCCGTGAAACGGACAGTTCACGTCGGTGCACTCCGTCTCGGGGGCCTCGACGTTCAACCCAATATCTCGTGCCATATGGTATCCTCGTTATCTGCGGACGGCGAGACGGCGTTCGGGCGCTCCGAGGAGTGCCCTGCCGTCCACCTCCACCGCAGTCCCGTCCGGGAGCAGGAGCCGGAAGGCTGCGACCGCCTTGGGCACGGTCTTGACGCCGTGCGCGGTCGCGATCCTGAGGGTCTGCCGCGTCTCGTCGACGCAGAGCCCCTCGACTCCTGTAAGGGACGGGTTTGTTGCTCGCGCCACCCGGACGTGCCGGCCGATCCACTCGTGCCGGAGCACGTTCCGGGGCGCGATCACGCCGCCTTCCTCCGCGTCTGTTCGGTCAGAAGGCGGGCGATGGTTCGTCTGAGCTCCCGGATCTGGCCCGGGTTCTCGGTCGCGCCGCCGGCGGCGACCTTGCCGTTGTGCCGGACCAGCTCGAACCGAAGCTTGTCGAGCTGCTCGCCGATCTCGACGTCGGAGAGCTGCGCCACCTCGGCTGAGCGGAAGATGGCCATCTATCGCACCTCCTCGGCGACGTATTCCTCGTCGGGCGTCGCGGCGAGCTCGGCGTCGATCGTCGCGCCGAGGTCCTCCTCGACGGGCTCCTCGACCGGGCGCTGCCGGGGGGGGACATCCAGGATCTCGAACTTGTCCGGGAGCTTCGTCTCGGGCAGGATGAGTTTGACCTGGACGCCGATGGTCCCGAGCTTCTTGATCGCGACCGCGTAGCCCTTCTCGACCATGGTGATCGAGGGCTCGCCCGAGTGCTTGATGTAGCCCTCGGTGAACTTCTGGACCCGTGACCGGGCCCCGGTCAGCTTGCCCGAGAGGACGACCTCGCACCCGAGGGCGCCGGACTCCATGACCCGCCGGATCACGTTCGACCCGGCCTTGCGGAAGTACCAGCCGCGCTCGAGCGCGTTGGCGAGCCGTTCGGCCATGATCTGGGCGTTGAAGTTCGGGTTACCGACCTGCTGGACCTCGATCTGCGGGGACTCGATCCCGTAGTCCTGGGCGAGGTCGGCGGTCAGTTGCCGCACGACCTTGCCGCCCTTCCCGATAACGATGCCGGGCTTCTCGGCGAAGATCGTCACCTGCGTGCCGAGCGGCGTGCGGGCGATGTCCATGCCGCCGTACCCGGCGCGCTTGAGCTCCTTGAGGAAGTACTTCTGAACGCGCACCTTTCGGACGCCGTCAGCGACGAACTTTCTCTCGATCGCCATTATTCCTGTACCTCCTGGACGATGATCTCGATGTTGACGGTCTCGCGCCGCTTCGGCGTGGCCCGCCCCATCGCGCGCGGGAAGAAGGCCTTCTGGCCCTTCCCGCGGTTTGCGGCCGCGTGAACGATCACGAGCCGGTCCGCATCGAGCCCGCTGTACTCGGCGTTCTTCTTGACGCCTTCGAGGAGCTTGATGTAGCCCTTCGAGGCCTTGACCGGGTAGCGGCCGGCGTCCCAGCCGACGAGCCCGCGCTTGTGCGCGACGTTCCGGTTGAACCGCCTGAACGGTACGGCTTTCTTGAGCGCGACGACCTCGTTGAGGTAGGCAAGCGCGTTGTTGACGTCCTGGTTCCGGATGAACCGGGCGATCTCGATCGCATGCTTTGGCGAGCATGGCAGCTCGTTCGCCTTGACCCGGGCGAACTGCTCGCCCGTGATCCCCATGGAATACCCTGTGCGTGCCATGGCGATCACTTCAGGGGAACGAACTTGCTCGACCGCGTGGCGCCGATACCGGCCGACCCGTGCGAGACCCGCTTTCTCGTCAATGCGAACTCGCCGAGGTAGTGGAAGACCGACTCGGGCTGGAGCTCCACCTTCTGGAACTCCTTGCCCGTGTAGATCTCGATCTCGCGCCCGACCATCTCGGGGAAGACCACCATCGACCGGAGGTGCGTCCGGATACGGACATCGCCGTTCCGGAACCGGGAGAGGAGGTGCTCCTCGTCCCGGGAGAGGCCGCGGAGCACCTTGCGCCGCGTCCGCGAGGGCATGACCGGGAGGAGATTGGTCATGGACATCGCCTGTAAGTCCTCGATGCGGAAGCCGTGGTAGGTGAACTCCTCGCGCCGCCTCGGCATCCGCTTCTGCGTTCTTTTTGCTGCCATATCCGATCACCGTTTCCGCCCGGTCCTCCGGGCTGCAACGTGCCCGACCTTCCGGCCCGGCGAGGTGCCGCGGGCGACCGTCTTCGGCCGTCCCGGGTGCTGGTGCCCGCCGCCGCCGAACGGGTGGTCGATCACGTTCATCGCGACGCCGCGGACCCGCGGCCAGTTCGATGCCGTGTTCTTCATCTTGTGGAACTTTTTGCCGGCCTTCACGAACGGCTTCTCGCTCCGGCCACCGCCGGCGACGACGCCAACCGTGGCGAGGCAGCGGCTCGAGAACCACTTCATCTTGCCCGACGGCATCTTGACGCCGACCTTGTCCTCGGTCTTGTCCACGACGATCGCCTGGACGCCCGATGCGCGGACGAACTTGCCGCCGTCGTTCGGCCGGGCCTCGATGTTGCAGACGTAGGCGCCGGTCGGGATCTGCCCGAGCGGAAGGGAGTTGCCGTTCCTGAACTCGACCCCGGAGCCCCAGGCGATGGCGTCACCGACGCCGATCCCCTCGGTCACGAGGAAGTAGGTCTTCTTCTGGTCCTCGAGCCGCACGAGTGCGATCGGGGTGTGGCGCGCGGGGTCGTGCTCGATCTCGATCACGGTCCCCCTCACGGTCACCTCGTGGTTACCCGCGTGCTTCAGCTCGGCCTTGTACCGGTGGGAGGGCGCCCTGTACGTCGGGCCGCCCCGTCCCCGGTTCTGCGTGGTGATACGATGTCCCATCCTGGCACCTCACATGACGCCGAGCCGCGAGAGGATCTCCTCGGCGGCCTTCGGGTCCTCGAAGCTGACCATGGCCTTCTTCCGGCCGTCGGTCGTGTTGATCGTCCGGATAGCGGAGACGGGGTGGCCGAAGGCCGCCTCGAGCTCGCGCTTGATCTCGGGCTTGGTCGCGCGGTTGTCGACGAGGAACTGGAGCTTCGCGTTGCTCTCGAGCGCCGCCATCGCCTTCTCCGTCACGAACGGGAAGCGGAGGATCATGACCGGTCCTCCAGCCGCTGGATTGCACCTGCAGTCCAGACCGTGAGCCGGCCCGCATGGGTGCCGGGCGCAAGGTGCTCGACGTTGAGCGCGCCCACCGGGACCGCGTCGACACCGGCGAGATTCCGTGCTGCCGCGAGCGGTTCGTCCGCGGTCACGATCAGGAGCGACTTCTTCTGCTTGTACCGCCGGCCGCGCATCTTGCCGCGCCCGGCCCTGACCTTGTGGCTGCCCTTGGCCTTCTCGACGTCGGCGTAGACGCCGACCGCGGAGAGCGCCCGGATAAGGTCCTGTGTCCTCACGACGGCCTCGAAGGCGTTGTCCATGACGACGACCGCGTCGTCTCCCTCAAAGAGGTGGCCCCGTTCGCGCACGAGCTCGGCGTTCACGGTGGCCGCGATCGCCGAGCGGATCGCCTTGGTCTTCTCCTTCTTGTTGATCGCCTTGATCAGGATCTTCTCGACCTTCGGCGGGTGCGCTGCGCGCCCGCCCCGGGCCTGCGGGACCTTGACCGCACGCGATCCGTTGTGGAGACGGGGGACGTGCGACGCGCCCCGGCCCGAGCCCCAGCCCGTGCCGACCGACTCGACGCCCGCGTTCACGTAGGTGCCGTGCGGCTGGTACCGGGTCGACTGGCTGGCGATCACGGCTTTCCGGATCAGGTCCGGACGATACTCCTCGGCGAAGACCGCCGGGAGGTCGATCTCGCCCTGGACGGCGCCGTCGAGCCCCTTAATCTGTGCCTTCATCCTCTAGCACCCCTGCTTCGATACGGTGCTCACGTACTCGATCGTGGGCTGCCGCTCGGCATGTTCACCCTTCCGCACGGCCGGCCGGATCCGGACGAGCCGCTTTGACGGGCCCGGGATCGAGCCCTTGATCAGGATATAGGGATTTCGCACGATACCGTAGTTGATGAACCCGCCGTCGGGCGTGATCTCCGCACCGTCCTCGCCGATCTTCAGAACCCGCTTGTTGAAGTCGGTCCGCTGCTGGTAGCCCATCTGGCCCATCTGCGGAACCTGCCACCGGACGTGGTGGGGGGTCCAGGGGCCGAGGTTGCCGATGTGCCGCTTCTTGCCGCCGCGCGAGTGCTTGCGCTTGCGGACCTGGATGCCCCAGCGCTTGACCGGGCCCTGGGTCCCCTTTCCGGTCGTGATCGCGGTCACATCGGCGTAGGCGCCGAGGTTCATGCAGTCCGTGAAGTTGAACTCGGTGCCGAGCATCTCCTTCGCGAACGCGACCTTCTCGTCGAGCGAGCCGCCGCCGATGCAGATCTCCATGAGATCGGGGACCTTCTTCGGAACGCCGGTCAGCTCGTACGGCTGCGTGTACACGACGGCCTGGAGCTCGACGACCAGGTCCTCGGCGATCGCCTCGTCGAGGCGTGTCCACGCGGCCTCGGCGTCGTACGTCTTCGGAAGCGTGAGCCGCCGCCGGAGCTCGTCGTCGACCTTCTCGGCCCAGACCTCGGTCAGGGCGCGCTTGCCGTAGGTGTCCTTGGTGTAGGCGCGGATGGCCGCGACCTTCATCGGCGGGCACTCGACGACCGTGACCGGGACCATGATGTCCTTGCCCTCGGTCGGGCTGTGCTTGTGGTCGTCGACCATGACCACGTGGGTCATGCCGACCTTGTACCCGGCGAATCCCTGGAGCACCGGCTCCCCGTCGCGCTCGGGCCAGGAATGGTAGCGGGGAACCTGGCTCTTTGCCCGCTTTCTCGGGCTGTACGCGAGCGACCCCCGCCGCGGCCTGTTGATTTTTGGCATTGTCCGATCAGTCCTCTCTGGTTGTGGTTGCCGCACGGGAGGCGGCGAAGTCGTGCTGACTCGGCAGGAGAATGCCGTCGACTGAAGAAGGCCGCGGATCTTCGTGGAGAGCTGCAGTCCGGACTCTCCGCATGCACGGCCCCGTTCTGCAGCATCCCGTCTGCAGACTCCGTGGCCGGTATGGAAGAGCACGTGCCGGCGCGGTGCGCCAGCCCCAACCCGTCTCTCGAAAGAGATCCTGAACGCAGCAGTGCCCGTCTAGCGGGCCGGGCCGTCCATGACGTCCACCCGACTGCTGTTTCAGCCCCAGCGTCTATCAGCCGCCGTGCGTTACGCACGGCATTCGTGCCATCGCATGACCGGGCGGACTTTCGAACCGCGTCCGATCATAATGGTGTCGTTATAATGAGAGAGAAAGGAATATAAACGTTTGTCCGGCCCCCCAGGCGACCATATGTTTTAATATGCCGTCGGCGATAAGACTCGCCGAGGCGAAGCGGACGATGGTTACGAAACGGAAGCGGGCGCCAGTTTCTCGACACGACGAAGGCCGAGTTCATGGCCCCCTCGGACCAGATGCTCGGGCTGCCCCAGCCCCTGCTCGAGCTCCCCCTTCATCGGGGAGCGGTGCACGCGCTCCCGGATCCGGCACGGGTCGACGTGCCGGCCCTCGACCTCTGGGAGGCGATCGTCCGGCGGGAGTCGGTCCGGGAGTATTCGAGCGAGCCGCTGACGCTCGCCGAGCTCTCGTACCTGCTCTTCGCGACCCAGGGCGTGCGGGCCGTGGTGGACGGGGAGTACACGCTCCGGACGGTGCCGAGCGCCGGGGCGCGGCACGCCTTCGAGGCGTATCTGCTCGTCAACCGGGTCGAGGGGCTGGAGCGCGGACTCTACCGGTACCTCGCGATCGACCACCGGCTCCTCGAGGTCGACCTGGATCCCGCCGTCGGCGGGCGGATCATCGCCGCCTGCTACAGCCAGCCGTTCCTGCAGACGGCGGCCGCGGTCTTCGTCTGGACGGCCGTCCCGTACAGGATGACCTGGCGATACGGCGAACGCGGGTACCGCTACCTCTTCCTCGACGCGGGCCATGTCTGCCAGAACCTGTACCTCGCTGCCGAGCCGATCGACTGCGGCGTCTGCGCGATCGGGGCCTTCGACGACGACGCGCTCGACCGGGCGATCGGGGCGGACCGGAGCGACCAGTTCCCGATCTACGTCGCGACCGTCGGCAAGCTCGCGGCGCGCTAGCCGATATCGGGGAACTCCAGGGCGCAGGCGAGCTCGGCCGCGGCGACGGCGTCCGTTCCCTACCGCGGGTTCGGACCGGTCACGGTCGCGTTCGCGGGGCGTCCCAGCCACTCGGTGAACGAGCCCTCGAAGAGCCGGACCTTCGGGTAACCCAGCAGGTAGTGGAAGATCAGGAACTCGTTCGTCGCCTCGCGCCCCGTCCCGCACGAGCAGACGATCGTCTTCTCGCGGGTCGCGCCGACGGCCTCGGCGGAGGCGCGGATCTCGGGCAACGGCCGGAGCTTGCGCGTGTTCCCCTCGCTCATCAGCCCCTTCCAGGGCAGGCTGACGGCGCCGGGGATGTGGCCGGGCTTCGGCCAGGGCCCCTGCCCCTGGTAGGTGGCCGCCGGGCGGGCGTCGAGCACGACCACGTCTTTCCGGTCCTTGAGATCGACGAACTCGTCGTAGTCGAGGAAGAGGTTGTTCCGGACCCGGGGCTCGTATTCGGACTCCCGCGCCATCCCGTACTCGTACGTGGTCGGACGCCCTTCCTGCTTCCAGGCGTCGAGCCCGCCGTCGAGGATCCGGACGTCCCCGTGGCCGAAGCGGACGAGCGAGTAGGCGACCATGGTCTGCTCGAGCCCGTCACCGATGTAGGACGTGCAGCCGGTCAGGGTCCCGGAGCCGGTGTAGACCACCACCGGGACGTCGGCCTGGAGGCCGATCTGCCGGAGGATCCACATCGCCGCCTCGCGGTTGATCCAGCGGGCCGGGCAGGTTCCCTCGTGGGCACGCCAGACGTTCTCGTTCAGGTAGATCGCGCCCGGGATGTGCCCGTTGATGTACTCGTGGATGTTCGGCTGGCAGTCGATGATCATGAGCCCGTCGTTAAGGTGGTCGGCAAGCCAGGAGGGCGAGACCCAGCGGACGGGGCCCTCGCCAACGGGGGTAGGTGCGTTCGCGTCCATGACGTTCCTCCGGAGGATGATGCGCCTATCGCAGACGGGGATTGAAAAAGGTATGCACCGACCGCGGGCTCTATGGCCGGGAACGATCCTGAAAAACCGGAAAATGGGCCCGCGGAGATTCGAACTCCGGACCTCCGCCATGTCAAGGCGACGTCATAGCCAGCTCAGACCACGAGCCCCTCACGCACTTCGCGTGTGCCTTACACCGTGGGCGGGATTCCTATAAAAAAATACGCTAGATATCCACGAACCAGGCAGAGTAGATGCCGGGGTGGGTCCGGATCTCCTCGATCGCCTCGGGCGGGACGTCCGAGTCGACGTTCAGCACCATGATCGCCTCCTCGCCGGGGTGGATCCGGCCGACCTGCATCCCGGCGATGTTCACGTTGACCCGCCCGAGCGTCGTCGAGGCCCGCCCGATGACACCGGGCTGGTCGAGGTGCTTGGAGATGACCAGGTGACCGCTCGGGTCGAGGTCCATCGTGTACCCGTCGATTGCGACCACGCGCTGGCGCGTGCGGGAGAAGACCGAACCCTCCATCGTCTCCTCTCCCTTGTCGGTCTTGAGGACGATCGTGATCAGGTTCCGGAAGCCCCGCGTCTCGCCGCCCATGGTCTCGCCGATCGCGATCCCGCGCTCGGCCGCGACGACTCCTGCGTTGACGATGTTGACGGGCAGGTGCAGGATCTGGTCGAGGATTCCCTTGACCGTCTGCCGCGTCAGGTAGCGCGAGGCCTGGTCGAGGTGCGGGATCTCGCCTGCGTAGGTGATGTTGATCCCTTCGATCCGGCCGTCGGACATCGCCATCAGGAGCCGGGCCATGCGCCCCATGAGGGCGGTGAACGGCGCGAGGGCCTCGGCCTGATCGGGCGGGATCATCGGGGCGTTCACGACGTACTTCGCGTCCCCGCCGGAGAGGACGGAGAGGGCCTGCCGCGCCACCGAGACGGCCACGTTCGCCTGGGCCTCGACAGTGGAGGCGCCGAGGTGCGGGGTGGTGATCACCTGGTCGAGAGTGAGGAGCGGGGAGTCGAACGGCGGCTCGTCCTCGAAGACGTCGAGGGCGGCGCCGGCGACCTTGCCGGCGACGATCGCCTCGTAGAGGGCCTGCTCGTCGATGATCCCGCCGCGCGCGCAGTTGATGATCCGGACGCCGTCCTTCATGCCGGCGATCGTCTTCGCGTTGATCACGTGCCGAGTCTCCTTGATCAGCGGGGTATGGACCGTGATGAAGTCGGCGCGGCCGAAGAGCTCGGGAAGGTCCACGATCTCGACGCCGAGCTCCTCCGCCCGGTCCTTCGCAATGAACGGGTCGTACGCGACGATCCGCATGTTCATCGCGGCCGCCCGCTTGGCGACCTCCTTCCCGATCCGGCCGAAACCGACGATCCCGAGCGTCTTCTCGTTCACCTCGACGCCCATGAACTTCGACCGCTTCCACTGCTTCGACTTGACCGAGGCGTTCGCCTGCGGGATGTTCCGGGCGAGCGAGAGCATCATGGCGCAGGTGTGCTCGGTCGCGGCGAGCGTGTTCCCCTCGGGGGCGTTCGCAACGATGATACCCCGCCGGGTGGCGGCGGCCGCATCGATGTTGTCGACGCCGGCCCCGGCCCGGCCGATGAACCGGAGCTTCGTCCCCGCCTCGATCACCCGTGCCGTGACCTCGGTTCCCGACCGTACGAGCAGGGCGTCGTAGTCGCCGATGATCCCGACCAGCGCGTCTTCGGAGAGGTCGGTCCTGACATCGACATCGGCCCCCCCGCGCAGGATCTCGATCCCCTCCTCGGCCAGCGGATCGCTCACAAGCACTCGTGGGTTCATATCAGATCCACTACACGTTCTGTCTCATGGTTTATCAGGGGTGCGGTAAAAAAGCGGGCTTCAGCGCCGCCGGGCTTCGAGCACGGCGAGCACCTCGGCGAGGTCGACGCCGGCAGCCCTGAGGGCGACGAGCAGGTGGAAGAGGAGGTCGGCACCCTCCTCGGCGACCCGTGCGGGGTCGCCGTTCTTGACGGCGAGGACGAACTCGGTGGCCTCCTCGCCGACCTTCTCGAGGGGCTTGTCGATCCCCTTACGGTGATTGAGGAGGGACGAGACATACGACCCATCGCGCGGGTGGTCCGCGCGCTCGCCGATCACGTCCCAGAGTGCGGAGATGACGTCGTCGCTCACGCCGCCACCTCCTCCTCCCCTTCGGGCTCCCCGGGGGCGATCAGGACGTCGTTGATCTCGAGGTCGAAGAACCGCCGGCAGAGGAGCCGGACCTTCTCGATGGTGCTGCCGCCACGGCCGATCACGATCCCGAGGTCGGCCCTGCACCGGATCACGACGTCGACGGCGGGGCCGTCGTCGGCCGGCGCCAGCGCGGCGAGCTCGGCCGGCCGGATGATGTTCGCGACGAACTCTCCCGGCGTCTCGCCGTACTCGACCATCTCGAGCCGCCGGCCGAGCTGCCGGGAGAGGCGGTTGATGTTCTCGCCCTTCCGCCCGATGGCGAGGCCCATATCGCCGGGCTTGATGACGTAGATCACCCGGTCGAACCGTTCGTCGACGATGCAGTCGACCGCCGTGGCGCGCGTGAAGATGCGGAGCTCCTCGATGTAGCGCCGCTCTTTGAAACCGATGCTCCTCTCCATAGCGCCTGCCGCTGATCTATTCCTCGGTGAAAAAAGATTAAGGAGACGGGTTACGGTCGAGAAAAAGTGGAGGGCTACTTCACCGCTGCGAGACCGGAAAAGTCCATCGCGTTCACGAGGGCGTCGAGGTCGGCCTTGGTGCCATCCTCGACGGTCGTGATAGACGATGTAGCGGTCCCCGACGCAGACCATCATGGCCGTAGTTGTTCGAGGACTTGTCGTAGGACTCCCAGCCGGGCTGGCCCTTGACCGTGACCGACTTCATCGAGCCCTCGGTCGACTCGTAGCTCCTGAAGGCTCCCCACTGCTGCTTGAAGGGGGTGTTCGCGACCGCGGAGTCCTGGATCACGATGCTCGCCTTGGCGTTGTCGTCGCCGGCCTTGGCGTAGTCGCCGGTCACCCATGTGTAGTCGTGCCCCTCGCCGTCCTTCATGGTCATGCCCTGGGCGTCGCTCATCGAGCTTCCAGGCGCCGGCCGTCTTCGGGATGAACGGAATGAGGCGGTCGAAGCTGACCGCGGAGACGGCGGCCGATCCGGAGCCGGAGCCGGACGTCCCGGCGGTCGTGACCGCGCCGGCGGCGGCGGTGGTCGCGGCTGCGGTGCCGGCCGGGGTGGGGGTCTTCGTGGCCGTGGACCCCGACGGGGTCGACGCGCAGCCGGCCGCGAGAGCGACGCCGAGCAGGACGAGCAGGGCGAGGGCTGTGACGAGGGTACTGGATGCATGAGCGGTTCATGGTTGCTTCCGATTGATCATCGGAAAGGGGACGGTTAATGCTATCGCCGTGCCGAGAGCCCCTCGAGGTCGAGCGCGGCGACGAAGGCGTCGAAGTCGGCGCGCGACCCGCCCGTGACGGCGAGGTAGACGACGTGCCGGTCGGCGACGACGATGTACGCGCCGGTCATGCGCCCGTCGTCGAGCACGTAGGCGAGCTGTCCGCGAAGCGTGATCGGGGCCGGGACCGTGCCGTCAGCCGGCGCGGCCGCGAGACGGTCGACGAGCCGCCGGAGGCCGACGGACCGGCCGCCAGTGTCCTGGATCGTCAGGTCGGCGCCCGTGCTCCCGGTGCCGTTCGGACCGCTGTCGCGGAGGTAGCTCGCCGTCACCGAGACGAGGGGCATACCGTCCTCCTCGAGCGAGACGGGGGACGGCGGAGCCAGGAGCCGCCAGCCCGACGGGGCCGGGGGGACGAACGACGCGAGGGCCTCGGGCGCGATGAGCGCGGCATCTGCCCGGACTGCGGGCTGGGCCGGGTCCGTGGCCGGATCCGCGATGCAGCCGGCGCCGACGGCGAGAGTCGCGAGGAGGACGAGGGCGGGGAGCAGGGTGCGGGGGTGCATGGTATCGGGAGAGCCGGGTCCAGCGGACGACCGCGGAAGAAAAAGGAGGAGTGGGGGGCGGCTCAGGTGGCGTGGATGTAGCCGGTTCGCTGGATCTGCTCGACGGAGTTGTCCGTGTACGTGATCTTCACGAGCGGCGAGAAGGTGCCCTTCGCCGGGTAGAAGAACGTCGGGTTGACCGTCCGCGAGTTCCAGGTCTCCATGTGGTTCGTGGCGTCGAACGACCACCAGGCCGATTTGATGGTCTTGCCGGGCGCCGGGGTCACCGTGAACTTGACCGCGCTGCCGTACGTAGCCGTCGTGGGCACGGCGACGAAGCTCCCGCCCGTCGCGGGGATCGTCGTGGTCACGGTGCCTCCGTTCGCGAACTCGATGTAGTCGAGGTTCAGGCGCTCCGACGGGAAGGCGAGCTTGATCTGGTGCTTGCCGGTCGGGAGCGTCATCGTGAAGGCGGTCTTCTTGAAGGTTCCGAAGGAGCCGGTGGTGCCGATCTGGACCGTGCCGACCTTCGTGCCGTCGACGTAGACGTCGATCGCCTTGTTCCCGGCGTCGGGGTTCGCGGCGTTGAACTGCGCGGTGTACGTGCCGGCGTTCATGACCTGGACCGTGTAGATCAGGTATTCGCCGGTGCGGATCCAGCCGACGTCGTAGGATGCGATGCCTGCGGTGTACTCGATGTCGACGGGCTCGCTGACGCGGTACGAACCGCCCTCGTTCACGAGGGTCGTGTCGAAGTAGGCCGCGTTGGCCGCGCCGGTGCCGCTCTTATCGAAGTTCTCGGCCTGAACACGGCCGGGGATGTTGTTGCCGGGGCCGTAGGGCGTCGTCTGCGGCGTGACTACGGGCGCCGGCGTGGTCGTGGTCGGGACCGTTCCGGCGACGAGGTTGAGCCAGTCGAGGTTGATCCGGTTGATCCCCTCGAACGAGAGCGTCACGGTGTGCCGGCCCTCGGGGATGGTGATCGGGTCCTCGGCAGTGAAGTCGCGGTAGGTGGTCCAGCCGCCGGTCCCGCCGATCAGGACTTCACCGACCTCGACGCCGTCGAGGTAGACCTCGACCTCCTTGGCCGTCGCGTCGGGGTTCGCCGCGTGGAGGACCAGGTTGAAGCCGCCGGCGGCGGTCGTGTCGATCGAGTACTTCAGGTACTCGCCGTCGCGGATGTACGCGACGTTCGTGACGCCGTTCTCGGTCTCGATGTCGACGCCCTCACCGGCGCGGTAGTTGCTGTTGCCGAGGTTCTGGGGCTCGAGGTCGTGGTAGGCCACGCCCTCGCCGCCGGTGTCGAAGTCCTCGGCCTGAATCTTGACCGAGGGGACATGCGGGCCGGGGTAGGGCTCGGACGTCGGCGTGGGGGCCGTCGTCTGGGTCACTGTCGGTGTGGGAGTCGCGGTCACCGTCACTGTCGGTGTGGGAGTCGCGGTCACCGTCACTGTCGGCGTGGGAGTCGCGGTCACCGTCACTGTCGGTGTGGGAGTCGCGGTCACCGTCACTGTCGGTGTGGGAGTCGCGGTTACCGTCACTGTCGGTGTGGGAGTCGCGGTCACCGTCACTGTCGGCGTGGGAGTCTCGGTCACCGTCGCTGTCGGGGTGGGAGTCTCGGTTACCGTCACCGTCGGGTCGGGGTCGTCGGCGTTCCGACGGTCACGGAGCCCGGGGGAGTGGTGACGGTGTAGATGTTCCCATTACGATCCTGGATGCCCAGGCCGGCGGAGGGGGTAACCCCGATGCTGGAGACACCGTCTGCCTTCGCCCTGACGGTCAGGGTGGCGAGGACGACGTTCGTCGATCCGTTCGCAACACTCTGCCCGAGGTCGGAGCCCCGGAGCGAGACCGTGCTTGCGGGGGTCGGGAGGGTATACGAGAAACCCGCCACCGAGTTCCCGTCGACGCTGCTCAGGAAGGAGAACGTCGGGAACGTGACGGCAGTAATCTCGGCGACAGTTCCGTCACCGAGGGTCACGGTCATCTCGTATCCGGAGAGTCCGGCCGGAGCCGTGTCGAGAGTGATTGGGACGGAGACCGTCCCGCCGATTGCAGGTATCTGGAAGTCCCCGGTCGTGAGCGACGCGGCCGACGCCCCGGTGACCAGGGCGCAGAGTGCCGCGAGGACCAGGGCGAGCAGGAGGACCCGCCCGGACCGGGCATGATTGCGAAGGTTCATGATCACTGCTACGGGTGTCATTGGAGATATACGTTTTCTTTTTCGATGTCCCGCGAGATCGAATGAATTGGAAAAACGATCTCTTCTTATAACGGAGAAACTCGGCGGGCCCCGGCTCGGCGTCTCAAGGGGGCATCGCAGTCCCGGAGATGGGCTCCGGCGCCCGCTCCGACAAAAGAGAATCAGAGGTGGTTGAAGAGCCAGACCACGTCGGCGAAGTCGATGCGGTCGTTCCCGTTGTAGTCGAACGCCGAAATCGGCTCGTTCGCCGCGATCCACGACATCTGGTTGAAGTAGAGGACGACGTCCGCGAAGTCCTTCCGGCCGTTGCCGTTCACGTCCTCGCATACCCCGTCGCCGTTAAGGTCGCGCGGCGACCCAGTCCCGCCCGGGACGGCGACCACCCCGGGCGGCACCCCGGGCAGGGGGGTCGCGTCCGTGGCGGAGGCGAGGTAGATCTCGTTGTTCCCGTTATTCCTGGTGTCGGTGAAGGCCACGAGCTCGCCGTCGATCGCCGTCTGCCACTGCTGACCGTCCGCGATTACGAGCGGCCGCTCCTCGTTCGCGGCGAGATCGTAGAGGTACAGGTCGGCGTTCGTGGCCAAGTTCCTGTCGTCGCTCCAGACCACGAGGTCGCCGTCGATTGCCGGGTCGGTCTGAAACGATTCGTTTGGCGAGAGCCAGCGCGTCGTCCCGTTTTGCATATCGAGGCGAAGCTGGCAGAACCGGATGTTGTTGGTCATGTTGTCGGGGTCCCACTCCGACCAGACGATCCGGTTGCCCGAGATCCAGAGGCCCGAGACGACCGACGTGTTGGGCATCTGCTCCAGAGGGTAGGTGGCCTGGTCACGCAGGTATCGGAAATAGACCCCGCCGAGGTCGATGTCGGTCCAGACCAGTTTCTCCCCCGAGACCCACGGGCCCGTCTGGGTATTCGAGTCCTGGTAGGCCTGCCTCGGCCCGCCGCTCGCGCTGAGGTTCCGGAAGAAGATCCGTCCCTGTTCCGATAAGCCGTTCGCCTTCTCGACCCACGTCACGACAACGACGCCATCGTCGTCCGAGATCGCCGGGCTGCATTCGTACCCGCCGAAGGTGGCGTCCTGGAAATTCACCATCACAGGCTCGCCTCCCGCCTCGAGGTCGAGCAGGTAGATGTCCGGGTTCTCCCGCTGCGTCAGGCTGTTCCGGTAGTCCTCCCAGACGACGTACCGTCCCGCGATCTGCGGGTACATCTGGTCGCTCGCGTTGGTCGTCAGCCGGCGCGTCTGGCCGGTCATGCCGTCGTAGAGGTAGATGTCCCAGTTCCCGTTCCGGTTGTCCTGCCAGACCACGTTCGTCCCGGAGACGGCGGGGGACTGCTGGTCATTGCCGTCGTTCGTGAGGCGGAGCTGCCACGCGGACGCAACGCCGGGCAGGACGAGCAGCGCGGCCAGAAGAATGACGAGAAGAGAGAGGATTCGGGTCGACATCGACGGGATCACCAGAGTTTGAATGATCCTTTTAGGCCTATACCTATATCTAAGGGCGGTCGTTACATAGCCGCGGAGCGCATCCTTTTCATATCGGAGCGCAAACCGGATCTCGATCGCTCCATGCCCGTCGCCGTGATACCGTTCCGGCCGGTCAACCCGAAGACCCGGCTCTCGGGGCTCCTCTCCCAGGCAGAGCGCGAGGCATTCGCCCGGGCCATGCTCGCCGACGTGGTCGGCGCCGTTCGGGCCGCTGGGCTCGACCCCATCGTCCTCAGCACCCACCCGTACGACTGCCCCGGCGTCGAGGTCCGGGTCGCCCCCGCCGGCCTATCGGACGCGCTCAACGCCCTGCTCCCGACCCTCGAGGGGCCCGTGCTCGTGATCATGGCCGATTTGCCCCTCGCCACGCCCGAGGCGGTCCGGCGGATCGCCGGCGCCCCCGCCGACGTCGCCATCGCCCCCGGACGGGGCGGCGGCACCAACGCCATCCATATCCGCGACACGACGCAGTTCCACGTCGACTACTACGAGATCTCGGTCGCAAACACCTGGCGATCGCGGGAGCGGCCGGGCTCTCGGTCGAGGTCGTCGACTCGTTCCGCCTCTACCTCGACCTCGACGAGGAGGAGGACCTCGTCGACCTGCTGATCCACGGCGACGGACGGGCCCGCGCCTGCCTCGAGTCGTTCGGGATCGGCCTCGCGGTCACGCGGGGCCGGGTCGGCCTCGAGCGCCGCCCCGCGCTCCACGAGACCCACGCGCCCGCCAGGCCCCGGAAGGCGACCGGCACGGCCGGCCGATGACCGAAACATTCAGGACGGCGGGGAGATGATGGAGGCCCGATGGCGGACGAGGTGATCCGGGTCGAGGGGCTCACCCACCGGTTCGACGAGCTCGTCGCGGTCGGACGGGGTCTCGTTCTCGGTCGCGGCCGGCGAGGTCTTCTCGTTCCTCGGCCCGAACGGCGCGGGCAAGTCGACCGTGATCAACGTCCTGACCACGCTCCTGCCGATGCAGGAGGGCGAGGTCGTGATCGCGGGCCGCGACCTCCGGACCGAGCCCGACCGGGTCCGCGAGGCGATCGGGATCGTCTTCCAGGAGGTGACCCTCGACCGCGACATGACCGTGGCCGAGACCCTCGAGTTCCACGGGCGGCTCTACGGCCTTCCGCGCGAGGAGCGGCGGAACCGGATCGACGAACTGGTCGCGCTCGTCGAGCTCGAGGCCAAGCGCGACACCCTGATCAAGTTCCTCTCGGGCGGGATGAAGCGGCGCCTGGAGATCGCGCGCGGCCTGATGACCCGCCCGACCGTCCTCTTCCTCGACGAGCCGACGATCGGGCTCGACCCCCAGACGCGGGCCCGGATGTGGGACTACCTCCGGCAGGTCAACCGGGAGGGGACCACGATCTTTCTCACGACCCACTACATGGACGAGGCCGACCAGCTCTCGAACCGGATCGCGATCATCGACTACGGCCGGATCGTCGCCGAGGGCCGGCCGTACCAGCTCAAGAACGCGCTCGGCCAGGACCTCGATCTACCTGGAGACGGCCGACAACGCCCGGGCGCGGGCCGTGCTCGACGGCGCCCCGGACGTGGGCGCGATCCACGAGAAGGGCGGCGGCCTCCTCGTGATGGTCACGGACGACGGCACGCGGGTCCTGCCGCACATGCTCGACGCCCTCAGGGCCGAGGGCGTCGCGGTGACCGGGATCAACATGAAGAAGCCCTCGATGGACGACGTCTTCATCCACCACACCGGCCGGGAGCTGCGCGACGTCGGGTCCGAGAGCGTGGCAGCGGCCTTCAGCACGGCCAGGAGGCGCTGATGGCGGACCGGCGGTTCCTGACGATCTACTGGCGCGACATGCTCCGGTACGTCCGGTTCAGGGCGCTCCTCTTCTCGTCGCTGGTCCAGCCGGCCCTCTGGCTCGCGTTCTTCGGGATCGCGATCTCGAGCAGCTTCGACGCCCTCGCGGGCCAGGTACCGCCCGTGCCGGGCGTGCCCACCGTCGGGTACCTGACCTACATGTGCGCGGGCGTGATCGCGATGACCACGCTCTTCACGAGCCTCTTCGGCGGGATGAGCCTCCTCTTCGACAAGAACTGGGGCCTGCTCCGCGAGGTGATGGCCGCGCCCATGAGCCGTTCGAACATCGTGCTCGGCACGGGCCTCTCGGGGATCACCAAGTCCTGCATCCAGGCCGTGATCATCCTCGTCTTCGGCCTCCTGCTCGGCGTCCAGTTCTTCGCCGGCTATTCCCCCCTCCACACCGTGGTCGCGCTCGTCGGGATCCTCGTCTTCGTCTCGGTCTTCGCGCTCGGGTTCGTCTTCCTCTCGTCCGCGATCGCGATCACGATGGAGTCGCCCGAGGGGATGCAGGGGGTCATGACCCTCCTGACCATGCCGATCTTCTTCGCCTCGAGCGCGCTCTACCCGGTCCAGTCCTTCCCGCCCGTCCTCCAGGCCCTCGCGGTCGTCAACCCGCTCACGCACCTGGTGATCGGGATCCGCTACTTCGCGATCGGCCCCGAGTTCTCGGCGATCGGCCAGACCTTCTCCTACACGCTCACCGGCCTCGCGATCTCGTTCGGGGTGCTCTGCCTCTTCGCCGCCAGCACCTTCGCGCTCGCCCTCTACCGGGTCCGGAACGCGCGCGTGACCTAGGCGAGCGCCTCGAGGGCCGCGATGACGGCCGCGGCCCGGCGCTCGATCACGCGGACCGCCTTCGGCTGCTCGTTCATGCCGCAGTGGGCGAGGTCGTTCCGGAGGTCGCCGATCGCCTGCCAGACCGACGCGATCCCGTCCGCGTCGGGCAGGGCCTCGAACCGGTCCGAGAGGTCCGTCGGGTCGTACTCCCGGTGCTGGCGCGCGAGCATCGCGCCGGTCGCGGTCCGGCCGACGGTCTCGCGCACCTCCCAGTCGAGCCAGCGCTCCGGCCGGGCACCCGAGGCGGAGAACGAGCAGGTTCACGAGCCATTCGCGCCCGAGCTCGACCGCCTGGAGCAGGAGACCGTGGTCGAGCTGGTACCGCACGAGGGCCCGCTGCCGCCGGAGCAGGTCGGCGTCGAGGACCGGCTCCTCGTCCGCGAGCGGGGCGAGCCGGCCGATCCGTTCGATCAGCGGCCGGAGCGCCGGGAGGTCGGCGGCGACCTCGCTCTCGACCGTGTCGAGGCGGGCGAGGAGGAGGTGGGCGGCGAGGAACGCCTCGCCGGGCCGGGCGAGCCGGACGGCCGAGGCGAACCGGGCCAGGTTGTGCGCGAAGGGCTTGAGCTGCCGGGGCGGCGGCTCCCGCCGCTGCCGGTGGGCCCGGTCCTGTATCCCGGCGAAGAGCGCGGCGAGCGCGTCCGCGTCGAGGTACCGGAGGAACCCCTGGACCGCCCCGACCCAGTCGAGGACCTCGACGAACGGGGTCAGGTCGTGGACCGGGAGCTCGGTCGCGATCCGCCCGGGCCGGGCCCCGTAGAAGACCCGCTCGATCCTCGCCCCCTTCAGCTCGCGGAGGTAGGGCAGGGCGAGGAAGACCACGAACGGCAGCGCCCCCGAGGCATGGGTCAGGTCCACGATCAGCCGCTCGCCCTCGCCCACGGCCCCGCAGATGGCCTCGAAGCAGGCCCAGAGGCCGGCCTCCGAGTCGCAGTCCGGGAGCGGGACCGCGGTCCCGCCGCCCGGTTCCGCCCGGGGCGAAGACCACCGTCTCGTCGGGCTCGAAGAGGACGGCGAGGGCGCCGGCGACGGTCAGGGCCGTGCAGGCCCGGTCGTCGCAGACCCAGACCGTCGTCTCCGGCGCGCCGTCCGGCGGCGCGAAGGTCAGGAGCTTCATCGCCCGGCGCAGGGGATGCAGAGCCGCCGTCCGCCGCGCTCGACGACGCGGTGCCCGGCGACGGACTCGCCGCAGGCATCGCAGGTCGAGGGAACGGTGGATCTGCGCCGGCTCCGGCGGCGGCCCCTCGACCGGGGTCACGACGAAGAGGTCGCCGGCCGGCGCCGCGAGGATCGCGTCGCAGACGGCCCGGAGGCGGCGGTCGTACTCGCCGCGCTCGTCCGGGGTCGCCGTGCCGCCCTGGACGCGCTCGCGGAGGGCGCCGAAGCCGGGGTCGAAGCGGGCGGTCGAGAAGTCCGGCCGCGTGGCGACGCGGACGCCGCGCCCGCTCGCCCGGTCGTAGAAGGTGTAGACGTGCTTGCCGTAGTCGAGGAACCGGAGGTTGCCCTTGCCGAAGGTGCAGCCGGCCCGCACCTGGAGCCCGTCGACGCCGCAGGCGTCGTTCTCGACGACGGCGACGACCTCCTCGTCGCCGGCGGCGTCGGCGCCGAGGGCCTCGAGGCCGACGCCCGCGGCCCGGTACCCGAGGGCGAGCCCGGGGCAGCGGTGGCCGTGGAATTCGACTGCATCCTCGAAGGAGTGTGCACCGGTCATTGTCTCATCAAGGACGGGGAGACGAAAAAAGGTGCGGGGCCGTCAGAGGTGGTTGAAGAGCCAGACGACGTCGGCGAAGTCGATCCGGCCGTTGCGGTTGTAGTCGAAGGGGGAGAGCGGCTGATTCGCCGCGACCCAGGCCATCTGGTTGAAGTAGAGCACGACGTCCGTGAAGTCCCCGCGCCGGTTGCCGTTGACGTCCTCGTACCGGCCGTCGCCGTCCAGGTCGTGCGGCCGGGCGATGCTGCCGGGCATGGTCCTGACGTGCCCGCTCGAGGTCGGCGTCGGGGTGGGGGAGGTCGTCGGGCGCGTGGTCGCGACGGTGGTCGGGACTGTGACTGGCACCCCGTCCCAGCGGAGCAGGTACGTGTTCCCGCCGCCCTCCGGGTTGATGATGCCGAGCGACCGGTCGCCCGAGGCCGAGATCTCGAAGCGCGAGTCGGTCACCGGCAGCTCGTAGTTCGGGTCGTCGTTGTACCACCCGAGGATGGACTGGTACCCCCGGTCCCCGGCGGGGCCGGCCTGGCGGAAGGCCGTGACGGCGATCCGCTCCGCGAAGGCAATCCAGAGGGCCCAGCGGAGGTTGTTCGAGGACGAGCAGTCCGTGAGCCCGATCCCGGCACTCGCCTTGCAGACCTTCCACCCGCAGGTACTGCCGTTGTCCGTGCAGCCCGAGAAGGAGCTGGACGACCCGTGCTCGACGAGGTAGCCCGCGTTCCGGTTGGCGCTCGCGCTGCAATCGTACAGGTGGGTGTCCCGCGAGAGGTAATACCCGGACATGAAGAAATGGCCGGCGCAGGTGTTCCGCTGGCCGTTGCCGGTGCTGACGCAGTTCCGGAAGACGACGTTCCGGGCGACCGTCTCCGGGCCGATTCTCGTTGCCGGCGTCGTCGTACCGGCCGCCGGGCTCGAGGTGGAAGCCGGACTCCCAGTTGTCCGCAGCGATGCAGTTCTCGACGGTGCAGTCGGCGAGGTCCTGCCACTCCTGGAGGTCGAAGCCGGTGATCCACTCCGACCGGGACTGGTTCGCGGACGTGACGGGGGCGGT
The DNA here is from genome assembly GCA_963740465.1 of uncultured Methanoregulaceae archaeon. Classification (GTDB taxonomy): domain Archaea; phylum Halobacteriota; class Methanomicrobia; order Methanomicrobiales; family Methanospirillaceae; genus UBA288. The sequence continues at coordinate 70,818 of CAVUEE010000031.1, forward strand.
GATGCCGGGGTCGCCGGCGACGCCGTAGCCGCAGCGGACAGCCCGGCAGTTGAGGAACCGGATGTTCGTGACTGCGCGGGAGACGCCGTCGTCGTAGTCCTGGTTCATGTTGAAGCCGTGGGTGTGCGCGTTCACGACGTGACACTCGTAGAACTCGACGTCGTCGATGGCGTCCACGGGCGGCGCGACCCAGACGAAGAACATCCCGTTCCCCGAGGCCGCATGCCAGACCCCGTCGAGGTCGACGCAGGTGGCGCGGACGTCCTGGACCCGGACGTGGCTCCGCCGGACCATGACGAAGGCGTTCCCGCGGAGGGTGAAGCCCCCGACGTTCACGTACTCGCCGCCGACCGAGATCGGCAGGTACCCGTCCTGGCCCGGCCTCGCCCGGATCTCGACCGTGGTCTTCAGCGACCCCTGCCCCCGGAGGGTGGTCCGGTTCGGGAGGGCGATGCTGTCCGAGCAGCGGAAACCGCCGTCGAGGAGCTCGACGACGCCGCCCCGGGCCGCCGCGATCGCGGCGCCGATCTCGACCTGGTCGTCGACGCCGTCGCACCGGTAGCTCGCGACGCCGCTGGGCGGTGCGACGGTCGAGTCCTTCGCCGCGACGTAGACGTGCTTCGTGTTCTCCGGGGCGAAGGTCGGGCCGGGGCGATCCCGGCGACGGGAACTGCCAGGCGAGGTCGGCGTAGGGGTCCGCTGCGGGAGACGGTGCGGGCAGGCCCACGAGCTCGGCGGAGCTTCGGGCCGGGAAGCCGTGCCCGAGACGGCCGGTGGCCTCGGCCGAGCGGGGCACGGACTCGCTGTGGCCGACGCCGTTCCCGCCGGCGGCGGCGAGGGCCGCAACGGGGACGAGGGAAAGGGATAAGATGAGGATGATGAAGATATACCGCGTCTGTGCCTTGCGGTATTGCATAGCACATGGTTGCCGCGGGAAATAATGAGGCTATCGCCGGCCGGCCGCGAGTCCGGGTGCGGGTGTCGGGGACGGATGCTCCCTGCCGGGGTCGGACCCCGGGATCGTCCTGCTCCGGCAGCACCCAAAAGAATCGCGTTCGCAGAGTTCCCGGGCAGGGGACGTGCCCTGCCCGTCGAGTGACAGTATCACCGGCCCCCCCGGGTTTGTCCAGCCCCGGGGTAGTCATCAGTCCCGGGCCGCTGCCGAGGTTCAGCGCTGCGGCGAATTCGATACAGAGAGTGAAACCTCAACACAAGCGCCGGCACGGTGTCGGCCCAGACCCCGACGGCGGTCCTGATCGCGTCGTCGGTGTACGACGAGAGCGTCAGCCGCGTCCACGAGAAGATCAGGGTGCAGACCTCGCCGTTCGGGTCGCGACAGCGGAGCACCGCCGAGAACGAATCGTCGTCGGTGACGTGCGCCGCCGTCCCGCTCATGGCCGTCGCGATCGTTGCGGTGGCGAGCACGGTCGCGACGTTGGCAGTGTACGCGGCCTCGGTCGGACGGTGGACAGAGACCTGGCCGACGGACTCGATCCTCGGTGTTCTCGCGGGCGATCCGGCCCGTGCAGATCTCGCGAGCCTTCTCGACAGCCGAGTGGTTCTCGGTGCCGAGCTGGTACGCCGTGCAGCCGAACGGATTGTTCGTGGTGATGTCCTCGACGACCTCGGCGAACGCGGCCAGCGTCCGCACGGCGGTCTTGACGACGCCGCTCTGGACAAAGTTTGCCATGGTCCTTTCCCCTTGTTCAACGCACCGAGGGAATTTTACACGCGAAATAATTTATGACGCTCAAAATCTGAATCCGCCTCGAGGTCTGGAGATGGTTTTCGGCTGGCCGTTCTGGTCGTGATCAACAAGCGCAGATTTTGCTGAACATGACCACGGAGACTTCTCACCGCCCCGTTCGCCGAGATATCCCCTATTCGGCGTTTTCCGATTGGTCATTGACAGCAATCGAGAGCGCCGGCTTCCTCGAAGCCCGATCTCCCGGCGATCCGGCCGGACAGCATCTCCGGCATCAACCGGCAGTCGATATCGAGCCGGACGGCGCGGTGGTCCGTCCAAGCCCGGGGGATCGCAGACGACGACCGGAGGGACGAAAAAGGGGTTACTCGATCGGGATCCGCTCGCCGCGCTCGGCCTTCCTAAGACGGACCCTGAGCACCCCGTTCTCAACCGAGGCTTTCCCACCCTCGGCCGTCGCGTCGCTCGGGAGCATGACCACGCGGTCCAGACGCCCGCAGGTCCGCTCCCGGCGCATAAACTGCCCGCCCTCCGCGGTCTCGGCCGTCTCCGAGCAGCGCGCGCCCGAGATCTCGACTCGGTCGGCGAGAGGAGCCAGACCGCGATGTTCTCCTGCTCGACCCCCGGAAGGTCCGCGACGACGAACACGTCGTCCATGTCCTCACACACGTCGACGCGGACGCCCCCGCTCGTCGCCGGCATGCTCATGCCGCCCATGCCGCCCGCTAGGGCGCCGGGCATCATACCGCGGGCCATGCTCATCATCCCGTCCATCATCGAGCCGACCTGTCGACTGACGAACTTCCTGATTCCCATTGTCAACTCTCCTGGTCCTCGCGGTTGAACCGCGACCGTGCTGTGATACATCGAACAGGATACATATGTTTTCCGGCCATTCCCGGCAGCACCACCTTTTCTGCCGGCACCAGAGCGGGAATGTCTTTCCCCACCAGAGACTCCGTGCTTCGGCGCGGGGGTTACCCTGAGCGCGGCGAGAGGCGGTGCGAGTCCGTTCTCCGTGCCTACGGCGGAGCGGAAGCGACCCGCCAATCGGCGAACCAGCCGCCGAGGCCGAAGACCGAGGCCATGGTCAGCGCGACGAGCGCGGCCCGTTCCAGCCCGCAGAGCACGCACCGGCCGTTGGAGAGCGTTCAACGCTGAAGCATTTATGACGCTTTTCTCGCGGTGCGAAAGCGAACGGAGGGCAGCGTGATTCGGCGCCGAAATGGACCCATAATATCGGCGATACAATTTCGATGTGAACAGCCTGGCGCTCGGCGCGGAAGACGGGCTCGGTGGGAGGAGGCGCGCGTTGGGAAAAAAAGAGGGCGGCCTAGATCGCGACGGGCGCGGGGGCGGGCGCCGGCATGAACCCGATGACGATCCGCTCGATGCCGAAGACGATCGCGTAGATGCCGAGCACCCAGACCAGGACGACGGAGCCTTCGAGGGGCTGCGTCATGCAGGTACAGGCCGACGAAGACGCCGATGATCCCGGCGATCAGCGTCAGCCACCAGTACGGCGCGCTGCGGTCGGCGATCCCTGCGAAGATCTGGAACAGGCCCAGGACGAACGCCCAGATCCCGATCAGGAAGGCGATGGCGATCACGAACCCGGTCGGGTTGTAGAGCGCGAGGACGCCGAGGATCAGGGTGACGACGGCGGCGCCGATCAGGATCCAGCGTGCGGACCCTTCCCCGCCGCCGGCCATGATCCCGCCGATGAGCATGATGATGGCTTCGATGATCGCGAAGATGCCGAAGAATATGACGAGCGATGCGAGCATCGTGGCCGGCGCCGCGAGGGCGAAGAGGCCGAAGAGGATCGCGACGATCCCGGCCAGCACCAAGAGCCAGCGATTAGGGGTAGAGGGTGTGTCAACCATTCGTACTCACTCCGATGTTAGATCGTGCAATAGACGACGAGCCGCCGGAAAAGCATTTCCTTTTCAACCGGGGGACGGAGTCCCTCGACTCCGTTTGCGCCGCATGAAGACCGGCTGGTTCGATGGAGTTCCAGGCAGGGATCATGTCATTGTCTGGCACGGCTCGGATACTCTACCACGGCCGCGACCCTGCCTGCCGAGTAGCGATCGCGCTGAGGTCCGCCGCCGCGTATGACGCTGCGATAGTCACAGCCCCGATCTTCGAGGCGGTCGAGCGGCTCCGGGTCGAGGCCCTCGATAGCCACCTCCGTTGATTCTCGCACGAGAGTGCGGAGGGCTGGTCGGGCACCGCGTCACCCTCCCCCGGCGGGTCGCGTCCGCTGGCTCCGGTGGCACGACGGACCGTCTTCGATCGCACCGGCGCGGTCATCGAGTTCCAGTCGGTCGGCCGGGTCGCGGCCGAGCGGAACACTGTGCTGGAGGCGCTCGCCGTGCTCACGGCCGATCTCGAACGGAGCGCCGAGAGCGCGGACGGCCGCCGACGAGACCGTCCACACCGTTGCGAAGAGCGGCGTCGGGTTCCCCCGGAGGTCGCGGCCCGGGTCTTCGACGACTTCGTCCGGTTCCACGACGCGCGGGAGTATGAGGGGTCTGGGATCGGGCTCCCGCTCGTTCGCCGGATCGTCGAGCGGCACGGCGGGCGGTGCTGGGCCGAGGGCGAGGTTGAAAACGGCGCGACCTTCTCATTCACCCTGGAGTAGTGCCGCTGGGAACGGAAAAACGGGACCGGGGGCTCACTCCCCGATGCTCGACCGGGCCGCGTCGACCATCTGCCGGGCGGCCCTGGTCTTCGCCTTCGCCTGGACGAGGTCGCCGGCCTCGATCGCCGCGTCCGCCTCGCCGTAGAGCCGCTGCGCCCGCTCGACCCGGGCCTTCGACTTGGTGACCGTCTGCCCCTCCTCGGCGAGCATGTCGAGCTCCTCGCCGAGGGCCAGGGCGTCGCCGTAGACGTCCTCGAGTCTCGTTCCGGAGGTCGGCGATCTTCCCGTCCTCCTCCTCGCGCCTGGCCCGGGCCTTCTCCTTGAGGGCCTCCTTCGCCGAGTCCTGCCCCTGCTGGATGTACTGGAGTTCGTCCTCGACGGTCTTCGCGGCCTCGGCCAGGACCTCGGCGAAGCGGGTCCGCTCCTGCTTCGAGTCGTCCCAGCCCTGGTACGCCTGCCACGCCCCGCCCGCGACGGCCCCGGCGCCGGCAGTCGCCGATCACGTCCCCGATCGACCGCTCCTTCGAGAAGAGCCCGCCGAGCGAGCCGATCACCGAGCCGATCGCGCCGCCCGCGAGCGCCCCGACGGCGCCCTTCTCGATCTCGCGGCGGTAGCGCTTGACCTGGTACGTCGCCTTGACGTCCCGGCCCGAGACCGCGAACTCGAGCGAGCCCTCCTCGTCCGTCTGCTTCACGTCCATCGAGCCGCGGTCCTCGCCGAGGTTCTCGTGCGTGATCTCGGTTCCGCGGAGCGCGAGCTGGCTCATCAGCCGCTCCACGAACTCGTCGTAGAGCCCGCCGACGCCCTGTGCGTAGTAGACAAACACCATGAGCAACGATCCGTACGATGCGGGGACTCAAAAAAGCTTGCCAGGGCCGGCTGGCGAAGCGGATCAGGCGGGGCAACATCCAATACCATGGATATCGACATTTCACTATTGTTCCCGGTGAATGGTGCGATGACGGTTCCACAATGCCCTGAGGACCCGGTCCCCGGACCGGGCCGGCGGCGGTGCCGCGTGATCTCCGGCTCCGCATCCGACGCCGGATCGGCCGACCCCCTCGCAGCGACGCTGCCGCTCCTTCGGGCGCTTCCCCTGCCGGCCCTCCTCTACCGGCCCGACGGGACGATCGCGGCCGGTTCCGCCGCCTTCGAGGAGCTGGTCGGAAGGCCGTCGAGGGCATGACCAACGACGACCTCGCCGCGCTGCTCCAGGTCCGGTTCCCGACGGGGAAGGGCCTCAACTTCGCCAACCTCTGCCGGGAGCCTGCAGGGCGAACGGCGCCCGGCGATCGCGATCGACCTCCGGGATACCAGCGGGCGGTTCCGGGCGATGATCGCGTCGGGCGCCGCCGTCCGTTCGGGAGAGGAGACGATCGGCATCGTGGTCCTCTTCAACGAGGTGACGGGGCTGTTCCAGGCAAGGGGAATCGGACCCACGGCGTGATGATGCAGAAACGGGAAGGACCGCCTCAGCCGAGCGCGGCGACCCGGTCCAGGGCCTCGGCCAGGCGCGGGAGCGCGGCCGCGTAGCTGAGCCGGAGCCAGCCCGGCGCGTGGAACGCCGATCCCGGCGTGACCGCGACCCGCGCCTCGTCGAGCCACCGGGCCGCGGTCGCCACGTCGTCGCCGCCGACCTCGACGAACGCGTAGAACGCGCCGTCGGCCGGGGCGCAGCGGTAGCCCATCTCCGCGAGACGGTCGAGCACGAACCGACGGCGCTCGTCGAAGGCCTGCCGCATGGCCTCGACGGACGACTGGTCGCCCGTCAGCGCCGCGATGCCGCCGTACATCACGAACGTGACGGCCTGGCTCGTGGTGTGGCTCTGGACCCGGGCCATGTAGTCCACGATCGGCTTCGGCCCGACGGCCCACCCGAGGCGCCAGCCGGTCATGGCGTAGGCCTTCGAGAACCCGTTCACCGTGACCGTCCGCTCGGCCATCTCCGGCAGGGAGCGCGAGCGAGACGTGCTCGGCCCCGTAGACGAGCTTCTCGTAGATCTCGTCCGCGAGCGCCACGAGGTCGTTGTCCCGGCAGACGTCGGCGATCAGGCGGAGCGACGCCGGGTTCAGCACCGCCCCCGAGGGGTTCGAGGGCGAGTTCACGACGATCATCCGCGTCCGCGGCGTCACGGCCTCGAGGAGCGCGTCGGTCAGCCTGGAAGGTCGCGGGGTCCACGGCGACGAAGACCGGGACGCCCTCGGCCAGGCGCACGCAGGGCTCGTAGCTGACCCAGTCCGGCGTCAGCACGATCACCTCGTCGCCGGGGTTCAGGACGGCCTGCATCGCCTGGTGGATCGCGTCCTTCGCGCCGGCGGTCACGATCACCTGCGAGGGATCGCAGGGAATGCGGTTCTCGTCGCGGGACTTCGCGGCGATCGCGTCGAGCAGCGGGGGCAGGCCGTTTCCGGGCGCGTAGTGGGTCTCGCCGCGCCGGAGCGCCGCGATGCAGGCCTCCGTGATGTGGGCGGGCGTCGCGAAGTCCGGTTCGCCCACCGAGAGGCTGATCACGTCCACGCCGGCCCGCTGGAGGGCCTTCGCCCGGTTCGCGATCGCGAGCGTCGCGGACGGCGCGATCCCCGCCACCTTCGCCGAGAGGGTCATCCGAGGCGCTGGCAGAGCTTGACCGCGGACTCGACCGCCCGCCGCGCGTAGTCGATCCGCTCGGTCGCCTCCATCCGGGTCATGCCCGGCCCGGAGATCCCGAGCGCGACGGGCTTGTCGAACTCGAGCGAGAGGTCGATGATCTTCCGCGCGGCGTGCTGGACCACGATCTCGTCGTGCTGGGTCGCGCCCTCGATCACGCACCCGATGGTGACCACCGCGTCGATCGCGCTCTTCTTGAGCAGGGACTTGATCGCGAGCGGCATGTCGTACGCGCCGGGGACGTAGATGACCTCGGTCACCTCGGCTCCCAGGAACTGGGCGTGCTCGCGCGCCTCGATCTCCATCATGTAGGTGAGGTCACGGTTGAACTCCGAGACCACGAATCCGAGCCTGATCGTCATGTTGTCTCTACCTCTGTCTCCCTCGATTATCATTATTGCCGCGCCGGCCCGGCGTCGGCGAAGCCCTGCCGCTGGCCCGTGCCGGCCTCGCGTTCGAGATCGCGGGGCCTGAGCATCAGCCGCACCGCGTTCGCCGCGTGCTCGCGCGCACGCCGCTCGGCGAGCCAGGCGAGCTCGGCGTCGCTCTCGGCCTCGTCCTCGTGGACGAAGACCTCGATGATGTGGGTGTTCGTCATCAGCTGCGCGACCATCAGCCCCTGCGAGGCCTCGTGCGCGCACATCCGGTCCTTCTCCTTGCCGCCGGGCATGCCGAGCGCGATCACGATGTCGCAGTGCCGCTCCTCGATGAGCTTCTTGCAGGCGACCGGGAGGTCCTTGATCCCCGGCACCGTGTACCGCTCGATCGCGACCGAGGCGTGCCGCTTCAGCTCGTCGATCGCGTGCGCGCCCATGTTCACCCGGGCGAAGGTCGTGTCCGCGATGCCGACCCGCATGGAATTCTCCTCAGGCCAGGTGGGCGGCCGCGGCCGCGACGCCGTCGTCCGCGCACTCGCACCCGAGCCGGTGCATGGCCGCCTGGATCGCGCCGAGGGTCGCGAGCACCTCGGGCGCGCCGACCGCGCCCATGTGGCCGATCCGGAAGATCTTCCCCTTCAGGTGGTCCTGGCCGCCGGCGATGACGATGCCGAGCCGCTTCACGAGCCCCCGGAAGTCCGCGTCGGTCGTCTCCTCGGGCATCCGGATCGCGGTCACCGTGTTCGAGTACGCGTGGAGCGCATCGGTCGTCGGGAAGAGCGGCAGGTTCCAGGCCGCGGCCGCCGCGCGGACGGCCTGGGCGAGGCGCTGGTGGCGCATGACCCGGTGCTCGATCCCCTCCTCCTCGAGCATGAGCCCGGCCTGCTGGAGCGCGAGAAAGAGCGGGACGGCCGGGGTGTACGGCGTCTCCATCGGCTCCTTCTTCGCGTTCTTGATGTACGCGGCAAGATCCAGGTAGTACGGACGCTGGTCGACGAACCGCTCCTGGGCCCGCGCCGAGACCGAGACGGCCGCGAGCCCCGCGGGGGCCGCGAGGCACTTCTGCGAGCCGACGATCGCGATGTCCACGCCCCAGCGGTCGGCCTCGACCACGTCGCCGCCGATCGAGGTGATCCCGTCCATGACGAAGAGCGCGTCGTGCTTGCGGCAGAGCTTGCCGACCTCGTGGGCCGGGTTCCGGATCCCGGTCGAGGTCTCGTTGTGAACGAGGGTCACGACCTCGGCGCCGGCCTCGAGGCTCGCGGCGAGAGCCTCGAGCGGCAGGGGCGTGCCCCAGTCCGAGGCGAGCTGGGTCGCGTCGCCGTAGCGCTTCGAGATGTCGTACAGCCGCTCGCCGAACTTCCCGTTCGACAGGCAGGCGATCTTTTTACCGCGCCCGACGTTCGCGACAGCGGCCTCCATCCCGGCCGTCCCCGAGCCCGAGATGATCACCAGGTCGTTCTCGGTGCCGAACGCGGGCTTCAGGCAGCGGACACAGTCCGCGTACACCGCGCCGAACTCGGGCGAGCGGTGGTTGATCGCCTGGCGCGCCATCGCGAGGCGCACTCGCTCCGGGACGGGAACCGGCCCGGGCAGCATCAGCAGCAGTTCCTTCTCCATGACGATCCGTTCCTACTATATGTCCTTCGGGGCATATACTCTCCCCGATGGTCGACGTCGCCGTCATCGCCGGATCGGCCTCGGACGACGCGGTCGCGCAGCAGGCGATCGCGGTCCTCGAGGCGCAGGGGCTCTCCCACGACTACCGTGTCCTCTCGGCCCACCGCGACCCCGACGCGCTCGAGGTCTACGTCCGGGCCTCGGACGCCCGTGTCTTCATCTGCATCGCCGGCCTCGCGGCGGCCCTGCCGGGCACGGTGGCGTCCCGGACGGACCGGCCCGTGATCGGCGTCCCGGTTTCGGGGACGCTCGGCGGGCTCGACGCTCTCCTCTCGATCGTGCAGATGCCGAAGGGTGTGCCGGTGGCCTGCGTCGGGATCGACAGCGGCGCGAACGCCGCGTGGCTCGCGGCCCGGATCCTGTCGCCCCCGCCCCCCTCGATGTCGAGGTGAACCGCAACGGCCGGATCGACTTCGCCAACGTCGTCTGGTTCTTTAACGATCTCTGATCCCTTTTTCCGAACGGCGGCAGCACGCAGCGCCGATGGGCGCCTGCATTGAGCGAGGAGTTCGTCTTTCCTTGTTCGACGATGCCTCAGACAGCTCCGCCGCCAAGTGGTACCGCCGATGGAAGGGAGCGCAGATCCGGCGGAGGCATCCCCACGGGGGGGTGGGCGAGGCGCGAAGCGCCGAGGGGAGGGGGCGGCGCGAGCCCCCTCCCAGAGTCGCGGGAAAGCCTATCGGTTGACGATGCGCCTGTGGTACCTGTCGGCGACGGCAGTTGCGGTGCCGGCTTCCATCCGTTCCGTCGCCCGTCGAGAACGGGGCGGGGGCTCGCGCTGCCCCCTCCCGCCGCGCAGAGCGCGGCACCCTCCCCCGCGTTCGATGATGCCTCTGCCGGATCTGCGTGTTCCTCCGATGGCAGTAGACTCCGTTCCGGCCATGAGGGAATTCCCGTACGCTGCGCCGGGGTTCTTGCCGATTCCCGCCCCGTTTGCGATCGTGCGCGCCCGATCGCCGCCGGAGTATTCAGCCCGCGCGGACCACGACGATCCGCCACGGCGTCCCGTGGAGCCCGGCCGTTCCCCAGGCCACGGTCTGCTTCACGGCCTCTCCGCCGGGCGGGGTGAGCGTGTACCGAGCCGCTCCCGGCCGGCTCGGCGCCGATGCGTTTCGCCATCGCGACGAACTCGGGGAACCCTGAGTAGGCCGGGTCGGTGATCACGTTCCTGCCGATCCTGGCAGGATCGCGGTCGTAGATCACGCGCCCGTCCGGGGCCATCGCCCAGGCCACGAGCGTCGTCCCCGAGGTCGCGCGGTCCGACCGGTCCGCGAGGAGGAGGTCGGGCTCCACGACGGCCGAGACGAGGCCCAGGAACGTTCCGTCGCCTCCCGTGACCGGTCGCTGGACCGCGACCGCGTCGAATCCCTCGACGGCCCGGAAGACCTCCGACATCAGAGGCCGGCGTTCCGCGAGGCCCCGCTGGACGTGGGACTGGTTCCCGACGTTCGCCCCGACCGCCGCTCCGAACTCCTCGGGCATCGCGGCCGCGATCCGGCCGTCGGACGTGATCGTGACCGCGTCGGCCGCGTACGGCGACGAGGCCGCGAGGCGGGCGAGCGTGGCGTTGGCCCCGGGCCCCGCAAGGCCGGTCGCGCCGAGCTCTCCGGCAGCCGACGCGACGTTCCGGTCGACCTCCTCGAGCGTCGCGTTCACGTCGGCCACGAGCGTGGAGAGGACGACGGATGGGTCCGCGTTGACGGAGGGAGCGCCCGTCGTCGGGACGAACGGCGACCCGTCCGGGGGGGCGGACGAGCAGCCCGCCGCGATTGCAGCGAGGGCGAGCAGGAGGCAGATGAGGATCGGACGGGACTCCATGGGAACAGGTGGTCCCGAAATGGATATAAGTTAGGCGTCCCCGTCAGCGTCCGGCTCGGGCTCCCGCGGCGGCAGCAGATCGCCCGCGAGCTTGAGGGCGCAGAGGTCGCCGCACATCGAGCAGGTCTCGAGCGCCCCGTCGCGCTCGTGGATCCGCCGGGCGTGATCGGGGAAGAGGGCGAGGCGGAACTGCTCGTCCCAGTCGAGCCGGCGGCGAGCCTGGCCCATGGCGTCCTCGCGCCGGGCGGCGCCTCCATCCGGCCTCCGCGACAGGGTTCCCACGTGGGCTGCGAGCCGGGCCACCCGTGTCCCCTCGACGATGTCCCGACGGTTCGGCAGGGCCAGGTGCTCGGCCGGCGAGACCATGCAGAGGAAGTCCGCACCGTGCTGGCAGGCGACGGCCCCGCCGATCGCGCCGACCACGTGGTCGTACCCGGCAGCGAGGTCGGTCACGAGCGGGCCGAGGAGATAGAGCGGGGCGTCGTCGGTCAGCTCCTTGAGCATCCGGACGTTGTACCCGACCTGTTCGAGCGGGATGTGGCCGGGCCCTTCGATCATCCGCTCGACCCCTGCCGACAGGGCCCGCTTCGCGAGCCGGCCGAGGGTCAGGTACTCGGTCGCCTTCGCGAGCCGCTCGGCGTCGGACCGGGAGCCGGGGCGCATCCCGTCCCCGAGCGACGCGACCACGCCGTGCTCGGCCAGGAGCTCGCAGAGGTAGTCGAACTCCGCGTACAGCGGGTTCTCCTCCCCGCGTTCGGCCATCATCACCGTGTGGAAGGCCCCGCCGCGCGAGACCACGCCCATCACGCGCGGGTCGTCGACGAGCGCGGCGTAGGCCTCGCGGTTCACGCCGCAGTGGAGGGTCAGGAAGTCGACGCCGTCGCGGCAGTGCTCGCGGATCACGCGGAAGAGCAGGTCCGCGTCGACGTCGGCCGCGTTCCCGGCCCGTCGAACCGCCTCGTAGATCGGCACCGTCCCGACAGGCGCATCCAGCGCGAGGATCGAACTCCGGATAGCGGGAAGGTCGCCGCCCGTGGAGAGGTCCATCAGCGCGTCCGCCCCCTCGGCGAGCGCGGCCCGGGCCTTCTCGAGCTCCTCGGCGGGGTCGCAGAGGGTACCGGAGGTGCCGATGTTCACGTTCACCTTGACGCGGCAGCCCTCGCCGATGGCGCAGAGCCGGTGCTCGCGCTGCGGGTTCGCCGGGACCACGATCCGGCCGCGGGCGATCGCCCGGGCGACGTGGCGGGGGACGAGGCCCTCGTCGCGTGCGATTACGTGGGCCACCTCCGGCACGGACCGGAGGCACTCCTCGATCAGGCCGTGCATAAACAGGATATGGCGGGCGGTCGTTATATGGTTTGTATGCCGATCCGATGGCTTCCGGGACGGGGCATGTACGCGAACGCGTACCTTGCCGGCGCCGTGCTCGTGGACGCGGGCGTGCCGCCCATGGCGGTCGAGCCCTACCGGGACGAGATCGAGGTGATCGTCCTGACGCACGGCCACTACGACCATACGGCTCACGTCCGGGAGATCGCCCACATGTGCGACGCGCAGGTCGCGATCCACGCGGACGACGCAGCGGCCCTCCTCGAGGAGCACCGTTCGCTCTCGCTCCACTTCGGCGCCCGTCCGCCCGGGATCGTGCCGGACCGGATCCTCCGCGAGGGCGATGAAGTCGGAGAATACCGCGTCCTCCACACGCCGGGCCACACTCCGGGCTCGTGCTGCCTCTACGACGTGGTCGCGGGCGACCTCATCTCTGGCGACACGGTCTTCTCGGACGGCTGCTTCGGCCGGTACGACTTCGCCGGCGGCTCGCGCGAGGACCTGACCCTGTCTCTCGACCGGCTCGCGGCGCTCGAGGTCCGCGGACTCTACCCGGGCCACGGCTTCCCCGAGAAGGAGGACGGGAGCCGGCAGATCCGGGCGGCGGCCGCGCTGATCAGACGGCTTTAAGATGGAGCCGGGCATCTACTGCCTGGTCTTCGAGAACCCGGCGGCCGTCCTCGAGGTCGGGCGTCTCGGCGCGGTCGCGTTCCGGCCCGGGTACCACGTCTACGTCGGATCGGCCCTCGGCCCCGGCGGGCTCGCCAGGGTCGGGCGGCACCTCCGCCTCGGGCGCGACCGTGACCGGAGACCGCACTGGCACGTGGACCGCCTCCTCGTCGACCCCCGGTTCCAGTCTCACCGCGGTCGTGACGGCCGGGACGGGCGAACGGCTCGAGTGCGCCCTTGCCCGGGCGATCGGCGGCGATACCGTCGCCGGCTTCGGCGCGACCGACTGCCGGTGCGGCTCGCACCTCGTCTTCCGCCCCGGCGACCCGGTCGACGAGGTCGCGACGGCCTTCCGCGCAATCGGCCTCGTCCCGACCGTCGTCCGGTATAAGAACGATTTCGAAAAGGCTATGGTCACAGGTGAAGACGACTGATAGAGAGGCGCGACCCCGATGATCTCGATCCTGTACGTCGACGACGAACCCGGGCTCGTCGCCCTCCTCCGGCACTATCTCCAGCAGTCCGGGGAGTTCCAGGTGCTCACCGCGGGGTCGGGGCCGGAGGCGCTCGCTCTCCTGGAACGGCACCCGGTCGACGTGGTCGTCTCGGACTACCAGATGCCCGGCATGAACGGGATCGAGCTCCTCCGCGAGTGCCGTCGGCGGTTCGACGGGCTCCCGTTCATCCTCTTCACGGGCCGGGGGCGCGAGGAGGTGGTGATCGAGGCGATCGAGCACGGGGTCGACTTCTACCTCCAGAAGGGGGGCGACCCTGCGGCCCAGTTCGCCGAGCTCGCCCTCAAGTGCCGGCAGGCCGTCCGGCGGCAGCGCGCCGAGGAGGAACTGCGGGCCTCCGAGGAGCGCAATCGGCGGATCATCGAGGGGTCGCCCACCGGGATCCATCTGTACCGAGCTCGTTGAGGACGAATCCCTGGTCTTTATCGGCGCAAACCCGGCGGCGGACAGGATCCTCGGGATCGAGCACGCGGCCATCGTCGGCCGGACCATCGACGACGCCTTCCCGGGCCTTCGGGAGACGGAGGTCGCCGAACGGTACCGGGAGGTGGCCCTGAGCGGCGAGCCCTGGCACGCGGACCTCGTCATGTACCGGGATCGCCAGATCGAGGGGGCGTACGAGGTCTGGGCGTACTCGATCGGACCGGGACGGCTCGTGGCCCAGTTCATCGATATCGCCGACCGCCTCGCGCTCGAGGAGGAGCTCCGGGAGCTCGGGCGGCAGTGGAAGGTGGTCTTCGAGACGATCGGCCAGCCCGCGATGATCCTGAGCCCCGACCAGACGATCCTCTCCGTGAACCGGGCGGCCGAGCGGGCGGCCGGGCTCTCGGCCGACGAGATGGTCGGCCGGCACTGCGCCGGGATCTTTCACGGCTCCTCCGGCCCCCCCGAGGGCTGCCCCTTCGGCCGCCTCCTCGACTCGGACGGGGCCGAGGGCACGGTCGAGACGGTGGTCGATGCGGTGGGCGGGACGTATCCTGATCTCCTGCACCCCGATCTACGACGACGAGGGGCGGCTCGAGAAGATAGTCCACCTCGCGACCGAGATCACGGACCGCGTCCGGCACGAGCAGGCGCTCCGGCTGGCCAACGACAAGCTCGCCCTGATCTCGAACGTGACCCGGCACGACCTGCGAAACCGGCTGATGGGGCTCCAGGGATACCTGCGCATGGTCGAACGGGAGACCGACCCCGAGCGGCGCGCACGTTACCGCCGGCTGATCAGCGAGACGACCAGGGCTATGGAGCAGATCCTCTCGTTCGCGGCCGACTACGAACGCGTCGGGGCGCGGGCCCCCGAATGGCAGCGGCTCGACGGGGTCGTGCAGGCGGCGCTCGACGAGATCGAGCTCGACGGCATCCGCCTCGAGCTCGAGGTCGGGGACCTCGAGGTGCTGGCCGACCCCCTGCTCCGCAAGGTCTTCTCGAACCTGATGGACAACTCGATACGGTACGGCGAGACCGTGACGCGGATCAGGATCTCGGCGCGCACGGACGGCGACGCCCTCGTCGTCGTGTACGAGGACGACGGCGCCGGGATCCCCCGCGACGAAAAGGAGCTGATCTTCTGGAAGGGGTACGGCAGGAACACCGGCCTCGGGCTCTACCTCACGACCCAGGTCCTCTCGATCACCGGGATCGAGATCCGGGAGACCGGCACGCTCGGGATCGGGGCCCGGTTCGAGCTCCGCTGCCCGCCCGGGACGTGGCGATAGGCGAACGGCGGCACCCTTTATCACCCAGAACGGACATCCATCCCGCATGCAGGTACTGGGAATCTCGGGATCCATGCGCGAGGACGGGAATACGGCCGCACTGGTCAGGGCCGTGCTCGACGAGGTCGCGAAGGCCGGGGTCGAGACCGACTACGTCTCGCTCGCGGGCAAAGCCATAGGCCCGTGCACCGGGTGCGAACTGTGTCGGAAAGAGGACTACTGCACGGTCCACGACGACTGGGACGCGATCGCCGATCGCATGCTCGAGGCAGAGGTCGTGGTCCTCGGCTCGCCGACCTACTACTACGACGTGAACGGCCAGACCAAGAACTTCATCGACCGGACCTACTCGTTCTACCACCGCCGCCAGCTCGCCGGGCGGGGCGGGGTCGCGGTCGCGGCCCAGGCGAACGCGGGCGGTCCCCGGGCGGTCGAGACGATCGAGGGGTTCCTCTCGGCCCACGAGTTCGTCTCGCTCGGGTCGGTGGTCGGGAGCGGGTACGAGGCCGGCGCGGTCAGGAAGGACGAATCCGCGGCGACGGCCGCGCGCGAAGCCGCGGCGCGGATCGCGACCTACCTCGGACGGCGCTAGCGGGCGATGGCGGTCGACGCGGCTGAGCGGCGGCGGGTCCTCATCGCGGTCGCGCTCGGGGCCTCGCTCGGGCCGTTCATGGTCTCCGGCCTCGTGGTGGCCCTTCCCGCCATCGGCCGCGAGTTCGGCCTCTCCGCAGCCGACCTGGCCTGGGTCGGCACGGCCTTCTTTCTCGCGGCGGGCGCGTTTCTCCTTCCGTTCGGCCGGCTCGGCGATATCCTTGGGGTCCGCCGCCTCTTCACGACGGGGATCGGGGTCTATGCCGTCACCGCGGCGCTCTCGGCGATCGCCCCCTCCGCGCCGGTCCTGATCGCGGCCCGCGCCGCCACCGGGGTCGGCGCCGCGATGGTCTTCGGGACCTCGCTCGCGTTCGTGAGCCTGGTCTCGCCCGAGGAGGAGCGCGGACGCGCCATCGGGACCGTCGTGGCGATGCTGGTGGTCGGGTTCGCCGCCGGCACCGTCGCCGGCGGGGTCCTGACCGACCTCGTCTCGTGGCGTGCACTCTTCGCCCCGGTGGTCGTGATCGCCGCAGGCGTCGCGTGGTTCGCAGCCCGGCGGTTGAAGGTGGAGTGCGCGCTCTCGAGGGACCGCCGGTTCGACCGGGGCGGTTCGGTGCTCTGGGCCGGCGCGCTCATCGCCCTGATGATCGGCCTCTCGACCCTGCCCGCAGGGACGGGCGCGCTCCTCACGGCGGCGGGAGCGGCCGGGCTCGCGCTCTTCGTTCGCCACGAGCGTCGGCAGGCGGCGCCCCTGCTCGACCTCGCCCTTCTCCGGCGCCCCTGCTTCGGTCTCGGCAACCTGGCCGTGCTCGTCTTCTACGCGGGCACCTTCGCCCCGGGCCTGCTGCTCAGCCTCTACCTCCAGGAGATCGTGGTTTACAACGCCCGGACGGCCTCGCTCCTGCTCGTCGTCTCCCCGGTCGTCATGGCCCTCCTCTCGCGCCCGGCCGGCCGGGCCGCCGACCGAATCGACCCCCGGGCCGTGGCGGCGATCGGGACCGTGCTGGCCGGTGCAGCGCTCGTCCTGCTCGCCGTTCTGGATCCGAAGGCCCCGCTGTCCGTGATCCTCGCTATCCTCGTACTCATCGGAGCCGGCCCGGCTCTTTTCGCCGCCCCCCTGGTCCGGATCATCCTCGCCCCGATCGAACGGGAGCAGTACGCTCTCGCATCGAGCGCCGAGGAGAGCATGCGCCTCGTTGGCCAGACCCTCGCGCTCGGCTCGGCGGCCGCGGTCTTCGGTCTCCTCCTCGGCGGCGTGCCGGTCGCCGCCGCTCCGCCGGGGACCCTGCTCGGCGCCATCCGGCTCATCGCCTGGTTCGACCTCGTGCTGGTCGCGGCCGCGCTCGTCGTGCTCCTGCTGCTCCGGCCCGCAGCGGCCGTTCAGGCAACGCGTTCGTAGAGCGTTGTCCGCTCGACGAGCGGGCGCCCGAGGTCGGCGGCGAGTCGCGCCATCTCCGCGGGGTCGAGGTACCCGTCACCGCTGCCGCCTGCCGCGCTCGTGATGTGCTCCTCGTAGAGGGTACCGCCGAGGTCGTCGGCCCCCGCGAGGAGGAGGAGAGCCGCGAGCTTCGGCCCGACCTTGACCCACGACGCCTGGATGTGGGGGACGTTGTCGAGAAAGAGCCGGGCGACCGCGGTCATCAGCATGTCCTCGCGCCCGGTGGCGCCCGCCGGCGCGAGGCCCGCACGGTAGAGGGGGGTGCGAAGATGAACGAAAGAGAGCGGCACGAACTCGGTGAATCCGCCAGTCTCGTCCTGGATCTCGCGGAGGACGCCGAGGTGCTCGATACGCTCCGCGGCCGACTCGCCCGTGCCGTACATGATCGTCGCGGTCGACGGGACGCCCGCCCGGTGCGCCTCGGTGATGATCCGCGCCCATTCGGCCGTCGGGATCTTACCGGGGCAGATCCGCCTCCGAACGGAGTCCACCAGGATCTCGGCCGCAGTCCCGCAGAGCGAGCCGAGTCCGGCATCACGGAGCAGCGCGAGCTGCTCGGCCGTGCTCCAGCCGCTCCGGGCCGCGCCGTACGCGATCTCCTGCGGGTTGCCCGCGTGGAGGTGCACTCCCGGCGCGCCCTCGCGGCAGGCCTCGAGGATCGCTCCGTACGTCTCGCCCGTGAAGTGCGGCGCGAGGCCGGAGACGGTGCAGATCTCGGTCACGCCGCGCGCACGTGCGAGCCTCGGCCGCCGCCCGCACGTCGTCGAGCGATAGCAGGAAGGCGTCGGGGTCGCCCTCCCTCCGCGAGAAGCCGCAGAAGCCGCACCGGTTCACGCAGAGGTTCGTGACGTTCAGGTTCTGGTTCCGAACGAAGGTGACCGCCTCCCCCGCACATTCGGCCCGGACGCGGTCGGCGGCCTCTGCGACGGCGAGGACAGCCGGACCCGTCGCCGAGAGGAGCCTGACCCCCTCCTCCACCGAGAGCCGGTGGCCTCCCTCGACATCGGCGAGGAGGCGCAAGAGCAGTGGGCCGTCGATGGTGTGGGACATATACCGTGCGAGAGCATGGCACGGTTCTGAAGATAAGGTGCGCGGTCGGGTATGTCCTAGGCGGCGGGCTCCTCCTCGAGGAGCTCGTAGGTCGTGGAACGCCGGCAGAGCCGCCGCCCGAGGTCGGCCGCGATCCGGGCCATCGCGGCCGGGTCCATGTACGAGGCCTCCTCCGCCCCCGCGTCGACCGTGACCTCGTCCTCGAACATGGTCCCGCCGAGGTCGTCGCCGCCAGCGAGGAGGAGCATCGAGACCATCTTCGGCCCGACCTTGCCCCACGACACCTGGACGTGGTCGATGTTGTCGAGGTAGAGCCGCGCGACCGCGATCAGCAGGACGTCCTCCCGCCCCGTCGCCCCGGGCGGAGCCAGTCCGGCGCGATAGAGCGGGGTGCTCTGGTAGACGTCGCTCAGGGGCACGAGCTCGGTGAACCCGCCCGTCTCGTCCTGGACCCCGCGGAGCAGATCGAGGTGGGTGACCCGGTCCGCGCCGGACTCGCCCGCGCCGTACATGATCGTCGCGGTCGAGCGGATCCCCATTCCGTGCGCCTCGCGGATCACCCGCAGCCAGGTCGCCGTGTCGCACTTGTTCGGGCAGATCACGGCCCGCACCTCGTCGACAAGTATCTCGGCCGCAGTCCCCTGGAGGGTGCCGAGGCCGGCTTCCCGCATCCGTTCGAGCACCTCGCGGGTCGGGAGCCCGGCCTTGCCGGCCACGTACGAGACCTCCTCGGGAGAGCAGGTGTGGATGTCCACGCCGGGCGCGACCTCGCGGATCCAGCCGATCAGGTCCACGTACGACGCGACCGTGAAGTCCGGATGGACCCCCGAGAGCGGGCAGATCTCGGTCACGCCGCGGCCGAGCGCGAGCCGTGCCTTGCGCTGGACCTCGTCCTTGCCGAAGAGGTATGTCCCCGGCGCGCCCTTCGCCTTTCCGAAGCCGCAGAAGCCGCAGAGATTCTTGCAGATGTTCGTGACGTGGAGGTTCTGGTTCCGGACGTAGGTGACGCGGTCCCCGACCCGCTCCTCGCGGGCTTCGTCCGCTGCCGCCGCAATCGCGAGGACGTCGCGGCCGGTCGCCTCGATCAGGCGCCGGCCCTCGGCCGGGGTCAGGCGGTGGCCGGCGACCGTGTCCGATAGCAGGGTTCCGAGGTCCATGACAGCCTCACTTCCGCCGGCCCTTCGAGCGCGGACGGCTCCGGCTCCGTCGGCGCTTCCGGCGCGAGAGCCCAGAGCTCGTACAGGAGCATCAGCCCGATCACGACGGCCGCGACCTCGAAGAGGTGCAGGGGCAGGTACCCGACGAACGGGACCGCGACCAGGGCCTTGCCGACGATCCACTCGGGCTTCACCGGCTGGATCCGGCCGAGGCCGGCATAGCCGCCGTCCTGGTCCTGGATCCTGTTGTGGTCCCCCTTCGTGACGTAGCCGCCGTGATCGGCGCCGAACCGGGCCGCTGCCTCGGACTCGTTCACGTACTCGAGCGCCCGATGGATGATCGGGTGGTACGACGTGTTGCCGTTCGGGCGGTAGATGATCACGTCCCCCCAGACCGGGTCGCCCGCGCTGTTGGGATATGTGTTGAACTTTCCGTACCCGGTCTCGGCCCCCTCCGCCGAGGTCGTGAGGTTCCCGAACCGCTCGGCCGAGACCACGAGCACCAGGTCGCCGACGTTCATGTTCGGGACCATGCTCTCGGACTCGATCGTGACCACTGCGGGCCATGTCCCAGAGACGAGGAAGAGCGCGAGCGCGATCAGGCCGACCACGCCGACGACCCAGATCAGGTCCCGCGCGACGCCTGCCCACTTATCCTCCGGGTCGCGGAGGCGCTCGAGCAGGGACGGGTCAGCCTTGGATGCCCCCATGTGCCTGAAGGGTTGCTTTTCGGCCGTTCTTATAGGTAGCGGATAACCTATCTCCGGTAAAGGCCAACGGAGATCCGATGCTCGAGCCCGCCGAGATCGTCCAGCGGTTCCTCCTGGCCAAGCGGCAGGTCCACCCCGAGGTGGTCGCGTGGATCAGGGAACAGAACGACCCCGGGCTCGTCGACCGCATCCTCCGCGAGACCCCCGAGGACGTGGTCGTGGTCTCGCGCGGCGCGATCCCGTCGATCCGGCCCGAGCGGGACGGGGTCCGGTTCCTCGCCGACCCCCTCGAGGTGCTGGAGGGTGCGGCCGGCTCGTCCTACCCGGTCACCTCGATCCAGGACTACGTCCACTACTTCCGCGACCGGTACACGCGCCTCGGCGGGCTCGTGCGGTCCAGGGTCCACGCGATGCCGATCGAGGCGCTCGTCCGGACGAGCCGGTACCGGCAGCAGGAGTGCACGATCATCGGGATGGTCGTCGAGGCGCGGGCGACAGCGAAGGGCCACCGGCTCATCCAGTTCGAGGACCCGACCGGCGTGATCCCGGTCCTCTTCAACAAGAACCGACCCGAGTTCGACGAGGCCGAACGGCTCGTCCCGGACGAGGTGGCCGGCGTGCGCGGCAAGCTCTCGGACGAGGGTTCGCTCTTCTACGGCGAGCAGATCCTCCGGCCCGACGTCCCGGTCAACCACGCGCCGTTTCTCTCGAAGGAGCCGGGAAAGGCCGTCCTGATCTCCGACGTCCATGTCGGATCGGATACCTTCCTGCCCGACGCATGGAGCCGCTTCGCCGACTGGCTCGACGAGAGCGACGAGATCGGGTACCTGCTGATCGCGGGTGATCTCGTGGACGGGATCGGCGTTTACCCGGGCCAGGAGCGCGAGCTCGTGATCCCGAATATCGACGAGCAGTACGCCGAGTTCGGCCGGATGCTCGGGGACCTGCCCGCGCGCCTCCGGATCGTGGCCGCCCCCGGTAACCACGACGTGGTCCGCGGCGCCGAGCCGCAACCGGCGCTCCCCGAGCGGTTCGCGGTCCACCTCCCCGGCAACTGCACGCTCGTCGAGAACCCCGCCCTCATCTCGCTCCAGGGCGTCCGGATCCTGATGTACCACGGTCGGGCGATGGACGACCTGATCTCGCTCATCCCGGGGGCCTCGTACGACCGACCAGGAGAGATGATGGAGGAGATGCTCCGCCGGCGTCACCTCGCCCCGAGCTACGGTCGGCGGACCCCGATCGCGGCGGCCAAGACCGACCGGCTCCTGATCGACCCCGTGCCCGAGGTGCTGCTGACCGGGCACGTCCACATCATGGGCCTCTGCCAGTACCGCGGCGTCCTCGGCGTCAACGCGGGAGCCTGGCAGTCCCAGACCGCGTTCCAGAAGCAGATGAACGTCAACCCGACGCCGGGACGGGCGATCGCACTCGACCTCCAGACCCTTGTGCCCGAGGTTCACGACTTCAGCTAGAGCCGGAGCCGCTGCCGGGCTGCGTATCCCCGCCGCTGCGCCTCCGACGAGACGACCTCGACCTCCTCGAGGTCGATGCGGACCAGGTGGATCAGGACCGGGAGGGCCCTCACCCGCTCGGGCGCGAGCCCCTTCGCGGCGAGCGCCCGCCCGTACTCGACCGACCACGCCGGCACAAGGGCGGCCCGGCCCGTGAGCTGGAGGCCGAAGAGGGTGGTCATCGAGACGAACGGGTCGTAGACCGCGACCGAGACGCGGGGGTTCGCGAGGAGGTGGGCGAACTTCTCGCCGCCCTCGGAGAGAAGGTAGAGCCGGTCGTCGAGGAGCAGGTACTCGATCGGCGTGGCCCGCACCTCGTCGCCGTGCCCGGTGCAGAGGGTGCAGGTCGTCCGGGCGGCGAGCCCGTCCATGACGAGGGCCCGGAGCTCGGGACCGGGCATCTCCGAGGCCTCGCGAAAGAGCCGCCGCCGGAGGGCCACCGCCGCGTCCGCGAGCGCGATCGGATCCTCCGGCACGGTCCCGGCAAGGACAAGCCGGTCGCCGAAGGCCTCACCGGCGGCCCGCAACCGCTCCTCGGCGCCGGCGGACGGGAGAAGCCAGAGCGCAACCGGGAGGTGCGCGGGGACCGTCCGCGCGAGCCGGTCGAGGCCGGCCGCGGTGAGGCCCGCATGGGCGAGGACGAGGACGCATGCCAGCACGTCCGACCAGTCCGCCGGCGGGGCCGTGAGCGGCGCAGTCATGGCCGGTCCCGAGCAGCCGCGCGAGAAGCCCGGCAGCCTCGTCGGCCCGGTGGTCGTGGAGGACCAGGATGCGGACCATGCGGTAGGTCTCGACGCCGGAGCTCTTGAACGTGCGGCACAAGCCTTAACCGGCCCCGGGCCGACCGATCCCGACAGAGACCATGGACGCTTCCGCGCTCGCCGCCCTCGCGCTCTTTCTCGGGGTATACGCGCTGATCGTGGACGAGCGGATCCATCGTTCGGTCGCAGCGGTCGCGGGCGGGGTGATCGCGGTCGCTGCCGGGCTCGTCCCCTGGGACCGGGTCCCCGTCTACCTCGACCTCAACACGCTCCTGCTCCTTGCCGGGATGATGGTGATCGTCGCGCTCTCCCGCGACTCGGGCCTCTTCGACTGGCTCGCGATCCGCACGGCCCGGGCTGCCGGGGACCATCCGTTCCGCCTCCTCGTCCTCTTCACGGTCCTCACGGCGGTCGTCTCGGCCCTCCTCGACAACGTGACCACGGTCCTGCTCGTGACGCCCATGCTCCTGTACCTCGCGGACCACCTCGAGGTGGACCCGCTGCCGTACCTGCTCGCCGTCATCTTCGCCTCGAACATCGGCGGGGCCGCGACCCTGATCGGCGATCCTCCGAACATCATGATCGGCTCGGCCACCGGGCTCTCGTTCGGGGACTTTCTCGGGGTGATGACGCCCATCGCGGTGGTCGATATGGGCGTGCTTGTCCTGCTCCTCTACCTCCTCTTCCGCCGACACTGGTCGGCCACCCCGTACCAGCGGGAGCGGATCGCGTCGGCGCTCGCCGGACTCGACCCGGAAGCCGCGATCGTCGACCCGGTCCTGCTCTGGAAATCGGTCGTGGTGATCGGGGCCGTGGTCCTGCTCTTCCTGGTCCAGCGGCCCCTCGGGCTCGAGCCCGCGGTCATCGCCCTGCTCGGCGCCACGGCCCTCCTCGCCTGGTCCCGCCGGCCGGTCGAGCAGACCCTCGATCGCGTCGAGTGGAGCGTGCTCGCGTTCTTCGGCGGGCTCTTTCTCGTGGTCGGCGCGCTCGTCGAGACCGGCGTGATCCATTCCCTCGCAATGGTCAGTGCTCGGTGCGATCGAGTCCCAGAGCCAGGCCATCCTCCTGGTCTCCTGGACCTCGGCGATCGCGTCGGCTCTCGTGGACAATATCCCGCTCACGGCCACCTTCATCCCCCTCATCCGCGACCTCGGGAGCGCAGTCGACACGGCCCCGCTCTGGTGGGCGCTCTCGCTCGGGGCCTGCCTCGGCGGAAACGGGACGGCGATCGGGGCGTCCGCGAACGTGGTCGTGGTCGGCCTTGCCGAGGAGGCCGGGTACCCCATCACGTTCCGCCGATTCCTCCCTTACGGTCTCGTCGTGATGGTCGCGACGGTCGCGGTCGGATCGGGGCTGCTGGTGCTCTACTTCGGCGACGTGACAGGGGAGACAGGAGCCATTCTTTATATACAACCCCGCTGAACCTGCTCTCGATGCCGAACGTCGTCGTCTACTATACGGACAGACTGCCCCTACTGCCGGATGGTCAAGGCCTTCCTCGACCGACGCAAGGTCGTCTACCGGCCGATCAATGTCGGGCGGGACCAGCAGGCCGCCCGCGAGATGATCGAGCGATCGAGCCAGTACGGCGTCCCGGTCACCACGGTCGACGACGAGGTGATCATCGGGTTCGACGCCAAGCGGCTCTCCGAGATCTTCGGGGAGGAAAAGTCGTCCGACGTCATCGACGTCCTGATCGTCGGGGCTGGCCCGGCCGGCCTGACGGCCGGCGTGTACTGCGCGCGAAAGGGGCTCAAGACCCTGCTCGTCGCGACCGCGATCGGGGGGCAGGCCCTCGAGTCCTGGGCGATCGAGAACTACATGGGCTACCGGATGATCAAGGGCGAGGACTGATGCACAAGTTCGAGGAGCAGCTGACCACCCAGGACGTCCGGCTCGAGCTCGACCGGGTGACGAGCATCGCGCGCGAGGGCGACCGCTTCCTGGTCACGACCGATGCCGGGCGGACCGTCACCGCGGGTTCGGTCGTCATCGCGTCGGGCAAGCACCCGCGCAAGCTCGGGGTCGAGGACGAGCAGAAGTACCTCGGGCGCGGCCTCTCGGTCTGCGCGACCTGCGACGGCCCGCTCTTCCGCGACAAGCACGTGGCCGTGGTCGGCGGCGGCAACATGGCCGTCCAGATGGCAATCGAGCTGGCCGGCGTGGCGACGCGGGTCGACCTCATCGTCCGCTCCGAGCTGAAGGCCGACGAGGCGAACCTCGCCCGGCTGGCGCAGAAGAAGAACATCAACACCCTGAAGGGCTACGAGGTCGCCGCGCTCCACGGCGACGCGTTCCTCACGGGGATGACGGTCCGCGACCGGGCGACGGGCGAGGAGAGACGCATCGACCTCGACGGGGTCTTCGCCGAGATCGGGTGGCTGCCGAACACCGAGTTTCTCGGCGGCCTGCTCGAGCTGGACACGGAGGGCAAGATCGTCGTGGACGAGAACTGCCACACCTCGGTCCCGGGCGTGTACGCGGCCGGCGACGTCACGAGCATCAACTCGGACCAGATCATCATCGCCGCGGGCGAGGGCGCGAAGGCCGCGCTCGAGGCCTACGCCTGGGTCGCCCAGCGCTGACGAGGCAAGAACCTCCTTTCTGACGTCCTTCTTGAGAGCGTGACGACGCCGGTCGTGCCGGGCCGGCCCTCAGTCCATGGGTTCCCCCCGGGAACGCTCACACTGGAGGCATCATCTCGCGGGGGTGGGCGAGGCGCGAAGCGCCGAGGGGAGAGGGCGGCCCGAGCCCCCTCCCTCGACTGGTGGGAAACCTGGGGAAAAACCTTGGAGCGGTTTGCCCGCCCCACGGAAAAAGAGATCAGAGGTGATCGAAGAGCCAGGTGATGTCGGCGAAATCGATCCGGCCGTTCGCGTTGAAGTCGAACGCCGTCACCGGCTCGTTCGCGGCGATCCAGGTCATCTCGTTGAAGTAGAGGACCACGTCCGCGAAGTCCTTTCGGCCGTTGCCGTTGACGTCGTCGTAGAGCGCCGTCGCCGTCCGTATCCGTCGGCGCGCCGGCGCCGCCGGGAACGGGCGCGATCGCCGGCGTCGTCGGTACGGTCGTCGTGACGGTCGGTCGTCGGCACGGTTGTCGACGGTCTCGTTCGCTGTCGGAGTGACGGTCACGGTCTCGTTCACCGTTGGAGTGACAGTCACAGTCGGGGTAACCGTCACCGTCGGTGTCACGGTCACTGTCTCATTCGCCGTGGGCGTGGGTGATGGCGCGGCCGCCGTGAGGCTCAGCCAGTCGAGGTTGAGCCGGTCGATCCCCTCGAACGCGATGGTCACGACGTGGCGGCCCGCGGGGATTGTGAGCGGGGCCGATGCAGCGAAGTCCTGGTAGGCCGTCCAGTCGCCCGTCGGGCCGATCTGCACATCGCTGGCCTGGACGCCGTCGAGGTAGACCCTGACTGTCTTCGCGGTCGCGTCGGGGTTCGCGGCGTGGAGTGTCAGGCCGAAGCTGCCGGCGGCGGTCGTATCGACCGAGTACCTCAGGTACTCGCCGGCACGGACGTAGCAGACGTCGGTGACCCCGCCGTCCGCCTCGATGTCGACCCCCTCGCCCGGCCGGAGAGACAGGTCGTTGCCGAGGTTCGCGGGCTCGTAGTCGTGATACGAGACGCCCTCGCCGCCCACGTCGAAGTGTTCGGCCTCGACCTGCGCCGGGAGGAGATGCGCAGCCGGGAACGGGGCCTCGGGCACGGTTGTGGGCGACGGGGTCGGTGTGGCTGTCGGTGTCGTGTGGTCGGAGCGGCGGTCGAGAAGGCGATCCGGTCCAGGTTCAGCCCGTCACCCGTGAGTAGGCGAACCGGATCGTCTGCGTGCCGGCCGCAAGGTGGACCGTGGTCGTCGCGGTGGTGAACGAGTCCGACGACGCGGTCTGGGGGACCGTGACGGTCCCGATCTCGGTGGTGCCCGCCAGGATACTGACCGTCCGCGGGCCGTTCCAGGCTGCCGCACGGAGCGTGACCGCGTAGTCGCCGGCCTGCTGCACGGTCACGGTGTACCGCGTCCACTCGGTGTCGCGGATGTAGGCGAGGGTGTACCCGCCCGAGATCGCCTCGATGTCGACGTCGTCGCTCCGGTACGCGCCGCCCTGGTTCCCGGCGACGGTGTCGTGGTACGCGACGCCCTCGCCGCCGTTGTCGTAGTCCTCGGCCTCGATCGTGCCCGGGACGAGAGCGACCTGTACGGGCCGGGCGTCGGCGTCGGCGCGCAGCGAGGTGAGCGGTCAGCAGATCCGCAGTGGCCGGAGATCACCGGGTACGGCGTCGTCGACGAACCCGTCTGCGTTCGCGTCGGCGTCGGTCTCGGAGAAGCCGGTGCCGGAGGGGTTCGCCCAGTAGTTGCCGCCGATCGACGGGCCGCCCGACGATGTTCGGGCCCGCCTGTCTCGGGACCGACCAGGCCGTCCCGGCGATGTTCGGACCTCGCGTTCGCATCCTCCGGGGCCGAGAACCGGTTGTTGTAGATCCGGTTGTTCGTCGACTCCCCGACGTAGATACCATAACTGCGTGCCCGTCACCCGGTTGCCTGCGACCGTGTTCCGGTTCGACACCGGAGTAGAGGACGATCCCGGCCCATGAGGAACCCTCGATGGTGCATCCCTCGATACCGGCCCGCTCGCTCGCGCCTCGTAGTAGACGCCGTAGGCCCAGTCGGTCAGGCGGAGGTTCTTGACCGTCACGCGGTTGGCACCCGGCTCGATCTCGATCCCCGCCTGCGAGCCGTCGGCGATGCCGTCGAGGGTGTAGCCCCTGCCGTCGATCGTCACGTCGGAGGCCTCGATGCTGAGGAACTTGTACTCGTTGCTGTTGACGATATTCTTCGTGAAGTAGTACGAACCGGACCTGTCGATGGTCCTCGGTCCCGAGATCGCGTCACTGAACGTCGGCGTCGGCGTGGGCACCGGCGTCGCCGTGTTTCCGGACTCCACGGAGCTACGGATGGCATTGAAGAAACGGCTGGCGATCAGTTGCTCTCCCGGGCGTTCGGGTGGATGTACCGCGGCGCCTGGTTGTGCCCGGTGCCGCTGTACCCGCTGAAGCAGTCCACGACAGTGACCGGGGATTGTGCCGTGTTCCAGCTGCCGGCGTACCCCGGGAGCTGGTCGTTGAACGCGTACAGCAACGAGTTCTGGTTCCGGTAGCTGTCCCCTGTCGGCGGGATCTTCGCGATGAAGATCCTGATGTTCGGGTTCCGGCTCCGGAGGGTCTGGACGATGCCGTGCATGTTCGAGAACCGGGTCGAGAGGGGGACCTGCGCGAGCACGTCGTTCGTCCCGAGCAGGATCAGGGCCACGTCCGGAGCAGAGTACGTCGGGAGCCAGGTGGCGAGGTAGTGGTTCGGGTCGTCCAAGACTCCGTTCAGGATCCCGCCGATCGTGTACCCACCGTGCCCCTCGTTCTGCTGGTCGAACGAGACGACCGGGAAGTTGGGCTCGGACCAGGAACCGACGAAGTCGACGTTTCGTAGCCGTTCGTTCGGAGACTGTTGTAGAGCCAGTAGCGGTACGTCGGGTGGATGCCTCCGTCGTCGGTGTTGATCATCCCCTTGGTGATCGAATCGCCGATCGGGACGATCCGGGTCGTGGCGTCCGCCGCGGTCCCGACCAGGACGACGAGCAGGACGGCAGCGGCTACAGCAAGATACAATGAGTTTCCACGGGCATCCCTGCAGACCATTCGGCGACCCTCCACAGGGTCCTCGCGCCGGCGAAGATTAAGCCTGTGGTGGCCCGGCGCCGACAGGCTGATGTGGTGGAAAACCGAAAGTCGCCCATGCAGAGTCGTGTTCGGGAGGCGCTCGGCCTCCGGTTCGAGCCGGTCGCCGTCCTCTTCCGTGACGAGCGGCCGGAGGGCGCGCTCGGGTTCGCCGACGGCCGGCGGGGCTGCGTGATGTGGCTCTTCGCGCAGGCCGCGCTGGGAAAGACGGTCGCGCTCTCGCGCGAGACGGTCGGCTGCCAGGGCGGCGCGGTCGGGCTCGGGTTCGCGGACGGCTTTCCCGACGTGGAGCGGCACTCCTACTTCCTCAGCGTCGGCGTCGAGGGGACGGGCGCGCCCGAGCGCCTCGTCGAGCAGGCCCGGGCCATGCCCGAGTCGCCGATGAAGGAGCACATCCTCCACGGCGAGCGGTACTGGCGGGATCCGGCCGCGGCCACGGCCTTCCTCGAGCTGCTGCCGGAGATCCCCGTGCCGCCGGCGTGGGTGGTGCTGATGCCGCTCTCGGCCCTGCCTCCCGGCGAGGAGGCGGCCGTCGTGGTCTTCGTCGCGAACGCGCTCCAGCTCGCGGGGCTGGTCACGCTCGCGAACTACCGCCGCCCCGAGGCCGACGGGGTGATCGTGCCCCCCGGCGCGGGCTGCATGCAGTTCCACCTCTGGGCGGTCGCCGAGGGGGAGCGCGAGTTCCCGCGGGTGGTGGTCGGGCTCATCGACCCGACGGCGCGGCTCGCCGTGAAGAGGACTCTCGGCACCGACGTCCTGACCGTGGCCGTGCCGTGGCGGCGCTTTGTCGAGTTCGAGGAGGACGTGGCCGGCTCGTTCCTCGAGACCGGGGAGTGGCGGGACGCTCGCGAGCTGAGAACGGAGTACGGCTCAGCCCTGCGCGCCCTGTCTCCTTCGCCCGGTAGCCGTCGAGGAGCAGGGACGCGACGTGCCGGACGGGCCGGTCCGTGTGCGCCCGGATGTGGAACTCGCAGAAGGGGCAGGAGGTGATCACCTGCTCCGCGCCCGTCGCGGCGATCGCCTCGCCCCGGAGCTCTCCGAGCGCGGCCGCCTCCTCGGGCCTCCCGGCCTTCACCCCGCCGCCCGAGCCGCAGCAGTACGCGGGCATCTCGACGAGGTCGGCGACCTGCCGGATCAGCGCCCGGGGCTGCTCCGAGATCCCCTGGCCCCGGAGCAGGTGGCAGGGGTCGTGGTAGGTGACCGTCAGGGGCAGGCGGGCCGGGGACTCGATCCCGAACTCGGTGAGCACCTCGTTGAAGTCCATCACGCGGAACGGCAGGCCCTCGTAGTCGTTCTTCAGGGTCGCGCCGCACCCGGCGCACATGGTCATCACGACCGGGTACGGGGCGAAGGCCTCGCGGTTCGTCGCCTGGAGCCGGGCAAGGTCCTCGAGCTGGCCCGTCCGGATCAGGGGCGAGCCGCAGCAGACCTGCTCCGTCGGGATGACGACCCGGATGCCGTTCCGGCGGAGCACCTCGATCGCGTCGAGCGCGGTCTCGGGCAGGCGCATCGTGTACATGCACCCGACGAAGAACGCGACCTCGCCGCGGACCGGGCCGTAGGGCTCGAGCACGGTCCCGACCCGCTCGAAGAGCGGCGCGACCGTCCGGGCCACCGACCGGCCCGTCTCGCGGACGAGGGCCGCGACCTCGGCGTGGCGCGGGAGGGTCATGCCGCGCCGGTGCGCCTCGGCCCGGAGGCGCTCGATCGCCTTGCCCGGGATCTTGATCTCCTTCGGGACAGACCTCGGCGCAGGCCTGGCACGAGGTGCAGGCGAAGAGGCCCTCGGCGTCCGCCTGGGCGATCCGGTCGGCCGCGTCGCGGGGGTCGAGGCCGAGCCGCTCGAGCCTGCCGCATCGCGGTCGGGCCGGCGAAGTCCGTGACCGCGACCGCCGGGCAGACCGAGATGCAGGAGCCGCACTCGATGCAGTGGCAGAGCTCCTTGAGGCGGTCGACCGTCGCCGCGTCGGGAAGCGTCCCCTCGCCGCCCGGCAGGAGGGCCGCGACCCGCTCGAGGCGCGGGACCAGGTCGACCACCAGGTCCCGGACCACGGGCAGGTCGAGGGGCTCGACCACGTCGCCCTCTGCGACGGGGGTCATGCAGGCGAGCGCGGGCTTCCCGTTGACCTTCACCGCGCACGAGCCGCACTGGCCCGAGCCGCAGCAGTAGCGGTACGCGAGGGTCGGGTCCTGCTCGTGGGCGGCGTGGAGCGCGTGGAGCACCCGGGCCCCCTCGTGGAGCTCGACCGTGTACGGCACGAGCCGCGCCGGTTCGCCCGAGGCCGGGTCGAACCGGGAGACCCGGATCGTGACCGCGGTCATCGGGCCGCCTCCTCGATCCCCTCGCGGGCGAGCGAGAGGTAGGTATGGCCGTACGGCGACCGGTCCGGCGGCAGTTCGCAGCTCGGGGTCGCGGCGCGTGTGGGCCCCGCGGCACTCGGGCCGGAGGAGCGCGGCGCGGCAGATCAGGGATCCCACGAGGACCATGTTCGCGGCCGTGCAGCACTCGAGCAGGTTCCGCTCGGTGAGGGCGAGCAGCCGCTCGTTCCTGAGCACCTCGATCTCGGCGAGCGCCTTCGCGAGCCCGTCCTCCGTCCTGAAGATCCCCGCGCCGGTCCACATCGTCGTCTTGAGACGGCGCACGACCGACGCCGGGGGAACCTCGCCGTCGAGGTAGTCGTCGAACCGGAGCCGCAGCGCGCTGAGCTGCCGCTCGATCGCGGGCGTCACAGCCTTCGCCCGTTCGGGGCTCGTCCCGGCCGAGAGCCCGGCCCGCCGGCCGAAGACCTGGGTCTCGGCGAGGGCATTCCCGCCGAGCCGGTTCGCGCCGTGGACGCCGCCCGAGCACTCGCCGCAGGCATAGAGCCCGGGGAGCGTGGTGGCGCACTCCGGCGTGATCCGGAGGCCGCCCATGATGTGATGCGCCGTCGGGGCGACCTCCATGGGCTCGGTCCGGATATCGACGCCGAACGCGAGGAACTGCTCGAGCATGATCGGCAGCCGCTCCTCGATCTGGGAGGCGGGGAGGTGGGTCACGTCGAGCCAGACCCCGCCGCGGACCGTGCCGCGCCCCTCGAGCATCTCGGTCGCGATCGCGCGGGCGACCACGTCGCGGGTCGAGAGTTCCATCCGCTCCGGGTCGTAGCGCTCCATGAACCGCTCGCCGTTCTTGTTGAGCAGCCGGCCGCCTTCGCCGCGGACGGCCTCGGTCACGAGCCGACCCCGCGCGTCGTACGGGTGGATCGCGCCCGTGGGGTGGAACTGGACCATCTCCATGTCGATCAGCTCGGCGCCCGCGCGGTACCCGAGCGCGTACCCGTCGCCCGTGCCCGAGGACGAGTTGGTCGAGATGTCGTAGACCTGCGTCCCCCCGCCGGTGGCCAGCACGACTGCGTCGGCGAGGTAGACGCCGAGGTCGCCGTCCCGGTCGAGCGCCGCCGCGCCCGCGCACCGGCCCGCCTCGAGCAGGAGCTCGACGGCCGCGCACTCGTGCACGACCTCGACGTCGGTCGCGGCGAGCCGGTCCATCAGGGTCTGCATCATCTCGTGCCCGGTCCGGTCGCCGGCGTAGCAGGTCCGCGGGAACTGCTGGCCGCCGAAGGGACGCTGGGCCACGCCGCCTTCGGGCCCGACGTCGAAGACCGCGCCCCAGGCGACGAGCTCGCGCATCCGCTCCGGGGCCTCGCGGACGAGCGCCTCGACCAGGGCTCGGTCGTTCAGGTACGCCCCGCCCTTGAGGGTGTCCGCGACGTGGAGCTCGGGGCGGTCGCCCTCGCGGAGGACGGCGTTGTACCCGCCCTCGGCCATCGGCGTGCACCCGCCCTTGCCGGCGATCGTCTTCGAGAGCAGCAGCACCGACCCGTGCTCCGCGGCCTCGATCGCGGCCCGCACGCCCGCGCCGCCGCTCCCGATCACGAGCACGTGCGCGGTCCGAACCCCGTTTTCCACCATCTTGAAGAGGATTGGGGGCAGAGTATGATAAAGAATGGCGAGGGGGACGGAGAGGGACCCATGCGGTATCTGATGAAGTTCGGCGGCACCTCGGTCGCCGACGGCCGGTCCATCGGCCAGACGGTCGGGATCGTCGGAGCGCACCGGTGCGCCGGGCACGAGGTCGCGGTCGTGGTCTCGGCCATGCGCGGAGTGACCGACGGGCTGATCACCTGCGCCGTGGAGATGGTGTCGGCCCCGGCTCCCGACCCCGCCCCGTTCCTCGCGGCCGTGCGCGAACGGCAGGCGAGAGCGCTCGCCGAGGTCGCACCGGATCATGCGGACTGGGCGCTCGCGGTGATCGACGAGCGGCTGGCGTCCCTCGGGAACATCCTCCAGGCGATCCACGCGCTCCGCGAGCTGACGCCGCGGTCGCGGGACTACATCATCTCGTTCGGCGAGCGGTTCAGCGCCGTCGTGGTCGCCGCGGCCCTGCGGCAGCAGGGCATCGCCGCCGAACCGCTCGACGGCTGTGCAGCCGGCATCCTCACGGACAACTGCCACGGCGCGGCCATGGCCCTGCCCGAGTCCGGGCCGCGGATTCGCGAGCGGGTCGTCCCGCTCCTCGCGGACCGGGTGCCGGTGATCATGGGCTTCATGGGCTGCACGCGGGGCGGCTCCGTCACGACGCTCGGCCGGTCCGGATCGGACTACTCGGCTGCGGTGCTCGCGGCCGGGATCGATGCGGACGAGTGCTGGATCTGGACCGACGTCGACGGCGTGATGACCTCGGATCCCCGCCTGATCCCCGACGCCCGGGTGATCCCGGCCGTCTCGTACCTCGAGGCGATGGAGCTCTCGTACTTCGGCGCGAAGGTGCTCCACCCGCGTTCGATCGAGCCGGCCATGGCAACGGGGATCGCGATCCGGGTCAAGAACACCTTCAACCCGGACCACCCCGGCACGGTCCTCGTCGCGGACGGCGTACCGTCGCGACGGGTCGTGAAGGCGCTCACCTTCATCGACAACGTCGCGCTCGTCAACTGCAACGGAGCCCAGATGATCGGCCGGCCCGGTGTCGCGAACGCGATCTTCGCGGCGCTCGCGGAGCGAGCGGTCAACGTGATGATGATCTCGCAGGGCTCCTCCGAGGCGAACATCTCGCTGATCATCGACGAGGGGCACCTCGAGGCCGCCACCGATGCGCTGACGCCGCTCGTCGCGTCCGGGCTCTTTCGCGAGCTCTCGTCCGATCGGGACGTGGCGGCCGTCGCCGTGGTCGGCTCGGGCATGGCCGGCGCACCGGGCACGGGCGGACGGATCTTCACGGCCCTCGGCGAGCACGGGATCAACGTGATGATGATCTCGCAGGGCTCGTCCGAGGCGAACATCTCGTTCGTGGTCCGGGCCGGCGACGGCCCGCGGGCCGTCCGGGCCCTCCACGACGAGTTCCGTCTCTCGGAGCGGTGCGATGACGAATAGTTACCGCGAGGCCGGCGTCGACATCCGGCTCGAGGCCGACGGGGTCGCGGCCCTCGTCCGCGAGCTGACCTATCGCCGCACGGGGCCGTACGCGCCCGTGGGCGGGGTCGGGCACTTCGCCGGCATGATCGAGTTCGGGCCGTACGTCCTCGCCCTCGCCACGGACGGGGTCGGGACCAAGATGCTGATCGCGGACGCGGTCGGCGACTGGTCCACGGTCGGGATCGACTGCATCGCGATGAACGCGAACGACCTCTACGTGATGAACATCGAGCCGGTCGCGTTCGTCGACTACATCGCCTGCGACCGGGTCGATCCGGAGAGGATGGCCGAGATCGGGCGCGGGCTGAACGAGGGGGCGAGGCTGGCGAACCTCTCGATCGTCGGCGGCGAGACCGCGACGCTCGCGGGGCTCGTCAACGGCCTCGACCTCGCGGGCGCCGTGCTCGGGGTCCAGCGGCGGGACCGCGTGATCTCGGGCGAGGCCTGCCGGCCCGGCGACCTCGTGGTCGGCCTCCCGTCCTCGGGGGTGCACTCGAACGGGCTCTCGCTCGCCCGGCGGATCGCGGAGGCGCACGGCGGGTACGATCTCCCCTTCGGCGCCTCGACCCTCGGGCGGGAGCTGCTGACGCCGACCCGGATCTACAGCGAGGTGCTCGGGCTCGCGGAGCGGCACGAGATCCACGGCATGTGCCACATCACCGGCGGCGGACTGCTGAACCTGACGCGGCTGACCGACTTCGGTTTCGCGATCGACGACCCGATCGCCGTGCCGCCGGTCTTCGCCTGGCTCCAGGAGCAGGGCGGCGTCCCGACGGGCGAGATGTACCGGACCTTCAACATGGGCATGGGCTTCGCGATGGTCGTGCCCGAGCACGAGGCCGACGCGGTGGCGGGCTCGGTGCCGGGGGCGAAGGTCGTGGGCAGGTGCACGGCCGAACCCGGCGTCCGTCTCGCCGGGCTTCTTGTCGAGTGAGCGGGAGAAGAGAACCCTATTCTTCGGGACCGGGGGCGAACGGCTCCTGTATCGCCCGGTCCGAGACGATCGCCGAGTTGCCGGTCGGGTCCTCGATGATCAGCGTGATCGGGAACTCGCCGGCCATGGCGTCGGCGATCTCGGCCTTGAGGCATTCCGCCCGCGTCCGCTCCTCATCCTCGGCCCAGAGAAGCACCCCCTGGACCACCGAGAGGATCCGGTCCAGGACCCCCTCGACGTTCGTGACGAAGCCCTCGCATGCCGGGCCCGGGTCGATCTCGACGCCGAGCTCGGGGATCCTGAGCGTCCCGCTCATGGACCGGACGACCCTGACCGAGAGGTCGTCGATCGACTCGACGCGGAACGTGAACCGCAACGGCTCGCCCTCGCGGAGCATCTGCGTGTTCGCGTACCGGTAGCCGCAGGCAGGACAGCTGGCCGAGATGATCAGGATATCCGAGAAGTATGGGATCACCTCGGTCTGGTAGATATACTCGCACTCCTCGCCGCAGGCGGCACAGGGCCCGTTCACGACGACCCGCTGGCCTGCGGCAGCCTCCTCCACTAGATTCCCCCGACGATCTTCTCCCGCGAGATCTTGACCGACTGCGGCGTGATCACGACGTAGCGCTGGTCGCCGAGGCCGACGATGTCGCCGTTGACGTCCTTCGCGACCTCCTTGAGGTCTTTGAGCACGCGTTCGTACGTGACCTTGTCGAGTTTGAGCTGGGAGATGTCGGCGATCACGATGTTGCCGTTGTAGATCTCGTCCTTGATCTTCGGGGTATCTTTGAGGCTCGATACGCCCGCGATCTTGACGTAACTCGACGCAGGCTCGTCGTCGGGACCCTGGGGCTCGAACGAGGCGAGGTCGATCTCCATATAATCGTCCTCTTTCGGGACGGCGCTCTTGCCGAGGAGGGAGTCGAAAATCTTGGAAGCCATACCCAAAATCTGGCATCCATCCGTATTTAAGTATTCCTTTCTCCGTTCAGACCTCGAGTTCCCAGATCTCGTCGCCGACGTGGTGGATGTTTTTGCAGACTTTCCCGCCGGTTTCGGCGCGCAGGGCCTCGGCGTCGAGCCGGGCGATGCAGACGGCGAGCGGCTTGCCGTGCCGCTCCTCGACCACGAGCGCCGGCCGATCGACGCGGATGTCGTCCGTGAGCGCGACGATCCCGGGCCGCATGATGTCTGCCCCGTTCACGACGAAGCGCACGGCGCCCATGTCGACCGTGATCCGGCGAGCCGAGAACGGGCGTGCCATGGCCCCACGGAGCGTCGGAAAGAGGACGCCGCCCCGTTCGAAGAGGAGCGGCTCCCGGTCGACGAAATAGAACCGGACCGGGCCGCCGGTCTCGGCCACCTCGATCCGGTCGCCGGCGAAGATATCGGCCTCGGCCCCGAGCTCGTCCTCGAGCCGGCGCACGATCTCGGCCATCTCGCTCCTCCTGACCGTGTGCCGCTTCCTGATCGTGATCGGCGCCATCGGTCAGCTATGGCGCTCGTCTGCCATAAAAACCGTGATGATGACGCCTGCGCTATGGTTATATACCGTCCTCGCGCACATAGAGTACTCCAGGTGGATCGGGGGAGAGATATGTCGAAAAGGCCGCTGGATATTCTTGACCAGGTGCTGAACCGGGAGCCGGTGATCGTCTCGTTGAAGGGCGATCGCGAGCTCCGCGGGGTGCTCCAGGGATACGACGTGCATATGAACCTCGTCCTCGACCAGGCCGAAGAAGTCACGGACGGCACGCCCCAACGCATCGGTACGCTGATCGTCCGCGGCGACAACGTGATCTATATCTCGCCATCGCATAACCAGTAAGGAGAAGTAGCATGTCCAAGGGCACACCATCGATGGGGAAGCGGAACAAGCAGTCCCACATCGCCTGCAGGCGATGCGGGTCGATCTCGTTCCACCTCCGGCACAAAGTCTGTTCGGCGTGCGGATTCGGCCGTTCGAGCCGGATGCGCTCGTACGACTGGATGTCAAAGCGACCGAAAGTACCGACGCACTGACCTCAAATGTGCGGAATCGTTGGCATCGTCGATGCTGGCGGTGTCTCACTCCCGCTCTACTACGCCCTCTACGCGCTCCAGCACAGGGGGCAGGAGAGCGCGGGGATCTCTGTTTTTGACGGCGAACGCTTCCGGAAGCACAAGGGTCCGGGGCTCGTGGCCGAGGTCTTCGACACCGAGAGCCTGCGGGGCCTCCACGGGACGGTCGGCGTCGGGCACGTCCGGTACCCGACCACCGGGGCGAACCTCCCCGAGAACATCCAGCCGTTCAACTTCCAGTTCCTGGGCCGTTCCTTCGCGCTCGCCCACAACGGCAACCTCGTGAATACCCGCGAGCTCCGCGCGGCGTACGAGCAGGCGGGCCAGATCTTCTGCACGACCACGGACACCGAGGTGATCGCGAACCTGATCGCGGACGAGCTCCGCCACTCGGGCTCGATCGAGGACGCGGTCCGGAGCTGCATGGCCCGCCTCCGGGGCTCGTTCTCGGTCGTGATGGTCTACGAGGACCAGCTCTACGCGTTCCGTGACCCGCTCGGCCTCAAGCCGCTCTGCATCGGAACGACGCCGTGCGGGTACATCGTCGCGTCCGAGTCGGTCGCGATCGACGCGCTCTCGGGCACGCTCCTCCGCGACGTCGCGCCTGGCGAGCTCGTCCGCATCGGCGCGGACGGGATCACCTCGACCCGGATCGCGATCGCGGACCGGGTCGCGCACTGCATCTTCGAGTACGTCTACTTCGCCCGCGCCGACTCGATCATCGACGGGGTCCTGGTCTACGACGTGCGGCGGCGGATCGGCCAGACGCTCTTCGAGGAGGCCCCGGTGGCGGCGGACTCGGTCTGCCCCATCCCGGACTCGGGCACGGCGTACGCGATCGGCTACTCCAAGGCCTCGGGCATCCCGTTCCTCGAGGGGCTGATGAAGAACCGGTACATGGGCCGGACCTTCATCATGCCCACGCAGGCCGCGCGCGAGCGGGCCGTGCGGATCAAGCTGAACCCGATCAAGAAGAACCTCGAGGGGAAGTCGATCGTGCTGGTCGACGACTCGATCGTGCGCGGCACGACCTCACGCCGGATCGTCCAGCTGGTCCGCGAGGCGGGGGCCCGGGAGGTCCATATGCGGGTCGGCTCGCCGCCGATCAAGGCCCCGTGCTACCTGGGCGTGGACATGCCGACGCGGGAGGAGCTGATCGCCTCCAGCCGCAGCGAGGAGGAGGTCTGCGAGTCCGTCACCGCGACGTCGCTCCACTACGTCTCGCTCGAGGAACTCGTGCGGGCGATCGGGCGCGACTGCAACGACCTCTGCACGGGCTGCCTGACCGGGTGCTACCCGGTGGCGATCGAGGGCGAGCTCGACCGCTCCCGGGTCGTGGACTTCGTCGACGAGACCGTCCAGCTCGACCTCGACTCGTTCGGCGAGACCTGCTGAGGCTCGCCCCATCCTCTTTCGCAGGTGTCGCCGCTACCGCCGGGACCGGCTCCCGTGCACTCTCCGGAGCGATGCCGCGGCAACCGCAAGCGCCCCGACGGCCGCGAACGGCGAGAGCGGGGTCCGGGCCCCGCCTCCGACCGAGACCGTGCCGTTCGTCACCTGGGCCGGCACGGGGTCGCCGTCGATCGTGACCGCACGGACGGCCTCGAGGGAGACCGCCGACCGTGCGCCGGCGGGACCGACCGCGACAAAGGTCAGGGCAACGATCGGGCCGGTGCCCGTGAGCGACCCCGGGCTCGCGACGGCGATCGCGATGCGCCCCGGCCCGGCCTCGGTCGCCCGGACCTGGGCACGGCCGGCGAGGCTTCCCGGCGCGGCCGACTCGAACCGGAGGACGGCCGGGTCGTAGGTCACGACCAGGTCGACCCCGCCGAGGTCCTGCGCGTCGGCGACCGCGAGCGGGACGACCACGGTCCCGTTCGGCGCGACGGACCGGTCCTGGACCGTGAACGTCAACCCCGCCGCGTGGACCGACGAGGAGGAGCACCGAGCGCGAGGGCGAGCAGGAGGAGGCGTTGCGGGCGCACCGCCCTGCTCTCCGCACCGGTATGCTGCATGCCACTCCAATGGCGGGGAGCATTAGAAGAAGTTTGTGGGGGGGGCCGAATGTCAAGGCCGGCATCTCATTGTGGTCGACACCGCCGCAGCTCCCGCCGGAAGCGGGCCTCCCAGAGCCGGACGCCCCCGCCAGCCCACGCGGACGAATCGAGGTCGCGGCCGTCTGGTCGATCGGCCGAGCGCCGGGGACGTGTCAAGCAAGCCGGGAAAACGGACGCTGCGCGGACCGTCGGCCCGGCCAGCGCCGCCACTGGTACCGAAACGGAGGATGCCGGAGGTGAACGGGACGATTGCGTCGGCGACTCGCGTAGGTGACGGTGCCGACGAAAGGATCCGCGGCGGAACGATCGGAGAAGAAGTCAGATCTGAGAAGCAGAAGGGCCGCCTTCTGCAACGAGGCCAGGGCCGAGACTTGAACCCGGATCGGGGGATCCACAGTCCCCTAGGATAACCAACTACCCCACCCTGGCAGATGTGCCTGGAAAGTTGGGCCTGTCCATTATTAAAGGTATGTTCCCAGGCGTATGCGGGCATGAATATTAATAGCCTATCGGCGATAATCACTACAGACCGGGCTGGCGCCGTTTTTCCTCGCCGGCCCCGATTCGGGAGGCGACGACGTTGGCTACGGGCGGCATACGGACACCCATCGTCTGCGTGCTCGGGCACGTGGACCACGGCAAGACCTCTCTCCTCGACAGGATCCGCGGATCCTCGGTCGTCTCGAGCGAGGCCGGGGCCATCACGCAGCACATCGGCGCGACCCTCGTCCCGATCGAGGCGATCCGGGGGATGTCGGCCGGCATGCAGAAGCTCGCGGTCCAGGTGCCGGGCCTGCTCTTCATCGACACGCCCGGCCACCACGCGTTCACGACGCTCCGCGCCCGGGGCGGGGCGCTCGCGGACATGGCGATCGTGGTCGTCGATATCAACGAGGGCTTCCAGCCCCAGACGATCGAGGCCCTCTCGATCCTCCGCAACTGCCGGACCCCGTTCGTCGTGGCCCTGACCAAGATCGACCGGGTCCACGGCTGGCGCCCGACCGAGAATTCTCCCGTTTCTCGCCTCGTTCGCCAAGCAGAACGAGCGCGTGACCGAGTTCATGGAGACGCGCCACTACGAGATCGTCGGAAAGCTCTCGGACCTCGGGTTCAACTCGGAGCGGTTCGACCGGGTCTCGGACTTCGCCCGGACGATCGCGATCGTGCCGGTCTCGGCGCACACGGGGGAGGGGGTCGCGGACCTGCTGCTCGTGATGATCGGCCTCGCCCAGCGGTACATGGGCGATGCGCTCGCGGTCGAGGTCCGGGGGCCGGGCCAGGGGACCGTGCTCGAGGTGAAGGAGGAGCGCGGGCTCGGCCTGACCCTCGACGTGATCCTCTTCGACGGCACGCTCACGGTCGGCGACCAGGTGATGCTCGCCACCGGCGACGGCGTCGTCCAGACGAAGGTGAAGTCGCTCCTGAAGCCCCGGCCGATGAAGGAGATCCTGACCGAGGACCGGTTCGAGCGGGTGAAGTCCGTCGTCGCGGCCTCGGGCGTGAAGGTCGCAGCCCCCGGGCTCGAGGGGGTCATCGCGGGCTCGCCGCTCCGCGTCGTCCGGGGCAGCCGGGACACGATCGAGCAGGAGATCCTCGACGAGGTCTCGCGCATCGACGTCGTCCTCTCGGACGAGGGGCTCGTGATCAAGGCCGATACGATCGGCGCGCTCGAGGCGCTCTCGAAGGAGCTCGAGGCACGGGAGATCGGGGTGATGCGGGCGGCCGTCGGCCCGGTCAGCCGGCACGACCTCGTCGACGCCCAGACGATCAAGGCCCCCCTCTGCCGGGCCGTGCTCGCGTTCAACGCCCCGCTCCTCCCCGACGCCCAGGCGATCGTGCGCGAGGGCGGCCCTGACCTTCCTCGAGTCTTCCAGGCCAAGGTCATCTACCAGCTGATCGACGAGTTCGTCGAATGGCGCGACGCGGAGCGGCAGCGGATGGAGCAGCAGCGATTCGAGCGGATCATCCTGCCGGCCAAGCTCCGCGTGCTCCCGGGCTGCATCTTCCGGCAGTCCAACCCGGCCGTGGTCGGGGTCCGCGTGCTCGGCGGCACGCTCCGGACCGACGTGAACCTGGTACGGATCGACGGCCGAAAGGCCGGACATCTGAAGACGATCCAGTCCTCGGGCGAGTACGTCCACGAGGTCGAGGCCGGGGCCGAGGTCGCGATCGCGATCGAGGGCGCGACCGTCGGGCGGCAGGTCGACGTCGACGACGATCTCTATGTCGACCTGCCCGAACGGCACGTCAAGGTCCTCGAGAAGGAGATGCTCGGCCACATCTCGGCCACCGCAAAGGAGGTGCTCGAGGAGTACACGACCATGCGCCGGCGGGGCGAGCCGTTCTGGGGCAAGTGAACCGTATCTTTAAGAGCCCTCCGCCCCACATTTATGGGTACTTCGCCTCAGTGGAGATTGGATATGGTCGATTTTAAAGTCGTGCTCTCGGACCCGAAGACCGGTCGTTCCTACAAGATGACCGCGAGCGGCGGGGCGGCCGGAGCCATCATCGGAAAGCGGGTAGGCGGCGAGGTCGACGCGGGCCCGCTCGGTCTGCCCGGGTATCGAGTCACAATCACCGGCGCGTCGGATCGGAACGGAACGCCGGCACGGAGAGACCTGCCCGGCGCAGGGCGGCGGCGCGCTCCTGCTCGCCGGCGGCATCGGGTTCAACCCGGTCGCCGATGGCCAGCGGATGCGAAAGGCGGTCCGTGGCGGCGAGATCACCCAGGACTTCGTCCAGATCAACGCCAAGGTCACCCAGTACCGGTGAGAAGGCGCTCGACGACCTCCTCGCCGCACCGGCGGCCGAATAACCCCTTTTATTCTGAGATCAGCCCTTCCCGGAGCGAAGCGAGCAGATCCTCGAACGGCACGCCGTACCGGCGGGCGAGGAGGACGAGCGCGGCCTTCGAGCGGAGTTGCCCGTCGAAGCCCTCGGCGGCAAGGCGGTTCGCCTCGGCCGCCACCTCGCGCTGCTCCCGTCCCGTCGCCCCGGCGATCCGGGCGAGCAGGAGCCGCTCCGGGTCGGGGCGCTGGAGGTCCTCGGGGCCCGGGCGATACCCGAGCGGGACCGCAACCTCGCCGACCGGAAAGAGGGGGACCACGACCCCGTTCCTGACTGCGACGAGCCCCTGCTCGACGGCCAGGTCGAGCAGGACTCCGGCCTGGTCGCGGTTCATCCACATCCGGTCGATGGCGAGGTAGTAGACGAACTCGCTCCGCTGGAGCTGCCCCTTGTGCAGGTGCCGGAACGGCGCTGCCACTGTGATCTGCAGACTCATGCGGCCGACCTCGTCTCTGGAGAATGGGCGGTCCGCACTAAAAAAAGGTATCGTATTACTCGATCAGGATCGCGTTGATCGCGCCGTCCTGACCCGGGCGGCTGACGATCCGGGCCGGGCCGAGGCTCGGTCCGGATGATCGCGCCCTTCGTGAGCAGGTTCCGGCGGACGTAGTTCGGGTTCGCCGTGTTTCGCTCGACGGTCTCGATCTTCACTCTCTGCGCCGAGCCCGTTGCCCGGTTGGCCACGTTCGCGTACGTCGCGCGGAGTGCCCGGACCTTTTCATTGCCGCCGAAGGTGCGGACCGCGCGACGGCGGTCCTCGCCGATGTGCGTCTCCGCCGGGGCCCGCCCGATCTCCGTCCGCCGCTTGCCGCGCAGGGGCGCATACCGGCCACCCGTCACCTTCCTGATGGATCGTCCTTGCCATTGCATGTGAATTCACCCGATTCGTGTCGAGAATCAGAAGTGCTGTATATATTCGCCCAGACGTTATTTAACCGCTGTGATCAGGCGAGCAGGGCCTCGAGCAGGGGGCCGACGCCCTCTCCGGTCTTCAGGTTGGTCCGGAAGACGCGGATCGCAGGGTTGTACCGCCGCATGTCACGCTCCATGCGGTCGAGGTCGGCCCCCACGAGCGGAGCGAGGTCGACCTTGTTGATCACGCCGATCGAGCACGAGCGGAACATCATGGGGTGCTTGTTCACGACGTCGTCGCCCTCGGTCGACGAGACCACGACCACGCGCTTGGCTGCGCCGAGGGCGAAGTCGGTCGGGCAGACCATGTTCCCGACGTTCTCGATGAAGAGGACGTCGATCTCGTCAAGGGGAAGATCGTCGATGGCGTGATCCACGATGTGGGCATCGAGGTGGCACTCCTTTCCCGTGTTCGCGTTCACGGCCGGGATCCCGAGGGCCACGATCCGGCGGTAGTCGTCGTCGCCGTAGACGTCGCCGGCGATCGCGCCGGCCCGTCGGCCCCGTTTGGCCAGGAGAGGCGCGAGCCGTTCGATGAGCGCGGTCTTGCCCGAGCCGATCGCGCCGAGCAGATCGATCCCGAGCACGCCGTGCGCGGCGAGGCGGGCCGCGTTCTCGGCCGCGAGCGCATCGTTCGCCGCGTAAAGATCCTTCTCGATCCGGACGTCGACCTGGTGCATCAGGAGTAGTGGCCGTGCGCACTGTTTATAGGTTCACCTGCCGACGCTGATCCGATGGAGAACGAACGGGTCCTCTACCCCTGCTACTTCAACGCGGCCCTCGAGCGCCGGCAGGGCAGACGGGTCCCGCTGGGCCTCGCCCAGAAAGGGGTCACGATGCAGGACCTCGAGCGGGCGCTGAAGAGAGCGGGCCTTCGCTATCGTGTCGAGGCGGGCTCCCACCCCGCGTTCTGGTACCGCAGGGACGGCCGGGCCGTGGTCGCCTGGTCCGAGTCGAAGGAGGCGCTGCTCCGTCGCGTGGCGGGCGCGCTCGAGCCGAAGAAGTAGCATCGCATGTACGATCTGCACACCCACACCCTCCGATCCGACGGCGAGTCCTGCCGCTCGAGGCTCCTGCGCCGGATGGCCGTTCTCGGCTACGACGAGGTCGCGATCGCGGACCACGCCGACACGTCCACTCGCCCGCTCGTACTCGAAACGGCCGACGCGGTCGCCGTGTCGGCCGCCCGCTACGGGGTCTCGTTCTACCCGGCGGTCGAGCTGACCCACGTCCCCCCCGACGAGATCGACGCCCTCGCGCGGCAGGCGAAGGCCGATGGAGCGGCGTTCGTCGTGGTCCACGGCGAGACCTCCGTCGAGCCGGTCGCGCCGGGCACGAACCGCGCTGCCTGCACCTCGGCCCACGTGGACGTGCTCGCGCACCCGGGCCTGATCGCGATAGACGACGCGCGGGCCGCGGCCGACCGCGGGATCGCGCTCGAGCTGACCGTGCGCGGCGGGCACAACCGGACCAACGGCCACGTGGCCAGGACGGCGATCGCGGCCGGGTGCAGGCTCGTCGTGAACTCGGACGCCCACGCTCCGGGCGACCTGATGACCGCCGCCGACCGCGTGACGGTCGCGCGCGGAGCCGGCCTCGATCCGCGCGCCTGTCGCGAGGCACTTGATTTAAATATTGCAGAATGGCTCAGATCCCGGTGATCTTATCAATATTGTGACAAAGTTTATATATGCCTTCCGAACAAATATATAACTTGCGGCAATTATTCTTCACGAAGCCGGAACGAAAGCGATGAAGACGGTCGGTCGTATTGTGCACGCGTGCGGGCGGCGCATGCTGGTCGTCGCGGTGGACGCGGCGCAGCTCCCCCCCTCTACGCCATGGTCGTCGACCGTCGCAACCGCCCCGTGGGCCGGGTCGTGGACCTCTTCGGAAACGTCAAGAGGCCATACGCCGCGGTCCTGTGCCGCGACCGGTGCGAGCAACCGGTCGGCGAGAAGATATTCAGCAGGTCATAGGTGTCAACTACATGCAGGAGATAGAGAAACTTCGCATACTTCAGAGCCAGCGCGAGGCGTTCCGTAACCGTAGCAAAGTGGTCGAGCGCGAGCGGAAGACCGAGGAGCACACCGAGACGGTCTGCCCCGA
Source organism: uncultured Methanoregulaceae archaeon (assembly GCA_963740465.1). Lineage (GTDB taxonomy): Archaea > Halobacteriota > Methanomicrobia > Methanomicrobiales > Methanospirillaceae > UBA288. Next base: position 115,248 of record CAVUEE010000031.1, read on the forward strand.
GTGCGAGAGCCGGCAGCTCGTCCACGACTACGAGCGGGCCGAGCTGGTCTGCCAGAACTGCGGCCTCGTCATCGACGACGACTTCATCGACCGCGGCCCCGAGTGGCGGGCCTTCGACCACGACCAGCGCATGAAGCGGTCGCGTGTCGGCGCGCCGATGACCTTCACGATCCACGACAAGGGCCTCTCGACCATGATCGACTGGCGGAACCGGGACAGTTACGGCCGGGCCATCTCGTCCAAGAACCGGGCCCAGCTCTACCGGCTGCGCAAGTGGCAGCGGCGGATCCGGGTCTCGAACGCGACCGAGCGGAACCTCGCCTTCGCGCTCTCCGAACTCGACCGGATGGCCTCGGCCCTCGGGCTGCCCCGGAACGTCCGCGAGACGGCCGCGGTCGTGTACCGCGATGCGGTGGACAAGAACCTGATCCGCGGACGTCGTATCGAGGGCGTGGCCGCGGCCGCGCTCTACGCCGCGTGCCGGCAGTGCAGCGTCCCCCGGACCCTCGACGAGATCGCCGAGGTCTCGCGGGTCTCGCAGGAAGGAGATCGGCCGGACCTACCGGTTCATCTCGCGCGAGCTCGGCCTCAAGCTCCTGCCGACGTCGCCGATCGACTACGTGCCGCGCTTCTGCTCGGGCCTCACCCTGAAGGGCGAGGTCCAGAGCCGGGCCGTCGAGATCCTGCGCCAGGCGGCGGAACGCGAGCTGACGAGCGGCAGGGGCCCGACCGGCGTCGCAGCGGCCGCCATTTACATCTCGTCGATCCTCGGCGGGGAGCGGCGCACCCAGCGTGAGGTCGCCGAGGTCGCCGGGGTGACCGAGGTCACCATCCGGAACCGATATAAGGAACTGGCAGAGAAATTAGATATCGAGATCATTCTCTGACCCCATCTTTTTGCGGGCTCGTAGATCAGGGGTAGATCGCTACGTTCGCAACGTAGAGGCCACGGGTTCGAATCCCGTCGAGTCCACTTTTCGCGGACCTTCACAACTCTTATCTCGTCTCAGCTCGAACCGGAGAGGGCGGGCTCGTAGATCAGGGGTAGATCGTCGCGTTTGCAACGCGAAGGCCACGGGTTCGAATCCCGTCGAGTCCATGCCGCGTGTCCCTCCCGTCCGCGCGGGAGAGCGTCACTCGAAGTAGATCTCGCCGTCGTCGTTCAGGTAGACCTGGATCTCGTCCTTCACGAACCGGGCCTGGACGTGCTGGGGGATGCTCTCGCGGAGCCGGTTGATCAGGCCGATCGTATCATATCGGACCTTCACGCCGCGGTCGCTCGCCTCGTGGAAGATCGTCTCCGGGATGGCCAGGAGGTCGGCGCCCGGCGGGATCACGCAGAGGAACCTGGCGTCGAGGGTGTACATGAACTGGAGAGTCTCGTGCGCCCTGCGCACGTTCTCAAGCGCCGACTTCTCTATGGTGCAGACGTTCGCCTTCGACGTCCCGATGATGTCTGCGATCTGCTGCTGGGTCAACCCCTGCCTCCGGTGGCGCAGCACCTCTTTCTGCCGCTCGGTGAGGAGGCCATTCTTCATGTACACTGAGCTTGCAGTGGCCGAACTTAAACACTTCCAATTAACCAGCTGGGGAAATGAGGCGGGGGCATTGACCGTGCCCGTGGTGCCGATGGGGCCTTCGTATGGTTTGGCAGAGAAAACGCAACCTTTTTATCGATTTTCGTGAAAACTACCTACCTATTCACCGAGGTGAACTGAATGGTTGTCAAAGTAGGCATTGCAAAACTCGGCAATATCGCGTCCGGCGTCATGGCCGAACTCCTGCTCGATGAGCGGGCAGACCGCGAAGACATGCAGACCTTCATGGCTACGTCCGGCACGAAGCTCGAGATCGCAGACGTCGACCGTGTCGTCTCCACCCTGAAGGCGTGGGGCCCCGACTTCTGTATCGTCGTCTCGCCGAACGGCGTGCTTCCCGGACCCACCGGCGCACGCGAGGCGCTCGCCGCGGCCGGCATCCCGGTCGTCGTGATCACGGACGACGTGACCACCAAGAAGGAGTGGGCCGACCTCAAGGAGTCGAAGTTCGGCTACATCATCATGAAGGCCGACTCGATGATCGGCGCGCGCCGCGAGTTCCTCGACCCCATCGAGATGGCCGACTACAACGGGAACCTGGTCAAGGTCCTCGCCATCACCGGAGCGTACCGGAAGATGCAGTGGAGCTCGACAAGGTGATCGACCAGGTCAAGGCCGGCAAGAAGGGCGCCGACATCGCGCTCCCGAAGGTCGTCATGACCTCCGACAAGGCGGTCGACTGCGAGTTCACGAACCCCTACGCGGTCGCGAAGGCCCGCGCGGCCTACGAGATCGCCTCGGCGGTCGCGATGGTCAACGTCAAGGGCTGCTTCATGACCAAGGAGTGGGAGAAGTACATCCCGATCGTCGCCTCCGCGCACGAGATGATGCGTGTGGCCGCTGCTCTCTGTGACGAGGCCCGCGAGATCGAGAAGGCCGGCGACGGTGTCCTCCGCAAGCCCCACAAGAAGGACGGCACGATCGTCAGCAAGACCGCGCTGATCTCGAAGCCCGAGTAACCCGATACCCGAACCCTATTTTTCCTGTTCAAGCGCCCGGTAGCGGGAGCCGAGCTCCTCCGGGAGCGTCATCACGACCGGGTGCTGGTGAAGCCGCTCCATGAAGGCCGAGTCCGAGATCGAGGCCGGGTTCGGGTTGATCCGGGCAATCACCGAGCAGAAGGCCGAGAAGCCGCGATCGGAACCGGGGCGGTCGAAGAAGACCGCGACATTGAACGCCTGCGTCCCGAACGATCGGTAGAGGTCGATCACGCGGCAGATTCCGTCGGCCGAGGGGCGCGAGGTACGGGCCGGCCTCCTCGAGGGTTCCCACGGGCAGCAGCCCCCGCACCTCCCGCTCGCCGAGCGGCACGGCTGAGGCGATGAACGGAACCTCGCCGTCGAAGAGCCAGCGGTCCGTCCCCGCCTCGTGCTCGACGAGGTCGTTCCAGTACATCCGGCGATGCCGTGCGCGGTACCGGGCCGAGGCGTCGATGTACAGCCCCGGAACACGGGACGGTCGCCGATCGGCAAGTCCCTGGAGATGCGGATGGGGCATCGATGCACCGGCCGAGGCGAGGTAATTCCAGTTGATCGACGGATAGCCGGGAGCGCCGTCGAGCGAGGCCGCGACCCCCTCGAGCGCGTCCGCGAGCAGGCGCACCGTGAGCCGCTCGACCTCGTGGGACCGGCAGATCACGCCGACCGTGTGCCGTTCGGCAAACGGGTACCGGTTCGGGAAGGTCACGGACTCGCCCCGCCGGATGCGGGTGCCGTCGGGGAAGGTCGGTGTCTCGGCCTCGAGCCGCTCGGGGCAGAACGGGCAGTCCTCCGGCTCCTGCAGGGGAGGGGGGAGCGGGTTGTCGAGCCCGCGGAGGAGCCGGCCCGGGCTGATCGTGCAGGAGAGGCCGGTCAGGCGTTCGCGCCGGTACTGGAGCGGAAACGCGCCGTTCTGCCGCTCCTCGATCACGAACATGGGTGCCGGGAGCTTGGCACGGCCTCGATATTAACGCTTGGGAAAAAAGGGCGGGTATGGGGGGTTACACGACGTACTTGCCGAGCAGCCGGATCGAGTCGGTCATGTTCGGGCCGAGCGGCGAGCCGAAGATGATCTGCGTGACGCCGGCCGCCTCGAGGTCGGCGCACTTCGCCTTGACCATCTCGGGGGTGCCCGCGATCGTGAACGCGTCGATCTCCTTGTCGCCCACGAGCTCGCCGACCGACTTGAAGTCGAACTTGCCGAGGGCGGCCTTGATGTTCGCGACGTTCGCGAGGTCGAGGCCGTGGCGGGTGAGCAGGGGCTCGGGCGAGCCGGCGGCGATGAACGCGGCCACGATCTTCGCGGCGTTCCGGGCCTTCTTCTCGGACTTGTCGATCGACATCGCGGTGTACGCACCGATGTCGAAGCCCTTCTTGCCGACCTTGTCGGTCGCGCCCTTGATGATCGGGATCGCAGCCGCGAAGTCCTTCGGGTTCGAGGCGTTGATCAGTGCGCCGTCACCGACCGTGCCGGCGAGCTCGAGGACCTTGGGGCCCTGGGCGCCGATGTAGATCGGGATGCCCTTCTTGCCGGGGAGGTTGACGCCGGTCAACTTCGCGCCGTCGTACTTGAAGAACTCCATCTCGGGGGTCGAGACGGTCTCGCCGGTCAGGAGCTTGCGGATCACCGCGACGGCCTCGCCGAGGCGGGCGACGGGCTTCTCCGGCTGGATGTTCAGCTTCGGCAGGGTCGAGAGGTCGCCGGGTCCGATGCCGAGCACGGCGCGTCCGTCCGAGATCTCGTTGAGCGTCGCGGCGAACGAGGCCATCGCGGCCGGCGTGTCCGTGAACGCGTTCATGATACCCGGGCCCATCTTGATCGTGTTGGTCGCCTCCGCGATCGCGGCAAGGGTGGGGTAGCAGTGGCGGTTGTTGTAGTGGTTCGTGATCCACGCGTAGTCGATGTCCTTCGACTCTGCGAGCTTGCAGTAGTTCACGACCTGCTTGACGTTGACATTTCCGGGAACGAATTCGATACCATAGGTTGCCATGAGGTCACCTCATAGTCTAATTACCGTCCGTTCCATTAAAAACGTTGTCATTTCTTTCCTTGATCGGTCGGATTGCGATTCGGACCGACGGACGTGGCGGAAACGGAGTCCTCCGGCAGGTCCCGGGACTCGGGGCGGGAACCCGGAGCGGCCCCGGCCGATCCCTCCGCGGACTCGAACCGCCCGGGTCAGAACCATTGAATAGGGGACCCGCACCATCCATCAGGTACGGGCGCCGGGCCACGGTTCGCCCGCTCTCTCGATGGTCGCTCCGGTTCCGTCTCCGGCATCAACGCCACCCCCACGGAACGGTCCGCACGGAGACTGGCGGACTGGGCCGCAGCGGAGGGGACGGTGATGAGCCGCAGGTATCTCCATCGCGGTGTCGCACCGTGCGGAACGGCAGTGATCCGGTGCAGCGCCAGACACGCCGGGTCGCGGGGATGGTGCCACCGTGAACGTCGACGCCGTGCTGATCGACCTCGACGGGGTGCTGTACGTCGGGGACGCCCCGGTGCCGGGAGCGGTCGAGACCCTCGAGTGGCTCCGCGATGAGAGGATCCCGTTCCGGTGCGTGACGAACACCACCCGGCGGTCCCGCCGGGCCGTCGCCGCACGCCTCGACGCCTTCGGCTTCGCGATCCCCGGAGGCATGGTGCTTCACCCCGGCCCTCGCCGCCGTGCGCCGGCTCGGCGAGGAGGGGGTCGCGGCCTGCCACCTGATCGCGACCGGCGACGTTCACCGTGACTTCGAGGAGGCCGGCATCCGGCTTGCAGAGGAGGCGCCGTACGTCGTGGTCGGCGACGCGGGCGACCGGTGGACCTACGGCAGCATGAACCGGGCGTTCCGCCTCCTCATCAACGGCGCCCGGCTCCTCGCGCTCGAGCGGGACCGGTACTGGCGCGACGCGGACGGCCTCGCGCTCTCGGCCGGGCCGTTCGTGGCCGCGCTCGAGTACGCGGCCGGGGTGACGGCCGAGGTGGTGGGCAAGCCCTCGCCCGCGTTCTTCCGGCTCGCGCTCGCCGATCTCGGGGTCCCGGCGGAGCGGGCCGTGATGGTCGGGGACGATATTGCCACCGATATCGGCGGGGCGCAGGCCGCCGGCCTCGCGGCGCTCCTCGTCCGGACCGGCAAGTTTCGTCCCGATGCGCTCGCGGCCGCACCGATCGTCCCGGATCGGGTGCTCGGCTCGATCGCGGACCTTCCGGCCCTGCTGGAGCGCGGGGCATGAAACTCCGGCGGCGCCGTGCTGCTCGTGCTCTGCCTCGCCGTCGCGACGGCCGGGTGCGCCGCGCTCCTGGGGCCCAGCACCGAGTACCCGGCGATCGCGCCCGTGCCGAACGCCGGGGAACCGGTGGCAGCCGATCATTCGTTCGAGTTCGAGGGCGGGGCCGAGACGGTCGGGGTGACGATCGACGCCGGGGTCCTCGCCGGAGCGAGAGCAGGCGAGAAAGAGGTGCTGATCCGGGGCGAGGTGCCGGAGGAGGAATGGGTCGCAGGCGCCTACCGCGCCCAGGTCCTCGACCCTGCCCAGGACCGATTCTACGACGACCTGCTCGTCCCGGTTCCGCGAGGTCCGCGACCGGCGCGGGCTCGACGGCGACCGGTATCTCGAGCTCGTGGCCGCCGCCGTCCAGCAGCTCCCGTACGTCTCGGCGCCGGGGACGGCGGCGAAGTATCCGGTCGAGACCTGGGCGGACGGGAGCGGCGACTGCGACGACAAGACCCTGCTGCTCGCCGGCCTTCTCGCGCGGGAGGGCTACCGCGTCGCGCTCCTCGTCTTTCTCCCCGAGTCGCACATGGCCCTCGGCGTCGCCTGCCCTGCCGGGTACGAGTACGGCGGTTCCGGGTATGCCTACCTCGAGGTCACGAACGGCTCGTACGTCGGAGCGGTGCCCGACGGGATCGGCGACGGGGTCCGGCTCGCGTCGTCGCCGCTCGTCGTCCCTATCGGAAACGGCACGACCGTGTACGGCGCCGCTCCCGAGGTTGCGGCCATCGAGGCGGCACGGCTGACAGCCCGCGCGCACCTGGATGCGCTCGGCCCGGAGATCGACCGGCAACGGAACGCACTCGAGACGGACCGTCGCCAGCTCGAGGCGCTTCGGTCGGCCGGAGCCCGCAATGCATTCGAGACAGCGTACGCGCAGTACCGCACCGATTCGGCAGCCTGCGATGCGGCTCGTCGATGAGTACAACCGTCGTAGCCGACCTCCTGAACCGGACCGCGCGAACCGGTACGACCGGGCCGGGGCGGCGGCCTACGTCTCGGCGAACCCGCCGTAGCCGGCCGCCCGGACCGCGAGCCCGGCGAAGAAGCCGGCCGGTGCGGGTGTCGCAGGGGCCGGCCGGACCAGACTGGCCCCGCCGCCGCACGTTCGGATACCGGGCCGCGCGCTCGGCGATGTGGATGAACGTCTCCCTGTCCATGCAGGAAAGGTCGCCGGGCCGCTCTATAACCTGGTACGGTCGCGGTGTGAAAGTGAATGGGGGATCGGCAACGGTTTAATCTCTCGGCCCGATACATCATCTCGCGAGGAGTTTTATGCTCGAGATCACAGACCTGCACGTCTCGATCGGCGATCGGGAGGTCCTCCATGACATCAACCTCACGATCCCCGACGGCGAGACCCACGTGATGATGGGACCGAACGGGTCGGGCAAGACGACCCTGCTCCGGACGATCATGGGTTTCGCGGGGAACGAGGTGACCGCCGGGTCGATCGTCTTCAACGGAGAGGACGTCACCCGGATGCCGCTGCACGAGCGGGCCGAACGGGGCATGGGAATGCTCTACCAGCGGCCGCCCACGATCGCCGGGCTCAAACTCGGAAAGCTCCTGGACGTCACCGCCCGCGAGCACCGCGAACGCATCCCGGAGCTGGCCGCGGAGCTGAACATGGACCGGTTCCTCGATCGGGACGTGAACGCGGGCTTCTCGGGCGGCGAGATCAAGCGGAGCGAGGTGCTGCAGCTGCTCGTCCAGGACCCGACGTTCACCATGCTCGACGAGCCCGAGTCGGGTGTCGACATCGAGAACATCTCGCTGATCGGGACCGCGATCGCCCACCTGCTCGAGAAGGACCAGCACATCGTGAAGCGGCACAAGAGCGGGCTGATCATCACGCATACGGGGTACATCCTCGACTACATCGACGCCGACTACGGGCATGTCCTCTGCGACGGCGTCTTCAAGTGCCACGGCAACCCCCGCGAGATCCTCAAGTCGATCAAGACCCATGGGTACCAGGAGTGTGTAGAATGCCAGCGCCTGTAGAGGAACTCAAAGATCTCTCCCCCGAGAACCGGACCCGCCTCGAGCTGGCCGGGCTCGATGTCGGGGAGACCCAGCGCTCGGGCTCGTTCTTCCAGGTTGACCAGGAGATCCAGCACGCCCACTCGGCGACAGAGGGGATCGAGGTGCTGCCGATCGCCGAAGCCCTGAAGAAGTACGACTGGCTGAAGGACTACTTCTGGAAGGCCGTCGATAAGGACAAGGACAAGTTCACCAAATTCGTGGCGAAGCAGGAGGTCCAGAAGGGCTTCGCGGTGATCGCACGCAAGGGGGCGAAGGCGATCTACCCGCTGCAGGCATGCCTCTTTCTTGCAGGCGCGAAGGTCCAGTACCTTCACAACATCGTGATCGCCGAGGAGGGAGCCGAGCTCCACCTGATCTCGGGCTGCGTCTCGGGGGCCGAGACAAAGGGGGGTTCGCACATCGGCGTGACCGAGTTCTACGTCGGGAAGAACGCCCGGGTCACCTCGACCATGATCCACAACTGGTCCGAGTCGATCTCGGTCTTTCCGCGGTCGGCCTCGATCATCGAGGAGGGCGGAGTCTTCCTCTCGAACTACGTCTGCATGCAGCCCGTCCGGCACATCGATATGAACCCCGTCGCGAACCTGATCGGGGAGAACGCGGTCGCACGGTTCTCGTCGGTCGTGGTGGCGCACCCGGGCTCGACCCTCGACCTCGGCTCGCGCGCGATCCTCGCGGCACCGGGGACGTCGGCCGAGATCGTGAGCAGGATGATCACGCGCGGCGGCACGATCATCAGCCGCGGCGAGATCCAGGGCCGGGTTCCCGGGACGAGGGGGCATATCGAGTGCAGGGGCCTGATCCTCAAGGACGGGCTGATCCACGCAATCCCCGAGATCGCGGGGTCCGTGGTCGAGACGGAGCTCTCGCACGAGGCCGCCGTCGGCCGGATCGCGCGGGACGAGATCGAGTACCTCATGTCCCGCGGGCTCGACGAGGAGACCGCGACCGCAACGATTATCCGGGGGTTCCTCGATGTAAAGATCCGGGGGCTCCCGGAGATGCTCCAGCGGCAGATCGACGGAGCGATCGACGCCGCGGAGTCCGGGTTCTAGGAATGCAGGATCCGTACGAGTCTATGCGCCTCGCAATGGTCGAGCACCAGATCGCGGCCAGGGGAGTTCGCGACGAGCGAGTGCTCGAGGCGATGCGGGGAGTGCCCCGCCACCTCTTCGTTCCGCACGGGTACGAACGGGCCGCCTACGACGACATGCCCCTGCCCATCGGGGCGGGCCAGACAATCTCCCAGCCGTATATCGTCGCGCTGATGACCGCGATGCTCGAGCCCGGACCGCAGGACCGGGTGCTCGAGATCGGAGCCGGTTCGGGGTACCAGGCCGCCGTCCTCTCCCTCCTCTGCGAACGCGTGGTCACGGTCGAGCGCCTGCCCGAGGTGGCCGAGGCGGCGCGGGCGAACCTCGCGCGGGTCGGGGCCGCGAACGTCGAGGTGCACGTCGGCGACGGGACGCAGGGCTGGCCGGCGCTCGCGCCCTACAATGCGATCCTCGTGACTGCGGCCGCGCCGTTCGTGCCCGAGCCGCTTCTCGAACAGCTCGCCGAGAACGGACGGTTCGTCGCGCCCGTGGGGGGGCGCGACCTGCAGGAGCTGGTCCGGATCCGCCGGCAGGGCGCTCGCCGTGTCCACGAGTCTGCGGGCCCCGTCCGGTTCGTGCCCCTGATCGGGGAGCACGGATGGTGAGATATCTCGACGCGACGCGGGCGCTCTCGCCCGGCGTCGTGGTCTATCCGGGGGACACGGTCCCGGTGATCACGAAGCGGGCGCGCGACGGGTTCCTGATCAGCGATCTCGGCCTGAGCTCCCACTCGGGCACGCACATCGACGCCCCCGACCACTACCTCTTCGACGGCCGGACAGTCGACCGCCTTCCCCCTCGACCTGCTGATCGGCCCCTGCCGCGTGATCGAGACCCCGGCGACCGCCATCGGCCCGGAGGAGCTCGAGGGACGGCTCGGGGGCGCGACGAGGGTGCTCCTCAAGACCTGGTTCTCGCGCCGGACGAAGTTCGTCGCGCCGTTTCCGGCGCTCACGCCCGCGGGGGCCACATACCTGGTGAGCCAGGGGGTCCGCCTCGTGGGAACGGACGCGCCCTCGATCGAGGCGGACGGCGCGGACGGCGCGGTCCACCGGACCCTGCTCGGGCCGGGAGGCGGTGTGATCGGACCTCCTGGACCTCGCGAACGTGCCTCCGGGCGAGTACGGCCTGATCGCGCTCCCGCTCCGGCTCCAGGGCGGCGACGGCGCTCCGGCACGGGTCGTCCTCGAGGTGCGTCCGTGAACCTCTTCGTGCGCGCTGCCGACGCCCTCCACGCCCGGATCGAGGGAACCGGAGCCGAGGACGGCGCGATCGAGATCGTGCGCAACCACGACGGCCTTGTCTGCCCGTACGAGCGCGGGATACCGCTCGAGGCCGCCTACGGCTGCAGGATCGCCCAGTTCGTGACGGGCGCACCGGTCGAGGCATGGGTGAAGGTCTCCATGCTCTTCGGCGCTCCGCTCGCAGGCGAGCGCGAGCGCTCTGCCGCCGGCGCCGTGATCAACGCGGTCACCGGGTTCTTCGGCTTTGCCCGAAACCTCCGCGGCTGCGCGATCGAGGATCGTCCTCCCTGCCTGCGACAGACTCGTCGCGAAGACCGCGGGTCGACCCGTCCGCCTGATCGGCGCAGTCGCCCCTCCTCGAGCATGCGTTCGCCGGCCGGCTCGCGGACGAGGCCGGGGACGCGGGGGTCATGATCGTGCTCGGCCACGGGCTCGTGACCGATGCCGGGCTTGATGAAGTCGAGCGCGCGAAGCCCGGCACGGAGATCCTGATGGTCGGCCCCTCGACGGGCGGCACGGCCGGACTCGTCGACCTCCCGCACTGGTGCCCGTACGGACGATGAGGTCTTACGAAGCCTCATATCGGGTGAAGACAAATGCTTCGGGAATGAACCACGGCACCGGCGGGTCTACCGTTCCCGGTCGCTTTACCGGCGCGGAAGCCCGCGGGCCGTGCCGTGCGCCGCCGCTTCGGACGAACTCGGGCAGGGTCGGAGATCGATCGGCGGTGCACAACCTGGAGGCAGTCCTGTGATGCAATGCGTGATCCTCGCCGCGGGCGAGGGCAAACGGATGCGCCCGCTGACGGCCTCGCGGCCGAAGGTCATGTTGCCGGTCGCGAACCGCCCGATCCTCGAGCACCTGATCGCGGCCGCTGTCCGGGCGGGCTTCACCCGGTTCGTGCTCGTGGTCGGCTACGGCGAGCGGGAGATTCGGGAGCACTTCGGCGACGGCGGCGCCTTCGGCTGCCGGATCCGGTACGTGACCCAGCGGCAGCAGCTCGGCACGGCCGACGCGGTCCGGGCCTGCGCGGGACTGGTCTCGGGGCCGTTCCTGTTGATGAACGGGGATATGATCGTCGGTTCGGACGATATTGCCGCGATCGCGGCCATGGACGGCCCGGTCATGGGGATCCATCGGACCGACCATCCCCAGGACTTCGGCGTCGTCACCTGCGAGGACGGGTTCATCACCGGCCTCGAGGAGAAGTCGCCCGACCCGAAGAGCGAGCTGATCAATGCCGGGGTCTACCGGTTCGACGAGGAGATCTTCGCGCTGATCGACCGGATCGGCGTCTCGAGCCGAGGCGAGTACCAGCTGACCGACGCGCTCGCAGAGTACGTCCGCGAACGGCGCCTGCGCTCGCACATGCTCGAGAGCTGGCTCGACATGGGCTATCCCTGGGACCTGCTCGACGCGAACTCGCGCCTGCTCGCGGCCCTCGCGCCCTCGATCGAGGGCGAGGTCGAGGACGGGGTCGTGCTGAAAGGTTCGGTCTCGATCGGCAAGGGGACGGTCGTGATGGCCGGAACCTATATCGAGGGGCCGTGCGTCATCGGAAAGGGCTGCAAGATCGGGCCGCACGCATACCTGCGTCCGTCGACCTCCGTCGGCGACCGCTGCCACGTCGGCCACGCGACCGAGCTCAAGAACACGATCGTGCTTCCCGACACGAAGATCCCGCACTTCAACTACGTGGGAGACTCCGTGATCGGCAGCCACTGCAACTTCGGGGCCGGATCGAAGATCGCGAACCTCAGGAACGACCACGCCATCGTGAAGGTGGCCGGCAAGAACACGGGGCGCCGGAAGCTCGGCGCCATCGTCGGAGACCACGTGAACCTCGGGATCAACTGCTCGGTCAACGTCGGGACCGTGATCGGCCCCGGCGTGAACATCGCCCCCCACTCGTTCGTCGAGGGGTGGATCGACGAGGGAACCTCGTTCCAGTCATAGGAGCAGACCCATGCAGGCTGTCATTCTCGCAGCGGGGGAGGGCACGCGCCTTCGCCCCCTGACCCGGTCGAGGCCGAAGGCCCTCGTCCCGGTCGCGAACACGCCCATCCTGAAGTACGTGATCGACGCCCTCCTGGCGAACGGCATCCGGGAGATCATCGTGGTCGTCGGGTACCGCAAGGAGCACGTGATCCGGTACCTGACCGAGAACGACCTGCCCGTGCGGGTCGTGGTCCAGGAGAACCAGCTCGGGACCGGGCACGCGCTCCGCTGCGCCGAGCCGTACCTCCAGGACCGGTTCCTCCTGCTCGCCGGCGACAACTACATCGACGCCGCCTCGATCGCGCGGATCATGGGCGAGCGGAACGCGGTCCTCGTGACCGACCACCCGAACCCGACGAACTTCGGGGTGGTCGTGACCAAGGACGGGCTCGTGAGCGAGATCAAGGAGAAGCCCGACACCCCGACCGGGTACATCGTCTCGACCGGGGTCTACGCACTCGACCGGTCGTTCTTCCGGTACACGGTCGGCCACGAGGTGCCGGACGCCCTCCAGGCGATGATCCTCGACGGCGCCCGCGTGGTGCCGGTCCGGGCCGTCGACTGGCAGGACGCGGTCAACCCCTGGGATCTGCTCGAGATGAACGCGAAGCTGCTGTCGCATATCGACGCCCGGCGCGCCGGCACCATCTCGCGCTCCTCGAAGCTCTACGGGCTGATCCGGATCGGCAAGGGGACCGTGATCGGGCCGAACACGTACATCCACGGCCCGGTGGTGATCGGCGAGGACTGCGCGATCGGCCCGAACTGCGTGATCATGCCGAACACCTCGATCGGGTCGCGGGTCACGATCGACCCCCTGAGCTGACGTGGCCCATTCGCTCGTGATGGACGACGTCGTGATCGGGTCGCACTCGCGGATCATCGACGCGGTGGTGGGCGAGGCCTGCCGGCTCCAGGACCACACGGCCACCTGGACGACCGGTGCCGTGCTCGAACGGGAGGGGCGGTTCCAGAAGGCCGCGTTCGGCGCGGTGCTCGGAGACCGCGTCAGCTCTGCGCCGTTCACGATCCTGAAGAACTGCATCATCGGCAACAACGTGACGATCGAGGCCGGGAACACCACGGTCACGGGCGTGGTCCCCGACGGGGCGGTGGTGATCTAGGATGTGCGGGATCGTCGGCTACGTCGGGTTCCGCCCGGCGGCGAACGTGATCGTGGAGGGGCTCCAGAAGCTCGAGTACCGGGGATACGACTCGTTCGGCGTCGCCACGAACAACCCCTGCCTCGAGGTCTACAAGTGCGAGGGCAAGATCTCGGAGAAGGGAGAGCGGGCCTGGAGGCTCCACGGCACGATCGGGATCGGGCACACGCGGTGGGCGACCCACGGCGTGCCGAGCGACCGGAACGCCCACCCGCACCTGGACTGCACGGGACGGATCGCCGTCGTCCACAACGGGATCATCGAGAACTACGCCGCGCTCACGCGCGAGCTCGCGGCGCGGGGTCACGTCTTCCGCTCGGAGACCGACACCGAGGTCGTCGCCCACCTGATCGAGGAGTACTACGACGGGTCCGATCTCCGCGATGCCGTCGAGAAGGCGATCGCGCGGCTCGATGGGTCGTACGCGCTCCTCGTGACGGTCGAGGGGTCCGACACGGTCGTCGCGGCGCGGGACTCGTCGCCGCTCGTGCTGGGGATCGGCGACCAGGAGGTCTTCGCCGCTTCGGACGTGACGCCGCTCCTCGGGTACACGGAGCGGGTCGTCTACCTCGAGGACGGCGACCTGGCCGAGATCGACCGCGACGGGCTGGCGGATCTACTCCCGCGGCACGCCGGTCCAGCGACCGATCGAGCACGTGGACTGGGACGTCGAGACCGTGAAGAAGGGCGGGTTTCCGCACTTCATGCTCAAGGAGATCTTCGAGCAGCCGAAGGTCTTCTACGACACCCTGCACGGGATCACCGAGGCATCGCTCCCCGAGCGGTACCGGCGGCCCTCCGAGATCACGGTCGTCGCCTGCGGCTCGTCGTACCATGCGGGGCTCGTCTTCAGGTACCTCTGCGAGTCGACCTGCCGGATCCCGGTCCGGGCCGAGCTCGGCTCCGAGTTCAAGTACTTCACGCCGCCCCTGAAGGGGATCGTGACCGTGATCACCCAGTCGGGCGAGACCGCGGACACGCTCGCGGCGCTCAAGAAGGCCAAGGCGTACAACTGCCCGACGCTCGCGATCACGAACGTGCTCGGCTCGACCGTCACCCGGATCGCGGACCACACGCTCTACATGCGTGCGGGCCCCGAGATCTCGGTCGCGGCCACCAAGTCGTTCATCGCGCAGCTCGCGGTCCTGATGGGACTCGTGGACCTGATGAAGGGGGGCAACCCGTTCGGTGCGGCGCTCGAGCGGGCGAACAGTGCGATCGAGGAGGTGCTGCTGCTCGACATCGATAAGGCGGTCGAGATCTGCCAGCCCGCCGAGCACCTCTTCTACGTCGGGCGCGGCCTCTTCTACCCGATCGCGCTCGAAGGGGCGCTCAAGATGAAGGAGATCTCGTACATTCACGCCGAGGGCTACGCGGCGGGCGAGCTCAAGCACGGACCGTTCGCGCTCCTCTCCACCGAGACGCCGGTCGTCGCGCTCTGCCCGCCCGGCGACACCTACTCGATCATGCTCTCGAACATCAAGGAGATGAAGGCGAGGAACGCCCCGATCATCGGGATCGGCGCGCGCGGGGACCGGGAGCTGACCGACATCGTGGACGTCTTCCTGCCGATCCCCGAGAGCCACGAGCTCGTCCAGCTCGGTCGCGACCTCGGTCGTGCTCCAGCAGCTCGCCTACCGGACCGCGGTCGCGCTCGGGCGCGACGTGGACCAGCCCAGAAACCTTGCCAAGAGCGTGACCGTCGAATGATGCACCTCGGTAGAAATACCATCGGCGAGGGCGCCCGGCTCCTCGAGCCCGTCACCCTCGGTTTTCCGTCGCGCGACTACCTCGGCGCCGCCGACTTCCCGGGCGTTACGCTCGGCCGGAACGCGACGCTCCGCCCGGGGACGATCATCTACTGCGAGGTGGAGATCGGCGACGACTTCCAGACCGGGCACAACGTCCTGATCCGGGAGCAGACGCGGATCGGCGACCGCGTCGCGATCGGGACGAACGCGATCTGCGAGGGGCGCTCGGTGATCGGCTCGGACGTCTCGATCCAGTCGATGGCCTTCATCCCGACGAACACCGTGATCGGGGACCGGGTCTTTCTCGGCCCGCACGTGGTGCTCACGAACGACCGGTACCCGCCGACCGGCATCGGCGGGCTCGCGGGCCCGGTGATCGAGGACGGGGCCGCGATCGGCGCGAACGCGACCGTCCTCCCCGGCGTGCGGATCGGGGCGGACGCACTGGTCGCGGCCGGCGCCATCGTGACAAAGGACGTCCCGCCGGGGATGCTCGCGATCGGCGCCCCGGCACGGATCCGCGCCAAGCCGGTGCCGGAGGTGCGTTCGTGATCCCGATCGCGCGCCCGCTCCTCGGCGAGGAGGAGGCCGCGGCCGCCGCGCGCGTGGTCTGCTCGGGGATGCTCGCCTCGGGCCCCGAGGTCGCCGCGTTCGAGGAGGAGTTCGCCGCGTACACCGGCGTCGGGCACGCGATCGCCGTCTCGAACGGGACGACGGCACTCCACGCGGCCCTGCTCGCGCGCCGGCATCGGGCCCGGCGACGAGGTGATCGTGCCCTCGTTCACGTTCATCGCGACCGCGACCGCGGTCTCGATGTGCGGCGCCGTCCCGGTCTTCGCCGACGTCCGGCGGGACCTCTTCACGCTCGATCCGGAGGCCCTCGCCGGCGCTCGTCACGCCCCGGACGAAGGCGATCGTCGGCGTCCACCTCTTCGGCCAGCCCTTCGACCTCGGGCCGGCCATGGACCTCTGCGCGGACCGCGACCTCGTGCTGATCGAGGACGCGGCCCAGGCCCACGGCGCCGAGTGGCGCGGCCGACGGGTCGGATCGTTCGGGACGGCGGGGTGCTTCTCGTTCTACCCGACCAAGAACATGACCACCGGCGAGGGCGGGATGGTCACGACGGACGACGACGCGCTCGACCGCCGGATCCGGCGCCTGATCAACCACGGCCAGGCCGAGAAGTACCTCCATACCGAGCTCGGGTACAACTACCGGATGACCGACCTCGGGGGCGCCATCGGGCGGGTCCAGCTCCGGCGCCTGCCCGGCTTCAACGAGCGCCGGCAGGAGAACGGCGCGTACCTCTCGGCCCACCTCGACGCCCCGGGGATTGTGCCCCCCGCCGTCGGCGACGAGCGATGACCCACGTCTACCACCAGTACGTGGTGACGGTGACGGACGACTGCCCGCTCTCGCCGCGACGGGCTGGCTGCATACCTCCGCGATCACGGAGATCGGGAGCGCGGTCCACTACCCGATCCCGGTCCACGAGCAGCCGCTCTACCGCGGCACGGCGCCGCCCGGCGCCTGCCCGGTCGCGGCCGACCTCGCCCGCCGGGTCCTCTCGCTCCCGGTCCACCCGGGGATCGGGCCGGCCGAGCTCGAGGCGATCGTCGGCGCCGTGAACGGGGTACGGCCGTGAAGGTCGGGGTGATCGGCGCCGGGGTGATGGGCCAGAACCACCTCCGGGTCTGCACCGAACTCAAGCAGGTGACCGGGGTGCTGGTCCACGACGTGCGGCCGCAGGCGGCCGAGGCCGCCGCCAGACGGGTCGGGGCGACGGTCGCGGGCTCGCTCGAGGCCCTCCTCGAGACCGCGGATGCGGTCAGTATCTGCGTCCCGACCCCGTACCACCTCGAGACGGCCGAACGGGTGGCCGAGGCCGGCGTGCCCATGCTGATCGAGAAGCCGATCTGCGCGACCGTGGAGGAGGGAGAGCGGCTGCTCGAGCGGATCCCCCGCGGCCTTGCGGTCGGGGTCGGCCATATCGAGCGGTTCAACCCGATCGTCGAGGAGATCCGGAAGATCGTAAGAGAGCCGCTCTACGTCGAGGTGAAACGGCACAACCCGGCCTCGACCCGGATCACGGGAACCTCGATCGTCGAGGACCTGATGATCCACGACATCGACATCCTGGCCCACGTCCTCTTTCCGGGAGCCCCGTACCAGGTCGCCTCGGCCGGGGACGGCGACGTCTGCTCCGCCCTCTTCCGCTTCGACGGGTGCCATGCCTACCTCTCGGCCAGCCGCAAGTCCTCGAAGAAGATCAGGTCGATCTACATCGAGGAGGAGGAGCGGACGATCGAGGGGGACTTCATGGCCCAGGAGGTCTACGTCCACCGCAAGCCCGGGCAGTATGCGGCCGAGCCGGAGCGTTACGTCCAGGAGAACATCATCGAGAAGGTGCTCGTGAACCGGGTCGAGCCCCTCCGGGTCGAGCTCGCCGCGTTCCTCGCAGCGGTTGCGGGCGGTCCCGCCTTCCCTGTCACGCCGGCCGAGGGCGTCGAGAATCTCCGCATCGCGGCAGCCGTCGAGGCCGGGCTCTAGCTCCACCGGACCTCGGGGCCGACCTCCGCCGCGCAGATGCGCCCGATCACAATCGCGACCTCCGGCGGCAGGGCGACGTCGCCGGCCGGGAGGAGCCGTATGACACCCTCCGACACCGAAGCGGACGGTGTGGAAAACTGTTTCTTGAGCGGCGTCGGGCTTATCACCTTCCCGGGCCCATCCATCAGGGCATGAAGTGCAGGGGGATCCGCCGGGAGCTCCTCGACCTGCTGCTCGCGATCGGCGCCTCGAACGACCCGAACGAGTTCGTGGCCCTGCTCCGCGAGAATGACGGCGTGATCGAGGAGTGCGACCTCGTGCCGGGAACGGTCACGAACGAGGACTCGGCCAGTGTCCTGCTGGACATGATGCCGCTCGACACCCACCGCGCGGGCTCGGCCCACTCCCACCCGAACGGGGTGCTGGAGCCCTCGAATGCGGACCTCTCGTTCTTCCCCCGAACGGGTCGATATCACCTGATCATCGGCTGGCCGTACGGCGAGGGCGACTGGGCCTGTTTCACCGCGGACGGCGCTCCCCACGAGCTCGAGGTGCTGCCGTGACCCGGGTCGTCGCCACCGGGACCTTCGACCTGCTCCACCCGGGCCACCTTTACTACCTCGAGGAGTCGCGACGGCTCGGCGACGAGCTCGTGGTGATCGTCGCGCGGGACGCGAACGTCCGGCACAAGCCCCGCCCGATCGTGCCCGAGGCCCAGCGCCTCGCCCTGATCCGGGCGCTGAAGCCGGTCGACGCCGCCCGCCTCGGCGATACGGAGGATATGTTCCGGCCGATCGAGGAGCTCCGGCCCGATATCATCACCATCGGCTGCAACCAGCACTTCGACGAAGGAGAGCTCGCTGCCGCCCTCGACTCCAGGGGCTGCGGCTGCCGCGTCGTCCGGATCGGCAGTTTCTCCGGGGAACCGCTCTGCTCCTCACGCCGGATCGTGGATCGGGTCTGCGCCGAGCGATGCGGCGCGTCTATGTCCGGCTGAGCGTCTCGACCGCCCGCCGCCCTGCTGCGATCGCCTCTTCGAGCGCGCCCGGGTGGCCGCGGATGCCGCCGTGGCGGTCCATCGCATCGTAGACGAGGTTCTCCGTGTACTCGAAGCCGAGCCCGGAGAAGAGCGCCCGCACGACAGGGAAGGCCGCGTCGAAGACACCGGGCCAGTCGGAGCCGGCCGTCGCAAGGAAGACGCCCCGGTGCCGGGCAAGGTGTTCGGGCGAATAGTCGAGCGTGTTCGTGACGAACCGGCGGGCCCAGAGGTACTGGGCCCGGTCGATCAGGCCTTTGAGCTCGGCCGTGACACCCATGCTGTAGATCGGGGAGGCCACCGCGAGTACGTCCGCGCCGGCCATCCGCTCGAGCAGGGGGCCCGCGTCGTCCTTCAGCACGCAGTCTCCGGTCCGGTGGCAGGCGTTGCAGCCCCGGCAGGACGCGTACGCGAGGGTCGAGAGCACCACTTTCTCGACCTCCGCCCCGGCGCCGCGGGCCCCCTCGAGGAATGCGTCGAGCAGGGTCTCGGTGTTCCCGTGCCGGTGCGGGCTGCCCGAGACCCCGAGCACCCGGATCATGACCCGAGCCGCTCGCGGAGGGTTGCGACGGCGTCGTGCCCGAGCGCCACTGCATTGGTCCAGGCCGTGGGGTGGCGTTTGACCGCCCCCGGCTCGTCAACGCTGTTGACGAGCAGGTAGCGCATATCGCGGTCGCGGACCCCTGAGACGTGGTAAAAGCACTTGACCGAGGGCAGGGCCGCATCGAAGACGTGGTCCCAGGGCTGGCCGGCCGTGGCGAGGAAGAGCCCGAGCCGCTTGCCCTTCCGCTCCTCAGGGATGATCGGCCACCCGAGCACGTACTTCCGCGAGCGGTACACCTGGGCGCGGTCGACGAACGCCTTCGCCTGGGCCGCGAGGCCCATGCAGTAGATCGGCGCCGCGAGGACGACGCAGTCGGCCTCGAGGATCCGGTCGTAGAGAGGGATCATGCCGTCGTGCTGGACGCAGGCACCCGTCAACTCGCAGGCGTTGCAGCCCCGGCAGGGTCTGATGTCGGCGTCGACCACGACGATCTTCTCGACCGAGACGCCCGGCTCGGCTGCCATCGCTTCGAGAACCCAGTCGAGCAGAGTCTCGGAGTTGCCGTGCCGGCGAGGCGATCCTGCGAACCCGAGGACGGTGATCGGCATGTACCCCCGTGTTGGCACGGTGGCTATAAAAAAGGTTCAGAGAGACTTAAAGCAGAGGTACCAGTCCCTGCACTCGTACCCCTCCGCATCCCGCTTCTTCATCTCCTCGACCGTCTTCGGCGGCGGCACCACGACCTTGTCGCCGGGCTGCCAGTTCGCCGGGGTCGAGACGCCGTGCGCGTCCGTGGTCTGGAGGGCCTTCACGAGCCGGAGGATCTCGGGCATGTACCGTCCGTTCGAGAGCGGGTAATAGATCATCGCCCGGAGCACCCCCTTGTCGTCGATGAAGAAGACGGCGCGCACGCATGCGGTCGTGGACTGGCCCGGATGGATCATCCCGTACCGCTTCGCGACCTGCATGTCGAGGTCGGCAATGATCGGAAACGGGACGTCGACGCCCATCTTCTCTTTGATCGCCCGGACCCAGGCCAGGTGGGCCGGCACGCAGTCGACCGAGAGACCGATGAGCTGGACGTTCATGGCCGCGAGCTCGTCCGCGATCCCGGCGAAGGCCATGAACTCGGTCGTGCAGACCGGCGTGAAGTCCGCCGGGTGCGAGAACATCACGACCCAGCGTCCGAGATGATCGGAGAGCTTCAGAGGGCCGTATGTCGACTGCGCCGAGAAGTCGGGCGCAGGGTCGCCGAGAAGGGGGAGAGAGTATACCTCCTCGCCTCCGGCGCAGGTCTCCGGTTCGTCGATACACATCATGATTCCTCGAATAGGGGGGAAGAGTTATTCGCGCCTCGCCTCGTAGAGTTCTTCAGCCGCGGCACGCCCGTAGACGTATGCCGGCATGCCCGCGAGCAGGAACGTGACCCGGAGCGCCTCCTCGATCTCGGCGAGCGAGATCCCGAGGTGCGGTGCGCCGGCGAGCTGGGCCCTGACGGCATGCCCGTCGCGCATGGCCGCGGCGATCGCGATCGCGATCAGCTTCTTCTCCTTCCGCGAGAGGCTCCCGTCCGCCCAGACCATGTGGTCGAGGCCCATCACCGAGTTGTAGAGGCTCGGGGTTGGTCTCCTTGAGATCCCGGAAGATTTTCGGTACCTTGCCGATCTTTTCTTCGAGGGCGTCGAGGCGGGCCTCGTCTCCGGGGCTCATGCCTCGCAGCTCCATCGGCTCGCCGCAGCAGACGAGCTCGCCGCCGCCGACCTCTTTCACCTCGACCACGTTGCCGCAGATGTTGCAGACATAGACCTGGCCCACGCTAGATACGTTTACCATATGAATACTACCTCCAATGTTGTTCCGATCTGTTGTAGATCCGACAGGCGGCTTTCCGCCGGCCGTTCAGCGCTTTGGCGGGTTTCTCGCGTCCTCGGGCGTCTTGACGTCGGGGCGGATGTGCGTCATGGGGAAGCACTGGTACTCCTCGCAGGAGCACTTCGGACACTTCCGGAGATCCTGTTCAGTCGCAGCGAGCTCCTCCTCGTAGCCGCAGTCGAGACAGACGTACTTGCCGGGGCCGACCTTCTCGCCGGCCTTCTTCTCGATACCTTCTGCCAAAAAACTCACCAGGTGTCCCTTTCACACCAAGGTATTTATCGATGATCATGCTACCATTGCCTTGAAAACAGCCCGGATCGGCCATCGATCGCGGCGTGTTCCGCAACGTGGGGCGACAGGAGCACGATGATGGTCGGATCCGGAGCCCCCGCAGCGGAATTCTGTCTGAGATCGGCCGGGCGCACATCCCATTCGCAAACGCCTGTGCCCGGCGGCGAAGGGAAACGTGCAGCACCGGACTCTCTCTCGCGTCGTTCCGCCTCGCCGGGCAGTGGATTCGGCCATATCTTTTTATCGTGCACCGTCAATCCCATGCCCATGCCGCTGATCCTCGGACTGCTCGGCTCGCCGCTCCCGCGGGGCAACACGGCCCTTCTCCTCGAGCGGGCGCTCGCCGGTGCAGCCGATGCGGGCTGCACGGTCGAGCGCGTGAACGTTCCGCTCCTGACCTTCGAGCCCTGCATGGAGATCCTCCACTGCATGAACGAGCCCGAGTGCGCCCAGATCGACGACCTGACCCCGTATTACCAGAGGGTTCTCGAGGCCGACGGCATCGTGATCGCGACGCCGGTCATGACCATGGGCGTGCCGGGCAAGTTGAAGGGGTTCATGGACCGGTTCCAGGTCTTCTACTGGGCCAAGTACGGCCGAAGGCAGCCCATCGTCCCGAAGGAGCGGCGGCAGCAGCGGCACGGGCTCCTGCTCGCCATCTCCGGCCTCTCCCGCGACCACGCCCCGCAGGTCTTCGACGGGGTCCGGTACTCGACCTCGGCTTTCTTCGACATCGTCGACGTGACCCCCGGCGAGGAGCTCCTCGTCGACGATATGGATGACAAACGCGACCTCGCGCAGTTCCCGGCGCTGCTCGAGGAGGCGCACGCGATGGGGCGGCGACTCGGCGAGCGGGCCTGCAGCGCCCACGGGGCGCCCGGTACGGAGTCCTGAGGGAGGAGCGCCGCTCTTTCCCCTCGGGTCAGAGCACCCCGGCCATCTTGAGCGAACGATGCCCCTTCTTCGAGATGATCAGGTGGTCGAGAACCTGGATCCCGAGGAGCTCGCCGGCCTCCATGAGCTGCCGGGTGATCGCGAGGTCCGGGCCCGACGGCTCGAGCGAGCCCGAGGGGTGGTTGTGGACGAAGACGACGGCCGCGGCCCGGTCCGTGATCGCGTCGGCGAAGGCCTCGCGGGGATGTACCTGGCTCGCGTTCAGCAGGCCGACGGTCAGCGTCCGGGCATGGATCACCTCGCCGGCCCCGTTCAGGGTGATTGCGAGGAAGTGTTCCTGCTGCCGGTGCCGGATCATCTCGACGTCGGGCAGGCAGAGCACCTCCTCGGGGGTGGAGATGCGGAGGCCCTCGTTCGGATCCCGAAACCGGCGGGCGATCTCGAGGGCGGCGAGGAGTCTGGCAGGCCTTGGCCTCCCCCACACCGGGAACCGCGGTAAGGTCGTCGATCGCGACATCCTGCTTTCGCTTCTTGAAGACATCCTCGATCGCATCGGAGACGGCGAGCACGTCCCGTCCCCGGGTCCCCCGGCCGATGATCACGGCGATCAGCTCCCGGGTCTTGAGGGCCGTCGCCCCCTTTTTCATCAGTTTCTCCCGCGGCCGGTCCCGCTCGGGGATCTCGGCCATGCGCCGTGCCGCCACGAGAGAGAGATGTGTTCGGCCTGAACTTCAACATTCTTTTCCGTTGTTGGTTCGGGTATCAGCGAAAGAAGAAGATATAAGAGGCACCCGGCTCCAGTAGTGTGCATGTCGACCATGGACAATGTCGGGGCCGCGTTCGCGGGCGAGTCCCAGGCGAACCGGAAGTACCTTGCGTTCTCGGAGAAGGCCATGCAGGAGGGCTTTCCGGCCGTCGCGAAGCTCTTCCGTGCTGCGTCCGAGGCCGAGGCGATCCACGCCCGGACCCTGCTCGGCGTGATGGGCGGATCGAAGTCGACGGCCGAGAACCTCGCCGGTGCCATCGCGGGTGAGACGCACGAGTTCACCGAGATGTACCCCGGCTTTGTCGCCGAGGCCGAGCGCGAAGGGCAGACGACCGCGATCACGCCGTTCACGTACGCGATGAAGGCCGAGGAGGTCCACGCCGGGCTCTACACGAAGGCGGCCGAGGCCGTGAAGGCCGGAAAGGACCTCGAGGCGGCAAAGGTCCTGCTCTGCCCCGTCTGCGGCAACATCGCGTTCGACCAGGCGCCCGAAACCTGCCCGATCTGCGGCGTTCCCGGCGCCCGCTGGCGCGAGATCACAGTCTGAGCATCTACTTTTTTCCGTGCGCACGGTCCCGCGCGACCTCGACGATGGAGTGTTCTCCTTCGGGACAGGCGACCCGGGGCCATCACTGAAGTGCGAAAAGAAGAGGGGCGCCGGCTCAGGTGCCCTTGCTGCAGCCGCCCGGCGTCTGGAGGTCGTGGCCGAGCATGCCGATCGCGTCCGCGCGGCAGCGCTGGCAGTGGCGCATCTGCTTGATGTACGGCGCGCACCGGTCCTGCATCGCGCGCTTCTCGGCCGGCGTCGGGGGCACGACGTCCTTGAATTTATACTGCGGGATGACCGGGATCAGGTTGAACGTGTACGCGCCGAGCTTCGATGTCGTCTCGGCGATCTCGACGATCTCGTCGTCGTTGATGCCGGGGACCCAGACCGTGTTGATCTTGACGATCATCTTGTGCTTCACGGCCTCCTCGACTCCCTTGAGCTGGTTCGCGATCAGGATCCTGGCGGCCTCGACCCCCTCGTAGCGCTTCCCGTGGTAGTCGACATGGTCGTAGATCTTCGCGCCGACCTCGGGGTCGAGCGCGTTCATCGTGACCGTGATGTTGCCGACGTCGAGGGCCGCGAGCTCGTCGATCCGCTCGGGGAGGAGGAGGCCGTTCGTCGAGATGCACCGGATCGTCTCGGGGAAGTGCTCCTTGACCAGCCGGAGGGCCTCGAAGGTCTGCTCGTTCGCCAGGGGGTCGCCGGGGCCCGCGATCCCGATCACCTTGATGAATTTATGCTCGTCGAGGACCTGCTTGACCAGGGCGACGGCCTCCTCGGGGGCGAGGACCCGGCTGGTCACGCCCGGCCGCGACTCGTTGACGCAGTCGTAGTCGCGCTGGCAGTAGTTGCACTGGATGTTGCACTTCGGCGCGACGGCGAGGTGCATCCGGCCGAAGGCGTGGCAGGCCTTCTCGGAGAAGCACGGGTGCTCCTGGATCCGGCGGAGCGTGGACGGGTCGTACGGGACCTCTCGCCCGTCGACGGTTGCGGTGGGATAGCCTTCGGTCATTGCGGGTCTGTTAGGTTTTCTCGCCGAGGTCCTATAAATTACTCCCGTTCGGGGCGGCGCCGGACACCCATCGCCCGCTCGAACGCGGCGGCGGCCTCCTCCTTCCGGCCGAGCTCCGAGAGCGCGTTCGAACGGGCCATGTGCGGGGCAGGACGGTCGGGCGCCACCTCGACGGCGCGGTCGTACACGGCAAGCGCCTCGTCGTACCGTTTGAGCGCGTAGAGGGCGTTTCCCCGGCCGAGCAGGGCCTCGACCGAGCCCGTATCACACTCGAGCGCCCGGTCGAACGACTCGATCGCGTCCGCGGGCTTGCGGCGGCGCGTGCAGGCCATGCCGCGCCGGATCCACGACTCCGCGTCGCCTCCGCCGGGCGGGCACTCGGTCGTGTAGACTCCGGCCATGGAGCCGACAATGCCGCTCGCACGTTTATAGCTGCCTGTCCTTCGTCCGGAAGACGAGCCACTGGTCGGGACCGGCCCGGCGGAACGGGACGAAGACGTACAGGCCCGCGTAACGGGCGCCGTGGAGCCGGACCTCGATCCGGTCCGCCGTCCAGACCACCGGGTCGTACTCGCCGTGGTCGTGGATGGCCACCTCGCCCGCGCCGTACGAGCCCTCGGGGATGGTCCCGGCGAAGTCGATGTACTCGAGCGGGTGGTCCGGGGTCCTGATAGCGAGTCGGCGTTCGCCCGCGCCTTCGGGCAGACCCTTCGGTACGGCCCACGAGACGAGGACGCCGTCGTGCTCGAGCCGGACGTCGTGATGGTGCGTCCGGGCCCGGTGGTCGTGGACGACGAACCGGGGCATGAAAAAAGGGTTATTCGATCGGGATCCGCTCGCCGCGCTCGACCATGGTCTTCTTGAGCCGGAGCTCGAGCACGCCGTTGGTGAACGTGGCCCTGGCGTTCTCGGCCGTCACATCGTGCGGGAGCGGGACCACGCGTTCCATATAGCCGAAGGTCCGCTCCTGGCGCACGACCTGGCCGGCCTCGGCGGTCTCCGAGCTCTCGGAGCGGCGTTCGCTCGAGATCTCGAGCTCTCTCGGCGAGAGCAGGCGGACCGTGATGTTCTCGCGGTCGACGCCGGGCAGGTCCGCGACGACGAGCACATCGTCCTCGTCCTCGCGTACGTCCACGCGGAACTCGCCGCGGACCGCGGGCATCAGGCGGTCTCCGATCCCGCCCGGCCCGAGCCCGCCGCGGAATCGGTTCTCCATCTCGCCCACTATCTCGTCAAACTGTCGCCAAATGTTGTCTCTGGATGCCATCTCTTTACTCCTGACGATCGCGGCCCGCCGCGATTATCCACGGGTCACTCGGAGCAAATAAGAACCTTTCGTCGGGACAACACCTTTTTACTCCCGCCGGGCCGATCATTCTGTCGGCTCATGATCACTCTTGCGCTCGCCGGAAAGCCCAACTGCGGAAAATCCACCTTCTTCAAGGCCGCGACCCTCGCCGACGCCGAGATCGCGAACTACCCGTTCACGACGATCGACGCGAACCACGGGGTCGGCTACGTCCGCGCCCCCTGCCCCTGCCGAACGCTCTCGCTTCCGGGCGGCATGGCCACCTGCGGCAACTGCACGGACGGCGTCCGGTTCATCCCGGTCAACCTGATCGACGTGGCCGGGCTCGTCCCCGAGGCGCACACCGGCCGCGGCCTCGGCAACCAGTTCCTGGACCACCTGCGCGAGGCCGATGCGATCATCCATGTCGTGGACGGCTCGGGTGCGACCGATGCCGAGGGCAACCCCGTCGGGATCGGCGAACACGACCCCGAGAGCGATATCGCGTTCCTGCCGCTCGAGATGACCATGTGGGTCCACGGGATCCTGGCCAAGCACTGGGCCAGGCTCCTCCGCGGGTCCCAGTCCAGGACCCCCGTCCTCCACACCGCCATCGCCGAGGTGCTCGCGGGGCTCTCGATCACGGTCGAGGACGTGGAGGCCGCGGTGCGGGAGACCGGGATCGACCTCCTCCACGCCGACGAGGCCGGGCTCGTCGAGCTTCTGCGGAGCGCTGCTCCGCCGGTCGAAGCCGATGATCGCGGTCGCGAACAAGGCCGACCAGGCCCCCGACGCGCTCCTCGACCGACTGCGGGAGCACGGCGTCCCCCCGGCCACGGCCGCGGGCGAACTCGCGCTCAGGAACGCGGCGAAGGCCGGCCTCGTCACGTACCTGCCCGGGGACCCGTCCTTCGCGGTCGTGGACCGCGCCGGACTCACGAAGGCCCAGGCGGCCGGTCTCGACGCGCTCGCGGCCCTGATGACCCGGCTCGGCGGGACCGGGGTCCAGCCCGCGCTGAACCGGGCCGTCTTCGAGCTGCTCGAGCGGATCGTGGTCTACCCGGTCGAGGACGAGACGCACTTCGCGGACGGGCGCGGACGGGTCCTCCCGGACGCGTTCCTGATGCGCACGGGCGCGACCCCGCGGGACCTCGCCTTCGCGGTCCACACCGAGATCGGAAAGGGCTTCCTCTATGCCGTCGACGCCCGGACGCGGATGCGGATCAGGGACACCCAGCCCCTCAAGGACGGCGACATCATCCGGATCGTCTCGGCCGCAAAATAAGCAATGCGGAATATTGTTATAGCAGGAAGAGTCAATAATCTCAAGACATGGGCGGCGAGATCTACCAGGCGCAGATCGTCCGGAACTTCTTCGAGATCATCACGGGCACGGACCGGAACATCACCCGGATCTCGATGTGCGTGATCGCCGTCGCCAACTCCGCAACGAGGCCCCGGAGCGGCTCACCTTTCTCCTCGACCAGGTCAGGAAGTCCCGGCAGAACCGGGAGCTCTCCATCGACATCCTGGACTACATGTGCGACGTCGCGTACGCACTCGACGCGAACGCGGTCCAGACCGCGTTCGGCGTGCGCGAGCTCGCCTCGATCAGCCAGGAGTTCAACGGGATCAGCCTGGACTCGCTCTAAACCCGTCCGCTCGGCCCGGAGGCCGGGCCGGCCGTCCCCGTCTCCGATGACCGGCGGGCCGAATGCTGGAGCCAGAGCCCGAGCGCGAGGCAGGCACCGGCCGCAAGCGCGAGCGCGACGAAATACTGCATCGCTGCCTCGGCCAGGATCGGGAACTCGGGCGCCTGGTTGATCGCGAGCACGTAGATCGCGGCGCCGTAGACGAAGAGGCCGGCGGCGAGCGTCACGAACGGCAGGAGGATCACGCGCGAGATCTCGCCGCGCTCGCCGAGCCAGACATCGACGATCCGGCCCGCCGAGGAGACGAGGCCGGCCGAGACCCACCAGGGGACCGCGCCGTACGCGAACGCGAGGACCATGAGGAGCCCGTTCGCCTGCTCGCCGCCCATATAATAGACGATCATCGTGGTGATGCCGGTGACCGCCCCGATGATCAGGAGCAGCACGGCCGCGAGGTTCGTGACCAGCGTGAACCTGCCGTGCGAGAGCGAGCTGGCCAGCGCCCGGTACGACGAGCCGAAGATGTCGTCGTACCCGAGGCCGCGAAAGAGGAGGTAGACCCCGATCACGCCGACCACCACGATCATCGCGCCCTCCGGGTACCCGAGCAGGTAGGCGATGGCGAAGAGGAGCATGGCGAGCCCCACGGGGACGAGGAGCGGCCGCGAGATCTTGGGATCGTCGAGGAGCTTCTTGAGGATGTAGTAGGTCCCCTCGAGGTTCACCATCTGGGTCACGACGACCCGGCGCACGGACGAGACCGGGATCCGCGACTGGATGATCGGCAGGACGAAGTCGTCCTCGGCCCCGTCCGTGACCAGGATGCACTCGGTCGCGCCCGTCCGGGCGATCACGCGCTCGAGGTCGCGGGCGATCTTGCGGTCCCCCTCGATCATGTGCAGGTGGTCCCCCGCGACGATCGCGACCTCGACCTCCTCGCCGTTCGCGGCGAGCTCGTCGGCGACCTTGACCGCCTGGAAGATCGCGTTGACGTCGGAGTCCTCGGGGTCGACGAGGGCGAGAGCGTTGGCGGCGGCGATGCAGGCGTCCCGCCCGACCACGGGGCCTTCGAGACCGGCCTTGTACCCGAGGTCGTCGTCCCGGTCAACCGAGAGTACGAGGGTGCGCCGCTCCGCCATCACAAGGATTGTTGCATGGGATCTATTAAAGGGTTGCCGGCGTGCGGGAATTTGAAAAAAACGGGGAAATCAGACCATTTTCGACCGCTGGAGCAGGAGCAGGTCGTCGGTCGTGAGCTTCTCCCCGCTCCGGAACGAGGTGAAGATCCGCTCGGCCTCCTGCCGGACCGCCTTCTGCTCCTTGGTGACCTTGGTCGACCGGGTCTTCTTCCTGAGCCCGCCGATCACCTTGTCGTAGTCGCGGAGCTCCTTCTGGCAGCCGAGGAAGGACTTGTGCTCGGCGTCCGCGGCCTCCTGGGCCTCGACGAACTGCTTGTGGGCGTCGTCGGCGGCCTCGCGGGACTTGTCGGCGCTCCGGTAGTTCTCGACCATCAGGTCGTGGTGCCGCTGGGCGAGCTCGGCGAGCTCGGTGACGCGGGCGTGGACCTCGGAGGCCTGCCGGCGCAGGTCGCGGGCGTCGGTGAGCTTGGTCCGCATCTCCTTGTTCTGTTCGAGCTCGGCCTCCTGGTCGCGAATCTCGGCCCGGAGCGTCTTGATCTTCTCGATCAGTTCGCGCTCCTTGTCGACCGAGAAGACCTCGGTCTGCTGCCGGAACTCCATGTGCTCGATCTGCTTCTGGAGCTCCTTGATCCCGCGGTTCTTCAGGGAGCCGTGCTCCTTCTTGAAGACCTCGAGCTCCTCGAAGAGGACGTTCGCCTGCTCGTTCAGGGTGTTGCGCTCCTCTTTCTGGGCCTGAACGTCCTTGTTCGCCTGGTCGCGCAGCTCCTTGTTCTTCTGCGCCTCCTCGACGAACTCGCGGGTCTTCCCGTTCAGTGCGTTGCGCTCGCGGGCGAACTTGCTCGCGGTCGCATTCAGCTCGTTGCGCCGCTCCTTGTGCTGCTCGGACTCCGCCAGAATCGTCTTTCGCTTATCAATCAGCTCATTCAGCATGCTTTACCCATCCTCGCCCTCTGCGCGACGCGTGCCCGTGGGATGCGCCGGCGGTATCGGGGAAGAACAGGAGAACAGAAGAGAACATGGACGGACCCGCTGCCGGGCCGGTATTCATCGAGCTGTGCCTCACCTTGTTCGACCACCGATGCCAGATACAACCGGCGCAACCGACAAGAGGCTTGCGGTCGCGCGCACGCCCGGTCCCAGTCCGGGCCCTCCGGGAGATGTTGTATTATTCAAACGACATGGAGGGTCTTAACGATTTCGCACGGCGCACGGATCCACCGGGAATCGAACCCGGGTCCTTGGGTTCGAAGCCCAAGAGGATGTCCTCTACCCTATAGATCCGGCAGATGATTTCGCATCGATGACTATTAAGTATTCGGAAGCTCCTGATCTTCGTATGATTCTGTCCGGAGAGGAGATTGTCCGCCGCCTCCGCACGCTCGAACCGGGCGAACGCCTCACGATCCGGCCCTTTGCAAAGGAGTCGCTCCAGGTCGCGTCCTACGATCTTCGCGCCGGCGAAGAGACGGAGATCCCGCGCGGGGAGTGCCGCCTCGTCCCGTCCATGGAGTGGGTCGAGGTCCCGGTCGGGCTCTCCGCGACGCTCCGCTGCCGGTCCTCGCTCGGGCGGAAGGGCGTGCTGCTCGGCGGCGGGTTCGTCGACCCCGGCTTTCGCGGGCAGCTGACCCTGGCCCTCTCGAACCTCGGGCCGGAGGACGTCCGGCTCGCGGACGGCGATCGCTGCGTCCAGATCGTTTTTGCCGAGGTGATGGAAAACCACCAGCCGTACCGCGGGCGGTACCAGGAGAGCCAGGGTGCCGTCGGGGCCAGGCATGATCAGGACCGAGCGTAAGGTCGTCGAGATCCTCCGGATCCTCAAGGAGCACCAGGAACCGGTGGGCGCGAAGCGGCTCTCGGAGCTGATGGCCGAGCGCGGGTTCGTCCTCTCGGATCGGGCCGTCCAGGTACTATCTCCGGTACCTCGACGAGATGGGCTTCACCAACAAGGTCGGCAACCACGGGAGGGTGCTGACCGAGCGCGGCCGGAGCGAGACGGACAAGGCGCTCGTCGACGATCGGACGGGGTTCATCATCTCGAAGCTGGAGCGGCTCGCGTTCCGGTCGACGTTCAACCCCCGGACCATGACCGGGGACGTCGCCTACAACCTCACGGTCGTGCCCGAGGAGCGGCTGGACGAGGTCAGGAATGCCTTCGACGCGGTGATCGGGGCCGGGTGCGGCTTCTTCTCGCACTACCGGGTCGTGGACCGCCATCCGCAGGTGCCGTCGGGCTCGGTGGGGATCATGACGGTCTGCTCGATCACGATGGACGGCGTCTTCCAGCACCACGGGATCCCGGTCCACGTTGCGTACGGCGGCACGCTCCGGGTCCGCGACGGGCAGGCCTCGGAGTTCGCGGACCTGATAGGGTACCGCGGCACGACCATCGACCCGCTCGCGCTCTTCATCTCGTCGGGCCTGACCTCGATCGGGTCGCTCATCTCGACGGGGACGGGCGTGGGCCTCGCGAACATCCGTCAGGTCCCGGGCTCGGCCGAAGCGCAGGTGAAGGACCTCATCGGCGCCATGCAGGGCGCCGGGTTCGTCTTCCCGGTGACGATGGGCCTCGAGGTCTTCAACGCCCCTCCCGACCCGTTCCGGCTCTCGATCGTGGCGTTCTCGGGGATGAACATGGCCGGATACTGCCGCGAGCTCGGGATCCCGCTCACGACCGAGATCGGGGCCGGGAACATACCGTACGCCCGGGTCGTGGACGGCGGATAAAAAAAATCAGGCGATCCGGACGAACTCGACCGCCCGATCTCCCGCTGCGTCCGAGATGACCAGCCGGTCGCCCCGGATCGAGTAGGTGGCGGCCGCGACGAGCGCGGCGAGCATCTCCTGCTCCTGGGCCGTCGCGGCCGGGTCGAGGCAGGCCCGCTCGGTGACCGCGAGCGGCCCGATGGAGAGCGCGTTGCCGTTCGTCGCGTACGTCCCGGAGACGTCGTTGCACCCGGTGGTGCCCGAGAGCCGGCCGTCGGGCGAGAAGACCAGCGTTGCGTCCGGGCTCGCGAGCGCGGACCGGGCCGTCTCGTTGTCCGCGAACCCGTCAAGGCGCCACGTCGGGCCGGCGAGCGGGGCGTTCGCCGCCGCGGCGGCGCGGTTGAAGGTCATGATCCGGTTGCCGCTCCGGTCGAGGAGGGTCAGGGTGTCGCCGGCGACCGTGTATCCGGCCGTGAGCGGGAAGAACTCGAAGACCCGCTGCTCCTGGTCCATGACGCCGGATGGGACCGCGCAGTACATCAGGGTCGAGACGGCCGGGCCGATCGCGAGCTGCGTGCCGCTGACGGTATAGTCGGCCGAGAACTGGTTGCAGCCGACCGAGCCCGTGACCTTGCCCGCGCGGTCGAAGGTCACGAACGGGACCGAGCCCGCGACGGCCTGGACGGTCTCGCCGTTCGCGCCGAGGAACGAGGTGAGCTGCCAGGTCCCGAGCAGGGGGAGCTCTGCGGCCCGGACGGTCGCGTTCGCGGTCGTGTTGGTGGTCCCCGGCGCGGTCGTGCATCCGGCCGCGAGCAGGGCGACCGCGACGGCCGCCGCCAGGATCGCATGGCACTTCAATTCCTTCATGGTGGCCATTCCCGTCGTACGACCGGATATATCCTCCGGTCGCTTGACAGGGCGCCAAAGGGCCCGGCATGCCCGCTCCGGGGGCGGCTACTCGTACCAGTCCTGATACGAGACCTGCCGGCGGAGGTCTTCGTCATCGGAGGGGCGGTCCGGTTCGAGGAGGGCACGGATGAAGGACCGGTCGAGACCGAGCCGCTCGAGGATTGCGATCACCACGGACGGCGTCGCGCCGGACGCGGCCAGCGCGAGGAACGTCCGGGCCCGCGGCCGCGCTCCCTGCCCTGCCAGCGACGCCGGCGATAGCGGGCTCCAGTGCACGCCGCCGCCGGCGTCGAACCAGAGCCGGTCCCGCGAGAGCATCGGGCCGAGGAGGTCGCGGAGGGTGACCCGGGCGAGGACCGCGTCGACGTTGCCCCTGCGGAAGCTCCTCGGGCGTGGCGAGGCCGGCCTCGAGGACGAGCCCTGCGAACGCCTGGCGGAGGACGCCGGGCTCCGGGCCGAAACTGGCCCCTGCCCGCCGCTCGGTCGCGTCGAGGAGGTCGGCCAGGTCTGCGCCGAGGATCGCGAGGTCTCCGTCGGCCTCGAGAAGGCAGAGGGTCGCGACGTCCTCGGCGTCGATCCCGGAGGCCATGGTCACGCACCCCCACGGGCGGGTCCGGACCGCATGAGAGAGTGGTATCGGTCCCGGGCCATAAGCGTTCCGCCCGCCTACCGGACGACCCGGTACCCCGCGGACTCGAGGACGCCGACCAGGGCCGCATCCCAGGCCACGTCGTCAACGGCCCGGGCGAGCGCGGCCCGGTGCGGTGCGAGGACGGCCTCGAGCGCCGGGTCGTCCACGGCGAGGTGGCGGAAGCCCATGACCCGTGCGGCCCGCCGTCCATCGGGAGCGAGCACGAGCAGGCGCCAGCACGCGTACTCGGCGCAGACGGCCGGCCAGGTCTCGTGGACCGGGCAGACGCCGCGGCCGGCAGCGTCGCGGCGGAAGAGCGGGCAGGCGCCGGGAACCGACGGCGCGGCAAGAAGGCCGGCCTTATCGGGATCGACTGCGACCGGCGTCCGCTCGCCCGTGTAGCGGTTGACGACGACGCAGCGGCCGCTGGCGGGGTCGCCCTCGAGTGCATGGACGTCGCCCATGGCCGAGCAGCACTCGCCGCAGCGGAGGCAGTGGAAGGGCATGGTAGAGAACGGGGGCAGTCCTACTCAATCTCGCCTGACAGAGAAGACGGACGTACTCTTCTTATCCCAGCTCGCAATCAATGAATCGATGCAGGCGATGCACTGTCGGGAGAGAACAATGTCTTCACGTCTGTGCGCGTTCCACCGGCTCTGATCGACACGGGCACCGCCGGCATCTCAGCGGTAGATAGCCAGAGCGGCGGCATTCGCGCCCGGGAATCAAACCGGTTCTGCCGGTTGATCCAGCTCTCCAAGCCGCGAGAGAACATAGCAATAGACCTCTGCGGCATCCTTGATCGCTTGACGCGCATCCTCCTCGGTTATCTGATCGGCGGCCTCGGGATAACGGGATTCCACCGCATACGGTGTAAGAGCGGCGGCGGGATCGGAAAGGGTTTCTATCTCAGCATCGTACCCGGCCGCCA
Organism: uncultured Methanoregulaceae archaeon; assembly: GCA_963740465.1. Classification (GTDB taxonomy): domain Archaea; phylum Halobacteriota; class Methanomicrobia; order Methanomicrobiales; family Methanospirillaceae; genus UBA288. The sequence continues at coordinate 149,156 of CAVUEE010000031.1, forward strand.
ATGCGACCAGATCTTCGAGCTGGTGGGTCTGGGAGGGGTCACCCCCAGCTCACCACGTATGCTTTGAGCGCTTTTTCAGCTGCCTGCTGCGCGTGGAAACAGATGATCCCGGGGAAGATCTCGGGCATGAGAAGGGCGGTTCGAGCGACCACGAGATCCTGACGAGCCTTCTCAAGCCAGGCGGCAACGGTCTCATGACGGGTTCTTTGCATAGAGCGTCCGCCCCTCGGTGAGAATGCTCGTGATGAAGGCTTCCCGGACGCCGCGCCACTCCTCGACCTCGGCCGGCGTGTAGGCCACCACGTCCTTGGGAATCATGATACCCGCGAGCGCCTTCAGGATGGGGACGACGCGGCGGTGCCGGGGGAGGGGGGAGTCCATCACGACCAGAATGTCAAGATCGCTGTCCGGCCGAGCCGAATCCCGTGCGTGAGATCCGAAGAGGACGATCCGCTCCGGATCTACTGCCTTTACGATCCGGGAGACGACCTCATCGAGGAGCGCCTGGTCGATCCGATCGGGCCAGAGAAGTTGGGGAGTGCCGGCGGCCATACGTGGACCGTGGAAGGATGGCATGTCAGTGAATATAAGAGGATCGGGCCGGTCCCGGAACTCCTTCTTCGCCAACGCCGCAGAGATCGCAAGGGTCTCGATTGACCGCTTCATCTCTGCGTCACGCAACGAGAGAGAGGAGTTTCGTGCGGTACCGCCGGGCGCTTTCGGAGAGCGTCGCGGGATCGACGTCTACGTAGACCTCGAAGACCATGGCCAGCTCATGGAACCATCCCTCGATTGCCTCGGTGAGCGTTGGCGCGACAACGAGGAGATCGAACTCCTCGTTGGAGAGGACACAGGAGCCGTCCTCGACGGCCACCTCGACCGGGAGGGGGCGGGCCAGGGGGACGACCCGGTCCGACCGGAGCATGCGGTCGAAGAGGAGGCCGGACGGCGCCGGGTACGAAGGGGGGCTCACGGTTTCCGTCATCTGCTGCACAACCCGTATCGTACAGGACACTCCGGCGGCAGGGAGCATCAGGGTTTCGCTGAGAGCGCGGAAGCGGGGGGTGGGCAGGCGCCGGGGACCGACGGCGCGACAAGAAGGCCGGCCTTATCGGGATCGACCGCGACCGGTGTCCGCTCGCCCGTATAGCGGTTGACGACGACGCAGCGGCCGCTGGCCGGGTCGCCCTCGAGGGCGTGGACGTCGCCCATGGCCGAGCAGCACTCGCCGCAGCGGAGGCAGTAGAAGGACATGGATAATCGGCAAACCCAGGTGTTCAGCGGGGAAGTGATGAGCTGAAGAGGTGCGCCGACGAGACCCCTGGGAGCTTCACGTCGTCTCGACCTCGATCGTGGTGGTATACTTCTCCTGCGCCTAGGAGCGGCCCCGCGAGTTCGTCGAGCATGCCGTAGACCTCGGCGTTCTCCAGGTACAGGTCGACCGCCTCCCGGAGCATGGCCAGTGCTTCCTTCGGGGTATCGCCACAGCTCGCGACCTCCAGCTCGACACACCTCGAAACGTAGACCCCGTCCTCCTCCCAGACCATTGCGGTGAGTTGATAACGGACCATATGGATCTCTGATGGTCATCCGCGGCCCATTATCGTTTGTGATCGGGATCTGGCCCGGGTCCCGCGAATGCCGGCGGTATGCTGTCGGTTCATCGGCTCCTTTCAGGTCTCGTGGACCCGGCAGACGCCGCGGCCGCCGGCGTCGCGTCGGAAGAGCGGGCAGGCGCCGGGAACCGACGGCGCGGCAAGAAGGCCGGCCTTGTCGGGATCGACTGCGACCGGCGTCCGCTCGCCCGTGTAGCGGTTGACGACGACGCAGCGGCCGCTGGCGGGGTCGCCCTCGAGGGCGTGGACGTCGCCCATGGCCGAGCAGCACTCGCCGCAGCGGAGGCAGTGGAAGGGCATGGGTCGAAAGGTGAGGGGACCGGGGAACGGAGCCGGTTCACCAGCGGTCGGCCCGATTCCGCCGTATCCTGTTCGACTGCATCGTCCCTGAAGGGACGGAAGGCTGCCACGGATGCGGCGTATCGTATGCCATCGGATCCCGTAGGGTTGCCCATCCCTTTATCGTTGCGTTCTCGGTCAGCGCCGCTCCATATCTGACTCCAACCAGGGAGATCCCCTGAGCACGGCGATGCGGATGTCTCCATCAGGGACAGACGATCCACTCATATACACCGACGCACGGGTTTCCAATGTGCGAGATGGGAATGAGTCCGGTGCATTCCATATGCTTGGCTCGATTGATTGACGATTATGGAGTTGACAAACGAATTAACAATATTTATATCTTTTTAAAACAAAGAACCAATTCCTGGCGGTGGTTATGAAATCCCTCTGTATTCTCTGTTTCATTCTGCTCATGTGCTGCATCCCCGGAGCGGAGGCGTTGACCTACGAGTACGCTGCGCAGTGGGGAGGAGATGGGGTCCGCCAACGACCAGCTCTTACTACCCGTACGGCGTCGGGACCGATTCATCAGGAAACGTCTACGTGGCCGACACGTACAACAACCGGGTCCAGAAGTTCAACCCGAACGGCGGGTATCTCGCGACGTGGACCAATGGAACCGGGGATCTGCAGTTCAATGCGCCGCGCGGATTCGCGATTGAAGCGGGAGGGACGGTCTACGTGTGCGACCGGAACATGGAGATCCTGAAGTTTGCCCCCGGCGGCGGTTTTCTCAGGAAGTGGGGTGGTTTCGGGAGTGAGAACGGCGAATTCCTCTCGTTGAACGGGATCGCGGTGAACGACTCGACTGCCCGGATCTACGCCGTGGACGGAGGAGACCATAAGGTCAAGGTCTTCTCATCGCTCGGGAGTTTCATCACGGATTGGGCAGTCATCGACCCGGTCGACAGTCTGCCGGGCAGTCCGTACGGGATCGCTCTGGACAGGGAGGGGCACGTCTACGTCACCGATCGGGACCACGGTCGCGTCCTGAAATACACCACCTCCGGCACCCTTCTCTCCTCGTGGAACGGATCCGCGACGGACGAGGGGGCGTTCACGGCACCGTGGGGGATCGCGGTGGACCCGTCGGGCAATGTCGTCGTGGCGGATGAGGGGGCGAATCGCATCCGCATCTTCAGCGCGACCGGTGCCCAGCTGACAGGATGGGGAGAGGCCGGTTCGAGCAACGGGACGTTCGACCATCCCACCGGCGTCGCGGTGGACGCCGCCAGGAACGTGTATGTCGCCGACAGGAACAACTGCCGCATCCAGAAGTTCATCCCCGGTCGTGGACCCGACCCCGACAACCACCACCACGACTGTCCGACGACCACGACCACGACAGTTCCGACGACCACTGTCACGACGGTAGCCACGACAACGATCACGACAGTACCAACAACGACTATCACAACTGTGCCGACGACTACGATCACGACGGTACCACACGCACGACGGTTCCAACGACCGAGGTCACGACGGTTCCCACGACCAATGCGACGACGGTTCCGACGACCGAGATCACGACAGTGCCACGACAACCACGATCACGACGGTTCCGACAACAGAGGCCCCGATGGTCGTGCCCGGAGGTAGTGGAACGCCCACCGACAAGAACGCACGACGGGAAGTACGAGGACGTGAACGGGAACACCCGGAAGGACTTCGCGGACGTGGTGCTCTACTTCAACAAGATGAGCTGGATTGCATTGAACGAGCCGATCGCATTCTTCGATTACAACGGGAACGGCCGGATCGACTTCGCGGACGTCGTCTGGCTCTTCAACCACCTGTAACTCCACTCCTTTTGGCCGTTAGTCTCCGCCGCGATCACGATGCAGTGCGCCGGGCCGGATAGAACTCCATTCACGGACTGCGGCATGCGCAGGACCGGAGACGACCCAGCCATCTGCGTAGTCGCCGCGCGGGCCGTTCTCGGGCAGCGGCCGCGGGTAATGTTCCGGGCACGTCGTCGCCAGCGATCTCCAGGATCACGTCGACATCCCCTATCGCTGGCTCCTCGCCGTGCCGGGATCTGACCTAGCCGGCGGACGGCGGCATGGGCGGCTCGCTCGACTCGGCGCGCCGGCCGAATGCCTCCAGCGCGTTGACAAGCCGGCTCCGCCGGTCGAGGGTCTCCAGGCCTGTTCCGCCGCCGTAGAGGATCTCCAGCCGATCGAGCAGAAAATGTGTCAGGTTGAAGCCGTCCTCCTGGATGAGCGTCAGACCGCGTCGGATCGGATGTGGGGACTTGATCACTTGCGGTATCGCGGGCTCCAACAGCCAGAGACACCCGCGTCCAATTCTCCGCATGTCATGCTGTATAAAACTATCCGGTACCGGACCATGAGAGACAGACAGAGTCTGTTCCCACGCCTCCATGACCGCTTTCTCCTCGCTCGATCGAGAGAGGGATCCGCGGCGCACGCCGTTCCGCGAGGGAACACCATTGCGGTCCCCGACAATCCGGAGTCCTGGACACAGGACCCTTCGCCCGACGGCAGGGCCGGAAGGGATCGCTTCCCGATGCCTAAGATGGCTCCCGCGATCGGGGAACCATAGCGCAGTACATGCGAGAAACCCTCGGGACAGGGTCCGGGTGAAGCGGGTCGGAGGAGGATGAAAAAGGATCGAGCGCTCTCACGCCCGGTGACCGGTCAATTGACCGTGATATACTCAGTCTTCGTCATGGTGTTCTGGCCGGCCGCGTTTCTGGCGGTCAGCGTGACCGTGTACGTGCCTTTCTTGGAATACGAGTATGTCGGGTTTCTCGCGGTTGAGTGATCGATCCGTCGCCGAAGTTCCACTGCCACTGCGTCGGCGAGTTCGTCGAGAGGTCGGTGAACTGGATCTGCTGATTCCTGATGACCGTCGTCGGCACTCCCACGAAATCGGCGACGGGCGGAGACAGCGTCACCGTGATGACGCGGGAGGCGGTGGACGTGCCCGCCGGGTTCTCGCACCCGGAGCGTGACCGTGTAGTTGCCGGGCGCGGTGTACGTGTGCATCGGCGGGTTCTGGACGCTCGATGTCGTGCCGTCGCCGAAGTTCCAGAGCCAGGAGTACGGGTTACCGGTCGAGGTGTCCGTGAAGTTCACCAGGAGCGGGTTCGGCCCCGTGACCCTGTCGGCCGTGAACGAGGCGACCGGGAGCGTAGTAGACCCGGACCGTTGCCGTCGCGGTCGAGGTCAGGTCGGGCCACTGGCTGTTCCAGACGGTCAGGTTCACGTGGTAGTTCCGGCCGCGGTGTAGACATGGGGAGGCGGGTTCCTCGCGGACGAGGTCGTGCCGTCGCCGAAGTCCCACCGCCAGTTGTCCGGGCTGCCGGTCGAGGTGTCCGTGAAGGTCACCGTGAGCGGGGCTCGCCCCTCGGGCGGGGTCGCGGTGAAGCCGGCCGTCACCGGGTTGAAGACCGTGACGTAGCCGATGCGGGTCATCGTGTTCGAGGAGAACGAGTGGCTCGCGGTCAGCGTCACCGAGTAGGTCCCCGTCGCGGTGTAGACTGTGGCTCGGGTTCTGCAGTGTCGAGGTGGTGCCGTCACCGAAGTTCCAGAGCCAGGTGGTCGGACCTCCGGTCGAGAGGTCCGTGAACTGGACCGGCCGGTTGACCGGGACCGTAGAGCGGGTCGCCCGTGAAGTTGGCGATCGACCGGGCCCAGGACGTGGATGTACGAGATCTTCGTGAGCGTCCCGTTCCGGTAGAGGGTCGCCGCCGTCAGGGTCACGTTGTAGGTGCCGGTCGCGTTGTAGACGTGGGCCGGGTTCTGCAGGTGCGAGGTCGGCGCCGTCGCCGAAGTCCCAGGTCCAGTTGGTCGGGCTGCCGCTCGAGAGGTCCGTGAACTGGACCGAGAGCGGGGGCAGGCCCGAGGTCGGGGTCGCGCTGAAGGCCGCCGTCACCAGGGAGCCGACGTGGATGTAGAAGACCTTGACCTTGGCGTCGTAGCTGTCGGGGTCGAACTTCTCGGCGATCAGGGAGACGGTGTAGTTGCCCTCCGTCGTGTAGGTGTGGGGCGGCGGAGTCTCCGCCGGTCGAAGGTCTGGTCGTCGCCGAAGTACCATCTCCAGTGGTCGGGTCGCCGGTGGAGAGGTCGGTGAAGTGGACCACGAGCGGGGGCGTCGCCCTCGGTCTGTTCGGCCGTGAAGTCCGCGATCACCGGGTCTTCCACGGTGATCGTCTTCGTCACCGTGTCTCGTGTCGATGCGGCCGGGGACCGTCTGGTCGTAGCCCGTGACCGTGAGCGTGACCGTGTAGACGCCCGGCGTCGTCGAAGACGTGCTCCGGGTTCCGGGTCGCGTTCGTCGTGCCGTCGCCGAAGTCCCAGTGCCAGGTATCGATCATGCCGGCGGAGACGTCGAGGAACCTGACCGGCAGCGGCGCGATGCCCGTCGTGACGTTCGGCAGGAAGTCGGCCCTCAGCGGCGGACCGACGATGACGGTCTTCGTGACGACGAGGGGATCGGTGAGGTACGGGGACCAGACGGTGCAGTTTCACCGTGCAGATGTTGTTGGTGACGCCGTCGTGGTTCACGGAACCTGAAGTCCTGGCTCCTGCTCGAACTCGCTCATGAGGTCGCCGTAGAACGGGCCGATCTGCGTGGTCGTGCCGTTCTGGCCGTCGGTCGTCTCCCACTGCCAGGCCGTCGCGTTGATCGGGGAGGTGGAGGAGGTCGAGGCAAGGCAGGTGATCGTGCAGCTCCCTGTTGCCGCTGTCGCGCGGGGAGATGGTGAAGTCGACGGCGGGGGTCTCGCATGAGCCCCGGGTGTCACGATGGATCGTGTGCGTGACCGTGTCGTGCGCGCCCGTCCCGAGGTTGGAGACGGTCAGCGTCACCTCGAAGCTGCCGCTGATACAGGTAGGTATGGGGGACGAATCGCTCCGGGAGTCGTCCCCTCGATAGGTGCTGCCGTCGCCGAAGTTCCACGACCAGTTGGTGATGTTGCCGGTCGAGTGGTCGTCGAACGTGAACGCCTCGCCGGCCATGACGGACGCGCCGTTGTAGGGGGTGAAGTTCGCGACGACGCCCTGGATCGTGGCGTTCCAGTCCGTGGTCGGGGTCGGCACCGGGGGCTGGGTGCGCGGCACGTACGGCGTCCCCGGGATGGAACCGCCGCTCAGCTCCGAGGGGCCGAGCGGGCCGTAGATCCCGGACGGGTCCCAGCTCGCGATCACCGACTCGCCGCCGCTGTCGCCCTTCCACGTCAGGACGAGCGCGTACTCAGTCTCTGGTTGCTCACGTCGTTGAACCCGTTACTCGAGAGCCGTTCTCGCCGGACAAGACCGAGCCAGCCATCGAGCGTGAGCGTCGATCGGACGTGCCGTCGGACTTCGTTCCGCAGGACGAGGCGGTCCGGGGGGAGGGGGTCTCCCCCGAGGTGGGCGATCCGGATCGCTCCCGACGAGCCCGTGATCTCGATCGACGCCGCCGGGACCTTCACCGGCTGCGGCGACGAGAGGGTCGTTGCCGAGATGATCCCCGCCGTGACGGCGAGGATCCCTATCAGTATCACGACGCCGAGGATCTCGGCATTGGCGTTCTCGTTTCGCTGTCCGTCGGGTCGTCATGGAGTCAAAAGATGATGTGGTTCAGAGGTACACGTAGTCGCCCTCGACGAGCAGGCTGTTGTTGCTCCGGCGTCGAGCCAGATCCACATGATGTTGTTGCCCTCGTGCATACCGGTTGTCGTGGACGATGTGGAGGTTCGCGAACTCGAACGGCGTCGCGTTCGGCGGTTCCGGCGGGCCGTGATCACGGGCTGCGCCGTCGAGCCGGAGCATCGTGTTGCTCGAGACGTAGGACGGCTGCCGGTACGTGAGGGTGGATTCCGCGATGTCTCCGTTCTTGTTGATGTTCGTGATGCTGATGTCGGTGATCAGGCCCGAGGCGCCAGCGGTCGTCCAGACCCCGTTCACCTGCTTCTGCACCGTGGCGTTGAACGTGAACTCGACCAGGTCGGTCCCGCCTTTCGTGACGGTCATCCGGCCCTCGGTCTGGTTGCCGTTGATGACGAACCGGACCTGGTCGTTGTTGCTGAACGTGAACTGGGTCGTCCCGAACTTCACGTAGTCGCCCTTCTGTGCGTTCGACCTGGAGGTACGTGCCGCCGACGACGTAGCCCCTCGAGTCCCGGTGTCGGGCGGCTGCGTCTTCTCGAGCCGGATCACCCGTCCGCCCGATCGGCGGCGGGACGACGTGCATGTTCTTGAAGTCTCTCGTCGAGCCGGGCGGCACGTTCACGAAGATCCCGTTGCTGGGCTGCCACATCGTCCACAGCAACGGGTTCGTCGTCTCCTGGAGCCGGTACAGGGCCGGGTGGCCGGAGACCACGAACTCGTAGTACCCGTTCGCGTCCGTCGAGGTGGGTTGCTCTGGCCGACCCATCGTGTCGGGGGTCTCGCCGCTCGTCCTCGTCAGGGTGATCGGGATGCCGGCGACGGGCCCGATCAGCTCGCCCGTCGTGTAGTATCCCCACTTGTATCCCCAGATCTTCTTGTTCGGGACGAGCCTCTCGTTCCAGAAGTCCTGGTCCGTCGCGCCGGGCAGCACGTTCTCGATGACGCGCGGACGACGGATCGATCGCGCCGGTGTGCGGGTTGTGCGGGCGCCAGACGGCCAGGTCAATCTCCTCGGTGAGGCGGTAGGTCGGCAGCACGGCCGGCACCTCGAACTCCCACCAGCCCGGCACCTCGAACTCGTAGTACCCGTTCGCGTCCGTCGTGGTGGTCTTCCCCTGCGCCGGGAACGTCGGGACGTCGCCGCTCATCAGCGTCAGGTTGATGGCGACTCCCTCGAGCGGGCCCACCATCAGCGCCCTTCCAGGTCACGTTGTACTTGTGGCCGGAGATCGTCTTCGGCGGCGGCGGCAGGCGCTCGTTCGAGAAGTTCCTGAACGCGCGCGGTCTGGAATCGGGTGAGCCGGATCCCGGTCGTACCGCCCGGTGCTCGGGCTGATGGGCTTCCAGACGGTCAGGTTCGATCTCCTCCGTCGAGGCTGTACGTCGCCTCGAACTCGGGGACGGAGAAGGAGTAGTAGCCGGTCTCGTCGGTCGTGGTGATCATCCCGTCCGTCGGGAAGTCGATGTTGCCCTCCGTCTTGGTCAGCCGGATGACGACTCCCTCGAGAGGACCGATCACCTGGCCGTCCTCGGTGACGTTCCACTTGTACCCCGAGATCGTCCAGGCGCCTCCGGCGTGGTGCTCACCGCCACCGGGACGTACGTCCTCGAAGGCCACACGGCGCAGGACCGTCTCGCCGCCGCCGCCGTCCTTGTACGTCAGGACGACGTCTCCGACCTGTCTTATTGACGTTGTGGATCGGCATGTCACCGTCGGACGACCACGTGATCATTCGTGTCCGCGGACGAGGCTGTGATGGATCGTTGCCATCCGTGTCGTACCACGTGACACCATATTCTCCCGGCAGAAGCGTATCGCCCCCGGTGTGGTGCAGGGTCAGCATGTCGTTCGTACTGTCCAGGGAGACCCCGAAGCTCACGTGCGGCACCTCCTTCGGCGTCGGCTGCCCGAACACGAAGGCCGCAACCACGGCACCGCCGATCACGACGATGCTGACCAGCAGCACGGCGCCGATCACTTCGGAGGCGCCGGATTCCTTTCTCTTCATTTCATCCATACCCATCTCTCCTATTCGATCATGGTCGGCACGTTCGCCATCCGCGTGGTGTAGTTCGCCACGAGCATCTCGAGCAGGACGTCGTTCGTCGGCGGGTTGTCACCGGTCCCGGTGATGTTGATCCAGGCGGTGTTGCCGTCCTGGCGGGTCTCATACGGGAGGTGTTGACGACGGTTCCTGGATTGCGGCGCCGTCGAACATCTTCTTCCACGCCGCCGCGGTCTCGTTGCTCGCCGCGTCGAACTGCAGGCTCACCTCGGAGTAGCCGGCACTCCCGCTCCCGGTGTCGGGCCGGGTCGGGTCCCCGTTCATGCGCGTCTCGACCCGGACCGGGGAGGTGGCGCCGATCCCACCGGTCAGCACGGTCTGGTTCACGACCACGAGCGAGACCTTCGTCTGGTAGTCCGGTCCCGCCCTCCTCGGCGCCGTGGCTGTAGATGGAGATCGGGGGCGCCGCGATCACCGTGACGTTCTCCGTGCTCGGGACCGCCGTTCGGGTCCCACTGCCGGAGAAAGACGCCGCCGAGTCTGGTAGTGGTACTCCTGCTGGAGCCAGTAGTAGTTGTGCGAGGTGTACGACGAGGGCGGGGGTGGTATTGGTCCATGATGAGAATACCGGTACTCGCTTCCGCATGGCCCGGATCGTGAGGTGTCTCCGTGTTCCTGACCGACACCTCCGCCGAGGCGGGGATCGGCGCCAGCACGGGCATGAACCGGCCGACGAGGCCCTTCTCCCGGTTCGTCCCGGTGTCGATGACCCTTCGGAGGGTCACCTGCTGGATGCGTTGCGTTGAAGAGAAGCGGATCTCCGGGATCGGGCATCATCGGGCTGTTCAGCCAGAGCTGGTCCACGCCGGTCTTGTAGTCGACGAACCAGGCCCGGACGCCGTCCATCACCTTGATCTCCCCCTCCCGGCCCTGCACGGGGACCGCGTACGTCAGGTACAGCGAGAGCCCGGCCATCACGATTGCGAGGATGACGACGAATCCCACGACCTCGGAGATCCCGTCCTCTGCCGGCCGCCGTCCCATGCTGTTCCGGTGTAGCATACCTGTTTCATGTATATTATAATTCCGAAATGTGGATAACGAATCGCGGGATTTTCTCGGGGTTTCCGGGCAGAGGGGAGAGGTGTCATGTCTGTTGATAGTGCCGGTGCAATCCTCCTTCATCCGTACGTGAGCGAGTAGATGTTCCCGCTCCCGGCCTGGTTGATGATCGGCATCGGATTGCCGTATGGCCGTGATGTCGAACTCAGGAGTCCGTGACCGGCTGCTGGTACTTCGCCTCGTCCTTGTACCACCCGAGGATGTTCTGGTACCCACGGTCTCCCGTCACGTCGGTCGTGCTGGAAGTTGTTCACGCGGATGCGCTGGGAGAACGAGAGCCAGAGGGCCCAGCGCAGGTTGTTCGAGGATGAGCAGTCGGTGAGCGTGATGTCCGAACTCGCCTTGCAGACCTTCCACCCGTAGGTGCTGCCGTCGTCGGTGCAGGCGGAAAAGGAGCTGTTCGCCCCGCCGTGGACGTAGAACCCCGCGTTCCGGTTGTTGAGGGATTGGCAGTTCTCGAGGTGCGTGTCGCGCGAGAGGTAGTAGCCCGACATGAAGAAGTGGCCGTCGTAGGTGTTCCGCTGGCCGTTGTTCGAGCTCGACGCAGTCCCTGAAGTGGATGTTCTTCGAGACCGTCCGCGGGCCGATATCCCCGCCGCGCTCGTCGTACCGGGCGCCGGGCTCGAGGTGGAACCCGGACTCCCAGTTGTTCTCGAGGCCACGCAGTTGACGACCTCGCAGTTGATCAGGTCCTGCCACTCGTGGAAGTCGAAGCCGGTGATCCACTCCGAGCGCGACTGGTTGCCCGCCACGACGCCGGGATCGCCGACCCTGCCGTACCCGCAACCCACGGCGCGGCAGTTGAGGAACCGGATGTTCGTCGTGGCGCGGCAGACGCCGTCGTTGTAGTCCTGGTTCATGTTGAAGCCGTGCGTGTGGGCGTTGACGACGTGGCACTCGTAGAACTCGACGTCGTCGATCACGTTCACGGGCGGCGCCACCCAGACGAAGAACATCCCGTTCCCCGAGGCCTCGTGCCAGACGCCGTCGAGGTCGATGCAGGTGGCGCGGATGTCCTGGACCCGCACGTGGCTCCTCGTGACCATGACGAAGGCGTTCCCGCGCATCGTGAAGCCCTCGACGTTCATGTACTCGCCGCCGGTCGAGATCGGCAGGTATCCGGAACCCCCGTTCGCCTTGATCTCGATCGTCGTCGTCGAGCGACCCCTGCCCGATCGAGCGTCGTGTGCTCGGGCACCGTGATCCGGCCCGAGCAGCGGAAGTTGCCGTCGAGCAGGCTCGACGATCGCCGCCCTGCGCGATCGAGAGCGCGTCGTTGATCTCGCGCTCGTCGTCGACGCCGTCGCAGATGAAGAGCGGCGGGCCGGGAGGCGTGCATGGTCGAGTCGACAGCCGCGACGTAGACGTGCTTGCTGTTGATCGGAGGTGAAGGTGGTTGCGGGATCCCCGTCGGCGGGGAACTGCCAGGCAAGATCGCCGTACTCGCCCGCGCCGGGGAACGGAGGCGGCAGGTCGACCGTCTCGTTCGGGTCGTACGAGGGGAAGACGTAGTTGAACCCCCACGGCGAACTCGATGACCGGAGCAGGGTGTCGCCCGGAACCGCCGTTGTAGACGAGGCCGACGGATTTGGCATCTCCGTCATGCTGCCATGACCAGATCCTGATCGCCGATCTCCCAGTAGTCCATCGGTCTGACGTGACAGGTTCGGTGACCCATCAGCCGTCGACGATCTGCACCGTCCACGACGACGTGGAAGGCGTCCTCGTCAAGGCTCTCACCGCCCTCGTGCTCGAGATGAGATCGTTACCGTCCACTCTCCTTGACGCTGAACTGCACCTTCGGGATCTTCTCGGGCAGCGGCTGCGAGGCGACGTACGTGCCGACGAGGGCAGCGCCGATGAGCACCAGGGCGATGAGCAGCACGCCCCCGATCGCCTCCGAGACGGCGTCCTCACGACTCGTCATACTCGAACGTCACCTGGAGGGTCGCTTCGGTCAGGTCGAGGTACACGTCCTTCGAGACGGCGGGGTCGGACCGTGCTGTGCCTGATTTCGAGAACGACGAGTTCATGGTCCGGTGTCATGGATGTAGAACCAGTGATGCGAATTGTCCGTCCAGGTGTCGTCAGTGGTGCATGCAGCCCGCTCTGCCGCGCGGCGTCGACGAAGACCTGGTGCCACGCATTGCCCAGATGTCCGTTCCTGGCGCGGATCGCTTATGGTGACGTTTTCGACCGGTCGTTGTTCCGGTACGGCGTCGCTCATGGACTCGCGCAGGCGCGTCTCGACGCGCAGCGGGCCCCGTGCCGCCGATCGTCGATCCTCGTCCGTCAGGTTGACCAGGCAGATATTGACCTTCACGCGTCGTGGGAGGCGTCGGTTCCGTTCGTGACCCCGTAGAGCGAGAGCGACGGGGCGACCTTGACCGAGACGCCCTCGCCGGTCTGCTCGAGGAAGACCCCGCCCATCTCGTAGTGAGTAGTTCTGCTGGATCCAGTAGTAGTTGTCCGTGTAGTAACTCAGGGAGCCGATGGGATGAAACCGTACTCGGGATCGCAGGGATCCGTATGGGCTGTGTCAGGGTTGACAGAAATCGGTGTCCCGTCGATCGCTGATACTGATGACGGTCGCCCTCGATCCGCGTCGATCCGCATCTTCGCCGCCGTCCCGATCGGCTTCATGAACGAGAGGAAGAGCCCGCTCGACTGCGTGTTGCCCCCGCCCGTGCCGAGGTCGAACGAGGTCGAGAGCGAGACGCCGCGCGTCCCCGAGGCACGGAGAGTTCGGCCAGCGACCGCATCCAGAGCCCGTCGACGCTCGTCTTGTAGCTCGACGAACCGGTCCTGGACCTGGTTCATGTGCGTGATCTCGTCCTCGCGGCCTTCGGCCGGCACCACGTAGAGGAGGTAGAGGGTCGAGGCCACGACCACCAGCGCGAGGATCAGTACGAACCCGACGATCTCGGAGAGCGCGTCCTCGGTGTGTCCACTCTGCGTGCCGGCCATGTCAGTGATAGTAGGCCCAAGATGTCTTAAACCTTGGTTTTTGTTCGCGGCGCACAGGAGCGGCCGCTGAGAAATGGGGCCGTGCCGGGGCCGGTTCAGGCCCCTTCGGGGACCACCGGCGACTCGCCGGCCGCGGCGGACGGAAAGCCCCTGCCGGGGACCGGCGGCTTCCAGGGGTATCGGCGCAGGACCCTGGCCGGCTGTCCGTGCCGGTAACGCGGTACAGAATGCGCCGGTTTTGGTCCGATCCGCTCAACCTGACCACCCTACGAGCCGATCGTGTGAGCGTGTGTCACGTGCCCTGTAGCTCGCGAGCTACAACATCACTACACACAGCACTCACCGCTCCTGTACGTACTGAGAGAGAGAGAGAGAGAGAGAGAGGCATAGGTATAGCCACTCCCAGCTCCGGATGGTTGAACAATTAAAAAGAGTATTGATCCCGGTGCCGCCCCCGGTTCGGTGAGCGGGCCGCCGGCTATGTTCCACCGTCGGGGACGAGCGGCTCCTCGTCCGCCGCGGATCGGCATCGGTGACCCGTACCGCCGCCGTCCCGGCGCGCAGGCCCGGGTAGTACCGGTCGACGTACTCCTTGACCATCCGCCGCGCCGAGAACCGGGGCGCGCAGGTCCGGATCGAGGCCTTCATCAGCGCGACCCAGGCGTGCGGGACGCCGTCGGGGCCGCGCTCGTAGTAGCGCGGCGCGATCGCGGTCTCGAGCAGGTCGTAGACGGCGTCCGCGTCGGCCGCGGCCCGGTCCCCCTCCGGCTCGCCGCCGCCGAAGGCCCAGCCGTTCCCGCCGTCGTAGCCCTCGAGCCACCAGCCGTCCAGGACCGAGCAGTTCACGACGCCGTTCATCGCGGCCTTCATGCCGCTCGTGCCCGAGGCCTCGAGCGGCGGCACGGGCGTGTTGAGCCAGACGTCGACGCCCCGGACCAGGTCCGGCGCCGACGCCGCGCCGTAGTCCTCCATGAACGCGATCCTCCCCTCGAACGCGGGGTCGCGGGCGAACCCGTGCACCCGCCGGAGGACCCGCCTCCCCGCCTCGTCGGCCGGGTGGGCCTTGCCCGCGAAGACGAGCTGCACCGGCCGCTCCGGGTCGGTCAGGATCCGGCGGAGCCGCTCCGGGTCGGTGAAGACCAGGTCGGCCCGCTTGTACGTCGAGAACCGGCGCGCGAAGCCGATCGTCAGCACCTCGGGGTCGAGCAGCGCTCCGCCGGCCGCGAGCGCGGCCGGTCCGGCATCGCCGGCGGCGAACGCACGCCGCCGCGCCTCGCGGAGGCGGGCCGCGAGCCGCGCCTTGAGCGCGAGGCGGACCTCCCAGAGGGCCCGGTCCGGGACCCCGTCCACGAGTCCCCAGACCGCCTCGAGGTCGTGCTCCTCGCGCCAGCCCGGGCAGACCGGGGAGAGGTGGCGGTCGAGGAGCGCGGTCATGAGCGGGTCGAGCCAGGTCGGCAGGTGGACCCCGTTCGTGATCGCCCCCACCGGGACCGCCGCAGGCTCGAGCTCCGGCCAGAGCGAAGCGAAGAGCGCGCGCGAGACCTCGCCGTGCCGCTCCGAGACTGCGTTCGCCGAGCCCGAGAGCCGGAGGGCGAGCATGGCCATGTTGAAACCTTTCTCGGGAGCGTCCGGGTGGCGGCCGAGCGCGAGGAACTCCTCTCGCGAGAGACCGAGCGCGTCGGGATATCCACCGAGGGCCCGGTCGACGAGCGGGTCATCGTAGACGTCGAAGCCGGCCGGGACGGGCGTGTGGGTCGTGAAGACCGATCGGGCCCGGACCTCCCGCACGGCCTCGTCGAACGGCGCGCCGGCCGCCACCCGGTCCCGTAGCAGCTCGAGCAGGGCGAAGGCCGGGTGGCCTTCGTTCAGGTGGATCGCGGCGTCCCCGAGCCCGAGGGCCGCGATCATCCGCCAGCCCCCGACTCCGAGCACGACCTCCTGCCGGAGCCGGAGGGCGCAGTCGCCCGCGTAGAGGCGGCGCGTGATCGCCCGGAACGCAGGCGGGTTGCCGGGGTGGTCCGTGTCGAGCAGGTAGAGCGGCACCCGGCCCACCGCAGCGCGCCAGGCCCGGACCTCGCAGGGCGACCCCTCCAGCTCGACCGTGACCGCGAGCGGTTCGCCGTCCGGCCCGGTGACGGCCGAGATCGGCGCGGACTCGCGGTCGAGGAGCTCGGGGGTGTCCTCCTGCCCGCCGTCGGCCCCGATGCGCTGGCGGAGGTACCCCTCGCCGTAGAGCAGCCCGACCCCGACCAGCGGGACGTGGAGGTCCGAGCACTCCTTGAGGTGGTCGCCGGCGAGGAAGCCGAGGCCGCCCGCGTACAGCGGGAGGGACTGGTGGAGGCCGAACTCGGCCGAGAAGTACGCGACCGTCGGCCCCCCGCCGTGGGCCTCCTCGAACCAGCCGTGCCGGCCGCAGAGGTCCTGGCGAAAGCGGTGCATCACCAGGTCGTACCGGCCGCAGAACGCGGGGTCGGCGGCGGCCGCCGCGAGGGCCGATGCGGGGAGACGGCGGAGGAGCCGGACCGGGTTCTCGCCGGAGTCCCGCCAGAGCCCGGGCGAGAGGCTCGGCAAAGAGCGACCGGGCTGCGGGATGCCAGGACCACCAGAGGTTGGCCGCGAGGGCGTCGAGACCCGCGATGCGGGGGGGAGGTCGGACTGAGGCGGGTCCCGGTGCACGGTCTCACGTCCGGGCGAAGCCGTGGCCCGCGAGCGCCGGGTTCGGGCGAGAGGGGGCGTGCCGGCCGTAGGTCGCCGAGAGGTCCGCGATGCGGGCCGCGAGCCCTGGGGAGAGGTCGTCGGGCGTGCACCGCCACTCCCAGTTGCCGAGCGCGGCGCCCGGCAGGTTCATGCGCGCCTCCGCGCCGAGACCGAGGAGGTCCTGGAGCTGGAGAACGAGCGTGGCCGGGACCGACTGCATGCAGAGCCGGACCAGGTCGTCGGCCACGGTCTCGGGCTCGGGCGCGTGGCCGAGGTACCGGGCGAGCCGTGCCCGCTCCTCGTCGGTGGCGATCTCGAGCCAGCCGCGGGCCGTGGCGCTGTCGTGCGTGCCGAGATAGAGCACGGTCGACTTGTCGTGGTGGTGCGGGATGTGCCGGCTCGAGACCATGTCCGGCCCGAGCCCGAGGAGCAGGACCCGCATGCTCGGGATCTCGAAGATGTCGAGCAGGGGCGAGGCCGCGGCCGTCATCGGGCCGAGGTCCTCGGCGAACAGGGCGAGGTCCGGGTAGGCGTCGTAGACCCGGGAGAAGAGCTCCTCGCCCGGGCCGGGGTGCCAGCTGCCGTACCGCGGGTCCGGCTGGTCGGCCGGGATCTCCCAGTAGGAGGCAAAGCCGCAGAAGTGGTCGACCCGGGTCACGTCGAAGAGCTGCGCCAGGCGGCCGAACCGCCGGATCCACCAGGTGTAGCCCTCGTGCCGGTGGGCGGCCCAGCGGTAGACCGGGTTGCCCCAGCGCTGCCCCGTGGTCGAGAACTCGTCCGGCGGCGCCCCCGCGACCACGGAGGGGCAGCGGTCCCCGTCGAGCTGGAAGAGCTCGGGGTGGGCCCAGACGTCGGCCGAGTCGTGCGTGACGTAGATCGGCAGGTCGCCGATCAGCCGGATCCCCTGCTCGGCGCAGTACGCCCGCAGGCGCTGCCACTGGTCGAGGAAGAGGTACTGGAGCGCGCACTCGATCTCGTAGCGGTCCGCGGAGCTCGGTGCGGGCGTGGTCGAGCGCGTCGGGCAGCCGGCCCCGCAGTGCTTCGGGCCACTCCGTCCAGGCCGCACCGCCGTAGCGCTCCTTGCAGGCGACGAAGAGGCAGTAGTCGTCGAGCCAGTACGCCTCGCGCTCGACAAAGGCCGCGAAATCTTCCGGCGGGGCCTCGAGCAGCCGCCGCGCCGCCCGGTCGAGGAGGGGGGCGCGGTACGCCCGCGCGGCCGGGAAGTCGACCCGGCGATCGGGGAAGGCCGGGAGCGGCCGGAGCTCGTCCTCCTCGAGGTAGCCGTCGTCGACGAGCAGCTCCGGGCTGATCAGCAGCGTGTGCCCGGCGAACGCCGACGTGCTCGAGTACGGCGAGTTCCCGAACTCGAGCTCGGTCGGGCTGAGCGGCAGCACCTGCCAGTACGTCTGCCCGCCCTCGGCCAGCAGGTCCGCGAACCGGTGCGCGAACGGCCCGAGGTCGCCGCAGCCGAACGGCGAGGGGAGGGACGTGACGTGGCAGAGCACGCCGCTCGTTCGCTCGGCGAGGGGCTTCGGCGGCCGTGCGGCCGCGGCGAGCCCGGCGATCTCGCCGTGCGGTGACGGGCCGGCCCAGGTCACGCAGACACTCCGGGTACACGGTGCGGGAGATGAGGACGGCCCGGTCCGGTACGGACGGGGCCGATGAATAACCAATCCGACCCTTGAATATCATGATCTATTAGGTACTGATCATGGAGGCACGTAAAGGTTCTGGATTACCCACGGGCAGGGCAGAAGCCATACTCGCCGCAGTGGCCGGGAAATCGGCCGGAACCGGCAGAGCACGCTCCACAGGGTAGTTTCAGTCTCGGCTGGAGCGACCGGGACGCGCGCGGCCCGGACGGCGCGCGCCGCCTACGCACGGAGGGCCGTGATCTCGTAGCGGTTGCCGGAGCCCTCGCGCGTGATCACGGCCGTGCCCGCCGGGCCGGAGGCCGCGATCTCGAACGAGGAGTCCGTGACCGGACGGCCGTACCGGGGGTCGTCCCTGTACCACCCGAGCAGGGACTGGACCCCGCGGGCGGCGCCCGCACCGGTCCGCGTGAAGTCCGTGACCGTGAGCCGGCTCGTGTACGCGGCCCAGAGCGCCCAGATGCGCGGCCTGATCCGACCGGCATCCCTCGAGGACGATCCCGTGGCTCGACTTGACGATCATCCAGCCGTAGGTCGAGTTCCGGTCCGAGCAGCCGTCGAAGCGGAGCTTCTCGCCGCCCTGGACGTAGAACCCGGCGTTCCGGTTGTGGACCGAGCTGCAGTCCGTGAGGTTCGCGTTCCGGTGGACGTAGAACCCGGACATGAAGAAGCGCGCGGGGTCCGTGTTCCGCCAGCCGTTGTTCTTCGCGATGCACCCCTTGAGCACGAGCCCCTCGCACCGCGTCCGCGGCCCAATCTCGCGCCCCGAGGCGTCGAGCCGGGCGCCGGGCTCGAAGTGGAACCCGGACTCCCAGTTCGACTCGGCGATGCAGTTTATCACCTGGCAGTCGACGAGGTCCTGGCTCTCCTGGAGGTCGAAGCCCGGTGATCCAGGGCGAGCGCGACCCGCCGGCCATCGCCGTAGCCGCAGAGGGCCGCGTAGCAGTCGATGAAGCGGGTCGCGCGGATCGTCCGCGGCACCCGGTCCGAGAAGTCCTGGTTCATGTTGAACCCGTGGGTCGAGCAGTCGTAGGCCGTGCAGGCGTAGAACTCGACGTCCTCGACGTCGGCCCGGTCGGCCCAGACGAAGAACATGCCGTTGCCGCCCGACGGCAGGCGGCGGCCGTCCCCGTCCTGCTCGTGGCCGTGACGTCGCGGACCCGGACGTGGCTCGCCGAGATCCGGATGAAGCCCTGCCCCTGGAGCCGGAGGTCGCGGATGGTCACGTACGGGCTCGCGACCTCGACCGGCTGGTACGGGTCGGCTTCGTTCTCGAACTCGAGCACGGTCCGACCCTTTCCCTGGCCCATCAGGGCCGTGTGACCGGGGACCGTCACCCGGCGGGAGGCGTGGAACGTCCCCTCGAGCAGGACGACCGTCCCGGCCCGGCGGAGGGCGTCGTCGATCTCGACGTCGTCGTCGGCGCCGTCGCAGCGGAGGACGGTGCCGGGCGGGATTGGCGACGAGTCGGCCGCGGCCACGTAGATCGAGGCCGGGCGCGGGGCCTCCTCGGCGAGCGGGAGCGGGGCCGGCGCGGGCGGGAACGCGTACTCCTTCGGCGGGACCTCGGCGGCCCTCGGGGTCGAGGTCGGCTGCGGCGGGAACGGCATGGCCCACGGGATCGTCCGGGCCGGTCGGCACGAACTGCTCGGCGTACGCTGCGGCGATCGCGACATGGGCCCCCAGGTCGCCCTCGTACCGGATCACGACGCCCTGCACCGGGCGCGGGCGCGGCCAGCGCAAGGGTCCGGCCGGCCGAGAAGTTCCCGGTTCCGTTCTCGCAGCCGGGCGTCCCGGGTCCGGTCCTTTCCGTCGACCAGGACGCGGTAGTCGCCCGGCGGCGAGCTCGACGCCGCCCTCATGGTGAATCCGGAGGGTCGCGCCGTCGTACCCGACCTCGATCGCGAGGGCCGGCCCCTGCCCGGCGAAGACCTGGAGAAAGAGCAGGGCCGCACCGATCGCGACCGCGATCACGACCACGAAGACCACGAGGAAGATCAGGGCCGTGGGCGAGAGCCGCGGCTCGTCGTCGCCCGAGAGCGACGAGCCGGCGGGGCCGGGTCCCTGATCTGCGGCAGCCATGCAGCGTGAGAGGTTGGGAACGATCGGCTATTACGCTGCCGGTACGGGACGCATACCCTGATAATCTCGGCCGTCCATCCTTCTGGTCGATGGAGGACGCCGACCAGCGATACGTCGCCCCGGGCTGCACGCTCTGCCGCGAGGGGGCGAAACTCGTCCTCTTCGTGACGGGCCGGTGCGACCGGGACTGCTGGTACTGCCCCTCTCGGCCGAGCGGAAGGGGACGGACCGGGTCTGGGCGAACGACCGCGAGGTCGCCGACGACGACGACCTCCTCGCCGAGGCCCGGGCCATGTCCGCGCTCGGCACCGGCGTGACCGGCGGCGACCCGCTCCTCGCACTCGACCGGGTGGTCCGGGACTGCCGGCTCCTCAAGGCGGCCTTCGGGCCGGACCACCAGGTCCACCTCTACACGGGCCGGGCTCCGGCCGACGACGAGCTGGGCCCTCGTCGGCCTCGTGGACGAGGAATCCGGTTCCACCCCCCGCACGAGGACTGGGGACGGATCCTCGAGACCCCGTACCCCGACGCCATCCGCTCCGCCCGTGCCCTCGGGTTCGCGGCGGGAGTCGAGGTCCCGTCCCTGCCGGGGCTCGAGGGGCTCCGGCCCCTGCTCCCGCTCGTCGACTTCTTCAACGTCAACGAGCTCGAGTGGGGCGAGGCCTCCGCGGACGGGATGCGGGCCCGCGGGCTGGTGCTCGCCGAGACTCTCGGCAATGCGGTGGCGGGCGCCCGCGACTGGGCCGCCCCCCTGCTCGGCGACGAGAAGGTCCGCTACTGCTCGTCCGCGTTCAAGGACGCGGTCCAGTTCCGGGAGCGGATGATCCGGATCGCCGTGAACACCGCCCGGCCGTTCGACGAGGTGACGGAGGACGGGACCGTGGTGTACGGCCTGCTCCGCCCGACCGACGGTGTCGACGGGGCCGTGGGAGAACTCGGGCTCGGGGACGGCGAGTACGCCGTCGTCGACGGCGCGGTCGAGCTCGCCTGGGAGCGCCTGGCCGCCGCGCGGAGCGCGGTCGGCGGAGAGAAGACGATCATCGAGCGCTATCCCAACCGGGGCATGGTCGTGGAGGTGATCCCGCTATGAGGGTTCGGTCGTTCCTCGAGCCCGTGTACGAGCGGGTCCTCGCGCTCCAGTGCACGACCGTCCCGCGGCACGTGGCGATCATCATGGACGGCAACCGCCGGTACGCACGGGACCGGGGCGCCGACACGGCCGTCGGTCACCGTGCCGGCGCGGACACGACCGAGCGGCTCCTCGGGTGGGCCTGCGACCTCGGGGTCGAGCACATCACCCTCTACTCCTTCTCGACCGAGAACTTCAACCGCGACCCCGACGAACTCGAGGAGCTCTTCACCCTCTTCTGCGAGAAGTTCCTGGCGACCGTCTCGGACGAGCGGGTTCACCACTACGGGATCCAGGTCAGGATGGTCGGGGACCGGTCGCTCCTGCCGCCCCACCTGCTTGCGGCGGTCGAGACGGCCGAGGCCGCGACGGCCGGGGTACTCGCGGTTCCATCTCAACGTCGCGCTCGCCTACGGCGGCCGCAACGAGATCGTGAGCGCGGCCCGCCGGATCCTCGCGGACGCGGCCGAGGGCCGGGTCCGGCCCGGGGAGATCACGCCCGCGCTCGTCGAGGAGAGCCTTGCCGATGGGGCCGCCCTCCCCCCGGTCGACCTGATCATCCGGACCGGCAACGAGTACCGCACCTCGAACTTCCTTCCCTGGCAGGCCAACGGCAACGAGTGCGCGGTCTACTTCTGCGCTCCGTACTGGCCGCAGTTCCGCAAGATCGATCTGCTCCGGGCCATCCGGGTCTACCAGCAGCGGATCGCGTCCGCCTGAGACGCGCCGATTCGGCACGGTTATTACGGGGATAGCGCAGTATAGTCAGTACAGGGATATGTTCTGCCATCAGTGCGGTGCGGGGATCGACGACCCGGACGACCGGTTCTGCTCCCGCTGCGGGGCGCCGCTCCACCACGAGGAGGGCGCGGAGAAGCCCGCGGCCGGGCCGGCGTCGCCGCTCGCGGAACCGCCGGCGGACCGGCACCGCCGCCCGATCTCGGCCTGGCCGGACCGCCGGCACGAACGGATCCAGCCTCCCGCTGACCGAGCTGCGGCAGCGCCGGGCCCGCGGGGTCGGCGAGCCGGCTCCACTGCCGCCGGAGGCGGCACCGCTTCCTGCGCGAGCCGGCCGCCGCCGAGCCCCCCGCTCCGCCGGTGGTCGAGACACCGGACGTGGAGACGGTGGATCTCGCCACCGCCGGAGAGCCGGAACTGGAGGAGGCCCCGTCCACCTCGCGATCGCGGGCCGCAGCGGCGCTCCGCCGCATGGTCCCGCCGAAGGACGAATGGGCGGACGAGAACCGCCCGGGGCCCGCCGAGCGCACCAGCGTCCGCGACGAATGGCCGGCCCCGGGGGCCGAGCCCGACGTCGCTGCTCCCGTGGTGCGCCCAGGCCCCCGCAGCGCCTCCCGTCGCGGCCACCCCGCCCCCCGCGGCTCCCCCGGCGGACGACCCGATCATCCCCTGGCTCGAGCCGCCGGTGGCGGTGGCGGCGGCGCCCCGAGCGGCCCGTCCCGCCGTCGCGAGAGGCGAAGCCCGAGGAGGGGCCGATCATCGTGCCGCGCGACTACGATGAGAAGGCAGCCCGGCAGCGGAAGGGACGGCGGCGGGGCCCCCGCGGACGCGGCCCGCTCATCGACCCGGCCGCGCTCGGCCGGTCGATCAAGCCCTCGTGGATCCTCGCGATCGCGGGCGTGATCCTGCTGACCCTGATCGTCTTCGCGGTCTTCCCGCCCGGGGGCGGCGGGAATGCGGCCACCCCCGACAAGGTGAACCGGTTCACGGGCATGCCCGTCCACACGGTTGCTACCCCCGCCCGCCCGACTGCCGGCACGGCCGGGAGTCAGGCGAACCTGACAGGCGGAGATATCGCGACGGAGACGGCGGCCACGGCCGTGCCGACGGCTCTCATCGCGAATCCCGGCCTTCGGGGTCCTGCCCGGCGCCACCACGAGGCCGGCGACCGTGACCACGACGGCGACCGAGGCTGCCGGGGCGTCCGGCATCCGGGTCGTGGTCTCGTCGGCCGGCGGGTGGTCCGGGACGATCGGGCAGCTGGCCGAGACCTACACCGAGACGCCGGTCGTCGGGAGCGGGACACCAGGTCAGGGAGATCACGGGCCCCGTCACGATGATCACGGCCAACATCGAGAACTCGACCAGACCACGGACCCCCTCGAGGTCAGGGTGGAGCGCGACGGCGTCCTGCTGAAGCGCGGGCTGACGGCCGAACCGGCCGGGATCGTCGCGCTCTCGGTCCAGGTCTGATCTCTTTACCGCTTTTACCGCCCGAACCGGCGGACCCGGGACTGGTAGTCGCGGAGCGCCCGGAGCAGGTCGAGCCGCCGGAAGAGCGGCCAGTTCACGTCCGAGAAGAAGCTCGCTGTAGACCGACTGCCAGATCAGGAAATCGGTCAGGTGGTCGCCGCCGGTCTTGATCACCAAATCGGGCGCGTATGGGAAGGTCAGGTACTTCTCGAAGGTGTGCTCGTCGACCAGCGCCGGGTCGACCCCGTCCTCGGCCATCCGGCGGATGCAGCCGGCAATCTCCTCGCGTCCGCTCTTGCCGATCGCGACTGTGACCTCCATGCCCGTCCCCGCGGACTCGGTCGACTCCCCGTAGTGGAGGGTCAGGCGGGCCCCCTCTGCGATTCGCCGGAGCTCCGGCAGGTACGGCGCGAGGCCGTCGGGGTCGGCGGTCGAGATGTGGAAGATCACCGCGCCGATCCTGCGACTCGCGGCACCATTCCACGCACTCGCGGACCTTCCCGGGAGCTGCCGCCAGGTCACGGTCCGAGAGCAGGACACAGATGCGGTCGGGGCGGTCGGTGGGCCTGGCGGGTCAGGTGCCGCTCATAGAGCCAGCGGATCATCCGGCCCACTCCAGGGCCTGGTCGAGCGGGAGCGTATTCAGCACGTCGGCGGACGTGCACCAGCCGCGCCGCGCGGTGGCGAGCCCGTGCCGGAGGTTATCGAGCTCGCCCGGCCGGTGGGCGTCCGTTCCGATGGAGAGGCGCACGCCGTGGTCCCGCGCGGCCCGGACGGCCGTGTCCTCGAGGTCGAGCCGGAAGGGCGAGGCGTTGATCTCGAGCGCGGTCCCGTGCGCGGCCGCCACCTCGATCAGGCGCCCGAGGTCGACCGCGGCCGGCTCCCGCCGCCCGATAATCCGGCCCGTCGGGTGGCCGACGACGTCGACGTGCTCGTTCTCGCACGCGGCGATCACGCCGCCGGGTGACCTGGTCCTGGTCCTGCCGGAGGCCGCCGTGGAGACTCGCGATCACGAACTCGAGGTCCGCGAGGACCCGGTCGGGAAAGCCGAGCGTGCCGTCGGAGAGGATGTCGACCTCGATGCCGGCGATCAGGCGGCACGACGAGTCCCGGTTGATCACCTCGATCGTGTGCCGCTGCTCGGCGAGGTCCCGCTCGGAGAGGCCATGCGCGACCTTCAGGGTCCCCGAGTGGTCCGAGACGACCAGGTACTGGTCCCCACGCCGCTCCCCCTCGGCCGCGAGCTCGGCGAGGGAGAGCGTCCCGTCCGACCAGTTCGAGTGGGCGTGGAGATCGCCGCGAAGGTCGCCGATGGAGACGAGGTCGGGGAGCCGGCCATGCTCGGCCGCCTCGATCTCGCCCGCGTCCTCGCGGATCTCGGGCGGGATGTACGGCAGGCCGAGCGCCTCGAGCATGGCCGCCTCGGTCGGAAAGGTCCGGAGATCGGCCCCTGCGCGGCCCGCGATCCCGTACTCGTTGATCCGGAGCCCCTCGAGCAGGGCCCGGTCGCGGAGCTTGATGTTGAACGGCTTCGACCCGGTGAAGTAGAGGAGCATCGGCCCGAAGGCCTCGGGGCTCGTGAACCGGACGTCGACCCGCTCCCCCGGTACCGGATCGAGGTCCGGCGCTCCCCCGACTCGATCACCTCGTCCGCGACAAGGCGGAGGCGCGGGTTCAGGTCCCGGGGATCCTCGCAGCTGACGATGTCGAGGTCGCCGACCGTCGCCTTCCCGCGGCGATACGAGCCCGCGACCACGTACGTGCCCGGCGCGAGGACCTCCGCGAGCCCTGCGATCAGGGCGTCGGCCGCCGACCGGTTCATGCGCCGCTCGGACGCGGCGTAGCGCTCGGCTCCGCGCCGGATCTCGGCCTCGCTCTTGGCGCCGAAGCCCTTCATCCGCCGGATCCGGCCCTTCTCCGTCGCCGCCAGGAGTTCCGTCGACCGAGGTGATCCCGAGCTCGCGCCAGAGCCGTCCGACCGTCTTCGGCCCGACGCCCTCGATCCGGAGGAGTTCGAGGAGCGAGGGCGGTATCTCGGCGCGGAGCGCCTCGAGCTCGGTGCTCGATCCGGTCTCGCAGACCTCGCGCACGACCGCCGCGAGGTGCTCGCCCACGCCCCCCAGCGCGACCACCTCGTCCTCCGGAGCTCGGCCACGGGCCGCGCCAGCCGGTCGACCGCGTCGGCACCGTTCATGAACGCGCGGACGCGGTACGGGTTGCCGCCCTTGATCTCGAGGAGCTGCCCGATCAGCCGGAGGGTCTCGGCGACCTGGCGGTTCGTGCACTCCACCGGTTTCACTTCAGAGTGTAGGTGTCCTGCCTCCATATCAGTCTATGCGAAGGTCCCCGCAAGCCATAACCGTCCGGCAGGAGAACAGCATGTGCATGACCGGGGCGCATCAGGACCACGAGGAGGACCTGCTCGAGGCCCTCCTCGAGGAGCCCGTTCCCGGTGAGGCCGCGCTCGCCGCGCGGCTCGGGCTCGACGGGACCGCGTTCGCCGGAGCCGTTGCGTCGGCCGAGGCCCACGGCCGCCTCGAGCGGGGCGCCGGCGGGCAGTTCAGGCTGAGCCGCGAGGGGCGGCGCGTCGCACGGACAATCGCGCGCCGCCACCGGACGCTCGCCTGCTTCTTCGAGGAACTCGGCATGGCGCGCGAGGCGGCGAACCGCGAGGCCTGCACCCTCGAGCACGGGGTCTCGGACGAGGCGATCGAGCGGCTCGCGGACCACCTGCGCTGCCCGGAGCCGTGCGAGCGGCCGTGCGAGGGCGCGGGCGGGGGCGACGGCCGGCCCCTCCTCGACTACGGCGAGGGCGCGCGGGTCTGCATCACGGTCGTGCGCCCCTGCGGCCGGTACCGGCGGCTCATGGACATGGGGGTCGTGCCGGGCGAGGAGGTCGTGGTCCGGCGCAGGCTCTCGAACCGGGCCGTCGTGATCGAGGTCAAGGGCTGCGAGATCGGGCTCTCGCCCGAGTGCGCGGCCACCGTGCTCGCAGCCCCATGCCCCTGACGGTCGCGCTCGTCGGCAACCCGGGCGTGGGCAAGTCCCTCATCTTCAACCAGCTGACCGGGGTCGGCGTCGAGGTCGGCAACTACCCGGGCTCGTCGGTCGGCCTCCTCTCGGGCGGCTCCTGCTTCCAGCGCGAGCGGGTCGAGGTCCTCGACCTGCCCGGCGTCTACTCGCTCGAGGACGGGGCCGAGACCGACGCGCTCGTCCGACGCGTGATCGACGACGATGCGGTCACGGCAATCGTCGCGGTCCTCGACGGGACGCGGCTCGAGCGGAACCTCTACCTCCTCCTCCAGGTCGCCGAGTACGGCCGGCCCATGGTCGCGGTCGTGAACATGATCGACGAGGTCGCCCGCCGCGGCACCGCGGTCGACACCGAACGGCTCGAGGACACTGCTCGGCGTCCCCGTCCTCGCGACCTCGGCGGCAACCGGGCAGGGGATCGATCGGATCCTGCCCACGGCCGTGCTCGAGGCACGGGCGGCCACGGTCGAGGTCCCGTACGACCACCATGTCGAGGCTGCGCTCCACTCCCTCGCCCGGACCTTCGGGGTCGACCGGCGCACGGCGCTCCAGGCGCTCCAGGGGATCGGCGACGACCCCGAGCCTCCTCGAGACGGCCGGGGCCGTGGGCGAGGAGATCGGGCGGCGGCACCGGATGTCGGCCGGACAGATCATCGCGACCAACCGGCACAACCACGCCCGGACGATCGCGGATGCGGTCGTCTCGTCCGCGGGCGGGGCGGGTGCGGGGATCGACCGGCTCCTCACCCGGACCGTGCCCGGCGTCCCGATCCTGGTCGGCGTCCTCCTGGCGATGCTGCTCGTGGTCTTCCTCGTCGGGGGCGTCCTCGAGGAGTACATCATCCAGGCCTTCCAGATCCTCCTGCTCGAGCCGCTCGCAGCCCTCGATCTTCCCCCGCTCGTGGACGTGGTGCTCCGCTCGGTCGTGCTCGCCCTCCAGTCGGGCCTCGGGATCGCGTTCCCGTACATCTTCACGTTCTTCATCCTGCTCGCGCTCCTCGAGGACTCGGGCTACATGTCGCGGGCCGCGTTCCTCGCGGACCGGGCCATGCACCGGATGGGCCTCCACGGCGAGGCGATCATCCCGCTCGTCCTCGGGTTCGGCTGCAACGTCCCCGCGATCATGGGCACGCGCCTGCTCGCGACGCGGCGCGAGCGGATCATCGCCGCGTTCCTGATCACGATGGTCCCGTGCTCGGCCCGGACGGTCGTGATCTCGGGGATCGTCGCCTCGTTCGTCTCGCTCGCGGCCGCGTTCTCGATCTACCTCATCGTGCTCGGCCTCGTGATCCTGACCGGGCTCGTGCTGAGCCGGGTCGCGCCCGGGCCGCAGCTCGGCATGGTCCTCGAGATGGCGCCGCTCCGC
The DNA here is from genome assembly GCA_963740465.1 of uncultured Methanoregulaceae archaeon. Classification (GTDB taxonomy): domain Archaea; phylum Halobacteriota; class Methanomicrobia; order Methanomicrobiales; family Methanospirillaceae; genus UBA288. The sequence continues at coordinate 177,000 of CAVUEE010000031.1, forward strand.
CGGCCCCGCGCCGGACATGGTCCTGCTCAAGTCCTGGCTCCGGATCAAGGAGTTCCTGTACATCGCGATGCCGCTCCTGCTCGTGAGCAGCGTGATCCTCGGCCTGCTCGGGTACTTCGGTGTGATCGCGACTGTCGAGACCGCCTTCGCCTCGATCTCGGAGGGGCTGCTCGGCCTGCCCGCCTACGCCTCGACCGCGCTCCTCTTCGGCATCCTGCGAAAGGAGATGGCCTTCGAGACCCTGGTCGTGCTGGCGGGGACCGCGAACCTCAACACGGTCATGACCGATCTCCAGCTGTACATCTTCGCGATCGTCTCGACCCTCTTCGTCCCGTGCATCTCGACGATCGCCGTCCTCCGGCGCGAGCTCGGCACCCGGATCGCGGCCCTGATCACGGTCTACACGGTCGCGCTCGGCATCGGGATCGGCGCTCTCATCAACTTCGTGGCCGGCTGAGGAGCCGCCGAAGCGCTTATCACGGCCGGACACGACGACTTCGGCGGATATGTCTCTTTCTCCGCGGGGGGCGGCCTAGGTGCTCTGGTTCGTCGGCCTCGGCCTCTGGGACCTCGAGGACGTCTCGCTCCGCGGCCGCCGCGCGATCGCGGAGGCCGACCGGGTCTTTCTCGAGGGCTACACCTCCCGCCTCGGCGGCGCGACGGTTGCGGCCATGGAGGCCGCCTGGGGAAAGCCGGTCACGGTCCTCTCTCGAGACGATGTCGAGAGCCTGCCCGACGAGGTGCTCGAGGCGGCGCGGACCGGGACGGCCGCGTTCCTCGTCCCGGGCGATCCCATGGTCTCGACCACCCACGTCGACCTCCGGCTCCGGGCGCACGCTCTCGGGATCGAGACGCGCATCGTGCACGGCGCATCGATTGCGACCGCGGCGCCGGGCCTCGCGGGGCTCCAGAACTACCGGTTCGGCCCCGCAACCTCGCTCCCGTTTCCGCACGGCCGCTGGCGCCCGACCTCGCCCGTGACGGCGATCCGCGAGAACCTGCAGCGGGGTCTCCACACCCTCGTCTACCTCGACATCCAGCCCGGGCGCTGCATGCTGATCCCGGAGGCGCTCGACCTGCTCGAGGCCGCCGCGGAGGAGACGGGCCTGGAGATCCCCCTCTACGTCGGCTGCGCGCGGGTCGGATCGCCCGAGCCGGTGGTCGCGGCCGGCACGGCCGATCGGCTCCGCGCGGTCGACTTCGGCGGGCCCCTCCACGTCCTGATCGTGCCGGGCGAGCTTCACGTGATGGAGCGGGAGTACCTGGAGGCCTTCGCCGGCCTATGACCCTCGCCGCCGCGTTCGGCTCCCTCGACGAGGCCCTTGCCGGCGTCCTGCCCGGGGTGCGCGACGACGCCCTGCTCGCGCCGGCCGCAGCCGCCTGCCTCGGGATGGTCCGGGCATACCGGGCCGACGCGGCCGCGTTCGCCGATCGCGGCGATCGTGTCAACGCCCTCGCGGCCGTCGCCTACGCCTCCGGGTGGCTCGACGCGGCGATCGCCGTCGGCCTCCTGGACGGGGAGGAATCGGGGCTCGGGCTGCTCCGGGGCGTTGTGCCGGGTCGCGACACCCCCCGGCTCGAGGAGAAGGCGAGGCGGTACACGGCCATGCTCGGGGCGGCCCTCGAGGCGGCCGGCCCGGCCCCGGACCCGGCGAGCCCGGCGCACGCGGCCGCTCTCGCGGTCCTCGCGGTCGCCGGGGCGTTCCTCGCCCCCTCGACCCGTTCCTCACCGACGGCGACCTCGAGGCCTCGCTCTCGGTGAGTTCCTACGCCTACGGCTGGCTCGACGCGGGCGTCCGGGCCGGGCTCGTCGCGATCGCCGGCGACCGTTCCCTCTTCGCGGTGTAGGATGCGGCAGCGCGGCTGGCTTCTCGTCTCGGTCCTCCTCTCGGCCCTCGTGCTCGCTGGTCGTGCTCGCCCTGACCGTGGACGAGGCGACCTTCGCCGCGCTCGCGAACCTCGATCCGCGCTGGCTCGCGGTCGCCCTCCTCGCCCACGGCGCGGCCCTCCTCTGCTGGGCCGGGCGGCTCCGTGTGCTCTCGGCCGGGCTGGGATACCGCGTGCCGTTCCGTACCTGCATCCCGATCGTGCTCGCGAACGTGCTTGCGGCCGCGATCACGCCGTCGTCGGCCGGGGGCGAGCCCGTACGGGTCCACGAGCTCTACCGCGCCGGCGTCCGCGCCGGGGACGCGACCGCGGTCGTCGTGGCCGAACGGCTCCTCGACGTCCTCCTGCTGCTCGCCGGGGTCGTGCTCGCAGTCGTGCTCCTCGAACGGGAGCTGGACGCACTCGGCGTCAGCAGCGGACCGCTCCTGCCCGCGATCGGCCTCTTCGTCCTCGTCTTCGCCGGCCTCCTCCTGCTCGCGCTCCGCTGGCCGCAGGGGCTCAAGCGGGTTCTGCTTGCGGTCACGGCCGCGCTCGGCCGGTGGCTCCCCGCCGGGATCGCGGAGCGGCTCGACCGAATCTCAGGCCGGCTCGACCACGAGGTCGACCACTTCCATGCCGCCTTCGGCCGGTTCGCCACGCGGGGCCTCGGCCACCTCGCGGGCGCGGCCCTTCTCTCGGCCGGGTACTGGCTCCTCGACTTCATGGTCGCCTCCTTCGTGCTCCTCGCGCTCGGCCTTCCTCCGTCCTGGATCCTCTCGCTCCTCTGCCAGATGCTCGTCAACGTCATCGCGCTCCTGCCGTTCACACCCGGCGGCGCCGGACTCGCCGAGGCCTCGGCCGCCTCGCTCTACGGCCTCTTCGTCCCGACCTCGTCCCTCGGCGTCATGGTCGTCCTCTGGCGCCTGATCGTCTTCCACCTGAACATCCTGCTCGGGCTCGGCGCGGGGCTCGCGATCGTCCGGCGCGAGGCGGGGCGGCGCGAAACGGTTCGAGAACCTTAACCTCCGCCGAAAACAACAGAGAGTACATGCAGTGCATCATCCTCGCGGGCGGCTCGGGGACCCGGCTCTGGCCGCTCTCGCGGGAGCAGTATCCGAAGCAGTTCCTGCCCGTCGGCGATCGGTCGCTCTTCCAGCGGACCTGGCTGCGCGCCCGGGCCCTCGCGGGCAAGGACGGCGTCTGGGTGGTCACGAACGAGGCGCACCGCTACCTGATCCGCGACCAGGTCGAGGCCCTCGGCGGCTCCTGCGACGACGCGCACCTGCTCGCCGAGCCCGCGGGGCGCAACACGCTCCCCGCCATCGCCTGGGCCATGGCCGCCCTCCGCGAGGCCGGCGGCGAGGCGATCGCGGCCGTCCTGCCGAGCGACCACCTGCTCGACGACGCCGCGCTCGACGCGATCCGCGGGGCCGCGCCGCTCGCAGAGGACCGGCTCGTCACGTTCGGCGTGACCCCGACCTCGCCGCACACCGGGTACGGCTACATCCGCCCCGGCGCGCCGCTTCCCGGCGGGTACGAGGTCGACGCGTTCGTCGAGAAGCCCGACGCCGCGACCGCGGAGACCTACGTCCGCGACGGCTATCTCTGGAACTCGGGCATGTTCCTCCTCCCGACGACCGTCTTCTTCGAGGAGCTCGGCCGCCTCCAGCCCGCGATCGCGGACGCCGATCGCCGCGCTTCCGCCCGACTACGCAGCCATGCCGTCCGTCTCGATCGACTACGGCCTCCTCGAGCACTCGGACCGTGTCGCGGTCGCGCCGCTCGACGCCGCCTGGTCGGACCTCGGCGACTTCGCCGCGTTCGCGGCGGCCGAGCCGGCCGATGCGGACGGCAACGCGGGTACGGCGATCTACCTCGACAGCCGCGACAACTTCGTCCGGGCCGAGGGCAAGCGGGTCGGCCTGATCGGGGTCGAGGGCCTGGTCGTGGTCGACACGGACGATGCGCTCCTCGTCGCGAAGAAGAGCGAGACCGGACGCGTGCGCGAGCTCGTGGCCGCGCTCAAGGCGGCCGGCGACCCCGTCGTGGTCCACCACCGCGAGGAGCACCGTCCCTGGGGGACTACAAGGTGCTCGAGGCGAACGGGGCGTACAAGATCAAGAGGGTCACGGTCCGGCCGGGCCGCCGCCTCTCCCTCCAGCTCCACCACCACCGCTCCGAGCACTGGATCGTGGTCTCGGGGACGGCCGAGGTCGAGCTCGAGGGCGAGGCCCGCCTGCTCGCGCAGGGCGAGTCGACCTTCGTCAAGACCGGCCAGCGCCACCGGCTCGGGAACCCGGGCGTCATCCCGCTCGAGGTGATCGAGGTCCAGATCGGCGAGTACCTCGAGGAGGACGACATCGTCCGGTTCGAGGACGTCTACGGCCGCTCCTGAGACCGGGCACCTTTTTCTCCCTGCCGCTACCATCCACTCCGTAATGGCGGCAGAGACCGACCGCGAGGCCGAACTGGCGGTCACGGGCATGCATTGCGCGACCTGTTCGCTCGCGGTCGAGGAGGCGCTGAAGCGCGAGCCCGGCGTGACCGGCGCGCAGGTGAACCTCGCGACCGAGAGCGCCCGGGTGACCTTCGACCCGGCCCGGACGGACCTCGCCCGGCTCGGAAAGGCGGTCGAGGAGGCCGGGTACGGCGTCGTCAACCGGGAAGCGAGCCTCCGCGTGGGCGGCATGGTCTGCGCGATGTGCGTCCGGACGATCGAGGAGGCGCTCCTGGCCCTGCCGGGCGTGGTCGAGGCGCAGGTCAACCTCGCCACCGAGCGGGCCCGCGTCGTCTACAACCCCTCGCTCGTGGAGATTCGCCAGATGGGCGGCGCGATCGAGGCGGCCGGATACCAGTACCTCGGTCTCGAGGGCGAGGTCTCGGAGGAGGCCGAGCGGGCCGCCGTCGAGGCCGACCTCGCCGACAAGCGGCGCCGGATCCTGGTCGGCTTCGGGGTCGCCATTCCGCTGATGCTCTCGATGTGGTACCCGCTCGGGATCCCGATGGAACTCCTCTCCTGGATCCAGTTCGCGGTCGCGACGCCGGCCTTCGTCTACGTCGCGGCCCCGATCTTCCGGGCGGCCTGGCTCGGGCTCCGGAACCGGACCCTGAACATGGACGTGATGTACGCGATGGGGATCGGGGTTGCGTACGTCGCCTCGGTGATGGGCACCCTCGGGATCGTCCTCACGACCGAGTTCATGTTCTACGAGACGGCCCTGATGCTCGCCGCCTTCCTGACCCTCGGCCGGTACCTCGAGGCCCGGGCCAAGGGTCGGACCGGGCAGGCGATCCGGGCCCTGATGAACCTCGCGCCCCGGACCGCGACCGTCATCCGGGACGGGGCCGAGGTCTCGGTCCCGGTCGAGGACGTCGCGCCCGGCGATCTCGTGCTCGTCCGGCCGGGCGAGCGGGTGCCGGTCGACGGCACGGTCCGGGAGGGCGAGAGCTACGTCGACGAGTCCATGATCACCGGCGAGCCCGTCCCCGTGCGCAAGGCGCAGGGCGATGGTGTCGTCGGCGGCACGATCAACGGGACCGGCGCTCTCCGCTTTGTGGCCGAACGGGTCGGGCGCGAGACCGTGCTGGCGCAGATCATCGCGCTTGTCGAGGAGGCGCAGGGGTCGCGCCCGCCCGTGCAGCGCATCGCCGACCGGGCGGTCGCCTGGTTCATCCCGGTGGTGCTCGCGATCGCCATCTCGGCCTTCGTCGCCTGGTACTTCTTCCTCGGCGCGACCCTGCTCTTCGCGCTGACCACCCTGATCTCGGTCCTCGTCGTGGCCTGCCCCTGCGCGCTCGGGCTCGCGACGCCGACCGCGGTCACGGTCGGGGTCGGGCGGGGGGCCGAGCTCGGCGTCCTCGTCCGGAACGGCGAGGCGCTCGAGAACGCCGAGAAGATCACGCTCGTCGCGTTCGACAAGACCGGGACGCTCACCATGGGCGCGCCGGCCGTCACGGACGCGGTGCCGTTCGGCGGCGTGGACCGGCCGTCGCTCCTCGCCCTCGCGGCCGCGGCCGAGGCGGACTCCGAGCACCCGCTTGCCCGGGCGATCGTGGACGCGGCCGGCGCGGAGGGGGTTCCCGTCCAGGCCGCGACCGCGTTCGCGTCGGTCACGGGGCGGGGCGTGGCCGCGACCGTCGACGGACGGGAGGTGCTGGTCGGAAGCCGGGTCTTCCTCGAGGAGCGCGGCATCGCCCTCCCCGACGGTGCCGAGGCCACCCTCAGGGCGCTCGAGGAGGCCGGGCGCACGGCCGTGCTCGTCGCGGCAGGAGGGGAGGCCGCCGGGATCCTGGCCGTCGCGGACCCGGTCAAGCCGACGACCGCCCGTGCGGTCGAGGCCCTGAAGGAGATGGGGCTCGGCGTCGCGATGATCACCGGCGACAACCGCCGGACAGCGGACGCGATCGCGCGCTCGGTCGGGATCGACCGGGTACTGGCCGAGGTCCTGCCGGGCGAGAAGGCCGATGAGGTCCGGCGGCTCCAGGAGGGCGGCGACCGGACGGCGTATGTCGGCGACGGGATCAACGACGCCCCCGCGCTCGCCACGGCCGACCTCGGAATCGCGATCGGCTCCGGGACCGACGTCGCGATCGAGTCGGGGGACGTCGTGCTCGTCCGCTCGGACCTCCTGGACGCGGTCGCCGCGATCGAGCTCGGGCGGGCGGTCATGCGCCGCATCCGCCAGAACATCTTCTGGGCTTTCTTCTACAACGGGGCCCTGATCCCGGTCGCAGCGGGCGTGATCTACCCGTTCACGGGGATCGTCTTCCGCCCCGAGTGGGCTGCGGCCGCGATGGCCCTCTCCTCGGTCACGGTCGTCTCGCTCTCGCTCCTGCTCCGGCGCTGGACGCCCCGGTCCCGGGACCGACCTCAAGGATAACCATTATCTCCTCCGGTGACCAGTCCGACCACGGGAGATACTGATGGCAACGGTCGCCTGGCCGGCACCCCGCACCCTCGTCGTCGCAGCGGGAGCCCTGCTGGCCGGAGCGGTCCTGCTCGGAATCGCCCTCGAGAACTACCTGCTCTTCCACGCGCTCGTGGAGATGGTCGCGGTCGGGGTCGCGTTCGCACTCTTCATTCTGGTCTGGTCGAGCCGGCCCTACCTCGAGAACGCCTACTTTCTGGTCCTCGGCATCGGCCTGCTCTTCGTCGGCGGGCTGACCCTGCTCCACGCCCTCGCCTTCGACGGCATGGGGGTCTTCGTCGGTTCCGGGCCCGTCCTCGCATCCCAGTTCTGGATCGCGGGAGGCCTCATCGCGGCGGCCACCGCCGTCGGCGCCCCGCTCGCAATCGGCCGGGAGATCGCTCCGCGGTACCTGCTCGGCGCCTACGCGGCCGCGACGGCAGCCCTCCTGGCCGCGATCGCAATCGGGGTCTTTCCGGACGTGAACGCCGGGGGCCTGGCCGCCCCGACGTTCCGTCTCGGGGCCGAGGTCGTGGTCGTGGCCGGCATCGCGGCCGGCATGCTCCTCCTCTACCGGCGCCGTGCCGCGTTCGACGAGGAGATGCTTCACCTCCTCCTCGGCGCATTCGGCGCCTACGCGGCCGCCGAGGTCTGTCTCGCCCTCACCGTCGACGCGATCGGGCCGCTGAACCTGGCCGGCCACCTTCTCCGGCTGATCGCCTTCTATCTCTTCGCCCTGGCGATCGTCGAGTTCGGGGTCCGTCGGCCGTATTCGGTCCTCTTCCGCGAGCTCTCGAGCCGGACCGACGAGCTCCGCGAAGCCCGCGAGTACGTCGAGGGGCTGCTCGAGCAGGCCCCGGGGCCGATCCTGGTCCTCGACGCCGAGGGGAGGGTCACGCGCCTGAACCGGGCCTTCGAGCGGCTCACGGGCCGGTCGGCGGGCGGCCTTGCGGGGCGGCTCCTCGCCGACGTCCTGCCCGGCATCGCCCCGACCGTCCTCGAGGCGGGGGCCGCGCCGCAGGGTCTCGAGGGGACGGTCGTCCACCGCGACGGAACGGTCCGGACCGTCCTCTGGACGGCGGCCACCCTCAGCAACCCCGACGGAACGGTTGCGGCGACCGTCGTCCAGGGCCAGGACGTCACGGCCCGGGTCGAGGCCGAACTCCGCCTCCGCGCCGCGATCGACGAACTCGAGGTCTCGAACGAAGCGCTCGAGCGCTACGCGTACGTGGCGAGCCACGACCTGCAGGAGCCGATCCGCACGGTCGTCTCGCACGTCCAGCTCCTCCAGCGCCGGTACGGGGACCGGCTCGACGAGGACGCCGAGGAGGTTCTCGGTTACATCGTCGAGGGCGGGCTCCGTATGCAGCGGCTGGTCCAGGACCTGCTCCTGCTCTCGCGCATCGGCGCGAAGAAGCGGCCGTTCGAGCCGGTCGACGTCGAGCAGGTAGTGCTCGACGTGCTGCGCGACCACCGCCACCAGATCCGCGAGCTCGGGGCCGTTGTCCAGCACGACCCCCTCCCCGTGGTCTGCGGCGATCCCGCCGAACTGCCGCTCGTCTTCTCGCACCTGCTCCAGAACTCGCTCAAGTTCCGCTCGGACGAGCCGCCGCGGATCAGGATCACGGCCGAACGCGAGGACGGGTGGTGGCGGTTCGCGGTCGCGGACAACGGGATCGGGATCGAGCCCGAATACTTCGACCGGATCTTCGTCCTCTTCCAGCGCCTTCACACGCGTGAACGGTACGCGGGCACCGGGGTCGGCCTCCCGATCGTCAAAAAGGTGGTCGAGCGGCACGGAGGCCGGTGCTGGGTCGCCTCGACGCCCGGTGCGGGCACGACCTTCTTCTTCACCCTGCCCGGCGACCGCGCCCGCCCGTGCCTCGGGCGAAGCGGCCCGGCAGGGAACTGAGAGGCGAACCTGTTTCGACTGGAAATCGCCCCGATAGCCCGGCCAACGGATTTTCGGCCCGCGGTTTTCGCTTTTACTCTTACAGATAAAAAGAGACAGACTCTTATCTCCAAAGCGCAAATTGTGGCTCAGCAAGTTTGCACCGTGCCGAATAGCCCGGTACAGGAAGTGGTCCTGGTTGTCGTATCCCTCCTCCGCACGGTCCCGGTTGACCATCGCCGGCCACCAATATCCATATATATACCTTCGGAGCAGTATGTCCAGATTGCGCATGGTCCTGCCCCCCGCTGGCCTGGAGTATCCGGTATGAGCCGGCTGATCGCACTGCCCTGCTGTGACGCCGAACTTGTGATCGGTTCCCTGATCATGCGCGCCCGCCAGACTGCGGATGCCGTGCTCGTGATCGACGAGGGGTCGACGGATCGTCCGGCAGAGATCGCGGCCCGAGCGGGTGCGACGCTGGTTCGGCGTGCACCATCGGACGGCGAGGGTGCGGGGCTGCGCGAGGCGGTCGCGTTTGCCGCCCGACACGGGGTGACCCTGCTCGCCGTCCTCTTCGACGACCAGCTCTGCCGCCAGGAGTGCATCACCCGGCTGACCGAGCCGGTCCGCGACAGATCCGCCGACCTGGTGATCGGCGAGAATGCGGAGGGCCGGATCGGCCTCGTCGTGCTGAACGACCGGGCCGCGATCCTGGCGAATGCCTGCGGCGCATCGCTCACGGGGCCCGGGGCGCTGATCGCGACCGCCGAGTCCGACGGCCTCCGGATCCGGTCCCTCCGGATTCCCGAGGAGGCCGACGGCCGGGACGCCGGGTCCGCGACCTTCGGCCCAGGGCTGCGCGGGCTCGTCACCTTCACGGAGCCGCGAGCCGCGTCGGCCGCGTACGGCTCGGTCTTCGTCTCGCTCGGGATCGCGGCTGCCGCGTGGTCGCTCGCGTCGTTCAACACGACCGCGCTCCTCTATGTCGAGGCGCTTGCGGTCGGCACGGCCTTCGCGATCGCGGGCCTGCTGCTTCTCGGCTCGTCCCTGCTCTCGGACGCGCTCTCTCTGGTCCGCAAGCACGGAACCGAGTAGCCAGCTTTTTTATAGCGGGAGCCGCATCACTGCTGACGGCAGAACCGTCGGTGAGTTCTGATGGCGAAGGACCCGGTCTGTGACATGGACGTCGACGAGAAGACGGCGAAGTGGTCGAGCGAGTACAGGGGGAAGAAGGTCTACTTCTGTGCACCGGGCTGCAAAAAGCAGTTCGACACGAATCCCGAGAAGTTTGCTGGGAAGCTCTAGGCTTCCCGGCAAGGTTGATAATCTCCCTCTTCCAACAGTAGAGGGCACTGTGCGCGATAGTAGTCTAGCGGCAGGACAGGGGCTTCCCAAGCCTCTAACCCGGGTTCGATCCCCGGCTATCGCATGACGATCTCCTTCCCATCGCATTTTTCTGTCCCCGATATCCTCAATCGGGCGCGCACGTCCCCACCGTCCTCGACGGCCGGGGCAACCTCACACCGCGCCGGGCGGCGCCGAATCCGGCAGAGGCATCATGACAGGGGGGGGGCGACACGCATAGCACCATGGGGGGGTATGAGCCTCCCAGAATCCGGGAGTCGCGAAAGGGGAAGCAGGCCGTCGCGGTGCGGGCTCGCTTCCGTACCGCTGTTCACCGGAAACGAAGGAGTGGGCTGCTCGGCCCCCTCCCCGCGAGCAGATGCCTCTGCAGGGCTCATGTCCTTCTCCGGCTGCGAATCCACCGGCTGGGCGTGGCCCGACGTTTCGGCGTTGACCTGCCTCCTCGATTGCCCGGGCCCGTTCCCGGCGACGGTTGAGCAGCAGGTCGTCGATTTTTCATCAGGTCGTTTGATCCAGACATCGACGGCTCCCACGAGATCACAAATCCCGCTGGAGCCAGACCAGGTCGAACGGCTCGCCGAACTTCGCCCCGACGGACCGGAGCCGGCCGACCTCGGCAAACCCCCTGGCCGCGTGGAACGCGAGGCTCGCAGGGTTCCGCGACGAGACGTTCGCCACGATCGTCGTGCACCCGCTGGTCCGCGCGTCGTCCGCGAGCCGCTCGAGGAGGCGCGTGCCGAGCCCGCGGCCCGTGTATTCCGGCGCGACGAAGTAGGAGAGGAGGCCGGCCCGCCGGAAGGCCGGGAACGGGAGCAGCGGCCGCACCGAGCCGAACCCGACGATCGCGCCGACGTCCTCGAGAACCCGGAACGCGTACGTCCCCCCGCGGAGCGCCGCGAAGAACCCGATCGGCACGGGCGCCTCCGTGTACGCGGCAAAGCCGGTCGCCGCGTAGTGGTTGAAGATCGCGATCACGCCCGCGGCGTCGGCGTCGGCCGCGTACCGGAGCACGATGCCGTCCGTCATGCTGACTGAACCGTGAAGGAGACAGTCGCGCCGTCGTCCCGGGCGGACCCGACGCGGATGCCGCCACCGTGTCGCCCGACGTCCTGGTGCCCAATCGCGAGGCCGATCCCGTTCCCCGCGGACTGCTCACACGCGACGCGGGCGATCCTCTCGATCTCCCCGGGGGTCAGGGTCGTCCTCCCGCACCGCCGATCACGAGGCCGTACGTCTTCCGTTCGCGCCGAAGCAGTGCGTCGCCGATGGTCCGGCCCGTCATCATCTGAAGAGGGAACCCGTTTCGCTTAACCCTGTCGCCAGTATTAAGGCCCGCGAGGGCCACCCTGCCCGGGATGTACGACGACCGGGTCCTCCAGCGCTGGCTCCGGCTCGAGGCCAACCGGATGAACGACGGAATCGCGGCCGAACGGCCCACGCTCGCGGCCCTCCTCGAGGCCGATCGGCCGGTCTCGGTCACGCGCGGCGGGGACGAGTACCGCTACGACCCGGTCGTGCTCCGCTCCATCGCCGGCCGGCTTCCCGCCGGGCTTGTGCGGCGCCTGCGTCTGCCGATCATCTGCTTCGCCTCGATGGACGTGCCGGACAGCCTGCTCCATCACGGACCGGTACGCGTTCGAGGCCCTGCAGGTCCTCGGCGAGATCTCGACGCTGCGCGAGTTCGTCGACGGCAGGGCCTGGATCGGCCGGGCAATCGCGTACAGTCTCGTCGCTAAATACCCGACCGCGGTCCAGGTCGCGTTCGCCTGACGGGTTTATGGTGCGAACCGCCGATACCTGATCGTCAGCCCATGCCATCGCCACAGGAACCCCTCACCATCGCGATCGGCAGTCGCCCGATCGGCGTGCTCCCGCAGATGCTGAACCGGCACGGCCTTGTCACCGGCGCCACCGGCACGGGCAAGACCGTCACCCTTCGCGTCCTCGCCGAGCAGTTCTCGGGCGCGGGAATCCCGGTCCTGCTCGCAGACGTCAAGGGCGACCTCTCGGGCCTCGCGCTCCCCGGCGGCGAGACGCCGAAGGTGACCGAGCGGATCGCCCGCCTCGGGCTCACGGACTTCGGCTACGCGGGCGTCCCCGTGATCTTCTGGGACGCGTTCGGCGCGACCGGCCATCCCGTCCGGACGACGGTCTCGGAGGTCGGCCCGCTCCTCTTCTCCCGGATCCTCGACCTGAACGAGGTGCAGAGCGGCGTCCTTGCGGCAGTCTTCGCCATCGCGGACGACGCGGGGCTGCTCCTGCTCGACCTCAAGGACCTCCGCGCGGTCCTCGCCCACGTCTCGGAGCACGCGTCCGAGTACCCGTGCCCGGTACGGGACGCTCGCGCCGGCCAGCATCGGCGCGATCCAGCGCGGTCTCCTCGCGCTCGAGCAGGAGGGCGGGGACGCGCTCTTCGGCGAACCGGCACTCCGCCTCGACGACCTGATGCGGACGGCCCCCGACGGCCGGGGCACGGTCAGCATCCTCGCGGCCGACCGGCTGATGCAGGCCCCGCGCCTCTACTCGACCCTGCTCCTCTACCTCCTCAGCGAGTTCTACGAGAACCTGCCGGAGGTCGGCGACCCCGAGCGGCCCCGGGTCGTCGTCTTCTTCGACGAGGCCCACCTGCTCTTCGCGGACGCGCCGAAGGTGCTGCTCGACCGGATCGAGCAGATGGTCCGGCTGATCCGCTCGAAGGGCGTCGCCGTCTGGTTCGTCACCCAGTCGCCGCTCGACATCCCCGAGACCGTGCTCGGCCAGCTCGGCAACCGGGTCCAGCACGCGCTCCGCGCCTTCACGCCGAAGGACCAGCGGGCCGTCAGGACGGCCGCCGAGACGCTCCGGCCGAACCCGGGGCTCGACGCAGTCGCCGCGATCACCGAGCTCGGGGTCGGCGAGGCCCTCGTCTCGGTCCTCGACGCGAACGGGACGCCGACGCCGGTGGAGCGGGCATTCGTTATGCCGCCGCGGAGCCGCCTCGCCCCGCTCTCGATCGAGGAGCGCGGGGAGGTCCGTCGCGCCTCGCCCGTGGCCGGGATGTACGAGGCGGCCGTGGACCGCGCGTCGGCGTACGAGGCCCTCGCGGCGCGGGTGCCCGCAGCGCAGCCGGTGGCGCCCGCCGCGAAGCCCGCGGGCCGCGGCACGCCCGCAGTCGGAGCCCGCCGGATACGGCCGAGGTGATCGGGACCTTCGCCGAGAGCGCGGCGCGGGGGATCGGGCGGCCAGCTCGGCCGCCAGCTCATCCGCGGCCTCCTCGGCTCGGTGAGCCGGAGCCGGTGAGCGTGGCCTCCCCGCAACCGTCCTGCGCGAGCGCGCTGAGCCGCTCGGATGGGCGCGCGGCACAGGCAGCCCGGTACCCGGTGGCAAGGACCTTCATGCCGAGGCGTTGGCTCAGGAAGACGCGGCTTTGGGGCCAGCCTCAAGCGGTGTGGATCGGGACGGCGGCAGAGCGCGTCATGCGGTACCGAGACGTGGCCGGGACACTGTTTAGGTGCACGGGCCACGACGTGAAGAGAGGTGGGCGGATGAACAGAATCCCGGAGGGAGCGGTCGCGATCGAGCCGGTCACCGAGCGCGATCTGCCCGGCCTGAACCGGCTCACGAACGACCCGGCCGTCGCCCGGTACCTCGACCTTGCGCCGCCCGGTGCCGCTCGACCGCACCATCGACTTCTTCCGGTACATCCGGGACCAGGAGGGCGTCTGGTGGGCGCTTCGCGTCGGCGGCGGCCTCGCGGGCTCCGTCGGGTTGATCCCGGCCGACCCGTCGAGCCGGCTCGGGCACACTGCCTCGCTCTTCGTCTACCTGGACCCGGCCTGGTGGGGCCATGGCCTCGGCCGGCGGGCGGTGGAGGCGATGGTCGGAGAGGCTGGCCGGCGCGGCCTTGTCCGGCTCGAGGTCCTCGTGGTCGAGGGAAACGAGCGCTCGCTCCGGCTCTTCGAGGCATGCGGGTTCGCCTGCGAAGGGGTCCGACGGGACGGCTTCCGCGCCGACGACGGCTACCGCGACCTGATTCAGCTCGCCCGGATCCTGCGCTGAAGCCCACCGGGCAGCCCCCGCACCGGCCGGATCGGTTCGGGTGCGCTCGGACGCCGCCATGCTTATCCCTGCCGGCCGTCTACCCGATCGCGTATGGACGAGATCGAGATCGTCGAGCTGCCCGCGCAGGCGGTGCTCGGGCTGCGCCGCCGTGGCCCGTTCTCGCGGATCCCGGAGATGCTGATGGAGGTCTGGGCCGTGATCATGGAGAAGGGCGCGATCCCGGCCGGCCCGCCGGTCTTTGTCTGCCGCCAGATCGCGACGGCCGAGGTCGAGCAGGTCGTGGCATCCGGCGACGCGGACCTCGAGGTGGCATTCCCGGTGGCGAACCGCGCGAAGCCCGAGGGGGACGTCGAATACTACGAGCTTCCGGGCGGGCGGTTTGCAAAGGTCCTCCACCGCGGCCCGTACGAGCGATGCGATGCGACCTACGAGCGGCTCTATACCGGGCTTGCCGAACGGGGACTCGCGATCACGGGGCCCATCCGGGAATATTACCTCAACGACCCCTCCGAGGTCGCACCCGAGGAGATCCTGACCGAGATCCTCGCGCCGGTCGGCTGAGCACTGTCAGATCGCTCCCTGCACCGAGTACCGCAGCTGCACGACGCCGTTCGCATGCGTCCGGCTCTCGCGAAGAGCGAGACCGTGCGGCCGCAGTCCGGAGACGAAGAGCGGGATCCCGTCGCCGAGGAGCACGGGCATCAGGGCGAGGTCGAGCGTATCCACGACCCCCGCGTCGAGCATGGACCGGGCAAGGGCGGCCCCGCCGACCAGCCATACGGCGCGGTTCCCCGCTGCCGTCCGGGCTTCGGCCGCGAGGTGCTTCGAGGTCGTCTCCCGACCGGAGGCGGATATCGGCTCGGTCCGGTACAGGAAGCGTCCGTGATGTTGCGACGAAGCATGGAAGACCCGCGTACGGCCACTCGCCGAACCCGAGCGCCTGTTCGTACGTCCTGCTCCCCATCACGAGCGCGCCGACGCCCGCAAGGAAACCGGCGTAGCCGTAGTCCTCGCCGTCCCGGGAGAATGTCTCGAGCCACCCGACCGAGCCGTCCGGAGCGGCGATGAACCCGTCGAGGCTGCAGGCGAGGTAGAGGACGACGGGTGTCGCTTGAGGCCATGTCATGACGGATGATGCCGGGAGCGTATCAAGACTGCGGCGCCCAGGCGCGTTGCGGCACGATTCGACAGCCTGAAGAGGGCTCGGAGAGAGAGTTCGTCACCCATGCGACCGCTCGTCTCCGCCATCACCGCGCTCGTCCCCATCATGGGGATGACGGACATGGCCGTGTACCCCCGCGTCTGCGTCGTACGGGGCGGTCGTCACCGGGTGGCGCGGAGCCGGCGGAGGGGACGGAACGGTGATCGCGGACCTGGTGGTCACGGTCGCGATCTACCGCTCGGGCGGTCTCTTCCTCGCCGTCTGCCCGGAGTTCGGGGCCGAGGCGACCGGGCGGTCGCCCGAGGACGCGAAGGAGGAGGCGCTCGCCGCTGTCCGCCGCCGGCTGGACGCCATCGTCGCCCGCGGTGAGCTCGCGGACTTTCTGGCCGAGGCCGGTTTCGTGGTCGACGGGGGCGTGCTTCGCGCCGAGCGGCGGTTGATCGGGGTCGACGAGGGACGCGTGACCGTCCCGCTCTAAGCAGAATTGAGGGCTATTTCGAGGTCACGACCACGGTCGCGGGGACGTGTTGACCGTCGTTGTCGAGGCGCACCCGGCGACAGCGGCAGCGACGATCAGGACTGCTGCGAGTACGAAGGCCGCACAGACGGCGAGGATGACGGTTCGTTTCGTCAGGACCCCGAGATAGGCCGGGATCGGATGAACTTTTTCTCTCAGACGGGGCCGGAAAGGACGTACATCGCCCATCCGACATATTCACGCCCGTAGCCGAGGTATTCGTCCTGGATGCGGGAGAGGTACGCTCGGACTTCGTCGTCACCGGGATCCCTGGCGAGCGCCGAGCGGCAGGCGCTCCAGATGGCCTCCTCGTAGGTGTCGAACTCGGCCTCGCCCGACCGGACGATGCCCGCGAGGGAGAAGCCGTGCTCCCGCACGATCCCGAGGAGCTGGTACTCGGTCGACGCAGTCGGCAAAGTCGCGGGCGAACTCGGGCGGGACGCGCTCGGTCCGCCAGTACCGCTCGCCGAGCACGGCCCGGCCGTCGTCATCGAGAGAGGCGCGGAGGGCGGAGACCGCACCCTCGATCCCGCCGAAGGCCGAGGCCGCTCCGAGGCAGAGCGCGACCGTGGCGCCGCAAACGGGATCGGCCGGGCGGGCCGCGTCGTCGCAGCGGAACGCGACCCGGTCCTCGAGGCCCCGCGTCCGGGCGAGGGCGCGGGCGGCAAGGACCGCCTCCGGACGGCAGTCGATCCCGAGCCCCCGGCAGCCGAACGCGTCCGCGAGCAGGGCGAGGACGGTGCCGTTGCCGCACCCGAGGTCGAGGACGAAGTCACCGGCCGAGACGCCGGCGAGGCGGGCCGCCGCGAGCACGCGGTCGGGCGTGGTCGGGTTCATCAGCGCACAGTCGGCCTGCAGCTCCCAGAGGCGTGCATCGTCCATCATCCATGCGTTGACTCCCCAATCCCATCAATCCTCGGTGATCGTCTACCGATATCGCCGTGAACCGTCGGTACTGATTTTTCGCTATTCGCCCCAGAGACGGTGGCGCCGATCTGACTCGGTAAAGACGGAAAAAGAGCGGCGGATCGGCGGGTTCGTCTCGATGTTCGCCCCCGGAGATGCCTGCGGGGGACTCAAGGCAGCCGGGGCCTTTATGGTGGCGGCGGCCGTCCTCCGCTCGTCGAAAACCCGAACGGCATCTACGATTGCTCCAGCGGTGCGGCGGCTCCGGCCCCCGCCGGGGCTCAGTGGTAGGCGGGAGCGAACGATCGGCGAGGCCGCGTTCGCGACCGATCGGGCGAACAGGGGGATCGTCGGGGAGCTGATTGGCGAATTCTGAGATCCGCGGCATCCGAGACCTGTGCCACGGTCCGGTATTGGGTCGATCTCGATACCCAACGCATGCCCCGGGCTCTTTTCGGGTGCGCGACGAAACGATAGATATCGCCCTGCATCGTCCCGAACATCTTTTTATGGGGGAATGCCGTTCACACACCAGGCGATGGCGATGGCCGGGATTCCGGAGGAGTACTGGAGCCTGACACCGGAGGACGTACTCGTTCGCCTCGGATCGTCGTCGGCAGGGCTCGATGAGGCTGAGGCCGCACGGCGGCGACAGACGTCCCGACACCTCCGGCTCGGGCGGGAACGGCGCGCCTCCCCTCTCCTGCTCCTCCTGAACCAGTTCCGGAGCCCGACAACCCTGCTCCTCCTCGGCGCGACCCTGCTCTCCCTCGCGCTCGGCGAGCTCCTCGACGCCGCCATCATCCTCGTGATCGTCGGCGCCAGCGGGCTGCTCGGGTTCTACCAGGAGTACCGCGCGTCCGACGCGGTCGCAGCGCTGACAGCCACGGTCCGGGCCACGGCACCGGTCCTCCGGGCGGGGCGCGAGATCGAGGTCGACGTCGACGAGGTGGTGCCCGGCGACATCCTCCGCCTGGAGGCCGGCCGCACGATCGCGGGCGATGCGCGGATCGTCGAGGCGACGGACCTCTATGTCGACGAATCGGCCCTGACCGGCGAGACCTTTCCCGTCGAGAAGGCGGCGGCTCCCGGTCCCGGCCGACGCTCCGCTCGCGAAGCGGGCGAGCGCCCTCTACCTCGGCACGCACGTGGTCTCGGGAACGGCGACGGCGGTCGTGGTCGCCGTCGGGCGCGAGACCGAGTTCGGGCGGATCTCGGACAGCCTGCGGACCGCGCCGCCCGAGACCGACTTCGAGCGGGGAATCCGGCAGTTCGGATACCTCCTGGTGCAGCTGACCGCCCTGCTCGTCTTCGGGATCTTCGCGATCAACCTCTACCTCGCCCGCCCGTTCGTGGACTCGCTTCTCTTCGCCCTTGCCCTGGCGGTCGGCCTGACGCCCCAGCTCCTCCCGGCGATCGTCTCGGTGAACCTCGCGACCGGGGCGCGGCGCATGGCCGCCAAGCAGGTGATCGTCCGGCAGCTCACCTCGATCGAGAACTTCGGCGCCATGACGCTGCTCTGCGCGGACAAGACCGGGACGCTGACCGAAGGGGTGGCACAGGTCCGGTCCGCCGACGATATCGCGGGGTCTCCGAGCGACCGGGTGCTCCGGCTCGTCTACCTGAACAGCGCGTTCGAGACCGGCTTTGCGAGCCCGATCGACGAGGCGGTCCGCGCGCTCCGCCCCTTCGACCTCGCGGGCTTTACCAAGCGCGACGAGGTGCCGTACGACTTCGTCCGGAAACGCCTCTCGATCCTGGTCGAGACCGCGGACGGATGGCTGATGACCACCAAGGGCGCGCTCGATCGCGTCCTCGATGTCTGCACGACGGCCGAACGCCCCGACGGCGAGATCGTGCCGATCGACGCGGAGCGGCAGCGGATCCTCGACCGCCTCGCAGCCCTCTCGGGCGAGGGCTACCGGGTCCTCGGCGTCGCCTACCGCCGGGTGCAGCCGGGCACCGACATCCAGGCAGCCGACGAGAGGTCGATGACCTTTGCCGGTCTCCTCGTCCTCCACGATCCGGTCAAGGCGGACGCAGGCGCCACGGTCGCCGAGCTGGCCCGGCTCGGCATTCGCCTCTGTGTGGTCACGGGGGACAACCCGCTCGTCGCTGCCCACGCGGCCCGGCAGGTGCTGGGCCGGGCTCCTGCCGTGGTCTCGGGCGAGGACCTGCGAAGGATGAGCGACGGGGCGCTCCGCGCCCGCGCCCCCACGGTCGACGTCTTCGCCGCGGTCGAACCGAACCAGAAGGAGCGGATCATCCTCGCCCTCAAGCGCTCGGGGGCGGTGGTCGGCTACATCGGGGACGGGATCAACGATGCCCCGGCCCTTCACGCCGCGGATGTCGGGATCTCGGTCGAGAGCGCGGTCGACGTCGCGAAGGAGGCCGCGCAGATCGTCCTGCTCGAGAAGGACCTCGGCGTCCTCGTCGAAGGGGTCCGCGAGGGACGGGTCACGTTCGCGAACACGATGAAGTACATCTTCATGGCGACCTCGGCGAACTTCGGGAACATGTTCTCGATGGCCGGCGCCTCGCTCTTCCTGCCGTTCCTGCCCCTGCTCCCGAAGCAGATCCTGCTCACGAACCTCCTGACCGACCTGCCCGAGATGACCATCGCGACCGACACGGTCGACCCCGAGCTGGTCGAGCGTCCGCGCTCCTGGGACCTCGGGTTCATCAAGCGGTTCATGCTCGTCTTCGGCCTCCTCTCCTCGGTCTTCGACTACATGACCTTCGGCGTGCTTCTCTTCATGCTCCACGCGACACCCGAGCAGTTCCATACCGGCTGGTTCATCGAGTGCGTCGTCTCGGCTTCCATGATCGTGCTCGTAATCCGGTCGCGCCGCCCGTTCTTTCGGAGCCGGCCGAGCTGGCAGCTCCGGAGCGCCACGGGCGTGATCGCGGTCGTCACCACTGCCCTCCCGTACACGCCTCTTGCGCCGCTCCTCGGATTCGTGCCCCTGCCTCTCTCAGTGCTCGGAGCTCTGGGGTTGGTCGTCCTGCTCTACATCGGCTCGGCCGAGATGGTCAAGCGGGCGTTCTACCATCGGTCGACGGCATGACGGTGCCGGCCGTCTGCACGCTTCCGGCGCCGACCGCACCGCCGAGGGTCGGTCGGATCCCACAGCCCTCTTTTCCGCGGAGGATCCCTGCCGGGATCCCCGCAACGGTCGGATCGGCTCGATTCACGGACCGGCGACGTGCGATGCCCCAGCGTTTCCGGGCATCGGGTTTTCCTGAGCGGCGCCAGGCGGCCACGCATGCGCCTTTACCGCCGCTGACCGGTTCGCACCCCGTCCCCTAGCGGATCCCGTCGACCCGGAAGCTCGAGAGAACGGTCTGGAGGTCGGCCGTGAGCGCGTCGTACGCATCGGGCAGGGCGAAGAGGTTGAACGAATACCCCGTGTCGCCGATCGCCGCGACCACGAGCACGCCCCGGTAGGCCACGCCGTCCTTCCGGAGCGCGTAGACGATCCGGTTCGCGGGCTGCCCGGCGACTGTCTCCTGCCGCTCCTCGATCACCGTGGCATTGACGCTGAGCAGGCGGGCGCGGCTCTCGGCGTACCAGACGCCGAGGGTGTCGAGCCGGTCCGTCGCGGGGAACTGGGCCGAGAGGTTCGGGGTTGTCGAGACCACGAAGCTGCTGCCCCCGCCGACGTCGAAGTTCAGGGTGTAGCCGCCGTCGGGGTCGCGCTCCTCGGAGAGGTTCCAGCCGGCGGGGTAGTCGAACGAGAAGCCGTGCCGCTGGTAGGTCGCGTGGTCCGGGCTCGAGACGCAGCCCGCGCCGAGCAGGAGCGCGGCGAGGAGCAGGAGCACGGCCGGAAGGGTGGGACGCATTGAAGAGGGTTCGACGCCCGGGAGTATCAGGGTTGGCATGGGGGCGATCGTCTATCTACCTGTGGAAGAAATAGGATCTGTCCGGCCGGGGCTCCTGTCCCGGAAGGCCGGCCATGGGCCAGCCCACGGACGCTCCAGTCATCGCGAGGCACGGCGATTGCATGACCACATCACCCGTCGTTGACAGCATACTCTCTGCGCGGTACCTGCGAAGAGGGGAGAAGGGCTTCGAGGAGATCTGCCGCCGCGTCGCCGCGGCCCTTGCGGAGGACGAGGACGACCGGGCGGCGTTCTACGAGGCGATGAGCAGCCTGCGGTTCCTCCCGAACTCCCCGACGCTGATGAACGCCGGCACGGAGATCGGCCAGCTCTCGGCCTGCTTCACCCTGCCCGTCCCCGACTCGATCGAGGGGATCTTCGACAGCATGAAGTACGGCGCGATCATCCACAAGACGGGTGGCGGGACCGGGTACAACTTCTCGCACATCCGGCCCGAGGGCTCGCCCGTGCAGTCCACGGACGGCGTCGCCTCGGGCCCGATCTCGTTCATCCGGGTCTTCAACGCGGCCACCGACGTGATCAAGCAGGGCGGGCGCCGCCGCGGGGCGAACATGGGGATCCTGAACGTCTGGCACCCCGATATCCTGGCGTTCATCGCCATGAAGCGCGATGAGGGCGACGTGGCCAACTTCAACCTCTCGGTCATGGTCGACGACCGGTTCATGGACCTCGTCGACAGAAAGGAGTTCGGGGCCGTCTGGCTCGTCCATCCCATCACCGGCGCGTCGGTCACGGTCGGCGAGATCTGGACGGGCATCGTGGACGGGATCTGGCGAAACGGGGAGCCGGGGGTCCTCTTCTACGACGAGATCAACCGGCACAACCCGACGCCGCAGCTCGGCGAGATCGATACCACGAACCCCTGCGTCACCGCCGATACCTGGGTGATGACGGGAGCAGGACCCCGCCAGGTCGCCGAACTCGTCGGAACGGCGTTCGATGTAGCCGTGAACGGCACGACCTACCGGTCGGGTCCGGACGGTTTCTTCCCGACGGGGACGAAGAAGGTGGTGAGGCTGACCACGAAAGAGGGCCACTGCGTCAGGCTCACCAGGGACCACCCGGTCTGCCGGGTAAAGTCCGTCACTCGCAATCTCACGGAGATCGAATGGACCCGCGTGGGCGACCTCTCTCCCGGCGACCGGGTCCTTCTCCACGACCACCGCGCCCTTCCGGCGTGGGGCGGACCGCTCACCCAGGAGGAGGGGTACCTCCTCGGCCTGCTTGTCGGCGACGGCACGCTGAAGTCGAATGTCGCCGTCCTCTCGGTCTGGGAGAGCGACCGCGGCGCGGCGTCGGTGATGGGGCACGCTGAGGGGTGCGCGTGCATGCTCGCCCACCGCTCCGACTTCGCCGGATGGTTTGCCGTCAAGGGGAGGGGCGAATGCCGGCTGAAACTTGCCGCCATCCGCAATCTCGCCGCCTCGTACGGGATGGCTCCCGGGGAGAAGACCGTCACGCCCGCCCTCGAACGGGCGTCGTCCGCCGGGTACCGCGGCTTTCTCTCGGGACTCTTCGACTGCGACGGCTCGGTGCAGGGCTCGACGCGGAAGGGGATCAGTGTCAGGCTCGCGCAGAGTTCGCTCCCGCTCCTCTGCGCCGTGCAGCGGATGCTCCTCCGTCTCGGGATCGCCTCCCGGATCTACTCGCGAAGGGACGCCGGGTTTACGATGCTGCCCGACGGGCGCGGAGGGATCGAGGCCGTACTGGACCCGTGCCCAGTACCGACTGGTGATCGCGAGCGAGAACCTCGCCCGCTTCCGGGACCGGGTGGGTTTTGTCCACGCGCGGAAACGAGAAGCCCTCGAACAGGCGCTCTCGTCGTATGCGCGCTCCCTGAACCGGGAGCGCTTCGTGGCGACGGTAGTCGGCGCTGCGAGGACGACGGGGAGGAGGAGGTCTTCGACGTGCAGGTGCCGGACGTCAACGCCTTCGACGCGAACGGGTTCGTGGCCCACAACTGCGGCGAGCAGCCGCTCCTCCCGTTCGAGAGCTGCGTCCTCGGGAGCATCAACCTGGCCGCCTTCGTCCGCGACGGGGCGATCGACCTGGACGAGGTCGAGGCCACCGCCCGGATGGCCGCCCGGTTCCTCGACCTCGTCATCGACCGGAACGTCTACCCGATCCCGCAGATCGAGGAGGCCACCAGGCGGACCCGGAAGATCGGCCTCGGGGTCATGGGGGTCCACGACGCCATGCTGATGCTGGGCCTCCCGTACGACTCCGACGAGGGACGTGCCTGGTGCGAGGACGTGATGGAGCGGATCACGGCCGCGGCCGTGGAAGAATCGCGCCGGCGTGCGGAGATGCTCGGGCCGTTCCCGGCCGTTGAGGGGAGCGTCTGGCAGTTCCCGGTCCGCAATGCGGCGATGACGACGGTCGCTCCCACCGGGACGATCTCGCTCCTCGCCGGGTGCTCGAGCGGGATCGAGCCGGTCTTCTCGTTCGCCTATACCCGGAAGAACACGGTCGGCAAGACGTTCGTGATCGTGAACCCGGTCTTCCGGGACGCGCTCGACCGGATCCTCGCGGAGATGGATCTCACGGACGGACGAGCGCGCGAAGCGCGCGGAGGAGGTCGTCTCCCACGTCCACGAGACCGGCACCGTCCAGGACCTCGCGTGGCTCCCCGAGGGGTTCCGCAGGCTCTTCAAGACGGCGCTCGACGTCTCCTGGCAGGACCACGTCCGGATGCAGGCGAGCTTCCAGCGGCACGTCCACGCCTCGATCAGCAAGACGGTCAACATGCCCTGCGCGGCGACGAAGGAGGACTGCGCGGAGGCGCTCCTCATGGCCTGGCGGCTCGGATTGAAGGGGATCACGATCTACCGGACGGGAAGCCGCGAGTCGGTCGTCCTCGCCCTGAAGGAGACGGAGGCGCCCGCCCGCCCAGCCGGGAAGGCCCTGCCGGAGCAGGTGCCCCGGCTCCCGCTCGACCGGCCGAAGGAGCTCGCCGGCCGGACGTACCTCTGCCAGTCCGGATGCTGCCGCCTGTACGTGACCGTGAACCTGCTCGAAGGAAAGCCGATCGAGGTCTTCATCCGGACGGTCGGGCAGGGTGGATGCGAGGCGAGCAGCAACGCAATGGGACGGGCGATCAGCACCGGGCTCCAGAACGGCGTGCCGTACCAGAAGTTCGTCCGACAGTTCGCGAAGGTCAACTGCATCTCCGCGATCAAGAACCCGGCGTCGGAGGGGCACTCGTGCGCGGACGTCGTGGGCCGCTGCATCGACCTCTCGGCGAGAAACGAGAGCATCACGACCCTGCAGGACTGGGAGATCCGGCGGGTGGACTCGAACGCGTCGCGGCGCCTCTGCCCCGACTGCCGCGAGCCCCTGGACTTCGGCGAGGGCTGCAACCAGGGGATCTGCAAGCATTGCGGCTGGAGCGGGTGCAGTTAAGGCCGGTGCGGCGGCGAAAAGAAGGGGAGTTACCCGAAGGTCTGCCTCGAGCGCGCGAGCGCGTCGACGGCAGGCAGGGTCTTGCCGGTCAGGAACTCGATGCAGGCCCCGCCGCCGGTCGAGATGTGCGTGAACCGGTCGTCGATCCCGAGCTTCTCGACGACCGCGGCCGTGTGGCCGCCGCCGATCACCGAGAAGTCGGCCTCGGCCGCCGCCTTCAGGAGTTCGTGCGTGCCGAGCGCGAACATGGGGTCCTCGAAGACGCCGGCCGGGCCGTTGAAGACGACCGTGCCGGCGCTCGAGAGGACGCCCGCGAGCTCGGCCACGGCCGCGGCTCCCGCGTCCATGACCTGTGCGTCCGCGGGGATCCGGTCGGCCGGATACTCGACCCGCGCACCGTTCTCGCGGACCGCGACCGTGCCCGGCAGCACGATCCGGTCGCCGTAGGTCGCGAGCAGGTCACGGGCCACGTCCACGAGGGGCATGTACTTGAGCTGCTCGATGAGTGCCTTCGACGGTCCGCCGATCGAGAGGCCCTGCGCGAGATAGAAGATATTCGCGACCACGCCGATCGCGACCACCGTGTCGGCCACGCCGTTTCCGAGCACGTGCCGGGCCACGTCGATCGAGTCGTCGACCTTGGTGCCGCCGAGCACGACCACGACCGGCCGCGGCGCGCCTGCAAAGACCCGCGAGAGCTGGGAGACCTCGCGCTCCATCAGGAGCCCCGCTGCCGAGCGCAGCAGCATGGGCAGCCCGACGACCGTCGGCTGCGAACGGTGGGCCGTGCCGAACGCGTCGTTGACGAAGAAGTCGCCGAGCGCCGCCAGGCGCCTGACCAGGATGGTCTTCGCCGCGTCCTCGGGCTTCAGGGTCAGGTTCTCCTCGGCGTTGAAGCGGACGTTCTCGAGCATCAGCACGTCGCCGGATGCCATGCCGGCCACCGCGTCGCGGGCGCAGGAGCCGAAGACGTCCTCGACGTAGGCGACGGGCTTCCCGAGCATCGCGCCGAGCTTCCGGGCATGCTCCGCGAGCGGAGTGTAGTCCTTCTTCCCGGGCCGCGACTGGTGGGTCAGGATCACGACCTTCGCGTGATCGAGCGCCCGGATCGTGGGCAGGTGCTCCCGGAAGCGCTTGTCGTCCAGGATCGCGCCCGTCCCCGGGTCGATGGGAGAGTTGAGGTCCAGCCGGAGCAGGACCGTCCTGTCCTCGCAGGGGAGGGAGGCGATGGTGCCGATCTCCACGCCGTCCACCTCAGGCCTGGGAGCGCGCCTTGATCTTCTTGAGCCGGAAGAGTTCTCGCGCTCCATCTCCTCGAGCCGCATCTTGATGAAGTCGCGGCCTCGCCTGCTCGGGGATCACCTTGAACTCGAGCGCGTTGACGCGGCGCTTGGTCTTCTCGATCTCCTCGAGGAGCCTCTTCATCGTGGTCTCGATCTCGGCCGAGTCGATGATCTGCTCGACCAGGTTCTCGAAGGCCTCGGCCGCCTCGTCGATGTGGACGAGGTGCCGATGACCCCGTAGCCGCGCGTCCACGAGCGGCTTGGTGCCGGACGACCTCTGATCTCCGGGACCACGACGCCCATGACGTTCTTGCTGGCGGAGCTCGATCTCGGGTGGACTCCTTGAGGGCGAAGGCGGCCGACTTGACCGCCGATCGCGCCCTCGACCGCCTTCGCGACGGCGATCTTCTCCTCGGCGCCGTGCGTAGGCCTTGAGGAGCTCGCCCGCGATGTCCTTGGCCTCCTCCAGGATCTTGAAGAACTCCAGGATCAGGCCGTCCCGCTTCATCTTCAGGATCTTGTAGCCCGACTGGGTGAGCTTGATCTTCCTCTTGAGCTCGAGCAGCTCCGACCGGGTCGGCTTGATGTCGCCTGGACGTGCCATGGATCCCTCACTTCGCCCGTGAACTTCGGGTGGTACTTCTCGATGTACTTCCGGTCGATCCGGGTGAGCTGCGTTCGACCGGCAGCGTGGCGAGGAGCTCCCAGCCGAGGTCGAGCGTGGTCTCGATGTCGCGGTCCTCGTCCCTGCCCTGCCGGACGAACCGGTCCTCGAAGAGGTCGGCGAACTCCAGGAACTTGCGGTCCCGCTCGGACAGCGCGTCCTTGCCGACGATGGCGACGAGGCCCCGCAGGTCCTTGCCCTCGGCGTAGGCGGCGTAGCACTGGTCGGAGACCGCCTTGTGGTCCTCGCGGGTCTTGCCCGCGCCGATACCGTCGTTCATCAGCCGCGAGAGCGACGGCAGCGACGTCGATCGGCGGGTAGATGCCCTTGCGGTGCAGCTCACGCTCGACCACGATCTGGCCCTCGGTGATGTAGCCGGTCAGGTCGGGGATCGGGTGGGTGATGTCGTCGCCGGGCATGGTCAGGATGGGGATCTGGGTGATCGAGCCCTTCTTGCCCTTGATCCTGCCGGCGCGCTCGTAGAGCGTGGCGAGGTCGGTGTACATGTACCCGGGATAGCCACGACGGCCGGGCACCTCTTCGCGGGCCGCGCCGATCTGGCGCAGCGCCTCGCAGTAGTTGGTCATGTCGGTCAGGATGACCAGCACGTGCATGTCCGAGCTCGAAGGCGAGGTACTCGGCGGTCGTCAGGGCCAGCCGCGGGGTGATGATGCGCTCGATGGCCGGGTCGTCGGCCAGGTTCAGGAACACGACGGCCCGCTCGAGCGCGCCGGTCCGCTCGAAGTCCTTCATGAAGTACTGCGCCTCTTCGTTCGTGATGCCCATGGCGCGCGAAGACCACGGCGAACTCCTCGTCCGTGCCCAGCACCTTGGCCTGGCGGGCGATCTGCAGCGCGATCTCGTTGTGCGGCAGGCCGCTGCCGGAGAAGATCGGCAGCTTCTGGCCGCGCACCAGCGTGTTCATGCCGTCGATGGTCGAGATGCCGGTCTGGATGAACTCGCGTCGGGTTGTCCCGGGCCCAGGGGTTGATGGCGGCGCCCGTTGATGTCGAGCCGCTTCTCGGGCACGATCGCCGGGCCGCCGTCGATCGGCTCGCCCGACGCCGGAGAGGATCCGGCCCAGCATGTCCTTGGACACCGGCATCTTCATGCGTCTCGCCCGGGAACCGGACGCCCGCGGTCGCGGCTCGATGCCCGGCCGTCCCCTCGAACACCTGGACGACCACGACGTCGTCGCGAGGTGTCGAGCACCTGGCCGCGCTTGCTCGTGCCGTCGGGCAGCGTGACGTTCGACGAGTCTCGCCGTAGCCGACCGGCTCGGTCTTCTCGACGAAGACCAGCGGTCCGGCGATCTGCGTGATGGTCCTGATACTCCTTGCATGCGTCATCTACCTCACCTCCCAGCGCCTCGAACTCGGCCTTCCATCGCCGTTCATGATCGCCGTCGAGCATCCTGGCTCGCACGTTCTCCGTCGAACTTGGATCTTGGCGAGCCAGGTCGTTCTTGGCCATGATCGCGATGATCTGCGTCGAGCGGCACGCTCGGCCTCCACCGCCTTCGTTGGCCAGGTCGGCGAAGCGTCTTGATCGCCTTCAGCATGGCGTACTGCTTGGTCATCGGGCAGTAGGTGTCGACCGGGTGGTAGGCGTTCTGCTGCAGGAAGACCTCGCGGATCATCCGCGCCACCTCGAGGGTCAGCTGTCTGCTCGTCTCGGGCAGGGCGTCCGAACCGACCAGCTGGACGATCTCCTGGAGCTCGGCCTCCTTCTGCAGCAGCTCCATGGCCCAGGTCGCGACTCGGGGAAGTTCCACTCGGGCGCCACGTTCGGTCCGGTACCAGCCGTCGAGCGTGTCCGGTGTACAGCGAGTAGGAGGTGAGCCAGTTGATGGCCGGGAAGTGCCGGCGCTCGCGCGAGCTTCGCGTCCAGCGCCCAGAAGACCCGGACGATGCGCAGCGTGTTCTGCGTGACCGGCTCGGAGAAGTCGCCGCCCGGCGGCGAGACCGCGCCGATGACCGAGACCGAGCCCGTCGTCGCCGCCGAGCGTGGTCACCCGGCCGGCCCGCTCGTAGAACTCGGCGAGCCGGGCGGCCAGGTAGGCGGGGAAGCCTTCCTCGCCGGGCATCTCCTCCAGCCGGCCGGAGATCTCGCGCAGGGCCTCGGCCCAGCGCGAGGTGGAGTCGGCCATCAGCGCGACGTCGTAGCCCATGTCGCGGTAGTACTCGGCGATGGTGATGCCGGTGTAGATGGACGCCTCGCGCGCCGCCACCGGCATGTTGGAGGTGTTGGCGATGAGGACCGTCCGCTCCATGAGCGGCTTGCCCGGTCTTCGGGTCCTCGAGCTCGGGGAACTCGGTCAGCACCTCGGTCATCTCGTTGCCGCGCTCGCCGCAGCCGATGTAGACGACGATGTCGGCGTCGGACCACTTGGCCAGCTGCTGCTGGGTCACGGTCTTGCCCGTGCCGAACCGCCCGGGGATGGCGGCCGTGCCGCCCTTGGCGATCGGGAAGAGCGTGTCGATGACGCGCTGGCCGGTGATGAGCGGGATCGTCGGGTTCATCTTCTCGCGGACGGGCCGCGGCGACCCGGACCGGCCACCGCTGCATCATCTGAAGCTCGGTGCCGTCCTCGAGGGTCGCGATCGTCTCCTCGACCGTGTAGCTGCCGCCCTGGATGGACTTGCAGCTTCCCGCCCTTCACGTTCGGCGGGACCATGATCCGGTGGACGATGTTCGTCTCCTGGACCTCGCCGAGGATCGCGCCGGGGACGACCTCGTCGCCGGCCTTCACGCAGCGGCACGAAGTCCCACTTCTTGTCCCGGGGGATGCCCGGGGCCGAGACGCCGCGCTCGATGAAGGCGCCCATCTTGTCGACGAGCACTTCGAGCGGGCGCTGGATGCCGTCGTAGATCGAGGTCAGGAGGCCCGGGCCGAGCTCGACCGCGAGCGGGAGGCCCGTGTTCGAGACCGGCTCGCCGGGCCTGAGGCCCGTCGTGTCCTCGTAGACCTGGATGATGATCGCCTCGCCGTCGATCTTGATGACCTCCCCCATCAGCTCTTCAGTGCCGACCTTCACGACGTCGTACATGTGGGCGTCGAGCCCGACGGCCGTGACGACCGGCCCGGCGATGCGTTTGAGCATGCCGCCAGTTTTTTGCTGTCCTTCCATTACTTCCACAGATCAACACCCACTGAACGCTTTATCTTCTCTCTGAGGGACAGGCCCCCTTCGTCGCCGCCGATCGCGATCACTGTCGGACGGACTGACTCCTCGAGCTGCGTGCGGAGACGCCGTGGGACGCGCTCCATGTCGCTCGCGGAGAGGACGAGGATGCCGACCTCGGGGTCGGCGACCGCCTGATTGACCGCGTCAACCAGGTGCGGTTCGTCGTCGACCGCGAAGGTCTTGCGGATCCCGGCGAGCCGGAACCCGAGGATGAACTCGCTCGTGCCGATGACTGCGATCTCCATTAGATCACCAGGTACTCCTGAATCCGCTCAGGCGCGAGGTTCGCGGCCTTGCCGCGGGCGATCGCCCGGAGGTTGTAGACCTCGTAGCGCTTGCGCTCGAGGTAGACGAGCACGGGGGAGATCGAGAACGGGTACCGCCGGCTCATCCGGTCCATCTGGTCGAGCTTGAACCGGGTCAGGCGGCTCTCGATCTGCCTGACCGAGCAGCCGCCGCGGAGTTCCTCGAGCGCGTCCTGCAGGGGCGCGAGGTTCGTTCGCTTCTTGAGGCTGTCGACGATCTCGTCGACCGACTCGGCCGATCCGAGCCGTGCGAGCTCCTCGATAGGGATACGCCCGCCCGGGATCATGTAGTCGCGGATCTCTTCGACCGCGCCCCCGGCACGCAGGCGCCAGAGGTTCTGCATGTTCGTGATGTCGATCTCGAGCTCGGATGTACTGCAGGAACTCGTTACCGCCCTTGATACCTGCGCGGGCCTGTTTGATCAGTTCCGCGTAGTACTGCTTGTAGAGCTCGTTCTCGAGCCGGGCGAACGAGCCCGATTCGACCGCGGCCGACAGCTCGCGCTCGACCACCGGGTAGAGGCGCGTGCCGCGCAGCGCCTCGGCGATCCGGTCGGGCGACTCCTCGGCCACGACCCGGTCGAGGGCGGTGCGGTCGAGGCTCCCCGCCGGGATCAGGACCTCCTTGATCTTGCCCGGCTTGAAGCCCTGGGTCCGGCCCCGGAGGATCGTCAGCACGTTCGCGATATCCCAGCGGCGCAGGTACGCGGCCGTGAAGCCGGTCATTGCGCCTGGGGTCAGCGCGAGCACGTTCTGGTACTCCTTCGCGAGGTTCCAGGAGAGGGCGACCTCGAGGAGGTCGACGCCCGAGAACGACGGCGAGAGCTCGTCGATCTCGGTCTTGTACTGGAGTTCCTCGATATACCGCGTGATCTCGGGCAGGCTCATGTTCAGCATGCGGAGGTAGTCCTCCGCACGCAGGAAGCTTCGCCTTCCGAACACGGAGGCGCGTGCTCACGTAGATGTAGGGGGCCGGTCCGCTGGTCACGTCTGCCATGGCCGGCTCACCTCACCCGAACAATAGATCCGAGGCATCCTTCAAGGAGGACTCCCAGACGCGGTTCAAGTAGGTGCGGTACGAGTGGTCGACCTGGAAGGCGCCGTCGGTCGACTCGGCGAGCAAGCCGCCTTCGATCTCGGCCGGCGGACCGACCGTGAAACCGGCGAACGCGGGTTCCTTGACGAGCGCCTCGAGGACCGGCAGGTCGGTCCGGTTCACCCGGACACGCCCTCCGCCGATCTCGGCCTTCGCGGTCGCGAGCAGGTTCCGGAGCGCGTGCTCGTGGAACGCGGGGGGCTCCTGCCGGATCGCGGCGAGCGCGGCGGCGTAGACCTGGTCCAGGAGCCTCCTTCTGGGCGTTCAACGTCGCCCGCTTGGTCACGAGGTTCGCTGACGACATCTCCTGGGCGAGCACGTGCTCGACCTGCCGGGCGACGTCGCTCTCGGCCCGTCAGCTTGATCTCGTCCGAGCGCTGCTGCGCATCGCGCAGGATCCGCTCGGACTCGATCTCGCCCTCGTGCCGGATCCGGTCGGCCTCGTGCCGCCCCTTCTGCTGGATCTCGCTGATGACTGCTTCCAGTCCCATGATCTGCTCCTCTAGGAGAACAGGAGCAGCAGCGCTACGACAAGACCAAAGATGACGATCGTCTCCGGAATCACAGTGAAGAGCAGCGCGAGACCGAACATATCCCGGTTCTCGGCGGTCGCGCCCATGGCGGCCGCACCGATGCCCATCTCGCCGAGGCCCGTGCCGATACCGGCCAGCCCGACGGCGAGGCCTGCGCCCACTGCCTTGAGTCCTGCCTGCGATGCCTGAATCATCTCCGCCGTTACAACGGCAGTACGTAACATCAACCATTTTTCTATTCCTCCGAAGTATAGAGTCTCTTCATTCCAAACGGATTGTACTTGCGTCCTCCACCCTTGTAGAACTTGGTGAAGAACTCGACATAGTGAAGACGGAGCGAGTTCAGCCCTCCTCCGAGGAGGCCAAGCGCCAGATTGACAATGTGGCCGATGAGGAGGACGAGGATGCCGACGATGATGATCACGACCCCCACGGCCGTGAGCGCCGCGAGCTCCGGGGCCTGATTATCAGGTCGAGTGCGATATAGTTGGTCACCAGTGCGATCGCGACCGACGAGAGGCCGACCGCAAGCAGACGCGCGTAGCTCGAGCACGTGCGAGATGACCGTCGGCAGCTCGAACAGGTCGAGCAAGTTCTCCTGCCCGATCGCGACCATCCCGTAGAGGATCATCACGATGCCGATGATGCCGAACGGCCGGAGGCCGATCGGACCCACGACGTCGCCGATCTTCGAGAGATCGAGCATCAGCGGGATCGGGTACATCGACCAGATGACCACGATGACGCCCCACATGAACGCGAGCCAGCCGGTCTGGGCGATGATCGCCTTCGTCCGGTGGCTGCCGTGGTCCATGCGGCAGTGGTTCACGATCGAGAGGATCCGGCCGAGCGTGATGTGCAGGATGCCGATCCAGATCGAGATGATCAGCAGGGCCGCCGCGTCGGGGCCGTGGCCACCCGCCTCGGTTGCGGCGCCGATCCCGAGGTGCCGCGAGAAGATGAGCGGCGACCAGGGGAATTCAAAGCCGAAGACACTCGGAGTAGACCAGCCCGAAGAAGATCGCGGCGATGCTCGAGTTGCGAAGCGTGTCGAGCAGCTGATCTGGCCGCCTCACCCTTGATGTACCGGCGCAGAGCGAACGACATCGCGAGCAGGATGAGGCCGTAGCCGACGTCGCCGAGGATGATCCCGAAGAAGATCGGGAAGACGATCGAGACCAGCAGCGTGGGGTCGAGCTCGCTGTACCGCGGACGGGACATCAGGTCGACGAGCAGTTCGCTCGGGTGGGCGAACCGCGGGTTGTTGTATTCGACCGGGATCGCGTCGTGGTCGTAGTCGATCGGGAGTTCCTCGACGTGGATCTTTCCGCCCGTGATACGTTCGAGCGACGCCCCGATGTCGGGGAGATCCGCCGTCGGGACCCAGCCCTCGGCGACGAAGGTCTGGTCGGTCACGGCGAACCGGAGCGGAGCCTCGGCCCGCTCGACCTCGGTGCTCAGCAGTTCGTCTGCCGCGAGCAGGAACGACGCATGGAGTTCGCTCAGGCCCGCAAGCTGTCGGCCGACGCCCTCGAGCTCCTTCTCGACCGAGGCCTGCTCGGTCCGGTAACGGGCGATCGCGTCGGCCGGCATCCCGGTCTCGTCCGGGATCCGGACGGCGGCGAACCCGGCGTCGAGGAGCTGGCGCTCCACCGCGTCGCGGTCGCCGATCGGGATGAAGACGACGAGAAAGCCGCCCTTCTTACCGCCGACATACTCCTTCTCGTGCGGGGCCGTGATGGCGACGTCGGCGGGCACGTGGCCCGCCAGGACCGCAAGGCAGTCGTAGCCCCGATAGAGGTCCATCGGGATCGGGATCGACGCGAACGGTTCGAGCTCGGCGATCCGGCACTCGAGGTCCTTCTGCCGGGTCTCGAGGCGCGTGCGCCGCGTCACCAGTTCGTCGGCCTGGGCATCGATCTCGGGCAGCTCGGTCTGGAGCATCCGGCGGAGTTCGGCAGGCGAGAGCAGGCGGGGCGCGGGCTCGCCGTCGGCGTGAACGCCGAACGCGGTCGTCGCGGCCCGGATCTTCAGCAGGTCGTTCGAGGCCTCGGTGGCTCCGGCGAGCGGCATGCCGAGCCGGAACCCGGCGTACTCCTCCTGACCGGTGAAGTCCTCGATGTGAAAGAGCCGGCGCCGGTAGAGTTCGGCGATCATCCGGGCCCATCTCCGCCTTCGTGCCTGCGATCAGGAGCCGGCTCATCCGCTGTGGCTCGAGCATCAGGACTGCTCCGGATCAGGCGCCGGCATCGAGGGCTCCCTTGAGCCGGGAGACGAGGAGGGCGACTGCGCCGTCCAGGTTCCGCCGGCCCCGCTCCCGGAGGTCGGCCGCCCGGGCCTCGCCGTTCTTGATGATCTCGGCATGGCGGCGGTCAGCCTCGGCGTGGGCCTCGGCGAGCTTCTGCTTGCGGTACTCTTCGGCGTTCATGGTCGCCTTCGCGATCAGGTTGTCGGCCTCGAGCTCGGCGTTCTGAATGTTCTTTCGCCGCACGGCTTCGGCCTGGCTGATCGCGGCCTTATACTCGTCCTCCGTCTTCTTGATGCTCTCTAACACCTCTATCTTCATCCAACCCTCCTTACACACTATAAGTTGGCGAAAAGCGTCATATTAAGTGTTTGTATTCAGAGTTCGGCCCGAATGAGAGCCCGTTCAGACCTCGACGGATAGACCGGGCAGAGACCGGATCGCAAGCCCGGGCGGTTCGCCCTCGACCTCGACACCGCCGTGCACTCCCCGGAGCACGAGCCCCGCGAACTCGTCGGCCCCGCAGAGCACGTCCTGCTCGGGATGGGTACCTCGCTGGATCCCGCAGGCGATCCGGATTGCGGGTCCTGCCGAGACGACGATCCTGAGCCGGCGCGACCCCGGATGGTCCCTTCGGCAGCACCACGAGCGGGAGTCCGTATCGGCGCACGAGCTCGATCAGCATCAGGGCCGGCGCGAGCGGCCCGCCCGACGGGGCCGAGGCTACGATGAGATCGTCGGGGTCAAGACCCTGCACCACCTCGCCCTCGACGGTCTCGATGCAGAGCGGCAGGCGCCTGAGCGCCCGCGCCACCGCGAGAAACGAGGAGGAGCCCTCGAGCACGAGGTAGCCGTCGTCGAGGGGGTGGAACATCCGGGGATCAGATCGCGTCGACCGCGTCCGACTGGCACGAGGGGCAGACCGGGTGCTTGCCGACCCCCTCGAAGGACTCGCCGCAGTCCCGGCAACGGAACCGCTTGCCCTTCACGCGCTCCTCGTACTCGACATCCATGGGTCCGCCTACGCTGCACATCTCTCGATCACCGTGCCAGCGTCGGGCCTCCACCGGGATAAGGATATCGGGGCGAGGCTTCACGGTCGGCGCTGTTCCGGAGGTGGTGAAGCCCTCCGCACTCAGGTCGGCAGCGGCGGCGACGCGACCGTGTTGAACGCGATGAGCCCGACGAGCAGCATGATGCAGGCGTGCTTGACCCCCGATTTGACGGACGACTCGCCCATCTGCCCGGCGATCAGGCCCGAGAAGAAGCCCATGATCAGGACGGCGTGGTAGAGCATGACCTGGAGCAGGCCGAGCGGCATGGAGCCGAGTCCGGCGAAGGCCCCGCCGCCCTGTGCTGCCCCGGCCGTGTCGATCTTGGCGAGCTCGCCCAGGAACTGTGCGTTCAGGATCGCGATCACGAAGATGAAGACCAGGAACGAGAGGTAGATGATCGCGACGTAGATGAACATCTCCCCGAGCCGCTCCCTCTTGAGGACCTCCGACATCCGGGTATCCGAGGCCGCGATGTTCAGGACCTTGTTGATCTGGGCCGAGAACTCCGAGGCCCGCGTGATCAGGACGACCATCCGCGCGATGATCGGGGTCGAGATCCGATCCCCGAAGTGGAGCAGCGCCTCGGAGAAGTTCGAGCCCCAGTCCATGTCCCGGTTGATCCGCTTGATCTCGTGCGACAGCACGCCGAGGTTCGCGCTCTGCATGATCCCCAGCGCCTGCCCGACGGTCAGGCCGACCTGGTTGATCCCGGCCATCCTGTCGAGGAACTCGGGGATGGCCGCCTCGATCCCGGAGAGCCGCCGTCGCCAGACCTCGTAGAAGATCGCGTACGGCAGGAGGATGATCAGCACGCCGATCACGATGTGATCGTCGATCGCGTTGATATAGGCTTCGAGGTTGCCGATCCACACGACCTGCGAGAGCATGAAGCCGATATAGCCGATACCGATCGGGACCGTCAGGAAGAGGATCCGGACCGGTTTGGCCGTGAATGCCTTGAGCGGGTCGCGGAGGAACCTGCGGACGCCCGCCGACTGGTCGTACTTGACCAGCCGGGCGAAGAGGGACTCCTCACCGCCGATCGCGTTGATCGTGACATCCGAGTACTCCTGCCCGGCCTCCTTCCCCTTCGCCTTGGTGACCCCCTCCGTCTTGATCGAGACCAGGTCGATCATCACCATGAAGATCGTGGTCCCGACCGGGAGCATGATGTAGATCACGGCCACGAGCTGCATCACGGCCGCACCGCCCATCATGCCCATCACGACCATGATGATGATCAGAAAGAGCGGGCCCGCGACGAAGAGGGTGACGTACGACTCGGAGACCATCGCGAGGAACCCGAGGAAGTTCTTCTGCTCGTACCGGGCGTCCTCCTGGAAGAGGTGGACCCGCCCTTCGAGGAAGTCGGACATGTCGCCGCCGGACTCGATCACCGAGAGGATGTCCTGGAGGAAGTCCTTGAGCTTGTTCGACGGCGTGGTCATGTGGAGCTGCCGGATGGCCGAGACCACGTCCAGACCGAAGAAGTCGGCGTCGCGGACGATCTGGCGGAACTCGAGCGCGACCTCGCCGTAGATGTTCGCGTTCTCCGAGAGCGACCGGAAGATGACCAGGAGCTCGGCGCCCCCCTTGCGCATCGCGTACATGTACGCGACCGCGTTGTGGAGGGTCATGTTGATCTTGGAGGCGCGCATCCCCTTGGTGATCGCCGGCCACTGGAGCGCGATCATGTAGGTGATCGCGGCCGCGATGAGCGCGCCTATCCCGGCACCGACCACCTGCGTGATCAGGGACATCGGGATCGGGCCGACCATGTACGGCATGTGGACCGGGGTCGGGTTCGTGAACGACGAGCCCTTCGCCTCGGTGAAGGCGATGACGAGTCCCGTCACGATATACCCGACCACGAGGAAGACGAGCGCGACCACGCCCGATGCCAGAATGGCATTCGAGAGATAGCGCTCGACCGTGATCCCCGAGCGTGTCGAGATCAGGTCCGCGTTCAGCCGCTGGAACCGCGCGGGGTCTTTGGCCACCCAGGCCTGGACCTGCCGGCCGAAGATCACACGATCGCCTGCCGGAGGTCGTCGAGGTGGTCCATCACGCTCGACGCGTCGATGTAGTAGCTCTGGAAGAGCTGGGATACGGACTTGTAGTCGCGGATCCGCTGCTCGTGCATCGCGATCAGGAGCCGCTTTCTCACCTCGATCTCGGCATCGAGCTGCTCGCGGGTCCAGCCCCGCTTCTCGGTGATCGAGGCGTAGACCTGGGAGCGGCCCGTGTAGTTGAGCAGGTCGCGGACGGGATCGTAGGTGAAGACGTTGTTGACCCGGAGGTTGCCGGTGGACGGGTCGATCCCGATCACCTCGACGATCTCCTGGCAACGGCGGACGCGGGCCGTCCCCTGGTAGATCAGGGCCTGGATGGAGATGATATTCAGGGCCTGCAGCATGTTCCGCGGCACGTTGAGCGGCTCGGACTCGAGCCGGTGGATGGCCGCGTCGACCGAGCCCGCGTGCATGGTCGAGAAGGTCGTGTGGCCCGTGTTCATCGCCTGGAAAAGGGTCTGGGCCTCGTGGCCGCGGACCTCGCCGACCAGGATGTACTCGGGCCGCTGCCGCATGGCGGCCTTGAGCAGGGCGAACATGTCGATCGTCGCGCCGGCCTCGGCCACCGAATCGCGCGTAACCGATGCGATCCAGTTATCGTGATAGAGCGTGATCTCGCGCGTGTCCTCGATCGAGATGACCTTCGCGAGCGGCGTGATGAAGAGCGAGACCGCGTTGAGGGAGGTCGTCTTGCCCGATGCCGTGCCGCCGATGAAGATGAGCGACTTGGCATTCTCGATCGCCATCCAGAAGTAGACCAGCGCCTCCGGGTTGAAGGTGTGGTACTCCATCAGCTCGACCGGGGTGAACGGCTCCTCGCGGAACTTGCGGATCGTGAACGAGGTGCCGCGGGTCGTCACCTCCTTGCCGAGGGTCAGCTGCAGGCGCGAGCCGTCGGGAAGGGTCGCGTCGATCATGGGGTTGCCGATCGAGACGTGCTTTCCGGATCGCTGCGCGAGCTTGATCGCGAGCGAGATGAGCGCCTCCTCGTCGAAGCGGATGTTCGTCCGGATGTTGCGGTATTTCCGGTGGTACAGGAAGATCGGGACCTCGTTGCCGTCGCAGGAGATGTCCTCGATATTCGGGTCCTTCATCAGCGGTTCGACGCGGGACCACCCGATGAAGTTGCGGAGCAGGAAGTAGCGGAGCTTGAAGAGCGGGATCTGCTCGAGCGTGATCCCGTACTCCTCCAGGAGCCCCTCCATCTTCCGGAAGAGCAGGATGCGCTTGTCCTCGTCGACCTCGGCGTCGGTCAGGATCAGGACGTCGCGGAGATCCTCGAAGACGCGTTCGATCAGCTCGGTACTCGAACGGCGTGAGCGTCGGCTCGTACAGGATGTACTCCTCCTGCTTGGTCCGGCGGTTGAAGACGATGTTCACCTGGGAGCAGCCCTCGTCGACCCAGGTACCTGCTCGATCAGGTTGAACTCCTCGGGGAGCTCGCGGTCGACGAGCGAGCCGTGGATACCCGGGTCGTACTCGACAAGCGGCGCCTCGGGCTTCGTCCGGGCGAGCAGCCGGCCCCGCTCCTTCGGAGCGGCCATGGGCCGTGCGTCGGGCGGCGGCGCGAGAACCCGCGGTTCTTCCTGCTTCCTTCTCCTCAGACGCGGCAACTCCACTGTGAACCGACCTCGTGCCGCCGGGTGCGTCCACCGGGCGGCGATTGTGTCAAGGGCGAGATATGTCTTAGAGCTACATTAACCATCCGATATGAAGCCGCACGAAAGAGCCCCGGAAAACCGGGACGACGCCAACCATGTGCCTTCGCCATTCACAACCTTTATCGACGTGTCCGGTAACTATCATGGAGTGGAGCGTGTCGTGGCTGCCCCCCTGAGGATGCCAACCGGGATCGGCTCGTTCGACCCCGTGATGGAGGGCGGCGTGCCCCCGGGCTCGGTCATGCTCCTGCTCGGCGACATCGGTGCCGGCTCGTTCGAGTTCGTTTACACCTCGATCATCAACCTCGCACTGCTCAAGCGGCGGGACCCGGAGAACCCGTACCTCCCGTCCGAGATTCTGTACATCACGTTTACGAAGATGAAGGAGGACGTCCGGCGCGAGGTCGGCCTCTCCTTCGACGA
Source organism: uncultured Methanoregulaceae archaeon (assembly GCA_963740465.1). Classification (GTDB taxonomy): domain Archaea; phylum Halobacteriota; class Methanomicrobia; order Methanomicrobiales; family Methanospirillaceae; genus UBA288. The sequence goes on from CAVUEE010000031.1 coordinate 215,488, forward strand.
GAACCTTGCCTCGGAGCTCGAGGCTGACTACGTCCGGTTCAGCGACCTCTCCGAGCAGTACTTCGAGTCCTCCTCCGTGCCGAATGAATGGTACACTTCGGACGACCTGATCACGCGACTGAAGCGCCGTTCGGAGCACGCCTCCACGATCATGCGGCTCTCGTCCGTGCTCGAGACAGCGCCAGAGCGTTCGCTGATCGTCATCGACTCCCTGACCGAGCTCGCCGTCTCGTACTCGGATCCGACCGAATGGAAGGAGCTCGCCGCGTACCTGCGCGGGCTCCAGCGGGTCACGAAGCGGTGGAACTCGACGATCTACCTCCTGCTGACGCAGGGGATCATCGACCGCACCCGGGTCCAGGAGGTCGCGGACATCGCGGACTCGGTGATCCTCTATCGATGGGAGGAGTCGGTCGCGGCGCGGCGGCAGAGGGTGATGTTCTTCGAAAAATTCCGCGGGGTCATGACTCACCTCGAGGAGAACGATCTCGTCAAGTTCTCGATCAAGATCTCGCCCAACTCTCGGCTTCGAGGTGAACAACATCCGGCTCATCATCTGACATGGCGCTTTCACCGGACCCCGGAACGAATCGGGTCAGCACGGGTACCGAGGGGCTCGACGAGATGCTCTCGGGAGGGCTCGTCAATGGGTCGATCGCGGCGATCGTCGGCGCCTACGGCACGGGCAAGACGACATATGCACTCCAGTTCGTCTGGGACGGGCTCATGCAGGGCGAGACCGCGATCTACATCACGCCCGAGGAGTCCGAGGAGTCGATCGTCGCATTCATGGCGATGAAGGGCTGGGACGTGGAGCCGTACCGGCATAAATCCTTCTTCGTGCTCAAGATCGACCCGACCAACTTCAACCTCTCGATCAACACCATCCGGAACGATCTTCCCCCGCTGATTCGGAAGTTTTCAGCCACGCGCCTGGTCTTCGACCCGATCTCGCTCCTCGAAGACCTCTTCGAATCGGACTCGGCGCGGCGGCACGAGATGAACCGGTTCATCGAGCCTGCTCCGCGACCAGCGCTGCACCATGGTGATGACCTCCGAGACGGCCCGTGACAACCCGTTCTCCAGCCGCCACAACCTGATCGAGTACCTGGCCGACACGGTGATCCTGCTCCGGTATATCCGCCCGGACGATCGCACCCGCGTCCACCTCGCGGTCGAGGTCGTCAAGATGCGGCACTCGCCCCACTCGCGCGAGATCCGGCCGTACGAGATCGGGGCCGACCGGGTCGAGATCCTGTCGCAGGTGAACGTCTTTTAGGCGGACGAGGCGGTGCCGCCTCACCGCCACGCCGGGTTCAGGTACCAGTACGCCGCATTCAGGTACGAGGCGAAGGTCACCCAGGCGATATACGGGATCAGCAGGTACGCCGCCAGGGGCTCGACCCGGTGGAACCGCTCGATGGTGCCGAGGATCGCGAGCCAGAGCGCCGCGATGCAGACGAACGCGAGCCCGAGGGAGTGGAGTCCGAAGTAGAGCCAGGACCAGAGGGTATTGAGGGCGAGCTGGACGCCGAAGAGGGCGAGCCCCGTCTTCGCGGCCGGGTGGTCGCGCCGCTGCCAGACCAGGAATCCGGCGATCCCCATCAGGATGTAGAGTATGGTCCAGACCGGGCCGAAGAGCCAGGTGGGCGGGTTCAGCGGCGGACGGACGAGGGTCGCGTACCAGGTCGGGATGTTCGGCATGGTCGCTATCGAGCCGATGAGGCCGGCTGCGAGGCTGCCGAGGACGAAGACGGCGAGCGCGATCCACTCGCCCGCGCTCCGGGGTAACGTCATGGAAAGGGAATCGTGGGCCCGACGGCTAAACCTTTCTGTTCCTCGACGCAGGGGAAAAGGGGATCGGGGATCAGAACGCGAGCCCGAGGAAGTGGAGCACCAGCACGATGAGCACGCCCACGATCCCGCCGATGGCCGAGATCAGGATCGACCAGATGTTGATCACCACCGGGGGCGTGAGGAAGAGGTTCAGCAACACGAGGATGATGATCCCGATCACCGCGTTCACGATCAGGGCACCGATGTTCCCGATCACCTTGAAGAGTATGTACAGGATGACGATCGCAAGGATCAGGCCGATAATCTCTCCTACTACCATGGAAGTAGACTGACCGTCCTGCTATTTATCCGCATCGGATAAACGGACCCGGCGTCGGCACGCGGTCAGATGTCCAGCCCGAGGAGGTGGAGGGCGACGAGCGCCACCACGCCGGGGAGACCGCCGAAGGCGCAGACGAGCACGGACCCGAGCGTGATCGGGATCTCGGGCGAGAAGACGTCGAACCAGTTGAGCGCGAAGAGGACGACGATACCTATGACCGAGTTCAGCAGCAGCATCGTCGAGCGCTTCAGCACGAAATAGAGTACGGTCGCGACCGCGATCGCGGCGAGGATCGTGACCACGACCGCGAGCAGACCCGTCACCCCACCAGCCGCTGGCCCGCGACCCTGAGCGCGGGCAGGACCATCTCGCCGATGATCCGGGTATCGGCCGAGACCCCATCGACCGAGGAGAGCAGGTCGAAGACGTTCCCGCCCCACATCGCGGTCCGGACCGGGGTCGTGAAGGCGCCGTCCTCGATGAACGAGGGGTTCGAGACCTCGACCGAGAAGTCGCCCGTGATCGTGTTCGCCGTGTGCGCCCCGACCACGGACCGGACGTAGATCGCCGGGTCGGCCATCACGTCCGCGACCGGCCCCTCGAGCACGAGCGTGTGAAAGCCGGTGGTGGGCGCGCCGCCGTATCCGCCGCGGACGGCCGACCCGGTCGTGGTCGCCCCGAAGCGGTACGCGGTCCTGAGGTCGTAGGCGAAGCCCGCAAGCAGACCGTTCCGGACCAGGTCGAGCCGGTGCGTCGGGACGCCCTCCGCGTCGAACCAGGCGGCGCCCGGCCCCATGGGCCGGTGGGGGTCGTCGTAGAGGGAGAGCCGCGGGTCAAGGATCTGCTCGCCGAGCCGGCCCGCGAGGCGGGATCGGCCCGCGTGGACGTTCCGGCCGACGAGCGCGGGCACGAGCACGGCCTCGAGCAGCTCCGCCAGCGCGAGCGGCGAGAGGACGAGGTCGTAGGTTCCGGCCGGGAGCGGCTCGCCGCCGACGCCGTGCGCGGCAAAGAATGCGGCCTGCTCGCCGACCCACGCGGGGTCGAGGTCGAGCGCGTGGCTCGCGGCGAACTCGAACCCGGTCGAGGTGCCGGCGATCGCCTCGACCGAGCAGGAGGCGTGGGTGTCTTCGTCCGCGTACCGCAGACCGTGGGTGTTCGCGACCTCGACCGTCGAGCGGGAGAGCCCGGCGGAGCCGGCCGTCACGGAGGCCGACGGATGGCTGGCGGCGCCGGCCTTCATGGCGTCGAGCAGCGCCGCGACCGTGTCCGGCGCCAGCGTCACGGCCGGGTCGAACGCGAGCCTCTCGGCCGGCAGCTCGACCGGCCCGGGCAGCCCCTGCCAGGGCTGCGGATCGGCCAGGCGCAGGGCCGCGAGCGCGGCCTCGAGGCAGGCCTCCCACCGCGACGGGTCGTTCGTGGACGAGGCCCCGACCCTGCCGTCGGCGAAGACCCGGATGCCGAGGCCGATCGCGTGGCTCGCCTGGCCGATCCGGACCTGGTCGCGCGAGAGTTCGGCGCCGACCGACTCCGCGCGCGAGAGGTAGACCTCGGCCTCGTCCGCACGCTCTGCGGCCGTCTTCAGGATCGCGTCAATCGTGTCCACTGCCACCCACCACCGCGTTCGAGAGGAGAATGTGCGGGGCCCCGTCCCCGACCGGGACGGACTGCCCGCCCTTGCCGCAGTACCCCTGGTGCATCCGCCGGTCGTTGCCGATCAGGACGACCTCGTGGAGCGTCCCGAGGATCTCGCCCGAGAGCGAGACGTCCCGGACCATGGCGCCGGGCTCGCCGTCCTCGATCAGGTAGCCGTACTCGGCATTGAACTGGAACATCCCGCGGCCCGGGTCGACCTGGCCGCCGCGCGACCCGATCAGAAGTATGCCGGTGCCGCACTCGGCCAGGCACTCGTCGTACGTCGCGTCCCCGTTCTCGATGAACGTATTCGACATCCGGACGAGCGGCACCTCGCCCGGCATGGCCCGCGCATGGCCGGCAAGACCGTGCCCGACGGCGGCAAGGGTCTCGCGGGTGTGCAGGAACGCGTTGATCACGCCGTCCCTGACGAGCCTCGGTCCGGGCGGTCGCCACCCCCTCGGCATCGACCGGGTCGAACCCGAACTCGGGAAGCGACGGGTCGTCGACGATCGTCAGACCCGGTGCGCCGATCCGCTCGCCGATTCGCCCGCCGAGGACCGAGTTGCCCTCGCGGACCAGGTCCCCCTCGGAGGCGTGGCCGACCGCCTCGTGGGCGAAGACGCCGGCGAGCTCGGGGTCGAGCACGACCCGCATTCGCCCGCTCGTCGCGGCCCGCGCGTCGAGGAGCGCGAGCGCGGTCTCCCTGGCCTTCTCGCCGCAGGGAACGCCGGTCCGGAGCGGAAAGCCGTTGATGGCGTGCCGCCGCTCGTACCCCATCTGGACCACGCCGTTTCGCTCGGCGACGGCGAGCACGTTGTACCCCGACCGCGCGAGCGCGTAGGCGTATTCGACTCCTTCCGAGGACGCGAAGCGGACCGTCTCGTGGCGTTCGGTGTAGACCGCGCGGGTGTTCCGGACCTCGGGCCCCTGCGCGGCGGCCTCGACACCGGCCAGAAGCCGGGTCTTCTCCTCGAGTCCGTACGACCGCGGATCGTCCGAGGGCGAAGGAATGGGGAGCACCCGGTGCGGCGCGTCCGCGAGAGAGACCGTCTCGCCCGTCGCTCCGCGAGCGCGAGCGCCTCGGCCACGAACCGGTCGAGGTCGGCGCCGCGGTAGTTGTCCACCGAGACCACGCCCCAGCCCGACGGCCCGAGCACGCGGACCACGGCGCGGTCGAAGAGAGAGGTGGTCGCGGACTCCACGACCCCGTTGTCGATGTCGATGTTGGTCGACTCGCCCGCCACGTGGCGGACGTCGTAGTAGCGCTGCATCTCAGGCGGGGGCCGGGGCCGGCGCCGACGGCCGCGGGTGGAGGGTCGCGGCCGACTGCTCGGCGATCTTCTTGACCTTCGTGAGGAAGCCGGCCTCGTCGCGCGGCACGAGCGCGTACTTGAGGACCTCCTCGATGTGGGAGACCGGGATCACCCGGATGCCCGCCCGGTACCGGTCCTCGATCATCACGTCGTCGAGGTTCGAGGCCGGGATCAGGACGGTCTTGATGCCGGCCTTGGCCGCGGCCTCGATCTTGTAGGTGACGCCGCCCACGGGCAGCACGTCGCCGCGGACCGAGAGCGAGCCGGTCATCGCGACGTCCTGCCTGACCGGGATGTTCTCGATCGCCGAGATCACGGCCGTCGCGACCGAGATCGAGGCCGAGTCGCCCTCGACACCCTGGTAGGTCCCGATGAACTGGATGTGGACGTCGATGTTCCGGATGTCCGTCCCCGTGAACTTCTTGATGATCGCCGAGACGTTCTTGATCGACTCCTGCGCGATCTCCTTGAGCATCCCGGTCGCGATCACGGTCCCGCCGTCGTTCGACTGGGTCGGGGTCACCTCGGCCATGATCGGGAGCACCGAGCCCGAGTCGAGGCCGACCACGGCGAGCCCGTTGACCCGGCCGACGGCCGTGCCGGTCACGACCGAGAGGTCGTAGTCCCGCATCCGGCGGATGTAGTCGTCCGAGATCTGCTCCTCGACCGAGCGGGCCGTCTCCTTCGCGGCGATCACGTGCGCGGACGTGGTCGAGCTCGGCCCCCTCCTGCCGGGCGAGGTCGCCCGCGACGCGGATCAGCCCGCCCATGTCGCGGAGCTTGAGCGTCAGGTGGCCCTTGCGCATCGAGCGCCGGCGCGCCTCGCGGAGCACCTCGCGGATGGCCGACTGGTCGAAGTGCGGGATCTTGCCGTCGTTCCGGACCTCCTGGGCGATGAACCGGATGAACTTCTGCCGGTTCTCGGGCGTGTCCTCCATGGTCTCGCGCATGTAGACCTCGTAGCCGTACCCGCGGATACGCGAGCGGAGCGCCGGGTGCATGCCCTGCACCGCGTCCAGGTTGCCGGCCGCGATCATCACGAAGCGGCAGGGGACGGGCTCGGTCCGGACCATCGCGCCGGACGAGCGCTCGGACTGGCCCGTGATCGGGAACTCGCCCTCCTGGAGCGCGGTGAGCAGGTTCTGCTGCGAGTGCGGGGTGAGGGTGTTGATCTCGTCGATGAAGAGGACGCCGCCGTGCGCCCGGTGGATCGCGCCCGACTCGACGCGATCGTGGGCGGGCGTCTCGAGGCCTCCGGACTGGAACGGGTCGTGCCGGACGTCGCCGAGGAGCGACCCGGCCTGGGCGCCCGTCGCGTCGATGAACGGCGCGACGGCCGTCGGGTCGTGGCTGACGAGCAGCTTCGGCACGAGCGACTCCTCCTTCGGCGTCGAGTAGCGCAGCGCCATGAAGACGAAGGCCGCCGCGATGATGCCCATCAGCCACTGGAACGAGATGAACGAGTACCCGATGATCCCGATCAGCAGCAGCATCAGGAGCGTGTTGCGGAACTGGGTCTTCTTTCTCGCCTCGGCCTTGTGGGCCCCGACGATCTGCTTGGCCCTGCCCGCGGGCACGGTCCGGACGATCGGGTTGTTCGAGTCCTCGCCGTTCGGGTAGACCATGATGTCCTGGATCTCCTCCTTCGGGAGGAGCTCGGCCATCGCCTTCGCGAGCATGGACTTGCCCGTGCCCGGGCTGCCGATCATCATGACGTGCCGGCGCTGGATCGCGGCCTTCTTGATCACCTCGACCGCGTGCTCCTGGCCGATCACCTGATCGACCAGACGCGGGGGGACCTCGATCTCGGAGGACGTGTCCACGGCAACGTCGTCGAAGAGCGTGTCGTCCTGCGCGGAGACCGGTTCAATTGATGTTTCCATTATGATGGTGACCTCTCAACCCGGTGTTGATTTATATTTTTTCGGGCCGATCGTTTAAGTACTTTCAGCTCAGGGACGTGAAGGATGAAGGTGGTATGCACGCAGGCCTCGCAGGTCCTCGGCGCCCGGCTTGCGGGCCGGCTCGGGGTGGAGACGATCGACGTGAAGTTCTCGCGGTTTCCGGACGGTGAGATCTCGCTGGCCCGCGGCGCGACCGACGGCGAGACCGTGATCGTGGGGGCCGTCACGGACGCGAACGCGCTCGTCGAGCTGCTGCTGCTCGTCGACGCCTGCGACGAGTCGACGAACACGCTCGTCCTGCCGTACATGGCCTATGCCCGCCAGGACAAGCGCTTTCATCAGGGGGAGCCGCTCTCGGTGCGCGCGGTCGCCCGCGCGCTCTCGACCGGCGTCGACCGGGTCCTGACCGTGAACCTTCACGACCCGTCGACGCTCGCCCACTTCCGCGTCCCGGCCGCGAACGTCTCGATCGCGCCCGAGATCGGGCGGTACCTGGCCGACGGCGACGGCGATCCGCTCGTGCTCTCGCCCGACGACGGCGCTGCACAGTTCGCCGCGGAGGTCGCGTCGGTCGGCGGGTTCGCGACCGACTACCTCGACAAGACCCGGCTCTCGGGCGACCGCGTCGAGATCCGGCCGAAGTCCCTCCCGGTCGACGGGCGCGAGGTCGTGATCGTGGACGACATCATCTCGACCGGCGGCACGCTCGCGGCTGCCGCCCGCATGCTCCTCGACCAGGGTGCGAGGGGGGTCCGGGCCGCGTGCGTCCACGGCGTCTTCGCCGGCGGGGCCCTCCTCCACCTCACGGCCGCCGGCGTCGGCGAGGTCGTCTGCTCGGACACGATCGAGCGGGCGAACTCGTGCATCACGGCCGCCGACCGGATCGCCGCCGCCCTCGGGTGATGCTCGAGATCGACGGGGCGCAGCTCGAGGGCGGGGGCCAGCTCGTCCGGACCGCGGTCGCGCTCGCGGCCCTCACGGGCGAGGAGGTGACGATCACGCGGGTGCGGGCGGGGCGGGAGACGCCCGGGCTCCGGCCGCAGCACCTCGCGGCGGTCAGGGCCGTCGCGGGCTGCTGCGGGGCGCGGGTCGAAGGGCTCGCCGTCGGCTCGGACCGGCTCGTCTTCTCGCCGGGGCCGATCCGAAGGGCCGAGCAGCGGATCGAGGTCGGGACCGCGGGGGGCATCGCGCTCGTGCTCCAGGCCTGGCTGCCGGTCGCGCTCGAGGCCGGCGGCGCGATCACCGTCGTCGGCGGCACCGAGGTCCCGCTCGGGCCGACCATCGACTTCGTCGAGCACGTCCTTCTCCGACTCCTCCGGGCTCACGGCGCCCGCGCCTCGCTCGAGATCCGCCGCCGCGGGTACGTCCCGCAGGGCGGCGGCGAGGTCCGGGTCGCGGTCGAGCCGGGCCGGCTCTCGCCGATCGAGCGCAACCCGTGTGCCGGTCGAGTCGGGCGCGGTCTCGGCCGCCGCGAACCTCCCCCGCCACGTCCCCGAGCGGCAGCTCGACGCGGCGAGGCTGGTGCTCGAGCCCGCGACCGGCCCCCTCGACGTTGCCGTGGTCGACCTCCGCGAGGGGCCGTCGACGGGCTCGTCGATCACCTGCTGGGCGGGGCTGAAGGCCGGGAGCGCCCTCGGTCGGCGAGGGGTTCCCGGCCGAACGGGTCGGCAGGGCAGCGGCCGACGCCCTGCTCGCCGAGCACGCTCTCCCCGGCGAGGTCGACCGCCACCTCGCGGACCAGCTCCTCGTCTACCTCGCCCGGTACGGCGGCTCGTTCACGGCGACGGCCTGCACGCGGCACACGGAGACCGTGCGCTGGCTCCTCGGGAAGTTCGGCCTCGCCGTCGACCGCGCCCCCGCCCCCGGCGGGGGGGAGGCGTTCTCGGCATGACCTTCGTGCTCGACGCGTCGGCCTTCTTCGCCGCGGGCGAGGCCGTCCTCGCGGGCTTCGGCCCCGGCGACCGGCTCCTGACGACCCCGTCCGTCCTCGCCGAGGTCAGGGACGCCGCGGCCCGGTGCCGGCTCGAGCTCGCGCTCGAACGCGGCCTTGTCGTCCTCGAGCCGTCGGCGGCCGCGTTCGGGGCCGTCGACGCAGGCGCCGTCGCCTCGGGGGATGCGGCCCGGCTCTCGGCCACCGACCGCGACCTGCTCGCGCTCGCGCTCGAGCACGGCGGAACCCTCGTCACGGACGACTTCGCGCTCCAGAACGCCGCCCTCCGGCTCAGGCTCGGCTGCCGGCCGATCGCGCAGCGGCGGGCCGCGCCCCGCCGGCGCGGGTATCGGTGCGCCGGGTGCGGCCGGTACGGCGAGGGACCCGGCGAGTGCCCGGTCTGCGGCGCGGCGATCGTGCCGGTGCGCAAAGGCGGATCCCGCGGTCCATCGCTAGCGTCGTCGGCACCTTCCCGACAATACATAAATAGTCTGTAACGGACCCTTCTCCCATGTCCTCGCTCGACGAGCTGATCGCGAAGGCCCGGCACCTCCTCTCCGAGGGGCACTCGCCCGGGCAGATCGCGGACGAGCTCTCGCTCTCGCAGGAGACCGTGACCTGGCTGTTGACCCAGAAGAAGGGGGACGCCGCGCCGAAGGACGTCTCGATCGACTGGACCGTGGTCTCGGGCAACGCGCTCCTCCTCGACGACGTCGCGCGCCTGATGCTCGACCGGTACCACTGCGGCGCGCCGTCGGGCGAACGGCCCACACTCGACGGCGTCGCGATCGTCGGGATCGCGCTCTCCGGCGTCCCGCTCGCGACCCTGATCGCGGCGAGCGAGCAGGCCCGGTTCGCGATCTACCACCCGGCCAAGCACTCGTCGGCCGAGAACCCGACGGGCTCGCTCTCGGGCAACTTCGCGGGCGTCGCAAACGAGCGCTGCATCATCGTCGACGACGTGATCACGAGCGGGAAGACCATGCACGAGGTCGTCGCGTACCTCCGGCGGCAGAAGGCGACGCCGGTCGCGATCTGGGTCCTCTTCGACAAGCGCGGCCTCACGGAGGTCGACGGCGTGCCCGTCTACTCGGTCTTCCGCGTCTCGCGGATCGACTGAGTCTTGAAAAGGAATATATAGAACGACAAATCACATTTTTAGCACTCTTACCCGATAGGGAGGAATACCCGTGCTTTCAGGACAACAGGTCATCATTCTCAAGGACAACGTCGAGCGGACCCGCGGCCAGGAGGCCCAGCGTTCGAACATCGCGGCGGCCAAGGCCATCGCGGCCGCAGTCAGGACCACGCTCGGTCCGCGCGGCATGGACAAGATGCTGGTCTCAGGGACCGGCGACGTCGTGATCACGAACGACGGGGCCACCATCCTTCACGAGATGTCGGTCCAGCACCCCGGCGCCAAGATGGTGATCGAGGTCGCCGAGACCCAGGACGACGAGGTCGGCGACGGCACCACGACCGCCTGCATCCTCGTCGGCTCGCTCATGGAGCAGGCCGAGTCTGATGCTCGCGAAGATGGTCCACCCGACCGTGATCGCGAACGGCTACACCATGGGCATGAACAAGGCGCTCGAGATCGTCGAGGAGAACTCGATCCGCGTCGACCCCAAGGACCGCGAGACCCTCGTCAAGATCGCCGACACCTCCATGACCGGCAAGTCGATCGAGCAGGTCAAGGTGAAGCTGAACGGGATCGTCGTGGACGCGGTCATGACGATCGCCGAGTCGAAGAACGGCGGCCTGATCGTCGACCGCGACGACATCATGATCAAGAAGCAGAAGGGCGAGGCGATCGACGACGCGGCCCTGATCAAGGGGATCGTGATCGACAAGACCCGCGCTTCGGAGTCGATGCCGAAGAAGGTCGCGAACGCGAAGGTCGCGCTCGTCGCCCAGCCGCTCGAGATCACGAAGACCCAGGTCAAGGCCAAGATCCGGATCAACACGGCCGACCAGCTCAACGCGTTCGGCGCCCAGGAGCGGGAGTCCCTCAAGCAGCTCGCGGACGCGGTCGTCGCCTCGGGCGCGAACGTGCTCCTCTGCCAGAAGGGGATCGCGGACCCGGTCCAGTACTACCTCGCGAAGGCCGGCATCTTCGCGATCCAGGACGTCAAGGAGAAGGATCTGAAGTACGCGGCCCGGGCGCTCTCGGGCCAGATCGTGAACAAGGTCACGGACCTCTCGGCCGGTGACCTCGGGTACGCCGCACTCGTCGAGGAGAAGGACGACGCCGAGCTCGTGACCTTCTCGGGCTGCGAGAACCCGAAGGCGATCACGATCCTGCTCCGCGGCTCGACCGACTACCTGATCGACGAGCTCGAGCGGGCCGTCGTGGACGGGACCTCGGTCGTCGCGGACGCGATGGAGGACGGAACCTTCGTGGTCGGCGGCGGCGCGGTCGAGATCGAGCTCTCGCTCCGCCTCCGCGAGTACGCGGCCTCGGTCGGCGGCCGGGTCCAGCTCGCGATCGACGCGTTCGCGAACGCGTTCGAGTCGGTCCCGCTCACCCTCGCCGAGAACTCGGGCTTCAACCCGCTCGACAAGCTCGTCGACCTCCGCACGGCGCACGCGAAGGGCGGCAAGCACATGGGCCTGAACGTCTTCTCCGGCGAGGTCGTCGACATGTTCGCGGCCGGCGTGATCGAGCCCGCGCGGGTCAAGCGGCAGGCGATCCAGTCTGCGGCCGAGACCGCGGTCCTGCTGATCCGGGTCGACGACATGATGGTCACCCAGACCAAGGCCCCCGGCATGCCGGGGATGTAATCCGCTCCCTTTTTTCCTGCACCTCTGCGATCGGACCCCGGTCTCGCGCACCAGAGTACCCGCCCGGCGATCGCATCGCGATATCGCACGACTGCTGCCGGAGACGTCACGTTCGAGAGCGCCGAGGGGCAGACATCGCTTCGGCCCTGTCGGTATCCTTCATCATCGTCGCCGATCCATCTCTCGGGGAAGTCCCATGGAGCTCATCGAGCAGGTACGGGCCGTCGCCGAGAACTGCGGGGCCGACTTCTTCGGCATCGCGGATCTGACGGAGGTCGCCGACGTCCTCGATTGTGGGCGGCCCGTCCGTCGCCGGCTATCCCCGGGCCGTCTCGCTCGGGATCGGTCTCTCGGACCCGCTCGTCGATCGTCTCAGCGAACCGCAGGACCGGACGGCGGATGCCCTCTATCGCTATCATACCTATTCCGTGGTGAACCCGGCCTTGGACCGGTGCGCCCTTCTCGTGGCGCGCTGCCTGGCGAATGGCGGGTACCGCGCCCTCCCCGTCCCGGCCTCGCTCCGCACGGACGAGACCCGGATCGCCGGCCCCGTCTCCCACAAGCTTGCGGCGCACCTCGCCGGCCTCGGCTGGATCGGACGGAGTCTGCCTCCTCGTCACGCCGGCCCGGGGGCCGCGGGTCAGGTGGATCACGGTCCTGACGGATGCGCCGCTCGCGCCGACACGGGGGGCCGTCGGAGCCCCGGTGCGGCGATTGCCGGGCCTGCGTCGACGCCTGCCCGGTCGGGGCCTTCACGGGCCGGCCCTTCGCTCCCGACGAGCCCCGGGAGGCGCGCTTCGACGCCGCCGCGTGCGACCGGCATTACCAGGCTCTGGAAGACGCCGGGGAGCCCGCCGCCTGCGGCCTCTGCGTCGCGGTATGCCCCTGGGGAAGGAAGGGGTACGGGCGATCGCCCGGATAGACCCGCGACCGTGCCCGAGGAGGAGATCCAGGTCGAGCTCCGGCTGCCCATCAGGTAACGAATCTGCGCCTCGAGGAACCGGAGGTCCCCCCATCTCCGCTGCAGACCTGTTGCCTCCCGGAATCAGTCCGGAGATCGTGCAGGGGATGCTCATACCGATACAGCCCGGGGAGGGCGATGAGTCCCGTGGGGATGCGTTACGGCCGGGCGAGCTCCGTGATCTCATGCCGCAGCAGTGCGAAGAAGCGGTCTCGTGCCTGCCGTTCGATCCAGGGGGTGTGCCCGCATGCTGCGAGGAGGTGGACTCGCGGGGAGAGGCCGGCATCCGCCAGCGGCCCGACCACCCCCTGGACCGGGTGGGGGTCGGAGGTCCCGTGGATCACCACCACCGGACAGGCGATCGACCGGGCCTGTTCGATAAAGTATCCCGAAGCCCGGAGGACCGCCGCCTCGTCCCAGACCTGCCGGTGGAGCGCAGCCTCTGGGGCGAAGCCCAAGGGCTCCGTCGCGATCGGGTCGACGGAGTCCGCTCGAGCGACCAGGTGGCCGTAACGGGCGAACTGTGCGGGGGTGGGAGGTTCTGACGGGCTGTCGAGAGTCTTCAGAAGGAGCAGGAGCTCGTCTCGAATCCTCCATCGTGAGTCTTCCCAGGCGGGTCTCCATGATCCTGTCGGCATATGCCGAATCAAGCGGCCCTGATCCGATCAACACCAGTCTTCCCACGGAGGAGGGGTGCGCTGCGGCGACGAGAAGGCCGAGCATCGCCCCCCACGAGTGGCCGACGAGGACCGCCGGGAGGGTGGCGTGCTCCAGAATGTGTGCGGCGAGCTCGCTGACCTGCTCCCGGACCGAAGGCGCTGCCTGGAACGGTTCGAGGACGCCCCGCGACACCGAGAGCTCCCGGGCCACCGGCCCCATCTCGCCCGGGGCGCCCGGCCCTCCGTGGACGAGGACAACGGAGAACGGCCCCCCTCCCCAGGTCCTGTACGGGATCACGACAGGGCGTTTGGATTCGGACCGGATAAGCGATCAGTTCGGCTGCCCCGGATTCTTCGAGACGATCTCCGAGACGCCCGCGATCAGGGGCGGGGACAGCGGGGCAGCCGCAGGGATGGGAGAGCGTGCAGCGTCTCCTTCAGACCGTGACCCGCCGGAAGAGCAGGGACGATATCGCGACCATCGCCAGCCCCAGCAGAATCAATCCGGCGAGGCTCGCCCAGAGCACGGGCGGGGCCGCGAACGAGCGGATCAGGTCGATCGCCCACGAGACCGGGTTGTACTGCGCGATGGTCCTGAGCCAGGGCGGCATCACCGCGTACGGCATCAGGGCCGACGAGGTGAAGAAGAGCGGCATCGAGATGAGCGCGTTCACGGCCGCGTACCCGTCGTGGTCCTGGACGTAGAGCGCGATCGCGGTCGAGAAGGCCGAGAGGAGGACGCCGAAGATGAAGAGCACGACGTAGGAGAAGGCGACCATCGCGGGAGTGAAGATCGTCGCGCCGAGCAGGACCGCGAGCAGCATGATCACGGCCGACTGGAGCAGGCCCCGGACCGTGGTGAAGAGGATCTTGCCGAAGAGGATCGCCTCGCGCGGCGAGGGCAGGGCGAGGAACTTGTTCAGGAACCCCAGGATCTTGTCGAAGATCAGGGAGGAGCCGCCCTGCATCCCGGCCGTCAGCATGGTGAGCACCAGGATGCCCGGGGCGATGAAGTCGAGGTAGCGGTCGGAGAAGCGGGTCGGGAGCGCCAGCCCGACGAAGATGAGCCAGGCCGCGGGCATGATCAGGGCCGACCAGACGTTGAAGCGGCCCCGGACCCAGCGGCGCATGTCCCGGAGGAAGTAGACGAGGACCGCGTTCATCCCCGCCTCCGGATCATGTTGCGGAACCGCTGGTAGTCGAACGCCCCGCCCTCGTCCTCTCGTCCCGAGAGGGCGAGAAAGACGTCGTCGAGCGTCGGGGCAGCGACCTCGAGCCCGCGGACGCGGACGCCTTCGGCCGCGAGGCCCGCGATCAGGGCCGGCACCGCATCGGCCGCGTCGTCGGCGTGATAGACGAGCCGGTCCGCCTCGCGGCTCACGAGACGGGTGCCATCGATCGCGACGGGCGGGGCCGGTCGGTCGGTCTTGAGCACGATCCGCTCGCCGCCGATCCGGCGGCGGAGGGCTGCCGGAGCGTCGACGGCGACAAGACGGCCCTTCGCGATCACCCCGACGCGGTCGCAGGCCTGGTCGGCCTCGTCCATGTAGTGCGTGGTCACGAAGACGGTCATGCCCTTCCTGCGCAGCTCCGTGATGTGGGTCCAGATCGCCCGGCGGCCCGCGACGTCGAGGCCGATCGTCGGCTCGTCGAGAAAGAGGACCTCGGGCTCGTGGACGAGGGCCTGGGCGAGCTCGAGACGGCGGCGCATGCCGCCCGAGTAGGTCCCGGTCAGGTCGTCGGCCCGATCGGCGAGGTCCATGATCCCGAGCACCTCGTCGACCCGGTCGCGGCCCGCGACGCCGTAGAGCGCCGCGTAGAACGAGACGTTCTCGCGTCCCGTGAGCTTGATGTCGACGGCCATGTCCTGAGGGACGTAGCTGATCCGCTCGCGGACGCGCGCGGCTTCGCGGACCACGTCGTGCCCCGCGACCCTGGCCGAACCGGCCGTCGGCCGGAGCAGCGTGGTCAGCATCAGCACGGTCGTGGTCTTGCCCGAGCCGTTCGGGCCGAGGAGGCCGAAGATCTCGCCGTCGATTCCGAGGTCGAGGCTGTCGACTGCCACGAGCTCGCCGAACCGCTTTGTCAGCCCCGCCGCCTCGATCGCCGCCATCCCTTCCTCTGTACGTTTTTACGTGGGTGTATTACTACCGTCAGACCATTCGTCCGGCGGAAATGCGTTGAGCCGAAGGCTTATATGGCGATTCGTGCCATGCTATAGCATAGCACTTGAGGGAGAGGGATGAAAGCTGGTACTGATAGCAGCCATTGTCGGCCTGCTCGTGGTCTCGGCCTGTATTGCGGGCTGCACCCAGGCGCAGGCCTCGCCAGCCAGTCTCAAGCTCGGGGTCGTCGCCTCCATGACCGGACCCGCGTCGACCACCGGCAAGGACGTCTGGCAGTCGGCCCAGCTCGCGGCCGACGAGATCAACGCGAAGGGCGGGGTCTTCGTCAAGAACCTCGGAAAGAACGTGACCATCGCGCTGGTGCAGGGCGACGACGAGTCCACCCGCGAGGGCGGGATCAAGGCCGTCACCAAGATGATCACGGACGACAAGGTCGATAGCCTGGTCGGCGGATTCTCGTCGGCCGTGGTCACCGCACACGAGTCGATCGTGGCCGAGCACGGCGTCCCGTACATCATCACCGGGGCCTCGAGCTCGACCGTCACCCGCCGCACCGACATCAACACCTCGACGATGTTCCACCACGCGCCGATCACGGACGCTTCCGCCGGCCAGACGACCGTCTTCATCGACGAGGTGATGCGGCCCGCGATCAACGCGAAGTTCGGCCGGCCGGCCGACCAGCCGCTCCGCCTGGCCGTCATCTACCAGGACAGCCCGTTCGGCAAGGGCGCCCTTACCGCCATCCAGGACACGATCGCGGCCAAGAATCTGAAGATCCAGGCTCGTTGCGAACGAGACCTTCAAGATGGGCGAGACGGACTACCGGACGACCCTGACCTCGGTCAAGGCGAAGGGTCCGGACGCCGTCTACCCGATCGCGTTCCTGAACGAGGAGGTGCCGATGCTGACCCAGGCACGCCGTGATGTCGGCCTCGACACGATCTTCCTCGCGGTCGAGTGCGTCGATGACCCGGACTACTACAAAGGGCTCGGACAGTTCGGTGACTACTCCATCATCGAGAGCCGGTTCTCGGCCTACGCCGTGCCGAAAGGCTCGATCAGCGCGAACGTCGAGAAATACCATAAGGACTACCAGGCCCGGTTCAACGCTTCCCCCGGCATGATGGGAGCAGCCACGTACGAGGGTGTCTATGTCGCAGCGGCCGCGCTCGAGAAGGCCGGAACGACGGATCGATCGGCGCTGCTCAGCGCTATCGGCTCCGTCAAAGTCCCCGAGATGGTCGAGTCCATGGAGAACGGCACGATCTCGTTCGGGGACCAGTACCGCGAGAGCCAGTTCAACCTCTTCATGGAGCAGCTTCCACTGGGACCCGGCGAGCCAGACCCTCCGGCCGAAGATTATCTGGCCTGCCGAGCTGAAGGAGACCGAGTTCCAGATCCCCGACTGGTACCGCCCGGGACCAGCTGACGGCAACGAGGGGAGAAGATCGATCACAGACGAGGAGGCGCCCGGCCCTGGAGGGCCGGACTCCTCCGCGGGAGAGATAGTATGAAAATCAGGTACCTGATCCTTATCGCCGGGCTCGTCTTCGCGGCCGCTGTCATTGCCGGCTGCACCACCCAGCCGGCGGCTCCGGCGGCTCTGAAGCTCGGGGTCGTGGCCTCTATGACCGGTCCGGCCTCGACGACCGGCAAGGACATGTGGCAGTCCGCCCAGCTGGCCGCCGACGAGATCAACGCGAACGGCGGAGTCTTCGTCAAGGGACTCGGGAAGAACGTGACCATCGAGCTGGTGCAGGGCGACGACGAGTCCACCCGCGAGGGCGGGATCAAGGCCGTCACCAAGATGATCACGGACGACAAGGTCGATAGCCTGGTCGGCGGATTCTCGTCGGCCGTGGTCACGGCCCATCAGTCGCTCGTGGCCGAAAACAAGGTTCCGTACATCATCACGGGGGCCTCGAGCCCGACGATCACGCGCCGGACCGACATCGATACCGGCACGATGTTCCATCACTGCCCGACCACGGACGATTACGGGGCAAAGACGATCCAGTTCGTGAACGAGGTGATGCGGCCCGCGATCAACGCGAAGTTCGGTTTCCCGACCGACCGCCGGCTTCGTCTGGCCGTGATCTACCAGGACAGCCCGTACGGCAAGGGCGTCCTCTCCGCCGTGAACGACACGATCGCGAAGAACGGCCTCCCGATCGATATCGTCGCGAGCGAGGCCTACAAGATGGGCGAGACCGACTTCCGGGCGATCCTGACCTCGGTCAAGGCGAAGAACCCCGACGTCGTCTACCCGGCTGCATTCCTGAACGAACAGGTGCCGATGATGACCCAGGCCCGCCGCGACGTGGGGCTCAACACCATCTTCCTCGCGGTCGAGTGCAACGATGACCCCGACTACTACAAGGGACTCGGGCAGTACGGCGACGCCTCGATCATCGAGAGCCGCTTCTCGCCCTACGCGATCCCGAAGGGGCCGATCTCGACGAACATATCCGCGTTCAAGAAATCCTACGAGACCAGGTTCGGCGGCTTCCCCGGCATGATGGGGGCCGCGACCTACGAGGGCGTCTACGTCGCGGCGGCCGCACTCGAGAAGGCCGGTTCCACGGACCGTGCGGCGCTGCTCACCGCGCTCGGCTCCGTCAAGGTCCCCGAGATGGTCGAGTCCATGGAGGGCGGCACGATCTCGTTCGCGAACCCGTTCCGCGAGAGCAGATCGAACCTCTATATGGAGCAGGCTCTCCTGGGATGCGGCGACCCAGACCCTCCGGCCGAAGATCGTCTGGCCGGCCGAACTGCAGGAGACCGCGTTCCAGATCCCCGATTGGTATCGTCCGGGGAGCGTCTGATTCGTTAGGAGGAGGTGCGTGGCGATCGACGTGGGCACTCTCCTCCAGATCCTTTTCTGGGGGCTCTACGCGGGCTGCATCTACATCCTGCTCGCGACGGGCGTGAACCTGATCTTCGGGGTGATGAAGACCGTCAACTTCGCCCACGGCGAGCTCCTGATGATCGGGGCGTACGTGACCTGGACGTTCTTCTCCCTGACCGGGCTGAACCCGTACCTGATCCTCGTCGCGACCGCGGTCGTGCTCCTGCTGCTCGGGATCGTGGTCGAACGGCTCGCGTTCCGGCCGGTGCTCGGCTCGCACAAGTTGAACGAGATCTTCCTCTCGATCGGCCTGATCTACATCTTCCAGAACAGCGCGGCCATCATCTGGGGCAGCGACTACCAGTCGATCCGGTCGCCGTTCGAGTCGATCGCGATCAGCATCGGCTCCTTTAAACTGCCGCTCGATTACCTGATCATCATCGGGGTCACGATCGCGATCCTCGTCGGCCTCTGGCTGCTGCTCCGGCGGACGCAGCTCGGGCTCGCGCTCCGGGCGACGAGCCAGAACCGGAAGGCCGCGATGCTCTCGGGGATCGACGTGGAGCGGATGGACATGATCGCCTTCGGCCTCGGCGCCGCCCTCGCGGGAGCGGCCGGCACGCTCTGGGTGGTGAGCGGGCAGGTCTTCGACCCGTACATGGGCTCGGTGCCGGCGGTCAAGGCGTTCGCGATCGTGATCCTGGGAGGGCTCGGCTCGATCCCCGGCGCGATCATCGGCGGGCTCTTCTACGGGGTCGCCGAGAGCGCGGCGACGTATACACTCGGCGGGGCATGGAAGGATGCGATCTCGTTCGTGGTGCTGATCGTCGTGCTCGTCATTCGGCCGACCGGGCTCTTCGGCGAGCGGGGGGAGTAGCGTGGACCTCGAGCGGTTCCGGCCGTACGTTATTTGGGTCGTGCTCGTGATCGCCCTGTTCGTGCCGGCCCTGATCTCGGGGAGCCTCTACCTGCTCACGACCGCGTCCATCGCGCTGGTCTTCATGATCTACTCGGAGGCCTGGAACTTTCTCGCCGCGTCGGGGCAGGGGTCGCTCGGGCATGCGGCCTTCTTCGGCCTCGGCGCCTATGCCTCGGCCCTGCTCGCGTCGCGGTTTGGGCTGCCGCCGATCCTGACGATCCTGCTCGGGGGTCTCTTCGCGGCCGGCATCGGCCTCCTGATCGGGCTGACCTGCGTCCGCCTCAAGGAGTGGTTCCTCGCGATGGTCACCTTCGGCTTCGCGATCATCATCCAGACCCTGCTGGTCAGCCAGTTCGCCGGCATCTCGGGCGGGTGGGACGGGACGGCCGCACCCCCGCTCGTGCCGTCGGTGGTGCCGTTCGCGCCGTACGTCCAGTACTACCTGGTCCTCGCCGTGCTGATCGGCGTCCTGCTCCTCTTCCGGCACCTGCTCCGGGGAAGAGTCGGGCTGGCGTTCGCCGCGATCCGCGAGAACGAGGTCGAGGCGCGGGCATCGGGCCTGGACCCTGTCCGGTACAAGCTCTTCGCGTTCGGGCTTTCCGCCTGCGTGGCAGGGATCGCGGGCGCCCTCGAGATCCACCAGTTCGGCTATGTGACCCCCGAGGTCTTCGGGACCGATATCTCGTTCTGGCCGATCATCTACTCGATAGCCGGCGGGCTCGGGACGCTCGCGGGGCCGCTCATCGGCACGCTCGCGGTCACGGTTCTCTGGGAGGGGCTGCGCGGACTCGGCCTGACGTACGCCCGGTTCGTGATCGTGGGCGTGCTCCTGGTCCTGACCGTGATCTTCCTGCCGAACGGGCTCATCTCCCTGCCCCGGCGGCTCCGGGAACGGCGCCGTCGACGGGAAGGCCCCGGGGGCTGAAGTCCCCGTTCAGACGCCGAGATATGCTGCCTGGACCTTCGGGTCGTCGAGAAGATCCTCCGACGGCCCTTCGAGCACGACGCGGCCGTTCTCGAGCACGTACGCGCGGTCCGAGACCTCGAGCGCGCTCCGGACGTTCTGCTCGAGGAGGAGGATGGTCAGGCCCTCGGCGTTGAGGGCCGCGATCGATTCGAGAACGGTCGAGACGAAGAGCGGCGAGAGGCCGAGCGAGGGCTCGTCCAGGATCAAAAGGCTCGGGTGAGCCGCGAGCGCGCGGGCGATCGCGAGCATCTGCTGCTCGCCGCCCGACATGGTCCCCGCGAGCTGGTCCCGCCGCTCCGCGAGGACCGGGAAGAGTTCGTAGATCCGCGCGTCGTCACCGACACCACGGGCGTATGCGCCGAGCGCCAGATTCTCCGCGACGGTCATGCGCGGGAAGAGCTCGCGCTTCTCGGGCACGATCGAGATGCCGCGCGAGACGACCTCGTTCGGCCGAAGACCCGTGAGCTCCTCTCCGTCGAAACGGATCGAGCCGCGGGCGGGCCGGTTCAGGCCCATCACGGTCTCGACGAGCGTGGTCTTACCTGCCCCGTTCGGTCCGAGGACCGTCACGCACTCGCCGTCGCCGACGGTGAGCGAGAGGCCCCAGATGACCTGCAGGCGCCCGTGGTAGACGTCGAGGGAGTCGATCTCGAGCACGGCGCCACGACCTCAGGCCGTTGCGGCCCTGCCCAGGTACGACTCGATCACCCGCGGCGTCGCGAGCACCTCCGAGGGGGGGCCGTCCGCGATCTTCTCGCCCTTGTCGAGGACGACGATGCGGTCCGAGACGCCCGTGATCACCCGGAGAACGTGCTCGATCAGCAGGACCGTGGTCCCCTCGTCCCGGATCTTCCGGATCAGCCCGACCGCCTCGGCCGACTCGGAGGGGTTCAGGCCCGTTGTCAGCTCGTCGAGCAGGAGGAGCTGCGGCCGGCACGCGAGGGCTCGGGCGAGCTGGGTCCGCTTGAGCTCCATCAGGTTCAGGTGAGCGAGCAGCCGCTCGGTCTTCCCGTCCGGGAACCCGACAAAGGCGAGCTGCGCCTCGGCCTCCTCGCGCGCCTCGTCGCGCGACGGGGTGTGGTGGTTGCCGAAGCAGGCCCCGACCATCACGGCCTCGGCCGCGGTCATGCCGGGAAACGACTGGGGGTGCTGGAAGGTCTTGGCGATCCCCCGGCGGCAGATACGGTCGAGGCCGAGGCGCGTGACGTCCTCCCCGCGGAACGTGACCGTGCCGCCGTCGGGCCGGTACAGCCCGGAGATCACGTTCAGGAGCGTGGTCTTCCCCGCACCGTTCGGCCCGACGAGACCGACAATCTCGCCGTCGCGGACCCGGAGGTCGACGTCGCGGAGCGCGACGAGCCCGCCGAACCGCTTGGACACACCCTTCGTCTCGAGCATTGTACCCTCTGTAGTGTGCTAACATGTAGCATGAGAGAGGATAAACCTTCTGCCCGGCCCCTCGCCTCGCCCATCGTCACCACCTTGCAGGGGCAGGATCGGGTCGGGGCGACGCAGGCGAGGCGTGTTCGATACGCTTATACGACTCCGAGCCGAATATTCAAGGCCTCTTCTGCCGAGGTAGTCTAGTCCGGAAAGGCGTCGGCCTCGAAAGCCGATGGCGCTTTGCGCCTCGGGAGTTCAAATCTCCCCCTCGGCGTCTCTTACCACAGTTCGGCTCCTCAGCCCGTGATCGGCCCATGCCGTTCCGGCCGATCCACGGTCGGCCGCCGGCGGGACAGGAACATTGATCACCGATATCGGCGAAATTGAGAATATCGTGCCGGGCCGGAGAGTACGCAGGGGAGATCGCCAGGGGAGCCGCTCGTCTGCCCCGCGCCGCCGCCGGCGCCGATGCTGACCGAGAAACGGATCGTCCTCCTCATCGCACTTCTGGCCGGGTTCATCACCCCCTTCGACGGTTCGGCCGTGAACATCGCCCTGCCC
Source organism: uncultured Methanoregulaceae archaeon (assembly GCA_963740465.1). GTDB lineage: Archaea > Halobacteriota > Methanomicrobia > Methanomicrobiales > Methanospirillaceae > UBA288. Next base: position 237,600 of record CAVUEE010000031.1, read on the forward strand.
CAGATCGGGGCCGAGTTCCACATGGACGCGGTCGCCCTCTCCTGGATCGCGACCGCGTACCTCCTCGCCACCGCAGTCTTCATCGTCCCCTTCGGCCGCATCGCCGACATTCACGGCCGAAAAAAGGTCTTTCTTGCAGGGATCTCGGTCTTCACCGTCGCATCGCTCGCCATGACGCTGGTTCCGTCGACGGCCGCCATGATCGCGGTGCGGGGGATCCAGGGGTTCGGCAGCGCGCTGATCTTCGGGACGGCCATCGCGATCCTCACCTCGGTCGTCTCGAAGGAGGAGCGGGGGCGGTCGCTCGGGCTCTACATCACCGCCGTCTACCTCGGGCTCACCATCGGGCCGTTCCTCGGCGGTCTCCTGACATCGCTGTTCGGGTGGCGCTCGATCTTCCTGATCAACGTCCCCATCGGACTGGTGGCCATCGTCCTCGTCGTGACGAGACTGAAGGGGGAGTGGGCCGAATGCCGCGGGGAGCGGTTCGACCTCGTCGGGTCCGTGCTCTACGGTCTCTCCCTCGTCGCGGTCATGTACGGCCTCTCGGAGCTGCCTGCCCCGGTCGCGGTAGGATGATCCTCGCCGGGCTCGCCGGGCTCGCCGTCTTCATCTGGTACGAGTTCCGGTCGCCGTCGCCGGTCCTCTCCATGAGCCTCTTCGTCGGCAACCGGGGCTTCCTCTTCTCGAACCTGGCCGCGCTGATCAACTACAGCGCGACCTTCGCGGTCACCTTCCTCATGAGCCTCTACTTCCAGTACGCCCGGGGCTTCTCGCCCGCGCTCGCCGGCTTCGCCCTGGTCCCGCAGTTCCTGCTCCAGATGCTCGTCTCGCCGTACGCGGGCCGCCTCTCGGACCGCGTGGAGCCCCGGATCATCGCCTCGATCGGGATGGGGGTGACCGTGCTCGGCCTCGCGCTGCTCACGATCCTCTCGGAGGCGACCCCGCTCTGGTACATCATCGCCTGCCTCGTCCTCCTCGGGCTCGGGTTCGGCCTCTTCTCGTCGCCGAACACGAACGCGATCATGAGCGCGGTCGACCGGCGGTACTACGGCGTCGCCTCGGGCATGAACGGGACCATGCGGCTGCTCGGCCAGATGCTCTCGATGGGCATCGCGACGACGATCTTCGCCGTCGTGATCGGCCAGTGTCGAGATCACGCCGGAGTATTACGACGCGTTCGTCAACAGCGTCCAGATCGCGTTCGTCGTCTTCACGTTCCTCTGCCTTATCGGCGTCGGCGCCTCGCTCGCGCGCGGCACCACCCGCTGATCCACCGCACGGGCCGATCGGACGCCGTGCGTGCCGGAGGTGGCGCCACGGCCGGTTCGCCCTGCAGCCGTTTTCATCCGTCCGTCGTAGTGAGGCGTCGCAGCGCGCGGTCGAGAGAGTCCTGGACGTACCGCATGTTTTCCATCTCCTTCGGGTCCGACATTCGCCTCTCCATCTCGGCCGGGTCGACCTCTTCCGTCCGTTCGTGGATCCACCAGAAGTTCCCCCACGGGTCGCGGATCCGGCCGACCTTCTCCCCGAAGAAGAGCGGCGTTACGTCCGTGACGACTGTTGCGCCGTTGTCCTGCGCTCGCTTGACCGTGGTTTCGGCATCCTGCACGTATACTCTCAGGAAGCTCGGGGTCTCCGGCCAGCCCTCTCTGCGGTCGAAGAGCATGATGACCGAATCGCCGAGCTGCACCTCGACGTGATCGATGAAGCCCTGAGCGTTCACCATGCGGCTTCCCGCTCTCTCTCTTCCGCCGAAGGTTCTCTCGATAAAGGCGACGAGTTCGCCGGCCCCGTTCGCGATGATCCAGGGGGTCACCGTATGGTAGCCTTCCGGTACGTACAGGCGGTTTTCCTGTCATTTTTCCCCTCTGCGCTGTCTCAATAGACGAGTACGCCACGGAATGGCGTGAGATGCGATAAAATAGTTCCCGGATCGATCCCGTTTTCGATACTCTCGAGAGAATCATCGCGTCCGGCGAAAATGAGGCCTCTCGCGGACTCGTGCCGAGGCGGTCTGCCGCCGTGCCGGCGCTCCGGGCCGGACCGTGCGACTCTGCTGGCAGGCTGTCGGTCGAACCCGATACGAGTGGCAATCGACGGCATGGTCGACACCGCCACCGCAGCTCTTTATCTGAAGGCCCCGCCACCATCTTCCACAATGCGCTGCTCCGTCTGCGGGGTCGAAGGGACGTCGTTCCGCCGCGGCCGGAGGCCGTCGGGCGACGTCGTCCGTCTCTGCCCGGCCTGTTACGAGCGGGAGGAGGGGACGCTCGCGCCGACGGGCGAGGGATGCGGCTGCCTTCCCGCGCCGCTCCCGCCCGACTGAGCGGACTCCGGCCGGGAATATCTATCTGGTCCGGCGACGAGTCGTGTGCATGACTGCATCCCCGAAACGCTCTATCGGCACGCAGACCACGGTCGGGGTCCACCCGGTCCTCGTCGTCGGCTGCTACGACTCCAGCGGCCGGCCGAACGCGATGACCGTCGCCTGGGGCGGGATCTGCTCCTCGAAGCCGCCCGCGGTCGCGGTCTCGGTCCGGCCCGAGCGGCACACGCACGCCGGGATCGCGGCCCGGAAGGCCTTCACGGTCTCGGTCCCGTCCGAGGCGCACATCGCCGAGGCCGACCTCTTCGGCATCGCCTCGGGGCGCGATCTGGACAAGTTCGGAGCGACGGGCCTGACACCGGTCAGGGCCGAGCACGTGGACGCGCCGTACGTCGGCGAGTTCCCGCTCGTGCTCGAGTGCCGGCTGATCGAGACCGTCGAGCTCGGCGCCCACACCCAGTATGTCGGCGAGATCGTGGACGCGAAGGTCGACGAGGACTGCTTCGGCGAGGACGGCCGACCGGACCTCGCCCGGATCCGGCCGTTCCTGTACGACACGTTCGGCAACGGTTATCACGCCGTCGGGCCGCGGGTCGGCGACGCCTTCTCGGCGGGCCGCCGGTTCCTGCCGCGCTGAGCCCTACCCGATCGTCCGGACGATCCGCTCGCGGTCGACCCGACCCGAGAGCCGGAAGAGGAGGGCGAGCACCGCGGCCATCGCGAGCACGGCCGCCCCCTCGGCCGCGGGCGAGGGCACCCCGCCCACGACCACCTGCCCGATCGAGAGAATGGCGATCAGGCCCATCACGAGGCCGAGGTTCAGGAGCTGGTTCTCCCGCAGGCCGAGCAGGAGCTGGACGAGGCCGAGCAGGCCCACGGCGACGGCCGTCACCAGCGGGACCAGAAGGACCAGGTGGACCGCGAGCTGCGGCGAGAGCGGGAGAGGCACGTGCGCGACCAGCGCCGCCGCGGCGATGGCGCCGCCCGTGCAGACGAGGGAGATGAGCGCTGCCGCTCCCGCGCACCCCACGACCTTCCCGGCCCAGAGCGACGGGAGCGTGAGCGGCGACGCCAGCACGGTCTCGATCGTCCCGTCCTGCTTCTCGCGGAGGAACGCCTGCTGGGCGAAGAGGTACCCGAGGAAGACCCCGAGCACCGGCGCCTGGAGGTAGACGCCCGCCAGCCCCCGGCCCGTCACGAGCGCCGTGAAGATCGGCATGCCGCCCACGATCAGGCCCACGAGCGTGCCGGATGCGATGACCGCGCGGGCGCGACCGAGCGCAAGGAGCTCGCGCCGCGCCACGATCAGGATCGGGTTCACGCGGCCGCCCTCCCCATGGCCGAGAGGTAGACCTCCTCGAGCGAACGGGTCCGGTACCGCGCCTCCTCGACACCGATGTCGGCCCCGAGGAGGGCGCCGAGGAGCGCGGCCGGCGTAAGCCCGGGCGGGAGCGAGAGCACGATCTCGTCGTCGTCCAGCTCGATGTCGGCGGCACCGGCGGCCTCGAGCACGCGCTCGGCCCGGGTGCGGTCCGCGCCGGCGGCGAGCCGGATCCCGTACCGCCGCGGCCCCGTCCCGCGCCGGAGCGCCTCGACTGCGCCGAGCGCGGCAAGGCGGCCGGCATCGAGGATCGCGACGCGGTCGCCGATCCGCTCGACCTCGTCGAGGTGGTGGGAGTTGATCAGCACGGCCGCCCCCGACTGCCGGGCGAGGCTCGTGATCAGGTCGCGGATCTCGGCCTGGGCCGACGGATCGAGACCCGAGGACGGCTCGTCCAGGAAGAGCACCTCGGGGTCGTGGAGGGTCGCCCGCACGAGGCCGAGCCGCCGCTTCATCCCCGTCGAGAAGGTCCCCACCCGGTCGTCGGCCCGCTCGATGAGACCGGCCTGGGCGAGCCGGTCGTCGATCGTCTCGCGGCCCACGTCGTGAAGGGCGCCGTAGAAGGCGAGGTTCTCGCGCGCCGTGAGCCGGTCGGCCATGCCCGACTGCTCGAGCAGCACCCCGACGCGCCGGCGAAGGTCGGGCCGGTCGGCGAGCGGGGCACCGAAGACGAGGGCCTCGCCCGCGCTGGGCCGGAGGAGCCCGAGGAAGAGGCGCATGGTCGTGGTCTTTCCCGCGCCGTTCGGGCCGAGCAGGCCGAAGACCTCGCCGGCCTCGACCGAGAACGAGATCTCCTCGAGCACGTGCCGCGAGCCGAACGCCTTGGCGAGCCCGCGCGCTTCGATCAGCGGCATCTCCATCACTCTCGACCTCCGGCCGGAAAAACCCGGCGCCGCGGGGGGATAGCTCTCATCCCCGCGCCCGATCCACCACTCGTACCCGCTACAGCCATGGTCACCCATCACCTCAACCCGACGCTCGTCGCCCGCTACTTCTTCTTCGAGTGCCCCCGGTACCTGCGCCTCTCGGCCATGCCCCTCGGGGCCCGGCAGGTGGGGCGGTTGCCGAGCGGGGCTCTGCGCCCGAGCCTCGCGGCCCGGTTCCTGACCGAGGAGGGCGAGCGCTGGGAGGCCGAGGTGGTCACCACGAAGATCCCCGCCACGGTCCACATGGCGGCGCCGGGCATGCCGAACCCCGGCAGACACCGGCTTTCGCCCGCGCGGACGCAGACACTGCTCGGGACGGCATCGCCGGGCGAGTACCTCTTCCAGGCGACGCTCGTACCGCCGCGCGACCTCCTCGCCCCGTACGGGCTCGACCCGGGGCTCTGCCGGTTCAACGAGTGCATCCCGGACCTGCTCGCCATGGACGACGGCGGGGTGGTCCGCGTCGTGGACGTCAAGGCGAGCGAACTCCTCCGCGGAAGCCACCGGGTCCAGGTGGCGCTCTACGCCCTCGTCCTGGACCGCGTCCTTCGCGATCTCGGCCTGCCGCTGCACGCCGACGTCGAGCGCGGCGGGGTCTGGCTCCACGGGCAGGATCGGCCCGAGTGGTTCGACCTCGCCCCGGGGATGCGGGTGCTCCGCGACTTCTTCGCCGAGGACCTGCCCCCCATGCTCGCGGCCGACCCGCTCTCGGTCGGGTGGCACCTCCACCACCGGTGCGAATGGTGCCCGTTCTACCATCACTGCCGCAACGAGGCCGAGACGACGAACTCGGTCTCGCTCCTCCCGTACCTCTCGGTCCACGCCCGGCGGTACCTGCACGAGGCCCCATGGGACGGGGGAACGGCGGTCGAGACCCTGGACGACCTCGGTCGCCTCCTCGAGCGCGACGACGCGGCGACCATCTTCTCGCTCGCGGGCTCGCTCCGGAACCAGGAAGCGGCGTACGGACGCGCCCTCGCGGCCCTCCGCACCGGCGCCGCGGTCCCGCACGATGCGGTCTCGATCGCGTTTCCGCGTTCAGAGGACCTCCGGCTCGTGCTGACCCTGCAGGAGGACCCGGTCACGGGCATGATCTACGCGGCCGGCCTGAACCGGTACGGCGGGAGCCGCGTCTTCGGCTCCCCCTCGGAGACCCGGGTCTTCGTGGCCGAACGCCGCGACGACTGCCCCGCGATCGTCGCCGCGTTCCTCCGCGACCTCTACGACCTCCTCTCCGCCGTCCACGGCCACAACGGAGGGCGGGAGTGGGCCGAGCAGGTCTCGCTCCAGGCCTACGTCTACGACCGGTACGAGCTCGACCTGCTCAGCCGCCTCCTCCACGAGGCCGTCGGCGACCCCGACCTCGCGCAGATGGCGCTCGCCCTCCTCTTCCATTTCCAGGACCCGGGGCTCGCCGACGCGGACCGGCACCCGGAAGGGGAGGTCCTCTTCCCCGTGATCGTGCTGACCCGCGTGCTCCAGCGGATGGTCGCGCTCCCCGTCCCGGTCGCGTACGGCCTCCCCGAGGTGGGGGCCGCGCTCGGCTGCCGCTATCGTCTGCCCGCGCGACCCCACCTTCTGGTTCGACCTCTCGAACGTGCTCAGGAGCGACCTGACACTCCGGGCGTGGGAGGAGGGACGCCCCGAACTCGCGGAGCGGGTGGAGCGCGAGCTCGAGCGGCGCGTGCGGGCCGCCTCGTCCGTGGTGGACGGGGTCCGGCAGGCGCTCGGGGGCCGGGGGCTCTTCGCCTATCCCCCGAAGTTCCGGTTCCCCGAGCCGTTCGATCTCGCGGCGCCCGAGCTCTCGCGGCTCGCGTTCATCGTTCGGTACCAGTCGTACCTGAACGCGCTCGAGCTCCGCGAGCGCCGTGCCGAGCCGTTCGAGGGGCGGGTCGCGGACGGCGTCTCCGTCCCGCTCGTCTACCAGGGCGGCACGACGTGGGTGCCCGCGGTCCCGGTCGACCGGTTCAGGGTCGTGCGCGAGCACGGGCTCGAGCACGGCGTCTCGGTCTCGCTCCTGGTCCCGGCCGGCGAGGAGGGCGAGCGGACCCAGCAGCGGCACGACGACGTCCGGCTCAGGTCGATCCGCGCCCGCCCCCCGCCCGGTTCATGGTACGTCCGGCTCCGGCCCGACGACGATCGGGGCGAACCGGATCGCGCGGTTCGAGCTCCGGTTCTCGCGCCGGCCGGACCCGTTCCCGTTCGCGGTCGGAGACCGCGCCGTGGTCCACCCCGTCGCCAAGGACTACACCTCGGACCAGGTGCTGGCCCGGCTCGCCGCGATCGACGGCGCAACGGACCCGCCGCTGCTGCGCCTGATCCGCGATCCGATCGGCTTCGCGGAGCCCGTGGACGAGCCGGACGGCGTTGTTGCGGACGCCCTCGCCCGGGCCGAAGCGGCCGAGATGACCGCGAGCCAGCAGGCCGCGCTCCGCCACCTCCTCGACCGTCGCCTGACCCTGGTCTGGGGGCCGCCCGGCACGGGCAAGACCACGTTCCTCGCCAGAGGCCTGCTCGCGCTCGGGCGGGCGCGTGCGGCGGCAGGACAGCCGACACGGATCCTGGTCTCGGCCCTGACCAACGCGGCCATCGAGAACGTGCTCTCGTCCATCGTCGAAGAGCGACGAAAGCAGGGAATTGCCGACGACATGCTGATCGCGAAGCTCGGTCGCTGGCAGGGCACGGCCGGACGGCCGGCCGGCGTCCAGTCCCTCGAGCCCCGCGACGTCACCCCGGATCGGCTCGCCCGGCGCGCCATCGCGGTGATCGGCGGAACCGGGTACAAACTCGACCGGATCGCGGACGGCGACGGCGGCCCCTGCTTCGACCTGCTCGTGGTCGACGAGGCCTCGCAGCTCCGGTTCCCCGAGCTCGCGCTCGGCCTGGACCGGCTCGGCCCGGACGGCCGGCTCGTCCTCGTCGGCGACGACCTCCAGCTCCCGCCGATCACGAAGGGCGAGTACCCGCCCCCGGCCGACGGCCTCCCCGGGCTCGAGGCCTCGGCCTTCGCGTACCTCCGGGCGCGGGATGCGGAGGGAGACGCCGCCTTCACCCGGACGCTCACCGAGAACTGGCGCATGAACGCGACCCTCTCGCGCTTCCCGGCCGAGACGATCTACCCGGCGAGCTACGCCCCGGCCACGCCGGCCATCGCGTCGCGGGCACTCGCCCTCCGCGCACCCTCCGAGGACGGCGCCGGAGACGGGAACATGGGCCTCCTCGCGTTCCTGCTCGCGCCCGGCCATCCGCTCGCGGTCGTGGTCATGGAGGACGTCCGGGCGACGGTCGAGAACCGGCCCGAGGCCGAGCTGGTCGCCGGCCTCGCCGTGCTCCTTCGCGCACGGCTCCTGGATCCGTCACGGGGGCGGCCGTACGCGCCGACGGAGGAGGGCGACCGCGCCTTCTGGCGCGACGGCCTCGAGATCGTCTGCCCGCACCACGCCCAGATCCACGCGGTCCGCCAGCTCCTCGGCCAGATGCACGAACGCGACTGGGTGCCGTTCGTGGACACGGTCGACAAGATGCAGGGCCAGCAGAGCGAGGCCGTGCTCGTCTCGTACGGGGTCAGCGACGTCGAGACGGCGCTGGCCGAGGCCGCGTTCATCTACTCGCTCAACCGGCTGAACGTCGCGATGACCAGGGGGAAGGCGAAGTGCGTGGTCTGCCTGCCCCGCCCGCTCCTGAAGGCCTCGCCGGCCGTGCTCGAGGACGAGGAGGCGCTCGCCGGGCTCTCGCACATGCTCGCGCTCGTCGAGTTCGCGAAAGCCAACGGCGAGGAGCGGACCTTCACCTGGACCGACGGGAGCGGGTCGGAGGCCCGCGTCACGGCCGTCCGGGCGCGGGTCGAGCCCGAGACAGACGTCACTATCCGATCCTGAAGCGAAGGGTTTGAAAAAGAGGGCCGGGGGGATGCCCGGCCGGATATTGGCGGTGGGTGACTCCGTGGCGATTACGAGGCGACGTGCGGACGCCGGATGCGGTCAGGACCCTTCGATCAGTTCCTCGACGATGCCCCTGCCGGCCGGGTCGTTCGCGAACGCGCTCTCGACCGCTGCCCTGCCGTTCTCGCCGCCGACCTTCGAGAGCGCGGCCGCGGCCGCCCAGCGGCAGCACTCGTTCTCGCCGTTCAGGTTCGCGACGAGCGCGTCCACGGAGCGCGGGTCGCCGATGTGCTCGAGCGCCCAGATCGCCGGAACGCGGACCAGGTAGTTGTCGTGGCCGGCCGCGGCCACGAGCGCGTCGACGGCCGGTGCGCCGATCCGCTCGAGCGCGACGGCGGCCCGCCACCGGGTCTCGCGATCGTCGGACACGAGCATCCCCGAGATCTCCTTGACGGCGCCATCGCCGTGGGCGGCGAAGGCCTCGGCCGCGTCGAGCATCTCGTAGGTCGTTCCCTGGACGAGCTTCTGAACGAGCTCGCTGACAGACTGGTTCTGCTTCTCCATCTCTCTCCTCCTCCGTCGAATTCTTTCGACACAACCACCTCTCCCGGGGTATATAATAGAAATTTGCACTTCGACGTTGCACGGCACTATCGCCGGGCGATACACGGGGCCCGAACGGCGGACGGAGCGTTTATGCGCCTGCGTTCGCCTTCAGCCCGACGATCCCGGCCACGATCAGGGCGAGGCAGAAGAGGCGGCCGAGGTCGCGTGGCTCGCCGAGGAGGAGGATGCCGACGAGGACCGTGCCGACCGCGCCGATCCCGGTCCAGACCGCGTAGGCCGTCCCGATCGGCATGTCCCGGACGGCCATCGAGAGGAAATAGAACGAGGCGACCATCGCGGCGATCGTCACGGCCGACTCGAGCGGGCGCGTGAAGCCCTCGGTGGACTTCAGGAGGACCGCCCAGACGACCTCGAAGACGCCGGCGATCGCGAGCTGGGTCCAGGACATCGCGATTCTATCGGCGCGGGACCATATAGAGCAACCGCCGCGACGGCGTGAAGTGTTGAAAGCACGAGCCACCCAGCGAGTCCGATCAGATGGCCGGTTGATACTCATATCTACTCCATTCGGCAAACGCGGCCACTTCTTCGAAGCGTGGCAGGACGGCGGCGCCGAACGGAAACCGATCGAGATCCCGGCGACGCGGTGCGGCCGGATCGCGCCGGCGTTTCCCGACGAGGAGCGGCGGCAGATGGGCGATTGGGGGTTCCGGCAGGAATACCCCTGCGAGTTCGTTGCGACGGCCGATCAGGTCTTCGCCTACGATTTTGTGATGGGGGCGCCCGGACGACGTGGCACCGCTCTTCCCGGTGGCCAGCCCGACCGACGCCGACGTTGAACCGTTCTTCCGGGCGGGGATCTGAAGCGCCCCCTCGCGCAACTGAGACATTTGCGTTTTATTCCGAAATTTACATTAATAAAAATAAATAGGTATGCCATGGAGTTTGATCTTCAAACGCGCCAATATTTACTCTTTCTCAGCCCCACTGTTGGGTAAAAGATTATATCTCGAGTCACCGAATTCCGCGCATCTGCCCTGGAGATTGCAGACTTATCACGTGCCGATCTCCGGCCATCAGCGAATCGGGGTTCGGCAGGGCAGCGGAAAAATGCTTGCGCATCTCAACCGGTGCGCGTGAGGTTAAGGAACATGAACAAAAAGATATTAACAATCGCTGTCGCGCTGGTGATCCTCGCGGTAGTCGTCGCACCGGCCGCAGCTCAACTCCCAGCAAAAGATCCCTTACCGAAGGGTAACCCTTGGGATATTGTTTGGACATGGCTCAAGGATTTACAGAAACAGATTACCGATCTGGCAGCACGGGTTACCGGTTTGGAAACAGAGGTGGATAACCTTCCGACGGCACATTTCGGGGAGTGGGACACAGCAAGCTGATTCTCTAAACACGGAATATACAGCTGCCACTGACGGTTTTGTTGTTGCATCCGTGACACTCCTCGGTACCGGCCCGGTGGCAGTGATAGGAAGCCCGGACACCAGCGATCCAGCGGACCCCTATGTCCAAATGACGCTCAATAATCCGGGTGAGATACAGGCTTTCACAATGCCTGTACGAGCAGGGGATTCGTGGAGGGTTGTCAATTCCGGGACGGGCTCGGTTGTCTCCAACATTGAGTGGTTACCACTAACTACCTGAAAGAATGGGCCAGGAATAATTTACATATTTTATTAATCGTGAACACTATTTATTCGCTGAATATGATGAAAGTCATCCCGTATCTGGAACGGATCGATGACTCTTTCGGACACGGGGACATTTGACAGGGCATCGAGCCGAAATCCACCGCGAGACGCGGGAGCGGGGAGGCACGGCTCGAGCCGACCCGTCCGCGATGATCCACGACGATACCTGTGGATCGACCGTTGATCAAGCCGTGGATCATATCGTCGGAGGTCGTGACGGCAATCGATCGCGATCATCACCCCATCGCGCGCCCGGGGCCTCATCCGGAGTCCAGGGGGACGACGGCAATCGCGTCCATCTCCACGAGAAAATCGGGGTTTCCCAGCCCCGAGACGTACATCCCGGTGATCGCCGGCGGATTCGGACGGCTGCCCCAGACCTCCCGGAATACCTCGTAGCCCGGCCTCGAAGGAGTATCCCTCGACCACGTAGACGTTCCACTTGACGACATGCTCCAGCCCGGCGCCGGCGGCCTTCAGGGCTCCCTCCAGGTTGACGAAGACCTGCCGGACCTGCTGCCGGATGTCGCCTTTCCCGACGATCTCTCCCGAGGCGTTCACGGCATCCTGTCCGCCGATGTACACCGTCCTGACGGGGCCCGTCACGACGACGACGTTGGTGAATGCCGGGTTGGCCGGCCGGGTGTCCGGATTGATGTGACGGACCTCTCCCCTCTGCGCGTGTTCCATGAACCTTCTCCTTACGTCCCGGACAGGGCTTGAATCGGCAATATACTTACGCCGCGCGATCCGGTCGAGGGGCAGGATCGTTGTCCGGCTCCGCCGCGGCCTCGCGATTCCGCCGCCTGGCGAGCACCTGCTCTAGCCTGAGGCGGGCTCGGCCGTCATGGTCGGAACATGGTCGTTGATCGACAGCACTGCTGTCCATCAAGACGGATGAAGCAACGTCTCGGAAATCGTGAACGGAGTTAATTACGTTGAGATAGAATTGGTGATCGACAGCAACAGCGATCATATACAGTGAGAGGTGCGCCGATACGGACGGGCTCTGCGGGTCGGTCGGAGCGGTATCGGCTCCATCCCCGACGGCCGACGAGACGGCGTCACGCACGGCGCCGGCCGACATCGACCCGCACGGCTACTCGCGCTCGGTGAATCCGACGTTCGAACCATGCTCGGCGTGTGGCAGGAAACCGTCATACTACCAGAAGAAGTGGGTGAAGGGGATGGCGCAGCGCCCCCCCGGCTCTGCCGGCGCTGCTACGATGCGGCGGTGAAACGGGCGCAAGCGGCCGTGGAGCCGCTGTCGCTGATGATCCGCCGAGCGCTATGGAGCGACCGGTACGACGTCTAAGGCCTTGCGGTGGCGCGGTGGCATGAGGAGGCCCGCCAGCTCCGCGAGGTTTTACTACCGGCGGGAGGAACAGAGGGGGATCGAGGCCGGGTAGTGGGTCTCTCCTATCGCACTGATCAAGGCCCTTGTTCCCGTGTCCAATAAGAAAAGCATTTGGCCTGTCAATTTCCAAAAAAATATTCGATGGGCGATTCTGACGAAATTATTTCCTATTTTTCTTCTCTTGCTCAAAGAATGATTCAGGTTATCCAAAACGAGCAAGAAAGTGGATATCAGATTGTTCAGTTGCAACCCCACATGCAATTCTCTGTTGCTAGTGACCAGCGATACGTCCATCCAACGATGAATATTGTGAATAATGTCCAATTGCCGACGATCGATACTCGAACTCAATATAAATTGACAAACGCTTGTGAGCAATACGTGGAATTCAAAGAGTTAGAGAAAAGGATACAAACATTGCACGGCGAGGATGCAGGGAGGTATCCGCTCCATAGTTTTCTCGTAGAAATCATCAATGCATTTGTATTATCTGGCGACTACCCCTCGCAAAGCAAAGAGATCATTGAAAGATATTGTCGAGATCTAATCCAAGATAATACTTGGCAAAACTGGATAGTTTATCTCAGTGGGGTGCATTTCTCGGGGGATAGTCCAATCGAGATATTGCCCAACATTACGGTTAGAAATCCCAAGAACGAGGATTTTGAAGAAAAAATCCCATACCTCTCTCTTGTATTTAATCTGATAGATCCCTTCAGACTCTATACATCGACAACGGCAATTTTAGAGATCCGGGAAGATAGAGCAAGGCGCGGAGAAAGACCGGATCGAATTCAGTTTGTGTTAGCGGGACTCCGGCTCTATACAAATAAACCGATCTCCACTATTTTCATTAAGCAGATCCCGGCATCTGCTTACAGAACAGGATCACAATCTATTCCTGGGGATAATCCGCCTGTCAATAACCCGCTGTTGATCGAGTCTGGAGAGGTATCCTCGCTGAACAAGTTCTTCCTTGACTTTGAAAGCGGAATCGACCGGATAATTAGCGATAAATCCAACCACATTAGTATCGCGTATGATAAATATATAGAGTCACTCCAATACAACGGGTTTGCTGAAAAGGGAATCGCCAACGCGATTATGGGATTAGAAGCTTGTACTTTAGAAAAAAGGGTGACAGGGGCGAATTCGACTACAAACTACGAACGCGAATTGCAAAATTTATGTCTCTCTTTCCCTGTGAACCGATTCGCGTGAGAAAAACAGTTAAGCTAGCCTATGCTATCCGAAGCACGTACGCGCACGGGGATGTTTTGGATAAAGATCTGACAAGGAGTGTCGAGAAAGAATTTGGCACGGCCTCAAAACTTGTTGACGCTATTGTTGCATATCTTCGAACCTCGTTGCTATCCTTGATATATAGCGATCTATCAGATAAGACTGAATTCGTCGATCTAATCGATAACGCACTTATTGACGAGAAGAGTAACAATATCCTCCGCGAGAGAATTTTCTTTCCCGATTACCTTGGGCGATAGTTCGCATCACCACGGCGGCGATCCATCCGTTCCGCCTTGCGGTCAACCGGAGGGGGCTGCGACCGGATTCGAGGGTAACGTCATCGCCAGCCCCGACTGTCTATCTTTTACGCTGGGGGACGGTCGCCTCTTCGGCAACACCTGCTAGCGATCCGACCGCCCTGGCACCGGTCGGATCGCTGATACATCAGGTGTCGATTCAGCCGACACTCTTGTCGCCAGAACCTTATGGAGGATTGCTGGTTCTCTATATGATCCCGATCAACGACCACGGACAAATGGAAAACGCATATAAGAAGAGATTTCACCGAACCAAGCCCTGAACGTCCTCCGTGTCCATGGTCGTAAAATTTTCTGCGGTACGATCACGACCACGGAGCCGCACGCGATCCGGCCGCGCCGAATCCCGCCGCGGCCGAGTTCGCGGAGATCGTGAACGACGCGATCGCGAACGATCAGTGCCGGCGTGGGCGTCGCCAGAGAGGGTACGGCTTTGCGAGACGTGCTGTCGGAGAGGATCGCCCAGGGTTTCGGAGCGGGGGAGGGGCGGGTATGGACCGGGACAGCAACACCGCCTGCTGTCACCCTGCTGTCACATCTGCTGTCACACCAAAAAATCGCCGCACGGCCATGTATCGGAAAATGGAGGCGAATCCAAGGATTCCGGCTCGGGATGTGACAGCAACCCGGATCATACAAAGAACGTCGGTGCTGCGATCGGGTCGTCGTCGGAGCGCTCTGTATTCCGGATTGCTGTCACATCATTTCATAAAAATGATGATACGGAGAGATTTGAGGAAACCGGCGGTTATTCGCCGTTTGAACAAGTGACAGCAGATGTGACAGCAGCCGTGACAGCAGACGTTCAGCAGCGCGATTGCTGTCACATCTTCAACCCCACGCCTTCGTGCAGTAGGGCGTTCGATACCGCGACCGCAGTACAGCCGCCGCGAGGATCTCTGTCTGCCGGGGACTGGTGCCAACGACCGGATGAAAAACGGCGTGTCGGCGATCCTCCGGGGACCGCCAGAGATAGAGCCGCGAAGTGGTGGCTGCGTTGCCGTCGCCCCGCAATTTTCGACGACCTTCCTGCTCGCCGCTCCGGCGGCCGCTCACCGGCGGACGACCGCGACCGTGAGCACGCCGATCAGTCCGAGCCAGAGCGCGAGCCCGGCCCAGGCCACCGGCGGGATCTCGTTCCACGCCCCGCTGCCGAGGGCCGCCCCGGCGAGCATCGCGAGGAGCATGATGCTGCCGACCGCGACGAGAACGACGAACAGGGCCGGCAGGGCCCACCGCGGCCGCCGGAGGCCGAGCACGGCCATGTGCGCCGCGAACGGCACCTCGCCCCGCCAGCGCGAGCCCAGTCGCCTCGCGGACGGCGCCGACGAGGAGGCCGGCACCGGCGCCGTCGAGCGGGACGGTCACACGGACCGCGCGGGAGGCCGACGGCCCGCGGGCCACGACGAGCTGCGCGTACAGATCGGCCTGCCGCCTGTTGAGGGCGAGGAGGTGGCCGAGCCCGGGCAGGATTCCCGCCGGAATATCCGCGCCGGCGGCCTTGAACCGGACGAGCGCGGCGGCCGTGGCCTCGTTCCAGGCGACGCGCTGCGTCCGGCCGCGGACCCGGACCTCGAGGCCGTCGCCGTCGGTACTCCAGGCGGCCGGCCCGCCGATCGTCTCGAAGGTGCCGTTCATGGAAGGCCGCGGGGCGGTCAGCCCCGCGCAGCCTTCCTATCGGCGAGCCGCTCGACCGCGACCATGTCCACGTCGCCGCAGACCTCGAGCCGGCCGGCCGCGACGGCCGCGTCCACGAACCCCTTGCCGACCGGGGTCCGGATGAGGAGCGTCGTGCAGCCCGAGGCGGCGCCGACCGCCCCCGCGGAGATGTCCGCGGACGGGGCCGTGAGGTCCGTGCACGAGGCGCACCCGGGCCGGATGCAGTCCTCGAGCTCCTTGAGCGGGAGCACGAGCGCGTTGCCGTCGGCGAGCATCACCTCGAGCTTCCCCTTCACGTCGAGCCGCCGGATCTGCCAGGGCTCGATCCCGTGCACGGCCTTCAGTTTCCCCTCGACCAGCCGCTCGTAGTCGAACGACTCGGTGCAGAAGAGCCCGATCACGAGCCGGACCGCGTTCGCGTACGGCACGAGCAGGTCGTTCTCCGAGGCCCGCATCCGGGCGATCGCCTGGACCACGCAGGGGAGGCCGATGATCGCGATCCGCCGGTACTTCCGCTCGACCACGGCCACCTTCAGGGCCGAGAGGAGCGGGACCCACCAGCTGGTACCGCGAGCCGGCCGACGTGAGGAGCGTCTCCCCGTTCGTCACGAGCGTCGAGACCGGCTTGTGGGTCCACCGGTCCTCGCTCACGGTCACGACCGCGTCCACGAGCCCCGCATTCAGCGCGTGCTCGAGGATCGCCGTGATCGCGCCGCCGCTCTGCCGGCCGGCGACCTCGAACGCGGCCTTCGCCGAGACCCGCTCGAGGCACGCCCCGATCCCCGGCGCGGGCGCCGGCACGGCCCGCGGGCAGACCGCGTTGCAGGCGCCGCAGGGGACGCTGTCGGTCTCGGCCTTGCAGTAGCCGATGTTCGCGGGGGTCTCCGCGCCCTCGTCGATCCGGATCGCGTCCGCCGGGCAGACGGCCGCGCAGGCGCCGCAGCCCGAGCAGGTGCCGCGGTCCCAGACGGCGGCCTTCAGGTCCTGGTAACTCGTCAGTGCCATGCTCACTCCCAGCAGTATTTGTTCGCGAACGGCCGGGCCGAGGCCGGCACCACCCGCGTGTAGTCGTCGTCGAGCAGGGGGGCGACGTCGACGCCGAAGTGCGCCCCGTACGCCTCGATCAGCGGCCGGATCCGCTCCCGGGCCTCCGCATCGAGCGGCACGGCCGTCGCGCCCACGCCGAGGTAGCGCGGGTCGAGCTCGCCCCGGAGCACGATCTCGCCGCCGTGGATCCCCGAGCCGAGCCCGCGCTCGGCGACGGCCGGGCCGCCGTGGCGGGCGAGCACCAGCACGATCCCGCCGGCCATGTACTCGCCGAGGAAGGCCCGGGCGTACTCGCCGACCACCAGCACGGGCCGTTTCTCGAGGTACTGCTTCATGTGGATCCCGCCGCGGTAGCCGATCGGGCCCTCGACGAAGATCCGGCCGCCGCGCATGGAGTGGCCGACCGCGTCCCCGGCCGAGCCGTGGACCACGATCTCGCCCGAGTCCATGGTGTTCCCCGGCGCGTGCTCGGCGTTGCCGAAGACCTCGACCCTCGGGCCCGACATGAACATCCCGAGGTCGCCGCCGGGCACGCCGTGGATCTCGATCGCCACGTCGCCGCGGACGCCGTTCGCGATGAAGCGCTGGCCGAGCACGTTCTCGAGGACGATGCGCGTCGCCCCCTCCGCGACCGCGGCCCGGATCCGCTTGTTGAGCGGCGTGTAGTGCATCCCCTCCGCGTCGATCACGAGCGTCTCCATGCTCAGGCCCCCACGGACTTCACGTCGAGCACGTCCATGAGCGCCTGGTCGATCATGTACGACCGGAGCCGGTCGCGGTTGCCGCGCAGGCTCTCGATCGAGTTGATCCCCGCGGCCCCCATCAGGTCCATCAGCTCGAGGGTCCAGCCGTGGATCAGGTTCGCCACCTGCTCGCCGCCCGTCGCGGGGTCGAGCCGGTCCACGAGGTCCTGCCGCTGGGTCGCGATCCCCCAGGGGCAGAGCCCGCGGTAGCAGTTGCCGCAGACCCGGCACCCGAGCGCGACCAGCGCGGCCGTCCCGATGTAGACCGCGTCCGCGCCGAGCGCGATGATCTTCACCACGTCGGTCGACTCGCGGATCCCGCCGGACGCGATGATCGAGACCTCGTTCCGGATCCCCTGCGACCGGAGCTTCGCGTCGACCGCGGCCACCGCGGCCTCGACCGGGATCCCGACGTGGTCGCGGAAGACCCGCGGGGCCGCGCCCGTGCCGCCGCGGAAGCCGTCGATCACGACCGCGTCGGCCGACGAGCGGGCGATCCCGGCCGCGATCGCCGCGACGTTGTGGACGGCCGCGATCTTGACGAAGACCGGCTTCTTCCACTCGGTCGCCTCCTTGAGCGACCGGACGAGCTGGGCCAGGTCCTCGATCGAGTAGATGTCGTGGTGCGGCGCGGGGCTGATCAGGTCCGAGCCCTCGGGGACCATCCGCGTCCGCGAGATCGCCGCGTCCACCTTCTCGCCGGGGAGGTGGCCGCCGATCCCGGGCTTCGCGCCCTGGCCGATCTTGATCTCGATCGCGGCCCCGCGCTCGAGGTAGTCGATGTCGACGCCGAAGCGGCCGGAGGCCACCTGGACGATCAGGTGCTTCTGGTACTCGCGGAGCGGCTCGGCGAGCCCGCCCTCGCCCGTGCCCATGAACGTCCCCGAGGCCGCGACGGCCTTCGCCAGCGAGAGGCTGGGCGTTCAGCGAGATCGCGCCGTAGGACATGTGCCCGATCATGATCGGGGTCTCGAGGCAGAGGTTCGGCGCGAGCTCGGTCAGGAGCTCGACCTCGCCGTTCTCGCGGGTCCGGAGGTCGAGTCTGCTGCGGCTTCTTGCCGAGGTAGGTGCGGAGCTCCATCGGCTCCCGCAGGGGGTCGATCGAGGGGTTCGTGACCTGGCAGGCGTCGAGCACGAGCCGGTCGAAGATCATCGGGTAGTCGAGCGCGTTGCCCATCCCCGAGAGGACGATCTTGCCGGTCTTGGCCTGGTTGTAGATCGCCTCGCGCACGCCCCGCGTCCAGACGGGGTGGGTGCGGTAGTCGAGGGGCCGCTCCTCGATCGAGATGGCGTCGCGCGGGCAGTACGCGGCGCAGCGGTGGCAGGCCGTGCAGACCCGGGAGTTGACCCGGATCCGGTCGCCGTCGCGCCGGAAGACGCCGTAGGCGCAGTTCTCGACGCACCGGTTGCAGAGCATGCACTGGTCGGGGTCGACCGAGACCCGGTACTTCGGCGGCAGGCTGCCGATCGACGGGCTCATCGGCACCTCCCGATGATCGGCTCGCCGGCCCGCGGCATGAAGACGCGGTCGAGGACCGGCTCCATCGCCCGGATCGCCGCCTCCTCGCTCGAGACGTAGAGCCGGTCGCCGGCCTCGGCCCCGACGAGGGGGCGGAGCTTCGAGCGGTCCGTGAACGCGACCATCGAGTCCCGGTCGGCGACCGCGATCGCGAACGGCCCGTTCATCATCGCGGAGGCGTAGGTGAGCCGGAGGGCGTGGTAGAGCCGGCGGCGGTCCCCCTCCATCGCGTCGATCTCGTCCCAGAACGGCGGCGCGAGGGCCGTGACGGCGAGCTCCGCGGGGAGGCCGTGGCGGCGCACGAGCAGGTCGACGAGGTACGCGACCACCTCGGTGTCGGTGAACATGGTGCACTTGTACCCGAAGGACTCGATGTACCGCCGGTTCGTCCCGTAGGTCGTGATCTCGCCGTTGTGGACCACGGACCAGTCGAGGAGGTTGAAGGGATGGGCGCCGCCCCACCAGCCCGGCGTGTTCGTCGGGTAGCGGTTGTGCGCGAGCCAGCAGTACCCCTCGTACTCCTCGATCCGGTAGAAGTCCGCCACCTCCTCGGGCCAGCCGGAGGCCTTGAAGACCCCGAGGTTCCGGCCCGAGGCTGAAGACGAGCGCGCCGTCGATCGCGGTGTTGATCCGCATCACGAGGTCGGTCACGATCTCCTCCGCGGGCGTGGTCGAGCGGGGCATCAGGTGCACGTCCGGCTTGAAGAAGTAGCGCCAGGGGATGTGCACCTGGCGGAGCCGGGGCGTGTCGTGGGTCGGGATCTTCTCGTCGTGGACGATCTGTCCCCACTGGTTGAGGAGGGCGTCGACCTTCGGCTTCGTCTCGTGGATGTTGTCGAAGAAGACGTGGAGGGCGAAGTAGTCGCGGAACTCGGGGTAGACGCCGTACGCGACGTATCCCGCGCCCTCGCCGCTGCCCCGTTCGTTCATCATGGAGAGCGCGCGCCGGATCGCCGAGCCGTCCATCGCCTCCCGTCCCCGGTCGATCACACCGATAATCCCGCACATAGAGCCTCGTGGAAAGAGTACAGCGATCTGCACTCTGTGCCTATCTGGTATGTTAGAAAGAGAATATATAGGATTGGCTAGAAGCTCTCTTCCAGTATGTCGACCGACGTCGTGTCAGAGCTGCTAGAACGGATAGATGCGGACCTGGTGAAGTTCATCAGGCTCCAGTTCTCGGACATCCAGGGGCTGCCAAAGAACGTCGCCATCCCCGCGGCACAGGCCGAGAAGGCCCTGACCGAGGGGATCTGGTTCGACGGGTCCTCGATCGAGGGCTTCTGCCGTATCGAGGAGTCGGACATGCTCCTCAAGCCCGACCCCACCTCGTACGCGATCCTTCCCTGGCGGCCCGAGAACGGGCGTGTCGCGCGGTTCATCTGCGACCTCGAGACCTACGGCGGCAAGCCGTTCGAGGGCGACCCCCGGTACATCCTCAGGAAGACGATCGCCGAGGCGGCCGAGATGGGCTTCTCGTTCAACACGGGCCCGGAGCTCGAGTTCTTCCTCTTCGCGATGGCAGAACGGCCTGCCCACGACCCAGTTCGTCGACTATGGCGGGTACTTCGACCTCGCGCCGAACGACGCGGCCGAGGACGTCCGTCGCCAGATCGTCCTCGCGCTGACGGACATGGGCTTCGACATCGAGGCCTCGCACCACGAGGTGGCCGAGTCCCAGCACGAGATCGACTTCAAGTACGCGGACGCGCTGGTCACGGCCGACCGGGTGATCACCTTCAAGTTCGCGGCCAAGGCGATCGCGCTCCGCGAGGGCCTCCACGCGACCTTCATGGCCAAGCCCATCGCGGGAATCAACGGGACCGGGATGCACATCCACGGTTCGCTGATGAAGGACGGGAAGAACGTCTTCTACGACGCCGACGGCGACCGCGGGCTCTCGGAGACCTGCCGCCACTGGATCGGCGGCCTGCTCGCGCACGCGCCCGCGATCACGCGGGTTGCAAACCCGACCATCAACTCGTACAAGCGGCTCGTGCCCGGGTACGAGGCGCCGGTCTACATCACGTGGTCGACCGCGAACCGCTCGGCCCTGATCCGCGTGCCGGCCGCCCGCGGCAACTCGACACGCGCCGAGTTCCGCTCGCCCGACCCGACGTGCAACCCGTACCTGACCTTCGCGGCCATGCTCGCGGCCGGCCTCGACGGGATCCGGAATAAGACCGACCCGGGCGAGTCGACCGACGTCAACATCTACCACCTGACCGAGTCCGAGCGGCGGGCGCGCGGCATCCAGATGCTGCCGGGCAGCCTGTACGAGTCGCACCAGGCGATGCTCTGCGACGACGTGATCCGGAACACGCTCGGCGACCATGTCGTCTCGGGCCTCGACGCCCTGACCACGGCCGAGTGGGACTCGTTCAGGATGTGCGTCCACCCCTGGGAGCATCGAGCGCTACCTCTCGATCTACTGAAACTCCTCTTTTTTCGCCGGTCCGAAGACGCGCTCCGCGACGAGCGTGAAGAGCAGCACGAAGACGACGATCAGGACCAGGCCGATCGTGAACCAGGCCGCGTACCGCCACATCCCCTCGAGGTGGAGGACGGGGCCGGTGATGTACTCGGTCAGGACGAACGCGGCGATCGCGGAGGCGCCGAGGATCAGGGTCTCGCGGCGCTGGGACTGCACGGCGGGGTCGGTGGGCATGGCAGTGAGCTCGGCCGGGCAGCGGAAAAAGTGTGCGCGGTCTAGACCGCGAGGAACCCGTCCGGCGCGAGGCAGGCCGCGAGCGTCACCTCGTTGATCTCCCGGTGGTCGGTCCACGTCGGGACCGCCCGGTGCCGCTCGTCGAGCCAGAAGCCCTCGATGGCGTCCGCGAGCGGGACCGAGCCCTCGAGCCCGCGGACCTCGCCCGAGCAGGGCGTCCGGGCTCATGAAGGCGGCCGGCGCGGACTCGATCGCGGCGCGGAGCCGGGGGGCGCCGCGGAGCCCGAGGGCGAGGCCGAGCTCCGCGGAACGCGAGCCTGTACTCCGCCGGGTACCCGGTCGTGCCCGACCGTGCGAAGGCCGCGACGCCGGACCGGGCCGCGGCGAGCACGGGCCCGAGGAGGCCGGCGCCCGGAAACGCATCCCGCACCGAGAGCTCCGCGATCCGGACCGCGTCGAAGAGCAGCCCGCCCGTCCCGAGCGGGTCGTCGGTCGCGAGGGCCGCGCCGCGGAGGAGCGCGGCGAGGTCGTCCATCTCCCGCGAGAGGTCCGCGCCCGAGGCCGCCTGGACCTCGGCGTACGTGACGAACCCGTCGAGCGGGTCGTGCTGGCCCATCGAGGCCACGAGCGGGCGCGAGAGGTCGACGGACATCTTCCAGTACATCCGCCGCGACTCCGGGACGAAGGCCGGGTGGACGGCCTTCACGAGCTCGGCGGCCCACGACGCGTAGACCGGGTCGCGGGTCACGCGCGAGGCGCGGCAGAGCGCGTGGGCCCACTTCGTCAGGTAGTGGTAGTACTGGCCGTCGCGGTCCCACTCGAGCCGGTCGTCGAAGGCTTCGCCGGGGCGCCGCTCGGGGAGCGGCTTGCCGATCCGGAGGCCGCCGGCCGTCGGGTGGATCATGCCCCTCGGTTTCGGGGAGGCCCGAGATCCACCCGTGTCCGCCCGTCGTCGCCCCGGTGGCGCCCGAGGACGCCGTGGACCTGCTCGATCAGCGCGAGCGCGCGGGCGCGGCAGGCGGGTTCGCCGGTCGTCTCGTAGAGCCCGAGGTACGTGCAGACCGCGAACGCGTCGGTCCAGAGATATCTCGCCGGGGCGGCGCCCGCGGGTGCGAGCCCGGTCCTGCGGGCATACTCGCGAAGGATCTCCACTGCGCGGTCGGTGGCCGCTGTCCTGTTCATCGACGCATTCACCTCTCCCGCCCGGGCCTCTGGCCGCCATGAGATTTATAGTATCCGGCCGGAATGCTTAACGCGTCGCCCCGCAAGTCCGGTGCATGCGCTCCGTCATCGTCTACACCTCCGTCCACCACAACAACACCGAGAAGGTCGCCCGGGCGATGGGCGGCGCCCTGGGTGCGGAGGTCGTGCGGGCCGCCGATGCGACGGCCGAGACAGTGGCGTCGGCCGACCTCGTGGGCTTCGGCTCCGGGATCTACTTCAACAGTCACCACAAGACCCTGCTCTCGTTCGCCGAGGGCCTGCCCGACCGGCCGAGCGGGAGCGGACGCGCCTTCGTCTTCTCCACGAGCGGGCGCGGCAACAAAGGGAGCCACCGGAAGCTGAAGGAGATCCTGGCGAAGAAGGGCTTCGCGATCGCGGGGGAGTTCGCCTGCAAGGGCTGGGACACCTACTCGATCTTCAAGTACATCGGCGGGCTCAACAAGGGCCGGCCGGACGGGGACGACCTCGAGGACGCCGCGACCTTCGCCCGGGGGCTCGCCGGGTCCTAGAACGGGCCGTCCTGCTCGAACGACCGCCCGAACCGGAGGGCGAGTTCGGCCCTGCAGAGCTCGGCCCCGAGGTACGCGGCATGGTCGAGCCGCGAGACCCGGCCCCCGGCGAGCAGGGTCGCGAGGACGTCCTGCCACCGGCACCCCCGGACAGCGACCCCGTCGTGAACCGCGACGATCCGGCCGTCCTCGATCCCGATCCGGAGGTTGCCGCGGGGGTCGTACTCGACCTCGTCCGGCGCCGGGCCGGCCTCGACGGCGGTCTCGTAGACGAGCGGGGGCTCGCGCCGCCGCCGCTTCTCCTTCAGGACGAGCAGGTCGATCCCGAGGTCCTTCGGGTACGGCCGGCACCGGGTCAGGACCATCATCTCGGTCGCGCGGCGCATCTCCCGGATCGCGCCCCGGGTCTTGTCCGAGTGCTCGGCCGTGAAGACGATCGCCGCCCCGACCTCCTGGGCCATGCCCGCGAGCAGGGCCTGCGCCCCGATCGAGTCCGCGTCGAGGAGCTCGACCACGTTGCCCGCGCCGAAGAAGAGCGGCACGCCGTAGTCGCGGAACTCGCAGAGGGACCGGACGAGCCCCGAGCCGACCGGCTGGAGGAGCGGGTCGCCGATCAGGGCCCGGCATCCCGCCGCCCGGGCGGCCTCGAGGTTCTCCTCGAGGGAGGCGTAGCGCGGCACGACCACGGCCGCGACCCCGGACATCGGCCACGGCCCGGCCGATCTGGGGGATGTTCTCCTCCTGGAGCGAGAGGACGAGGTCCGCGCGGAAGAGGGCGGCCGCGATCAGGGCCGGGTCCTGCGTGTCGACCGCGAGCGGCCCGTCGATGCCGTCGAGGGCGCCGAAGCACCGGGCCACGTCGGCCGGCGTCGCGTCGAACCCGAAGCCGAGGTCGACGATATCGGCCCCGTCGCAGAAGGCCCGCTCGACGTCGCCCCGGAGATCGGGCCGGCGGTGCGCGTCCATCAGCTCGGCCAGCACCTTGCACCGCGCGGTCCCGCCGACCTTCACGCCGCGGAGGAGGAGGTCCCAGTCCGCGTTCTTCTCGATCGACCGGACCTTCCGGTACGCGTCGTCGCGGCGAAGGTCGCGGAGCAGGTCGTCGGCGGGCACGTCGCGCGAGAACTCGACCCTGCCGAGCAGCCCGACCATCAGCGGCAGGTCGGCCGCGTGGCGCGGGCCGCGCAGGACGGGCACGCCGGTCTCCTCCTCGACTCCGGCGAACGAGGCCGTGCACATCCCCGAGACCACGACGTAGTCGTACCGGCCGGCGCGGACCAGGTCCAGGAGCTGCCGCGGCGTGAGGAAGGATGCGATCTCGCCGGTCACGACCACCTCCGCATCGAGCCCGGCCACGGCCCCGCGCACGACGGCCTCGGTCGCGGATCCCGTCGGAAAGAGGAGCGGCATCAGTTCTCCTTAATAGGCTCGAAGAGATAAAGTAACCTGATGCTCGCCTGCGACCTGCACGTGCACACGCGCTTCTCCAAGGACGGCGAATCATCGGTCGAGGACGTGCTCGCCCGGGCAAAGGCCGTCGGCCTCGCGGCCGTCGCGATCACGGACCACGACACGCTCGAGGGCGTCCGGTACGCGGCCGGCCTCGGGGAGCGGGCCGTCCTCGTGATCCCGGGAATGGAGGTCACGACCTCGGACGGGCACCTGATCGCGCTCGGCATCTCGGAGCTCATTCCGCGGGGACGGCCGGTGCTCGAGACGATCGAGCTCGTCCACGCGCAGGGCGGCCTCGCCATCCTGCCCCACCCGTACCACCGGCTCCGCCACGCCGTGGGGTTTCAGGAGCGTGACGCGATCGCGGCCGCCGACGCGGTCGAGGTCTTCAACAGCCGCTACATCTTCGGCTCGGCCAACCGGAAGGCGGGCCGGCGGGCGGCACGCCTCGGCAAGCCCCCGGTCGGCGGCTCGGACTCGCACTCCGCCCGGTACGTCGGGTACGGCCGCACCCTCGTGGACGCCGAGCCCGAGGTCGGCGCGATCCTCGAGGCGATCCGGGCGGGGCGCTGCTATCCGGCCGGCCGCATGACGCCGCTCAGGACGTACACGGGCCAGTCCATCCGGTCGACCTGGCGGCGGGTCCGCCGCCGCGTCCGCGTATGAGGGTCGCGTTCCGGCTCGGCTGGTGGGGGGCCGGATTCGCCGGGTCGCAGCGCCAGACCGGTCCCCGGACCGTCGAGGGCGAGCTGATCCGGGCCGCTCGCCTCACGAAGGTCTTCGAGGAGCCGGTCGCGGCCGGCTTCATGCTGGCGGGCCGGACCGACCGCGGCGTGCACGCCCGGGCCCAGGTCGGCGCGCTCACGACGGACCACCCCGAACGGGTCGGCCGCGTGCTGAACCGGGCGCTTCCGTCGGACATCTGGCTGACCGGAACGGCCGTGGTCCCCGACAGCTGGCACCCCCGGTTCGACGTCGGAGCCCGGACCTACCGCTACTTCTTCGCGGACCCCGCGCTCGATCGGGAGGCGATGGACCGGGCCGCGGCCCGGTTCGTCGGCAAGCACGACGTCTCCCGCCTCTGCCGGGCGGGGTCCAGGTACCCGGTCCGCCGGATCGCCGTCTCCCGCATCCTGCCCGGCACGGCCGGGCCTGTCTACGAGGTGACGGCCCGGAGCTTCCTCTGGCACCAGGTCCGGTGCATGGCCGCCGTGCTCGACGCGGTCGGGCGGGGCGAGCTCGACGAGGGGTCCGTCGGCGCCCTCCTCTCGGGGGCCTGCAGGCGAAACCCGCCGCCCGCGCCCGCAGACCGGCTCGTGCTCTGGGATACCGAGACGCCGTTTCCGTTCACGCCGGTCCCGCTCGATGCGGAGCGGGCGGGCGAATTCCTCCTCGCGACCGCGCAGTCCCACCGGGCCCGCGCCGGGATCGCGGACCTGCTCCGGGCCGGCTGATCAGACCGGCCGGGCCTGGACCTTGGCCGGGAGCAGCCGGTCGATCATGAACTTCGGGATCTGCTCCGAGGTGCGGACGGAGAGGGCGAAGTGCGCGTCCTGGCCCTGCATGCCCAGGTACTCGGCCTCGAGCGTGAAGTCGAACGAGAGGAGCTGGACACCGAGGAGGGAGACGGTCGCGTGCTTGGCCGAGATCTCGCGCTTCTCGCCGAGCCGGATCTCGTACGGGACCTTGTCGACCGAGAGGGTGACGCTCGTGGGGGACGGGATCGCGACGATGGTGATGTTCCCGATCTGGACCGGCTCCGCGTTCGGAAAGACCACGTCGTAGGCGACCGTGTACGGGTAGGTGGCGTTCCCGGCCGACGTGCCGATCGAGACCGAGAAGCTCAGGACCGCGACGATCGCGACCACGAGGACCACGCCGATCGCGGCGAGGGCGATGGTCAGCCGCCGGTTCCGCCGCTTGGCCTCCGGCTTCTCCGGTGGGGCGGACGGGGGCGGCGGCCTCGCCGGGGGCGCCGCCGGCGGAGGCGCCGCGTCCGGCACCTCGGAGGCCGTCGGCGTCTGTCCGGGGATCTCGTAGGTACAGGTCCTCGTCGGTCATGGCAGTGATCTCGGAGCGGCCGGCCATAAGCATTGTCCCGGTGCCGCACGTTTAAGACGGCGCGGGGCCAACCTTTTTGAGATCGTGATGAATCCACTCCCCGCCGAGGAGTACGTCCACAAGTGCACGACCGCGTGCGCGGGCTGCACCTCCTCGCTCTCATTGCGCTATGTCCTGAAGGCGGCCGGGCCCGACACGGTCCTGGTCGTCCCGGCCTGCTGCACGGCCGTGCTCCAGGGGGTCTACCCGGCGACCGCGATGAACGTGACCGTGTACAATATCGCCTTCGCCGCGGCCGCCGCGACCGCGTCCGGGATGGCCGCGGCCTTCCGCCGCGCGGGCCGGAAGACGAACGTGATCTGCTACGCCGGCGACGGCGGCACGGTCGATATCGGGCTCCAGAGCCTCTCCGGCGCCCTCGAGCGCGGCACGGACTTCCTCTACATCTGCTACGACAACGAGGCCTACGGCAACACGGGCATGCAGCGCTCGGGCTCGACGCCGATGGGCGCGGTGACGACCACGACGCCCGGCGGCAAGACCGAGACGAAGAAGGACCTCGACCGGATCGTGGCCGCGCACGACCTCCCGTACATGGCGACGGCCTGCGCCGCGTACCCCCAGGACCTCTACGCCAAGGTCGCGAAGGCCCTCTCGATCCGCGGCCCGAAGTTCATCCACCTCCTCAGCCCCTGCCCGCCGGGCTGGCGGTACTCGGCCGAGCGCTCGGTCGAGATGGGCAAGCTCGCCGTGAAGACCGGGCTCTGGGTGCTGTACGAGCGCGAGCACGGCCAGCTCCGGATCAACCCGGTCTCGAAGGCCGCGATGAAGCGCCCGGCCCCGATCGACGACTACCTCGGGATGCAGGGGCGCTTCAAGGGGATCTCGGGCGAGGCGAAGGCCGCGCTCGGCGTCCGCCATGGAGCGGAACCACCGGCGGCTCCTCGCCGAGGAGGCCGGCCAATGCTGACGCTCGCCACCGGCAACAGGGCCGTCGCGGAGGCCGCGAAGGCGGCGCGGCCCGGCGTGATCGCCGCGTACCCGATCACGCCGCAGACCGAGATCGTCGAGCAGCTCGCGAATTACGTCGCCGAGAGGTCGCTCGACGCCGACTACATCCCGGTCGAGTCCGAGCACTCGGCCATGGCCGCCTGCATCGGCGCGTCCGCGGCCGGCGCGCGGACCTTCACCGCGACCTCCTCCCACGGCCTGCTCTACATGCACGAGATGCTCCACTGGGCGGCCGGGGCGCGGACGCCGGTCGTGATGGCGAACGTGAACCGCGCGCTCGGGCCGGGCTGGAACATCTGGGCCGAGCACACGGACGCCTTCTCCCAGCGCGACACGGGCTGGCTCCAGGTCTTCGTCGCGACCGTCCAGGAGGCGTACGACGCGACCCTCATGGCCTTCCGGATCGCCGAGGACGAGCGCGTGCTCCTGCCGGTGATGGTGAACCTGGACGGGTTCCTCCTCTCGCACATCACGCAGTCCCTCGAGACGGTCGAGCCCGGCGACTTCATCCCGCCGTTCCGCCTGCCGCACGCGATCGACGTCGCCCACCCCCGCGGCTACGGCACCCTGACCGGCCCCGAACACTACTACAAGTTCCGCTGGGACATGGAGCGGTCCATGCGGGCCTCGCGGGACGTGATCCGCGAGACCGAGGCCGAGTTCGCCCGCCGCTTCGGCCGGGCGTACGGCCCGACCGAGGAGTACCGGTGCGAGGACGCGGACGTGGTCGTGGTCGCGCTCGGCACCCTCGGCAAGGAGGCCGAGGTCGCGGTCGACCTCCTCCGCGAGGAGGGGGTGAAGGCCGGGTCCATGCGCCTGCGCTGGTTCCGGCCGTTCCCGACGCTCGACCTCGGCGGCCGGGACGTCGTGGTGATCGACCGCGACTACTCCTTCGGCTTCGGCGGCGTGGTCGCGCAGTCCATACGCGCGACGACGCGGGCCGAGCCGTACGTCGGTGATCGCCGGCCTCGGCGGCCAGGAGGTCACGTACGACGACATCGCGCAGTTCGTCCGGCAGCGTGAAGCCGGGAGAGAGTTCTGGTTCGGGGTGAGCGACTGATGTTCGAGATCCGCATCCACTCGCGCGGCGGCCAGGGCGGCGTGACGGCGGCCAAGCTGATCGCCCAGGCCGCGTTCCACGACGGCAAGTACGCGACGGCCTTCCCGTTCTACGGGGCCGAGCGCCGCGGCGCCCCCGTCGTCTCGTTCGTCCGGATCAGCGACGCGCCGATCAAGGTCTACTCGCAGGTCAGGAGCCCGGACATGGTGATCGTCCTCGACGCCTCGGTCATGGACTCGACCGACGTGCTCGCCGGGCTCAGGGAGGGCGGCGAGGTCGTGATCAACTCGAGCGGAGCCGCCCGTGCTCGAGGGCCACCCCGTGCACGCGGTCGACCTGACCGGGATCGCGCTCGCCCAGAAGCTCGTGGTCGCGGGCTCGCCGATCCTGAACACGCCCGTGCTCGGCGCGCTCGCGAAGCTCGGGCTCGTCTCGAAGGAGTCGGCCATCGCCGCGATCGCCGAGACGTTCGCCGACCCGCGGAACGTCGAGGCCGCGAAGGCCGCGTACGAGGAGGTGCAGGCATGATCGATATCTCGAAGGAGCGGCTCGCCATGTCCGTCCCCGGCGAGGGGGCGGCCGGAAAGACCGGGTCCTGGCGGGTCTTCCGGCCCGTGGTGGACCGCGAGAAGTGCAACGCCTGCGGCCTCTGCGGCATCTACTGCCCGGACAGTTGCATCGACGCCGACCTGAACGTCGACCTCGAGTTCTGCAAGGGCTGCGGGATCTGCGCGAACGAGTGCCCGAAGAAGGCGATCGCGATGGCCCGCGAAGAGCGGTAGGCCGGCAACGGCCATCGCCACTATTTTAACCCGTCCCGCTCCAGATCAGAAGCGATGGCGCGCTCGACGGAGATCGAGAAGGGCCGGGTCGAGGCCCTGACCGACGGGATCTTCGCGATCGCGATGACCCTGCTCGTCCTCTCGATCGGGGTGCCGGCGATCCCGGCCGGGCTGTCGCCCGACGTGGTGCTGCCGGGGCTCGTGGTCGGGCTCTGGCCCGAGGTGCTCGCCTGCGCCATCGCGTTCCTGGTGCTGATGAGCTTCTGGCTGGGCCACGAGCAGACTCTTCGGGCTCGTCGCGCGGGTCGACCGGGGGTTCGTCAACCTGAACCTGATCACCCTCCTGGGGATCGTCTTCGTCCCGTTCTCGAGCGCGCTGACCTCGGACTACGGAACCACGCCGATCGCGATCTGGATCTTCGCCGCGAACCTGGCCGTGATCGGCCTCCTCTACGCCGCGCAGCTCTTCTACCTCGTCCGGCACCCGGCCCTGCTCCACACGCCCATCACCCCGGCGGAGGCCCGCCTCGGGTACGCCCGCTCGCTCTGCAGCCCGGCCGCGGCCCTCCTGGCCGTGCTCCTCTCGTTTCCCGCACCCAGGCTCTCGACCTACGCCTACCTGCTGATCCCGGTCTTTCTCGCGATCGCGGATCACATGTGGTCGCGGTAGTCGCCGGTCGGGACCACGCGCCGCATCCCTCCCTTCCAGCCGTCCTCGCGCCCGTCGCCCTCGCGGCGCGGGATGACGTGGACGTGGCAGTGCATCACGGCCTGGCCCGCGGCGCGCCCGACGTTGACGCCGATGTTATAGCCGTCCGGACGGTACCGCTCCCCGAGCCAGGCGCGGGCGAGGTCGACGATCCCGAAGAAGGCGGCCTGCTCGTCGGGCACGAGGTCGAAGAAGCTCGCGACGTGCCTGAACGGGATCAGGAGGAGGTGCCCGTCGGCCACCGGGTACTTGTCGGCGCGGGCGTACCAGCGGTCGTTCGCGAAGAGCACGTCGACCGGATCGGGGTTGCAGAAGATGCAGGGGTCGTCCGTCACGGCGAATCGACTCACTCTCGGGGCCGCGGAAGAAAAAGGTTTGGCGGGATCGGGCGCCCGACCATGACCAACGATATATACCAGAAGCGACCATCTCGGCCCGTATGGTTCCTGGTGCGATGTCCCAGGTCCGCAGGCCCGTGAGCGGTGCCTGGCGGTCCCCCGAGGCGGCGCGCGAACTGCTCGGGCGGGCGAGGTCGAGCCTCGCCCTCGCACGGATGACGGGACATGGCGTCATGGTCGAGGACCTCTGCGTGCTCGCCCACCAGGCAGTCGAACGGGCCCTGCAGGCCGTTCTGATCGCCGATGGAGTGCCCGCGCCGGCCGACGGGTCGGTCGGGTCCATGCTCGCGGCGCTCCGTGACTCAGGGATCGAGGTCCCCGATCGGCTCGGGCGGGCCGCGAACCTCTTCCCCGGCGAGATCCCGGGGGAGACGATCCGGATCGAGAAGTACTACGAGGCCGTCCTCGTTGCGACCGAGGTCCTCCGGTTCGCCGAGGAGCGGGTCCACAGCTCGACACGGACGCCGCGGAACCTGCCGGCCGCCGGCCCCGGAGAACCCGGTATCGGGAGATCGGGGTGGATACATGCGGCTGATACGCTCCGTGCTCTGGTACTCCCCGGTCCTCCCGTCCATGGAGCGGTGCAGTCTCCGGGAGGGGGCCGATCACTGGCGCCTCGACGGGACCGTCCTCACCCTTCTCGACGACGCCCCGGCGGAGGTCCGGTACGCGGTGACCTGCGACCGGTCCTGGCGCACCCGGACGTGCACGGTTCGCATTGATCATCGGGACCGGGCGTGGCGGATCGCACTCGAGGCGGACGGGACGGGGTCCTGGTTCAGGGACGGCACGCGGGTCGACGCATTCGAGGGGAGTATCGACGCGGACCTCGGCTTTTCGCCGTGCACGAATACGATCCCCATCCGCAGGCTGGCGCCCGCGATCGGCGAGGAGGTGCGGATCACCGTGGTCTGGCTCCGGTTCCCGGAGTTCGATCTCCTCTCGTCCGAACAGGCATATACCCGGATCGGGGAGAACCTCTACCGGTTCGAGAGCGGCCCCGGGGACTTCAGGGCCGTGATCGAGACCGACGGGCTCGGCATCGTGACGCGATACGGAGACCTCTGGCGGGAGGTGCGGCAGGGGGAGGCGGGAGAGGAGGCCCGGAGCGGACGGTTGATATGACGCAGTACGTGGCGTTGCTTCGCGGGATCAACAGCGGGCGGAACCCGGCCCAGAGCATGGAGAATCTCAGGAGGATCTTCGAAGATCTCGGCTTTCGGGACGTCAGGACCGTCATCGCGAGCGGGAACGTCCTCTTCGAGACCGGGACCTCGGACAGGAGAGCGCTCGAAGAGCGGGTGGAGAAGGCCCTGCTGGAAGAGACCGGGATCGATACGGTCGCGATCGTCCGGACGAGAGAAGAGATCGCGAACCTGATCGATCGTCACCCGTTCCGGAACGTGACGATCACGCCGACGACGAAACCCTACGCCACGTTCCTGAAGGACCCGCCGGCGCGCCCCGCGGAATTTCCCGGAGGAAGAGGCTACACGGTTCTCGAGATCCTGTCCGATGTCGTTCTCAGCGTCGTCGACCTCTCCGCCGTCAGGACCCCGGACCTGATGCGGGATCTCGAGACGGCATTCGGTACAACCTCACCACCCGGAGCTGGGGCACCGTGCTGAAGGTCGCTTCCCGGTTCGACACCTGAGCCCGGGCCGGGATCGTTCGGACCCCCGGATGAAGCAGTCGACCCGGTCACCGCCCTCCGCGCGGGGAACGGAGCGGCCGGAAGAACGCCCGGAGGTCCTCGGCAAAGAGCTCGGGCTCCTCCCATGCGGCGAAGTGCCCGCCCCGCGGCATCTCGGTCCAGTGCTGCACGTCCAGGTGGCGCTCCGGCGTACGCACGGGGGAGGGGGACCGGGTTGTCCCTGAAGATGGCGAACCCGGCCGGCACCCCGATCCGCCGGCCCGGCTGCATCGCCGGCGGCGCATGGTTGTCCTCGTAGTAGAGCCGGATCGAGGAGGCGATCGTGCCGGTCACCCAGTAGATCATGATCTGCGTGAGAAGGTCGTCCCGGGGGAACCGGCGTTCGACCTCCCCGTCACAGTCGCTCCACGACCGGAACTTCTCCACGAGCCAGGCCGCCAGGCCTACGGGCGAGTCGGTGAGGCCGTACGCGAGGGTCTGCGGCTTGGTCGAATGGAGCATGGCGTAGGCGCCCTCCTGCATCCACCACTGCTGGATCGAGGCCACGTACTGCCGTTCGGCCTCGGAGAGATCGGGCTGCCCGGCGTTCAGGAAGTAGAAGCCGATGTCGGTCAGGTGGATGCCGACGACCGACTCGGGGTGCGAGAGCGCCAGGTACTGCGTGACGGTGCTCCCGACATCGCCCCCCGCAGCGCCGTAGCGTCCGTACCCGAGGACGTCCGTCATCAGCCGCGCCCAGAGATCGGCGATCCGGGCCGAGGTCATGCCGCGTTCGTGCGGGCGGTCCGAGAAACCGAAGCCCGGGACCGACGGCACGACCACGTCGAACGCGTCGGCGGGATCGCCGCCGAAGCGGGCCGGATCGGTGAGCAGCGGGACGACCTTCCTGTACCGGTAGAAGGAGTCGGGCCAGCCGTGCGTCAGGACGATCGGCAGCGGGTCGGGCCCGCGGCCGCGCTCGTGGACGAAGTGGATCCCGAGGCCGTCGATCGAGGCGCGGAACTGGGCGAACTCGTTGATCTTCGCCTCTTCCGAACGCCAGTCGAACCCGTCCCGCCAGTAGTCCGCGAGGGCCCGCAGATAGTCGAGGTCGGTGCCGTAGTCCCACGTGGCCCGGTCGACCGCGTCGGGCCAGCGCGCCCGGGCGAGCCGCTCATGGAGGTCGTCGAGGACCGGTTGGGGGATATCGACCGTAAAGGGCTGAACCGTCGCCATATCCCGCCGTAGACCACTCGGTACGTATTAATGATACCTCCATGCCGTCGGCGGCTCGCCGGCTCCCCGCGATGCTCCCTGCACGACAGGTGCCGGCAGGGCGAAAAAAGGGCGGACGGGTCAGAGATTGAGGCCGTCGCCGATCGGGTACGTCTTTCTCCACCCGGCCCAGGGGTCGGGCGCGGCCGTGACCTGGGGGGCCTCCGTCGTGGGGAGGGGGCCGATGATGGCGGCCGATGCCGGGACCGTCGTGTACGTCAGGAGAGAGGGGGAGGGGGAGAGCGGCAGGCGGTCGATGCCCGCGCTGCCCGGCAGCACGTAGATGCCGTTCACGAACCCGTCGCCGTCCCAGTCGGGCGTC
Source organism: uncultured Methanoregulaceae archaeon (assembly GCA_963740465.1). Classification (GTDB taxonomy): domain Archaea; phylum Halobacteriota; class Methanomicrobia; order Methanomicrobiales; family Methanospirillaceae; genus UBA288. Next base: position 271,381 of record CAVUEE010000031.1, read on the forward strand.
ACGTCCGAGTACCCGGTCCCCTCGGGGCTGCCCCAGTAGTTGCCGCCGATGAAGTTGTTGCCCACGACGTTCGTCGCGGCCAGGGCCTCCAGGCTCCAGATGCCGGTGAAGGGCCCTGTCGGAGTCCGGACGTTCACCCGGTTGTTGAAGTAGTTGTCGACGACGGTGAGGTTCCCGGCCGTCGTCAGGTTCAGGCCGTAGTACCGGCTCGAATAGATGCGGTTCGCCTGGATCGTCGAGTTCACGGCGTCCTCGACCTCGATCCCCTCGTCGTTCTCGCCGACGATGTTGCCGAGCAGGGCCACCTCGTCGCAGCCCTGCGAGAGGTGGATCCCGGACCCGCGGACGTTCCCGGTCACGATGTTGTTGGCCACGACCGTCCGGTTGGTCGCGGTCATGTTGATGCCGTCGTCGTCCCGGTCGATCACGCTGCACTCGATCCGGTTGTCGCCGCCGCCGACGACCATGATCCCGTCGTAGGTGTTCGACGTGGCGCTCACCCGCACGATCCGGCTGTGGCTCGTCTCGAAGAGGCCGATGCCGTAGGCGAAGTCGGTCACGGTCAGGTTCTGGATGGTGATGTTGGCGAGCGGGCCGTCGCCGCGGACCCTGATGCCGTAGGTGCCGTCCTCGTCGATCGCCGTCGATGGTGTGGCCCATCCCGTCGATGGTCACGTTCGAGACGCGGACCTCGAGCCAGACCGGGACGGTCGTGTTGACCGCGTCCGTCCCGATCCGGTAGAACCCGGGCTCGGTGATCGCGGTCGGCCCGGTGATCGCGGTCACGGGGCCGGTCGGCACGGGCTCGAGCGGGCAGAGGTCCGGTTCGATCGTGGGCGTCGGGGTCGGCGCGACGGTCGTCGGGACCGTCGTCGGCACCGCAGTCGTGGGTGCCGCGGTCGTCGGAGCCGTGGTCGGGACCGTGGTGCCCTCCCCGCCGTCGTCGATGGTCGGCTGCGTCGTCACGGTCGTCGTCGGGGCCGTTGTCGGCGCGGACGTGGTCGGCGTCGGGGTCGGCGTGTCGGTGGCGCCGCCGCCGGCCGGGAACGTGGTCTCGGTCGTCGCCACCGTCGTCTCGGTCGGCGTCGGGGTCTCGGTCACCGTCTCGGTCGGAGTCTCGGTGACGGTTTCCGTGACCGTCGGAGTCTCGGTAACTGTCTGGGTCGGTGTCTCGGTCACCGTCTCCGTGACCGTCGGAGTCTCGGTACCGTCGGGTCTCGGTACCGTCTCGGTCGGAGTCTCGGTAACCGTCGGAGTCTCGGTCACGGTCTCCGTGACCGTCGGGGTCTCGGTGACTGTCACCTCGGGCGTCGGGGTGGGCGTCGGCGTCGGAGTCTCGGTGCCGCCGCCGCCGTCGTCGAAGTTCATGTTCCCGAAGTTTCGTTCCACGTACGTCGACTGGTCGGCCGAGATGACCAGATTGTGCATGCCGGCGTTGTCTGCCGGATAGGTCTGAGTCCAGCCCGGCTGCAGCTCCTCACGGACACGGTAGTGGCCGGCGGCAAGGTCGGTGAACGAGTAGGCTCCGTTCGCGTCGGTCGTGGTCTGACCGACGGGAACCCACGCCGATCCGTCCCCCTGGACCTCGAGATAGATTGTCCATCCCGAAAGCCCCTGTTCGCTCGAGTCCCACTGCCCGTTGCCGTTGTTGTCGTGCCACTTCGCGCCGGAGATCGAGCCGACGATCGGCACCTCCGTCTCGGTCGGCGTCGCGGTAACCGTCGGAGTCTCGGTCACGGTCTCCGTGACCGTCGGCGTCTCGGTGAGTCTCGCGTCTCGGTCACCGTCACCTCGGGCGTCGGGGTGGGCGTCGGACTCTCCGTCGGGGCACTGCAGGTCAGCACGAGGTCCATCCCGTCCTTCGGGAAACCGGTCGTGGCCGACGTCTGTCCCGCGGCATCGTCATAGACCTCCACGTGGATCACGATCCTGTGTGTGCCCGTCGGCATGTGGTACGAGGCCTCGTACCCCTCGGCAGTCGTGCCGTCCTGGGACAGGCCGACCCACCGGAAGTCGGGCGGCGTGCCGTCGTCGCCGGAGTTGCCGTCGTACTTCACGCCGTTCTCGCCGATGACCTTGGTCCAGGCGTCGGTCTCGTAGCCCTGGGCCAGCACGGGGACGCCGCTCTCGCTCAGGACCAGCACGTAGACCGTGCCCGTGGCGCAGTCGTACCGGAGATAGGCCTTCGACTCGAGGGGCTTGGCCGAGTTGCCGGCCCGGTACATGTTCGCGAAGAAGTCGCTTCCGAGGTTCCACTCGCCGATGCTGCCGTCCACGACGGCCGTGCCAGGCGCCGGGTCCGGGGCGGCCGCCAGCGCGAAGCCCGCAAGCGCCGAGGCGACGAGTATGAACAACAGTAGATAGCCGGTGGTGCGAGTCATCAATTCTCCTTGATCTCGAATCGAGGATTATCTAACAGCAATGCCATATAAACGATTCGGAACAGCTAAAGTAAGAGTTACGGCACATCGATTCCGCCGCCCCGCCACGGCCTCATGGGGACACTCACCCGGCCGTCGATACCCTCGATGCCGCAGCAGCAGCCGAGCCGGCCCCGGCACCCGCCGGATCACCCTCGGACGCTTGGGACGGATGCCGGAGGGGTCGGCCAGCGTCGCGCGGATGAATCGAGTATGATTAATAGTGATAAATCACCATATTCAAGAAGAGGGTTTTTGTGGACGTACTGTACTTCCTCCTGCTCGCCCCGCTGATCGCGGCCGTGCTCCTGTACGTGCTGCCGGACCATCCCGTCCGGGACTGGCTCGTGCGGATCGCGGCCGTCGTGATCGCAGGGGCCTCGCTCTACCTGCTCGCAACGGCGTTCAACAAAGGCACCCAGCTGATCGCCTTCCCCACGGAGCCGGCCGGGTACATCCTCGAGGGGCTGGGACTCCTCCTCGCGCTCGTGATCCTCGCGCTCGCGGTGAAGTATAAAAAGCCGGTCGCGGCCGTGCTCGTGCTCGTCAACGCCGCGCTCCTGCTCTGGTTCGTCGTCGTGTACTCGCCGGGAATGCACGTCGAGAACAACTTCTTCGTGGACGAGTTCTCGATCGTGATGGCCCTGATCATCGGCGTGATCGGCTCGGCGATCTGCGTCTACGCCGTCCCGTACATGCGGACCTTCCACGTCCAGCACCCGGAGATCCCGGACCGGCGGCGGATGTTCTTCTTCCTCCTCTTCGCCTTCCTCTCGGCCATGTTCGGGATCGTCTTCTCGAACAACCTCGGCTGGTTCCTGGTCTTCTGGGAGGTCACGACCTTCTGCTCGTTCGTGCTGATCGGGTACACCCGGACGGAGGAGGCGATCGACAACGCGTTCCTCGCCGTGGTGCTGAACCTCCTCGGCGGGATCGGCTTTGCCCTGGCCCTCCTCTGGCTCGGCATGACCGGCGGAACGCTCGAGCTCGACAAGCTCATCGCCGGCGGGGCCGCGATCGCGCTCGTGCCGGCCACGCTGATCGCGCTTTGCCGGCCTGACCAAGGCCGCGCAGCTGCCGTTCTCGTCCTGGCTCCTCGGCGCGATGGTCGCGCCGACGCCCGTCTCGGCCCTGCTCCACTCCTCGACGATGGTCAAGGCCGGCGTCTACGCGATCGTCAGGTTCGCCCCCGTGCTCGCGAACACGCTCCCCGGGCTCCTCCTCGGGCTCGTCGGCGGGCGTCACCTTCCTCGCGGCCTCGGCGATCGCGGTCACGCAGTCGAACGCCAAGCGCGTGCTCGCGTACTCGACCGTCGCGAACCTCGGGCTCGTGGTCGCCTGCGGCGGGATCGGGACGTACGAGGCGGTCTGGGCCGCGATCCTGCTGATCATCTTCCACGCGGTCGCGAAGTCCCTCCTCTTCCTCGGCGTCGGCACGGTCGAGCACCAGGTCCACTCGCGCGACATCGAGGACATGGCCGGCCTGATCACGAACATGCCGAAGGTCGGCCTGATGATGCTGATCGGGATGGCCGGCATGTTCCTCGCCCCGTTCGGCATGCTGATCTCGAAGTGGGCCACGCTCCGCGCGTTCATCGACGCGCCCGGCGGCGTCGTCTTCGTGCTCCTCGTCGCGTTCGGCTCGGCCGTCACGGTCTTCTTCTGGGCCAAGTGGATGGGCCTCCTGATCGCCCGGCCGAACCGGGGCGAGAACATCGAGAGCCGCGTCCCGAAGGACGAGCTCGCCGTGCTCGGCCTGCTCGCGGGCCTCGTGGTCGCCGTCTCGGTCCTCTTCCCCTGGATCTCGACGTACCTGCTCGAGCCGTACATCTACGCCCTCTACGGCCAGGTGGCGCCAGCTCGGCCAGTCCAACATCGTCATCATGCTCCTGATGATGGGGACCGTGATCCTCCTCCCGGCCTCGCTCCTCTACTTCCGGAAGGGCCGGCACGTCCTCAAGCCCTACATGGGCGGACGGCCCACGACCGACGACATGCGCTTTGCCGGCTCGCTCGGGATCGAGCGCGAGATGGGCCTCCACAACTACTACCTCGAGGACCTCTTCAACGAGCCGCGGACCTTCCGGGCTCGGCGTCGCGGTCACGGTGGTGCTGATCGTGCTGATGTTCGCCGGGCTCGTGCTCGCGGGAGGGTTCGCATGAACTTCCTCTACGCCGTCGCGTTCATCGTGCTCGCGCCGTTCGTCGGCGGCCTGATCGCGGGGATCGACCGGAAGGTCACGGCCCGCATGCAGGGCCGGGTCGGCCCGCCCCTCCTCCAGCCGTTCTACGACGTGGGCAAGCTCCTCGAGAAGGAGAACGTGGTCGTCGCGCTCTCCCAGAACTTCTTCGTGCTCTTCTTCCTGGTCTTCATCGTCTTCACCGGGGCGCTCTTCTTCGCGGGCGGCGACATGCTGCTCGTGATCTTCGCGCTCACGCTCGCGGACGTCTTCCTCGTGCTCGGCGCGTACGCCGCGACGAGCCCGTACAGCTTCATCGGGGCCGAGCGCGAGCTCATCCAGATGATGGCCTACGAGCCGATGGTGATCCTCGCGGCCGTCGGCATGTACATCGCGACGGGCTCGTTCTTCGTGACCGACATCGCCGCGTTCCCGCGCCCCCTGATCGTGCTGCTGCCCGGGATCTTCCTCGGGCTCTTCTACGTGCTGACCATGAAGCTCCGCAAGTCGCCGTTCGACATCTCGACCTCGCACCACGCGCACCAGGAGATCGTCAAGGGGATCACGACCGAGTTCTCGGGCCCGACCCTCGGCATGATCGAGATCGCGCACTGGTACGAGACGGTCTTCCTGCTCGGGCTCTTCTGGCTCTTCTTCGCCTGGAGCCCCGTGGTTGCCGCGATCGCGCTGGTCATCATCTACCTCGCCGAGATCTTCGTCGACAACGCGACCGCCCGCGTCAAGTGGGGCTTGCCCTGCGGAGCGTCTGGATCGTGACCCTCGTCCTCGGCAACCCTGAACATCGTCGCCCTCCAGTACCTCGGAGGACTCTGATGGCATACATGAAACGGTCCCCCTGGATCATCCACTACGACGCCTCGAGCTGCAACGGCTGCGACATCGAGGTCGCTCGCCTGCCTGACCCCGCTCTACGACGTGGAGCGGTTCGGGATCATCAACACGGGCAACCCGAAGCACGCGGACATCTTCCTGGTCACCGGCTCGGTCAACGAGCAGAACCGCGAGGTGATCCGGAACATCTACGAGCAGATGCCCGAGCCGAAGGTCGTGGTCGCGGTCGGGATCTGCGCCTGCTCGGGCGGCATCTTCCGCGAGTGCTACAACGTCTAGGGCGGCGTGGACACGGTGATCCCGGTGGACGTCTACGTCCCGGGCTGCGCCGCGCGGCCCGAGCCGATCATCGACGGCGTGGTCAAGGCCCTCGGCGTGCTCGAGGAGAAGCGGGCCCGGATGAAGGCCGGCGCCCCGGCGGAGGTGCCGGCATGAGGCGCGAGGCCCAGCCGATCGAGGCGATCGAGGTCGCCGACCTCCTCGCCCGCGTGGGCGAGCGGAAGGCGGCCGGCGACCGGCTGGTCGCGATCAGCTGCGCCGTGGTCGAGGGCACGAACGAGATCACGTACTCGTTCGAGAACCGCGACCACGCGTTCACGAACCTCCGGATCACGGTCCCGCCCGGCGCGACGATCCCGAGCGTGACCCCGGTCTACTGGGGCGCGTTCGTGTACGAGAACGAGATCCACGACCTCTACGGGCTCACCGTGACGGGGATCAACGTCGACTACGGCGGCCACTTCTACGCGACGAAGGTGCCGTTCCCGTTCGCGGCGCCGACGCCGGCGGCGGCCCCCGCGAAGGAGGAGAAGGAATGACCCGGCAGATCGTGATCCCGTTCGGGCCGCAGCACCCGGTCCTGCCCGAGCCCATCCACCTCGACCTGGTGATGGAGGACGAGCGGGTGGTCGAGGCGCTGCCCTCGATCGGCTACGTCCACCGCGGGCTCGAGAAGCTCGTGGAGAAGCGCGACTACAAGGACTTCGTCTTCATCGCCGAGCGGATCTGCGGGATCTGCTCGTTCATCCACGGCATGACCTACTGCCAGGCGGTCGAGGGGGTCATGGACCTGCCCGTGCCGCCGCGGGCGCTCTACCTCCGGACGGTCTGGTCCGAGCTCTCGCGTCTGCACTCGCACCTGCTCTGGCTCGGCCTGCTCGCGGACTCGATGGGCTTCGAGTCGCTCTTCATGCAGTCCTGGCGCCTGCGCGAGCACATCCTCGACGACCTGGAGTCGACGACGGGCAACCGCGTGATCCAGGGGGCCTGCAAGGTCGGCGGGGTCCGGCACGACGTCTCGAACGAGAAGCTCGGCTCGATCGTGGCCGGGCTCGACGAGCTCCGGCCGAAGCTCGACGACCTGGTGAACGTCTTCGTCCGCGACGACTCGGTGCCGCCACCGGCTCGGCGGCCTCGGCGTGCTCACCGAGCAGCAGGCCTGGGACCTCGGCGCGGCCGGCCCCGTGCTCCGGGCGAGCGGCGTCTCGAACGACATCCGGCAGATCGGGTACGCGGCCTACGACGAGCTCGGACTTCAAACCGGTGGTCGAGACCGGGCGGCGACTGCTACGCCCGGACGATGGTCCGGGCGAAGGAGCTCTTCACCTCGATCGACCTGATCCGCCAGGCGGTCGAGAAGATCCCCGAGGGGCCGGTCGAGATGAAGGTGACGGGCAACCCGAAGGGCGAGTTCTACGCCCGCTCGGAGCAGCCCCGGGGCGAGGTGGTCCACTACGTCAAGGCGAACGGCACGAAGAACCTGGTCCGGTTCCGCGTCCGGACGCCGACGTTCACGAACCTGCCGCCGCTGCTCGAGGCCATGAAGGGGCTCGAGCTCGCGGACGTGCCGGTCGTGGTCCTCTCGATCGACCCGTGCATCGGGTGCGCGGAGCGGTGATCTCATGGGCGTCTTCACTATTGCACGAACCATCACGGGGAACCTCTTCTCCCGTCCCCCGACCTCGCGGTACCCGGCCGAGCCGGCGAAGCGCTTCGACCTGACGCGGGGGCACCTCGCCTTCGAGCCCGAGAACTGCCGCGTCTGCCGGGTCTGCATGCTCCGCTGCCCGACCCAGGCGATCGTGGTCGACCGCGAGGCGCGGACCTGGGAGTGCGACCACTTCCGCTGCATCACCTGCGGCAACTGCGTCGAGCTCTGCCCGACGGACGCGCTCCGACTCGAGCCGGCCTACCGCTCGCCCGAGGCGGACCGGCCGGGGAAGGAGTTCCACGAGATCCCGGCCCCGCCGCCGAAGGCCGAGGCCGGCGGCGAAACGGCCGAGGCGTAAGACTCTTCCTCTTTTTCGATCACAGCTCCGGTTCGGGCGACGCGCCGGACGCCCGGCCGGCCTCCTGAAACTCCCGCCGAGCGCGCCGCCCAGCGCGACGGCCGGCAGGACCCAGAACGCCATGATCGCGAGGGCGATCGGCCAGAGCCCCTCGGGAACACCATCTCCCGTCGTCGCTCTCGTCGAGGCCTGCCAGATGAAGTAGAGCGCGATGGCCCCGAGGCCGAAGACGCCGGACGAGGAGGCCCGAGCCGAACCCCGCACGCGCCCCGCCGGGCGAGAGGATGCCCGCCGCGAACCCGCCCGCGAATGCGGAGACCAGGAACAGCACGGTGAGGGCGTTCCCGTACAGCCCGGCCCGGGACGCGACGACGACCGAGAGGCCGAGGGGGACGGCGATGAGAACGCCCCCGCGGCGATCCCGATCAACTGCCGCCGCTCGGGGGTCAGGCCCCGGACCCGTTCCACGGAGGCGGGCCGGGCCGGAGAAGCGGGCGTACGGCCGCGCCGACGGCGCCGGCGACCGCGTAGACGGGGGCGCAGGATGATGACGAACGCCAGGGCGATCGGCGAACGGACGGGGGCGAGATGATACTGGTCCGGCACGGGGGTCCACGGCACGAACAGCAGAACCGCTCGAGCACGCCGGCGAAGACGCCGGTCACCGCGCCGAGCAGGGCGCCGATCGTCGGGCGGACGGGAGCGGCGAGGCCAGCCGCGAGCCCGCCGGCGAGAAAGAGGAGCGGCGTGGTCGCCCAGACCGGCAGGAGGCCGGTCGCGCTGAGAGCGATGGCGCCCGCGGTCGTCAGCAGGCCCGCGAGCAGGCCGATTCCGGCCGGCGGAACCGTGCGCTGCTGCATGGAGAGAGATGCGTGGGAGCACGGGTTAGTCCTTCCGAAACGAGCGCGGGATCAGACCTCGACGAGCACGCGGCCGTTCTCGACCGTCACCCGGTACACCGGCAGGTCGCCGACCCGGGCCGTCGCCATCTCGGCCGCCTTCTCCCGGGCCATCGCCCGCGCCCGCGGCGAGAGCTGCTCGAGGCCGGGGAGGTCCGCCATGACCGGCCCCGAGAGGTTCTTCCCCGTCTCGACGTCGAACCGCGAGCCGTGCGCGGGGCAGGTGACGACCGCGCCCTCGAGCCGGCCGCCGGAGAGCAGGGCGCCCTCGTGGCTGCACCGGTCGCTCATCGCGTGGAAGGTGCCGCCGACGTTCGCGAGCAGGACCTCGCGGCCGGCCGCCTCGACGTGGACCATGCTCCCCGCGGGCACGTCGGCCGCGGCCGCCACGTCGACGACGGTCAGCGACTCTCCCTCCATCACGTCACCATGATGGCGATGGCGATGATAAGACTGCCGGCGGGCCACGCGGCTTCCACCGCGCCCGCCACCGGAGGGGCAGCGCGGATGGCGTGCGATCCCGCGGGCGGAGCGATGGACGCGCGGCGGCCGCCAGAAGAGAGACCGGCGGCGGGACGCCGCCGGACGAACCATGATACGGATACCTTCCCCCGGGTGTCCGTTTCACCGGGATCCCGGGCCGGCCCGGGCCGCTCTCGAGCCCCGGGCCGACCGGAAACCGAGCCGCCGCAGGATTCCCACGATCAGGAACCCCACGACGGAGCCGATACCGATCCCGAGAACGGGATCCATCTTCACGCCAGCGCCGGCACCGCGTCGGCCCAGGCCTCGACGGTCGTGCGGATGGCGTCGTCCTCGTACGACGAGAGCGTCAGCCGCGTCCGCGAGAGCGTGAGGGTGTAGATCTCGCCGTTCGCGTCGTGGCACTGGAGCACGGCCGAGAACGAGTCGCTGTCGGTGACGTGCGCGGCCGTGCCGCCCATGGCCGTCGCGAGCGCGGCGTTGCGCGAGCACGGTCGCGACGTTCGCGGTGTAGGCCGCGACGGTCGGGCACTTGACGGTGACCTGGCCGACGGTCTCGGCCTCGCCGTTCTCGTAGATGACCCGGCCCGTGTACGCCTCGCGGCTCTTCTCGACGGCCGCGTGGTTCTCGGTGCCGACCTGGTAGGCCGTGCAGCCGAACGGGTTGTTCGTGACGACATCGTCCACGACCTCCGCGAACGCGGCCACGTCGGCGATCGGCGCGGCCAGCTCGCGGACGGCCGTCTTGACGACGCCGCTCTGGACAAAGTTTGCCATTTCCTTTCCTCTCCTTTCGGTGCAATTCAACGGAATTACACCTACCAATAATGGTCTTTTATGATATTTATAAATGCAATTTC
>CAVUEE010000032.1:0-162188 GCA_963740465.1 uncultured Methanoregulaceae archaeon
GCTTGATCAGCGGCGGCTGGTTGCCCGAGCCACCCATGTCGCTCGTGCCGGAGACCCAGAGGCTGTACGCCGTGTTCGGCTGGCCCGTGACGGTCACCGCGAAGTCGTTGTTGCGCACAACCGCGACATCGGTGTTCGCGACGAGCGTCAGGACGTTCTGGCCGATGGTAGGCTGTACTGGCTCGTGATGGTCTTGCCGGTGTAGTCAGCACCCGACGGGTCCTTGTAGTTGTCCTTCATCCCGTTCAGGTTCGACTCGGCCCAGACCTTGTACTCGCCCGTCTTGTAGTTCGGGTTGGCCGTGTCCCACATCGAGGCGTTCGTGCCCTTGCCCGCAACGAGCATCGAGGACGACGTGACGCCGACGAGCAGGCTGTTCTGGTTGCCAAGGTCGTCGATCAGGGCCGCGTAGACGTTGCCCGCCGTGTCCTTGACCTTGATCGTCACGCCCGCAGCGGTACCGCGCTGGGTGTAGACGGAGTCGAGGTTGGAGTCAATGCGGAACGACAGCAGCCGGCCGGCGATCACGGTCTTGCCCGTGACGTCCTTGTTGGACTGCACGTCCCAGACCTTGACGTTGAGCGACGGGTCCTTGACGTTGATGGCAACCGCACGGTTGTTGTTCATGTTGTACCAGGCGCCCACACGGGTTCCCGGAACGACGTTGAACGACTTGGCGTTCGTGACGATCGCGGTGTCGTCGGGCGAGCTCGTCGCGACGTTCGACCCGGCCTGGAACCAGCCCAGGGTCGTGCCGTCGGCAATGCCCAGCGCCGAGAGGTCAAGACCATACTCGCCGATGAAGACGGTGTCGCCAGCCTTCAGGATCACCTTGGGGTTCCCAATCGGAACGCCCGTGGGCGCAACCGTCGGAACCGTCGGCGTGACGTTGCCCGTCGGAACCGTCGTGACGTTGCCCGTGACGTTGCCCGTCGGAACGACCGTCGGGACTCGTCGTGACGTTGCCCGTCGGGACAACCGTCGGCGTCAGCGTGCCCGGAGCAACCACGAAGGTGCCCTGGTTCGCCGTCGCCGAGGGCGTCAGGTCGGTGAAGTTCGTCTCATCGACACCGGTGTGCCCGCGGACGTGGTCAACGGTGATCGTCAGCGCCGAGGTGCCCGCCGTGAGCGCCTTGAGGTTGATGTCCGCGATGGCGACCTTGCCGTTCGGATACTTGTTCGTCAGGTCAGCCATCTGCATGAAAAGCGAGTTCGTGCCGTTCAGCGTCGCCGAAACGGAGTTCCCGACCTTCCAGTCAGTGCTGATGTAGCCAAGAGCGGCGCCGTCCCACTTTACAGTGACCCACACGTCGTCAGCCTGCGGCTGCCACGTGTTGTCCATGTACAGGGTGGAAACGCCGATCTGGCCCACATCGGCAGACTTCGTCTGCTCGATGGAAAAGGTGCCGACACCCGCTGCGCTCGCCAGTCCAACGACTGAGAGGCAGGCCAGGAGGAGCACCATGAGCACTCGTGTTGCGTTCATACCTTACACCACATCGGATTCAATTCACGGTTCTGTAATTATTAGATTACAAGTGTACTATCAACAACTGAAGGTAGATAAAGATTATTAATTGTATTCGGAATCGGGCGCCGATTTGGCGCTGATTTCGCCTCTGCACGGCTGTGTCAGACGATTGGGGATCTGTACGACGAAGGCAAAAGCCTAAATCCGTGCCGGAGATCTGGCACCCACGGGCCTGAACCGGATGTAACGGGGATCGATCGTCGACAATAGTCGAAGTGTTCGTCTCGGTTTACCGCGCGCATCTCCACGCCGGCCGCCGGCCTGACGGGAGCGGGCGCGCGTGCCGGGGCCGCTCCGCCGCGGGCCGGGGGAGCCGTCGCGGCGGGATGCCGGGCCGAAAACCCCCGGCTCAGGCCTCGCAGGTATCGTCCTGATGGACGTGCGATACGCCCGGCTTCTCCTTCCAGGGCTCGAGCCCGTGCCGGACGCGGTAGTCGTTGATCGCCTTGTGGATCCCTTCCTCGGCCAGCACGGAGCAGTGCATCTTGACCGGCGGCAGGCCGCCCAGCGCTTCGGCCACGGCCTTGTTCGAGAGGTCCCACGCCTCCTCGAGGGTCTTGCCCTTGACCATATCGGTCGCCATGCTGCTCGTCGCCACGGCCGCACCGCAGCCGAACGTCTGGAACTTCACGTCCTCGATCCGGTCGTCCCTGACCCTGAGGAAGATCTTCATGATGTCCCCGCACTTGGGGTTGCCGACTTCGCCGACGCCGTCGGGGTTCTCGATCTCCCCCTGGTTCCGCGGGTTCATAAAATGGTCCATCACCTTCTCACTGTACATTGCATGACCTCCGGTAGTTCGCATACAGGGGCGACATCGTGCGGAGCCGCTCCACGATCGGGGGAAGGGTCTCGAGCACGTAGTCGATCTCGTCCTCGGTGTTCGACTCGCCGAGCGAGAGCCGGAGCGAGCCGTGCGCGATCTCGTGTGCGAGGCCGATCGCGAGCAGCACGTGCGAGGGGTCGAGCGAGCCCGAGGTGCAGGCCGACCCGCTGGAGGCGCAGATCCCCGCGTGGTCGAGCAGCAGGAGCATGGACTCGCCCTCGATGAACTCGAACGAGCAGTTCAGGTTCCCGGGCAGACGCTCGGTCGGGTGGCCGTTCAGCCGGACGTGCTCGATCCTCTCGGTGATCCCCCGGTACAGCCGCTCGCGGAGCGCCGTGAGCCGCCGGGCGTACTCCTCGCGCCGTGCCTCTGCCCGTTCGATCGCGGTGCCCATCCCGACGATCCCGGCCAGGTTTTCGGTCCCGGCCCGCCGACGCGTCTCCTGGGCGCCGCCGTGGAGCAGGTTGTCGAGCCTGACTCCTTTCCGGATGTAGAGCGCGCCCACCCCCTTCGGGCCGTAGAACTTGTGGGCCGAGAGGGAGAGCATGTCCACGCCCATGGCCTCGACGTCGACCGGGACCGACCCGATCGCCTGGACCGCGTCCGTGTGAAACCGGACGCCGCGGTCGCGGCAGACCTTTCCGCACTCGGCGATCGGCTCGAGCGTCCCGATCTCGTTGTTCGCGGCCATGATCGAGACGAGGATGGTCCGGTCCGTCAGGGCGTCCGCGAGCGCTCCCGGGCTGACGCGCCCGAACTCGTCGACGGGCAGGTAGGTCACCTTGAAGCCCTGGGTCTCGAGGTACTGGCAGGTGTGGAGGACCGCGTGGTGCTCGATCGCCGAGGTGATGATATGGTCCCCCCGCTTTCGGTTCGCGAACGCGACCCCCTTGAGCGCCCAGTTGTCGGCCTCGGTCCCGCCCGAGGTCACGTAGACCTCTTCGGGCGAGGCGTTGATCGCCCGAGCCACCTGTTCGCGGGCATGGTCGACCGCGGCCTTCGACTCGCGGGCGATCCCGTAGATCGAGGAGGGATTGCCGAACCGCTCCGAGAAGTACGGGAGCATGGCCTCGACGACCTCGGGAGCCGTGGGAGTCGTGGCCGCATGGTCCAGGTAGACCAGTCGTCTCCCGGTCATGGATGTGCCGTCACCGCACATCATGCACCATCAATCTATTTGAACCGCACGGGCGGTGGAAAAAAGGGGAGACGATACCGACTTCGGCTCAGATGAGCGAGGCGGTCTCGAACCAGTCGACGTTCATGCCGTCGCCCTGGTAGGTCAGCCGGATCACGTGCGTGCCGGCCGTGAGCGCGAGCGGCGACGAGACCGTCTGGTAGGTGTCAAAGTTGCCCGTGTTCGGCACGGTGATCGTGCAGCCCGCTGCGCCGTCGACGGTCAGGACGACCCTGCGGTCGTTCGCCCAGGCGCCGACACGGAAGTTCGCGGTGTAGGTGCCGTCCGTGGCGACATCGACCGTGTACTCGGTCCACTCGCCGTTGGTGATCCAGCCGATGTCCGAGATGCCGTTGCCGGTCTCGGCGTCGACGTACTCGTTGCCGCGGTCGGCGTAGGCGATGTTGTTCGTCTTCGCCTTGTTCTCGGTCGTGCTGTCGTAGTAGGCGACGTTCTGGCCGCCGTTGTCGAAGTCCTCGGCCTGGACCCGGCCCGGCGCCGCGTGCGGACCGTTGTACGCCGTCTGGCCGCCCGACTGCGTCGTGGTCGTCGTGGTCACGGTCGTGGTCGGGACTGCGTCGTCGTGGTTGTCGTGGTGACCGCGACGCCGGTGACCGAGAACCAGTCGAGGTTCTGGGCGTTGCCCTGGAAGGTCAGGCGGATCACGTGCGTTCCGGCCGAGAGCGAGAGCGGGGCCGAGACCGTCTGGTAGGTCTCGGAGTTGCCCGTGTTCGGCACGTTCGACGGTGCAGCCCGGCGCGCCGTCGACGGTCAGGACGACCTGGCGGTCGTTCGGCCCAGGAGGCGACGCGGAAGGTCGCGGTGTAGCTGCCGGCGGCGACGTCGACCGTGTACTCGGTCCACTCGCCGTCGGTGATCCAGCCGATGTCCGAGATGCCGTTGCCGGTCTCGGCGTCGACGTACTCGTTGCCGCGGTCGGCGTAGGCGATGTTGTTCGTCTTCGCCTTGTTCTCGACCGTGCTGTCGTAGTAGGCGACGTTCTGGCCGCCGTTGTCGAAGTCCTCGGCCTGCACCGTGCCCGGCAGCGCGTGCGGGCCGTTGTACGCCGTCTGGCCGCCCGCCTGCGTCGTGGTCGACGTGGTCACGGTCGTGGTCGGGGTCGTGCCCGTGCCCGCGCCGATCTCGAACCAGTCGAGGTTCTGGCGCGGTCCGCTGAAGGTCAGGCGGATGGTCTGCGCGCCCGCGTTGAGCGCGAGCGGCACGGTCACGGTCTGGTAGGCCGCGTCCGAGCCGGTGAGCGGGACGGTGACCGTCCCCTTGGCGGACCCGTCGACCGAGACCGCGATCGAGCGCGACCCCGAGTCCGGGTACCACGAGCCGACGCGGAAGTTCGTCGGGTAGGTGCCGGCCGCCGGCACGTTCACCGTGTACTCGACCCACTCGCCGGCGTTGACGTAGCCGACGTGCATCACGCCGCCGGAATCGACGTCGACGCCCTCGGCGAGGCGGTAGGCCATGCCCTGGTTCTCGGCGCGTGGTGTCGTGGTAGGCGACGTTCTCGCCGCCGGTGTCGTAGTCCTCGGCCTCGACCTTACACGGGGCATTGAAGGTCTTGTACGGGGCCTGGGCCACCCGGCGGAGTCGTGGTCGTGGTCGTCGTGGTCGTCGTGGTCACGTTCGCGGTCACGGTCGTGGTCGGGACCGTGGTCGTGATGGTCGTGACCGGGCCGCCGGTAACCGAGAACCAGTCGATGTTCTGGCCGTCACCGAGGTAGGTGAGCCTGATGACGTGCTGGCCCTGCGTGAGTGCGAGCGGCGCCGGGACCGTCTGGTAGCCATCGTAGCTGCCCGTGTTCGGCACGGTGATGGTGCAGCCCGCGGCGCCGTCGACGGTCAGGACGACCTGGCGGCCGTTGGCCCAGCTGCCGACGCGGAAGTTCGCGGTGTAGCTGCCGGTCGCAGCGACGTCGACCGTGTACTCGGTCCATTCGTTGTTGATGATCCAGCCGATGTTCGAGATGCCGTTGCCGGTCTCGGCGTCGACGGCCTCGTTCGGCCGGTAGGCAGTCGAGCCGGCCGTCGTGGCGGCCTTGTTCTCGGTGGTGCTGTCGTAGTAGGCGACGTTCTGGCCGCCGTTATCGAAGTCCTCGGCCTGCACCGTGCCCGGCAGCGCGTGCGGGCCGTTGTACGCCGTCTGGCCCGGCTGCTGCGTGATCGTCGTGGTCGGTCGTCGTCGGGACGGTCGTGGTCGTGGTCACACCCGTGGGCGTTCCCGAAGTCGACGTAGTCGAGGTTCTGCTTGTCGGAGTTGAACGGAACCTGATCACGTGCGTGCCCGCCGCGAGCGGGACTTGGACCGTGACGGTTCTCCAGGAATTGTACGACCCGGAGTTCGGGACGGCCACGGTCGCCACCGTGGAACCACCGTCGACCGAGACGGCGATCTGCCGGCCCGTGTCCCAGCCGGCGACCCGGAAGGTGGCCGGGTAGGTGCCGGCCGCGGCACGTTCACCGTGTACTCGGTCCACTCGTTGCTGCGGATGTAGCCGACGTTGGTGACGCCGCCGGCGCTCTCGACGTCGACGCCCTCGGTCGTGCGGTAGGCGCCGCCGAGGTTCGCGGGTTCGTTGTCGTGGTACGCGACGCCCTCGCCGCCGAGGTCGTAGTTCTCGGCCTCGAGGCGGCCAGGGAGGGTCACGGCACGGTACGGAGACTGCACGCCCGGGTGGGTCGGCGTCGTGGTCACGGTGGTCGGCGGCGTCGTCGGCGGCGGCGTCTCGATGCCCGTGTAGATCGCGAGCGGGTAGTAGTCGAAGTTCTGCTCGGCGATCTGGAGGGCGGTGTCGATGAACCCGTCGACGTTCGCGTCGGCGTTGGTCTGCGAGAACCCGGTGCCGTCGGGCCGGCTCCAGTAGTTGCCGCCGACCTTCGGGCCGTTAATAATGTTCGCGGGGGTCCAGCTGGCCGCGCCCGGCGTCACGGACCAGGCGTTCGCCTTGAAGGGCTCGCCGGTGAAGGCGACGTTGAGGTTGTTGTTGAGCCGGTTGTTGTAGATCGTGCCGCCGCCGGAGGTGTGGAGCTGGATGCCGGTATTGATATTGTTCTCGATTTTGTTCCGCGTGGCGGTGATGCCGTCGGAGAGGTAGACGTACAGACCGCGTTCGTTCTGGTTGATCTGGTTGTCCGAGACCACGCCGTTGGCCGCGCCGTCCGAGAAGATCACGCCGTAGCCGTTGCCGGTGACGGTGCAGCCCGTGATCGTATCACCGACCGCGTTCTTGTAGACCACCGCCCCGCAGAACACGTTGCTCGAGAGCGTGGAGGACTCGATCCGCGAGCTGCCGGCTTCGTAGAGATAGACGCCGTAGTACCAGTCCTGCATCCGGACGTTCTTGATCGTCACGCCCGAGACGGCCGCTGACGGGCCGTGGACGAAGATGCCGGCCGAGTTCTCGGCATCGACACCGTCGATCAGGTGCCCGGCGCCGTCGAAGACGACGTTCGAGGCCTGGATCTCGATGCAGATCGGCAGGTTGCTGTTGGTGATGTCGTTCTTCAGGACGTAGGTACCCGGTTGGGTAATCGTGATCTTCTGCCCGCTGTACGTCACGTCCGTCGCGGCGGCCGGGGTCACCGCCACGGCAAGGACGACGACGAACAGCATGGCACAGGCCATGAATCCGTGTGTGTATCTAATTCGTCTCATCGATCCACCTGGTATCTTGCTCGAAAACGAGAGTCGCCCGGCGTCGTGGGAACGACGGGGGGACCTCACTGTTCTGAAATTGATACGGTCTCTGATGATGTACAATTATTCAAACCATCATTTAAACTTTGCTGATTCCCATTCAGGATAAAGAATCCTATTCCGTGAATTACCGGTTTTTTTCGCGTAAATCGAGAAATACGGAGAATTCTCTCGTCGATCGGAAATGATCGCGATGGCGAAAAAAAGAGAGAGAAGGACGCCCCGGCTGGGACTCGAACCCAGGTCAAAAGCTCCGGAGGCTTCTAGGATATCCTCTACCCTACCGGGGCCCCTTCTATGGTGGGCCGTGATCCTATAAATAAGATGAAGAGGGTGCAGTCAGGCCGAACCGGCCCTGAACTGGTGCCAGATGCGGCAGGCCCCTTCGTGGCTGACCATGCACGGGCCGACGGGCGTGCGCGGGGTGCAGGCACGGGAGAAGAGGCGGCAGTCCGGGGGTGAGGCCACGCCCCGGAGGACGCGGTCGCAGATGCAGGCCGTCGCCTTCGGTGTCGGGGCGATCCGGACGTCGAACCGCTCCTGCGCGTCGTACCGCCGGAACGGCGCCCGGAGGCGGAGGCCCGAACCGGGAATGACGGGGAACCCCCGCCACTCTACGTCCGCGGGCTCGAAGACCTCCGCGAGCAGGGCGAGGGCCTTGGGGTTGCCGTCGCGCGAGACGGCGCGGGGGTAGGCGTTCTCCACGACGGCGCGCCCCTCGGTCACCTGCCGCGTCAGCATGAGCAGGCCGAGCAGCACCTCCTCGGGCTCGAAGCCCGCGACCACCTGCGGGACCGGGAACCGCTCGTACTCGCGGTAGCCGGTGACGACGCAGACGTGGCCCGGGAGGAGGAAGCCGTCGAGGGCCGCTTCGCCCTGCTCGAGCAGCCACGCCATCGCGGGCGGCACGAGGCGGTGGCAGCAGAGGACCGAGAAGTTCTCCGGCGGACTCGCCGCGAGCGCGGCCGCGACGGTCGGGGCCGTGGTCTCGAACCCGACCGAGACGAAGACGACCTCGCGGTCGGTCCCCTCCGCGATCTCGACCGCCTTGTGCACGCCCTGGACCACGCGGACGTCGCCGCCGCAGGACTCGAGGGAGCCGCCGGTACCGGGCACCCGGAGGAGGTCGCCGTAGGTCGCGACGATCGCGCCCTGCCGGGCGAGCTCGATCGCCGCGTCGATCTCGCCCTGCGGCGTGATGCAGACCGGGCAGCCCGGGCCCATCACGATCCGGAGGCCCTCGGGGAGTACGGCCCGGAGGCCGTGACGCGCGATCGCGGCCTCGTGGGTGCCGCAGATGTGCATGAAGTTCAGGTCTCGGCCGGCGGCGGCGACCGCCTCGCCGAGCGCCTGCGTCACCTCTCTCAGGACTGCCATGTGCTCGTAGATTTTTATCCCGCGGGACCATAAGCTGTGGTATAGAATGCTGCCGACGGAGATCCCGACACCGATCGCCGACACGGGGAGCGCCATCGCCGACATCGCCATCGCCACGGCCGTCATTCTGGCGGGCGTGGCCCTCGCCGCCGGCGTCCACCTTCCTGAGCCTCCGCATCGAGGAGCGGCTCGAGCGGACGCGGCGGCCCCGGCGCTCATCTGCTCGAGAACGGGATCGTCGCCGCACGGTGGCCCTCCCCTCGGCATCGTCCTGGCGGCGGTCTACATCGTCGCTCCGCGACGTGCTCGGCCTCGACCGTCTCAACCCGTGGCTCGCGGACCCGCGCCTTCCCGAAGCGGTCGCAATCGTGCTGCTCACCTGGGGGCTCGCGAACTTCCTCTCGCGCCTGGTGCAGGTCTACGGCCGTCAGGGCCGCCTCCCGGCCGAGGAGCGGAGGGCGGCACGTCGCTCGTGGATCTCGTCGCGCTCTCGGTCAAGTACCTGGTCTGGTTCGTCGCGATCCTCTACCTCCTCATCTTCCTCGACATCTCGATCACCCCGCTCATCGCCGGCGCCGGGATCGCGGGCATCGCGATCGCGCTCGCCGCGCAGGACGTCCTCTCGAACCTCTTCGGCGGCGTGATCATCCTCCTCGACAAGCCGCTGCGGGTCGGGCGACAAGGTGCGGATCGACCCGTACATCGGGACCGTGCTCGCGGCTCGGCCTCCGCTCGACCCGCATCCGGACCCTCGACGGGCTGGTGGCGACCGTTCCGAACATCAGTATCACGACGAATATCGTGGTCAACTACTCGGCCGGGCACGGGGCAGGTCCCCAGGTCCAGGTGCCGGTGACCGTCGACTACGGGACGCCCGTCGACGAGAGCCGGGCCGTGCTCGAGGAGATTGCGGAGGCCGCCCCCGCGGCCGCGCCGCCCGCAATGGGGCTCGAAGCGGGGACCGTGCAGATCGGCGAGCTCGGCGAGTTCGGCCCGGTCTTCATCCTGACCTTCTCCGCCCGCGACGAGACGGACCCGCTCGCGGTCAAGGATGTGGTCTACGCCCTGGTCGCTGAGGCGGTGCGGAGCGGCGGCTCGCTATCGCTTCGGACGCCACAACGGCGAGCCGCGAGAGTCCGGGCTGCCGCCGCCCGAGCTGAAGGGGCCGCGGCGATCGCCAGGCGGGCCTGAGGCAGGCCCCCGGTCAGGCAGGAGTCGCGGTTCCGGAGCCGGCCGGGCAAGCAGGACGAAGAACGGGAGCGCGAGCGGTGCAGATCGCCGCTGAGAGGTAGAAGACGCTCGCGATGCCGTAGAGGTCCATGACCAGGCCCGAGAGCAGGGGCGAGACGATCATGCCGACGCTCATGGCGGTGTTCGAGGCCCCCATCGCGGCGCCCTGGCCGACCGTGCGCCCGGCGATGGTGACGATCGCGGTGACGGCAGGCAGCGAGATGCCGCCGCCGATCCCGATCGCGAACGCGACGAGGAGCGAGCCCGGGGAAGCCCGAGAGTGACGGGATCACGGCCAGCGCTCGCCGCGATCAGGATCGTGCCTCCGACGATCAGGGCCGTCTTGTTGTAACGGTCCGCGAGCCCGCCGGCGTAGCGCTGGAGGACCGAGGTCGAGAGCGACGAGACCGAGATCAGAGCGCCGGTCTCGGCCGTCGAGAGGCCGTAGGCGAGGGAGCCGATCAGCGGGACGAAGACCATGAAGGTGCCGTTCGCGAACGCGTTGATCAGCTGGAAGAAGACGGCGGCGCGGATGGCGGGATGCCCGAGGACGGAGCGTCGGCGCCGGCCTCGGGCGCGGGTGCCGGCGAGTCGGGCACGAACGCGACGCAGATGGCGACCGAGACGAGCGAGAACGCGGTCATCGACAGGAAGACCGCGTCCATCCCCAGCGCCGCGCCGATCACGCCGCCCAGCAGCGGGCCGATCCCCATGCCCAGGTAGAGCGGCGATCGAGAACGTGCCCATGTGCCGCCCCTCCGAGCCGACGGCCGAGAGGTCGGCGACGTAGGCCATCGCTATCGGGAGCACCATCGCCGAGGCCACACCGTGGACCATCGCGGACCAGCGGTGAGCGCCGGCAACCGAGTCGGCCGGCGAGGTACGCGAGCGAGAGGAGCGTGTACAGGGCGAGGCCCGACGTGATGAAGGCCTTTCCGCCCCCGCCGGTCCGAGAGCCGGCCGAAGACCGGCATGAGCAGGGCCGGGAGATCGAGAAGCCCGCGAAGATCGCGCCGATCTCGAGCCCGGTGGCGCCGAGGGTCTCGGCGTAGCGCGGGAGGAGCGGGATCACGATCCCGAGTCCGAGCATGGCCGAGAAGACCGCGACGAAGAGGGCGCGGAAGGCCCGCTCCGGCCTCTGCCGGAGTCGGAGTTCGCACGATCAACCGTGCCCGGGGACGATCCATAAGCGTTGCGGCACGCGGGAAGATTTATCCCCGCCTTCCGCCCCCGTATGGGGAGGAGACGACCGGTGACACTTCCCACGGCAGAAGACCAAGATCGTCTGCACCCTCGGGCCCGCATCCTCGGACGAGGCGACGATCCGGCGGATGATCGGAGCCGGCATGAGCGTGGCCCGGCTGAACTTCTCGCACGGCACGATCGAGGAGCACGCCCGGCAGATCGAGAACGTCCGGCGTGCGGCCGACGCCGAGGAGCGGGTGATCGGGATCCTGATCGACCTGCCCGGCCCGAAGATCCGGCTGGGCCTGCTCCCCGTCGAGCCGCTCGAGATCGAGAAGGGGGCCGAGGTCGTGCTGACCACCGACCCGTGCCCGGCGGACCCGACGAAGATCCCGATCGACTACGATCCGCTGCCGTCCCTGGTAGGACCGGGGAGCCTGCTCTACATCAACGACGGGCTCGTCCGGCTCCGGGTCCTCAGCGCCGGCGGGCAGGAGATCCGGGCCGAGGTCGTCGTCGGGGGCGCCCTCGCCTCCCGCAAGGGGCTGAACGTCGCCGACAGTGTCCTGCCCGTGGACGCGGTGACTCCCCGCGACCTCGAGCTGATCGAGGCGGGCCTGGCTCTCGGCGTCCATACCTTCACGATCTCGTTCATCGAGCGGGCCGAGGACGTCCGCAGGGCCCGCGAGCATGCAGCCTCGCTCGGCCACGAGATCGCCGTGATCGTCAAGATCGAACGGAAGGCCGCGGTCGACCATATCGACGAGCTGCTGGCCGCCGCTGACGGGGTCATGATCGCCCGCGGGGACCTCGGCGTGCAGATCCCGATCGAGCAGGTGCCCGTGGTCCAGAAGCGGATCATCCACGCCGCGAACGAGGTGGGCCTCCCCGTGATCACGGCCACGCAGATGCTCGAGTCCATGACCGAGAGCCTGCTCCCGACCCGGGCCGAGGTGACCGATGTCGCGAACGCGATCCTCGACGGGACCGACGCCGTGATGCTCTCGGCCGAGACGGCGAGCGGCTCCTATCCTGTCGAGAGCGTCGCAATGATGTCGCGGATCGCGCTCGAGATCGAGGCCGAGCGGCGGACGCTCGGGTGCGGGCACCTGCTCGAGGACCGGATCCGCGAGAGCTACGGCCGGGAGGCGATCGCGGTCGAGGACGTGGTCTCGCTCAACGTGATCGACGCCGTGCGCGCGCTCGGGCCGCGCTTCATCCTGACGCCGACGCACACGGGCCGGACACCGCGCCGGATCTCCCGGTTCCGGCCCGAGCGCTGGATCCTCGCGTTCACCCGCGACCCTGCGGTCCAGCGCTTCCTGACCTTCTCGTACGGCTGCTGCCCGTTCCTGATCGAGACCGAGCACGAAGACTGGCACGACCTGATCTTCCACGCCGTCCGGATCCCTGGGGCTGGCCGCGCCGGGAGACCTGGTGATCCTGACCGAGGGCGTCGCGCCCGGGCCCGTGGGGACCACGAACTCGCTCAGGATCGTGACGATCGAGTGAGAGGGTCGCGGGCGTAGTCGCGAAGCACGCTCCAGCGCCGCAGCTTCTCCTCGAAGCGTCGTGCCCGCATTCGCCGGACTCGTCGACGGCAGAACCGCTATCCGGACGGACAGCGGGACAGCGCGCCCGCGAAGGGCGCGCTTCAGAAACCGCTCGGCCGTCCGGCCGTTGACCGCGACGAGCCGGACCGAGGGATGGGCCTCGAGCCATCCCGCGACGTCGGAGAGGACGGGATCGCGGATCGTGTGGTCCATCGACCCCTCCTGGCGGCAGGCGTCGACCGTGTCCCAGAGCGCGACCCCACGTTCGTTCAGGGCTCCGACCCGCTCCCGGTACGGCAGCGTCCGCTGAATGCCGAAGAGCGCCTCGACGATCGGCCAGAAGTGGTTCTGCGGATTCGCGTAGTAGGCCCGCTCGCGCCGCGCGGTCACGCTCGGGAAGGTCCCGAGCACGAGCACGGCCGGGTCGGGCCCGGCCTCGAGCCCGAGCCCCGGCAGCAGCTCGTCCTCCGCGCCCGACGGCCCGGCCATCCTCACTCTTGCTCGGGCTGCGGCGTCGGCGGCTCGGGGACGATCGGTTCCGGGGGCGGGGGATGGGGCGGCGGGATCGGATTGGGTGCCGGTTGGGGCGTCGGAGTCGGGGCCGGCGGCGGGGTTGGGGGCACCGGGTCCGGGTCGGGCTGGGACCTTCCGGGATATACAGACCTCATACAACCTCCCATCGTCCTGGTCCGGATATAAGGGTGCGCACGGGTCACCGGCGGGTCGGCCGCCGGCGCGAGGAGAGGATGCCGAAGCGCGAGAACTCGTCGGTCTCCACGAGGTAGCCGGAGCCGCAGCGCTCGACCTTCAGGATGCCGCTCGAGATCAGGAGCCGGACCGAGGACTCGTCCGTGTGCATGACCCGGGCGAGCTCCGCGATCGTGTAGGTACTGCTCCATGGCCTACAGTGATCTGCTCCCGGCGTCCTCATTATCCTTCTGATGCCGGCCGCGATCAGATGTGGCAGCCACCCCCGCCGTGCTTGCGGACGTACTGCTGGTGGTATTCCTCGGCCCGGTAGAACGGCCCGGCGGGCACGATCTCGGTCGCGATCGGGCGGCGGAACCTGCCCGAGCGGTCGAGCTCCGCGACCAGGGACCGCGCCTCGCGCTCCTGCTCGGGGGTGTGGTAGAAGATCGCGGACCGGGTACCTGCTCGCCGATGTCCGGTCCCTGTCGGTTCCGCGTGGTCGGATCGTGGACCGCGAAGAACCGGTCGAGGAGTGCGCGGTAGGTGATGCGCGCCGGGTCGTAGACGACCCGCACGGCCTCGGCGTGGCCCGTCCTGCCGGTGCAGACCTGTTCGTAGCTCGGGTCCGGCCTTGTGCCGCCCGTGTACCCGACGGCGGTCTCGATGACGCCGGGAAGCGTGCGAAACGCCTCCTCGACGCCCCAGAAGCATCCGGCCGCGAAGGTCGCGACCGCGGGTTCCCCGTCCATGGAGCGGAAGGGGCAGCGATTCGAGATAAACGCTCCGGTCCATCACCTTTTTTCGACGGCCGGGCCGATAGATCATCATGAACGAGACCTGGCGGCAGGCGGTCCACCTCCTGATCGGCACCGCGATCGCGGTCTCGGTCGCGGTCTTCCCGCCGGAGGTGACCGTGCCCTTCTACGCGGCCGGCCTGCTTGCGGGCTCGGTCCTGACCGATGCGGTCGAACGCGGGCTGCGCCTGCCCCTGATCTCGCCCCTGCTCGACCTTCTCGAGCGCGAGGACGCCGGGCCCGGGCGGGGCGCCTTCTACTTCGTCGTCGCGACGCTCGGCTGCCTGGTCCTCTTCGGCCCGTTCCTGGCCGCGGTCGGCGTCTTCGTCCTCGCCCTGCTCGATAGCGTGAGCACGATCGCCGGCCGTCGCCTCGGGAGGCACCGGCTCTTCAACGGAAAATCGATAGAGGGATTTCTCGCGGGAGCCCTCGTGACGGCCGGGGCGCTCCTGTTCGTCCTCCCGCCGGTGACGGCGGTCCTCGCGGCGACGGCGGCGGGTATCGTCGAGCTCGTCTCCCCGGTCGACGACAATCTGGTGATCCCGCCTGTGGTCTGCCTGGTCCTGCTCCTCCTGGGCTGATCAGGCGCCGCAGTCGGGGTACCGGCGCGTGAAGATCGGCAGGGACGCCTCCTTGCACTCGTCGGCCGTGCGCTGGACCAGTCGGTCGCTCGCGGTCATGAAGGCCGGGTTGATCTCGGTCTCGACCGAGAAGGTGCAGGCCGGGCCCGTCCCGCCCGTCGCCCGGAACGAGAGCGCGAAGAGCGTCACCTGGGCGCCGGGGGTCATGCCCACCTCGTTGAGCAGCGCCGTCATTGCATCTTTGCCGAGCATCCGGCCTGCGACCTCGTTGCAGGACCGCGCGATCTCGTTGACCATCTCGATGTACTCTTTTTCGGGCTCCTCGAAGGGGCCCCCTGCCTCGAAGCGGAGCTGCATCTGCTTCGGGTCCACTTGCATCGTCGGCTCGAGGACGGCGGAGATCAGGAGGACCTCGCCTTCGGGCGTCGGCTGGTCGGTCGTTGACTCGGCCATGTCATTCACATCCGTCGCGGGGTCCCCCGCGTTCACCCCCCTTACCCTGCCGGACGGTTTAAAGGTTTCTCAGAATGCCGGTGGAGCGGCCGCCGCTGCCGTGGGCGAACACTCAAATACCATCCCGGTGAACCCGGTTCTGTGACGATCTTCAAGGCGTACGACGTGCGCGGCGTCTACGGGAGCGAGCTCTCGGAGGCCGAGGCGACCACGATCGGCCGGGCCTACGGCACCGCGATCGCCGGGGGGACGGCGACCGTCGGCCGCGACACACGGACGAGCGGCCCGGCCCTCGAGGCCGCGTTCCTCGAGGGCGTCCTCTCGACCGGCGCCTGCGTCGAGGAGTACGGTGTCCTCCCGATCGCCGTGATCAGCTTCGTGACCTGGCAGGACCGGCTCGCCGGGTCGGCCTACATCTCCGCGTCGCACAACCCGCCGGAGTACAACGGCATCCGCTTCCGCACCGGGGACGGGTACGGTCTCCTCTATCAGGAGAGCCCGATCATGGAGCACTACCGGAGCGGGTCGTTCGCCTCGGGGCAGGGAGAGCTCGATGGGCCGTTCGGCAGACGAGGCGATCGACCGGTACGGTGCATTCGTCGCAGACCGCGTCACGATCGACCGCCCGCTCCGGGTCGTGCTCGACATGGGCAACGGGTCGGCCGGCGAGATGGGGCGAGTCTTCCGCGAGGCCGGGTGCGAGCCGATCGTCCGGTACGGCGAGATGGACGGGACGTTCCCGGGGCGCGGGCCGCGCCCGACCGAGACCTCGCTCGCTTCCTCGGCGAAGGCCGTGGTCGCGGAGGGGGCCGACTTCGGGGTCGGGTTCGACCCCGACGCGGACCGAGGGATCGCGATCGACGACCGCGGGCGCGTGCTCGCGCCGGAGAAGGTCGCGATCATCCTCGCGACGCGGCGGTATAAGCCCGGCGACCTGGTGATCTCGGGCTTCGACTGCTCGATGGTCCTCGAGGAGCGGCTTCTGCCGCTCGGCTTCCGCGTCGAGCGCGAGCGGGTCGGCGACGTCTTCATCGCGAACCGGGTCAAGAACGACGGGGCCGTACTCGGCGTCGAGCGCTCGGGCCACTTCTTCCTCCCCGAGTTCCAGGACCTCGGACGACCCGTTCGCGATGGCCCTCGCGCTCGCGGAGGTCATCGCCGGCGGCGAACGTCTCTCCGAGCTCGCGGACGCGATCCCGGACTTCCCGTACGTCGAGCACTCGATCCCGCTCACGGCCCCGGCGGCCGACGTGATGGCCCGGCTCGGAGAGAGGCTCGCGCGCCTCGAGCCGGACACGACCGACGGGCTCAAGGTCACGACCGAGGACTACGCGGTCCTGGTCCGCCCCTCGAACACCGAGCCGATGATCCGGGTCTACGCCGAGGCGCGGCGCGGCGACGTCAACGCCATCCTGAAGGAGTACGAGGCCCACGTCCTCGCGGCGATGCAGGGCTGACCGGGCTCCCCCTCTCCTTTTTCATCCCGGCCCGCCGACACTGATCCCATGCCGATCACCGTGATCCCCGTCGAGGGGCTCCCGCTCATCCGGCCCGGCGACGACCTCGCGCGGCTGATCGCCGATCGAGTCGCACTCGCCGACGGCGACATTCTCTGCCTCGCCTCGTCGGTCTGGTCCAAGGCCCACGCTCATGTTCGCAGCCTCGACACGATCGAGCCGACGGCCCGGGCGTCCGCGATCGCAGCCCGGACGGGCGAGGACCCGCGCTTCATCCAGGCCGTCCTCGACGAGTCCGACTCCCTCCTGCTCGAGCACCCGTTCGTCCTCTCGGTCCTGCCCTGCGGTCACATCGGCGTCCGCGCCGGCGTGGACCAGTCGAACATCGAGGGCGGGGAGGTGATCCTGCTCCCGCGCGACCCGATGGGCGCGGCATCCGGGCTCGCGGCCGAGCTCCTCGAGGCTGTGGGCGCCCGCGTCGGCGTGATCGTGACCGACACCTGCGGGCGATCGTTCCGGCGCGGCCAGACCGGGCACGCGATCGGCTGGGCCGGCATGACCGCGATCCGCGACTTCCGCGGCGAGACCGACCTCTTCGGCCACGAGCTGAAGATCACGGAGGAGGCGGTCGTGGACGAGATCGCCGGGTTCGCGAACCTCGTGATGGGCGAGAGCGACGCGGGGGTTCCGGCCGTCGTCTTCCGCGGCATACCCCCCTGGCAGGGCCACGACGAGATCTACTGGCACGAGGGCGAGGACCTGATCCGCGACGCGCTCTGCCGCGTCCACAAAATCCCGCCGTTGCGGTGAGCGCAGAATGTCCGCAGAATGAAAGGGCGCTCACGCAGCCCCCTTCTCCCGATCGACGATGTCTCCAGTATGCATGCGTTCATCCATAGGCGTTTCTGTGCCTGTCGGCCCTTTCGTTTTGTCCCATGACCGAGCCTGCGGATGTTGTGTGATCCTCGT
Source organism: uncultured Methanoregulaceae archaeon (assembly GCA_963740465.1). Taxonomy (GTDB): domain Archaea; phylum Halobacteriota; class Methanomicrobia; order Methanomicrobiales; family Methanospirillaceae; genus UBA288. The sequence goes on from CAVUEE010000032.1 coordinate 17,533, forward strand.
AAGATGAGATCCAGATTCGTTGACCCATCGCCTGTATCGTTGACCGGGCGACGGGTATTTCGCCGGCAACTGCAACCGGGCCCGGCACGGGGGGGCACGGAGTCCCCGGTATAAAAAAGCAACTATTATGGCGCGGGCCGATCGAGGTACAGCTATTCGCCATCCGTCGAGGAAACCCATGCCCGACCACCGCCCCCTCCACCGCGCACGGCGCTGCCTTCCCGTCCTTCTCGCCGTCCTGCTCCTGGCCGCGTGCGCCGCGGCGGCCGATAGCCGGACGACGCCCGGCAACGGGACCCTCAAGACCATGACGCGGCTCGCGCCCGGCCTGCCGATGAACGGAGACGTCACGCCGGTTGCCGTGAGCGGGACAGCAGGCACCATCACCCGGATCTCCTCGCTCCCCGAGGGTCTGCCGTCCGAGGGCCGGGCGGCTGACGCCGGGGCAGGGGGACCAATGATCGAGACGGTCTCACCTCAGATCGCGTCGGCCGGGACGAACACGACGATCACGATCACGGGCACCGGGTTCGGGACGCAGTCGTCGCGATCGGACGTCGGGTTCACCTCCGCCGGCGGTACCTACTGGGCCTCGGGGAGGGCCGATCCCGACGCGAACCCTGACGAGATCGTCTCCTGGTCCGAGACCGAGGTCCGGGTGCGGGTGCCGACCGGCTTCACCGGCGACGAGCAGACCGACACCGCCTCGAGCGGCTCGGTTAGGCTCGTCACGGACGCGGGCCTGGAGAGCGACCCGTTCCCGTTCGCGGTCTCGTTCGGGATTGGCAGGGCGAAGTGGGCAGCGGGTCCGGTCTTCCTCGTGAACGACAACTGCCCCGGCGTCACCGGCGGGGCCGACGCCGTCCGCCGCGCTGCCGCCACCTGGAATACCGCGCTGCCGGATACGTTCCGGATCGACTGCTCCGGCACGACCACGTCCGCTTCGGACGATCCCGACGACATCAGCGTGATCGCCTGGGGATCCCCGCCGAGCGCCACCATCTGGACCGACGAGAACGGCACGACGATACTCGAGGCCGACATCCTCCTCGATCCGGATACGACCTGGACCACGGGCGCCGCGGGCGGGTCCGTCTACAGCATCGAGTCCCGGATGCTCGAGACCCTTGGGTACTGCCTCGGGATCGCCTCGCTCGCGGGAGAGGAGCCGCAGGGACCGTCGGATGCGGGTAAGGCCTGCAGTCTCGGGCGGCAGGATGCCCTCGGAAACATGAACCTGGTGACACTCTCCCCGGCCGATCGGGCCGCGGCCTCCTACCTCTACGGAGGGGGGAGCGCTAACCCGCCGCTGCTCGCGGCGGCCTTCACGGCCGACACGATCGCGGGGCCGGCGCCGCTCGCGGTGCGGTTCGCGGACTCCTCGCTCGGTGGGGCAACGGGATGGTCATGGGACTTCGGCGACGGTAGCACGTCGGCATTGCGGAACCCGGCGCACACATACGCCGACCCCGGCACGTATACGGTCGCCCTGACGGCCTCGGCCTCAGGGCATCCCGACGACACGGTCAGGGCGGTCGGACGGATCGCCGTAACCGGAGCGGCCGTCCTGGCCGTACCAGGCGGCGCGGGCCTGCCCCGCGATCTCGATGGCGACGGCCTGTACGACGACGTCAACGGGAACGGCCGAAAGGACTTCGCGGACGTCGTGCTCACCTTCGACCAGATGACCTGGATCGCGGCGAATGAGCCGGTATCGGTCTTCGACTACACTGGAAACGGCCACATCGACTTCGCCGACATCGTCTGGCTCTTCAACCACCTCTGATCCTCCATTTTTCGCGGCCCTTATCCTCGCATTCACTGTGAGGCGCGGGCATGAGTGTCCGGCCGCGGGGTGACAGCAGCGGCGGTTGCTGCACACGTATCCTGCCGACAGCCGTTCCGACCCGGCTCTGGGTTCCAGCTTCGCCAATCCCCCGTAAGGGGATTGGAATTTTTGCCACGCTCGGCGCGGGTCCCTCTCCAGCGACGAGGCGAGACACCTCCGAGGGGTGTGCATATCCCGCCGATGGATGCTCGGGACTCCGCCCAGGTGACAGTGGGCATCCAGGCAGACCATCTGTGTGCTCGTGACTTCCGCCGCAGCGCGACCCGGCCCTGTTGCGACGTCATGTCGTCAGCGATAGGACGACGTATGGCCCGTGCCGTCGTTCCAGCAAATCGGAAAAAGAAGAGGATCAGTAATCGCCCATGCCGCCGGGGCCGCCCTCGGGCATCTGCGACTTGGACCCGGCGATGACGTCGTCGATCCGCAGGATCATCACGGCGGCCTCGGTGGCCGACGAGATCGCCTGGGTCTTGACCCGGAGGGGCTCGACCACACCGACCGCCTCCATGTCGACGGCCTCGCCGGTCCTGACATCGACCCCGGCCGTCGCGCAGCCCGCGTCGTGCGCGGCCCGGAGCGCGACGAGCGCGTCGATCTGGTCGAGGCCGGCGTTCTCGGCGATCGTGCGGGGGATCACCTCGAGGGCGCCCGCGAAGGCCTCCACCGCGAGCTGCTCGCGGCCGCCGATCGTGGTCGCGTAGGTGCGGAGCGCGCGTGCGAGCGCGATCTCGGGGGCGCCGCCGCCGACCACGTACTTCCCGTCCTCGACCACGATGCCGACCACGCGGATCGCGTCGTGGATGGCGCGCTCGAGCTCGTCGACCACGTGCTCGGTCCCGCCGTGGAGCAGGATCGTGACCGCGCGCGGGTTCTGGCACTGCTCGATCACGACGACCTCGTCCGAGGCCATGACCCGCTCCTCGACGAGCCCGGCGCACCCGAGATCCTCGGGGCGGATGTCGTCGAGCGTGGTCAGGATCCGGGCGCCCGTGGCGCGGCTGATGCGCTTCAGGTCCGACGTCTTGAGACGGCGGACGGCGAGGATGCCGGCCTTCGCGAGGTAGTGCTGGGCGAGGTCGTCGATCCCCTTCTGCGAGAAGACCACGTTCGCGCCCGTGGCGAGGACCTTCTCGGCCATCTCGCGGCTCATGCGCTGGTCGGCGTCCAGGAACGACTGCTCCTGGCCCGGGGCCGAGATCTTGATCGTCGCCTTCGACTCGGTCTTCTTGTACTCGATCGGGACATTGAGCAGCAGGACCCGCGCGCCCTCGACCCGCTTCGGCATCCCCGGGTGGACCCGTTCCTTCGCGAGGACGACGCCCTCGACCAGGACCGAGTCGTCGAAGGAGCCGCCGACCTTCTTCTCGACCTTGACGTTATCGGGGTCGACGGTCCCGTCCTCGTCGACGACCATCCCGACGGCCTTCACGACCATCGCGGCGAACCGGTCCAGGCCGACCTCGGCACCCTTACCGGTCATCGCGGTCATCGCGATCCGGTAGAGCAGGGGCGTGTCGGTCGGGAGAACCGGGCAGGCGAGCTCCTCGAGGAGAGCGATGGCCCGATCGGCAGCGAGCCGGTATCCGGCCGCGATCACGGTCGGGTGGACCTCGTCGGCCACGAGCGACTCGGCCCGGGAGAGGAGCTCGGCCGCGAGCACGACGGCCGTTGTGGTACCGTCGCCGGCCTCCTGGTCCTGCGTCTTCGCGATCTCGACCATCATCTTCGCGGCCGGGTGCTCGATGTCCATCTCGTCCACGATCGTCGCGCCGTCGTTCGTGATCACGATGTCCCCGATCCCCGAGACGAGCATCTTGTCCATGCCGAGCGGGCCGAGGGTCGAGCGGACCGCGTTCGCGACGGCCTTCGCGGCCGCGATGTTGTTGCCGAGGGCCTCGGCCCCGCGGGTCTGGGTCGTCCCCTCCCTCAGAATGATGATCGGCTGTCCTCCTTGCACCTGCGCCATACTATCACACCTATGGCTGTAAAGGTGCATTATGGTTCTATAAAAGAGTTGCCCGGGACCGGGGGTCCCGATCACGTTCCCGTGAGCGTGGTCTGCCCCGGCGGGAGCCGCCGCCCGAACGCCGCGGACGGCTCGGCGCAGACGAGGACGAAGGAGCGGTCGGCCCCTCCCGCGATCGCGGCGAAGGCGGGGTCCGGAGTTTCGGCGTAGAGCACGACCATCGCGAACGCCGAGCGGGCGCGGGAGCTGGTGGCCCAGGCTCCGCCGCACGGCCCCGTCCTCGTCGTAGAGGGCCGGCGCGTGCTCGACCACGACGATCGCCTCGCGCGCGGACGCGAGCTCGCGAAGGAGCTCCCGGGCCGAACGGACGCGCCGGAGCCGGCACCGGTGCGCGATCGGATCGAGACGCGCGGGCAGGGCCGAATCCTCCGGGCAGATGCAGGCGGCCGGGAACCGGGCCGTCGCCGGGTCGGCGAGCAGGGCCGCGACGCATTCGGGCGGGCCGAGCAGGGTGTGGAGCCGACCGGCCTCGAATGTCACGCCGGGGCAGAGTGGCAGGTGCATGGTGATCCCTGCTCCTCACGGGTATATGAGACGTGGAGACTGCGGTGTGAAAGTGAAATGCAGACGTGTATTTATTGGCCGGGGGCCAACCTGTATCCGATGTCGGCCCTGCCCGGACTCCTGGAACTCCTCCTCCACCTGGACGATTACCTCCTCCCGGTGGTCCAGCAGTACGGAACCTGGGCCTACGCGATCCTCTTCCTGATCATCTTCATCGAGACCGGGCTCGTCGATATTCCCGTTCCTCCCCGGCGACTCGCTCCTCTTCATCGCGGGCACCTTCGCCGGCGCCGGCGTGCTCGACATCCGCGTGCTGATCCCGCTCCTGATTGTCGCTGCCGTCCTGGGCGACCACACGAACTACTGGATCGGACGGCGGGCCGGCGACCGCATGCTCGCCTGGGACAACCGGCTCATCCGGCCCCAGTACGTCCGTTCGGCCCAGGAGTTCTTCGACCGGCACGGCAAGAAGTCGATCTTCCTCGCCCGCTTCGTCCCGTTCGTCCGGACGTTCACGCCGTTCCTCTCGGGGATCGGGAAGATGGACTACGCCGAGTTCGCGAAGTGGGAGTTCGCGGGGAGCGTCTGCTGGGTCCTCGTCTTCGTCGGCCTGGGCTACTTCTTCGGCAACATCCCGGTCGTCAGCGACAACCTGACCCCGATCATCATCCTGATCATCGGCGCCTCCTTCGTCGTGGTCGGAGTCGGGCTCCTCCGCGAATACCGTGAGCGGATCGCGAAGAGACTCCGCCGCCAGTAGCCCCGCCCATGGACCTCGCCTCGGTGCTGCTGATCGCGGTCGGGCTCTCGATGGACGCCTTCGCCGTCGCGATCGGACGCGGGGCCGTGCTCCCGCGCGAGCGAGCGGGCCCGCGGGGCGTTCGCGATGGCCCTCGCCTTCGGCGTCTTCCAGGCCCTGATGCCGGTCACGGGCTGGCTCCTCGGGTCGGCCTTCGCCGGGTTCATCGGCGGGATCGACCACTGGATCGCGTTCCTGCTCCTCGCCGGGATCGGCGGCCGGATGATCTACGAGGCCGCCACCGGGCGGGAGGAGGACGACCGCCCGGCCCTCTCCGTCCGGGTGTTGCTGCTGCTCGCCGTCGCCACGAGCATCGACGCGCTCGCTGTCGGGCTCGGACTCCGGCTCGCCGACCCCTCGACCCCGATCCTCCTGGCGGCGCTCCTGATCGGCGCCGTCACCTTCGGGCTCTCGCTCGCGGGCGGGGTCACTCGGCAGCCGGCTGGGCGAACGGTTCGGCCGATCCATGGAGGCCGTCGGCGGCGTGGTGCTGATCGGGATCGGCCTGCGGATCCTGGTCACGCACCTGGCCGGGTAGAAGAGGAGAGGAGGTCAGCCGGATCCGCCGATGACGCGGCGGAGCTGGTCGTCGAGGTTCTGCAGGGAGAACGGCTTGGTCAGCACGCCGGAGAACCCGTAGTCGCGGTAGTTCGCCATCACCGGGTCGTTCGAGTACCCGCTGCAGACGATCGCCCGGACGTCGGGATCGATCTCGAGGAGGAGGCGGATCGCCTCGACCCCGCCGAGCCCCAGCGGGGTCGTCAGGTCGAGGATGACGGCGTCGAACCGGTCTCCCGCGGCGGCGGCCTGCCGGAAGATCTCGATCGCCTCGGCCCCGTCTGCGGCGAACGCGCCCCGGTACCCGAGGATGCCGAGCATCTCCTCCCCGACCTCGCGGATCATCTCCTCGTCGTCCATCCAGAGGACCCGCTCGTTGCCGCGGCGCGGCGGCTCCGCGACCGCGGCCTCGCGCTGCACGGGGGCGTGGGAGGCCGGGAAGTAGACGGTGAAGGTGGTGCCGGCCCCGCCGGCGCGCGGTTCGACCTCGATGGTCCCGCCGTGGTTCCGGACGATCGAGTAGGCGACGGTCAGCCCGAGCCCGCTCCCGGTCTGCTTGGTCGTGAAGTACGGCTCGTAGATCTTCGCGGTGTGCTCCTTCGGGATCCCGACACCGGTATCCGAGACACGGACCCGGACGAAGTCGCCGGGCGCGAGGGTCAGGATCTCGTCCTCGGCGAGCGTGACGTTCTCGGCCGAGACCGTGAGCGTCCCGCCCTCGGGCATGGCCTGGTCGGCGTTGATCACCAGGTTGTTGATCACCTGCTTGAGCTGGTCCTCGTCGGCCTCGACGGGCCAGAGGTTCTTCGGGATGGAGAACTCGGCCTGGACCTTCGAGCCGGAGAGGGCGAAGAGGGTCGATTCATTGATGAGATCGGCGATGTGAAGCACCTTCTTGATCGGCTGGCCGCCGCGGGCGAAGGTCAGGAGCTGCCGCGTGAGGTCCCGCGCGCGGTGAGCGGCCTTCTCGGCCTCGAGGAGCCGCTCGAACGCCTTCTGGTCCTCGGGCAGGTGCGCCTTCGCGACCAGGATGTTCCCCTCGATCGCGGTGAGCGTGTTGTTGAAGTCGTGAGCGATCCCTCCCGCGAGCACGCCCACCGACTCGAGACGCTCGTTCTTGGCGAGGTCCTCCTCGACCCGCCGTTCCGCGGTCAGGTCGCGGAAGACGATCACGACCCCGATGATGTCGCCGTGGCCGTCGCGGACGGGGGCCACGGTCTCGCCGAGCGGCCGCTCGGTTCCGTCGCGGGCGATCAGGACCTTGTGCCGCGAGCGGTGGCGGGGCGAGCCCTGCTGCAGCACCAGCGCAACCGGGTTGCCGCAGGGTTCGCGCGTCCGTTCGTCCACGGCCTGAAAGACCTCGTCGATCCTGCGTCCGATCGCGTCCTGGGCGGTCCAGCCGGTCAGCTGCTCGGCCGTCCGGTTCAGAAGGCCGATCGTGCCGCGCACGTCGGCCACGATCACCCCCTCGCCGATATTCCAGAGCGTGACGGCCAGCCGCTCCTTCTCGGCCGCGAGCGCCTCCTCGGCCCGCTTCCGCTCGGTGATGTCGGACATCGCGAGCAGGATGCGGTCGGTCTCGCCGCGCTCCTCGTAGACCCAGCGGGCGTTGAGGAGCATCACGCGCCTCCCGAGGACCGGGAACTCGTGGTCGAGCTCGAGCCCGGCCTGCTGGTTCGAGTGCATCAGGATCTTCTCGAGCAGGGCCAGGAACTCGGGGATGTTCCAGACCTGGTCGGCGAGTTCGTGGATGAACCGCCCCTCGATCTTCTCCGGGGCCGTCTGGAAGGTCTCGTAGAAGGCGCGGTTTGCCGAGACGATCCGCAGGCGGTTGTCGAGCACGATCAGCACCTCGCGGATCGTGTCGACGATGTTCTCGGCGTACTCCCGCGCCCGCTGGCAGCTGCTGGATCTGCTCGGTCCGCTCGCGCTCGATGCTGTAGCGGATGGAGCGATTCAGGAGGTAGCCGTTCATCTGGCCCTTGACGAGGTAGGTGTACGCACCCTCGCGCAGGGCGTGGATCGCCATCTCCTCGTCGGCGAGGCCGGAGACCACGATCACCGGGACGTGCGGAGCGACTGCGCGGATCTTGATCAGGGTCGCGAGACCGTAGCTGTCGGGCAGGTTCAGGTCGAGCAGGATCGCGTCGAACGGCCGTTCGGCGAGAAAGGCCAGGGCATCGGCGAGCCGGTCGACCGGGGTCACGTCGTAGCGCTCGGTGTTCATCTCGGCGAGCATCTCGCGGACGAGCCGCGCGTCGCCGGGGTTGTCCTCGACCAGCAGTACCCGGAGCGGCTCAGGGTCCGTGGTCACCGCCTCCTCGTTCCCGGCCCGGCCCGGGGCCCCCGCGGATCGTTGCTGACAGGCGTCATCCTAGCGTATCTCTCCCCATCGGGCATCAAAACGATGCCCCGATATCCCGTGGAGCCCGTATTCTGCCGTATTTCCCTCGTCCGGCGGGGCTCAGGGTTATACTTGCGCGGACTCGTTTATGTAGTTTGCGCGGTCGGGCTGCAGGAGAGTGCAGGACGGGGGGCCGGCGGCGATCAGGCCGGCCGGGCGGCGGGGTTGCAGTCGTCGCCGCGGATGCCTCCGGGGAGGCGTGCGATGTGGGACCAGTACGCCCCGATCGAGCCGATCACCTCGAGAAACCGGTCCAGGTTGACCGGCTTGATGATGTAGGTGTTCGCATGGGTGCGGTACGAGAACGCGATATCCTCGTCGGCAGCCGACGTGGTCAGGACGACGACGGGGATCGCGCTGAGCCCGTCGTCGGCCTTGACCTCGCGGAGGACCTCGCGCCCGCTCTTCCTCGGGAGGTTCAGGTCGAGCAGGATCAGGTCCGGGCGCGGCGCCGAGCACGTAGGCGCCGGAACCCCGCAGGTAGTCGAGCGCATCGACGCCGTCGCGGACCACCGCGATCTCGATCTCCTGGCCGCTCGTCCTGAAGGCCTCGCGAATCAGCCTGACGTCGCCGGCGTTGTCTTCTACCAGCAGCAGGTGCAGCCTGTCGGGCCGGGCCGATTGGGCCATACGAACCTCAAGAGGCGCTGACCCATTATATATATTTCGTTCAAGCAGTGCTGAATTCAGGGCCGTTCTCGGATGAGTTCGTCGATTGCAGCGACGAGCGGCGCGATCGAGTCCTCGCCCTTGACGAAGCTCGCGGAGGCCCCGTGCTCGGCGGCGATGCGCCTGACCTCGTCGTCGAGCATCCCCGAGAGGACGATGACGGGCGTGGACGGGGACGCCGCGCGGACGGCCCCGATCGCCGCGACGCCGTCGGCGTCGGGAAGGGAGAGGTCGAGGATGACGGCTGCGAACGGGCGGGCGCGGAGGGCCTCGAGCCCTTCCGCGAGCCGTCGCGCCGGTTCGACCCGGAACCGGCCCGGAGCCGCATCCTCGAGGAGCTCGGCCACGAGCCGCAGGTCGGCCGGGTTGTCCTCGATCAGGAGCAGGGGGATCCGATCATCTGCCATGACTGTCTCCGTCCCGAGCACGGCCGCTCGAGAGCCAGTAGCGCGCGACCGAGTTGAGGACGCGGAAGAAGTTGTCGAGATTGACGGGTTTGATCACGTAGCAGTTCGCCTGGAGCCGGTACGCGGTCATGATGTCCTCCTCGGCCGTGGAGATGGTCAGGACGATGACGGGGATCTCCCGGAGCTGCTCGTCGCGCTTGATCTCGTAGAGGACCTCTCGTCCGTTCTTCCTCGGGAGGTTCAGGTCGAGCAGGATCAGGTCCGGGCGCGGCGCAGAGACATAGGCGCCGGTCCGGTGAAGGAAGTTGAGCGCCTCGACGCCGTCGTTGACCACGTGGAGGACGTGCCCGCCGCAGATCTCGCGGAGGGCCTCGCGGATCAGCCGGACGTCTCCCTGGCTGTCCTCGACGAGCAGGATCTCGCGCCGCCCCCCGGTGTCGCTCTCTCCGGCGGAGACCGAGATCGTGCGTCCGCCGGACGGTCCGTCCGTCATGATTCCTCCCCCGGCGGGGTGGCCGGGATTGTGAAGAAGAAGGTCGACCCCTTCCCCTCCTCCGACTCGAGCCAGACCCGCCCGCCGTGGCGCTCGACGATCCGCTGAACGATTGCGAGGCCGATGCCGGAACCCGGGTAGCGGTCGCGGGGGTGGAGCCGCTGGAACATCTGGAAGATCCGGTCGTGGTACTCCGGCGCGATCCCGATCCCGTTGTCGCTGACGGAGAACCGGACCGCGTCCTCCTCCTTCACGGCCTCGACCCGGATCCGCGGGGGCTCGGCGGAGCGGAAAGTGAGGGCGTTACCGATCAGGTTCTGGAAGACCTGTGCAAGCTGGGACGGGTCGGCCCGGACCACGGGCATGGGGCCGACGCAGATCTCGGCCCCGGTCTCGGCGATGATGAGCTCGAGCCGCGTGATCGCCTCGGCCAGGGCCGTGGCAGGGTCCACGGGCGTCGGGGGCTGGCCCCGGCTCGTGATCCGCGAGTACGTGAGCAGATCCATGATCTGCTGCTGCATCCGCTGAGCTCCCTCGACCGCGAACCCGATGAACTCCTGCGCGTCCTGATCGAGCTCGTCGCGGTACCGCCGCTCGAGGAGCTGGAGGTAACTCGTCACCATCCGCAGGGGCTCCTGGAGGTCGTGGCTCGCGATGTACGCGAACTGCTGGAGCTCGCGGTTCGAGCTCGCCGCGTCCTCGAGCGCCCGCGCGAGCCGCCGCTCGTTCTCTTTCTGGGCCGAGATGTCGGTCAGGCAGAGCACGCACCCGGTCGGCTCGTTGCGAAGGTCGTGCACGGACGCGGCGTTCACGAGCAGGGTCCGGGACGGTCCCGACGGCAACCGGAGAACGTACTCGCCGGGTTCCCCCTCGACGTCGGGGGCGGGGATGCCGCCGCAGGCGGCGATCGTCTCCCCTCTGCCCGGTCCGACGGGAGCGAGCGGGAAGGCCTCGCCGAAGGGGCGCATGAGCGGGTTGTCGCCGGCCAGGCGGTGGGCGGCCTGGTTGGCGAGCACGATCCGGCCGTCGGTCCCGAGCACCACGATCGCGTCGCCGGCCCGTTCCAGGATCGACCGGGTCAGCTCGGCGCTCTCGACCAGCGCGGCCGTTCGCTTCTGCTCGGAGAGGTCCGTGACCACGATGCAGAACCCGGTCGCATCCCCCGACGTGTACGGACTGACCGAGAGGTAGACGGGCACGCTCCCGCCGCCGACGGGGCAGAGCTCGATCTCGCCCCGCGAGCGGTCGCCGGCGCCGCTCCGCAGCAGTGCCTCGACCCGATCGAGGTCGCCGGGGCAGACGTAGCGCGAGAACGGCGTCCCGACCAGCTGATCGCGCGGGGCTCCGGCGAGTCCGGCGAAGCGGTCGTTCGCAAAGAGGATTGTCCCGTCGGGGGTCGTCGTGACCGCGCCCTCGCTCATGGAGCGGACGTAGATCAGGTACGGATGCTCCGACCCCTGGAGGGTGTAGACGCGGTCGCCGAGAGCGGTCGCGATCAGGAATGCGTCCACCTGCCCGAGCCGGATCGCGGCCAGCGTCTCCTCGGCCTCGGCGGGCGAGAGACGGGGGAGATCCCCGCGCTCCGTCTCAATCGCCTCCGCACCCTTCCATGGCCTGCCGTCGTAGTCGTCCGTCGGCCTCACCCTCCGCGCCGTCAGGATGTCGTCTCCTTGCGGAGATCGAGACCGACCAGTACCCGGTCCGTGTTCGAGAGGTCCCCGATGATCTTCCGTATGGGCGTCGGAAGCTTCCGGATCAGGGTCGGGATCGCGATGATCTGGTCGCCGGCCGCGAGCGCCGGGTGCTCGAGCAGGTCGATCACCTCGATCGAGTATTGCCCGGGAAGATGCTCGGTGCAGATCTTCTTCAGGTTCGCGAACGCCGCGAGCGACCGCGGGCTCTGGCCGGCGACGTAGAGCTTGAGGGTCCAGAACTCGCCGGGCCGAAGCCCGACGTCGAGCTCGCTGGTCTCCTGCATGTCACTCTCACTCATGGCCGCACTCCACATAAAGAGATCTCATGCCTCCCCCATGCCGTCGGCCTTCCGGCGGCGGGCCTGTTCCCGGGTGCTGCTGACCTGCGCCTCCTCCAGGAGTTCTTCCTGCTGGAGTTCGCGCATCGCCTCGTCCTCGGCCTCCTCGAACTCCGCGTTCAGGAGCGCGATCTGGGCTTCGAGCGACCGCCGCTTCCGATCGAGCGCCCGCTGCCGGGCCTCGATGGCCTGGCGGCGCAGGATCGTTTCCGCGCGGTCCCGGGTCTCCTGCGCGACCCGCGACGCCCCGGTGAGGACGCCGCCGGGGCCCGTGTAGACGTCGAGGAGCTCGACGCCGCTGTCGGTGATCACGAACTCGCGGATCTGGTTCGAGTGGGCCATGCCGCGCGACTTGATCACGTAGAGCCCGCGGTTCCGCTCGCCGTTGTGCTCGAGGTTCCTGAGCAGCAACCAGGTGTCCATCAGGGACGAGACGCCGACGTCGGTCTTCTCGAGGTTGAACTCGGCGGCCGTCAGGTCCGTGAAGACGGCCGTGACCCCCTCGCTCTTGAGGAAGTCGATCAGGCGGGTCAGCATGGAGCGGACCTGCTGCTGCTCGCCGATCGTCGTCAGGTTCGAGAGCGGGTCGATCACGACCAGCTGCGGCCCGAATGCGCGCACGACCTTGTGGATGTTGACCAGGTGGAGCTCGAGGCCGCACATCGTCGGGCGCGCCGCGTGGAAGGCGAGCCGTCCGTCCCGGACCCACCGCTCCATGTCGAGCCCGACCGAGCGCATGTTCCGGATGATCTGGCCCTCGGACTCCTCGAACGCGAAGTACAGGACCCGCTCGCCGCGGCGGCAGGCCGCATCGGCGAAGTGGGCGGCGATGGTCGACTTGCCCATCCCGGCCGTCCCCGAGATCAGGACCGAGCTGCCGCGGAAGACACCGTCGCCGCCGAGCATCGCGTCGAGGCGCGGGATGCCGGTCGAGATCCGCTCGTCCGAGGCCGTCTGTTCGAGGGTCGCGGAGGTGATCGGCAGGACCGAGAAACCGTCCTGGTCGATCAGGAACGGGTACTCGTCCATGCCGTGGGTCGAGCCCCGGTACTTCACGATCCGGAGCCGCCGGGTCGTGACCTCGTTATCGATCCGGGTGTCGAGCAGGATCACGCAGTCCGCCACGTACTCCTCCAGCCCGTAGCGGGTGATCGTGTTGTCGCCCCGCTCGCCGGTCACGATCGCGGTGAGGTTCCGGTCCTTGAGCCAGCGGAAGAGCCGCTGGAGCTCGGACCGGATCACGGCGTGGTTCTCGAAGGCCGAGAATAGGATCTCGATCGTGTCGATCGCGACCCTTTTTGCCCCGACGGCCTCGACGGCGAGGCCGAGCCGGAAGAAGAGCCCCTCGAGGTCGAAGTCGCCGGCCTCGTGGATCTCGGCCTGGTCGATGTGGAGGTAATCGATCACGAGCTTCTTCTCCGCGACCAGCGCCTCGAGGTCGAGGCCGATCGACCGGAAGTTCTGGACGAGGTCCGCCTTCGACTCCTCGAACGCGAGGAAGACGCCGGGCTCGTCGAACTCGGCCGCCCCTCGCGCCAGGAACTCCATGGCCAGCATCGTCTTGCCCGAACCGGCGCCGCCGGCTACGAGCGTGGGGCGGCCGCGTGGAAGGCCCCCCGAAGTGATCTCGTCGAGGCCCTGGATCCCGGTCGGCACCTTCGGGAGCTGACCGGGGCCGCACGCCTCGGAAAAACGGACCTCGCTCATGTTAATGCACCACTTCTGACGGCACTGCTATTTTAATTTGACGAAATTCCGTAGAGCCGTTCGACAGCGGAGTCGATCGCGGCCTCGATCTCCCAGCGGCGGGCCTCCGCGTCCGGCCCGTCCCGGCCTGCGAGGGCCATGCGCTCGACGGCCAGTGCCCCGATCTCGTCACCGGCGAGCCGCTCTCGTTCGTCGTACGGATCCGGGAGCCGGACCGGAAGCCTCGCCAGGCAGCGGGCGGAGAGGCCGCCGGAACATCGTTCGGAGATGAGGACGGCGATGGGCGCCGAGTGGAGGAGACCCGCGAGGAAGGGGTCGGCGGGGGCGATGGTGCCGATCCCCGCAGTCGGGACGGCCCGGCCGACAGGATCGCAGAGGAAGGCGGGGACACGCGCGCCCTCGGCGAAGAGGAGGCGCGGGCCCGATGGCGGGGGGAGGAGGTCCGACTCCGGCGGATCGAGACCGAGCTCGAGGGCGAGGCGCCGGGCCCGCGGGGGCAGCGGGCCGGCAACGGTGAAACGGGAGGCGACACGGGCCGACTCGAACCGGATCACGTCCTCCGGTGCTACCACCGGGCGGATCGCGCGGGAGGCCCGGCGGTCGGCGCGGAGGAGTCGGCGGCGGTCGCGGGCGTCGATGAGGAGCGCCGGGTCGAGCGTGACCGGCGCCGCCATGCGGACGCCGCCGAGCAGGACGTCGCCGAGCGGAGCGGCCGCCGGCCTCGAGCCGGGCGAGGAGCGCGGTCCGGGCCGGGTCGGCGAGGGTCCAGGAGCCGGCGTCGAGCGCGGAGCGCGGGTACGCACGCAGCGCGGGCGCCCCTACGCCGAACCCTCCGGCAAGGATCGGGGCTGCAAGGGGTTCGGCCGCTGCCCTGACCGCGCAGTATCCGGGCATGGCGATCAGCACGTCGGCCCGCGGCGCGAGCCACCTCCGGAAGGCGGCGGCGGACGGGACGCGGTATGCCGTCGCCGGGTAGAGGGCGAACACGCGTCCGCCCGGCGCCAGGCGGCAGACCCCTGCCTCGACGAGCAGCAACGCCGGGTTCGTCCCGGCGCCTGCTGTCGCGTACCGGCCCTCGATGTACCGCTGCACGGCCGTCCGCCGGGTCAGCGGGACGGCCGGGTCGGCGATCAGCACGCGGTCGAAGCGGTCGACGCCGCCGAAGAGGGACGGCCAGTCGGCCGGCCGGAGCCGGACGCGGGCGTCCTCCGGGATGAGACGGGCGAGCGGGTCGTTGTAGAGGTCGGCGTCGACGAGCGGGTGCGCGGCCCGGACGGTGCAGGCGAGCCTGCCCCCGAACTCGCGCTCCATCACGGCCGCCGCGAAGAGGACGGCCCGGGGATCCGGGTCGATCGCGTGCATCTGTATATTGTGCGCCGCGGCCCGGTCGCCGCAGGCGAGCAGGAGGCGGCCCGCGCCGCATGCCGGTACGAGCACGCGGTCAACTCCGTCCCCATCCGTAGCCCATGCCGCGAACCGCCGGAGCACTGACCGGTCCGACCCTGCACGGTCCCCGGGCGGACGCGGCCCGACACGCGCGTCCGCACCCGCGAGGCGGACGCCCCGGGCGAGGTGGAGATCCCACGCGAGCGCGAGGAGCCCGGGCGGGACCGCGCCCAGAACGACCCCGGCGGACCCGAGCTCGGCGTGCATCCTGGCGGCGGCAGCGCCCGGGTCCGCCGTCCCGAGCAGAAACCCGGCGATCGGCGCCTCGATCGCGAGGTTCAGGTCGGCCTCGGTCCAGTCGTGATGACCGGCGAGGCACTGGCGGAGAAGGCGCTCGCGCCAGGTCCCGGCGAGCCGGACGAGCGCATGGACCACTCCCGGTACCGGCGCCGGCGCCGCGTCGATGCGGCCAGGGGCGGGCCCGAGCAACCGCGACGGGATCGGATCTCCGGGTGGGCCGGCCGTCACGATCTGAACGACCCGATCCTGCTGCGGCGCGAGCGCCACAGGGCACCCGAGCGACCACGCGATCCGGTGAAGACCTTCGAGGTCGTCCGCGTCCCCTTCGGCCAGGACCGCGACCGCGGGCTCGCCGTCGCGGAGCCAGACCTCGACTGCCTGCCCGCCGAACGGGCCGACCACCGGCCCCCGGACGAGCCCCGGCCCGGCGAGACGGGCGAAGAGTCCGTCCGGGCCCGCACCGCGGTTCACCTGATCGGATCGGCGGAGGCCGGCGTTATACCTGCCGGCCTAGAGATAGGCCTCGGTCACGTACCGGCGCATCATCCGGTGCGTGTTGAAGTAGTAGGCGACCGTGCCGATCGCGTTGTTCATCACCTCGATCCACTCGTCGCGCCGCCGGTAGTAGAGGGGGCGGATCACGTACCCGAGCTTGTTGTAGATGTCGTCGAGCTCCCACGAGAGCCCGTCCTCGGGCGAGACCTCCTCCTCGGGCGGCGGGCCGATCGACCAGCCCGTCACGTCCTCGATGCAGCCCTCGATCCACCAGCCGTCGAGGACCGAGAAGTTCGGCACGCCGTTGTGGGCGGCCTTCATCCCGCTCGTGCCCGAGGCCTCCATCGGCCGCTCGGGCGTGTTCAGCCAGACGTCCGCGCCGGCCACGAGCCGGGCCGCGATGTCCATATCGTAGTCGGGAAGGAAGGCGATCTCGATCTCGCCCGCGAGCTCCTCCCGGAGCCGGTGAACCTCCGTCACGAGAGCCTTGCCCATCGTGTCCGTGGGATAGGCCTTGCCGGCCATCACGATCTGGACCTTTCCACAGCCGCAGGCCTTTCTGAGCCGCTCGAGGTCCGAGAAGAGGAGGGTCGGGCGCTTGTACGGCGTGAACCGCCGGGCGTACCCGAGGGTCAGGGTGTCGTCGCACAGGTACGAGCCTGTCAGGCGGTTCGCGTACTCGACCAGCGAACGCTTGGCCTCCTGGTGCGCCTGCCAGACGTACTCGTTCGGGATGATCTGCTGCCGCACCAGGAGCTCGGGCTCGTTCGCCCAGCCCGGCAGGTACCGGTCGAAGAGCCGCCGGAAAGGCGGCGATGTCCAGGTGAACGAGTGGACCCCGTTGGTGATCGCGTGGATGGTGTATCCCCGGAACATTCGCGTCGAGACTGCGCCGTGGCTCTTTGCGACGCCGTTCACGTATGCGGAGAGGTTGAGCGCCGAGCAGGGTCATGTTCAGCTCGTCCTCCCCGCCGTACTGGCGGAGGAGCGCCCGCTGCTCTTCGTTCTCGACCATGTCGTCGACGAGTTCGTAGGAGAAGCGGTCGTGACCGGCTGCGATCGGCGTGTGCGTGGTGAAGACGCATCGCTCGCGGACCTCCTCCACGTCCATCCCGTGGTGCCGCAGCAGCTCGAGGGCGAGCAGGGCCGAGTGCCCCTCGTTCATGTGGTACTTCCGGATCCCGTAACCGAGTGCATTGAGCATCCGGACGCCGCCGCAACCGAGCACGCACTCCTGGGCGAAGCGGATCCGACGGTCGTTTCCGTAGAGCTTGTCCGTGATCTCACGGTCGGCGGACGCGTTTCCCGCGAGGTCGGTGTCGAGGAAGTAGAGAGGGACCCGCCCCCCCGTAACGCTCTGCTGGACGTACCGCCAGGCGCGGACCAGGACATCCCGGCCGCCGATATGGACCGTGATCCGCGGGCCCGCCTCCTCCATCAGCTTCCCCGGGTCCCACTCGGAGGGGAGCTCGTGCTGCCGGCCCTCGTCGTCGATCTCCTGGTGGAAGTACCCGTGGCGGCTCGCGAGCGTGACCCCGACGAGCGGGAGCCGGAGATCGGCGCTGGAACGGATGATGTCGCCCGCGAGGATCCCCAGGCCGCCCGCGTAGGTCGGGATCTGGGAGAGGATCCCGCACTCCATCGTGAAGTAGGCGATCTTCTGTTCGCGTATCACGCCCTCCTGGGGTGGCATCAGCACCGGAGACGGCCCAGTGGAGGAAAAAGGTTTCGGCTACCCGAGCACGATCGGCGGAAGCGCTGCGATCGCGTCGAGCCGGTGGTCGGGAGTGCAGTCGTAGCCCGGGTTCCAGTCGCCGTACGCGGCGTGGACCGAGAGGAGGCCGAGCCGCTTCGCGGGTTCGATGTCCCGGCGGAGGGAGTCCCCGACCATCGCGGCGCAGGACGGCGCGGCCTCGAGACGGTCGAGGGCGTACAGGAAGTTCGCGGCCGCAGGCTTCCGCTCGCCCGTGATGTCCGGCGTCACCACGACCTCGAAGTAGTCCGAAAGCCCGCACCGCTCAAGCCGCGCTGCCGCGTGCGACGCGTCCGCGTCGCTCACGACACCGAGAGGAAGCCCGGCGTCGCGGAGTCTGCAGAGAACGTCGACGACCCCTCCGTACGGCTCGAGCGCCGCGAGCTTCGCCGTCTCGTACAGGGCGGCGGCCTCGTCGTAGTCGGCCGCACATCCGATCGAGGCGAGGTAGTCGTCGATGTGCGCCGGGCTCTCGAACCCGTGGACGGGGCGGAGGAAGCAGGCAAAGAGATCGTCGGCCGTCCCCGCGCCGACCAGGTCCACAATGGCTCCACAGGCCACCCGCTGGGCGTCGACGAACCGGACGAGCGTGTTGTCGAGGTCGAAGAGGACGGCCCGGATCGCGGTATCGGAGCGCATAATGTACACTTCCGGCCGCGACGAAAAGTAGCTTGGCCTCCCGAACCATACTTTCATCTCCTTGAGTGCTCCACCGTACAGGATCGAATCATGCGACGTGCCGCCCTGCTCGTCCTCCTGCTCCTGATCGTCGCGGGCACGGCCGGCGCGACGGTCCGGATCCTGCCCCTGGGCGACTCCATGACCAAGGGGTCGACCCAGACGCAGGCGGAGGCGAGCCACCCGACCTACCGCTACTGGCTCTGGCAGCAGCTCCAGGGGCGCGACGTCGACTTCGTCGGCTCCTGGACCGCGCCGAACTTTGCGTACGACTTCGACCAGGACAACGAGGGCCACGGCGGGTACATGACCGGCGGGATCCTCAACGGCGTCGCCGACGACCCGGGGCAGGGGAAGCTCGCCGTCTGGCTCACGAAGTACCAGTTCGACGTGGCCCTCGTGATGCTCGGCACGAACGACGTGCTCAACGCAGTCCCGACGGCCGAGAGCGTCCGGAACCTCGAGGGAATCATCGCCCAGCTCCGCGCCAAGAACCCGAACGCCGTGATCCTGCTCGCGAAGATCCCGCCGACCTCGTTCCCCCGCCCGGGCATCGAGGCCCTGAACGCGGCCATCCCCGGGGTCGCGGCCCGCACCTCGACATCGCAGTCGCCGGTCGTGGTCGTGGACATGTACACCGGGTACGACGGGGTCGCGGACAACCAGGCCCCGCTCGGGATCCACCCGGCCGAGAGCGGCGAGAAGAAGATCGCGTCGCGGTGGTACGCGGCGCTCCAGCCGTACCTGGGGACCGGGCCGACGCCGTCGGCGACGCCGTCCCCCACGCCGATCCGGACTCCCATCCCCACGCCGTCGCCCACGGCGACACCGGTCCCGGTGACGCCGGGGACGGCCGCGCCGAACGTGATCCGGTCTCCGGGCGCGGTCGTGTACGCGGGCGAGAGCGGCCTCGACGTCACGGCCGCCGGGATCGGCGCGGGCGACACGCTCGGCTGGTTCGCGAACGGACCGGGCGGGGGCGCCGCGCCCGTCGCGACTCTCAGGATCGCCGACCCGAAACATGCCGCGATCCCCCACGACACCCGGACCGGCGCCTGGTACGACCTGGACCGCGGGCGCGCCCTCGCCCTGACCGTCGAGGAGCCCGCGATCTCGCTCCGCCTCATCGACGTCGAGACCGGACGGTACGTTCCCGGCGGCGAGGTCGAGAAGGGACGCCGGTTCGACCTCGAGGTCTCGGGTTCGCTCTCGGCCTTCGCGGCACGCGGGACCGGTGCACCGGTCGCGGTCCGGATTCGCGACCCTGCGGGACGGATCGGCTCCACTCTCGTCGGCGATGGCGGCGCCCGCCTCAGCCTGGACCGCCTGATGATCACGACGACGCCCTACCGGGTGCGGGGCACGAACGGCGCGGCCTGGAACACCGGCGACGCCGCGTACGCAGACGGCGCGTACGCAGCCTCTGGGCCGAGGGGCTCTTCGACCACGAACACGGAACCGCGAGCCCCGACCCCTCGGGCGCGGTCGGCCAACAGGTCTCGGCCCCGGTGCAGCTCGCGGTGGCCGCAGCCCCGATCCCGGCGCCGACCACCTCCTCCCCCGCGACCTCCGCGCCCCCCACGGCTCCGCCCACGGCCGGGACCTCGGCACCGCCGACGACCGCTGTCACGGCGCCTACCGTGGCGACGGCAACCGCAACGACAGTTGCCCCGACCACGACGACGGTCGCGCCGACCCCGCCGTCCGGCGAGACCTCGTGGTGGTTCCCGTACTTCCTGGGTGCGCTCGCGCTCCTCCTCCTGGTCGCCGGCGCCGGCGTCTGGTGGGCGCTCCGGTCCCCCGGATTTGCCGATCGCTTCGAAGCCCCAGCCCCGGGGGAGCGGGGCCAAGAACCCCCCGATTGCGAAGGCGGACCGGCGGTCGCCGCCCGCATGCCAGATCGCGCTCGACCAGGTCCAGGCTTGGGACCCGGGGCAGGGGCGGGTCGCCGCCCTCGAGACCGCCCTCCGTGGACTGGAGCAGGCAGAACAGAAGCGGACCGGCAGCAAAGCCGTCGACCTCCTGAAGCTCGTGCCGCCCGCGCGCATCCCGAGCCGGCAGATGCCCGAGCCGGTCCGGCGATGGGGCGCCCGCGTGGGCTTCGTCCCGCTCTCGATCGACCGGTACGGGGACGTCCTCTTCTACTCGCCGACCCCGCACCAGGGCGGGACCCGGCTCGTCGTCAAGCGCGCGGACGATCTCCTGGACCTGGCTCGGCAGCGACGGCGAGCTCCGTCGCTGACCAATATCTGCCATATCTCGACAACAATGTATATCTATATACAGGACAATCCCTGATCATGCAGACCAAGATCCACCTCGACGAGGAGGAGATGCCCCGCAGGTGGTACAATATCCAGGCCGACCTGCCCTCCCCGCTCGACCCGCCGCTCAATCCGAAGACGGGCAAACCGGCGACGCCCGGCGACCTCTCCGCGATCTTCCCGATGGAGCTGATCCGGCAGGAGATGGCAACCGACCGGTACATCGACATCCCCGAGGAGGTCGTCGACATCCTCCGCCTCTGGCGCCCGAGCCCGCTCTTCCGGGCCCGCCGCCTCGAGCAGCACCTCAAGACGCCCGGCGAAGATCTACTACAAGTACGAGGGGGTCAGCCCGGCCGGCAGCCACAAGCCGAACACGGCCGTGCCGCAGGCCTACTACAACCGTGAGGCCGGGATCGAGCGGCTCGCCACCGAGACGGGCGCCGGGCAGTGGGGCTCGGCCCTCGCGTTCGCGACCTCGCACTTCGAGATGGACTGCACGGTCTACATGGTCCGGTCGTCGTACGAGCAGAAGCCGTACCGCAAGATGATGATGCAGGTCTGGGGTGCCGAGTGCCACCCGAGCCCGTCCACGCTCACGGCCTCGGGCCGGGCCGTGCTCGAGAAGGACCCGGACACGCCTGGGAGCCTCGGCATCGCGATCTCCGAGGCCGTCGAGGACGCCGCGACCCACGCGAACACGAACTACGCGCTCGGTTCGGTCCTGAACCACGTCTGCCTGCACCAGACCGTGATCGGCCTCGAGGCCCGCGAGCAGCTCGCCTCGGTCGACGAGTACCCCGACACCGTGATCGCTTGCGTCGGCGGGGGCTCGAACTTCGGCGGGATGGCGTTCCCGTTCGCCGGCGACAAGCTGACCGGGAAGCACCCCGATGTCGAGATCATCGGGGTCGAGCCTGCGGCCTGCCCGACGCTCACGAAGGGCCTCTACGCCTACGACTACGGCGACGTGGCCGGCCTCACGCCGATCATGAAGATGTATACGCTCGGCCACGACTTCGTGCCCCCCGCGATCCATGCCGGCGGCCTCCGGTACCACGGCGACTCGCCGCTGGTCTCCAAGCTCGTCAAGGACGGGGTCGCGCGGGCCGTCTCGGTCTACCAGAACGAGGTCTTCGATGCGGCCCAGATCTTCGCCCGGACCGAGGGGATCATCCCCGCCCCCGAGGCCGCGCACGCGATCCGGACCGCCATCGACGTCGCCCTCGAGTGCCGGCGCACGGGCGAGGCGAAGACGATCCTCTTCAACAACACCGGCCACGGCCATTTCGATCTCACGTCGTACGAGGCCTACTACGCCGGGAACCTGCCCGACTACGACTACCCCGAGGACCTGATCCGGGACGCCCTCTCCCGGCTCCCCAAGGTCGACTGAACGTGCCCGCGTTCCGGACCATCGGCCTGGTGGTCAACCCGCTCGCGGGCATGGGCGGGCGGGTCGGGCTGAAGGGGACGGACGGCCTCGCCGACCGTGCACGCTCCCTCGGGGCCGAGCCGCTCGCGCCGAAGCGGGCGGCGGAGGCCCTCGCCCCGCTCGCCGGGCACGGGCTCCGGTTCGTCACGGTGTCCGGAGAGATGGGCGCCGCGCCGCTCGCAGCGGCCGGGATCGTGGATTGCGACTGCGTGTACGAACCGGCGGACCCGTCGACGGCCGCCGATACCCGCGCGGCCTGCCGCGCTTTTCTCGATGTCGGCGTCGACCTCGTCCTCTTCTGCGGCGGCGACGGGACCGCGCGCGACGTCGCGGACGCGGTCGGAACCGCCGTCCCGGTCCTCGGCATTCCCGCCGGGGTCAAGATGTACTCGTCGGTCTTCGCGCTCGATCCGGGCACCGTGGGCCGCGTCCTGCTCGCGGACGGTTCCGCGCGCCTCGGCGACGCCGAGGTGATCGACGTGGACGAGGAGGCCTACCGCGCGAACGACTTCCGGACGGTCCTCCACGCGATCGTCCGGACCCCGTCCGCGCCGGGACTGGTCCAGGCGGCCAAGCAGGTCTTCGAGGAGGCCGACGAGGACCGCGCCAGGGCCGCTATCGGGCAGTTCATCGCGGACGCGATGCGTCCCGGCGTCCTCTACGTCCTCG
This sequence comes from uncultured Methanoregulaceae archaeon, assembly GCA_963740465.1. GTDB lineage: Archaea > Halobacteriota > Methanomicrobia > Methanomicrobiales > Methanospirillaceae > UBA288. The sequence goes on from CAVUEE010000032.1 coordinate 39,961, forward strand.
GGCCCGGGACCACCACGGGCGCCGTCGCCGAACGCCTCGGCGTGGAGGGAACCCTGCTCGGGTTCGACGCCGTCCTCGACGGCCGGCTCGTCGGGACCGACCTCGCCGAGGCGGACCTGCTCGCCCTTCTCGACGACGGGCGCGAGGCGCGGCTCGTCCTCTCCGTGATCGGCGCACAGGGCTTCGTGCTCGGACGGGGCACGCAGGTCTGTTCGCCGGCCGTGATACGCCGGATCGGGTCCGACCGCCTGATCGTGCTCGGCACTCCCGGCAAGCTCGCCCGGACGCCCCGCCTCCACGTCGACACGGGCGACCCGGACCTCGACCGGGCCTTCGGACCGCACCTCCGGGTCGTCACCGGCTACGGCACGGCCCAGCGGAAACGAGTCGGCACCGATACTTTTGTATAGTTCCCGTGCCATCCAGTGGATGCTCTCTCATCCCGGTAAGAGACCGTCAACGGGAGGGCGTGAGAACCATGATGACCAGTTCGACATCTTTCGGGTCCGTCCGCGACGACGATCAGCGGCAGCAGCGGCCGCCGACCGGCGGGCGCCGGTGCGGACGCGCCTACGGCGGCGTGCGCGAACGGCACGGCACGAGCGGATACGGGCGGATCGGCATCTTCTGACGCTTCCGGTGGGAAAACCGTATCTAGGATCGACAACAGAGCGATGGGCACGATGATCCGCGCCCTTCTCCCGCTCTGCCTCGCAGTGCTGGCCCTCGCCGCCGCTGTCTCGGCCGTGCCCGTCACGGGCCCGGTTGTGATCACCGCGCCTGGCACGTACGAGCTCGGGGCCGACATCGCGGGCGCGGGCGAGAACGCGGCGATCGAGATCAGGGCATCGGACGTCGTGCTCGAGGGGAACGGGCACGCGATCGCCGGCAACGGCGCCCGCGAGCTCTCCGGGATCCTCGTGCAGGGTAGGGCAGGGGCTCCGGCCGACCGGGTCGAGCTCCGTAACCTAACCCTCCGGGGCTGGCAGTACGGGGTCCACGCGATCGGCGTCTCGGGCCTCGTCCTCGACCGCGTGACCGCCCGGGAGAACAGCGACCACGGGCTCTATCTCTTCTCCGTCACGAACTCGACGGTCGGGAACTGCACGTCCACGGCGAACCGGGGCTCGGGCCTCGTCCTCTCCGATGTCAGCCAGGACAACGTGGTCGAGAATTCGACCGCGAGCGAGAACGAGCACAACGGGCTGATGCTGATCGCGTCGAGCCGCAACCGCCTGCTCGGGAACACGGTCCGCGGCAACGGCGCGTACGGGATCGACGGCTACCTCGCCCGCGAGAACGTGATCGCGGACAACCTCTTCGTGAACGCGAACAACACCCACATCGAGGAGTTCGACCGCAACACCTGGTCGCTCCCGGCGACGGCGGGACCGAACATCGCGGGCGGCCCGAAGCGGGGCGGGAACTTCTGGGGCACGCCGGACGGCAAGGGCTTCTCCGAGGTCACGCCCGATGCGAACGGCGACGGGTTCTGCGATACGCCCTACACGATCGGCGAGGGGAACGTGGACGAGCTGCCCCTGAAGGGCACGGGCGGGATCGGCCCGACGGCCACGGCCGCCCCGGGCTTCGGCGCGGCCGGCGCCCTCGCCGTCCTCGCGGCCCTTCCCCTTCTCGGCTCCCGGCGGCGCTAGACCACGAGCCGCTTCTTCATCGCCCGGATCGCGAAGAACATGATCAGCGACGGTCGCGACGAGCATCCAGAGGAGGCTGACGAGGACGAAGGGCGCGACGGCCGGCAGGGTCAGGGCCCGCGCGATCGCGACGACGTGCGTGAGCGGCAGGATCGCGTACGCGACGTACTGGACCGGGAGCGGCAGACTCTCGAGCGGGAAGAAGGTGCCCGAGAGGACCATCATCGGCGTGATGAAGAGGAACGACGGGTAGTTGAGGGTGTCGATCGACGGGGTCCACGCCGTGAAGCAGAGGCCGATCGCGGCGAAGAGGAGACCGCCGAGGAGGGCGAGCGGCAGGAGGAGCAGGGACGACGGCAGGCTCACCACGCCGAAGAGCACGAGGATCGGCAGGACCAGTGCCGTGTAGATCACGGCCTTGGTCGCGCCCCAGAGGATCTCGCCGACGATCACCTCCTCGATCGTGACGGGGGTCGCGATCAGGGCGTCGAAGGTCTTCTGGTAGTACATCCGGACGAACGAGCCGTACGTCGTCTCGTAGTACGAGGCGTTCATGATCCCGATCGCGACGATCGCGGGCGCGACGAAGCGGGCGTACCAGACGCCGTCGATCTCGGCGACGAACTGGCCGAGGCCGTATCCGAGGGCGAGGAGAAAGAAGAGCGAGTCGAAGATCGGCGGCAGGAAGCTGACCTTCCAGGTCCGCAGGAAGACGTGGAGGTTCCGGCCCCAGACGTGGCGGACCCGCCGCGAGACCTGACCGTCCATCAGTCCTTCAGCCCCCTACCGGTCAGCCGGAGGAAGACGTCCTCGAGGGTCGTGTTCCGGACGGAGAGGCGCGACGGATTGCAGGCCGCGATGAGGCGCTGCACCAGGGCGTCGGGTGCGTCCGTGGTGATGTGGACCAGGTCGCCGAACCGGTCGTACGCCACACCCTCCCGCTCCAGGCACTCGATCACGGCCGGCTCGTCCAGGGTCTCGACCACGGCCCGGCCCATGCGCGCGGCCACGATCTCGGCGGGCCTGCCCTCGACCAGGATCCGGCCCCCGTCCATGATCACCAGCCGGTCGCAGAACCGCTCGGCCTCCTCGAGGTAGTGGGTCGAGAGGAGGATCGTCGAGCCCCGGGCACGGAGCGCGCGCAGCCGCTCCCAGATCAGGGCTCGGGCCTGCGGGTCGAGTCCTGTCGTCGGCTCGTCCAGGATGACGAGCCGCGGACGATTGATCAGGGCACGGGCGATCGTGAGCCGCCGCTTCATCCCCCCCGAGAGCGTCTCGATCACGGTGTCCCGCTTCTCGACGAGGCCGAAGAACCCGATCAGCTCCTCGGCCCGCCGCGCGGCCTCCGCCCGATCGATCTCGAAGAAGCGGGCGAAGACCGTCAGGTTCTCGTAGACCGTGAGGTCGGGGTCGAGGTTGTTCTCCTGCGAGACCACGCCGATCAGGGCCTTGATCTCGCGCGGGTGGTCGTCGACGGACATGCCGAAGACCTCGAGCCGGCCCTCGGTCTTGGGCGAGACGCAGGCGATCATGCGCATGGTCGAGGTCTTGCCGGCGCCGTTCGGACCGAGGAAGCCGAAGACCTCGCCCTCCTCGACCGCGAACGAGCAGCGGTCGACCGCGACGAGATCGCCGTAGCGCTTCAGGAGGCCCTCCGCGAGGATCGCCGGCCCAGTCATCCCCGGATCATACAACCTCGCGCCATAAGCGCTTTGCGCCGGGCGAACCTTGAAGCCCGCGGGGACCGAACGTGAAGCGATGGCGTCCCCGTTCAGGTGCACGGACTGCGGCCGGTGCTGCGCGAGCCTCGGCCGCTCCATCTCGATCGAGCGCCGGGTGACCGGCCGGCACTACGACTGCCGCGAGGCCGTGCGGCGCGAATCGTTCCGGGCCGAGGTGAGCGAGGAGCACAGGTCGGCCGTGCCGTCGTCCGCCGGCTGCCCGTTCCTGGTCTGGCCGTCGCCGGAGCAGTCGGCCTGCGCCTGCCACGCGAGCCAGGCCCCGTCTCTGCCGCGAATACCGGTGCGCGTCCATGCGGGTCTTCGACCGCGACGGGGCGGAGCGCGGGCACGTGGGCGGGCGCCGGTCCCTGCTGACGGACGATCCGGCCGTCCGGGCCGCTCTGGGACGCCGGCGAGGGGGAGGAGGACGGCGCGTGGCGCGAGCGGATCGAGGCAACCTACGCCGGCGCCGGGTACCGGGTGGAGTGGTATGACTGAGACGGAGCAGCGCGAGCTTCCGGTCGAGACGGGGCACGGTCGAATGCCTGCCCCGGCGTGCGCATCGGGATCGATCGGTGCCGGTTCTGCGCGTCGTCGCGGGCGTTTCGCGAACGCGGGACCTGGAAGCGGTCGCCGGCGCTCGCCTACTGCATGGCGAACAGGGTGACGGAGGAGGTCGATCTCGCGAAGGTCGATGCGGTCCGGTGCGCCGACCGCACGGGCGAGGGCTTCCGCTCGATCATGAACATCATCTCATGAGCAGGGATGGGCCCGACCGGGATCGAACCGGTGATCTACGCCGTGTAAGGGCGTCGTCATGACCGCTAGACCACGAGCCCGCGCCTGAGAAGATCAGGCCGCGGCGCTATTAAAGAGTGGTGCCTGTCGAACGCAAACCCAACTCTTTTTATATTTCTCGCGGGAAAATCATGACGAAGCATTCCCGTCATGACCCAGGACTCAGGCATCGTCGCCCCCGAACTGCTCGCGGGGGTGCGCGCGCTCCTCAAGAACAACCCCAAGGGGATGTCCGTCTCGGACATCGCGGCCGGCCTCGGCATGAACAGGAACTCGACCGCCAAGTATCTCGACATCCTCAGCGTCGGCGGCCAGATCGAGATGCGTGCGTTCGGGCCGGCGAAGGTCTACTTTCTCTCGCAGCGCGTGCCCCTCGGCGCGATCCTGAACTACACGGCCGAGTACATCCTGATCATCGACCAGCACTACCGGATCCTCCAGGTGAACGACCGCTTCCTCGAGTTCCTCCGCATGGAACGCGCCGACCTGCTCGGGGCATCGATCGACGCCGTCCGCCTGCCGATCGTCTCGGCCCCCGAGGTCCGGAACCGGATGCTCGAGGCCCGCTCCGAGGGCGAGGTCTCGATCGAGCTCGAGCGCGGGGAGGGCGAGGACGCCCGGTACTACAGGGTCAGGCTGGTCTCGACCGCGTTCGACGACGGCTCGACCGGGCTCACCTGCATCATCGAGGAGATCACGGCGAGGAAGCAGGCCGAACGCGCCCTCCTCGAGCGGGAACGGCGCTTCCGGGAGATCGTGGAGCTCTCGCCATTCCCGTGCGCGATCGTGGACCCGGGCGGCGCGTACCTCTATGTGAACAGCGTCTTCTCCGAGACCTTCGGGTACACGGCCGAGGAGATCGGGACCATCGACCGCTGGTTCGAGCTCGCCTACCCCGACCCGGACTACCGCTCGGCCATGGCCGTCGAATGGGACCGCGAGGCCGCGTCCTGGGAGACGCCCGAGCCCCGGTTCTTCCACCTGCGGACCCGGGGCGGCGAGGTGCGGGAGGTCGTCTTCCGCCGACGACGCCTCTCCGACGGGAACCACTACCTCGTGTACGAGGACATCTCCGACCTCCGCCGGCTCGAGACTGTAATTGCCGAGCGGAACCGGATCGACGACGCGCTCTACCGCTCGCTCCGGCGGCTCAGGGAGATCTCGGAGGCGGGGCATAACCTCCTCTTCGGCGCCGGGACTGACGGGCGGATCACCTACGCCTCCCCCCTCTTCGAGCGAATCGCCGGGCGGCGCGCGGCCGGGCTCGTGGGAATGCCGATCGACGAGCTCCTCTCCAGCCCCGGTCTCGACCTCGGCCCGACGTTTCTTGCCGGGATCGCGGCCGGGCGGCCCCTCGAGGAGCAGGAGTTCGTCGTCCGCCGCGCCGACGGGACCGCGACCACCCTTATCGCAAGCCTCGTGCCGTCCCGCAACACCGCGGGCGAGGTGACGGGGCTCGACGCGCACCTCCTCCTCCGCTCGGATCCGAGCGGCTAGGGGCTCGATCGCAGCCGACGGCGCGCGGCGCCTCCCGATTTATCCGGGTGCGATACGATTATGTCCCGCCCGGGCCGACTAGTAGGTGCGCGGATGAAGAAACGCTACCTCGCGGTCAGCGGCCTGCTCGGCTGGCTCCTCCTGATAATCGTGCTGATGATCATCTCGGGGTACGTCAACGCAGAGATCTACTTCGTGCTCGGTCTGATCGGGTTGATGGTGATCGCGATCCTGATCACCCCGATCTACTCGCGGCCCCGGTACGCCCGGCGGCTGCTCGTGGTCCGGATGCTCGGCGCCGCCCTCTTCGTCGCGCTCTTCTTCGAGCAGTTCCTGGTCGGCCTGCCCGGGATCAGCATCCCCCTGATCGGGGCATACATCCCGCTCGAGCGGGTGATCGCGGTCGCGACCTCGCTCGCGGGCGTGGTCTGCGTCTTCGCAGGAGCAGTCGTGCTGAACAGCGCCCGCGGGATCTCGGCAAAGACCCTCCAGGAAGCCCTCAACACCGGTGGAAGCGTGGACTGCCGGGCGCTTCCGCGCGACAGCATGACCTACTACCTGCCGCCCGAGCGCGAGGGCGACCCCATCATGCAGTTCGTCCCCGCTCCGGCGACGGCGTCACCGCAGGAGAGCAAGGACGTCGCGTTCATCGGCGGCCGGTCCGTGCGCGGCCAGTACCGCGTCCCGTCGGGGATGCAGCTCTTCGAGATGCTGAAGCGGTCGTACTCGCTCCGCCTGCCCGTGCGCGAGGAGGACGTGCTGACCGCGATCCAGGAGGTCTGCGAGGACGTGCTCGAGGTCGCGGACCGTGTCGTCCCCGTGCGGCGCGAGGGGTACGTCCTGGTCGAGCTCCAGAACTACCGGCTCCTCTCGATCTGCACCGAGCTCAAGCAGGACTTCCCCGTCTGCTGCAGGGTTCACCCCTGCCCGATCTGCAGCCTGATCGCCTGCATGCTCACCGAGGGGCTCGGGCTCACCTGCAGCCTCGAGCACGTCCACGTCGAGCCCGACGCCCGGTCGATCACGCTCTACTTCGTCTTCATCCCGTGAAAAGAGGCGGCGTCCCGGGCCGCCGGTTCAGGCGTAGGCCCAGGCAACCTGGACGCTCGCCGTGACCTTCAGGGTCCCGGGCTGGATCGGGGTCGCCGGCGGCACCGCCCCTGCTGCCGTCCCGGTGCTGCTGTCGTAGACGATCGGGGTCGCGCCCGAGTCGACCTGGACCTGACGGGCGTCGAGGAGCCGAACGCCGAGCGCGGACGCGACCGTCCCGGCGTCGGTCCGGGTCCGGTTCACGGCCTGGGTGAGCGCCTGGGCCCGGAGCGCCGCGCCCTTCTCCTCAGAGAACATGAACGCTATCGAGTTGACCTGGTTCGCGCCCGACGACGACGGCCGCATCGATCACCGCACCGACCTGCGCCACGTCGTCGACCCGGACGAGGAGCGTGTTCGAGACCCGGTACGTCGTCGGTTTCCGCTGGCCGATCGCCAGCGGCACCGGCGTCGGGCCGGTGTCGTAGACGGGCGTGATTGTGTAGCCGGTCGTGGTCAGGTGGTCGTCGGGGATCCCGAGGGCCTTCATCGCGTTCGTGACGTTGGTCATCCGCTCCGCGTTCTGGCTCTGGGCCACCCGGACGTCGGCGTTCTCGGTCTCGACCCCGACCTGTATCTCCGCCCGGTCGGGTGACGAGACGACCTCGCCGATGGCGGAGGTCCGGATCAGGTGGTCGGCCGTCGTTGCATCGACCGTCGGGGTCGGCGTGAGCGCCGTGACCACCACGACGGCTCCGCAGATGCAGAAGAGTGCCGCAAGCACCGCTGCTGTGTACCGCATGCTCGATCGACAGGAGATGGGCGCAGCAGGGAAAAAAGGTGGCGATGACTCCGACGGAGTTCGTCGCTATGGTTCGGGCGCGAGAAAGAGGTTGCAGTGGCACCGCCCTTCGGTCGCGACCTCCTCGTCGCGGTGGACGCACGGGCAGACGATCGCGGCGTCCTTCTCGGGGTCGCCACTCCGGATGCGGCATGGGCAGTACCGCGCCCCGAACCGCTCGCGGTTCCGGACCAGCCCTTTGATCACGGCTCCGAACTGCCGCTCGTCCTCGTTCAGCCGGTAGCCGGATCGGCCGGCCTCCTCCCGGGCCCATGCCCGCATCTCCTCTTCCGTCGCCGGGTCCTTATCACTCATTGTCCGTCTCCTTGCCGGGCGAGGGCATCAGTCTTTCCCGCTCCTGCAGCAGTGGGCGATCATCGACTCGAAGATACGGCGCCCGTCCTCGGAGCCGAGCACGAGCTCGCTCGCGCGTTCGGGGTGCGGCATCATCACGAGCACGTTCCGCTCCCCGGAGAGGACGCCCGCAATCCCGTCGACCGAGCCGTTCGGGTTCGCGTCGGCCGTGACCTGCCCCTCCACGTCGCAGTACCGGAACGCGACCCGCCGTTCCCGGTTCAGGTCCGCGATCGCGTCGGGGGGCGCGACGTACCGCCCCTCGCCGTGGGCGACGGGCAGCCGGATCACCTCGCCCCGCTTGAAGAGAAGCGTGAACGGGCTCTCCGCCGTCTCGACGCGGAGGTGGGAGGGGCGGCAGACGAAGCGGGGCACCTCGTTCCGCGTGAAGACCCCGGGCACCAGCCCACTCTCGGCCCCGATCTGGGCGCCGTTGCAGATCCCGAGCACCAGCCCCCCGGCGCTCGCGTGCCGGAGCACGTCGGCCATGATCGGCGTCCGGGCCGCGATCGCGCCCGCCCGGAGGTAGTCCCCGTACCGAGAAGCCGCCGGGAAGGACGACCGCGTCGTACTCACGCCGGAGCCCGTCCCGGTACCAGACCAGGTCGGTCGGGACGCCGATCACCTCCTCGAGAACGTGGACCGTGTCCAGGTCGCAGTTCGACCCTCCGAACCGGATCACGGCAAACCGCATCAGGCGACCTCGATCTCGTACCGGTGGATCACCGGATTCGCGAGCAGACGCTCGCAGCATTCGCGCGCCCGTGCCTCGGCCTCCTCCCGCGTCGCCGCCTCGAGCCCGAGCCGGAATCGTCGGGCCGTCGAGAGCGAGAGGGTCGGGATCCCGAGGTGTTCGAGCGCGTTCCGGATCGCCCGCGCCTCGGGGTCGAGCATCCCCTCCTTCAGTGCAATCGTGATGATGACGTCAAACTGCATGCTACATCTCCAGGCCGAGACGGCCGGCCACCCGCGCGTACGCGCCGACGACGTCGCCCGTCCCGAGCCGGTACACGTCCTTGTCGAGCGACTCCCCCGTCGTCCGGTCCCAGAGGCGCATGGAGTCCATGCTGACCTCGTCGCCGAGCCGGAGCCGGCCCCCGCTGTCCCGTCCGAACTCGAGCTTGAAGTCGACGAGGTCGAGATCGCAGGCGCCGAAGAGCGACTCGAGCACCGCGTTCACCCGGAGGGCGAGCGACTTCATCTCCTCGATCTCGGCCGGCCCGAGCAGGCCGAGTGCCATGATGATATCGTCGTTGACCATCGGGTCGTGGCGGGCGTCGTCCTTGTAATCGATCACGATCAGGGGCGGGTCGAGCGGCTGCCCCGGTTCGAACGGATAGTTCCGGACGAGCGACCCGGCCGCACGGTTCCGGACGATCACCTCGAGGGGGACCATCGTAAGGAGGCGCACGCGCATCCGGGCCGGCCCTTCGAGTCGGAGAAAGTGGGTCGACACCCCGGCCTCCTCGAGCAGCTCGAAGAGGCGGGCCGAGACCCGGGCGTTGTACTCTCCCTTCCGGGAGAGCACGTCCTTCTTGCCGCCGTCGAAGGCGGTGATGTCGTCGCGGAAGACCACGACGAGTTCGCCGGGCGCGTCGGACAGGTAGACCGATTTCGCCTTGCCCGCGTAGAGTAACTCCTCGCTCACTGTTGTTGCTCCCTGAGTCGTTCGGAGAGACGCCGGACGAGCGGCGCCAGGGTTGTCGGATACCAGCCCCGCTCGACGTAGCGGGGGTGGATGCAGAGCCGCTCGACCAGCTCGGCATCGGGCGCGACTGCGCGCCGGAGTTCGTCGACGGCCGGCCAGGGGTGGTCGGGGTTGATGTGGTCGATCGAGCAGGGCGAGACCCCGCCGAGGTCGTCCGCGCCGCACAGGACGAGGGCGGCCGCATCCGCGAGGTTCGGCGGGACCTGGACCGCGATCTCGGCCGGCAGCACCTCGCGGGCCAGCCGGACCGTCGCGCAGTACTCGGCGGGCGCGATCGTCGGCGCATCGGCCATGCCCGTGCCCCCCTGCGGCGCGAAGTTCTGGAGGATCACCTCCTGGATGTGGCCGTACCGCCGGTGCAGGCCCGCGATCGCCTCGAGCGACTCGAGGCGGTCCGCCGCCGTCTCGCCTATCCCGAGAAGGAGACCCGTCGTGAACGGGATCCGGCGGCGGCCCGCGGCCTCGATCGTCGCGAGCCGCGTCGCGGGATCCTTGCCCGGCGAGCCATCGTGCGCCTTCACCCGCGCCGTCGTCTCGAGCATCAGCCCCATGCTCGCGTTCACCTCTCCGAGCGACGCGAGCTCGTCCTCGTCGAGCACCCCCGCGTTCGTGTGCGGCAGGAGCCCGCGGCCGATGGCGTCGAGGCAGAGCCGGCGGCAATAGTCCAGGACGGACTCCTCGCCGACAGCCGCGAGCTCGGCGGCGAAACCCGGCACCTCCCCTGGCCGCTCGCCGAAGGTGAAAAGGGCCTCGGTGCAGCCAGTGCGGACGCCCTCGTCGAGGACGGCCCCGACCGCGTCCGGCCGCATCAGGCATCCGGGTCCGACCGGCCGTCGAAAGCCGCAGTACGCAGCAACGGTTCCGGCAGACCGTCGTCAGCGGCAGGAAGACGTTCCGCGAGAACGTGATCCGGCGGCGGGGCATGTATACAGATGGGAGGCGCCACTATTCAAGCTTCACCGTGGGTCGGTCTCCCTGCGGCAGGTCGTTCAGGGCGGCGTGAAAATGGTCAAGCGGCCTTTGAATTATCCATGAGATATTTATATTTTGTTGCAACATTTCAGTCCATTTTGTCCTATTATGCTCGATTACTGCCGTTTTCCCCGGAAGCTTCTTATACCCACCCCCGTAGCACTACCTACCTTGCAATAGGTGAGACGGCCAGCGACGCCGTGGCTATTCCCCATGCCCGGCCATCGTCGCCACAGGAGGTATGCGTCATTCCCGAGATCGTCCTAGGATTCGAGGTCCACCAGCCGCTGCGGCTGAGAAGAGCGTTCCGCCGCGAGGCGGCCTCAGTCGATCCCGACCGGTACTTCGACCCGATCAACCGCGACGTCCTGGAGCGGGTCGCGGACCGCTGCTACGAGCCGGCCACCCGTATCGTCCTCGAGAGCCTCGACGCCGGCCACCAGTTCGCCTTCTCATTCTCGGGGACGCTGATCGAGCAGCTCGAGCGTTGGCGCCCGGATACGCTCGAGCCTCTTCGGCCAGGTGGCGCGCCACCGCAACACGGAGGTGCTCGCCCAGACGTATTACCACTCCGTCGCGTCGCTCTTCCGCGACAAGACCGAGTTCCGCCGCCAGGTCTACCAGCATATGGACGTGCTCTGGGACCTCTTCCATGTGCGGCCCATCACGCTCGAGAACACCGAGTTCATCTACTCGAACGAGATCGCGGCACAGGCGGAGAGAGCTCGGGTTCCTTGCCGCGTATACAGAGGGGGCGCCCCAGGTTCTCGGCGGCCGATCGCCGAACCGGCTCTACCTCTGCATGGGCATGCCGACTCTTCTCCGGAACACCCATCTCTCGGATGAGATCGCCTACCGCTTCGGCGGGACGCTCGCCGACCGGCACGATCCGGGTGAGACCCTCGACGTCCGGGATTACGCGGACGAGGTGGCCGCGATCGACGATCCCGTCGTCTCGGTCTTCAAGGACTTCGAGACCTACGGCGAACACTTCGGCGCCGAAACGGGCATCCTCGATTTTCTCCGCGCACTGCCCGACGCGCTCGCCGAACGCGGGGTCGCCACGACCCTGCCCCGCCGCGTTATCGCCGAGCATCCAGCCCGACGACATCCTGAGCATCCCCGAACCGATCTCGTGGGCCGACCGGGAGAAGGACCTCTCGGCCTGGGCAGGCAACACGATGCAGCTCGCCGCGCTCGCGGCCGTTGAGCGGGCAGAGGCCTACGCCGAAGACCTCGAGCTCTGGCGAAACCTCCAGATCAGCGACCACTTCTATTACATGGCCATGAAGGACGGCGGGTGCGGCGAGATCCACGGCCTCTTCGCCCACCAGCAGCCCGAGGAAGCCTTCGAGACCTTTATGGAGGTGATCGCAGTGTTCACGGAACAGGGGGCAGCGGCCATGCACGACGAGGCGGCGGCGCGTGCCCTCCGCGCGCTCCCGCCTGGGCTCGCGTTCCACTTCCTGACACCAGGCGGCGGCAACGGGCACACGGCCTACGACCTGGACTCGTTCGCGGCCCTCGTCCGGGAGGTACCGAAGGAGTCGGTCCTGTACCATCAGGCTCGCGGCGACTTCTCCCGCTGGCTGCGCGAGGCGGTCGGCGACGGCGAAGTGGCCGCGCGGATCGAGGGGCTCGACGATCCGGCCGGAATCGCCGAGAGGCTCGATGAGGCACGTGAGGATCTATGGAGTCGCTTAAATTAGGCTTCTTCTGCTGGGAGTCGCTCCACGCGGTGCGGCTCGGCGGGCTCGCCAACGCGGCCACCCATCTGGCCGAGGCGCTCGCGATGGACCACGAGGTCCACTTCTTCACGCGCGGCGACCTCCCCGATCGCGAGATCGCCGGGGTCTCCTACCACTACTGCCAGCCCGCGGGTGAGAATATCGTCGACTACTGCCGCTCGATGAGCCGGCAGATGGTCGACGGCTTTACCCAGGTCGGCGGCGACTTCGACTACCTCCACTTCCACGACTGGCACACGGTCGAGGCGCTCCGCGCCCTGCAGGACCAGAACACGATCTTCTCGTTTCACTCGACCGAGTTCGGCCGGCACGGCAGCACGGTCGGGACCGAGCAGATCTACCGGGACATTTCGGAGATCGAGCGGACCGGGGCGCGCCTCGCACGGCAGGTGACCGCGGTCTCGGGGGTGCTCAGGGACGAGGTGGTCAGCCTCTACGAGATCCCCGAGGCGAAGTGCGAGGTCGTCCCGAACGGGGTGATCCCGCGGGAGTACCAGCGGACCGTCAACGCCGAGCGCGTCAAGCAGGAGTACGGCATCCCGGCGGACGCGCCCATGATCTTCTTCATCGGCCGGCTGGAGCACCAGAAGGGGCCCGACCTCCTCCTCGACGGCGTGCCAGGCGTGCTGAGCGAGTATCCCGATGCCCACATCCTGATCGCCGGAGAGGGCATGATGATGGCCGGCCTCCAGGCCCGGGTCCGGGGGATGCCGATCCGGTTCCTCGGCCTGATCCCGGACACCGAGTACGTCCGCATCCTCAACGCGGCCGACCTCGTGGTGATCCCGAGCCGGAACGAGCCGTTCGGCCTCGTCCTGCTCGAGGCCTGGTCGGCCTCGCGGGCCGTGGTCGCGACGAACGTCGGCGGCCTCTCCGAGAACATCGATCACCTCATCGACGGCGTGAAGGTCGCGGTCAATCCCGCGGCCATCGCGCAGGGGATCAATCGGGTTGTCGGCGACCCGGCCCGACTCAGAGCGCTCGGCGCCGAGGGCCGGCACAAGATCGAGAACCGGTTCCGCTGGGATGCCATCGCGGGGACGTTCACGGGGATCTACCGCGCGATCGGCTCATGAGGGGCCACTACCACGCGGACGAGCACCCGCCCCGTCTATCGGGGCGGGCCAGGTTTCCATCCCGTTGAGATCACCTCTCCCCCCGCGCTCGGCAGGCACTGGCCGTCATCTCGGGACTCGGGGGATGGCTCCGGCAGCCGGATGCAGGCACCCATAACGCTATATCCGGGGCCGGCCCGTAGAGCTGGGAGCATGGCAATAGGAGCAACGCCGGGCGCAGCGGGGCCGAATGGCACCAACAACGGCCTGAACTTCAAGGAGATCATCCGCGCCTCGCCCTGCATCTTCGCCATAGGGGTTGCCGGCGACAGCGGCTCGGGTAAGACCACCTTCACCCAGTCTATCCGCGAGATCTTCGGCGAGGACCTGGTCACGACGATCACCCTCGACGACTACCACCTCTACGATCGCGCGCAGCGGCGCGAGATGGGAGTGACCCCGCTCGACCCGGCCGCAAACCGCATCGACCTCATCGAGGAGCACCTGGCTGAGCTCAAGGCCGGGCGATCGATCATGAAGCCGGTCTACGACCATGCGATCGGGACCTTCGGTGCGCCCGTCCCGTTCGCGCCGGGCAAGATCGTGATCCTCGAAGGCCTCCACACGCTCTTCACGCCCCGTCTCCGCGAACTCCTCGACTTCACGCTCTTTGTCGAGCCCGACCGCGAGGTCAAGGAGGACTGGAAGATCCGGCGCGACATGGCCAAGCGCGGTTACGATCGCGAGCAGGTGCTCAGGGAGATCCTCGAGCGCCAGCCCGATTACCTCCGGTACATCGCACCCCAGCGCGGGTTCGCCGACGTCGTGATACGGATCTCCCACTCGAAGTACGGCTCGGCCCTCGCCCAGACCCGGAACGTCTACCAGGTCTCGCTGATCCAGGACCCGATCGACCAGACGATCGGGGACGTCGACCTCGGGATCGACCTCTTCGCGATCCTCTCGCTCTCGGAGCGGAACTTCATGCTCGAGTTCATCAATCACGAGGACCCGCGCCGGCGCCGGGGCGAGGTCATCTTCGACGGCGAGCTCGGCGGGCACGTGGTCCGCCGGCTCGAGCAGTCGATCGAGGAGCAGACCCACGTCCGGCCGATCGCGATCGCCCGCGAGCGCGAGTACGTGACCGCGGTGGACGTGGCCCAGCTGATCATCGCCTGGCGGATCATCCATCGCCGGATCTTCCTCGAACGGTGCACCGGGCCGAACCGACATGCAAAGGGAATGTAACCATTATATATACGAGAGATACACCAATGGGCAGGGATATGTCGACCGCAAGCCGAATTCGCGAGAGCTGACAATGATAGCCAGGAGCGGATCGTTCTCTACCTGCGGGCGGCGCTTAGCAGGGGCAAGTACTATTACAAGTCGAAGTACATCGCCCGCGACCTCGGGCTCTCGTCCAAGGAGGTCGGGACGAACATGGCGATCCTGGCCGAGATCTGCGAGGATCTGACCATTATCCGCTGGTCCTACTCCAACAGCACGACCTGGATGGTCACCCCGAAGGGGGCGTAGTCTCGCGTGCCGCGCGTCGAGTTCGTCTCGCGGATCGAGTTCGTTGCCCAGGTGGACGACGAAAAGGACTGCCTGATGGCCCAGGACGAGACTCAGGCGAGCTCCGGCGCGCTCTGGTTCAACATCGACGTGCCGAAGGGGCACGGGTTCACGACCGGCGACCAGGTCCGGATCACGATCGAGCGGCTCTGAATTTCTCACCTCCAGAACCTTTATCCACGCCACTGCCGTATCCGGGGCCATGGCAGACGGGCGGCTCGCGCTCCTCCAGCTGAACGATACGCACGCGTACCTCGAGCCCCACCCCGAGGTCTTCTGGGAGGGGGAGGGACCGGTTTTCCGGACGGCGGGAGGGTACACGCCGGATCGCCACGCTCGTCGATCTGGTGCGGGCAGAGACCGGCGGAAAGGCCCTGCTCCTCGACTGCGGAGACACCCTCCACGGGACCGCACCGGCCGTAAAGACCCGAGGGGCTGCGATGGTCCGGGTCCTGAACAGCCTCGGGGTTGCGGCCATGACGGCCCACTGGGATTTCGCGTACGGCCCGGCCCGGCTCCGCGAGCTGGCGGCCATGCTCGACTACCCGGTGCTCGCGCTGAACTGCTACGACCTCGCGAGCGGAGGCCGGCCGTTCCCCCCGTCGACCCTGATCGAGACCCCGGACCTCACGGTCGGCGTGGCCGGCATCGCCGCGACGATTCTCGATAAGGTCATGCCCCCGTCGTTCGCGGCGGGGCTCCGCTTCACGAACGGGATCGGCGAGCTGCCCGGCGTCATCGCCGACCTCAGGGACGCGGGCGCGGACCTGGTGGTCGTGCTCAGCCACCTGGGCCTGCCGCAGGATGTCCGTCTCGCCTCGGAGGTGGGTGGGATCGACGTCATCCTCTCGGGGCATACACACCATCGGCTCGAGGCCCCGATCGCGGTGAATGGTGCGCTCCTGATCCAGTCGGGGGTCCACGGATCGTTCGTCGGCCGCCTCGACCTCGTGGCCCGTGACGGCCGGATCGTTCGGCACGTGCACCGGCTGATCGAGATCGGCGTGGGCTGCCCGGCCGACCCGGTCGTCGGCGCGCTCGTCGACGAGGCGGTCGCTCCGTTCCGCGAGGAGCTCGGCGGGATCGTGGGCGAGACCAGGGTGCCGCTCTACCGCGGCGAGATGTTCGGCTCGTCCATGGACGACCTGCTTCTCGCCGCGCTCCGTCGCCAGACCGGCGCGACCCTCGCGTTCTCGAACGGCTGGCGATACGGCGCCCCGGTCCTCCCGGGCCCGGTCACGAAGAACGACCTCTACGATATGGTCCCGATGGACCCCGAGGTGATGACGGTCACCCTCACGGGAGCGGAGGTGCTCGGCATGCTCGAGCAGAACCTCGAGCGGACGTTTGCCTGCGACCCGTTCGGCCAGATGGGGGGATACGTGAAGCGGTGCCAGGGGCTTACCTGCTACGTCAAGATCGAGAACCCACCGGGCCAACGGGTCCAGGCCTGCTGGTCCGGGGGCCGGCGGCTCGACCCGGCCGAACGCTACGAGGCCGCGTTCGTGACGGTCCAGGGTGTCCCGGCCGGGCTCGGGCGAAGATCGCGCCGGGACAGGGACCGGTGCACACGCGGCGATGGAGCGGCTGCTCGCGGACGAACGCCCCTACCGGGGAGAGCGACCAGCGGCATTCCGGGTGATCTGAGATGCACCGGGCCGTGGTCCACGTCCCCGAGGAAGCGCGGGTCGGCCGGGGGCTCCGGAACGTCCGGAACCTGCTCGACGATTTCGAGGGGGAGGTCGAGGTCGTGCTGGTCCTGAACGGAGACGCGGTCGAGGCCGTCGCGCCGTCATCACCCCACGCCGGGGCCGTCCGGGAGATGATGGCGAGGGGCGTCCGGGTTGCGGCATGCGCCCGATCGCTCAGGAACCACGGGCTCGGCAACGGCCCGCTCGTCGAGGGCGTGGTCACGGTCCCGGGCGGGGTGACCGAGGCGGTCCGGCTGGAGGCCGACGGCTTCGCGTATCTCCGTCCCTGAGCCAGGTTCAAGCCTCATTCAATAGCCTTATGCGCTCGCGCCGGTAACTGAAGGAGCATGGTCATATTCACCGGGGCGGAGCTCGGATGGCTCCTGATCGTCCTCGGCGCGCTCGTGCTCCTGTTCGAGGCTTACTCCCCCGGGTTTTTCCTGACCGTGCCCGGGACCGTGATGGTCGTCCTCGGCGTGCTCCTCGTGCTTCGGCGTCGACATCTTCTCCTCGGTCTGGGGGATCGGGCTCGCGGTTCTGGTCGCGCTCGGGGCGGCGATCGTGACGGTCTGGTTCTACTCGAGGCTCAACCGCGGCGAGGGGATCCCCACGACGACCTCCCGCGACACGGTGATCGGCCTCACCGGGCGGGTGACCCACACGGTCGATCCGAACTCGCTCGACGGCAAGGTCCGGGTCGAGGGGCACGATTGGTCGGCGCATTCGACCGGGGCGGCGATCGCGGAGGGAGCGACCGTCCGGGTCGTCGGGTCCGAAGGCGTCCACATCGTCGTGGAGGAGATCTGATACCATGGCACTCGCAGAAAACGTCATCGCAGTCGTCCTGATCCTCGTGATCATCTTCATCTTCGCGCGCGGCGTCGTGATCATCCAGCCGTACCAGCAGGGGCTCCAGATCCGGCTCGGGAAATACATCGGCCGGATGAACCCGGGCTTCCGCTGGGTCATGCCCCTGATCACCCGGGTGGAGAAGCTCGACCTGCGGACGCAGGTGGTCGAGGTCCCGAAACAGGAGGTGATCACCAAGGACAACTCGCCGACGAACGTCGACGCGATCGTCTTCATCCGCGTGATCGACCCGGAGAAGGCCTTCTTCGAGGTCGGCAACTACCGAACGGCGACCGTGGCGCTGGCCCAGACCACGCTGAGAGGCGTGATCGGCGACATGGAGGTCGACGAGGTCCTGTACAACCGCGACGTGATCAACACCCGGCTCCGGGACATGCTCGACCGCGAGACGGACCAGTGGGGCGTCAAGGTCGAGCGGGTCGAGATCAAGGAGGTCGACCCGATCGGCGCGGTCAAGCAGGCTATGACCGAGCAGACGGCGGCCGAGCGCGAGCGACGTGCCGCGATCCTCCGCGCCGACGGCGAGAAGCGGTCGGCGATCCTCGTGGCCGAGGGGACGCGGCAGTCGAGGATCCTCGAGGCCGAGGGGGACCGGCAGTCGCTGATCCTCCGTGCGGAGGGCGAACGGCAGCGGCGGATCCTCGAGGCGCAGGGCGAGGCCCAGGGGCTGCGGATCGTTGCGCTCGGGGCGAAGCCGCTCGACCGGCGCGCGATCACCGTCCTCTCGCTGGATGCGTTGAAGACGATGGCGAACGGCCAGGCGACGAAGATCATCTTCCCGTTCGAGCTCTCGAGCCTGATGCGGCAGTCGGCGAAGTACCTCGGGATGGCCGAGGAGGAGCTACCGCCGGCCGAGGAGGGCGATACGGCCGGACTCGACGAGGAGATCCTGGGGACGATCCCGAAATCGGAGGAGGTCCGCGAGATCCTCGAGGAGGTCCAGCGATCGGTGCCCGAGACCCCCGCGTTCCGTGAGAAGGAGAAGGGGGATATCGTCGGGACGATTGAAGAGATCGTCCCGGGGGAGAAGGCGCCCTACAAGCCCCCCGGCTCCTCCATCTGAGCTTCGCGGGACGGACCCCGCCCCCTCTCCTTTCGCGCGTCTCGCGACGGGGCACGCCGGTGCTGGTCTTCATGATCGTCCGTTGACGTACCTGCTGTCAACGAACACGGAGCACGAATTGCAGTCAGATTGGGAAACAGGGAATGATGAAGAGATATCCATCTGTCCGTGGTCGTAGACATCAGGTACACAGCATCAGTCGCGCGCCGAAGAATTCCGCATCCCCGCCGGGGGCTGGGACGTGCCTCCCGGTACTGTTCGAGGTACCGGATCGATCGGCATGGCTGGCGCTATGAACGGCTGTCTGTATTCACTTCCTTCGTTGACGCCCGTGCATAAGTAACGCTCACGGCATCGCGGCCCTCCGCGTTTCACTCTGTACCCGCTGTCTACGACCACGGAGCGACGGATATCGTCAATAATGTCCTCGAACGCCGATCCTGGAACGCTACGGCCCCGCCCTTCATAGACAGCAGGGCCGACCGAGTACGATCATGACGATCACGACCGGCCGGGATTCATCACGAAAACAGGCTGAACAGGTACGGCAGCGCGATCAGCGAGACGAGCGTGACGGCCATCAGCCACGAGACGGCGCTGACCACCGCCGGCGTATATTTTTCGAGCCGGCGCCGGGCAAGCACGCCGTCGACGGCCTCGCGGAAGATGTACCCGCCGTCGAACGGAATCATCGGGAGCGCGTTGAAGATACCGACGTTCAGGTTGATCCAGCCCGACCAGAAGAGGAGCTGGACCAGACCCCAGAAGCCCCAGAACGGCGCCTCCCAGTAGGCCGTGTCCGCGCCGGGGAAGCCGACGATCCGGAGGGCCTGTCCGGCCGACGATGTGTCGAACGGCAGGATGAGATACCGGAGGATCCCGATCGGGGTGAACGATCCCTGTGACGTACTCCTGGATCGCCTGGCCGTTGTAGTACTCGACCCCCATGAACCCCGATGTATGGTTCCCCGACGGCCATTCCGCGAGGGTCAGCTCGCTGGTCGTCACCACCCCGTCCTGCTCGACCGTCAGCGACGTATGGTCCCCGGGTTGCGTCGGCGCAAGAAGCCGGGCGACGTCCTCGCGGTTCTCGACCGGCGTCCCGTTCAGGGCGAGCACGATCGAGCCGGGGGCCACCGAGGCGTTGTAGGCCGGATAGTCCTTGTACACGCCGCTGACCACGGGCGCCGCGATCGGCACGGCCAGGCCGAAGACCACGATCATCAGGAAGAACGCGAGCAGGCCGAAGACGATGTTGTTCGAGATCCCCGCGCCGTACATCCGCATCTTGGACCAGCGCGGCGCCTTCTCCAGCTCCTCCTCGTCGGGCTCGACGAACGCCCCGATCGGGACCACCGCGACGAGCAGCCCCGCCGCCTTCACCTTGATCCCCTCGACCCGCGAGAGGATCCCGTGCCCGAACTCGTGGACAACGAGCGTGAGCACGAGCGCGAGCCAGACCGCGACCGTCCCCGGCACGAACTCGTTGAGCCCGGGGATCAGGAGCAGGTTCTGCGGCGCGTAGATCCCGGTCGGCTCGGGCCGCATCTGGAGCGTGTACCGGAGCGAGAAGAAGAGCGAGAACGCGAAGAGGGCCGAGATGGCCACAACGGCCACGACGCCGACGCTCGCGTAGGCCTTGAGCGGCCACGAGATCCGGCGGAAGACGTCGAAGAAGTGGACCCGCAGGGTCCTGAGCGCGAGGATCGGGCCGTAGAACGTGACGTGCTCGGAGAACCAGCCCTTGCTTTCGGACGGCGGCCTCTCCCCCTCGGGCACCGCCTCGTCCGGTCCCTCCGTGGGGGCGGCTCCCGCAGCCTCCTCGGCCGCGATCCGGCGGCGAACGTAGAACACGACCGCGGCGTACGCGGTGACGGCGATGAGGATGAGGCCGACCGTGACCCAGTCCATTCCCACAAGCATGGTCGGACGAGGGGATAAATGATCGTCTCGGATCAGAAGAGCGTCGATTGTCCGCGGGCGCGCTGCCGGTCCGTGACCGTGCGCCAGCTCGCCCGGACGAACGGGGGCAGGGGACGACCGGCCTCGATGCAGCCGTCGAGGAACCGGATCGTGGCCGGGTCGGACGGGTACCCGCTCCCGAGCGGGCCGTGCTCGTCGGCGAGGGCGCGGAGCGTGCGGTCGCGCCGGACCTTCGCCACGATCGAGGCGGCCGCGACCACGGCCAGCAGGTCGTCGGCGTGGTGGTTTCCGACCACGGTGCAGGCGAACCCGAGCTGCCGACCCACGGTCGCCGCGTACCGCCCCTCGCGCACATCGCAGGCATCGAGGTAGGCGACCGCTATCCGGTGACCGGCCGCCGCGATCTCGCGGAGGGCTGTCGCGTGCGCTCCGGCAACGATCGCGTTCATGGTCTCGCGCGACCGGGCCGCGTCGATCGCATCCGCCGGCACCTCGACGACCGCGAACGGGAGAACCTCGACGATCTCGGCGAAGACCGCCTCGCGCCGCCGGGGCGTGAGGGCTTTCGAGTCCCGCTCCCCCAGGACCGCGACCGCATCCCAGTCTGGTGCGGCGACCGCCGCGACCACGAGCGGGCCGAGGACCGCGCCCTTGCCGGCCTCGTCCACGCCCGCGATCATCGGGCTCAGACCAGATCCCGCAGGGCGCGGAGTTCGAGCAGAAGAGTCGGGTCGTTCTTGATGAGCTCGCGGGTGAGTCCGAGGACCGAGAACTTCGAGAGGTCGATCCGCGAGATCGAGTGGACGAGCCGGTTCAGCTTCTCGTCCGAGAGGGTGAGGAAGTACTCCTTGATCTTGTAATTACGCTCGAGCGACTTCCCGAGTTTGGAGTCGCGCCACGCACGGTCGTACGCCATCAGCGCGTCGGTCGAGACGTCGCCCCGCGCGATCGCGTCAGCGGCCGTCTGGCCCGCCAGCCGGCCCGTGAACATCGCGTTGTAGATCCCGCCGCCGGTGATCGGGTCCGCGACTCGTGCCGCGTCGCCGATGATCACGAGTCCGTCCGCGACGGTTCGCTCGAGCGGCCGGCAGACCGGGACACCGCCGATGATCCACTCGACCACGCGCCCGTCGGGGAAATGGTCCTTCACGAACCGGTTCAGGTAGTCGAGCGGTCGGCTCCCGTCGCGGCACTTCTTGCCGCTGATCCCGACCCCGACGTTCGCGGTCCGCTCCCCCTTCGGGAAGACCCAGACGTAGCCCTCGGGCGCAACCTCGTTGCCGAGGTAGAAGACGGTCGCCGCCGGGTCGATCTCGATCCCGGTCATCAGGTACTGGACGCAGGTCTCGATCTCTGCGAGCGGAACTGCCGTATCGATCCCGCACCACCGCGCGAACTTGGACTCGACCCCGTCGGCCGCGATAGTGACCCTGGCCCGGACCTCCTCGACCGCGCCGTTCGCCTCGATCCGTGCACCGGCAACAGCGCCGTTCTCCATGATCGGCGCGACCGCGCGGGCCCTGACCTGGACGTCCGCACCGGCGTCGGCCGCCTGCAGAACAAGGTCGCGGTCGAAGCGCTTCCTGTCGAGCACGTACCCGACCTCGGAGCCGGCCATCTTGGGCTCGAGGGTCATCCGGTAGCCGTCGGGCGCGACGAGCACCGCCCGGTCGATCTCGGCCGAGATCCAGGCCGGGTCAGGCTCCATGAACTCCTCGATCAGGTCCCGGCCGATCCCCTCGGCACACCGGACGGGGACGCCGATCGCGGACCGCTTCTCGACGAGGCCGACACGGAGGCCTTTCTCCGCGGCCGTCCTCGCCGCGAGCGCTCCGCCGGGCCCCCCACCGACGACGAGGACGTCGTATTCAGGCTTCATCCGCGACCTCCAGGGCGCCGAGCGGACAGGCGCGGGCGCAGACGCCGCAGCTGGTTACAGTCACCCTCGACCGAGAGATAGGCGTCGATCAGTTCGAGCGCGCCAACCGGGCAGACCGAGACGCAGCAGCCGCAGTATCCACAGACGTCCCTTCTGATCACGAGCATGCCATCAACATTCACCGCGCGGCCCAAAAAGGATTATGTCTGCGCGGTTCGCGGAGGCGTCAGTCGCGCGGGAGCTCGAAGGTGCCGTAGCACCCGCCACCGCCGGGGTGAAGAACAACGCGGCCCGCACGAAGCGCGCCGATGGCCCGCGCCACGGCCGGGTCGACGGCCGCGATCTCGTCAACAGGGAGATCGACGAGGATCGCGATCTCGGTCGAGAAAGCCGCGAGCAGGGCATCGTGGACCCGCCGGACGCCCTTCGCCGTCGGCGACCCGAGCCCGAGCACCTCGGCGATCACCATAGCAAGCGGAATGAGGTGGAGGTACGGGGGGCGCGAGCGCGCCTTGCCGTCCGCGAGTTCGCGGGCCCGGTCGTGGACCCCCTTCTTGATCGGCGCCCCGTCCTCGGCGCAGCGCCATTTATGCTCCACGGCCTCGGCGAGCGAGTAGTGGTGGGTGCAGCGCATGCAGGCCGTCTCGTTGTACTTTCCCTCCTCGGGGAAGAGCCCGACGTTCATCACGACACGGCCGCGCCTCAGGGCATCGAGCACACCGGCCGGGGTGGACCTTTCAACATCGAGGCGGGTGAATTCGCGCCCGAACCGGTGGAGCTCGGGCGAGTGGGCGTCCGAGGCCGAGATGAACGGGACACCGTAGAGGCTCGGTGATCCCGGCGCCGTACGACGAGTCGGCCGAGAGGCCGAGCTCGAGAAAGTCAATCGGCTCGCCGCCGTAGCAGGCCGCGATGCTATCGAAGGCTGCATAGATCCCGGTCCACGGCGTGAACGCGTGCGACGGCCCGGAGAGCCCGCCGGCCTCGTGCGCCGCGCGTACGACATCACCGCCGGTGAGGTGGACGTGTGGCCGGCCCTCCGTGGTGAGGCTGTTGCCGTGGGGAGCGAGCAGGTCCCCGAAGGCCTCGGCCGCGTCGAAGTCGGGGAAGAAGGCCAGGTGGTGGACCCGCCCTTCGGCCTGGACCTCGACCGTCGGCAGGACCACGATCCCGAGGTCGTTCTCGAGGTGGGACCGCCAGGCCTTCCGCCACTCGGGCTGGAGCGCGTCGCCGGTCCCGATGGCCCCGAATCCCCTTCTGCGCCGAGGCCGTGAGCAGCCCCTCGGGGGTCATACGGCGGCTCACGCCCCGGGCGAAGGGGGAGTGGAGGTGGAGGTCGCAGTTGAGGTCCATCCTCACCCGATGTACGAGAGCTCGTCGTTCTGACGGACCCGTTCAAACTCGCGGACCTGCTCGAGCGCCTCCTCCATGTCCTCGGCCCGGCCCTGGAGCCGGTCGCGGTTGACGCCGAGGTCGGTCAGGCGGCAGAAGACCCGGAGTACGGCCGCCGCAGACTTCGGGTCGACCAGGTAGCCGGAGGTCTCGCCCATCAGGCAGACTCCTTCCATGCCCCGCCGCGCTCCGAGGGCGATGATCAGGCCCGCGGCTCCGACGATCCCGCTGCCAGGCTCCTCGGGCTCGAAGGTCCCGCCGGCCTCCTCGACAACCGGCCGAAGGTGGTCGTGGGTCACGGTCGAGAGGACGCGCGGTTCGTCCACAAGGTGGCCGACGCCGTAGCCGCCGAGCGTGAAGATGCGCTTCACGCCGAACCGTTCGGCGCAGTCCAGGTAGCCCTCGGCGAGTGCGTAGTGCCCTTCGGGCGAGACGCTCTGGCAGTCGCCGACAAGAAAGAGATAGGTCCCGGTCGACGAACGGTATCGCCAGACCTCGTTGCTGACCAGACGGCAGGTGCCGTCGGGACGGCTGACTACCTGCGGCGGAAAATAGACCGAGTGGATCTCGGCGACCTTTTCGGCATCGAGCTCGTGGAGGATATGGTCGACCACGACCTTGCCCACCTGGCCGATCCCGGGCAACCCGCCGACGAGAACTGCCGGCCCGTCCGGCGACTCGTCCGCGAGGTACCTGATCTCGACCGGTTCCATTCAGCTCACCATTCTGCGGTAGCGGCCGTACCGATCCTCGGGCGAGAACCGGGGCGGGTGGGCCGACGCCGTCGGGCTCCCGCAGACGGGGCATCGCTCGGCGAGCGTATAGGTGCCGTCGCGGCCGCAGCGCCGCATCCGGCCCCTCATGCGCTCTTGCCGGCCTTCTGCTTGCGCGTGAACTTCGCTTCGCCGCCGGCCCGCTCCATCACGCCGACGGCCGACTCCGCAGCCCGCTCGATCGCGCGCTGAGCCGTCTTGTAATCGGGGGCCGTGACCTTGATGCCGTACTTCGGCGCGCCGACGTAGTAGAGGTCGATCTCGACCCCGTCGATCTTCGGCTCGGCCGAGCGGAGCGCCCGCCGGATCACGTTGACCCCGTCGGGCTTGGGCGAGGAGAGCGTGAGCACGCCCGTCACGGTCACCCGGGGAATCTTGACGTTCTCCTTGCCGGCCGCGATCACGGCCTCGAGGGCCGCCTCGGGGAGGTCGATCCGTGATCGGAAGCCCTCCTCGTCGACGACGATGTCCTCGAACGCCTCGTAGAGCAGGGCGTACTCCTTGTAGAGGGCCGAGGTGATCTCGGCCTCGGACGCGCCCGACGCGGTCGGCTGCAAAGCCGATCCACATCCGGGCCTTCTGCTCGCTCTTCCACTCGCGAATCTTCTCGGACCGCTGGTGGTCGTTGACGTCCTTCTTCGAGAGGTCGATGTGGCCGCGGGCCTGATCGACGTGGAGCACCTTGCAGACGATCTTCTGCCCCTCCGAGACGTGGTCGCGGATGTACTTGATCCACCCGGTCGCAATCTCGGAGATGGGGATCAGCCCCTCGCGCTCGCCGTACTCGTCGAGGTGCACGAACGCGACGAAGTCCTTGACCTGCGTCACGGTGCAGACGACCAGTTCGCCCTCGTCGGGCCACGACCGCTCGTTCATGACGTCACTCAAGGGTGGCCAGGATCTCCGCCCGTATCTCGGCGCTGCCGCCGCGGGGCTCGGCGAGCACGCGCCCGCAGACCACGCAGCCGACCGTGGTGCTCGCCTTCTCGAAGACGATCTGTTCGTTCTCGCAGTCCGGGCACTTCACTCTGAGGAACTTGGACCTGTTTTCGCGGTAGAGACGTACCATTTGTATTTCACTCCGTCAGTTCGAACTTTGCGATGCGGAATCCGGGCCGGAGGTGCGCCTTGTTGCAGGTCGTGCACCGGTACCGGACGTTGATCCGCTTGGTCGGTTTGTCGCCACCCGGCACCTTGGAGAACTTCCCCATGTTGCCGACGCCGCCTCTGCGCGCCTTCTGCCGGTCGATCCAGTGGAGCCCGGTGGTCTTGCCGCGCTTGACGCGCTCGACCTCGAGCTCCCGGTGGGTGAGACAGAATGGACAGTAGGCCCGAAATTTGCTTGGCATCTTCATTACTACGCCCTCATGACTGCTCGTGAAAACAGCATCATCATTTGTCCGGCAATATACTTAATATTATGTTCGCGTTCACGCAGAACGGCTGCATTCTCGGGGGGGAGGGTCACCACGTCCTCTGCCTCGAGCGCATATGTCCGGCCGTCGAAGCCCAGAAACGGCTCCACCGGCGAGAGGACGCGCGCGAGCGCGAGCGGAGCGGGAAGGGCGCCGGCATACCCCTCCATCGCGGCGGCAGCCGCGGCCGCGCACTCGACTGTGACCGGGCCGTCGCCCGCTACTCCCACGGGCGGAAGGACGCCGCCGATCAGGGCCCGGCGGTAGCGGTCGACCGCTCCCTGGACCTCGTCGTAGAGGGCCTGCTCGACAGGGAGCATCCGTTTCTGGTGCTCGCGGTCGAGTGTCCGTCCCTCGGCGCTGAGGAGGGCGAGGAGCAGGATCTTTTGCGACCGCATTCGGACCAGGTCCTCGAGGTGCTGCTGCAGCGCGTCGATCCGCTCGGTCGCGGTCCGGAACGGTTCGGTCATCGGGTCCGTGCAGACCGCGAAGACCTGCCGTAGGGCGCCGATCTCCTCGCCGGCCCGGGCGAAGATGTCCGGCGGGAGCGCGGTCAGGCTCCCGACTGCGTCGCGCTCACCGGCCACGACGAGCCTGCAGCCCATCGAGTACGGCCGAGTGATCTCCCGGGTCGGTCACGGGGCACCACCTCCGATCTCGGCCATGCCCCGGCCGCAGAGGTAGACCGCGGCCGCCTCGGGCACCCGCGAGGGTCCGGCGGCCAGCGGCAGGTCCGTGCCGAGGAGCGAGACCGTGCAGGCCCGCTGGATCTCGACCGGGACCTCGCGGTCGCCGAAGACGACCGCGTCGACGAGCGGGTCGAACGCCTCGAGCTCGCCCGGCTCGAGGGTCGTGACGCGCAGGCCGCTCCCGCCGTGGAGCGAGCCCGGTGCGCGGATCAGCCGCTTGATGTCGGTCGTCACGGGCTCGTCGGCCTGGACGCCCGCTTCCCTGAGCCGGGCGCGCCACTCCTCGTTCTCGGGCGAGAGGAGGAGGGGCAGAACCTTTCGGTCCGACGCCGGGTCCGCGCCCGTGCCGAGCCGCTCACGTTGCGCCCAGACCTGCCGCGCCCGTCCTTTTCCTATTGCGGGAAGTGCTTCGAGGTGGGCGAGAGCCCCGCGCTCCCCGAGGGACGAGAGCCAGTCGAGGTACTCCGCGAGGGTGCGCCGCTGCCGCCCGCGCCAGCCGCTCTCCGGATCGGCGGCCGGCCGGACGAGCAGGGCCGGATCGAGCCCGATGCCGCAGACGTAGTTGATCAGCTCCCGCCGCTCTGCGCTCGAGAACTGCCGCACGGAGAGGGCCTTCACATGGATATGGTATCCCCTCCCACCAGAAAAGACCACCTGGAGGTCGCGCCGCGCGAAGCCGAGCTCGTCCGTCAACAGGTCGATCAGTTTCAGCGTCTCCTCCTTGGTCCGGGCGAGCATCACCGGGTACGGGGGAAACGGGGGCCGGAGCATGTGGTCCGCGTCGAGATCGAAGATCAGGTCCGCACCGGCCCAGCCCTTCGCGCCCATGGTCGGCGCGGCCGGGTCGTCGTAGTAGGCCGTCGAGAAGAACGCGTGCGCGGGAGCCATGGTCCGGAGGTAGTCCACGAGCTCGTCCCGCGTCCCGAACCCGACGTGCCGGCGCATGCGCGGATCGTCGCGGCTCGAGAAGAAGAGAAAGCCCCATTCACGTTGCGGCAGCGCACCCGGCGCGGAGACCTGTGCCGAGGCGTAGTAGGAGCCGAACCGCTGCCGGAGGAACTCGACCGTGGCCGGACGCATCACCTGATCCGCTGAAGCATATACGGCCCATCCCTGATATAGCCCTGCCGCCGGTAGTACGGCCGGACCCCGACGCCGCTCATGACCGCGACCGTGCCATACCCGGCCTCGGCGGCCTGGCGCGCGGCCTCGGCCAGAAGCTCGCGCCCGAACGAGCGGTGCTGCCACTCGTCGCTCCCGGCACCGGCGCCGAGCCGGACCTGTGCGCCGTAGACATGGAGCTCGCGGATGAGCGCGGCCCCATCGAGCTCGGACCGCCAGGGCGCGCCGGGAAAGCGGAGACGGAGAAAGCCGATCAGGGCGTCATCGGCAGTCGCCTGGATGAAACGCTCCTCGCCGCCGCAACAGTCGTAGGTGAGGGTCGAGACAATGGGGGCGGCATCGACATGTACGCACCGACCGATCTCGCGGCACCTGATGCACCGGCAGCGTCCTCCGCTCGCGCGGAGCCGCTTCTCCGCGAGCTGCCGGAAATTGCCGTGGACCGAGCCGGCGACGATCAGCTTTGCGGGGATGTCGCGCTGGACCCGCTGGAGCCGGACGTACTCGGGGAGGCCCGCCTTGATCTCGGCGAGCAGGTCGACGAGTGTCTCCTCGTCGAAGGGTTCGTACTCGCCGCGGCGGTAGAGCGCCTCGAGCTCGGCCCCGGGCGTCACGAGCGTCGGGTAGAGCTTGAGGAAGTCGGGGCGGAAGCGCGTGTCGTCGAAGAGCTGGCGGTAGACCGCCCGGTCGAGCTCGATCGGGGAGCCGGGCAGGTTGGGCATCATGTGGAACCCGACCTTGAGCCCGGCGTCGCGGAGCTCGGTGTTCGCCCGGACGGACTCGGCGACCGTATGTCCGCGGCGGATGTAGGTGAGCACATCGTCCGAGAGGTGCTGGACGCCGAGTTCGACCTTGGTCACCCCGAGGTCGAGCATCCGGTCGATCTCGGTCCGGGTGCAGCAGTCGGGACGGGTCTCGAATGTCACGGCCACGCATCGGACCGATGCATCCTCGTTCCGTTCGGCCTCGGTCGCGGGGTCGGCATCCTCCGTGGCCGAACCGGTCCCGCGGTCGTTCATGGCCGCGAGGCACCGGGCGACGAACCATGCCTGGTACTCCGGCGTCCGGGCCGTGATGGTGCCTCCCATCACGATCAGCTCGGCCTTGTCGACGTGGTGGCCGAGGAGGACGTAGTGATTGAGGCGGGCCTCGACCTGCCCGTACGGATCGTAGTCGTGCTCGCGCGCCCGCCGCGCTGCGGGCTCCTCGCCCGTGTACGACTGGGGCGAACCGAAGGGGTGGTCGGGGCCCCCGGGGCAGGGGATGCAGCGACCGTGCGGGCAGGGGGCCGGCGAGGTCATGACCGCGACCGGCGCGACCCCCGAGAGGGTCCGGGTCGGCTTGACCAGGAGCCGGCGCCTGAGAGCGGGGTAGTCGGCGGGCGAGGCCGCCGCGAGGATGGCCGAATTGCGCGGCACGGACGAGAGGCGGAGCTCGCGGGCCATACGGCGCTTGATCGTCTGGACGTCCGTGCGGGTATCTCGTGCGATCCGGGAGGCCAGCTCCCGCAAAAGAGTGGGGTCGTCCATGACCTAGTGTTCGACGGCGACCGTTTCGGGCAAGGGCTCCGCGGCCATGTCGAAGACCTGGCGTTTCTGGTCCCGCATGGAGCCCACGATCTCCTCCCCCAGGACCAGGAGGGCCTCTTTATGGGATTTTTTATTCTTGTGGATATGCACAGGCGAAACCTCGAGACCGACGTACCGGGACGTGTCGACCGACTCTCCCGTGGTCGTCTCGTAGAACTTCTTGATATGCACCATCAGCATATGCAGATGAAGCAGTTCCTCCTTTTGCACCATACCACCTCTCAACAGTGTGTAATATTTTCTCATATAGAGAAATAATTATGGGTGGCATTTATATTGGAAATCGAACGTTCCCGGGGCTGCCTCCTCGGGCTTGCGGTCGGCGACGCGCTGGGGGCACCGTTCGAGGGCGGCGGCCGTCCCGAACGCTGGTGCCGACGGATGGAGCCCGATGGCCGGTGCCGCCGGCCGCCCGGCGCGGTGACGGACGATACGCTCCAGGCCGTCGCCGTCGCCGAGTCACTGATCGCCTGCCGCGGGTTCTCGGGCTCCGACCTCGCCGTCCGGCTTCTCGAGGGGTTTCGGGCCCATCCCGAGTACTACGGCCCGACCTCGACCCGGGTCTTCTCTCTGATCGAGGCGGGGGTCGATCCCGCGACGGCCGCACGGCTCGTCCACGAGGAGCGCGGCTCGAGCCGGACGAACGGCCCGGTGATGCGGGGCCCGCCGATCGGGATCGTCTACGCGGGGCGGACCGTCGAGGAGGTCTCGATGGCCGCGGCCCGGCTCACGCACTATGATCCGGTGGCCGGCGCCGCGTCGGGGTTCGTGAACCGGATGGCGAGCGAGCTCTGCCGCGGGCAGAACCGGGAGGCCGCATACAGCGCGGCTCTTGCAGACTGCCGAGAGCCCGAAACCCTCGCCGTCCTCGGTTCGTGGCGGACGCACCCGTCCGTCCCGTCCCTCGATGCGCTCGAACTCGCTCATGCCGCCATCGCGGCGGTCATGACCACGACGACCTTCGCCGGGGCGGTCGAGGCCGCGGTGAATATGGGCGGCGACAGCGACACCCTGGGGGCTGTCGTGGGGGCGCTCGCCGGGGCCGCGTACGGGGCCGGGGCCATTCCGCGCGACTGGCTCGCGCCCCTCGAGCTCCATCGGCGGCTCGTCGAGCTCGCCGACGGGCTTGTGCGGATCGCTCGCTAGCCGACGGGGCGAAGCTCGACGAGCTTCAGGGACCGCGCCTTCTCGCACGGGGCGGGCGGGTTGCCGAGCACCTCGTGAACGAGGTATCGGTCGCCCTCGACGATCCCGTCCGGATGGCAGAGGTCGTAGGCCTTGCACTCGATCCGGGTGCAGGTGCACTCGAAGAGGATGCGCGAGTTGACGATCGCCATGTCCGCCCCGATCAGGGCGACCACGGGCGACTCGACGCACTCGACCGCGCTGACACCGTTGAGGTGGACGTGGCAGTCGTGCCGGGTGTTCCGAACCGACAGAATGCGATACTTGCGCCCGACCCGGAGGGTGTTGCAGGCCTTCTTGACCTTGCACTGGGCGCAGGCGGCGAGCGCCCCCTGGTACACGAACTCGAGCCCCGGACGGGCCAGGGTCGTTCCGATCAGGGTGATCTTGGGCCTCTCTCCAACCATACAGCACCTACTCCTGATAGAGCATTCCGACAAGAGCGTGGGCGGACTCGTCCGTCAGCCCGCCGTCAAGTATTGTAAAGCGCTCGGGGCGGATAGTCTTTGCCATCTTGAGGGCCTCGACCGCGACCTCGTCGTCGACCCCGAGCTCGGCTGGTGTCGTCGGGGCCCCGATCTGCCGGAGTGCCGTGCGGATGGCCCGCCAGTCCCCGCCGTGGAGGTACATGCAGACGATCGTTCCGACGCCGCAGGCCTCGCCGTGGAGGGCCCGGCCCGGCGCGAGCCGCTCGAGGGCGTGGGCGAACTTGTGCTCGCCGCCCGAGCCCGGGCGCGACGAGCCCGCGATCGCCATCGCGACCCCCGACGAGACGAGGGCTTTGATCACCATCCAGGCGGAGGCCTCCTGATGCGGCCGGATCGCGTCCGCGTTCCGCATCAGGATCTCGGCCGTCACCAGAGCGAGCGTGGCCGCGTACTCGCTGACCGGCTCGGAGCGGAGCCGGTGCGAGAGCTGCCAGTCGAGGACCGCGGTCGAGTTCGCGATGACGTCGGCGCAGCCGGCCGCGAGGAGCCGGTGGGGAGCGGCCGCGATCACGCCCGTGTCGGCCACGACCGCGATCGGCGGGTGGGCGAGGAGCGAGGCTGCGCCGCCGGGCTCGGCGACCGAGGCCCTGGCCGACGCGATCCCGTCGTGCGAGGCCGCGGTCGGGACCGAGACGAACTGCCGGTCGATGTTGTAGCTCGCGATCTTCGCGGTGTCGATCACCCGTCCCCCGCCGACCGCGATCAGGAGGTCGGCGCCGGATGCCCGCGCCGCCTCCTCGGTCCGGCGGCACTCCTCCGGGGTGCAGCCCCCGACGAGGTGAACGGCGACCTCGTAGTCAGCCGCGAGCAGGTCGCGGGCCCGTCCGCCCGCGACCTCCATCGTCGTCCTGCCGGAGACGAGCAGCACCCGCCGTCCGAGCCCGAGATCGGCGCAGACGGCCGGTAGCTGCTCGAGAACGCGGTGGCCGATCACCACGTCCCGGGGGAGTCTGCATCCACTTCGATTTGTCGAAGCCCCCGTTTTTGAGTATGTTTATTGCGTCTGCGCTCATTACGATCATGGATGATTAGGGAGTTCATATACAAATATTACATTGCTCCAATCGAGAGCGGCGGGGCGTACACGCTCGTCGATACGCTCACCTACGCCCTCATCCTGATCATCGCGGTCTTCCTGATCTACCGCTGGATGCAGCGGACCGGACTCGCCTTCGACCGGCCGCTCCTCTTCGCGACCCTGCCCTGGGTCGTCTTCGGCGGTCTCGCCCGCGTGGTCGAGGACACGGGCATGCTCTCGGCTCCGTGGCGGTATCTCCTGATCACGCCGCTCATCTTCTTCGTGATCTTTTTCTATGCAGTCGTCGTGCTCTACCTCTGCCACCGGCTCCTCGGGGAACGGGGCGTCCGGGTCTACGGCTTGGTCGGCCTGGCGTCGGCCGTGGTCGCCCTCGCCCTGCTCCTCTGGTACGGCGCGACCGCAGCCCGGCTCGACTTCGCGGTCCCGGCCGTGATCCTCGGGCTCGCGGCCATCACGACGGCCGCGCTCTGGGCCCTGCTCCGGTACGGCTTTCGCTGGGAGTACGTCTCGGACCGGGTCTACCAGGTGCTGATCGCCAGCCATATGCTCGACGCCTCGGCCACTGCGTACGGGATCGACCTCCACCCGCTCGGCTACGTCGAGCAGCACGTGGTCGGCTCGTCCCTGATCGCGGCGACGGGGACGGGTTTCGCGATGTTCCCGCTCAAGCTCCTGGTCCTGATTCCGGGGATCTACATCCTCGAGCTCTACCGCCGCGAGGGATCGGCTACATCGTTCTGGTACCTGATCGTACTCGCCATGATCGTGGTCGGGCTCGCGCCGGGCGTGCGCGACATGATGCGGATGATGCTCTATGTTTGACCGGCGGCTCTCGCGATCGACGCTCTTCGCGACCGCGCTCTTCGCCCTCGCGCTCGCCGGCGGGATCCTGGCCGTGCGCCAGGACCCGGCCTTCGGCCAGCAGCTCCTGGCCGGCTTTCGCGACCAGGTCGCCGGCCAGATCCTCTCGGACGCGCCCTGGGAGCTCTTCCTCAAGATCTTCCTGAACAACCTGGTTGCATGCATCGCTCTCTTTCTCGGCGGCGCGAGCTTCGGCCTCGTGCCTCTGCTCGTGATCGCCTCGAACGGGCTCGTCATCGGCGCGATCATCGAGACGGTCCGCGGAGAGAAGGGGATCGCGTTCATCCTCGCCGGAATCCTGCCCCACGGCGTCCTCGAGATCCCCGCCGTCCTGGTCTCGGCCGGCCTCGGCCTTCTGCTGGCCGAGGCCCTCGGGCCGCGAACTCCTCCGGGACGATGGGGACGCTGCCGCCGAGGCACTCGAGCAGGGCCGGCTCTTCGTCCTCTACGTTGTCCCGTTCGTCGCCCTCGCGGCCGCCGTCGAGGCGTTTATTACGCCGCAAATCATACAGCTGCTGTCATAGAGGTTCGTTTCTGATGGACGACGACACGGGGGCCCTGCCGCCCCGGACCGACTTTTCCGAGTGGTACAACGAGGTCCTCTGGCGGGCCGAGATCATGGACGTCCGCTACCCGGTCAAGGGGCTCTACGTCTGGTACCCGTTCGGGTTCGGGATCCGGAAGCGGACCTACGCGCTCCTCCGCGAGCTGCTCGACCGCGATCACGAGGAGACGCTCTTTCCCCTCCTGATCCCCGAGCAGGAGTTCATGAAGGAGGCCGAGCACATCAAGGGCTTCGAGGACGAGGTCTACTGGGTCACGCACGGCGGCCTCTCGCCGCTCGACGTGAAACTCGCGCTCCGGCCGACGAGCGAGACCGCGATCTACCCGATGTATGCGCTCTGGGTCCGGTCGCACGCGGACCTGCCGCTCAAGCTCTACCAGGTCGTCAACACCTTCCGGTACGAGACCAAGCACACGCGCCCGCTGATCCGTCTGCGCGAGATCACCTCGTTCAAGGAGGCCCATACGGTCCACGCGACCTGGGAGGAGGCCGCGGCCCAGGTCGAGGACGCGGTCGCCCGGTACCGCGAGTTCTACGAACGGCTCGGGATCCCCGTGCTCGTCTCGCGGCGGCCGGACTGGGACAAGTTCCCCGGCGCGGACTACACGATCGCGGTCGACTGCGTGATGCCCGACGGCCGGACCCTCCAGATCGGGACGGTCCATCACCTCGGCGACCACTTCTCGAAGACCTTCTCGATCACGTACGAGGACCGCGACGGCGAGCAGCGGCTCGCCCACCAGACCTGCTACGGGATCTCGGAGCGGTGCATCGCGGCCCTGATCAGCCGTCCACGGCGACGACAGGGGACTCATGCTGCCTCCCGAGGTCGCGCCGGTGCAGGCGGTCGTGGTCCCGATCATCGTGGGCAAGCGCGGCGACGAGGTGCTCGCCGCGGCCCGCCGCCTCACGGACGACCTCGGGGCCGGCGGCATCCGCGTGAAGCTCGACGACCGCGATCTGCGGCCGGGAGCGAAGTTCTACCACTGGGAGATGCGGGGTGTGCCCGTGCGCCTCGAACTCGGCCCGCGCGACCTCGACGGCGGGGTTGCGACGGCGGTGCTCCGGACGGGCGGCCCGAAGACCACGGTCCCGCTCGCATCGGCCGCGGACGGCGTGCGCGACCTCCTCGCGTCGGCCATGCAGGCCCTCGCGGAGCAGGCGACCGATCAGCTCTCGGGGCAGGTTCGGACGGCCGGTTCCATGTCCGAGCTCGCCGCGGTGCTCGAGGGTGGGGTCGCAGTCGTGAGCTGGTGCGGACAGCAAGGCCTGCGCGGACCGTGTCGAGGAGGAGACCGGTGGCGCCGTCCTCGGCGTCGAGGTCCGGTCCGACCTCGTTGTCCCCTGCGAGGGTGCCTGCGTCGCCTGCGGGCACGTCGGCACGACCGCGCTGATCGGGCGGAGTTACTGACGCCCTCGTTCCGTGCGCCAACGGCGTCCGGACAATCATATAAGCGGTCGGAGCCAACGTAATCAGCGTGACGACCGCGATCCTCGGGGCCGGCCTGACCGGCTGTACCCTCGCTCGTCTCCTCGCCGAAACGGGCGAGGAGGTCGTGGTCCTCGAGGCCGCCGGCGACTACGGCGGGCTCTGCCGTTCGGTCACGATGGACGGGTTCACCTTCGACCTCGGCGGCTCGCACATCATCTTCTCGCGCGACGAGGAGGTGCTGGCCTGGATGCGGGCGGCCCTCGGATCGAACCGTGAGGAGCGGCACCGCGAGACCAAGTGCTTCTACCGGGGCCTTTTCGTGCAGTACCCTTTCGAGAACGGCCTGTACGATCTTCCGCCCGACGACCGGTTCCGCTGCGTCGACGGCTTCGTCCGGGCCGTGATCGTCGCGGAGCTCGCGGCCGAGCGGGGCGAGTCGGCCCCGGCGCGCACCTTTCTCGACTGGATCTACCGGACCTTCGGCGATGGGATCGCGGACTGCTACCTGGTCCCGTACAACGAGAAGATCTGGAAGTACCCGCTCGACCAGATGTCGGCTCACTGGGTCGACGGACGCGTTCCGCGCCCTCCGCTCGCGGACATACTCCGGTCCGCCTGCGGCCTCCAGACGGAAGGGTACGCCCACCAGGCCGTTTTCTCGTACCCGGCCACGGGCGGGATCGAGGCTCTGGTTCGTGCGATCGCGGCGCCGATCGAGGACCTGATCCGCTGCGGTTTCTGTGTCCGCTCGGTCCGGTCCGAGGAGGGGCGGTTCCTGATATCGGACGGAGAGACGACGATCGCGGTCGACCGCTGCATCTCGACGGTTCCGCTCCAGGCCCTCGTCCCGGCCCTCGAGGATGTGCCGCCGGAGGTGGCGGACGCGGTCGGAAGGCTCGTGTACAACGGAGTCGCCTGCGTCTTCGTCGGCCTCCAGGGTCCTGTCCCGCCGTTCTCGTGGGTCTATCTTCCCGAGCCCGCGCTCGGGTACGCCAACCGGGTCTCGTTCCCGTCGAACTACAGCACGGGGACGGCGCCGCCGGGGTGCGGCTCGATCCTGGTCGAATGCACGTACCGACCCGGCGACCCGGTGACGGCCATGGATGACGCCGCTCTCGTCGACCACGTCCTCGACCGGCTCGAGGCGATGGGCGTGCTCCGCGCCGAGGACGTCGTGGTCACCGGAGTCGCCCGCCAGCCGTTCGCGTACGTGGTCTACGACCTCGCCTACCAGGACTCGATACGGGCGGTTCGGGAGTTCGTCACCGCACGGGGGATCGACCTCGTCGGCCGCTTCGCCGAGTTCGAGTACCTGAACATGGACGGGTGCATCCGGCATGCGCTCGATTACGTCCGGGAGCGTGGACCATGCACGTGAGCTTCTACGTCGAGGACCAGTTCTTCTTCCGCTACATCGGGTGCGCGACGGCGGCCCGCACGCTCTACCGCGCCCTCGGCGGGGTCGACGGCATCGAGCTCGCGTGGAAGCGCGGCACGGCCGGCGCGGACCTCGTCCACTACCACACCTTCGGGCCGCTCGCCCTCCACAACCGGAGCCGTACGAACGGCGTTACGGTCCTGACGGCCCACTCCACGCCGCGGATCAACCAGGGTAACATCGCGTTCGCCCGCCGGATCAACCGGCTCTACCCCAAGATCTACGCGGGTTTCGACCATATCGTCACGATCTCCGAGCCCTGCCACCGCGAGGTGGCAGCGATGGTCCCGGACACGCCGGTCACGTTGATCCCGAACGGGGTCGATCGCGCACGCTTCCGTCCGGACCCTGGGCTCGGTGCAGCATTCCGCGAGCGGTACGGGATCGGCGACGAGGAGCGTGTCGTCCTGTCCGTCGCGCAGATGACACCGCGTAAGGGGATCTACGACTTCTTCGAACTCGCGGCGCGGCACCCTGACATCCGCTTCGTCTGGGTCGGGGGTCTGCCGTACAGCGTCCTCTCCAAGGACTACGCGCGGATTACCGCCCTGCGGGAAAGGGCCGGCCCGAACGTCCTCTTTACCGGGTACGTGGACCGTATCGAGGCCCCGTACGCGGCCGCCGACGCCTTCTTCATGGGCTCGCACGCCGAGACCTTCGGCCTCGTGATCCTCGAGGCCCTCGCCTCGGGCCTGCCCGTGATCGCCCGCTCCATCCCCGAGTTTCGCGAGATCTTCGGCCCCTCGATCCTTTACTTCTCGACGGTCGAGGAGGCGAGCGGGCTGCTCGGCGAGGAGCCGGTCCTCGCCGCCTGCCAGGCCGGCGCCCGTGCGTCGACGGTCCCCTTCGACATCCGCGAGATCGCGGCGCGGCACGCATCGCTCTACCGCTCGCTGGCCGGCTGATCCGCAGCGTTTTTCCCCGCCGGTACCAAGAGAAAGGGTTGATGCGGTGGTGGCGATCCTCGGACGTGGTCCTGGCGGCCGCGCTGCTCCTCGCCTCGGGAGCGTTCTATGCGGCGCAGCTCGTGATCTTCGCCGATCCGACGGCGACGTACTTTTACATCCTGCAGGACTGTCGCATTCCTCCCGATCTCGGTGCTGGTCGTCACCCTCGTGCTCGAGCGATTGCTCGAACATCGGGACCGCCGCCAGCGCCTTGAGAAGCTCCGGATGCTGATCGGGACCTTCTTCTCCTGGACCGGTTATCACCTGCTGAATCGGCTGGCCCTGCTGGATCGGAGCCTGCCCGCGTACGCGCCCGCGCTCCTCGCAACGCCGGAGTGGACCGACGCCGACCTCGTCCGTGTCCGGTCGTCCCTGGTCGACCGGCGCTTCGACCTCCACGTGACGCCCGCCGACCTCACCGCGCTCAGGCCGTTCCTGCACGACCGGGC
This sequence comes from uncultured Methanoregulaceae archaeon, assembly GCA_963740465.1. Taxonomy (GTDB): domain Archaea; phylum Halobacteriota; class Methanomicrobia; order Methanomicrobiales; family Methanospirillaceae; genus UBA288. Next base: position 77,727 of record CAVUEE010000032.1, read on the forward strand.
CGAGTTCATGATACGGCTTCTGGAGAACCCGATGATCCTGGAGCACCAATCGTTCACCGAGCTCCTCCGTGCGGTCTTCCACCTGATAGAGGAGGCCGAGTTCCGCACGGAGTTCGACACCCTCCCGCCGAGCGATCTCGCCCACCTCACAGCCGACTGCGACCGGGTCTACCGCCGCCTTGTGATCGAGTGGATCGACCATCTCCGCTACCTGCGGCAGGTACTACCCGTACCTCTTCTCGCTCGCGGTCAGGATGAACCCGTTCAATCCCGAGGCCAGCCCGATCGTCACACCGGAGAGTTAAGCAGCAGAAGAGGTCGTCGCCGGAACGCTGACGGTCATGGGCACGGGTCGGCGATTCCCCGGGCTTTGGGGCACTTGAGAAGGGGGCGGTCGGCCCCGCCGCTACCCGAGGTTCGCGATCGGGAAGGGCACGGAGGAGAGAATTGCAGGCAAAGCTCCCGCGCAGGCGGGAGGCCCCGGCGATGCTGCCGGCCGACTCTTACGGCTCGACAACCTCGCGGAGGGGGGCCGGCGCCTTCTTATAGGATCGTCCTCAGGACTTCGGGCTCTTCTTGAACGAGAGGACGTCGCCGAGCGTGGTCGAGATCCGCTGCTGCTCCTTCCGCTCCCGTGCGATCGACTCCTCGGGCACGTCGAGGAGCCGGATCCCGAGCGCCTTCTCTATCCTGGTGCGGACCTCGTCCTCGGGCACGAGCTCGCCCTTCTCGATCTTCTTGATGAGGAGCTCCTTCTCCTTGGTGGCGAGGGCCAGGTCCTTCGTGGTCATCCCTTTCGCGGTGCGGGCCGCCCGGATCCGCTCGCCGTAGTCGTCGACGAGCTCGCCCACGAGCTGGTCGAAAAGGTCGCGCCGATGGCGGACCGGCGGGGCGCCGGGGCGTGCGGCCGGCGAGGCGGGACCGTACCGCTGCGGCCCCGTTCGTGGCTGCTGCACCTCAGTCCCATATCGCGCACAGGCCATGCAGACCTGGAGATCGGCCCCCTCGATCCGGACCTTTTTTCCCGGTCCCGCCACCGTTGCGCCGCATAACTCGCACTGCATAGTCACTCGCAAACTTCTTTATAGTCATTCCCCTATATACCTATGCGGCCCCCATGTCCGACAGCCTGAAAGATTTTCCCGAACCTCAGAAAGGCGAGGATCTCTATCGGTACCTCCTTGAACGAGTGACGACGCTCGAGGACCGGAACACTGAGATCCGGGAGCAGCTCCGGCAGCTGGAGGCGGACAAGCGGTACCTGGAGACCCAGAAGGTCCGGTACGAACGGGAGGTGCGAAAGCTCAAGTCCGAGATCGAGCAGATGAAGAGCCCGCCGCTCGTGATCGGGACTGTCACCGACGTGATCGACTCGACTCGGGTGATCGTCCGATCGTCGGCGGGCCCGCGGTTCCTGGTCGGGCTCTCCCAGAACATCGAGATCGAGCTGATCAAGCCCGGTGCCCGGTGTACCCTGAACCAGCAGTCCCTCGCCATCGTCGAGATCCTGCCCACCGACTTCGACGCCCAGATCTACGGGATGGAGGTCGTGGACGCGCCGACCGAGCGCTACGACGACATCGGCGGGCTCGACCGTCAGGTGCTGGAGATCCAGGAGTCGGTCGAGCTGCCCCTGAAGAAGCCGGAACTCTTCAAGCGGGTCGGGATCGAGCCGCCGAAGGGCGTGCTCCTCTACGGTCCGCCCGGCACGGGCAAGACCCTGCTCGCGAAGGCCGTTGCGCACGAGACCGAGGCCCACTTCCTGCGCGTGGTCGGCTCCGAGCTCGTCCAGAAGTATATCGGCGAAGGGGCCCGCCTCGTCCGCGAGTCTCTTCGAGCTCGCCAAGAAGAAGAGCCCGTCGATCATCTTCATCGACGAGATCGACGCGATAGGGGCCTCGCGGACGGAGACGAACACCTCGGGCGACCGCGAGGTGCACCGGACGCTCATGCAGCTCCTGGCCGAGATGGACGGGTTCGGGAACCGGGGCGACGTCCGGATCATCGGGGCGACGAACCGGATCGACATCCTCGACCGAGCCCTGCTCCGGCCGGGCCGGTTCGACCGGATCATCGAGATCCCGCTACCCGACGTCGAGGGGCGGCTCTCGATCCTGAAGATCCACACGGCCGGCATGAACCTCGATTCATCGATCGACCTGCGCGAGATCGCGCTCAAGACCGACGGACGGAACGGCGCGGACCTCCGGGCGATCTGCATGGAGGCCGGCATGTTCGCGATCCGCTCGGACCACGAACATGTCACGCGGGAGGATCTCCTGAAGGCGATCGACAAGTTCGCGGGCGAGCTCGATCGCGGCACCGGCATGGGTGCGGCCAGCAGCGCGATGTTCGCCTGAACCCGCTTTTTTCAGAGCACCGGCGTCAGCAATCGCGAGATCGACTCCTTTGCCCGGATGAGACGGCCCTGCGCCGCGTACCGCTCGAGGGTCAGCTCGGTGCAGTGCTCGAGGTCCCGCTGGAAGGCGCGGCGGAGCTCGTCGCAGACGCCACGGTCGTAGATGAAGGCGTTGGTCTCGAAGTTGAGCTTGAACGAGCGCACGTCCCAGTTCGCGGTCCCGACGGTGCAGGCCTCGCCGTCGACGACGCAGGTCTTCGCGTGCAGAAAGCCCCGGTCGTAGGTGTACGCCCGCACCCCGGCATCGAGGAGGGAGCCGATGTAGCTGAGCGTGGCCCAGTAGACGAACATGTGGTCGGGCTTGGACGGGATCATGATCCGGACCTGCACGCCGGAGACGGCCGCGATCCGGAGCGCGTCCAGGATCGAATCGTCGGGGACGAAGTACGGCGTCGTGATCTCGATGGTCTTCGCAGCCGACGCGATCAGTTTCAGGAAGCCCTCCTTGATCGTCAGCTTCGGCGTGTCGGGCCCCGACGAGGCAACCTGGCATACGACGGTCCCCGCGCCCCGAGGCTCGGGGAAGAGATCGTCCTCGAGCCCGAGGGAGTCGCCGGCCGCGTAATTCCAGTCCATCAGGAAGCGAGCCTGGAGCGATTGGACGGCGTCGCCCTCGAGCCGGAGGTGGGCGTCGCGCCAGGAACCGAGGGGACCCTCGCCGAGGTACTCGACGCCGATGTTGTACCCGCCGATGAACCCGACGGTCCCGTCGACGACCAGGATCTTCCGGTGGTTCCGGAAGTTGATCCGGAAGTTGACGATGCCGAGGAGTCCGGGAAAGAACGGGACGGCCCTGCCGCCGGCCTCCGTAAGGGGGCGGAAGAAGTGCCGGCCCACGCGGGCGCATCCGACCGCGTCGTAGACGAGCCGGACCGTCACGCCGTCGCGCGCCCTCTCGGCGAGCGCATCGATGAAGCGCCGGCCGAGCTCATCGTTCCGGATGATGTAGTACTCCATGTGGATGTAGTGGCGGGCCGATCGGATCGCCTCGAGCATGGCGGCGAAGTGCGCCTCGCCGCGGTCCTCGTACTCGACCCGGCTCTGCGTCCAGATCACGGCGCGGTCCTCGGCGAGAAGGAGGCGCATGAGCGGGCGGAAGCGGTCGGCCGCCGGGTCGGCGAACTCGATGCGGCGTTCGTCGAGAGCCCGAGTTTGGCGCCGGATGCGGGAACGGACGCGCAGGTCGTCCCGTCCCTTCAGGCGGAACCGCCGCTCGGAGTAGATGTGCCGGCCGAAGAGGAGGTAGAGGACGAACCCGGCATATGGAAAGAGCAGGAGGACGCCGACCCACGCGAGCGCCACGGTCGGGTTCCGTCGCTCGACAAAGACGATCGCGAAGATGATGGCGAGGTTGAAGAGCAGGAGAACCGTTTCGACCAGGTCGAGGGACAGGGTCAGCGTCTCGTAGATCAGGTCGGGGAGGATGACGGCCACAGAGGTCTCCTGGTTCAGTCTGGCCCGCGGTTGGATAGCGTTTGCGTTCTCTACCGCGCGGGCCTGTAGGGGTCGACCTCGCCATACGCGACGAGCCGTCCGCCCTCGAGGACCGAGACCGCGCCGTGGCCCCCGGCCACGAGGCAGCGCCGGCCCGAGGCGGCGAGCCGTTCGTCGGTCTCGGCGACGAGCCCGAGCAGGGCGTCGCGTTCGGCGTTCGCCCGTTCGCTGTCGACGTTGACCGACGTGACCAGGTAGACCGCGATGGAGGCGTAACTCCGCCGCTCGGAGGAGAGGCTCTCGAAGTTGATCAGGGCATCGGCGGGGAAGAGGAGCCCGTGATCGGGGTCGAAGAGGTAGCACTGACCGTGCATGTGGCCCCCGTGCCCCTCGAGCACCTCGAACGAGAGGTCGCCGACACTGAGGCGGTCGATCACCGCGAAGCCGTGCCGCTCGCCCTGCGGCTCCGTGGAAAAGGTCTGGACGCGGGTGGCCGGAGTGTACTTCGAGAAGAGGTTGATAAGGGTCGTGTATACGGCCTCGAGCACGGACTCCTCGGAGCGTGAGCCGTAGGCCCGCGATAGATCCCGCCCGATCTCGGCCGTCGCCGGGTGCATCAGCGACGGGGCGTCGTAGAGCCCGGCGCCGCCCGAGTGGTCCGCGTCGGCGTGCGAGACCACGACCCGTGAGAGGCGCGAGAGGTCAGCGATCCCGGCCGCCTGGAACATGCGAACACACTCGTCGTGGTAGCAGCCGAAGCCGGCATCGACGACAACCAGTTCGTCGCCGGCGTCGAGCAGATAGGTGTTGCCGCCGGCGGGGAGCTGGAAGCACCATAGGCGGACCCTTTCCGAGACCTGAATCCGCTGGACATCGGCGAAGAAGCCGTCGCCCTGGGTCTCACGGAGGCGCCGTCCGGCCGCGAGACATGTCTCGAAGGTCCGGGCCGGGTCGCGTCCGCGGTGCTGGAGCTCCTGGACCACGTGGTTGATGTCCTGGAGCAGGCAGAGCAGGAACCGGTCGTCGGCGTCCCCGATCAGCTCCCGGATCTGCTCCGCGAGCCTGACATAGTAGATCGTGTCGTCGAGCCGCCGCGTGGTCGGATCGTACTCGACGACCTCGAGCCGGTATCGGGCCTTGAGCCGGTCGAGCAGGGTCTCGATGGCCGTCGACTCGGAGAGGTTCAGGGTGAGCTCGACCCGTTCGGGATGGATGCCGTGGTCGTCGAAGTCGATCGCGGCGATGTTTGCGCCGGAGTCGGTGATCTCATGCAGGAACTCGAAGAGACCGCCCGGGCGGTGGGGGAGCCAGACGTAGAGGGTCAGGAGCCTGAGCGTGGGGAGACCCGTCTGGAGGTAGCCCATCTCCTCGAGCCCGGCGATGACGCGGGCGTACCCGTCGGCCGGGCCGGTCACCTCGAAGAAGACGATGTGCCGGTCGATCCGGTGGTCGTACTGAATCCGATTGATGTTGACGGCGTACGCCCCGAGGAGTTCGGCCACCCGGTGGAGGGCGCCGGGTTCGTCGGGCACGCGAGCGATGAACGAGTACCGGTCCGTCACGGCGATCGGAGTACGATTTGGATGGAAGGGCATATGGTTTCGCCGGTCACGGAGAGATCAAGGAGCCAGTTGGGAAGGACCACGCGGAACATGCGACGGCAGCATGTCGTTCGACCCATCTTGAAGCGGCCTAAAACGGAGAAAAGAGACGTTACGTTAATATATCTTGAGATGAAAGGGGCGACTCAGGTGAACCTAATGGCGCAAATTATTGGCAGCATCCAGCAGATGACCACCGAGACAGTCGCGTGGCTACCGAACCTGCTCGCAGCAATCGTGATCCTGATCATCGGCTGGATCATCGGGAGACTCCTCGGGGCCGGGGTCGCGGCCCTGCTCGATCGGCTCGGGGTCGACGATGCGCTCGCGCGGACGTCGGTGGGCCAGGCGCTCGTGCGGCAGTACGGCGGAGAGGGAAGTCGCGGGATCGTGAAGTTCTTCGATCTCATCGTCCGGTGGTTCGTCTACCTGATCGCGATAGTGGCTGCGGCGAACGCGCTCAACCTCACGTTCCTGACGGCACTGCTGACGGTGGTCATCGCGTACCTGCCGTTGATCGCGGCCTTCGTGATCATCCTGATCGTCGGGTTCATCGTGATCGACTGGTTCTGCGACTTCCTCCGGCACCTCGGCGCGGCCCAGCAGATCTCGATGATGCAGCCTATCATCACCGTGATCCAGGCATTCCTCTACTTCGTGCTGGTCATCCTCGCGCTCCAGCAGCTGAAGATAGACCTGACGATCATCTATGTCCTCATCACTCCGGTTGCATGGGGCATCGGGATCGGCGTCGGCGCGGCCATCGCGATCTTCTGCTGGTTCGGCATGCGCGACCGTGCGCCGGAGATGATGGACGACCTCATGGGCAAGATGGATGAGGTGTCGTCCACGGTGACGGCCCCGACAACTGATCTGCCCCCGAGGGACGAGCCGAAGACCCTGTAACCGGGATCAAACTTTTTTTATATTTTTCTGCCAAACGCCAGGGGCCGATAGGCTCGCTATGCGGAGTGCCTGCTGTCTAGTCGGTCCTAACCGCCGCGTGCAGTTATCGCCCACGAGCGCCGGGAATTGAGGCCGTCGCCCACAGCGTCTGCGCCTCGGGCAGAGCTGGGAGAACGGCGGATACAAAAGAATGAGGGTCCGGCGGCGCGAGGGATTCGGGGAGAGCGGCCGCCCGTACGGATTGGGAAGACGCGTCGGCCGTCAACGGAGCGGCGGAGGACTGGGGGACTGCCAGCGCATCTCGTAGCCGTGCGACCCGACGTAGGTGATGCTGACCTGCCCGGCACCGTCCACGACCCCGTAGAAGTGCCCCTCGGTCCGGGTGTGCCGCCGCATTCCCCCGACATCGTGCTCCATGTCGAGCGAGAAACGGCCGATCCGGATCTCCTTCGATTCGATCTGGGCCAGTTCCAGCACGATCGTCCGCAGGTCGTGGACAACGACGCCGTACGCACTCAGGAGATCCCGTTGCTGGGACTGGATCTCAGCCTCGCACCCCACCGACGGCAGCAGCGCCATCGCCACGAGCTGTGTCTGAAGTACGACATCCGCCGTCCTGGCCATCGAGGCCTCTTCCCTCCTCGGGACCATCATTGTCAACATCGTTCGCTCCCCCCGAAGCGACAGGTTCATACGTGTCGGATACGATTACTCGTTTAGCATTTGTGTAACCGAGTGCAGCGATCTTCACCTACGCGATGAATCGTCTCTTCACACAGTTACATAGACATTGTATTGATATATTTATCACGACCTTTCGAGTTCATCACCCTCTTTTCGAGTTCATCGGATCGATGAACATTTATAGCAACAATTAACGTTAACGAGAAGACTGCACATTGACCTCATGGTCTCTGCATATGAAATCAACCCGGCGTATCGCTCGCCGGAATTTCCGATCAAAACCCCGGAATATCCGGGGATTCCTCAAGGCATTCGTCGACTTGCTCCTCTTCTCGTCGATCTTTATGGGGATGCAGGGCATGGGGATGATCTACACATCGTCCCTGATCCAGGGTATCGCTCCTACGCCTGCGGTACTCGCGATCATGATGCTCGTTCCGCTATCGGTCTACAACATGAACCGGAAGACCGACGAGGAGGAGGACAGCGTCAACCACCCGGGCCGATATAAATTCACAAAACGGTTCGGAAAGCCCCTCGAGTACGGCGCGTTCGTAGCATATGCGATCGCCGTGCTGATCGCCGTCCCGTTCGGTCTGGGGGCCGTGCTCGTCACGCTCGTGCCGCTCATCGCGGGCATTCTCTACAGCGTGCCGTTGCTCCCCCCGAGGTTCGGGTACAGGCGTCTCAAGGAGATCCCGGTCATGAAGAATCTCGTGGTCGGTAGCTCCTGGGCGATCATTCTGGTACTCCTCCCATGCTGCGTCGCGGGGGTCCCCATCACCCTCCAGACCCTGCTCTGCGTCGTCCTGTTCTTCTCCTACGTCTTCATCGCCTCGGCCATGCCCGACATGCGCGACCGCGAGGGGGACGCCATGGCAGGCGTCATCACCATCCCCGTTCTGATCGGCATCGACCGGACCAAGCGGGTGCTCAATGCCATGAACCTCACTACCGCCTTCATGGTGATTGCCGTAGGGATCGGCGCGGCACTCTCCCGCCCTGCTCATGGCCCTCTTCGTCGGAACGCAGTGCTACACCCAGTGCTGCATCAGTTCATTCGGCCGGATCGCCTCGCCAGACCTGATCTGCGATATCTTCCTGGATGGCGGGTTCGTGATCATCGGTGGAGCGGTTCTTCTCATGCAGGCGATAACGCCTCTGTTCGTCTGATCGGAGCGATGAAGGTTCATCGAGCCGGTGAACCTTCACTTCACCGATGAATGTAACAAAAGCCTGATATACACAGGGTGCCCCAATGTTGTTGTAGTAATAGTTCGGGCTGTGTGGGCGATGAACAACCTGGAAGTCTTTGAGCAATACAACAAAGCGATTCAGTCCATCTACGGATCGAGACTGATGATTCAGATCCTGCTCTCCGTCGAGGAGTCTGGAACCCCGCTCTCGACCCTCCGCGATATCACGGGCAGCACGTCGCAGGCGCTGATCCCGAAGATCCGCAAACTCGAGACTCTCTCTCTCGTGGAGTCGCGGGGCCCGGGATACGGTCCTACGACCTTCGGCAGCCTGATTGCGGAGAAGATCGGAGACTTCTCCCTTACTATGGGCACGCTGACGGCCCACCTGAAGTTCTGGCAGGACCATGACATCTCCACGATCCCGTCGCCTCTGCTCGAAAAGATCGGCTGCCTGCTGAATGCGGAGGTCGTCTACGACACCGGCACGGACATCATGCATGTCTATTATCGCTTTCTCCAGCTCCTCAGCGAGGCGAAGCGAATCGCCGGCGTCTCGGCCATAATGAACCCCGGCCTGGCCGAGATGTTGGGCCAACGGGTCATCGAGGGTGTACCCGTCGACCTGCTCGTGAACCCGGTAACGATCGCGCTGCTCGACAAGGAGCCGTACCATTCCCAGATGACCATGCTCGCGGCCCATGACAACTTCCGAGTCTGGGTTACCGAACGGCAGATCGGGTATCGGTCTCACCGTCACCGAGTCCGCCGTCTCGCTCGGGTTCTACAAGCGGGATGCCCAGATCTACGACAGTTCGACCGACCTCTTCTCCCGTGATCCGGCCGCAGTCGCCTGGGGGCTGGACCTCTTCGAGAACCTGCGCGCCGACGCAGTGCTCCTTCAGGATCTCTGACACCGTCCAGAGGGATTCCTTCAGGGGATCTCCTGGATTTTTCCTACGATACTCGCCGCTCCAGGCGGCTCTCTTTCTGCAGATCCATTCGTAGTGACCTCCACGTCGGACGGAGGAATCGGCGGCCGATCGGCACGAACGAAGAGATCGTAGGGGAGAAAAAGGAGAGGGTTATTGAAGGCCCGCGGCCCAGCGCTGTGCGGGATACCAGCGGACGAACATCTTGCCCGGCGGTTTCGTGCCGTTCGTGGGATCTCCGGGGGAGAGACGGCTCAGACCACTGCCCGAGGCAGAGTACCGGGTTCCGGACGCAGTGGAGAGACCGCCGCGCGACGAGCCCGACATGCCCCCGATCGTGTAACGCTTGACACCGAAGCGGCTGGCCGGGGCAGTCGAGATCACACCGCTGGCGGTCGGGACCGCGATCGTCGTGGTCACGACCGGGGTCGCAGCCGTCGTCGGGACCGTCGTCGGCACTGTCGTCGGAAGCGGAGTCGGTGTGGGAGTCGGAGTCTGTGCCGCTCCGCGAGGTACGGCGTGATCGCGTCGTACCAGTTCTTCGCGATCTTCTTCTCGCCGCTCTCGTCCGGGTGGACGTACTCCGGCGGCTGGTTGTCCTTGACGCCGTCGTACCCGTAGTACTGGTCGACGAGGATCACCCTCGACTCGGGAGTGGTCGAGCGCTCCGCGATCCGCATGATCTCCTGGTTGAGATCGATCAGACGACTGCCGGTAGTAGGTGGCGGAGGGAAGGGTCGCCATGAAGATCGTGACCCTCGGGTTCTTCTGCCGCAGCACCGTGATGATCTTCTCGATGTTGACGGCCGACTCGTTCGTCGGGATGCCGTGGAGCACGTCGTTCGTGCCGACCAGCAGGAGCACCAGGTCGTAGTCGTAGCCCGTAATCCAGTCGGAGAGGTAGCCGGGCTCCCACCGGTCGTCGGGAACCCCGTGCAGGATCTCGTCGCTGGTGTACCCGCCGTGGCCCTCGTTGTCCTGGTCGAAGCTGAGGTTCGGGAAGTTCGGCATCTTCCACGAGCCGACGAAGTCGACGTCGTAGCCGTTCTTTTTGAGGTCGTTCCAGAGCCAGTACCGGTAAGTCGGATGCTTGGCCTGTTCCGAGGTCATGACGCTCCCCTTCGTGATCGAGTCCCCGAGCGGCATGATCTTGACCGTGCCGGTCGCCGAGATCACACCCGAGGCGCAGACAGTCAGGAGCACAATGCAACACAGGATGCCCAGATGAGTGATTCTCATACTACTCCCCGCAGGATCGCCGGATCAGTGGTATGTACAAATGCTGTCCGCACCTTGTTAAGCATAACGGCACGTCGCGGCTGCATGACCGGGATTTATATGGTAAGCGGAGTTAATTAGGTGCATGCCCTTCCGATTCCGCGGTTGGGGCCGGATCGCCGACATCATGGTCAAGTACGGCTTCGGCATCCTCATCGACGAGCTGGCCCCGGCGCGCGTGCGGTTCGGCATGCGTCGACGAACCGAGGTCCACGGCCCGGTCTATACGCGGATCCGTCTCGCCCTCGAAGAGGCTCGGGCCTACCTACGTCAAGTTCGGGCAGATGATGAGCGTCCGCCGCGACCTTCTCCCGCCGGGACTGATCGAGGAGCTCAAGCGCCTCCAGGACGACGTTCCCCCGGTTCCATTCGCCGAGGTGCTGCCGTACGTGCGTGAGCAGTGCCCCGAGCTGGACACCTGCCTGCGCTCGATCGACCCGGAGCCGCTCGCGGCGGCCTCGCTCGCCCAGGTTCACGGCGCCGTGCTCACCGACGGCACCCGCGTCGTGCTGAAGATACAGCGCCCGGGGATCACGGAGACAATCGTAGAGGACATCGCGATCCTGAAGCAGGTCGCCGCCCAGGTCGAGCGGCGGTACCCCGATCTGGCGGTGTACAACCCTACCGGGATGGTCGCCGAGTTCGAGGAGCACATCTGGCGCGAGCTCGATTTCGTCCGCGACGGACAGAATGCGGACCGGCTACGCGAGAATATGCGCGCCATCGAGGGCGTCCGCGTCCCCCGGATCTACTGGCATCTCTCCGGGCCTCGCCTGCTCGTCATGGAGCGGATCGACGGCGTCCGCGCGGATGACAGGGACGCGATCCGGAGACTCGGCGTGGCCGGGCGGGAGGTGGCCGAGATCGGCCTCGAGGCGTACGTGAAGCAGATCTTCGACGACGGGTTCTTTCACGGCGACCCCCACCCGGGCAACCTGCTCGTCACCCCGCAGGGGGACCTGGCCTTCCTCGACTTCGGGATCATGGGGGTGCTTCGGCCGGAGAAGCGGCGCGCGGTCATGGGCCTGCTGATGGGCTTCGTCGAGCGGGACGTCGACGCGATCGTACGCTCACTCGAAGCCCTCGGGATCGAGGTGCCCCCGGATCGGCTCGAACACCTCAAGGACGAGATCTACCTGCTCGTGACAGAGTACCGGGACCTCTCGGTCCGCCAGTTCGACCTCGGCGGGCTGATCAGGGACGGCACCGATCTCCTCAGGACCAACGGGCTCCGGCTCCCCTCCTCACTGATGCGGATGCTGGTGGTCCTGATGATGGTGATCGATCTCGGGAGGGTCCTCGACCCGCACTTCCGGTTCACCGAGCGCGTCCGGCCATACCTCGAAGACGTGGTCCGCCGCGACACCCTCTCGTTCAAGAATGTTGCGTCGTCGATCTTCGCGGTACGGGACGCGGCCGCCGAGACGATGGCCCTGCCCGGGGCGATCGGGGACCTCGCCCGCCGTTTCAGCCGGGGGCCGGTCGAGATCGATCTGGACGACAAGGTCTTCCGGCGCATCGAGGTGATGATCGACCAGACCGGCGACAAGGTCCTGATCGGACTTATAAGCGCCGCGATCGTAGTGGGTTCGTCGCTCATCCTGCGCAACGTGCCGCTTCCCTCGCCCATCATCACGGTCGCCGCCGGGATCAGCTTCCTCATCGCGGTGGTAATCGGGTTCGTCACGATCTACCACATACTCAGCAACCGGCTCTGATGCGTCAGCTTGAATGGCACGGCAATCCATTCATGTACCGATGCCGAACCTGAACGTGGCGGTCCTGGCGCCGGCCGGGTACGCGAAGGACCTGGGGAAGCCCGGGACCGCGAGCGATATCACGCTCTACAACCTCAAGAAGGGCGAGGTCACGGTCACGTTCCTCGAACCCACGCGCTATCCCGAACGGCTCGCCTCGCTATTCTACACCGTCTCACCGGCCGACGCGGCCTTGCTGGTCGTGGACGCGGTTACGGCGCAGTTCGGCGAGCAGGTGCTGATGCTGGATTGCATGGAAGTCCGCGAGGGGTTCCTGGTCCTGAGGAACTACCTGACACCCGAGGAGCTCGCGCCGCTGATCCGCGGGACCGTGGTCGAGGGCTACGCGCTCCGCGAAGACGACCCGGTCGCGCTCCGAGAGGAGTTCCTGGAGCGCTCTGCCTCCCGGGCCGAAGAGACGGGGGCGACCACGGGCTCGGTACCGGTCGATCACGCCTTCCCGGTCAAGGGGATCGGGACCGTCGTGCTCGGCGACGTGGTGCGCGGCGCCGTCCGGCGGCACGACGCACTCCGCCTCCTGCCGGGCGGGAAGACGGTCCAGCTCCGGTCGATTCAGCGGCACGACGACGACGCGACGGCCGCGTTCGCCGGGGACCGGGTCGGGCTCGCGCTGAAGGGGATCGAGGCCGACGAGATTGCCCGCGGCGACGTGCTCACGACCGAGACGGACCTCGTCGCGTCCGCGCATCTCGCGGGCAGGGCGTCCATCGTGAAGTACTGGCCGGCACCGCTCAAAGAGGGGATGGTCCTCTCGGTGGGTCACTGGATGCAGTTCCAGCCTGCACGAATCCTGGGGATCGGCGTGGACCAGGACTGGCATCGACCGCAGCTCCGGCTCGAGCTGGAGAGGCCCCTGGTCTATTCTCCTGACGACCGCGTCCTGCTCTGCTGGCTCGACGGCGGCCGGCTCCGCGTGGTCGGCACGCTCGTTCTCGACTGACCTGTCAGAGCCCGTCGAGAAAGAGGTGGTGGAGCCGGAGGTCCGCCCCGAGCTCGGGGTGGAAAGAGAGCGCGAGGTGCCGACCCTGCCGGACGGCGACGGCGCCACTGTCGAGCGAGGCGAGAACGGCCGCGCCGGACCCGACGCGGGTCGCGATGGGCGCCCGGATGAAGACCGCGTGGAAAGGAGACCCGAATCCCTTCACGGGAAGGTCCAGCTCGAAGGACTCGCGCTGGCGGCCGAAGGCGTTCCGGGCGACCGTCATCTCGATTAGGCCAAGCGAACGGACCCGGGGGTCATCGACCTCTCGAGCGGCCAGGACCATGCCCGCGCAGGTCGCGAAGACGCCGCCCTCGAACTCGAGGAGAGGGCGGCGCATCCGATTCTTCTCGATCAGCCGGGAGATGGTCGTCGACTCGCCGCCCGGGACGGCGAGTCCGTCGAGCCTGTCCAGCTGGTCCGGGTGCCGGACGGCGATCACCGGCGCGTGATCGCCCGGTCGCTCGCGGAGCGCCGCCGCGAAGGCGGCCGCGTGCTCGGCGACGTCCCCCTGGAGGGCGAGGACGCCGATCCGCAGTGCGCGATCACCGCCCACGGAACCGGAGCACCTCGTTCTCGGGCAGGGTGTGGACGTCGAGGCCGCGCATGGCCGGGCCGAGCCCCTTGGAGATCTCGGCGAGCTTGGCAGGATCGTCGTAGTGGTCGACGGCCTCGACGATCGCCTTCGCCATCCGTTCAGGTTGCTCCGAGAGGAAGATGCCCGATCCGACAAAGACCCCGTCGGCGCCGAGGTGCATCATCAGGGCAGCGTCGGCCGGGGTCGCGATCCCGCCGGCCGAGAAGTTGACGACGGGCAGGCGGCCCATGCGCGCGCACTCGTCAACGAGCGCGGCCGGGGCCTCGATCGTCACGGGCCCGCTCGGCCCGCTCCTGCGCATCCATCCCCGAGAGCTGCCGGATCTCGCCCATGATCGCGCGCATGTGCCGGACGGCCTCGACCACGTTGCCCGTGCCGGCCTCGCCCTTGGTGCGGACCATCGCGGCTCCCTCGTTGATCCGGCGGAGGGCCTCGCCGAGGTTCCGCGCGCCGCAGACGAACGGGACCGTGAACCCTGTCTTGTCGATATGGTATTCCTCATCTGCCGGAGTCAGGACCTCGGATTCGTCGATCATGTCCACGCCGAGCGCCTCGAGGATCCGCGCCTCGACCGAGTGCCCGATCCGGACCTTGCCCATCACCGGGATCGAGACCGCGTCGATGATCTCGGCGACCTTCTGCGGGTCGGCCATCCGGGCCACGCCCCCGACCTTCCGGATCTCCGCCGGGACCCGCTCGAGGGCCATCACGGCGACGGCGCCGGCCTCCTCGGCGATCCGAGCCTGGTCGGCGTTGACCACGTCCATGATCACGCCCCCCTTCTGCATGGAGGCGAAGCCGCGCTTGACGAGCTCGGTCCCGAACCTCAACTCCTCGAGTTTCATGTGCGTTACATGTTGGCGAGAGCGGCCCATAAAAATAGTGCGCCGGCGGCAAGGAGTGCCGTGCCGATCGTGGCCGCCCGCACGGCCCTGATGATCGCTGGCCCGGCCCCGGCCAGCGGCCGTTCGGCCGTCCCGATCACGTAGACCCCGGGCTTCTCGAAGGCAACGCCGACGCCGCCCGCGATCAGGGCCATCGATATGCCGCCGTTGAACCCGGGACGCATGTGCCTGTCCCGTAGCAGACAGGTCCACGCCGAGCGCCCCCGCCCGATCAGCACGAAGTAGACGAGCAGGACCGCACCGGTGATTCGGGCCGGAATGAACGTCAGGACGTCGTCGGCCCGCGCGGACGCCCAGCCGATCCGTTCCCGCTCGTCGCGGTATCCGAGCATCGCGTCCATCGTGTTCACGGCACGGTAGCCTGCGGCGCCGCCGAGGCCGAAGGCGGCGTAGAAGAGGAGCGGCGCCGTGACCGAGTCGACCAGGTTCTCGGCAACCGACTCGTACGCGGCCGAGAGGACGTGGTCCGCGTCGAGGGCCGCCGTCTCGCGCGAGACGAGCAGGCCTGCGGCCTCACGGCCGGCGCCGACGTCGCGGGCGAGGGCGCGCTCGACCGCGCGGGCATGCTCCTCGAGCGCCCGCCACGCGAAACAGGACTTGAGCAGGAACGGCCCCGCGAGCAGCAGGACGAGCGGCGGGGCGATGACCCCGACGACCACGTACGGGGCGGCGAAGAGCGTCGCCGTGCCTATGAAGCCCACGATGCCGACAGCCCGGTGCCAGCGTGCGGGCCAGCGGACCGGCCGGCCCCACCACCCGATCAGCCGGCCGAGCAGCGCGACCGGGTGATACGGCGAGTGCGGGTCGCCGACCGCCCGGTCCACGACGAGCGCGAGGACGAGGACTGCGGCGGCTACGACCGCTGGGTCAGCCATCCGACGACGATCCCCGCCAGCAGCAGGAGGAACGCAGCGAAGTTGACCACGTCGAGGCGGGTGACCCACCAGACCAGGTAGAGGACGAGCCCGGCGGCCGCGAAGAGCAGCACCACCGGGGGCAGAGTCCGCTCGGGGGGGGCGAGCGCCGGGTACCTCGGACGCTGCGGCGGCTCCTGGGGGCGCGGCGGTTCGCGGAGCACGGCCACCTTCAGCGATGCCCGGACCGTGCCGTACCCCGTGATCACGGTCACGTCGAAACTGCCCGGAAACGCGTCCTCGCGGATGGGGATGTCGAAGACGGTCTCCTCGCGGACGTAGATGTTCTGGTGGAAGAAGTCCGTGAAGGGCTGCGCGTTCGACGAGGAGAGCGTCAGGTGGATCGGCGCGGCGTGGTTGATCAGTTTCAGACG
The DNA here is from genome assembly GCA_963740465.1 of uncultured Methanoregulaceae archaeon. GTDB lineage: Archaea > Halobacteriota > Methanomicrobia > Methanomicrobiales > Methanospirillaceae > UBA288. The sequence goes on from CAVUEE010000032.1 coordinate 93,725, forward strand.
GAGCAGGGAGCCCGCCTGCACCTCAACCGGTTCGGTCGGCGTCTCGACGCTGTTGATTCCGGTGCGGTTCAGGTGAATCTCGGCCATGGCGCGCTCATCCTTCGGCGGTGCCGCCGCTCTCGGGCGGCAGGAGGTTCGGGATTCCGTCCTCGATCGGATAGTCGACGGCGCAGGCAGCGCAGCGGAACAGCCCCTCGAGGATCTCGCCGTCGCCGTTCTCGGCGGTCACGACCAGTTCGAGGTCGCCGCGGCAGACCGGGCAGCAGACGATCTCCTGCAGGCTTCGCCTCATGGTCTTCCCGTCAGTCTCCGTACTCGGCGCGAAGGTCGATGATCTGCGAGAGTTCGGGCCCGGTCGAGATCAGGGTCACGGGCCGGCCGATGTCGTCTTCGGCGCAGCGGATGAACTCCCGCGCCTTCGTCGAGAGCTTGCTCCACTCGGTCGCACCGAAACAGTCGTGGTCGACCTTGTCGATCCCGGTGATCGCGGCCTGCGTGCAGCCGTTGACCATGGCCGAGTACCGGGCCATCTCGCCGTCCCAGCAGCCGATCCGGCGCTCACGGTGAGTGACCGTCCCGAACTCCTGGATCCCCAGGGCGTTCGACTGGTCGTGGTTCATCTCGGTCGAGAACGGGCCCTCCCCGACCCGGGTCGGATAGGCCTTGAAGACCACGACCACGTCGTCGATCGAGGTCGGACCGACCCCGACATCGGAGGCCATCTGCGAGGCCGAAGTGTCCTTGCTCGTGACGAACGGGTACGTCCCGTAGTAGAGCGAGATACCGAATCCCTGCGTCCCTTCGATGAGGACTGCCGCCCCGCTGTCGATCTCGGCGTTCACGGCCGCCGGCACGTCGAGGAGATACGGCGCGAGTTCGGGCACGTCGCGCGCCAACCGTCCGATCCGCATCACGCGATCCGCATTCGCCGGCCCGCATCCGGTCCCAGTGGAGCCGATCGTGTCGCGCAGGTGCTCGGACTTCCTGTCGCGTGCGATATGCTCCTCGTCGATGACGCCGCACCGGAAGTCCACAAAACACCGGTCCTGTGCGTCGACTTGGTCGAGCTCCGCGATCAGCACGCGCGGGTCCACGAGCACCCCGGCGCCGATGCAGAGGCGCGCATCGGGGTAGACGAAACCCGAGGGCACCATCCGGACGCCGTACTGCCGATCCCCGACCTGGACCGTATGCCCGGCGTTCGGGCCGACGCCCCCTCGCGCGATGATCGTGGGCCGGTCCTGGTGAGCGATGTGCGCGACAATCTTCCCCTTTCCCTCGTCTCCAAAGAAACCGCCGACGATGATCGTACAGGTCATTATCCTATCATACATCGTGGGGCGGTCGTGCTGATAAACGTATATTACGATGGAAAAGGCCGGGTTCGGACCGCACGGGGATCGGGGGCGCGCGTCCGGCGCTCTGAGTTGAGAAGCTCGCACAGGACGTGGCTGCGCTCATCTGCTCGGACGCCGGGGATCCCGAGAAGACGGCGAGCGAGTAGGCTCTGCCACACAGCGGAGCGAAAAAGAGTATGGTTCAGGCCGATGCCGACCCTTCTGTCGGGGCGAACCGGGCCTTCTTGGCCTCGCGGGCGCGGGCCATCCGAGCATCGCGGGCCGCGGCGTCCTCCCCGACCTTCGCCGGACGGAGGTAGAGCTTGCCGTAGATCGGCTCGCCCTTGCGCTTGCGGTGGCGCTCGCCGAGATCGCCGACATAGAGGGACAGAACCATCTTCTCACCGTCGACCTCGACCTCCTCGTCGCGGACGTACTTGAAGCCGGGCATCATCACGTCGACCGTGCCCAGGAGGACGATCGTGCCCTCGACCATCTGGCCGCCGAGGCGGGACTTCGCGTTCCCCTTGATCACGATCTTGCCGCCCTCGGCGTGGGTTCCGACGTGGACGTCGGCATTCCCCTCGATGATGATCTCGCCGCCGTTCATGAAGTAGCCCGTGTCGGAGGCGACGTTGCCCTTCACGCGGATCCGCCCGCCCTGCATGCCGCGCCAGTCGCCGCGGTAGGCCGAGCCGGTGTAGTTGCCGGCGTTGCCCATGATGGTGAGCTCGCCGCCCTTCATACCCGTGCCGGCGAAGGAATCGACGTTGCCTTTCGCGGTGAGCGTGCCGCCCGTCATCCAGGCGCCGACATACATGTCGGCGTTGCCCTCGATCACGACCTCTCCGGCAGACATCTTCATACCGATGTACTTGACGTGTGAGACGTCGCCCTTGACCACGACCTTGGTATCAGCCGCAGTCGCGCCGGGAGCCCCGGCGACTTCGAAGAAATCACCGAGCGTGAACGTCTCGTTGCCCATGTAGACCGGGAGCGCCCGGATCTGGTCGAGGCTCTTGCCGGCCAGCGCGTCGGGCGTCGCGGCCTCTGCCTCAAGGTAGAGGGTGGGGGCCTTCTTGATTGTGAGTGTAACCGTCTCCATCCCTGCACCTCACTGAGTCGCGTCGACCTCGATCGCGTACGGGTTCGGGATGTAGTGGTGGCCCTTGACCTCGTAGTTGTTCAGGCTGACGCTGTAGTACCTTGAGGAACTTCTCCTCGACGTCGCGCATCACCTGGGGGTTCTCGTTGACCTTCGCATCGACCCAGAGGGTGCGCTTGTTGCCGTTGTTGATCACCACGCCGTTCTCGACCACCGGCACGCCCGTCTTGATGACGAGGGCGGCGGCCGTGAAGGCCTGCTCGATCTGGTCCGGCGTGAACGGCGCCTCGGGGTTGATGTCGTAGACGACCACGTCCGCGTCCATGCCGGGCGCGAGGCCGCCGTAGGTGCCCATCAGGCCGAGCGCCTTCGCGGGGCCCGCGCGGGTCATCTGCGCGATCTCGTAGAACGAGAGTTCGCGGTCGAGTCCGTGGAGGTGCGTGGCCGCGATCACCTTGTCCGCGTGCTTGAAGGTGGTGAGCCGCTCCTCGCGGGCCTCCTTCGACATCAGCCACTTGATGATACGCGGGTAGCGCGTGAACGGCCCCGCGTTCGGGTGGTCGGTCGTGATGAAGCAGCGCATCGGGTCCTTCGCGAGGAGCGCGAGCTCGAGGCCGATCGCCCACTGGATCGCGCAGACCTTGATGTCGGGGCTGTACACGTACGGGACGATCCCGGCGGCCGTCTCGAGCTCGACGTCGACGTTCGCCCACTTCAGGTGGTTGAGCTCGGTCAGGTGGTGCTCGAACGGGCCGTCGGCCGTCATGGTCGTGGTCTCGTCGAGCGTGACGTTGCCCGTGTCGATCGTCAGGTTCGGGTGCGCGTTCACGTAGTCCATGATCTCGTCGGCCTTGGACTCGAAGTTGCCCCAGTTGTCGCCGCCGTACGAGTGGAACTGGACGTGCGTGTGGTGCATCGTCTGCTCGCGCCCGAAGCGGTTGTTCGCCTTGAAGCCCTCGGCGAGCTTGAACGTGTCGAGCGTGGTCGTGTAGTTGCCGGGGTTGCCGAGGTTGTTGGCGTGGATGTGCATCGAGTGCGGCAGACCGAGGTACTCGTTCGCCTCGATCAGGCCCCTGACGATCTGCGCCGGGGTGATGTCGAAGTACGGGACCGGGTCGTTGACCGAGAGGCAGTTCAGCCCCCAGCCCCAGGCCTCGGTGCCGCCGGGGTTGACGACCTTGACCGCGTAGCCCTTGGTCGCCCGGAGCAGCCAGGAGATATAGGCAGCCGTGTTCTCGAGCTCGTTGTTCTTGAGGTACTCGAGCACGAACCAGTTGTTGCCGAAGACCGGGAACGCCCCTTCGTCGATGATCGGAGTGTCGCGGATCTCCTCGTGGACGTGGCGCGCGTACAGCGGGGGCATCGCGGCCTCCATGACCACGGTATAGCCCATCTGCGCGTACGCGTAGCCGGTCTTGAACGTGGTCGGGATCGAGAAGCCGCCGGTCGTGCGCATCCCGTTGACCCCGGCCCTGGTGCCGAAGAGCTTGTCCTCGGGGCGGTAGTTGCGCCCCTCGTTCACCTTCGGGCCCGCGACGTGCGCGTGGACCTCGACGGCGCCGGCCATGACCGTCTTGCCGGATGCGTCGTAGACCTTGGCCGACGACGAGACCGAGTCGACGATCTTGCCGTCCTTGACCGCGATGTCCTTCTTATCGCCCTTGACGCCGGTGACGGGGTCGAAGACGAAGCCGTTCTTGATGAGGTACTCTGCCATGATCTCAGGCTCCCTGCACCTGGGCCGTCGACGGGGAGCCGACCGGCGCCTTCGCCTTGAGTTCACCGACACGATCGCGGACCCGCGAGAGGAACTCGGTGTCCGTCATCATGCCCTCGGGGGGCTCGACGACCTTCCTCGACTCGATCGGGACGTTGTCCATCCGATAGCAGCAGCCGCCGACCTCGACGCCGACGAAGGCGACGGGGACGTGGAGCTTCGAGATCTCGGTGGTCGGGGTGATGTGCGGGTCGACTGCGACCGACGGCAGGTGCGCGATCTTCTTCACCGACGAGATCGGGAAGTGTGCGCCGGGGTCCGAGCCGAGCACGAAGACTGCGTCGCACTCGTCGCGCCGGAGCAGGTCGTTCGAGGTGGTCTCGCCGGGGTTGTACCGGGCGAAGCCCCGCGAGAGGTCGGTCGCGAACGGGAAGCCGAACTGCCACCCGAGCACCTGCGCCCGAGCCGGTCACGTTGTAGTGGCCGCGCATGGCGATGATGCTGAACTTCGTGAACTCGTTCAGGTCCTTCGTCACCATGATCGCGATGTCGATGTTGTGGTTCTTGCCGAGCGACTGGGTCACGCCCATGCCGAAGAAGATGACGCCGAAGCGGGCGTTCTTCAGGACCTCGGCGGCTTCGTAGATCCGCTCCTTGGGGATGCCGGCCACGACGTCGGGCAGATCCTCGCCGCGGAACGCGACGCGGAGGGCCGAGAGGAGCTCGTAGTCGCGCCCCTGCTCGAGCTGGAGCCCGATATCGGCCATCTTCATGGTGTCCGTGTTGCGCGGGTCGACCACGATCATCTTGCGGCCCTTGTGGCCCTTGCCCGGTGAAGAAACCGCGCGGGAAGATCGAGTACCGCGAGAGGTGGCGCGGGTGCGCGTGCGAGGGGTTGCAGCCCCAGAAGACGACCACGTCGGCGCGGTTCTTGATCTCGCCGAGCGTACAGCTCGGGATGCCGACGTCCTGGATCGCGATGAGCGAGGAGCCGTGGCAGACCGTCGCGGTGTTGTCCACGATGCCGCCGACCGTCTCGGCGATCTCGTGCCCGACCGATTGGGCCTCGCACGAGGTCGAGGACCAGCCGTACATCAGGGGCTTCTTCGCCTTCGCGAGCATCTGGGCCGTGTACTCGACCGCGTCGTCGTACGAGACCTCCTTGTACGAGCCGTCCTCCTGCTGCATCCGCGGGCGGGTGATGCGGTCCTTTGCCTGGGAGTGGAGGAACTTCTCCGCTCCGATCGCGCAGGCGTTGTAGACCTCGAGGATCCTTGTCCCGTCATCTGAGACCTGGACCTCGAGGTCGTCGCAGAGCGTCCCGCAGAAGGGGCAGATTACATCGGTAACTGTTTTCGCCATTGCCTACTCCTTGACGAGCATCTGCACGAGCTTGACCGAGCTCAGTACAGGTTCGTTCGTAGCGAGACTAACTTGTATCGGCGTCCCCTTAAAGGTTGGCATACCCATGCCGTACGTGTTCGGGTCAGTGACCGCGTTCGCCCACGGTCCCATGGGAATATAGGCCAGCCCGGGGTGCGGCCCCTGCGTCGCCTCGATCGCCTTGACCACGACCGTGCCGTAGTCGCTCGTCACGCGGACATTCGTGTTCCGGTAGACCCCGAGCCGCTTGATGTCGGCGGGGTCGATCTCGATGATCCCGCAGGCGTCGGTATAGGCGGGCTTCTCCTTGCCGCCCTCCATCGCTACGCCCTGCTGGATAGTCCGGCCCGTGATGAGGTTGAGTGAGATGGAGTCAGCCACCGCTCAACACCGCCTAGACGAGTTCCTTGAGCTCGCCGTAGTCCTTGTTGAAGGGCGACGGGCCGAGCTCGTGGGTCACATTGACCACGTCCTCGACGACCTTGGCCCACTTGGCGCCCTCGGACGCGGAGACGAAGGTCATGCGCAGGCGCCGGTCGTCGAGCCCGATGTTCTTCAGGAGGCTCTTGACCAGGAACATCCGCTTCGCGGCCTTGAAGTTGCCCTCGAGGTAGTGGCAGTCACCGAAGTGGCAGCCGGAGACGAGGACCGCATCCGCGCCGTCCGTGAACGCCTTCATGATGAAGAGCGGGTCCACGCGGCCCGTGCACATGACACGGATCGCGCGGATGTCGGGCGGATACTGGATGCGGGCTCCGCCTGCCAGGTCCGCGCCGGCGTAGCTGCACCAGTTGCAGATGATGGCGAGGATCCGGGGCTGCCAGCCCTCGGGGTTCTCCGCCATTACTGCTCACCTCCGAGGAGGAACGCATCGATCTGTGCGACGATCTGCGGGGTGGCGAAGTGGTTCATCCAGATCGCACCGCCGGGGCAGAAGCCGCCGCAGGTGCCGCAGCCCTTACACTTGGCCTCGGTGACCTGCATGACCGTCCGGCCGTCCTTCTCGACGAGCTGCGAGGGCCGAGTACGGGCAGAGGTTGACGCACATGCCGCAGCCTGCGCACTTCTCCTCGACGCACATCGCGTAGTAGGGCTCGAGCTCGACGAATCCCTTGTGGATCGGGATCGATGCGGCCGATGCCGCACCCTCGGCCGAGGCCACCGTGTCGGGGATGTCCTTCGGACCCTGGCAGGCGCCCGCGACGAAGACGCCGTCGGTCGTGGTGCCGAACGGGTTCAGCTTCGGGTGGGCCTCGAGGAGCCAGCCGTCGGTCGAGCACGAGACGCCGAAGAGCTTCCGGGTCTTGTTGGTCATCTCGGTCGGCTGCACGGCCGAGGCGAGCACGACCATGTCGACCTCGAGTTCCATCGGCCGGCCGAGGAGCGTGTCCTCTGCGTGGACGAGGAGGTTCTTGGTGTCGGGGTTCTCCTGGATGTTCGAGACGCGACCGCGGATGAACTTCGCGCCCTCTTCCTGAATCCGGTAGTAGAACTCCTCGTACGCCTTGCCGAAGGACCGGATGTCCATGTAGAAGATGTACGGCACGACCCCGGGCATCTTTTCGATGATCTGGTGGGCGTGCTTGAGCGAGTACATGCAGCAGAACCGGCAGCAGTACGGCTTGCCCACGCCGTGGTGTCACGGGACCCCGCGCAGAGCACGAACGCGACCCGCATCGGCGTCTCGCCGTCGGACGGGCGGACCAGGTGGCCGCCGGTCGGGCCGGAGGCGCAGATCAGCCGCTCGAACTCGAGCGAGGTGATGACGTTGTCGTAGCGCTTGTAGCCCCACTCCTCCTTGTTCTCGATCGGGAAGATCTCGTACCCGGTGGCGAGGATGACGGTGCCGACCTTGACCTTGACGAGTTCGTCCTGCATCTCGAGGTCGATGGCCTTCTTGTCGCCGCAGGTCTCGACGCAGAGACCGCACTTGACGCAGGAGTCGAAGTCGATGGTGTAGAGCAGCGGGACGACCTGCGGGTGGTAGATGTAGATCGCCTTGCGGGGCGCCATCCCCATCTCGAACTCGTTCGGCTTGGTGACCGGGCAGACCGGGACACAGTCGCCGCAGCCCGTGCAGCCGCCGCCGACGATCCCCTTGGCCTCGGCCTCCTTCGGCGAGAGGACGCCCGTCGCCTTGCGGCGGATCGTCACGTCGAAGTTGCCGATGTAGCCCTCGACCTCCTCGACCTCGGCGTTGACCATCAGGACGATGTTCTCGGCGCGTCCCACATCGACCATCTTCGGCGTCAGGATGCACTGCGAGCAGTCCAGCGTCGGGAAGGTCTTGTCGAGCTGCGACATGCGGCCGCCGATCGACGGCTCCTTCTCGATCAGGTAGGTCTTGATCCCGGCGTTCGCGAGGTCGAGCGCGGCCTGCATGCCCGCCACGCCCGCGCCCACGACCATTGCCGCGTGCTCGACGGGCACGGACTTCGGGTAGAGGTCCTCGAGGAGCGAGGCCTTCGCGACCGCGATCCGGATCGCGTCCTTCGCCTTCTCGGTGGCGCCCGCCTGGTCGTGCATGTGCACCCACGAGTTCTGCTCGCGGATGTTGGCCATCTCGAAGCGGAACGGGTTCAGGCCGCCGTCCTTCGTGGCCGCCCGGAAGGTCGGCTCGTGCAGGCGCGGCGAACAGGCCGCGACCACGACGCCGGTCAGGTTGTTCTCCTTGATCGCCTCCTGATATTGCTCTGGCCGGGCATCGAGCACAGGTACTTGTAGTCGTTCACGTGCTCGACGTTCGGCAGGGTCTTGACGTACTCCTTCACTGCGTCGATATCGATCGATCCGGCGATGTTGGTGCCGCAGTGACAGATGAAGACTCCGATCCGCGGAGCCTTGGGCTTCTCAGACGTTGTCGGTGATACAGCTTCTGCCATGTTTTTCTCCCTCACAGCACCTTCTTCAGGAACGGGTCTGTGCTGATCGCATGGAGGTCAAGCGCGAGCTCCGACGGGCTCATGCCCTGGGCGAGCCCGAGCAGCTCCGCGTAGTGGAAGACCGGCATGTTGTACTTGATGCCGAACTTCTCCTCGATCTCGATCTGGCCGCGGTCGAACTGGAGCTGACAGAACGGACAGAGATCGACGACCGCCTCGACACCCGCCTCGACCATGTTCGTGAGCTTCTCGTTCGTGATGTCGAGCGCGTGCTCGAGGTCGTACCCGCGGACACCGCCGCCCGCACCGCAGCACTTCATCTTCTTCCGGTACTGGACCGTCTCCGCGCCGAGGGCCTCGACGATCTCCTCGACCCACATGGGGTTCTCGGTCGAACCGAGGTGGCGCTCCTTCTTGGGCTTCAGCAGGTGGCAGCCGTAGTGGACCGCGATCTTGGTGCCCTTGAGCGGGACCTTGACCGACTCGCGGATCTTCTCGACACCGACGATCTCGGGGTCGTACAGGAGTTCGCCGAGGTGCCAGACGTCGATCGAGCCCTTGAACTCCATGTCGATCTCCTTGAGGACCTCGTTGACGCCCTCGCGGAGCTCCTTGTTGTGCTTGAGCTTCTGGTTGACCTCGTAGATCGACTTGTAGCAGCCGTTGCAGACGAGGGCGATGTCGAGCCCCTTCTGCTCAGCGAGGACGATATTCCGGGCCGCCATCGCGTACCAGACGTTCAGGTCGATCGAACCGAACGCACCGGGCGCGGGGCAGCAGCTGGCACCCTCGAGCGGGACGAGGTCGATCCCGAGCCGCTTGCTCGTGCGGATCGAGGCCGCCTCGCTGCCGGGGTACCGGTTCGGGGCGATGCACCCGAGGTAAAAAGCGTATTTGTGCTCTGCCGTCATCCTTCTCTCTCCTTGATAATCCGGTCCGCGTTCGCTTTGAGATTGTAGTGGTCCAGAATCTTCTGGATCCCCTTGATGTACTCGGGGTACATGTGCGTGGTCGGCGGGTCGCGCGTCAGGCCGAGCTTCTCGCGGGCCGCGCGGTTCACGTCGTTGTTCGGGACACCGTGGCCGGATGCGTAGATCGCCGTCACGGTCTTGAGGAAGTTGACCGGAATGATGTCACGGCGGAACGCGAGGTTCCGCATGGCCATGATCACGTCGGTCGGCGCAAGGTCGCGGGGGCAGCGGTCCGTGCAGGAGTAGCAGGTCGTGCAGAGCCAGAGATCGGGGTCCGTCAGGGCCTCCTCCTCGAGCCCGAGCACGCCGCGGCGCATGAACTCGCGGATGCGGTAGGTCGAGCGCGGCGCCGATGGGCACCCGCCCGTGCAGGTGCCGCACTGGAAGCACATGTGGGCCATGGAGCCCGCGAGCTTCTCGGTCTCCTTGGTGAATTCAGGGTTGGATTGGTCGCGGCGGTAGTACCGGTCGCGGAGCTTCTCGTTCAGTTTGGGGTCGGGGTAGTTTTTTGTCACCATGATGCACCCACCTTCAGGCCGCTCCGGCCTCACCGACCGTCTTGAGCTCGGTGTCGCCGGGCGTGCTCTCCTTGACCTTGCTCGTCCGCGGCGTGCAGAGCTTCTCCATGATCTTCTTGTAGAGGTCGGTCTCCTTGCCCTTCATGTGGAACGCGGTCCGCTTCAGGACGATCGCGTCCTCGGACGGGCACGCGACCACGCAGGCGCCGCACTTGATGCAGAGGTCCTTGTTGATCGCGACGTTCGCCTCGCGCTCGCCGGCCATCTCGGAGGCGGGCTTCGCCTCGGGCAGGTAGAGCGCACGGGTCGGGCAGATCTCGACACATGTGGAGCATCCGCCGGGGCACTTCTCGGGGAAGACGTCGATGTCGCCCTCGATCAGCTTGTCCATCGTGATCGCCTCCTCCGGACAGGTCACCTCGCACCAGGTGCAGGTGATGCAGTCCTCGGGCATGATCTCGACCTTGCCCTCGAGCTTCTTGCTCTCGACCGTCCGCTCGACCGTGATCGCCTCTTCGGGGCAGAGGTCGACACAGACCCTGCAGGCGTCGCAGTCCTTCTCCTCTATGCGGTTTACGTCGCCCTCGAGCTTCGTGGACGCGCCGGTCGGGGTCTGGCGCTGGATCTCGATGTCCTTGCAGACGACGGCGCAGATGCCGCAGAGGTTGCACTTCTCCTTGTCGACTGTGAAGGTCGTCGAGGACTTCAGGGCCTCCTGCCGGGCCGTACCCGACTCGGACGCACCCTCGTACTCGGTGACGTTCCGGTCGATCGCGTCGGCGGGGCAGACATCCTCGCAGATCGTGCACTTGACGCACTTCTCGTCGTCGATCTTCGCCGTCCGGTCGAACTGGGGGAAGCCCTCCTTCTCGACGATCGGCAGCCGCTCCTCGCCGTCGACCCTGAGGCTCAGGGCCGAGAACGGACAGAGGCAGACGCAGACGCCGCAGTACCGAGCACTTCTCCTCGTCCACGTTGACCGCGGGCTCGTCGATCGCGCCACGCCGGGCCGCACCGACGAGGCCATAGGTGATCGCTTCCTCCGGGCAGGCCTCAACGCAGATGCCGCACCCGGCGCATTCCTTAACATCGAGGACAAGGTTGTTCGTGGTCTGCAGCAGCTTCTGCTCCATGACCACGTTGTCCCCTTCCCTCTTCTTTGAGAATTTCGGAAACATCGTTGACATTGCCATAAAAGAACCCTCTCGCATCGAATGATTACTATGCACCGGCCTCAGCGGGTGGCGGATTGGCGTCCAGCCTGATCACGTCGTAGGGACAGGCCTCTACACAGACGCCGCAACCGGCGCAGAGCTCGGCACGGAAGTCGAGGACGAGCGCCTTGCCGTCCTTGACCCGGTAGATCTTCTCATTGGTCACCGGATCCTCGGTGAAGAGCTCGAGCGCTCCGACCGGACACGCAACCACGCAATTGTTGCATCCGGTGCAACGCTCCATGTTTATATGCACTGCAAATGCCATGGTTTTACACCAGCAATAATGATCGAAGGTCGTTCGATTATCAAGAGTTTGGTAAAAATACCCTAATAAACCTCTCTGTTTGTTTTTACCCGGTTTTCCCCTACTTTCTCACATGGGTCAATTGACCCATGTAACATGACTCTCTGTGTTAACGATATTGAGTGTTTAGATCACGGCAGGCGTATGCGCTCTCTTCGGCAAATGTAGAAAGGTTATTTGCTTCTGCCTCGCAACCGTGAAAAACGAGGACAATTGATGGAATACAACGGAGTACCGATCGATGATACGTACGCAGAGGCTTTTCCGGGCTGGATCTCCCGGGTGATCATCACCGGAGCGACGAAGGACCTCGCTCTGGCCGCCGCGATCGAGGCGAGCGGCTTTGCCACCTCGTGCATCGGCTGCCCCTGCGAGGCCGGCATCGAGTCGTATCTCTCCGGCGAGAACACGCCCGACGGCCGCCCCGGCTACGCCATCCTGATCTGCAACCCCTCGAAGAAGAAGTTGAAGGAGCAGCTGATCGAGCGGATCGGCGAGTGCATCCTGACGGCGCCGACCACCGCGGCCTTCAACGGCATGCCCGAGGCCGAAGAGAAGATTCCCGTCAAGCTCCACTTCTTCGGCGACAAGTTCGAGTACCAGGTACAGGTCGGTGGCCGCGACTGCTGGGCGATCCCGATCATGGAGGGCGACTTCATCGTCGAGGAGGAGTACGGCGCGGTCAGGGGAGTCGCCGGCGGCAACTTCTTCGTGATGGGCGAGAACCAGATGGCCGCCCTGATGGGCGCGAAGGCCGCCGTGGACGCGATCGCGGATGTCCCCGGCTCGATCACCCCGTTCCCGGGCGGCATCGTGGCCTCGGGATCCAAGGTGGGCTCGAAGTACAAGTTCATGAACGCCTCGACGAACGAGGCCTACTGCCCGACACTCCGCGAGAAGGTGCCTGACTCGAAGGTCCCCGCAAACGTCAAGGCCCTCTACGAGATCGTCATCGACGGGGTGGACGAGGCTGCCGTCCGGAACGCGATGGCCGTTGGCGTGAAGGCGGCCGCGAAGATCCCCGGCGTGGTCTTCATCAGCGCCGGCAACTACGGTGGCACCCTCGGCCCGGTCCAGATCTACCTCAAGGATCTCCTCTGATCTCTTTTTTCCGCACCCTTTATCATCACGGCAGGCCAAACTGATCATTCGTTCGCATACAGAGGAACGAATGCGGACGGTGTGTTCTCATGGCGATGGAGAAGTGGATCTGTCTCGAGTGTCACTACATCTACGACCCCGAGAAGGGCGATAAGACCCAGAACATTCCGCCCGGGACGCCGTTCGAGGCCCTGCCCGACACCTGGCGTTGCCCCGAGTGCAAGATCCTGAAGGTGAAGAAGGGCGTCTTCAAGAAGTACGTCGAGGGTACGTAGCCCCTCACCGGTCCCTTCGATGGCTGGCCTGGCATGCTCTATCCGGTGCCGGGTCTGGTCCCGCTTATGACGGAAGGGTGCCTGGCTCACTCAACCCACCCTGACCTCGCGGATGCGTCGGACAGGGGACCCTTCCGTCTGCCGCGCTCCGCCTCTCCGAACGATCCGACCCCGACGGCTCCGGATGCTCGTCGCGTCCAGTGAAGAACGGGTGTGCCTCCTCGTCCGGTTTCACTGGCAATCATCAATACCTGTACTATCAAAGAGACTGGTATGCAGGTTGAGAGACGGCTCTCGAGCCGTGCGGCCGGGTTCACCGAATCGGTGATCCGGGAGATGACCCGGAAGGCAAACGCAAACGGGGCGATCAACCTGGCACAAGGGTTTCCGGACTTCGCCGCCCCCGACGCGCTGAAGGAGGCCGCCTGCCAGGCGATCCGCGACGATCACAACCAGTACGCAATCACGTGGGGCTCCCAGAGACTCCGTGAAACCCTCGCCTCCAAGGTCGCCCGGTACAACGGCATGGACTTCGACCCCGAGAGCGAGGTCACGGTCGGCTGCGGCGCCACCGAGGCGATGATCGCCTCGATGCTCGCACTCGTGGACCCGGGTGACGAGGTTGTCGTGATCGAGCCCTTTTACGAGAACTACGGCCCGGATACGGCGATTGCCGGCGCGACCCCCGTCTTCGTGCGGAGCGGAGCCGGATTCGCAATCGACGAGGACGAGCTCGGGGCCGCATTCGGCCCGAAGACCAGGGCCATCGTCCTGAATACCCCCAACAATCCGACGGGCCGGGTGTACACCCACAGCGAGCTCCGGGCAATCGCCGATCTCTGTATCGACCACGATGTCTACGCTTTCGTCGACGAGATCTACGAACACATCCTGTATGACGGACACCGCCACCTCTCGCTTGGCTCCCTCCCGGGGATGGAGGACAGGACGGTCACGATCGGCTCGTTCTCCAAGACCTATTCCGTGACCGGATGGCGGGTCGGTTACGCCCTCGCCGACCGGAGACTGAGCGGGGCCATCCGGAAGGTCCACGACTTTCTCACCGTCGGCGCTCCCGCACCGCTGCAGGAGGCGTGTGCGGCGGCGCTCGAACTCCCGGATGCGTACTACGACGATCTGGCGGCCCTCTACGACCGAAAGCGTCGGCTTCTCCACGACGGGCTGACCCGAGCTGGGCTGCCGTGCGACCCGCCGGAGGGTGCGTACTACCTCTTCTGCGACATCTCTGGATTCGACACCGACGACCTGAGTTTCGCGGACTTCCTTGTCGAGCAGATCGGGATCGCGGCAGTACCGGGGAGCAGTTTCTTTGCCGGTGGCGGATCCGATCGGATCCGGTTCACCTTCTCCAAGCGGGACGAGACCCTTGCCGAGGCCTGCCGGCGGCTCGAACGCCTGAAGGAGATGTGAGCCGTCGGCCGATCCCCGAAGATTCCCGGATCACCGGGCGGGTCGCTCGACCTCCGCGTCACCGGGGAAAAAGGAGGAACGGGATCGCCTGTTGGAGGCGTTCGTTCAGGGGGTCGACGGCTCGGCGTTCTGCAGGCGGAGCCAGGTCGAAGTACTCGCGCCGGAGCGTCAGGAAGCTCGGTCTGGGTCAGCTCCTTGCGCCCCGAGATATAGAGATAGTCCTCGAGCTGGTTGACTACCTCCTCCGCATCGCGGTAGTCCCGGACGTCGAGGTAGTGCGGGACCGCCTTGACGTTGATCACCTCGCCGCAGACGTGGCAGAGCTTCCAGCGCTCGAACCGGTCGGCATAGGTGAAGGTGGAGCACCCCGGGCAGCGGAGTACATGGTACATACTGCAGTTCTACCTTTTTGCTCACTCGTTTAAAAACTTTGGTTTTTGTCTCCAGCGGTAGCCGGGGTAGGGGATTGAAGAAAATGGAATCGGAGGAAGATCCTGCGGTTTCAGGCGATCGGGTGGTCGTTCCTGTCGCCGCGCCCGATCCCCTTGTAGATCCACCCGGCCCGGATGAAGGCGTCGGGGTCGATGAGATTGCGGCCGTCGACGATCACCGGGTGCTCGCGCCCGCTCTGCCGGCGCGCCGCGTCGGGGTCGAGGCAGCGATACTCGTCGTGGGACGTGAAGAGCACGACCGCGTCCGCGCCGTCAAGGACCCCGTCGAGATCGCGGGAGATCGGGACGCCGGGATACGAGAGGACGTGGGGGTCGTGGACCCGCACATCGGCGCCGGCGTCGACGAGCAGGTCGCGGTACGGCTCCGACGGCGGGTTCCGGGCATCGTCGGAGTTGCCGATGAACGCCCACCCGAGCAGGGCGATCCGGGCGCCCTCGAGAGACGCCCCCGTGCGGGCCAGCCCCTCGTGTGTCAGCCGGGCCATGTGCGCGGGCATGAAGTCGTTGATCCGGCGGGCGACCACGTAGAGCGACATCAGGTCGTCGGGAAAGTCGAGCGCGTCCTTTCCGAGCGTCCGGACGCCTCGCTCGAGATGGTAGGTATCCTTGGTCAGGCAGTGGCCGCCGACACCGGCGCCGGGCCAGAGGACGGCCCTGGTGATCCCCTCGCCCTTGAGGCTGTCGACGCCGGTTCGGACGTCGTAGACGTTGATCCCCATCGCCTCGCAGTAGAGGGCGAGCTGGTTGACGGCGGCGATCTGGAGGTCGCGGAAGGTGTTCTCCGCGGTCTTCGTCGCCTCGGCCGCGGTCGCGGTCATCGGGATGATCCTGCCGGCGGTCAGCACGCGCTCGTAGAGTTCGGCGGCCCGGGCCGTCGAGGGGGCATCGATCCCGCCGACGATCCGGTCGTGCTCGCGGATGTTCCGGATGAGCCGGCCCACCATCACCCGCTCGGGTGCGTGGGCGAGGGCGAAGTCGGTACCGGCGCGGAGGCCCGAGGTCTCCTCCAGCAGCTCCCGGGCGGGGCCGACCGTCGTGCCCGGCGTTATCGTGGATTCGAGCACGACGAGCGTCCCGGGGGTCAGGTGCTCCCCGACCCGGCGGACGCCGTCGAAGAGCGGGCCGAAGTCCGGGAGCAGGTCCTTCGGGTCCGCGAACGGAGTCTGGATCGCGAGCGTGACCGCATCGCACCCGGCGACCCGCGAGAAGTCGGAGGTGCAGGCGAAGCGTCCGCTCTCGACAGCCCCGGCCAGCAGGGGCTCGAGGTCGGGCTCCTCCCCTTTGAGCGGGCTCTCACCCCGGTTCAGCATCTCGATCTTGTACCCCGACGAGGGCGAGTCGCGCTGAAAACCGAGCACGCGTTCGATCCCCGGCGCGTGCGCGAAGAGGACGGCTGCCGGGATCCCGACGTAGCCCATCCCGACCACGCCGACGGAGCGGATCGGGCCGCGCTCCTCGAGCAGGGTTGCAAGGGGTGATGACATCGCAGAATCCATTGTTCGGATGAGACAAAAATGTGCGGTCCGCTCGGGGCCGCGTGGGGCTCCGTTCACTTTCACACCGCAATCTGAAGATTGAATAGCACCCGGCCGAAGACACTCCTCAGTATCGATGGTGGGCGTACCGCTTGGGGGAGTCGCAGCGCGACTCAGGGAGACGATCGACGGGAACCGGGAATACACGGTCGTCCGGAACGACAACCTCTTCCGGGCGAGCTTCGTCGATCGCCATGTCTTCTCGAGCGAGTACGGCCGCGCCCGGACCCTCCTTGCCGACCTGCTCGCGGCATACGACGGCGTCCCCGTCGACGAGGCCGTTCAGGGCGCGTGGACCGACGGGCCGCTCGGCGAGTCCTGGGTCGTCTCCTCGTCCGAGCCGGCTCCTGGCCCGGCTCCTCGCCCTGAGGCAGCCCTCCGGCTGCTGCGCCGCGACCTCCGCCTCGTCTACGGGGTGGGTCCGGCCCTGGAGTCACGGCTCGCCCGGCGGGGCTACGCCGGAATTGACGACCTCGTCTGGCACCGCCGCCTCGCGCCGGCTGCGCAGTGGGCCCTCGATGCGCTCGACTCCGGCGATCCGGGACGGATCGCGCGGTTCTGCGCCGACCGCCGCGGGCGCTCCCATCCCGACTTCTTCCTCGCGGCCGAGCTCCACGACGAGGCCGAGCACGTCTATCTCGACCTCGAGACCCTCGGGCTCTTCTCGCGGCCGGTGATCCTCTTCGGCATCGCCCGGCTCCGGAACGGCCGGGTCGAGGTCGAGCAGCACCTGGTCCGCGACCCCGCTCACGAGCGGGGCGCTCTTGCAGCCGCGCTCGCAGCGCTCGGCGACGCCGGGCTCCTGGTCAGCTTCAACGGCCGCTCCTTCGACGTCCCGTACCTCGCCGAGCGGGCTGCGTACTACGGCCTCGACCACGCAGTCCCTGCCCACCACCTCGACCTCCTGCCCATCGTCCGCAAGCTCTGGCGCGACCGTCTCCCCGACTGCCGTCTCTGTACCGTCGAGGCCGGCGTGCTCGGCCGCGAGCGGACCGACGACCTGCCGTCGGCGATGGTCCCCGAGTTCTATACCGCCTACCACCGAACGGGCAACCCGGGCCCGCTCGTTCCGATCCTCGCCCACAACCGGGAAGACCTCGTCTCCATGGTCAGGCTCGTCGCCCGGCTCCGCGAGGTCTGCCATGCCGGCTGAAGGGGCCGCCGCGGCGATCGGACGGGCCGGGCCGACCTCCTGCATCGCGCACGTCGAGCGTTTGCCCGGGCGGCCGGCGGAGTATGCGGTCCCATCCCGGCCCCTCCCCGAGCCGCTCGCGGGCTGGCTGAGCCGGGAGAGAATCCGGCTCTACACTCACCAGGTGCTGGCACTCGACGCAGTCCGCGAAGGCCGCGACCTTGTGATGACCACGCCCACGGCGTCTGGCAAGACGCTGGCATTCACGCTTCCCGTGCTCGAGGCCCTCGCTCTCGATAGAGGAGCGACCGCG
The DNA here is from genome assembly GCA_963740465.1 of uncultured Methanoregulaceae archaeon. Taxonomy (GTDB): domain Archaea; phylum Halobacteriota; class Methanomicrobia; order Methanomicrobiales; family Methanospirillaceae; genus UBA288. The sequence continues at coordinate 111,398 of CAVUEE010000032.1, forward strand.
CTCTATCTCTATCCGACCAAGGCGCTCTCGAACGACCAGCTCCGGGTCCTTCAGGCCGCCGAGGCCGCCACCGGCCTCTCCGTCAACCCAGCGGTGTACGACGGCGACACACCGGCATCACGCCGGCCCGGGATCCGGCAGCGGTCGCGTATCGTGCTCTCGAACCCGTACGAGCTCCACCAGGTGCTGCCCTGGCACGCGAAGTGGCACCCGTTCCTCGCCGGTCTCCGGGTCGTGGTCGTGGACGAGGCCCACCGCTACCGGGGGGTCTTCGGCGCGAACATCGCCCTCCTCCTTCGCCGGCTCCAGCGGGTCTGCCGGCACCACGGCGGCGACCCGGTTTTCGTCCTCTCGACGGCGACTCTCGCGAATCCCGAGGAGTTCGCCGCGACCCTGACCGGCCGGCCGGCCGTGCTGATCGACGAGAGCGGGGCCCCGCAGGGCCCCCGGGAGTTCGTGCTCTACAATCCCTCCGCAGCGGGGCAGCGGTCGACGCTGACCGACGCGAAGCGGCTCTTCGTGGAGTGCGTCGAGCGGGATCTCCAGACCCTCTGCTTCGCCCCCTCGCGCAAGTCCGCCGAGATGATCGGGTCCTGGGCCCGCGACGACCTCTCGGACCCGGGCCTCGTCGCGACGTACCGGGCCGGCTACCTCGCGGAGGAGCGGCGGGGGATCGAGCGGGGGCTGAAGGAAGGGCGGCTCCGTGGCGTGGTGACCACGAACGCGCTCGAGCTCGGGATCGACGTGGGCGGGCTGGACGCGATCGTGATAGCGGGGTACCCCGGCTCGGTCTCCGCGACCTGGCAGCAGGCCGGACGGGCCGGCAGGACCGGCGGCCCGTCGCTCGCGATCCTGGTGGCGAACGAGGGACCGCTCGATCGGTCCTACATGCGCCACCCCGCCGAGTTCTTCGGCCGCCCCCACGAGCACGCCTGCCTCGACCCCTCGAACCCCGCGGTGCTTGCCGGCCACCTCCTCTGCGCGGCAGCCGAGCTCCCCCTCACGGACGCGGACGAGACCCTCTTCGGCGACGGGCTCGCACCCCTCCTCGGCCCGCTCCGCGACCACCACCTCCTCCGCGCCACACCGTACGGCCACGTCTACTGCGGGCCCGGCCGGGCCGTGGATGCGGTCGACCTCGCCGGCGGCGCGGACGACCGGTTCACCGTGGTCGCCGACGGCCATCTCCTCGAGACCCTCGACCGGGATCACGCCTACCGCGAGGCGCACCCGGGTGCGGTCCTGCTCCACCAGGCCGAGACCTACCGGGTCACGGATATGGACCTCGCGGCTCGCGAATGCACGGCCGAGCTGGTCGATGTCGACTACCAGACGGCCCCCCTCTTCTCGACCGTGATCATCGCCGGGCGCGCCCGACGGGGAGCACCGCCATGGCGCCCTCGCTGTGCGGACAGGCGAGGTGACGGTCGTGCAGGAGTTCGGCGGGTATCGGATCCGGCGGTACGGTGAGACGCTCGCCGTTCTTCCCCTCGATCTGCCCCCCTCTCGTTCGAGACCACCGGCTGCTGGTGGACCTTCCCCCCAGGCCTTAAGGGCGTCCTCGCCGCCACCGGCCTCGACCCCGCGGGCGCTCTCCACGGGGCCGAGCATGCCCTGATCGCGTGCCTCCCCATTCACCTCCTCTGCGACCGCGCCGACCTCGGCGGCTTCTCCACGGTCCGGTTCTCGTCTGCGGGAGCGGACGGCGACGGCTGCCCCGCGATCTGCGTCTACGACGGCGCCACCGGCGGCGCGGGGCTGGCTCGGGCGGCGGCCGCGCTCCTGCCCGCGGTCGCGGCGACTGCGCGGGCGCTGGTCGCGGACTGCCCCTGCGAGGAAGGGTGCCCGTCCTGCATCTACTCGCCCAAGTGCGGCAACGACAACCAGCCTCTCGACAAGGCGGGCGCGGTGGCCGTCCTGGACGAGCTGCTCCGGCTGACAACAACCCCATAAGCCGGGACCGCCTATGCTACCGGGATGACCGAGGTCTCCCCTGCGATGGCCGCCTACCTCGACGCGCTCCAGGCCCAGCTGGCCGAAGCGATGGCGATCGCGGAGGAAGCCCGGCGCGTCGGGATCGACCCGACCACGCGGGTCGAGATCCCGGTCGCGAACGACCTCGCGGACCGTGTCGAGGCCCTGCTCGGGATCACCGGGGTCGCCGCCCGCATCCGCGAGCTCGAGACCGAGATGTCCCGCGAGGAGGCCGCGCTCCGGATCGGCGACGACTTCGTCGCTCGCCGCTTCGGCGAGACCACGCGCGAGGAGATCCTGGACCACGCGATCCGGACCGCGATGGCGCTCCTGACCGAAGGTGTGGTGGCGGCCCCCACCGAGGGGATCGGGAAGGTCGGACTCGGCCGGAACGACGACGGCAGCGACTACCTGAAGGTCTATTACGCCGGGCCGATCCGATCCGCCGGCGGCACCGCGCAGGCCCTCTCGGTCCTCGTCGGCGACTACGTCCGGCAGGCGCTCGGGATCGGCCGCTACCTCCCGCGGCCAGAGGAGGTCGAGCGCTACGTCGAGGAGATCCGGCAGTACAACTCGATCATGAGCCTCCAGTACCTGCCGAGCGAGAAGGAGATCCGGATGATCGTCGAGAACTGCCCGGTCTGCATCGACGGCGAGGCGACCGAGCAGGCGGAGGTCTCGGGGTACCGGAACCTCGAGCGGGTCGAGACGAACACGGTCCGGGGCGGGATGGCGCTCGTGATCGCCGAGGGGCTCGCCCTGAAGGCGCCGAAGGTCCAGAAGAACGTCCGGAAGATGAAGATGGCCGGATGGGAATGGCTCGACGTCCTGATCGGCGGGGCCGCGAAGTCCGACGAGGAGGACACCGGGGTGAAGCCGAAGGACAAGTATCTCCGCGACCTGATCGCGGGCCGGCCCGTCTTCTCCCACCCGATGCGGACGGGCGGCTTCCGCCTCCGGTACGGCCGCTCGCGGAACACGGGCTTCGCGGCCGCGGGGCTGAACCCGGCGACCATGCACCTGCTCGGGGAGTTCCTCGCCGTCGGGACGCAGATGAAGGTCGAGCGCCCGGGCAAGGCGGCCGGGATCGTGCCCGTGGACACGATCGAGGGGCCGACGGTCGTGCTCCTGAACGGCGACGTCCTCCGGGTCGACGATCTCGACGAGGCGCGGCGCGTCGGGCCGGAGGTCGACCGGATCCTGGATGTCGGCGAGATCCTGATCTCGTTCGGAGAGTTCCTCGAGAACAACCACGTCCTCGTGCCGGCCGGGTACTGCGACGAGTGGTGGCGGCTCGAGCACGAGGCCGCGCCGCCCGGGGACGAGGTCGAGGCGATCGGGTACGCGCTCACCGGCGGATACCTCCATCCCGCCTTCCAGCCCTTCTTCGACGATCTGCCGCCCGCCGCGATCGACGCCCTCGCCGGGTTCGTCGCGCGGAGCGGTCGGATCGAGGACGGCGCCCTCCGCATGCCGAACGAGCCGGACCCGAAGCGGTGGCTCGAGGAGGCGCTCGTGCCCCACCGCGTTCGGAACGGCGAGATCGTGATCGACCGCCACCTCGTTCTTCTCGCCGCGCTCGGCCTCGACCTCGGGCTGCGCCGCAGCCCCGCATGGGACGACGCGCCGCGCGTCGACTCCCTCGCCCTCGTCCGGCACCTCTCGGGCATGGGCATACGCGGGAAGGCCGGGACCCGGATCGGCGGGCGGATGGGCCGGCCGGGCAAGTCCAAGCCCCGCGAGATGAAGCCGCCGCCGCACGCGCTCTTTCCCGTCGGCGAGGCGGGCGGTTCGCGCCGCTCGCTCCAGGAGGCCTCGAACCACGCGGACCGGCCGAACATGGACGGGGGCGTGATCACGGCCGAGGTCGGAGAACGGCGCTGCCCGGCCTGCGGCACGGTGACGTTCCGCAACCGCTGTACCTGCGGGGCGCACACCCTCCCCGTCTTCCGGTGCCCGCGCTGCACCCGCCTCGTCGAGACCGACCGCTGCCCCGCCTGCGACGCGGGCGCGACCTGCTCGCAGAAGGTCCAGATCAACGTCCGTGACGAGTTCGCGGACGCGATGGAGCGGTGCGGCGTCCGCGCGGGCCAGGTCACGCTCGTCAAGGGGGTCAAGGGGATGATCTCGCGCGAGCGGGCCGTCGAGGACCTCGCGAAGGGCGTGCTCCGGGCGAAGGCCGGGCTCTACGTCTTCAAGGACGGGACCGTCCGGTACGACATGATCGACCTGCCGGTCACGCACGTCCGGCCGGCCGAGCTCGGGGTCGAGCCTGCCCGACTCGTCGAGCTCGGGTACGCGGCCGACATCGACGGCCGGCCGCTCGAGGAGGCGGACCAGGTGGTCGAGCCTCCGGCCCCAGGACATCCTCGTCTCGGAGAAATGCGGCGACTGGCTGGTCCGCGTGGCCGGGTTCGTGGACGACGAGCTCGAACGCCTCTACGACCTCCCGCCGTATTACCGGGCGACGTCTCCGGCGGACATCATCGGCCAGCTCCTGATCGGTCTTGCACCGCACACGTCGGCCGGCGTCCTCTGCCGCGTCGTCGGGTACACGAAGGCGAACGTCGGGTACGCCCACCCGTTCTTCCACGCGGCCAAGCGCCGGAACTGCTTCCACGGCGAGACCGAGATCGAGGTCTGGGATTACCGGACGGCATGGCGCCGCGTCCCGATCCGCGAGTTCGTGCTCGAGCAGTTCGACCTCTCCCGTGCCGACCTCGACCACGCGGGCACCTTCTGGTCCGACCCTGTGCGGCCGTTTGCGACGAGGGCCGTCGATGCGACGGGCCGGCCCCATATCCGGCGGATCACGGCCGTCTCGGTCCACCGCGCACCGCCGGCCCTGCTCCGGGTCGAGACGGCGCAGGGGCGCGTCCTCGCGGTGACGCCCGACCATGCGATGCTCGTCCTCGAGGAGGACCGGGTGCGCCGGGTCCGCGCGGTCGAGCTCAGGGCCGGGGATCCGCTCCCGGCCGCAGTCGGGTCCACGGTCCTCGCCGACCGGGTCGCGCGGATCGACGAGGTGCCCTGCCCCGACGACCGTGTCTACTGCCTGACCGTGGCCGAGGACCACTCGGTCCTCGCGAACGGCATCTTCACGGGCCAGTGCGACGGGGACGAGGACTGCGTGATGCTCCTCCTCGACGGCCTCCTGAACTTCTCGCGCCGGTTCCTGCCCGAGAACCGGGGCGGGACCATGGACGCGCCGCTCGTGCTGACAACGCGGCTCGACCCGAAGGAGATCGACAAGGAGTCGCTGAACGTCGACGTCGGCGACGGGTACCCGCTCGAGCTCTACCTCGCGGCCCTCGAGTGCGCCCACCCGCGGGACGTGGAGTCCCTGATCGACCGGGTCGAGCACCGGCTCGGCACGCCCGGACAGGTCGAGGGCTTCCGGTTCACGCACGATACCTCGGATATCTCCAAGGGGCCGCTCGAGTCGACCTACACCTCGCTCGAGACCATGGCCGAGAAGCTCGAGGCCGAACTCGCGCTCGCAATCCGAATCCGGGCCGTCGATGCCGACGACGTGGCCGAGCGGGTGCTGAACACCCACTTCATCCGCGACCTGATGGGCAACCTCTCGGCCTTTTCGAAGCAGAAGTTCCGGTGCACGCGCTGCGCGGCGAAATACCGGCGCATGCCGCTCGGCGGCAAGTGCAGCGGGTGCGGCCAGGCCGTCATCCAGACCGTGCACGAGTCCTCGGTCAAGAAGTACCTCGAGATGTCGCGGCGGATGTGCGTGGACTACGGCGTGTCCGAGTACACGCGCCAGCGGATCGAGGTGCTGGACCTCAACATCGAGTCGACCTTCGGCCGACCGAAGGTCGAGCAGCTCGGGCTCGCCGACTTTCTCTGAGTCCATCGCCGCATATATATCGCTGCGGGCTCCACGCTGATCCGCGCGGGGGTAGCCAAGCGGCCAACGGCGGACGCCTCAAGAGCGTCTCTCGAAGGAGTTCAGGGGTTCGAGTCCCTTCCCCCGCATCGATGAACCGTGACCATCGGGATGGTACCGGTTAAGGAGGCGAGAAGCGTCGGGAGGAGAGAGTCCCGAGCCGTTGTACAGACGGCCCGGGCACGATGGTCTTCGTTCCTGTGCTGGATCACCGCTTGTGCGAGCTCGAACCGGAGTCCGAGCGCGACTCCGACTTCTTCCGGGTGTCGGAGGACGTCTTCGAAACCGTGTCACTTTTAGCCGCGGTGCTCCCTGACTCCGAGCGCGGAGCGCTCTTCTTCGTGTCTTTGTCTTTGTTCGGCATATAACGTACCGGGCCATAAGGCCCCTCAACAGAATATATACATTCCCGCATACCACCTCGTTCATCCGGCCTGCCGGTTTGTCGCAAAGGGGGCCCGGCCCCCTTTCGCGGGGCGCCGCCGCTGGAAGACGACGTGGCTCGTGTCGAGCCTTTGAGCCCCGCATCTCGATCTGGCTCGCCATCGGAGAATCGATGCCGTCGATCCGCGGCACCCCTATAGACAGCGGCGGCTCCTCCGAACCACAGTCATGGCCGGAGGTGCAGGAGTCCTGGTGCCGGTCGACGATCTAGATCGTGTTGAAGAGGAAGACCACGTCCGCAAAGTCCATGCGTCCGTTGTGGTTGAAGTCGAATCGGACCACCGGTTCGTTTGCCGCGATCCAGTCGAGGTTGTCGAAGACCGAGACCACGTCTGCGAAGTCGCGCCGCCGGTTACCGTTCACGTCCTCGAAGGCGCCGTTGAAGTCCGGGTCCGTCGGCGGCAGAGCGGCACCAGGAACCGTGATCGGCAGCCCGGGACCGAGGACCGTCTCCATGTCGAAATCCGTTCGTGTCGCCGTGATCCGGATCGTCCCGCTCGCAGCAGTCGAGTACACGGTGGCACCGCTGTCCTGCAGCCGTTTCACGACAGTCTGGCCCGGGACGTCGAGCGAGGGAATCCGGCCGGACGTGGTCACGGCGATCGAAGGGTCGACGGCCGAGACGAAGGACGCCCCCGTGCCGGTACTGGCTCCGTGGTGTCCGGCCTTGAGAAACTGTGAAGCGACCGGACGGCCCGACGCAAGCATCCAGCCCTCGGCCGTGGCACCGGTATCGCCGGCGAGGAGGAACGACTGCGTGCCGAAGACGAGCCGGAGAACCACCGAGGCTTCATTTGCATCGGTGCCGGGGTTCGCCGGGGGATTCAGCACCGTCACGGTGACGTTGGCCGGGTCGAGGGCGATGGCATCTCCCGCGGTCACCGAACGGAACGGAATATCCCGATCGACGAGGTATGCGTTGAGTTCTCTGGCCCACTGGGTATCCATCGGCATACTGTTGTTCAGGTACTCGCCGACGGTCACCTGCGGCAGCACGTGGACCATGCCGCCGATATGGTCCTCGTGGTTGTGGGTCCCGACAGCGTACGCGAGCCGGTCAATCCCTTCTTCCGCTAGGCAGGCCGAGACCACCGATGCGTTCCAGGGCTCTGCGGCGTCGACCAGCATCGACGCTCCGTTCGGCGCCTGAACCAGGATCGCGTCCGCCTGCCCGACGTCGAGAATGGTGAGGGTGAGCGTATCGGGCTCGTAGGCGGTCGACAGACCGATGCCAAAGAGGGCGAGAAGCAGGAAGAGGAGAAGACGCCGCATAGAGGACCAACCGAAGTGTGATTGCCGGATGGAGATGAAAAGAGTTTCGCCGATTCGCCGGAACAAGGGACGGCCCTTCACCCACCGCTGGGGATTTTCTCCCGTTAACCCTCCGCAGCGACAACCATCATGAAGGGCCCGGCTCCAGAGCGCCGGCGTGTATGGCGTATCGACTACGCAACACCCCGGCTGGGGGAGCTCCGTTGGTCGGGCAGGGAAACCGGAAGACCGCATTATACGATGAAGATAGCCCCGGCGGTGACGTTCCAGGCCCGTGCCGGTTCGGATAACCGCACGTTAGGGCTTAAAGGGGTTCCTAGAGATCGATGTGGCAGTTGACCCACTCGCCGTCGTACCGCGGCCCGAACCGGTCATAGAACCGGCGCGCGCCCTCGTTCCAGTCGAGCATCTGCCAGGTCATGCCGGCGTATCCCGCGCTCGGGCCTCGGCAGCGCGGCTTCGAAGAGCCGTCGGCCTATCCCCTCCCCGCGCCGCGATGCGGTCACGACGATGTCCTCGAGGTAGAGCCGGCAGCCGGTCCAGGTCGAGAACCGGACATACCAGAGTGCGAAACCGACGACGGTATCCCCTTCCTCGGCCACGATCGCATGCCAGACCGGACGGGGCCCGAAACCGGCCTCCTCGAAGTGCGCGGGCGAGATGGTGACCGCGCCCGGCGCCCGCTCGAACGCCGCGAGCTCGCGGACGAGCTCGAGCAGGCGCTGGCAGTCCTCGCGGCACGCCGGACGGATCGTGGGAACGCTCATCGGAATCAGGTGTGTTCTCAGGTCGGTTAAGGGGGCGCGCGGTGCCCGCTCCGGCGTCACCCGAGCCTGAAGCCGTGGCCCGAGAAGAGTGCGACCAGCCGGTCGCCCTGGCGGACCTCGACGCGATAGAGCGAGCCCGACTGCGTCCCGGAGACGCGGCGCGCGGTGGCCGTGAGCGGTCCGTCCGCTGGGGAAAGGTAGCTGATCTCCGCCGCGAGCGCCACCTCGTGGCCCAGGAGATTTGCCGCGCAGCCGAAGGCGTGGTCGGCGAGCGCGAAGATCGCTCCGCCGTGCACCGCGCCGCTCCGGTTGAGGATCCCCTCGCCCTCCATCGCGACCGTGACCGCGCCGTCCTCGACCGCGATCACCCGCAGACCGAGGGTCCGTGCGAACCCGCAGTCGTCGAACGAGGCCACGACCCTTGCCGATTCGAGATCCATCTCCGGGTCTCTGCTCATGGACCCCCAGTCTCATTCGACCGAGACGGTCCAGATCCCCGGAGCGTTCACGTTCAGGTGGTAGGTGGCGCTCTCCGGCACATTGATCGACTTCGACCCGATGCCGGGCCCGTCGAAGAATGCAATCGGTTCGACGGCCTCTCCGTCAGGGTCGATCAGCGTGACAGTGAAACTGCCGGTGCCCTCGGTGGAAAAGCTGAAGACGGCCAGCCCTGCATTCAGGTTGAGGGCCGGCGACCAGGAGCCGTTGACTCCGTTGAAACTCTGGCGTACCTGCGTCGGGGTCGTCGTCGGCACGGTCGTCAACACCTCGGTGGTCGCTACGCTCAGGGTCTCAAGCGTGGTTGGTACGACCATCGTGGGGACCTCCGTCGTGGCGTTCGCGATCGGGACCGCCGACGTCACCGTCACGGGCGCAAGGGTCGGCGCCGCAGTGGGGCTGGAGACGTACGAGATCGTGACGGCCCACGGCCCGGCGCCGAACGGCCAGACCTCGAGCCGGTACGTCCCCGAGACCGGGACCTGGATCGTGGTGTTAGAGGGTTGCGGTCCCCCGGTGGCGATCCCGATCGCGCTGCCCGCCGCGTCCCGGAGCTGGACCATGGTGAGCACCCCTGCATTTATCTGAACATAGATCGCCCCGGCATTGAGCGAGAACGGCTCCGTCACGTACGTGCCCTCGCCGGACCAGGAGAGGGCGCCGAGCGGCCCGGAGGCGCTGGTCGGGACGGGCGACGGGAGTGTGGGAGTCGCAGGAAGGGTCGGCGTCAGGAGCTGGCTCGGGTCCCCGCCGGCGTTCTGGATGTAGCGGTCGAGGGTCTTGAAGACCGCCACGGTCTCGTTCACGTACGGAGTCGCGTTCCCCGATACATTCGCAGCCCTCGATGCGTTCGCGGCCCCCGGGACCGTGCTCCGCCCGGCCGCTGCGGGAGTCGGGGCCGACGTGTTCCGGATCACGACCGCCGTCACCGTCGGAGACGGGAGGGCGCCGACATTGACCACCTGCGCGGGCGCGCCACTGGCGCCGCTGTCCCCCTGGCCTGCCAGGACGATACCTGCGATGAGCAGGACGAAGACGACGGCCAGCGCTCCGACGAGGTACCGGTTCGAGAGGAGGCGCCGCATGCGGGCGACCGGCGACGCCTCAGAGACCGGGTCGCCGCACTGCGGGCAGTACTGTGTATCCGGCGACGGCAGACCTGCGCCGCAGTGCGGGCACACGTCGGCCGCTGCCGCCTCGGCGGGCACCGCGGCCTGCGAGACGGGCGCCTCCGGGGCCTCAGCGGCAGCTGCGGCCGGCGCGGCAGCAGCGACAGGAGCCGGCGCAACCTCAACGGGGGTCGTTGGGTGCACGTAGCCCCCGCGTGGGCCCGCATAGTTCCGCATATTGACCTTGCAGTGGGGGCAGAGCGACCACTCGGGACGTACCTCGGTACCGCAGTTAGGACAATCGGCCACGTTTGGACCTCGTTATGAACACTATAGCACGAACGAAGAATAAAAGCTCTCATTTGTTATCGGCAAAGACGAGGCAGCCGGAACCGGATCGAATGGACTATCCGCGCCTCCGGTGACAGGAGTTTCGATTCAAAGGCCGACCGCACGTGCGGCGCGGCCAGAGAAAGAGGAGTCCGGGGCCGGTTTCGTCCCCGGTGTTCGCGCGCTTCCGGACTTACTCCAGGGCCTTCGTCACGGACTCGGGCATCGCCTGCTTGACCTCAGACGGGACGTGCTCCATGATCCAGGACTTGTTCATCATGAGTTCGTAGATGAGCGCTGCAAAGACGATGAGGCCGATCATCGCGAGGATGATCCCCGCGGGTCCCATGGACCCGTGACGGTGATGATACATCATTCCCATAGGCGTTCCTAGAGAGCGTTTCGGTATAAAATGGTTTGCATGACCTTTCCGCCCGGGCGACCGCAGTCCTCGGACCATTCTCGGGACAGTGCCCGGGCGGGGGCTGGCCGGGTGCAGGTGCTAGCCAAACCGGGTCCGGCATGCAGGGGGCAGGTGGAGCGTGACCTCTGGGAGGACAACGCCGATCGCCACGGCGATCTGGTTCCTTCGATTCTCCAGGGAGATCGTGCCCGCCCGGTGGCACGCGGGAGCGAAATACTCTCCTCCCGAGAGCTGGCCGGTATCGGAACGATTTTCGTGGCACAGGCCAACCTTCTGACCGCGATGAGATCCCGATTGCTCCCGGCCGTCCTCGCCGGCCTGGTCCTGCTCGCCCTGCTCCCGGTTGCGGCGAGTGCGGAGACCGGTGCGGACCGCCAGCTCGACCAGGTGACGGACCTGATGCGCGTGGGACGGATGGACGAGGCCCTGGCGAACCTCACGGCCATGCAGCAGGCGAACCCCGGCAACCTCCGCGCCTGGATGATCAAGGGGCCTGATCCTCGGGTACGTGGGCATGGCCGACGAGGGCCGTGCCGAGGCGGACAAGCGGCTCGCGGCCGCCCCCGCGGACGGCGGCGGTCTCGCCCTCGCCATCGGCCTCGCCGTCGCCGACGGGGACGACACGGCCGCGAAGGATGCCTCCGCCCGGCTCGTTGCCGCCTATCCCGAGTCCGCCGATGCCTGGGACATCCGAGGGGGTGTCCTCTCCCTTCAGGGCGATGATACCGCGGCGCGCGAATCGCAGGCCGCCTTCGATCGCGCGCTGGCCATCGACCCGAAGCACGTCGACGCCCTGATCAACCGGGGAGAGCAGGCGGCGCCGACCGATCCCGACGCGGCCGAACGGTTCCTCCGCCGTGCGGTCGAGGCCCAGCCTGCGTCGACCGACGCGAACGACGCCTGGACCGCCTTCCTCGTCGGCCAGAACCGGACGGCCGACGCGCTCGCGGCCTACGACGCCTGGCTCGGGAAGCAGCCCGCGAGCCCGATCGCCCTGATGGGCAAGGCGACCGTCCTCGCGGACGGAGGGCGGTACGATGAGGCCCTCTGGCTCGTCGAGAACGTGGTCCGAGACGACCCCGGGTACCGGGACGGGCTATACCTCGAGGGCGAGCTCCTGCTCGCGCTCGGCCGGCCCTCGGAGGCCGTCGACGCGATGAACGACCTGCTTGCCCAGTACCCCGGTGACGAGGACGCCGAGGCCCTCCGCAGCGAGGCCGCGGCCGCAGTCCAGGCCGCCGCAGCGAGCGGGAACGCGACGCGCGCGCCGACCACGCCCGCGGCTAAATCTCCTGCGCCCGCCTTCGCCGCCCTCGTTGCCGTCGCCGGCCTCGGAGCGGTTATCCTCCGGCGCAGGTAGGCGGACGCACCATTTTTCGTCCCGCCCGACGAGATCATCACCATGAAGACCGGACGTGAGCGTCCGTACGTGATCTGTTACCTCGCGGTCAGCCTGGACGGACGGCTCGACGGGTTCGAGCCTGACCTCGAACGATACTACGGGATCGCGGCGCGATTCGACGCCGACGCGATCCTGGCGGGCTCGGAGACCGCGATCGCCGCGATCGAGCGGTACGGCGGCGTCGAGAACGCGTTCGACGACGGGCCGGCGCCTCCCCGAGCCGGCCCGGACGATCCGCGACCGCTCCTCGCCGTCGTGGACGGGCGCGGGCGCGTCCGCCGGTGGTCGGTCTTCCAGCAGGCTCCTTACTGGGGACGGTGGGTCGCGCTCATCGCAGCGAGCGTGCCCGGTGCACACCGGGATTATCTCGCCACGCGGAATGTCGACGCGCTGGAATGCGGGAGTGAGCGCGTCGATCTCGACCTCGCGCTTCGTCGCCTTGCCGAAGACTACGGCGTCCGCCGGATCCGCGTCGATTCGGGCGGACGGTTGAACGGCGCGCTCCTCCGCGCAGGGCTCGTGGACGAGGTTCACCTGCTCGTCTGCCCGTGGCTCTCGGGCGGGACAAGTCCACGTTCGTCGTTCATCGCCGACGACCTGGCACCCGATGTTCGCGGGACGAAGCTCGAGCGCACGGCGGTCGAGCCGTTCGAGGAGGGGGCCGTGCTCCTCTCCTATCGCGTCGCCCGGTGAGGACTCACCCGTTGTGGTGGCCGATACGGTAGTGGTCGATGAACGCTCGCCGCCGGGGCTCGGGGGCGGCACGCGGTGTGTGAAGAGAGCCGACCCCGGGAGTCTGGCTGGCCGGGCAGTACGCGCAGACGGGCACCGTCCACGTCGCCCGACCTCTCCCGCACCGGGCGCCAGTAGCGGCCGTCGCCCTGCTCGACGCGGTGCCGCACCGGGCGAGGGTGTCGCACTGGCGGCGGATCACGGACGAGGACCGCGTCACGGTCCCGCGGCGGAACGGGAGGAACGACCGGACGGTCAGGGCAGCACCCCTGGCGATGCCTGGACCCCGACCAGAGTCCTGGCCTGGGCGAAGCAGTACTTCGCCTCGTCGTCCTGCCCGAGCCGGGCGAGGGCGAGCCCCTTGTTGTGCCAGGCCGCTGCGTCGCGGGGGTCGATATCGAGCACCCGGGTGAACGCCTCGACGGCCTCGCGCAGCCGCTCGAGCCGGGCGAGGCAGGTCCCGCGGTTCAGGAGCACCACCGGGACACCTTCGTTGATGGCGAGGACGCGATCGTAGTAGTCGAGGGCCTCGCCGAAGCGCCCCTGGTCCGCGAGTGCGACCCCGATGTTGTAGAGCGCCTTCGCGTAACGCGGCTCTATCGCGACCACCGCCTCGAAGCAGGCGATCGCATCGTCGAGCCGGCCCTGACCGTACCGGACGGTGCCGAGGATGAACCGCGCCTCCACGTGGCCCGGCGCGAGCCGGAGCGCCTGCTCGAGGGAGAGCGCCGCCTGCTCGAACTCGCTGAACCGGTAGAGGACGAAACCCTGGATGAACCAGGCATCGACGTCGAGCGGGGCCGCGGCGATCGCCGCGGAGCAGCAGTCGAGCGCCTCGGGAAAGCGGCCCATCCGGTCCAGGGCCGCGGCCCGGATCACGAGCAGGGCCGGGTCCTTCGCCCCGTCGGTCAGCCCGAGCACCTCCGTGTACCGGCCGAGCGCTGCCGCCCGGGCTGCGTCGGCGGTCATCGGAGCACCAGCACCTCGACCTCGCCCGGGGCCGTGTCGAGGATCGCGGCCGTCGGGTGCTCGGCGAGGATGCCCGAGGCCGTGCCCGGGTTGATCACGAGCGTCCGGCCGTGCCGCTCGGTCCCGGCCCGGTGCGAATGTCCGCGGACCACGTAGTCGAAGCCCTGCGAGGCCACGAGCGCGTCGAGGAGCTCGCGCTGGTGCCCGTGGAGGAGGGCGATCACGGCCCCGTCGGCCTCGATTCGCGCGAAGTCACCGCGAAGATCGAGGCGGTCGTGCTCGGCGAACCGCTCGGCAAGGAGCGAGCGGTCGCCGTCGTTGTTCCCGAGGACTCCGATGAGCGGGGCCGAGAGCGCCGCGAGCCAGGGGACCACGAACGGCGAGACGTAGTCTCCCGCGTGGAGCACGAGGTCGAGGTCCAGCGCCGTTGAAGCGTTCGACGGCAACCTCCACCCGCCGCTGCCGGTCGTGGGTGTCCGAGATGATCCCGATCCGCATGACGGATCGGGATTGGCACGGGTCCGAGATATGGGTTTCCTCAGGACGAACGGGGCGCGGTCGCGTTCGGGGGCCCCTCGATCGCCGGGAGGTCGACGTGCCCGATCCGTTCGAGCCGGTACGACTCGAAGGTCGACCGGTCCCGGGCCAATCGCATCACGAAGTCGCCGGCCGGGTAGACGTACGCCCAGCCCCCGGTCACGGGCTGTACAAGCGTGTACACGTATTCGCCCGACATCGGTCGATACTCGATGATCGCGATCGCGGCGCCGGCGGGCGTGCCGTTCGGGTCGTCGAAGCCCGCTCCGGCCAGGTCGCCCCGGAGCAGGTCCCCAGGGACGTACCGCGCCTCGGCCAACGTTGGTGTCGGCGCCGCGGACGGTGACGACCCGAGGCAGCCGGCGGCGAGGGCGGCGAGCACCAGGGCAATGGCGATGGGAGCAAGACGCATACATTCCAGTACCGAGGCCATACCATATGAACAGGCTGCAGTACCATGACGCGGGTGAGACTCAGTGCCTGTCTGCGCGCACCGCGCACGAAAGGAGGTGCCGCCATGACCGCCGAACGGATCCCGATGGGAACCTTCTCCAGCGTGACCCGGCTCTCGCAGAGGGCTCTCCGTCTCTACGATGAGCGCGGGCTACTCGTGCCGGCCGGCAAGGATGTCTGCACCGGGCACCGCTCCTACACCCTCGACCAGATCGGCCGCGGGGAGACCATCGGCCACCTGGTCTCACTCGGCTTCGGGCTCGTCGAGGTCGCCATCCTTCTCGATGCACGGGCAGCGGGCGACCGGGAGACGGTCCGACGGCTCTTTGCAGCGCGGCGGGAGGCGGTCTGGGGCGGAGCTCGCGGCGGCTGGCGGCCCTCGCCCGGAGCGGGACCGACCCCGAGGTAGTTGCCATGTCAATCGGCGAACCTGTCATCAGGGAGGTCCCTCCCCCGTGCGTCCTGGGGCGTCGCGGTACTGGCACGTACGGCGAGACGATTCCCAGCCTGATCGGCGAGGTCTGCCCGGCGTTCGCGCCGCGGAACGGCCGGGAGACGGCCTTCAGGGTCGACGGTCCGATCATGACGATCTACCAGGACAACGAGTACCGCGAGAACACCGCGGACCTCGAGGTCGCGCTCCCGGTTGCGGGCCGAATCGAGGTCGAGGATCCGGCGCTGGAGTCTCCGCACCCTCCCTGCCCCTCGCGAGGTCTCCGTCCGCTACACCGGGTCGTACCAGGGGATCTCGTCGGCCCGCGAGGCGGTCTTCGGAGCGGTGCGGGTCCTCGGGCTCGGGTGGAGCGGCCCCGCCTGCGAACTCTTCCTGAACGAACCGGGCACGGTCGGCGAGCAGGAGCCGATGACCGAGGTCCAGTACCCGGTCGCCTAGACCTCGCGGATCCCGGTGCTCGGTGATCTGGTACTCGAACCGCGCCCCCTCGGGCCGCGAGCGGTGCTTGGCCAGCACGGCCCGTCGCCGCCCGTTGAGTTTCTCGAGCCTGACGATCGCCTTCGAGATGTGCTCGAGCGCGGTCCCGCCGAGCCCGACCACGCGGTTCTTGCCCGGGTCCATGTAGACCTGGTTCGTGACCAGCACGGGCAGGTCGTGCCGCCGGGCGAGCCCGAGCAGGTGGAGCATCTGACGCGTCAGGAGGCGCAGGGCCTCGTTGTCGTCCAGGTCCTCCTGGCGATAGAGCGCGGTCGCCGAGTCGACCACGACCAGGGCCGCCGGCTTGGTCCGGAGGATCGCCTCGGCGTTCGCGATCATCACCCCCTGCTCGGCGAGGTCGAGGGGCTCGTACAGGAAGAGTTTCTCCACGAGGGTCGTGGCCTCGTCCCCGGCAATCTGCCGGAACCGCTCGGCCGAGAAGCCCTCGGTATCGATGTAGACCACGGACTTCCCGGTCCTGAGCGCCTGGGCCGTCGCGAGCACGGCGATCGTGGACTTGCCCGTGGCCGCCTCGCCGTAGAGCTGGGTGATCACCCGGTGCTCGTACCCGCCGCCGAGCAGCCGATCCAGAGCCTCGCTCCCGCTCGCGAGCCGATCAGAGCTCATCTGTCGTCTCTCCCGCGGCTGTACGGCCGGCGGCGTCCTCCACCGCGCGGGCGACCTCCCGCAGCGGCAGGCCGAGTCCGCGCGCCCACGTCTGCACCTGCTCGAATTCGGGTTTGCAGGTATATACCTTGCCGTCGAGACGGCCCCGCTTCACGTCGATGGTCCGCGTCTCGGACCCGATCGTGACCTCGACCGGCTCGACCGTCCGCTCGGCCACGAGCCGGTGGACGTACGGAGCCGAGCGGACACCGAGCGTCCCGAGCTCCGTTGCGAGGACGCGGGCGAGGGCTGGGCCGTCCCCTGGCAGGCAGACGACGCGGACCAGGTAGCCCATGCGGCCCTTCTTCATCAGGGCCGGGAGCGCCTGGGCGTCCCGGGCGCCCTCCTCCATGAGCCGTGCAAGCGCGTGCGAGAGCACCTCGCCCGTCACGTCGTCCACGTTCGTCTCGAGCACCTCGACGTAGTCCTCGTGGGGGAGCTCGGTCTCGACCACGAGGGCCCGGAGCACGTTCGGCCGACCCGGCGGGTTACGGGAGCCGGCTCCGTACCCGGCGGCCACGATGCGGAACGGCCCGAGCGCCCGCCAGGAGAGCGTCCGGATCTCGGCGAGCAGGGCTGCGCCCGTCGGGGTCACGAGCTCGCCATCGGCCTCCGGCTCGAGCCGCACCTCGATTGCGGCGCCCCCGAGGAGCGCGACCGTCGCCGGTGCGGGGAGCGGGTAGGTACCGTGGGCGCCCACGATTGCGCCCGGCCCGAGCGGGACGGGCATGACCGCGACCCCATCGACGCCGAGCGAGAGGAGGGCCGTCGCGGCCCCGAGGACGTCCGCAATCGCATCGTCGGCACCGACCTCGTGGAAGTGAACGGCATCGTCGCCGTGGACCTGGGCTTCTGCCGCATGGAGACGGCGAAAGACCCGGACGGCAAGGGCGATCGCGGCCGGCGCCGCATCGGCGCCGGCCACGCGGGCCAGCACCTCGTCGAGGGTCCGCGCCGTCCGCCCGGCGTGCGTCCTGACGCGGACCGCACGGATCCCGGCGCGGTCCGCGAACCCGAACTCGGGCTCGGCCACGACCGAGGCCATCGCGCGGCGCACCGCGTCCCGATCGGCGCCGGCCGCCAGCATCCCGCCGACGAGCATGTCGCCGGCCGCGCCCGCAACCGGGTCGATCACTAGGAGGCGCATTCACCAGTACTTATAAATGAACACATAAAAGATGTAAGGTGCATATGCCGGAAATCTATCTCAAGGTGGACAGCGCTTACCCCGAAGACCAGGGTGGGGGCAAGGCCCGGCTCGACCCCGAGACCATGCTCCAGCTCCGGGTCTCCCCCGGGGACATCGTCCTGATCGAGGGCAGGCGCCGCACCGTGGCCAAGGTCTGGCGCGCCCTGGTCACGGACTGGAACCAGGGGAAGATCCGGATCGACAATATCACGCGCGCGAACGCGGGAGTCTCGATCGGAGACCGTATCCGGGTCGCGAAACTCACCGAGGAGATCGAGGCCCGGCACGTCGTGCTCGCCCCCCCGGTGGACCTCCCCTCCAACATGCCGATCAACCTGGAGCATGCGATGAACTCGCTGATCGACTTCCCGGTCGTGGAGGGCGACTCCGTCCCGATCCGGCAGGGGTTCCCGTTCATGCAGCCGCAGATCGTCGCGTTCAAGGCGGTCGTGGTCGAACCCGCCGAGGCCGTGATCATCTCAAAAAACACCGAGATCGAGTTCTCGGACAAGCCGGCCGCCGGGTTCGAGGGCGCACGGCAGATCTCGTACGAGGACATCGGCGGCCTCAACTACGAGCTCCAGCGCGTCCGCGAGACGATCGAGCTCCCGATCCGGCACCCCGAGCTCTTCCGAAGGCTCGGGATCGAGCCGCCGAAGGGCGTGCTCCTCTACGGCCCGCCCGGCACGGGCAAGACGCTGATCGCCAAGGCCGTCGCGAACGAGTCCGGCGCGCACTTCATCGCGATCGCCGGGCCCGAGGTGATCTCGAAGTACTACGGCGAGTCCGAGCAGCGCCTCCGCGAGGTCTTCGAGGAGGCACGCGAGAACGCGCCCGCGATCATCTTCATCGACGAGCTCGACTCGATCGCGCCCAAGCGCGAGGACGTGACCGGTGAGGTCGAGCGGCGCGTGGTCGCGCCAGCTCCTGACCATGATGGACGGGCTCGAGGAACGGGGCGAGGTCGTGGTGATCGGTGCCACCAACCGCGTCGACGCGATCGACCCGGCCCTCCGCCGCCCCGGGCGGTTCGACCGCGAGATCGAGATCGGCGTCCCTGCCGAGAAGGACCGGGTCGAGATTCTGAAGATCCATACCCGGGCCATGCCGCTCGGCGATGACGTCGACCTCGAGAAGATCGCGCAGCAGACCTACGGATTCGTCGGGGCCGACCTCGCGGCGCTCGCTCGCGAGGCCGGGATCCGGGCCCTCCGGCGAAAGCTCCCCGAATTCGATCTCGAGAAGGACGAGTCTCTCGGAGGAGGAACTCGAGCAGCTCCTTGTCGAGCCCCGCGACTTCCGCGACGCGCTCCGCGATGTCGGGCCGTCCGCGATGCGCGAGGTGATGCTCGAGGTCTCGCACGTCACCTGGACCGACGTCGGCGGGCTCGACGAGGCCAAGGAGGAGGTCCGCGAGGCCGTCGAGTACCCGTTGACCGACCACGAGCGCTTCGACCAGATCGGGATCCGGCCGCCGCGCGGCGTGCTCCTCTACGGCCCGCCCGGCACGGGCAAGACCCTGATCGCCAAGGCGGCCGCGTCGCGAGTCCGGGGCGAACTTCATCCCGATCCGCGGGCCCCGAGCTGCTCTCGAAGTGGGTCGGCGAGTCCGAACGGGCCGTGCGCGAGGTCTTCCGCCGCGCACGCCAGGTCGCGCCGTCGATCATCTTCTTCGACGAGCTCGACGCCCTGGCACCCTCGCGGGGCACGGACACCGGGACGCACGTGATCGAGTCCGTGCTCAACCAGATACTGACCGAGATGGACGGGCTCGAGGACCTCAAGGACGTGGTCGTGATGGGCGCGACCAACCGGCCCGACATCGTCGACCCGGCCCTGCTCCGCGCGGGCCGCTTCGACCGTCTCGTCTACATCGGCGAGCCCGGGCGCGAGGACCGCCGGCGGATCCTCGAGATCCATACCCGCGGCAAGCCGATCGAGGGGTCGGCCATGGAGGAGGTACTCGACCTTCACCGAGGGCTACGGCTCGGCCGAGCTCGAACGGTTCGTCGAGGCGCTCGGCACGGAGCGGACCTTCACCGTCGACGATGCCCGCGAGACAGCGGTCAGGATCGGTGCCCCCGCCGACGGGGGCATGCCCGCGCACGAACGGCGGAAGGAGCTCGGCAAGGCCTTCGCCGAGGCCCGGCTCGTCCTCGGCGACCCGGTGCGCGCCGAGATCCTCGACGATCTTGCGACCCGGGCCGAGGGCTACGTCGGCTCGGACCTCGAGGCTCTCGCCCGCGAGGCCGGGATGTATGCACTCCGGGCCCGTGCGTCCGTGATCACGAAGAAGGACTTCGACGAGGCCCTCGCCAAGGTACACCCGACCATGAACGAGAACCTCCGGACCTACTACGGGAAGATCCAGCAGCACTTCAAGGGCGGCCTGCCGAAAGAAGCGCAGCCGCCGGAGTACCAGTAACTACTTTTTTTTCCGGCCCGGAATGCGGAGGCGCGGGTCCATGCGCCGGACATCCCGGAGCGAGAGCACGGCCATGAAGTCGGAGCCGAGCAGGAAGAGGGTGTAGAGGCCGATCGGCCGCACCGGCCGCACCCGGTACAGGCGCGCCTCGGCGAGGAGCGAGACCGCGCGGTCGATCCGGCGGAGCCGGCGCGGTGAGCGGGTTCTCGTCAGGAGGCGGAGGGCGCGCGCCTCCCGCGCCAGGCCCTGCTCGCTCGCGGCGAGAATGGGCCTCGTCATCCTGATGCTCAGCCAGCGGTGCCAGACCTGCATGATCACGAGCTGCGAGGCGAGGGCGAGGATGAGGAAGAAATGGAACCGGACGGGCCGGAGTTCGGAGACCGGAACGAAGCTGCTGAGGGGGATGTCCGGGAAGAACATGGTGAGAAGCATCAGCGCCAGGAGCACGAACAGCACGCCACCCAGCACGGCGGTCGGGCCCCACGCTCGACTCTCCCTGCGCCTTCCGATCCTTCCTGCCCTGCAGCAGCGCTGTCAGCCACGCGGAGAAGTCGGAGGAGTACGGGCGGAGGAAGAAGACGACCAGGTAGTAGAGGATGATCCCGACGGACTGCGCGACCACGAGGGCCACGGTCAGGATCCCGAGTCCGCGGTAGACGAACCCGAGGAGGAGGGCGATAGAGGATATCGATCGAGAAGATGAAGAGGTAGCCGGCCGTCATCGAGACGGCGCCGAGGAACCAGACGTTCCAGCCGACCGCGATCAGCCGGTTCCTGAAACGGAGGAGGTTCGCCTCCTTCACCTCGCCGATCAGCTGCTTGGGCTCGGGCTTGGGCGCCGGGGGCTGATCCTCCGCGGGTTTCTTCCGCTTCAGCATGCCCTGCGACCGTGCCGGCGACCATGGGCACGAGCCAGTAGAAGCCGAAGAAGTAGAGGCTCGAGACCATCCAGAGCAGCATGTAGCGGTTCCCGTAGGCGACGATAGCCCCACACATTGAAGCCGATCGCGACGAGCAGGACGATGTACCCGGCAGCACCGATCCGATCCGCCTCCAGGGCACCGGCCGTCGCGCGGACCTGCGCGAGTTCGGCGTCCACGTCCCTGCGGAGTGCGGGATGATCACTCTCCTGCCCCTGCGCCGCATCTCGCGGACGGCCTTTGCCTCCTCACGGCCCGCGTCGATCCCCCAGGATCGGACGTGCTCTCCCTCGACTCTTCCACGGCCATGTACTCCGTATTCGCATAGGCATCTGACCGCATAAGAAACAATTGGATTCACCGCAAGGGCCAAACGGACGGACGTCCTCTTCTTCCGCGGATGACCACCGCGGACCCGCTGGTCGTATACTTCGTCGTGCTCCTCCTGGTCGGCGCCGTTGTGGGTATCATGGCCGGGCTCTTCGGCGTCGGCGGCGGGTTCCTGATGGTCCCGGCCCAGTTCTGGGCGCTCGGGATGCTCGGCGTCGACCCCGAAACCGCGCTCCGCACCGCGTTCGGCACCAGCCTCGCGGTCGTGATCCCGACGGCCGCCTCGGGCGCGTGGGCCCACCACTGCCGGCGGTGCGTCCGCTGGGACGCCGTGCGGTGGATGGGGCTATCGGCTGCTCTCGCCGCGCTGGCCGGGGCCCTGCTCTCGACCCGGGTGCCCGCCCGTCCGCTCGAGCTCCTCCTCGGGCTCGTGCTCTGCGCTGCCGCCATCCAGCTCCTGACACAGCGAGGGTCGTGCGACGCGGGGGGCATGGAGCGGACGCTCACGCCCGGGGGATATCTCGCCCTCGGCCTCCCCGGCGGGCTGCTCTCGGGGCTGCTCGGCATCGGGGGAGGGATCGTGCTCGTCCCCCTCATGACCCTCGTGCTCCGGTACCCCGTCCGGACGGCCGTCGGCACCTCCACGCCCGTGATCCTCTGCGCGGCCCTCGGAGGCGTCGTGGGATACGCGGTCACCGTGCCCGCCGCCATTACCACGCTCCCCGGGTCGGTGGGTTACGTCAATCTTCCCAGCGCCGCGGCCCTCGCGATCGCCTCGGTGCCGATGGCGCAGGTCGGTGCCCGGCTCGCGCACGCCTGCCCGCCGCGGCTCCTCAGGACGGCCCTGTCCGCGGTGATGGTCCTCGTCGGCCTGCTCATGCTCGACGTGCCCCGGCTCCTCGGGATCTAGGGCGTGCGGACCACGAGCAGTCGCCGCTCGGTCATCTCGTCGATCGCGTACCGCGGGCCCTCGCGCCCCGTGCCCGAGGCCCCGGTACCGCCGTACGGCATGTGGTCCAGCCGGAACGGCACGTCGTTCACGACGAGCGTGCCCGCGCGGCAGGCCCCGAAGGCCAGGTCGACCGCGCCGATGTCGCGGGTGAAGAGGCCCTGCATGAGCCCGAACTCCGAGTCGTTCGCGAGCGCGAGCGCCTCTGCGAGCCCCTCGTACGGAGTGACCGTGACGACCGGGGCGAAGACCTCGGTCGCGTTCACCCGCATCGCCGGAGTCGTCCCGGTCAGCACCGTCGGGGCGAAGAGCGTGCCCTCCCGGGTGCCGCCGCATTCGCAGCGTGCGCCGGCATCGAGGGCCTCGCGGACCGCGGCTTCGGCGTTCGCGGCCGCCCCCTCCGAGACCATCGGGCCGACTCCGACCGAAGGGTCGCGCGGGTCCCCGACGGAGAGCGCCCGCGCCCCCTCGACGATCCGGGCCAGCCCGTCATCGTAGATCGAGGCGTGGAGAAAGACCCGCTGGACCGAGAGGCAGACCTGGCCCGCGTTCGCGAACCCTCCTTCGACACACCGTGCGGCCACGATCGCGAGGTCCGCGTCGGGCTCCACGATGACGGCCGTGTTCCCGCCGAGCTCGAGGGCCACCCGTTTCCGGCCGGCGACCCCCTTCAGGTGCCAGCCGACCTCGGAGCTTCCCGTGAAGGAGAGAAAGTCGATCCGCGGGTCGGCGGCCAGCCGCTCGGCATCGGCGGTCGAGGAGGGTACGACCGAGACCGCCGCGGGCGGGCATCCCGCCTCAAGCGCGATCGCCCCGAGCGCGAGGGCCGAGAGGGGCGTCTTCGTCGCGGGCCGGACGATCGCGGCGTTGCCCGCGGCGAGCGCCGGGCCGAGCTTGTGGCAGACCGTGTTGAGCGGAAAGTTGAACGGCGTGATCGCGAGCACGACCCCGATTGGAAACCGCCGGTAGACGCCCCTGCAGCCCTCCCCGCGGGGGGTCCAGTCGAGGTCGACGACCTCGCCGCCGATCCGGCGGGCCTCCTCGGCCGACGCGCGGAGGGTCGCGGCCGCCCGCGTCACCTCGGCGCGGGCCATGGCGTCCGTCTTGCCGGCCTCGAGGACGATCGTTTCGGCGAGTGCGTCCGCGCGGGCCTCGACGAGCGCGGCCATGCGCGCGAGGACGCCCGAGCGGGAGTGGGAGGGAAGCCGCGCCATCTCCGCCGCGCCCGCGCGGGCAATGCGGACCGCGTCTTCGAGGGCCGGAGCGTCGGCGAGCGCGACGCGGGCCACGGTCGATCCGTCGTAGGGGAAGGCGACATCGGCCTGGCGGGGCGACGTGCGCCACTCGCCGCCGATCAGAAACGGGCGTGGCGAATCCATACCAACAGGTGGCACTGCGAGCGTTATTCCCTTTCCCGTCGCCACGCCTAAATAGCCCGCTCCACAGATCTCTGTGGAATCCATGCCGAACGTCACCGTCCTCCTCGACGCCCGCACGGTCCCCGAGGCCCGGGTCGCGCTCGTCCACCCGGCCCGCGGAGTCGAGCACACCTACGCCTCCCTCCGGGCCGGGGCGAACCGCGTCGGCGCGGGCCTGCTCGGGCTCGGCGTCCGCAAGGGCGACCGGGTCTGCATCTACCTGGACTCCTCGGCGGAGTACCTGATCTCCTACCTCGCCTGCTGGCGGATCGGCGCCGTCGCGGTCCCGACCAACATCGTCTACCGGGAGCGCGAGCTCCTCCACGCTGTCGACGACGCGGGGGCCGTCGCCGTGATCACGGACGCGAACGGCATCGAGGTCGTGCGAACCGTCAGGCACGCGGTTCCGACACTCGCGCACGTGGTCGTGGTCGGCGGGGCAGGGCCGGAGGAGACGCCCTGGGAGTCGTTCGAGGAGCCGCCAGCCGGGATGCGCCCGGCCCACTGCGGTTTCGACGATCTCTGCCAGATCCAGTACACGGCCGGCACGACCGGGAAGCCCAAGGGCGCCATGCTGACCCATGGCAACTGGACGGCCGCGCTCGACGCCGAGGTGGAGGCGCTCGCGCTCGGCCCCGCGGACGTCTACCTCGGGATCTACCCCATGGGCCACGTCGGCGTCTCCTGGGGTCTCGCGGTGCTCCGGGCCGGCGGCACCTGGGTCGTGATGGACCGGTACGACCTCGACAGCTACCTCGCGCTCGCCCGGCAGTACCGGCCGACCGTACTCGCGGGGATGCCGCCCGTGATCCACGCGCTGGTCAACGCGGGCCCGGAGGCAGACGACGCCCTCGCGTCGGCCCGGACCATCATCTCGGGCGGCGGGTCTCTCCTGCCAACGGTCTGGGAGGCCTTCGATCGCCGGTACGGCATCCCTGTCTCGAACGCGTACGGCCTCTCCGAGACGATCGTCTGCGGGTCGGGGACCGTGACCCTACCGGCCCATCCCGAGCTGCACCGCGGGTACCGCTCCGTCGGCGTTCCGGTCGGGTACACCGAGGTCCGGATCGTCGACGCGGATGACGCCGATCGCGAGCCTCCCTGCCGGCGAGGACGGCGAGATCGCGCTCCGCGGGCCGTCCGTCGCGCAGGGTTACTGGAAGGCGCCGGGCGCAACGGCCGAGGTCTTCCGCGCAGACGGCTGGTTCCTCACCGGGGACATCGGCCGCCTCGACCCGGACGGCGTCCTCTATGTCACGGATCGCAAGAAGGACATGATCATCATGTCGGGCTGGAAGATCTATCCCACCGAGGTCGAGGACGTCCTGATCGGCCACGAGGCGATCGCGGACGTCGCGGTCTACGGGATCCCGGATGAGCGGCGGGGCGAGATCCCGGTTGCGGCCGTCGTCCCCGCCCCGGGTCGAACGATAACGCTCGACGAGCTCCGGGCCTACTGCTCCTCCCGCCTTGCGCCGTACAAATGCCCGCGCCGGCTCGAACTCGTCGAGGTCCTGCCCCGGGTCCACGGCTGGAAACTCCTCCGCCGCAGCCTGCGCGAGAGAACGGCATAACCGATCGGTTATGCCGGGTCAGCCGAGCTCGACCTCGACCTCGTGCGGCCGCTGGTCGTTGACCAGGTGGACCGCGTGGTCCGGCTGCTCGACCCCGTCGACCACGACCGACCGGACGCCGCAGGCCAGCGTGCTCGAGCGGACCGTGCAGCGGTACACGGTCTCCTTGAACCGGTAACGGAGCACGAACCGGTCCCACCCCGGCGGCAGGCAGGGGGAGAAGTGGAGCGTGTCCACGTCGAACCGCAGGCCGATCAGCGACTCGAGCAGGAGCTGGTACGCCCAGCTGGCCGCCCCCGTCATCCATGTCCAGCCGCCGCGGCCCGTATGCGGCGCGACCCCATAGACGTCGGCCGCGATCACGTACGGCTCGACACGGTAGATCCCGACCGCGTCCCGGCTCTGCCCGTGGCGGATCGGGTTGATCAGGTCGAAGAGTCCCCAGGCCAGCTCCCGGTCGCCGAGCGCAGCGTGAGCCATGATCGCCCAGATCGCTGCATGGGTGTACTGCCCGCCGTTCTCGCGCACCCCCGGGACGTAGCCCTGGATGTACCCGGGCGACGGGTCCGCGTGGTCGAAGGGCGGCGTCAGGAGCGTGATCAGCCCCGCGTCGCGCCGGACCAGGAACCGGTCGACCGCGTCCATGGCCGACCTGGCCCTCCCCGAGCCGGCCGCGCCGGAGAGCACGGCCCACGACTGGGCGATCGAGTCGATCCGGCACTCCTCGTTCTCGGCCGAGCCGAGGGGCGTCCCGTCGTCGAAGTAGGCGCGGCGGTACCACTCGCCATCCCAGCCCGCCTTCTCCAGGTTCGCCGCGAGCCGCGCGGCCTCGGCCACGCAGCGCTCGGCAAAGGCCTCGTCGCCCCGCGCCCGGGCCACCCCGGAGAACTGGAGCAGGACCGTATAGAGGAAGAACCCGAGCCAGACCGACTCGCCCCTGCCCTGGACCCCGACCATGTTCATCCCGTCATTCCAGTCGCCCGAGCCCATCAGCGGCAGGCCGTGCGCCCCGAAACGGAGGCCGAACTCGATCGCCCGGACGCAGTGCTCGTAGAGAGTCCCCTGCTGCTCCGAGACGGCCGGGAGGTCGTAGTAGGACTCCTCGTCGGGCTTGAGCTGCCGCCCCTCAAGGTAGCGGACGCGCTCCGAGAGGATTCCCGTATCGCGCGTCGAGAGGACGTACCGGCAGAGCGTGTAGGGGAGCCAGAGGTAGTCGTCCGAGCACCGCGTCCGGACCCCGCGGTCCGTCGGCGGGTGCCACCAGTGC
Source organism: uncultured Methanoregulaceae archaeon (assembly GCA_963740465.1). GTDB lineage: Archaea > Halobacteriota > Methanomicrobia > Methanomicrobiales > Methanospirillaceae > UBA288. The sequence goes on from CAVUEE010000032.1 coordinate 137,879, forward strand.
TGGACGTCGCCCTCGACGAACTGGTGGCCGGCCGAGAGCAGGAGATGCTGCCGGATCAGACGCGGCTCGGCGTGGAGCAGGGCCAGCACGTCCTGGAGCTGATCGCGGAAGCCGAATGCCCCGCCCGACTGGTAGTAGCCCGAGCGCCCCCAGAGGCGCGAGGAGATCACCTGATAGAGGAGCCAGCCGTTCACGAGCAGGTCCACGGACCGGTCCGGCGTCTCGATCGCGACCGATGCGAGGGTCCACTCCCAGTACCGCTTGACAGACTCGAGGGACGCTCGGGCCGGGGCCACGCCGCGGTGCCGCTGGACCAGGGCCTTGGCCTCGTCCCCGTCACGGCCGACGCCGAGCATGAAGACCACGTCGAGGTCCTGGCCGTCCGCGAGCTCGAGGGGGACCTGGAGCGCGCCGCACGGGTCGAGCCCGGCGCCCATCCGGCCGGAGAGGCGAACGCGCTCCATGGCCGCCGGGCGGGTCAGCGTCCCGTTCCGACCCAGGAATTCGTGCCGGTCGCCTGTTGCCGTCCGGTTCAGCTCATTCACGTCGAAGAACGCCATCCGGTCCGGGATCTCGGTGTTGTAGGAGTTGCGGACCAGGATGGCGCCGGTCAGGGGGTCGATCTCGGTCACCACCTGCATCGCCGTCGAGGTGCGGAGCTGGCCGAGCACCCACTCGACGTACCCGGTCACCGTGACCGAGCGCGCCCGGCCCGAGCGGTTCCGGACACGGACCTGCCAGAACTTCACGGGGGCGTCGACCGCGACGTGGACGGTCATGGTGGTGGAGAGGCCGTCCTGCGCGTGCTCGAAGACGGAGTATCCGAACCCGTGCCGGGTCAGGTACGTCCCCGGGCCCCGCGCGGGCAGGGGCGCGAGCGACCAGAACGCGCCGGTCTCCTCGTCGCGCAGGTAGAAGGCCTCGCCCGCCCGGTCCGTGACCGGGTCGTTCCACCAGGGAGTGAGCCGGAACTCGTGCGCGTTCTCGGCCCAGGTGTACCCGCCGCCGCTCTCGGAGACGATCGAGCCGAAGGACGGGTTGGCGAGCACGTTGACCCAGGGTGCGGGCGTGAACTGGCCCGGACGGTTCTCGATCACGTACTCGCGCCCGTCCTTGGAGAAGCCGCCGATCCCGTTGTAGTAGTCGAGCGCCTCGCCGTCGAACGGGAGCGCGGCCGCCGCCGACGCCGACGGGCGCGGGCGCGACGGAACGAGCCTCGGGATCTGCGGATCGGTCCAGCGCACCCGCTCGACCTGCTCGGCGAGCGGGCCGTCGCGGTCGGCCAGGATGACGCGGGCCAGGGCCTGCATCAGGACCCGGTCCTCCTCCGGGATCTGGTCGAGCCGCCGGACGAAGACGCCGCCGGGCCGGTCGATCAGCTGGGGATCGGGGCCGAGGCTGGCCTGGCGGATCAGCTCGTCGGTCAGGTCCTGCCGGTACCCCGAGATGTCCTCGTTCCAGAAGAGCAGGTCCGTGATCAGCCCCTTGCGGCGCCAGTAGGCGTGGGCCTGGATCATCTGACGGACCAGTCCGACCCGGGCCTTCTCCGAGACCCGGACGAGCACGAGCGGGTAGTCGCCGGAGATCCCGTAGGCCCAGAGCCCGCTCTGGCCGCGCCGGTTCCGCGCGATAACGTCGGGCGGCGCGCGGCGGGCCGGGCTCGGGTAGACGATGGCCGAGGCGAGGCGGGCGAATACCTGCGCGTCCGACTCGGTCGCATTGAGCTGGCGGAGCATCACCTGGGTGTGCGTCCAGGCGAGCTCGGTCACGCGGTCGCCCATGTACCGGTCCTGGTACTTCTCGACGAGCCCGAGGGCGTGGTCGCGGTCCTCACCGACACCGAGGTAGATGTGGACGGTCACGGTCTCCTGGGGCTGGATCAGGACCGTGCGCCGCACGGAGACGATCGGGTCCAGGACCGAACCCGCGGTGTCCGAGAGGGACGACGAGTCGACCATCGCGACCGGGTTCGCGAGGTTTCGGCCCCGGCCGATGAACCGGGACCGGTCGGTCTCGAACGAGGTCGACCGGACGGGCAGGCCGTCGACGACCATGGTGTGGATGAGGCAGGGGGGGTGTTCGCCCGAGGAGCGCGGGCGGCGGGTCGCGAGGATCGCGTTCCGGTCGGGGAGGAGCTCGGTCGTCACGAAGAGGTTCGAGAAGGCCGGGTGGGAAGCGTCGTGCCCGACGGGGGCGATCACGACCTCGGCGTAGCTGGTCAACTCGATCGTGCGCGGGCGCCAGGAGCGGTTCGTGATCCGGACCCGGCGGAGCTCGACGTCGTCCTCGGGCGAGACCATGCACTCGGTGTGGATGTCGAGCTCGTCGTCGCGTCGCCGGAACTCGGCCCGCGCCTGCTGGAAGATCGCCTCGTACTTCTCGGCCGGCTGGAGCGTCGGCTGGTAGCAGGTCGACCAGAAGCGCCCGCTCTCGACGTCGCGGATGTAGCAGAAGACGCCGTAGCCGTCGGCGACGGGGTCCTCGTGCCACCGCGTCACCTCGATGTCGCGCCAGCGCGAGTACCCGGATCCGGCATTGTTGACCATCACGTGGTACCGGCCGTTCGAGAGCAGGTGGACCTCGGGCCGGGGGAGGTCCGGCGTCGAGAAGATCCGCATCGTGGACTCGCCCTCGGCGCCCCGCCGCACCTGGCCGTCCATCCTGATCGCGTGCGGGTAGAACGGGGTCACCTTCGGCACCCGCTCCTGGAGCAGCAGGTCGGTGGCACGGACCTCGGGCACGCCCAGGAACCGCCGCTGCATGGGCCGATCAGCGAGGACCGCAAGCAGAGCGAGGAGCGACATACCCTGGTGGTGGACCATGAACGACCGGACGACGGCGACCTCCTGGCCGCGCGAGAGCCGCGACGGGGTGTAGTCCGCGGCCTCGTAGTAGCCGTACCGGCCGGCGAAGCCCGCGTCCTGCATGGTCTGCAGGTTCCCCGTCGCCTCGGACGGCAGCACCAGCAGGGCGAGCGCGGTCGCGTACGGCGCGACCACCAGGTCCTCGCCGAGGCCTCGCTTGTACCCGAGCCCGGGGACGCCGAAGGCCCGGTACTGGTAGTTCAGGTTCGCGTCGGTCAGGTTGTACCCCGACTCGGAGATCCCCCACGGCACGCCGCGCTGCCGGCCGTACTCGATCTGCCGCCGCACGGCCGCGCGGCAGGTCTGGTCGATGAGGGTCTCGGGGTAGCTCGGCATCACGAGCAGGGGCATCAGGTACTCGAACATCGACCCCGACCACGAAAGGAGGAGCGGGCCGCCCGTGCTCGAGGTGAGCTGGCGACCGAGCGCGAACCAGTGTGCCTGGGGGAGGACGCCGTCTGCGATCCCGACGAACGAGGCGAGGCGGGCCTCCGAGGCGAGCAGGTCGTAGTACGAGGTATCCCGCCGGAGCTCGGAGACGTTGTACCCGATGGCGAGCAGGTCGCGCGCCGAGTCGAAGAGGAAGTCAGCGTCGACCTCGATGAACCCGGTCGCGTGGGCTCCGACCCGTTCGTAGAGGTCGAGCAGGCCCCCGGCCCCGGCGGCCGCGCTCCGCAATCGCTCGCGGAGGTCCATCAGGGCCGCGCCGTCGACGCTCCCGGCATCGGACGTCATTATCCGCAGAAGGAGGCGATCGATGGCGGGAAGGAGGTCCGCATGGAGCTCGCGCACCCCGATCGGGCCGGGAGCCGCTTCGTCGCAGGCCTCGAGCGCGGCCACGATCGCGGCCGCATCGTCGGGCCCGGCGACCGCGACGCGGTCCCAGAACGCCTGATCGCGCGGGGCCCCGGCCCACCACCCGAGGAGTTCGGCGACGTACCCGCCGAGGTCGTGGACTTCGAGCTCGAGGGCCTGCGACCACCATTGCACCTCAGCGTCCGCGTTCGCCCGGAGGTCGCCCGCGATCTGCGCGATCGCGTCGGCCGCCTCGACAAGAACCGCGTGCCGTGCGGCGAACGTCGGGGCCGGGGCGGCGAGCAGGGCCTCGAGGGACACGATCTGCCCGGCAATGCCCGGCGAGACATAGGTCGCCTCGTCCCGGTCGAGATCGGACTGCGCTGCGGCAACGGCCAGTTCGTGGGCCGTGTCGAGCAGCCCTCCGAGCGCGGCCGTCGGGAGGACGGGCGCGTAGCCGAGTTCGGCCAGGCCGGCCCTGAGCGGCAGGAGGAGCCCGATCAGGTTGCCCGAGTCCACCGTCGAGACATAGTGCGGGGCGAGCGGAGCGAGGGTGACCGTATCGTACCAGTTGTAGAGGTGCCCGCGGAACCGCTCGAGCCGCAACATGTTCTCGAAGGACTGCTCGAGCCGCTCGGCGCAGCGCCGCGGCGTGACGTACCCGAGGTCCACGGCCCCGAGGGTGGAGAGGAGGGCGAGCCCGATATCCGTCGGCGAGGTGCGGTGCGCGATCCGCTCGACCGGGTGCTCCTGGTAGTTGTCGGGCGGCAGCCAGTTCTCTTCGGGCGTGACGAAGACCTCGAAGAAGCGCCACGTCCGTCGGGCGACCGAGCGGAGGAACCGGACCTCTCTCGGGTCGAGGACCTTGACGGGTTCGGCCAGCGGGCGGCTCAGGTACCAGGCCACGGCCGGCGAGGCGAACCAGAGGGCAATGATCGGCAGGGCGGCCGCAAGCGCCTCGGGCCGGAGCAGGCCGATCGCGAGGCCGGTGGCGGCCCCCGCAGCGAGCGCGGGCCACATCCGCCGGTAGTGCCCCGCGAGGTCCGGCGCGGTCCGCCCGGCATCGCGCGACGTGGTCCACTCGAGGAGGTGGTGGCCCGTGGTCAGACGCCAGAGGGTCCGGCCGACCGCGTCGATCGCGACGGCCGCCTCGAAGGGGAGGAGCGTGAAGAGGAAGACCGGCTGCGCGAACGAACGCGGGAGCGACCGGGCAGCGTCCTGGAGGTGGAGGCTGAGGCCCTGGTCCGGCGGCTTCTGGAGGAGACGATAGAGAAATGTGATGATCGGCGGGGCGAAGACGAGGGCCGCGACGGCCGCCGTCCACGCTACCGGGGCCGGGAGGAGGAGCCACGCGATCAGGAGCAGGGCCAGCTCGGCCGGCGCCACCAGGCTCCGCCGGAGGTTGTCCACGATCTTCCAGCGCGAGAGGGCCGAGAGCGTGTTCCGCCGCCGCTCGCCGCCGGGGGCCGGGACCGTCGGGAGGGCCCAGGCCCCGACCTGCCAGTCGCCCCGGATCCAGCGGTGGCGGCGCGAGACGTCGGCGAGGTACCGCAGGGGGTGGTCCTCGAAGAGCATGACGTCGGTCACGAGGGCCACCCGGGCGTACGAGCCCTCGATCAGGTCGTGGGAGAGGACGCGGTTCTCGGGGAGCTGCTCCCCGAGGGTCGCCCCGAAGGCCTCGAGGTCGTAGAGCCCCTTGCCGATGAACGAGGCCTCCTTGAAGGTGTCCTGGTAGACGTCCGAGACCGCGCGCGTGTACGGGTCGATGCCCGGCTCGCCGCCGAAGACCCGGACGTACCATGACCTGGCCGAGTCGGTCAGGGTCAGGCCGATCCGCGGCTGGAGCACGCCGTACCCGGCCACTACCCGCCCGAGGGCCGGGTCGATCACGGGCCGGTTGAGCGGGTGCGCGGCCGTTCCGACAAGCTTGCGGGCCTCGTCGCGGGGCAGCTCGGTGTCGGAGTCGAGTGTGATCACGTACCGCGTGCCCGCGAGGGCCGCGAGGTCGCCGACGATCACGGCGAAGGGCTCGGTCCGCTCCTCGAGCAGCAGCCCGTTCAGGGCCTCGATCGCGCCGCGCTTCCGCTCGTAGCCCATGAACCGGCCCTCGCGCGGGTTCCACTGCCGGGGCCGGTGCAGGAGCAGGAACGGCGACCGCCCCCCGGCCGCATACCGTGAGTTGAGCTCCTCCGTGCCGGCCACGGCGCGGGCGATCGTCTCCGCGTCCTGCGGCAGCACCTCGCTGTCGGCGGCCGGCAGGTCCGAGAGGAGCGCGAACGAGAGCTGCCCGTCGCGGTTTCCCAGGTACCGCACCTCCAGCATCTCGAGCAGCCGGTCCACGTCGTCGGGGGTCGAGATCACGGTCGGGACCACCACGAGGGTGCGGCACTCGAGCGGGATCCCGTCGTCGAAGTCGAGGCGCGGCAGGATCTTCGGCTTGGCGATCAGCATCGCAACCCAGTTGACGAGCGAGACCGCCGTCTGGCTCGCGGCGAGGAGGAGCACCGGGACGAAGATCGCGAGCGCGGCGAGGGGGAGGCCGGCCATGGCGGCCCACGTCCCGCCGGCAGCCGTGATCATCCCGGCGATCACCGCGATCCCGCCGAGGTAGAGCGGCAGGGGGGCCTGCCGCCCGATCCGCCTGAACCGCTCCGCGGCCGGCGGGCTGTACCCGGCCGCCTGCTGGAGTCGGGCAGGCCGCGGTCGATCAGGAAGTACCCGACGTGCGCAGACCGGTCCGCGCCGCCGAGGCGCATGCGCCGGTCGACGGCGAGCTCCATGGCCCGCCGCGCCACCTCCTCCTCCGAGAGGTCCGCGTGCCGCGCGAGCGTCTCGACCACGTGTCGGTACCGGTCGCGGGTCGCGAAGTCCATCGCGGCGTACGGGTCCTGCGGGTTGGACCGCAGCACGTTCTCGACGATCGAGAGCCGCTCCACGAAGAGGCGCCAGTCGATCCCGTCGAGGGTCCGCAGGGACGTGATCGAGTTGCCGATCGAGACCTGGTCCGCGGCCTGGGCCCGGGTCTCCATCTGGACCATCTGCTCGATGGTCAGGCTCATCTCCGAGAGCCGCTGCTCGATCCAGGTCAGGGCCAGGGTCAGGACCGGCGATCGGCCCCGGAGCTGCCGCGCCAGCTCCGCGACGAAGGCGCTGGTCATCGGCGGGTCCGAGCGGGCCATCTCGGCCACGACCAGGATCATGCTCTTGGGGTCCTTCTCGGCGATCTCGATCATCCGGTCGGCCCAGACGGAGGCGTTGTCCGAGTCGACCCGGTTCGCCCCGATCCGGGTCGAGACCCGGCGCAGGTTCTCGATCAGGGCGAGCCGGAGCATGATCGGCACGGCCCAGAGCTCGCCCAGCCGGAGCGGGGCCACCGTCTGGTACGCATCGACGAACGAGGTGAGCACGTCGAGGTCGACCCGCCCGTCGTTGTGCGCGATCAGCTCGCGGGCGATGAAGTAGACGCGGGGGTACCCGACGAGCGGCCCGTTCTCGAGGCGCGGGAGCAGCCGGCTGTACCCGAGCGGGAGGTGGCGACGAGCCGTCCTGACCTGCTCCTCGACCAGGTAGAAGTTGTCGAGAAGCCACTCGCCTGCGGGCGCGATCCGGCGGTTCTTCTCGAGCGCGGCCGTGATCAGGGTGAAGGTCTCGACCAGGATGGTCTCGTTCTCTGCGAGGCGGGGGAGGAGGCGGTCGTCGCCGCCGGCCATCTCCACGCCGTACCAGCTCGGCCATCTCGACGGCGTGGGCCGAGAGCTGCTCGGCCGATGAGGAGCTCGCTCCGGAGGGGCTGGGTGTCCGCAGGATGGGTGCCTGCGGTACCCGTGTCCGTCACCCGCTCACGGAGGCGGGTCACGTCCCGCCGCAGCGTCTCGATACCGTCCTTCACCCGACCGTCCCCCCGGAGTCCCGGGCGTTGCAGATATGTCTGCTTTCCGTCCTAATCGCTCTGCCGACGCTTGTAGCCTTCGTCGAATGGATGCGGGGTGGCAACCTTAAATAGTATCCGATTCATCGAGAACGGGATAGCGTTATGCCCGAGAATCCGACCGATCCCGACGTCTGCACCGACCCCGAGAAGAAGGAGACCTGCAGCGGCGAGTGCGCGAGCTGTCCGAGCGCGAAGGAGCACGGCATGGGGAGCGGGCTTCCCGAGAGGGCGCAGCTCGACGTCAGGCACGTGATCCTGGTCCTCTCGGGCAAGGGCGGCGTGGGAAAGTCCACGGTGGCCGTGAACCTCGCGTACGCGCTCTCGAGCCACGGGTACAACACGGGTCTGCTCGACCTCGACCTCCACGGGCCGACGGTCCCGAAGATGCTCGGGATCGAGAACTTCAAGCTCCAGACGATCGACAACAAGATCGAGCCCGTGCGCGTCACCGGGACGCTCGCGGCGGTCTCGATGGCGTTCCTGCTCCCCGACACCTCGACGCCGGTGATCTGGCGGGGCCCGATGAAGATGTCGGCGATCAGCCAGTTCCTCTCGGACGTCAACTGGGGCTCGCTCGACTTCCTCGTGGTCGACCTGCCGCCGGGGACGGGCGACGAGGCGCTGACGATCGCCCAGCTCGCGCCGAACCTGCGCGGGGCCGTGATCGTGACCACGCCGCAGGAGGTGGCGACCCTCGAGACGAGCAAGGCCGTGCGGTTCGTGGAGAAGCTCGGCATCCCCGTGATCGGCGTGGTCGAGAACATGAGCGGGATGGTCTGCCCCCACTGCCAGACGGAGATCGACGTCTTCGGCAAGGGCGGCGGCAAGACGATGGCCGAGGACCTCGGCGTCCCGTTCCTCGGTTCCATCCCTCTCGACATCACGATGCGCGAGGCCGGCGACGCGGGCCGGCCGGCCGTGATCCGGCGGGGCGGCGACGACCCCACCTGGAAGGCGGTCAACGAGGTCATGGAGAACCTGATCAAGCGCGTCGAAGGCTGACGCTCTCTCTTTTTGCGACCCGCGTGCCGCGCAACCTTCGTATAGATAGCGACCGCGATCAGGCCACGATTCAATATATACGGCGGAAGGAAGCGCTATTCTCGAGTAAGCGAAGTATTATGATATAATCGCCCCGTTCGCGATTTCAAGCCCGTTCCTGCCGCCGATCGATACGGCGCTTTTTTATATGGCAACAGCGAAGTTCCATCAGCGGAGTCGTACGCGGGCACGGTCCGGGATTCTCTGACGTCTCAGTCCGCCGGGCTCACTCGCTGCGCTCCGTCCAGATTTGAGAACAGGTGACTCATGAATCTTCGAACACCGAATACCAACGAGGCCGTCGGGACCTCGAACCGGTCCCGCGACGTCTCGCCGACCTCGGGTATCTGCACGCGCTGCGTGGACGGATGCCGCGGGGCCTGCGAGATCTGGCTCTCGTCCTTCCGCGGGCGCGAGGTCCTCTACCCCGGCCCGTTCGGCGAGATCACGGCCGGCTCGGACAAGCAGTTCCCGGTCGACTACTCGCACGTGAACATCCAGGGCTACGCGGTCGGCGCCCGGGGCCTTCCCGAGGGCGTCGTGGCCTCGCCCGACACCGCGGTCTTCTCCGAGGTCGACACCGAGACCGAGTACGGCTGGGATCAGAAGGTCCGCATGCGCCTCCCGATCTTCACGGGCGCGCTCGGCTCGACCGAGATCGCCCGGATCAACTGGGAGCACTTCGCCATCGGCGCCGCGATCTCGGGGATCACCCTGGTCTGCGGCGAGAACGTCGGCGGGATCGACCCCGGGCTCGTCCGGGACAACGAACGGCAAGGTCACGAAGTCGCCCGAGATCGACCGGCGGATCGAGACCTACCGGAAGTTCCACGAGGGCTACGGCGAGATCCTCGTCCAGATGAACGTGGAGGACACCCGGCTTGGAACCGCGGAGTATGTCGCCTCGAAACACAATCTGGACACAATCGAACTGAAGTGGGGACAGGGCGCGAAGTGCATCGGCGGAGAGATCAAGGTCGGCTCCATCGAGCGCGCCCGCGAGCTGAAGAAGCGCGGTTACATCGTCCTGCCGGACCCCACCGCGACCGAGAACGAGAAGGCCTTCGCGGCCGGCAGCATCAAGGAGTTCGAGCGCCACTCGCGCCTCGGCTTCGTCTCGAAGGAGGGCTTCCTCGAGGAGATCGACCGGCTCCGCGATATCGGGTTCAAGCGGATCACGCTCAAGACGGGCGCGTACTCCGCGCAGGAGCTCGCGATGGCGCTCCGGTTCGGCTCGGAGGCGAAGATCGACCTCCTGACGATCGACGGCGCCTCGGGCGGCACGGGCATGAGCCCCTGGCCGATGATGAACGAGTGGGGCATCCCGACGTTCTACCTCCAGGCGCTCGCGATGCAGTACGCGCGAGCTGCTGACCAAGAAGGGCATGCGCGTGCCCGATCTCGCGATCGGCGGCGGCTTCGGCGACGAGGCGAATGTCTTCAAGTCCCTCGCGATGGGCGCGCCGTTCGTCAAGGCGGTCTGCATGGGCCGCGGGCTGATGATCCCCGGCATGGTCGGGAAGAACATCGGCAAGTGGCTCGAGGCCGGCGATCTGCCCAAGGGCGTCGCGAAGTACGGCTCGACCGCGCAGGAGATCTTCGTCAGCTACGAGGAGCTCAAGGAGAAGTTCGGCGACCGGTTCAACGAGATCCCGCTCGGCGCGATCGGCATCTACACCTACGCCCAGCGCTTCCGCACGGGGCTGCAGCAGCTGATGGCCGGGAGCAGGAACTTCTCGCTCAAGACGGTCTCGCGGAACGATGTCTTCGCCCTCTCGGAAGAGGCCGCGAAGGTCTCGGGCCTGCCGTACGTGATGGACGCGTACAAGGACCAGGCGCTCGGCATCCTGCTCGACTGAACAATCCGAATCTCTTTTTTCGCCGCACCGCGAGTCTCGGGAGCTACCGCCGGCACCGGAGGGAGCATCGCCACTGACCGAAATTCCGCGGGATTGCCGGCAGCGATCGTGGCCGGAACGGGCGCATGCGAAAAAGAACGCGGGGCGAGTGTCCCGCGATGGTGAACCGGGTGGCGGACCCCGATAGGGCGGACGGCGGGGTATCAGGAGCCCTCGATCAGCTCCTCGACGATCCCGCGCCCGGCCGGGTCGTTCGCGAACGCGGCCTCGACCGCGGCGCGCTCGCCCTCGCCGCCGACCTGCCGAAGGGCGGCCGCGGCCATCCAGCGGCAGCACTCGTTGGTGTCGTTCAGGTTCTCGACGAGCGCATCCACGGCCCGCCGATCGCCGACGTGCTCGAGCGCCCAGATCGCCGGGACCCGGACCAGGTAGTCGGGGTCGCGGGCGCCCGAGACCAGGGCCTCGACGGCCGGCGCGCCGATCCGCTCGAGCGCGACTGCGGCCCGCCATCGCGTCTCTCGGTCCTTCGACCGGAGCAGGGGCGCGACCGCCCCGACGCCCTCGGTGCCGTGGGCGGCGATCGCCGCGGCCGCGTCGAGCATCTCGTATGTCGTTCCCTGCACGAGCGTCTGAACGAGCTCGCTGACTTTCTGGTTGTATGCCATCTCTCTCCTCCTCTCTGCCGAACTTCTCCGACAGATCCACCTCCACCGGGACGTATAATAGAAATTTGCACTTCGACGTTGCACGGCAATGATGACGGGCGATGACACCCCTGGCCGTTCGCCGAACGCGGCCCGGAGGAGTGCCGTTGGCCGAGAGAGAGCCAGATACCATACGGCCTCACCCCATACCGGCCCCGGCTCCCGTCGGCAGCCGGCCCGCCGGCGATCGCGATCTCCGACCCGGCACGAGCTTCCCTCCGTGGGCGGAGGGCAGCGGCGTAGAAGCGAGCCGGCACGGTTGCGGTGAAACATCACGGGCCGGTCCATGGCCTGGATCGATCAGCGGATGCGCCGTCACCGTTCGAGGACGGCCGGGCACCGCGGGCAGCGGGAGATCGACAGAAGGAGGGCGGGAGAAGCCCCGCCAGCCGCCACGCTGGTACCGGGGATGGGTGGAGGGGCGTGCCCGCCTCCGTCGAACACGATTAAAGATTCCGATGTGGAGCGCCATCAGGGTCATGGTGGCGCACGATCAGATCCTCGACGGCGGAGGATATGAGGAGAGAAGGTCGCGGTGTGAAAGTGAACGCAGGGGGATCGGCGACGAAAAGAGGGGTTAGAGGTTATCGAAGAGCCAGACGACATCGGTGAAGTCGATCAGGCTCCTTCCCGACGAGCTCCTGCACGTCACCCATATCGCGCCTTGTGAACGAGCGGGCAGATCGAGGTGAACGGTGTAAGCGGCCGGCAGGGTGAAGAAGAAGGTCGAGCCCTCGCGCGGCGCTGCCCGGGTATCGGGTCGCGCCCCGAATCAAGACGAGATGCGAGAGGGGACATCCCGGCCCCTCGGGCTCCCGGCCGTTCACCGGGACGGATGACGGCCGTAAAAGAACCAGTACGCGATCCCGATGATAATCGCTGCCACAACCGCTACGATCAGGAGCGCTCCCAATGCACCCATATTCTCCGGTATCGCCGTCCGGACATTTAATCGATCTGTTGTCGTCACCTCCACCAGGGCCTTCACCCGGGAAGAGGCGATGGGACACCCGGCCCGAATACCACGACCGGATCTGGGCCGGGCCGGCGATTCTCAGAGCGGGAGAACGGCCCCGCAACGCACGCGGGATCCGCGGATTCCTGTGTATTTTCCACGCTCGCCGCGGTCCGGGGAGGATCGATCGGCCGTGCCTGTAATGAACATGAAGGCGCGAAACGAATATACGAGCGGCGGGAAGAATCGGTTCCGGCCCTCGTTCATCGTGCGCGGAGACTGGCCGCACGAACGGGGTGCAAGCAGACAAGCATCGTTTCGGCGGGGGGCTGCGGCACCCCCCCGCTTTCTGCAGCTCTGCAGGCCGCGGCCGTCCCGATCCCGAGAGCCGTGGCCCGTTCCCTCCCCTCCCAGGGTCGGCCGGTGAGGTACTCCGCCGTGACGCCGGCCATATTCTCGGCGTTAACAGACCGCGGGTGAATCTCGAATGTCCCCATCCGCCGATCGATCGCGATCCCGACCCGGTTGCGTCTCATCGCATCGCCTCGAGCCCGGAGGGCGTTTCGGGTCCGCGGCGGGTCCGGCCTCGGGCCAGCCCTCCGTAACGATACCGACGCCGCCACCGGCGGTGACGGCGATGGCGCCCGCTAACCAGGCCGGCGCCGATGGGTCCTTTCGTGGTGGTTCCTCCTGAAAAATGGCGGTAGGGGGAGGTGATGAACGTCAATTACTGATAGGTGAAGAAAAAATGGATTCGACGAAGAACGAGGACTATCCAATCCCGGTGTGATTGAGACGGCCGCGAACGGCATTCCAGAGAGAAGGCGTCCAGGGCGTGCTCGGTCTCATACATCGCAATCGGTCGCTCACCATCATTCTCCGTCGATTTCACCGTCGATTTCACCATCGATTTCACTCCCGGTCTCGCCCCCGGCCCGTCCGGAGCGCCAGACCGCGATCCCGGTGCCAATTGAGAGGACGATCAACAGCACGGAGACGCCGATCGCCTGCCGGTTCGACTGATTCAGCCCCATGTTCAGATCGAACAGCCCGAATACCAAGACCGCCAGGCACAGTACATAGACGATCCGCCGTTCGGTCGCTTCGTCCATACCTGAAGAATGGCATTGACGGATTATCCCAGTATCGTTCCCGTCATACCCCGATCCATCCGGCTTTGTCTTCGAACTCGATCGCCTGTGCCGCCCGTACCGGCCCGAACGCATATATCCCGGGAGGGAGAGTAACCGTCCGGTGATAGGCATGGAACGTGCAAGGCCCGCACGGCTCGAGGACCGGCAGCTCGACGAGATCCGACGCCTCGAGGAGCGTCTGGGTGTCGTCCTCGTCGGGTACGAACGGCTCCCCCGTTACAGACAGCTCTCGCCCGCAGAGCTCGAACGGCTCCGGTCCGTGGAGAAGGAGACCGGATCGGTCCTCGTCGCGTACGAGGCCCCGACCCGGTAACCCGCCCCGGTGCCGGCCGGCATCACCCTTTTGACCCGTCGGCGCCAACATCACCCTCACATGCCGACGGCCCCGGGCACCCCGACGGTCAGCGTCGTGCTCCCGACCTACAACCGCGCTCACCTCCTGCCGCGGGCGATCGAGAGCGTGCTCGCGCAGACATACACGGACTTCGAGCTGATCGTGGTCGACGACGGATCGGGCGACGACACCCCGACCGTCATGGCCCGCTACGACGACCCGAGGGTCCGGTACGTCCGGTACGAGCCGAACCAGGGCGCGAACCACGCCCGCAACGTCGGCATCCGCGAGGCCCGCGGCCCCTTCATCTCGTTCCAGGACTCGGACGACGACTGGTTCCCCGAGAAGCTCGCGAAGAACATGGCCGCGTTCGAGACCGCCGGCCCCGAGGTGGGGGTCGTCTACTCGGGATACTGGAAGTACGTCGATGCGAGCGAGAACCGGATCTACATCCCCCTCCCCTGGGTCCAGAAGCGCGACGGCTGGATCCACGAGGAGCTCCTCCGAAACAACTTCGTGACCACCCAGGCCGCCGTGGTCCGGCGCGAGTGCTTCGACCGCTCGGGCTACTGGCTCGAGGGGCTCCCCGGCAAGCAGGAGTGGGAGCTCTTCCTCCGGATCTCGCGCGACTACCAGTTCCGGTACATCGACGAGCCGCTCCTCAACTCGCGCTACGACGCGACGGGGATCTCGGAGAACCGCAGGGGCATCTACCTCTCGATGGAGCGGATCCTCGAGCTCCACCACGACGACTTCGCGGCCCACCCGGCGATCCTGGCCGAGCACTACGTCCGGCTCGGGCTCCAGTGGGCCCGGGCCGGCGAGTTCGCGAAGGGGCGGGACTACCTCCGGCGGGGCGCGGCCCTCCAGCCCGGGAACTGGAAGTACCGGGCGGCCGCGGCCGCCGCGAACCTCGGCGAAGGGCCGTTCAACCGGCTCGCCGGCCTCTACCTCGCCCGCGACGCGGCCGGCGCGTAGACCATGACCGCCGGGGCCGAACCCTTCACCCCCTCGCCGGACGACCTCCGGTCGTTCGCCGCGTTCCTCGACGCGGGCCGGCTCCCCGAGGGGCTCGCGGCGCTCGTCGAGGGCTACGTCGAAACCAAGACCGCGAAACCGCTCGACGACCCCGCTGTCCTCGAACGGCTCCGGCGGTCCGTGGTGGCGCAGAAGAGCGGGTACTGGAAGGCCGGTGACAGACGCCGGATCTCGTACCGGAGCGGTTACTCGGTCCTCGCGTACCTCGCGTACCAGTTCCCGGTCTACTACTTCCAGTCCTGCCGCCTCCTCGCCCGGCTCGCAATCGACGGGCGCCTCTCCCGCGGCATGCGCGTGGTCGACCTCGGCACCGGGCCGGGCGTGGTCCCGCTCGCCATGGTCACGCTCGGCCGATACCTGCCGGGCTTCTCGGCCGAGGTGCTGCCGGTCGAGCCCTCGGAGGAGCACCGCGAGGCCTGCCGGCACCTGGTCCGCGGCTTTGCGGAGCCGAACGACGCCGTCCGCGTGCGCCGTGCCCTCACCGCCGACGCCGTGACCGTCGGCGACGCGGAGATCCCCGACGGGATCGACCTCCTCGTCCTCTCCAACCTGCTCAACGAGCTCCCCGGCGACCCCGCAGCGAAGGCCGCGACGGTCATGCGCTGGGCCTCGCACCTGGACGAGCGCGGCACGGTCCTGCTCGTCGAGCCGGCCGACCTCGAGAACGCGACCGGCCTTCGCGCGGTCCAGCGCGAGCTCCTCAAGGCCGGGCTGCACCTCCGCCACCCCTGCCGGTTCCTCTGGGGATCGTCCTGCGGCCCGGTGCCGTGCTGGTCGTTCGAGCAGGCGCCTTCAATCCGCCCGACGCGGCTGCAGGAGACGCTCGCGGCCGGCACGCCCGAGCCGTACCGCTACCGGAACACGGACATCAAGTTCGCGGCCGCCGTGCTCGGCCGCGAGGCGCCGCCGCGCATCGAGTGCCCCGGAGTCGACCGGCGGCGGACGGCGCCGCTCTCGCAGCTCCGGAAGCATACGAACCGCCGGATCGCGGTCCTCGCGGCCGTCATGTCGAACGACCTCGGCGACGCGAAGAGCCATGTCTATAAGATCTGCGACGGCACGGCGCGGCAGCCGGTCTTCGCGGTCCTCCCCTCCTACCACGTCGCGCCGGGCAACCGCGCCCTCCTCGAGGCGCCGTACGGCTCGGTCCTCCACCTCCGCGACGTGCTCGTTCGCGAGAACCCGAAGACCCGCGCTGTCAATCTCCTCGTCAGCCGGTCCTCGACGATCGCGCCCTGCGACCGATAGGAAGCATCAAGTCGCGCCCCGCCGAGATCCGAAGCGATGGCGATCACGGCCCTGACCCTGCGGAACTTCCGCTCGTTTCGCGAGGCGGAGGCTCCGGCTCCGGCCCTTCCTGCTCCTCGTCGGGCGGAACGCCGCGGGCAAGTCGAACCTGATCCACGGGTTCCTCTTCCTGCGCGACATCGCCCGCTCGGGGCTTGCGAACGCGATCTCGCTCCAGGGCGGCCTCGCCTACCTCCAGAACGCCGGCCTGGCCTGCGGGCGCGACCTCGGCGTCGAGGTCGAGCTGACCCTGCCGGTCGAGATGGCTGCGATCGCACTCCCCGACGGCCGCCGGATCGAGATTGCGCCCGGAGCCTGCACGTACGCGTTCGCCCTCGGGTGCAACGAGCGGGCCGAGGTTCGCGAGGACCGCTTCGTCATGCGGTTCACCGTGACGCCCCCGGGCGAAGAACCGGCCCAGGGCTCGGTCGAGATCGTCCACGAGGGCGACCGGCTCCGGTACGCCGTCGACCTGCCGCCCGGCATCGACGAGGCCGTCTTCCTGCCGGCGGTCCTCCGCGAGGCCCGGCTCGGGCCGAATTCGCTGATGCTCGAGTCGCCCACGCTCTACCCGATGGGGCTCGTCCGGCGGGCGCTCGCGCTGGTCAGCTGCTACGAGTTCGGCCCCCGCCTGACCGCGCCGGCTCGACCTGCGCACGGGCGCTGCCGAGCTCGCCGAGGACGGGTCGAACGCCGCGATCGCGCTCGGGCGCGTCCTGGCCCATCCGGACAGCCGGCGGCAGTTCCTCGCGCTGCTCCGCGACCTCCTGCCCTTCGTCGAGGACGTCGTGGTCGGCGACGGCCCGGGCGGCGCCCCGGAGATCCGGGTGGCCGAGGTCTACGCGCCCGGCCGGTATCTCCCGGCCGAGGCCCTTTCGAGCGGGACGGTCGAGCTCTTCGCCCTCCTGATCGCGCTCTTCTTCTCGCCGCGCGAGCTCGCGATCTTCGAGGAGCCGGCCGCCCGCCTCCACCCGCTCGTGGCCGGCCGGCTGGTCGGGCTGATGCGCGAGGCCTCGGCGTCCCAGCCGATGCTCGTCTCGACCCAGCACCCGGCCGTCCTACGGAACGCGCCGGTCGAGGCCGTCTGCCTGGTCTCGCGCGACGAGGACGGCTTCTCGGTCCTCTCCCGGCCCGCGGACCGAGCGGACGTCCGGACCTTCCTCGAGGAGGAGGTCGGCCTCGACGAACTCTTCCTCGCGGACCTCCTCTGATCGCATGCCGCGCCTGAACGTCCTGGTCGAGGGATCCGACGACATCCGGTTCTTCGAGCGCGTGCTCGTCCCGCTCCTGAAGGACCGCTACGGCGCCGTCCGGCTGGTCCCGTACGCCTGCCTCAGGCGGACCGCGGTGGACCGTCTCCTCCGGGGCTTCGCCCGGCTCGGCGAGGCGTACGCTGATCGTCGCGGACATCGACGCCGAGCCGTCCGTGCGGGCCAAGAAGCGGGTCGTCCTCGCCCGGTTCGCCGAGGCCGATCCCGTCCGCGATCGCGGTCGTGGTCATGGAGATCGAGTCGTGGTACCTGGCCGGCGCGGACGACGGGTTCCTCGCCCGTTCGGGTGTCCTGCCGCCGCCCTCGACCGACGACCTGACCAAGGAGGCGTTCAACGCCCTGATCCCGCGCCGGTACGTCTCGCGGGTCGGGTTCATGCTCGACCTCCTCGACGGGTACTCGCTCGAGCGCGGGGCCGGGCGGAACCGGTCGCTCGGATTCTTCCTGTCCCGGTTTGCAGGCATTCATAAATAGGCCCGGGGCCGAAGGATCCGGCATGGCTTCGGCAACCGCGCTCAAGCGGATGAAATGCACCGTCTGCGGCTACATCCACGACCCGGCCTCGGGCGACTCCCGGGCGGGATCGACCCCGGCGTCGCGTTCACCGATCTCCCCGAGAACTGGGCCGCGAAGTCCCGGTTCGTCGAGATCCGAGGTGACTGAGCGATGACAGTGCGGAACGTCGCCCCCGGCGTCCAGTCGGTCGGCGCGATCGACTGGGACCGGCGGCTCTTCGAGGACCTGACCCCGCTCCCCGAGGGGACGAGCTACAACGCGTTCCTGGTCCGGGGCTCGGAGAAGGTCGCCCTGATCGACGCGGTCGACCCCTCGATGGAGATGGCCATGATGACCAACCTCCTCCGGGCCGCGGCCGACCGGATCGACTACATCGTGGTCAACCACGCCGAGCAGGACCACTCGGGGCTCGTGCCCCTCCTGCTCGAGATGTATGCGGACGCGACCGTGGTGACGAACAAGGTCTGCAAGGACCTCCTGATCCGGTTCCACGGGATCCCCGAGGAGCGCATCAAGGTCGTCGGCGACAGGGAGACGCTCTCGCTCGGCGACAAGACGCTCGAGTTCCTGATCACGCCCTGGGTCCACTGGCCGGACACGATGCTGACCTTCCTCCGGGAGGAGCGGGTACTCTTCTCGTGCGACCTCTTCGGCGCTCACCTCGCGACCAGCGATCTCTTCGTCAGGGACCGGGTCGAGTGGTACCGCGCGGCAAAGCGCTACTACGCCGAGATCATGATGCCGTTCCGGAACAGCATCAAGGGGTACCTCGAGAAGGTCCGCGGGCTCGACCCGGCGATCATCTGCCCGAGCCACGGTCCCCTCCACGACGAGCCGGCAGTCGTGCTGGCCGCGTACGACGACTGGGTCTCGGACGAGGTGAAGAACGAGGTCGTGATCGCCTACGTCTCCATGCACGGCTCGACGAAGGTCATGGTCGACCACCTGGTCGATGCCCTGATCGACCGCGGCGTCGGCGTCCGGCAGTTCCACCTGACCTCGACCGACCTCGGCGACCTCGCCATGGCGCTCGTGGACGCGGCCACGATCGTGATCGCGGCCCCGACCGTCCTCTTCGGCCCGCACCCCGGGGTGATCGAGGCGACGTACCTCGCGAACACGCTCAAGCCGAAGGCCCGGTTCGCGGCGGTGATGACGAGCTACGGCTGGGGCGGCAAGACCGTGGAGACCCTGAAAGGGATGCTCGACCACCTCAAGGTCGAGTTCCTCGAGCCGGTCCAGGTGAAGGGCTTCCCGTCGCCCGACGCGCAGGAGGCGATCGCGGCCCTCGCCGACGCGATCCGCGACCGGCACGCGGCCTCGACGGTCGACTGGGTCGGGCAGACCTGACCCATTTATTCGCTCCGGGAATTCATTGCGGATGGAGGCCGAGTGCGTCCGGACATGCGGATCCCGCTCGTCTCGACCCGGGACTGCATCCCTCACCCGGTGCCGTCGCGCCACCACTGCACGGTCGTCGACGTGAGCCGCGCGCCCGTGCGGGAGACACGCCGTCGGGTCCGCGAGGCGACCCGCTTCGTGGTCGAGAGCCCGCTCCTCCACGCCGCCCTGGACGGGTCGTTCGCGCTCGACGAGGCCTTCGTGCCGGGCGGAACCGGTCGCTCGCGTTCTTCACTCCGTCGGTTCGGAGCAATTCATAAATAGGGCGGGGTCGACGGAGACGGCATGGCAAGCGAAGCCTCGATGAAGCCGTGCGTCTGCACGATCTGCGGCCACGTCTACGACCCGGCCGTCGGCGAGCCGAAGCATGGGGATCGCGCCCGGCATCGCGTTCGCCGACGCTCCCCGACGACTGGTCTGCCCGGTCTGCAGCGCGGGAGAAGGCCGATATTCCGGGAGCGGTGAGGGACCTGCCATGAGCGTGCGAACAGTGGCCCCCGGCGTCCAGTCGGTCGGCGCGATCGACTGGGACCGGCGGCTCTTCGACGACCTGATCCCGCTCCCCGAGGGGACGAGCTACAACGCGTTCCTGGTCCGGGGCTCGGAGAAGGTCGCCCTGATCGACGCGGTCGACACCATCGATGGAGATGGCCATGATGACCAACCTCTTCCGGGCCGCGGCCGACCGGATCGACTACATCGTGGTCAACCACGCCGAGCAGGACCACTCGGGGCTCGTGCCGCTCCTGCTCGAGATGTACGCCGGGGCGACCGTGGTGACGAACAGGGTCTGCAAGGACCTCCTGGTCGCGTTCCACGGGATCCCCGAGGAGCGGATCCGGGTCGTCGGCGACCGGGAGACGCTCTCGCTCGGCGACAAGACGCTCGAGTTCCTGATCACGCCCTGGGTCCACTGGCCGGACACGATGCTGACCTTCCTCCGCGAGGAGCGGGTCCTCTTCTCGTGCGACCTCTTCGGCGCCCACCTCGCGACCAGCGACCTCTTCCTGCGCGACCGGGTCGAGTGGTACCGCCTGGCCAAGCGCTACTACGGCGAGATCATGATGCCGTTCCGGAACAGCATCAAGGGGTACCTCGAGAAGGTGCGCGGGCTCGAACCCGGCGATCATCGCCCCGAGCCACGGCCCGCTCTACGACGAGCCGGAGGTCGTGCTGGCCGCGTACGACGACTGGGTCTCGGACGAGGTGAAGAACGAGGTCGTGATCGCCTACGCCTCCATGCACGGCTCGACGCGGACCATGGTCGACCACCTGGTCAACGCCCTGATCGACCGCGGGGTCCGCGTGCGGCAGTTCCACCTGCCCTCGACCGACCTCGGCGACCTCGCCCTGGCGCTGGTCGACCCGGCCACGATCGTGATCGCGGCCCCGACCGTGCTCTTCGGGCCGCACCCCGTGGCGGTCGAGGCCGCGTACCTCGCGAACGCGCTCCGGCCGAAGGCGCGGTTCGCGACGGTGATGACGAGCTACGGCTGGGGCGGCAAGACCGTCGAGACCCTGAAGGGGATGCTCGGCAACCTCAAGGTCGAGTTCCTCGAGCCGGTCCAGGTGAAGGGCTTCCCGTCGCCCGAGGCGCAGGAGGCGATCGCGGCCCTCGCCGACGCGATCCGCGACCGGCACGCGGCCTCGACGGCCGACTACGTCGGGCCGGCCTGACCCCTTTTTTCTCTTTCCGAGATCTTCATTGCGGATGCGGGCCAATCTCTTCCGGACATGCGGATCCTGCTCGTCTCGACCCAGGACTACATCCACCACCCGGTGCCGTCGCGCCACCACTACATCTTCGAGGAGCTCGCGACGCGCCACGAGGTCCACGTCCCCCACTTCCACGTGAGCCGCGCGCCCGAGAGGTCGACGCTCCTTCACGTCCACGAGGCGACCCGCTTCTCGGTCCAGAGCCCGCTCTTCCACTACACCCTGAACGCGCCCGAGCACTACCGCGTGCTCTCGCGCGTGATCCGCGAGGAGAAGATCGACGTCGTGGTCGCGGCCCACGTCCTGGCCGGCGCGGCCGTGATCAACGCGGCCCGGCGGCAGAAGGTCCCGGTCCTCTTCGACCTCAAGGACTGGTTCCCCGACTCGGCCGCGGCCTACTACGACAACCCGGCGCTCCAGCGCGTGATCCGGCGGTCGGTCCTCGAGATCGTGAAGTACAACCTGGACCGCTCGGACCGGATCACGACGGTCTCGCCCGGGCTCGTGGACAAGCTCGGCCGGCTCGGGTACGAGGCCGGGCTGATCACGAACGGGGTGGACACGCGGCTCTTCCGGCCGATGGACGGGGCGCCGATCCGCGAGGAGTACGGGATCGCGCCCGGGGACTTCGTGATCGGCTTCGCCGGCTCGGTCGAGCGGTGGTACGCGCTCGATAAGGTGGTCGGGGCCATGCCGGCGATCCTGGAGCGGGTGCCCGAGGCCATGCTGCTGATCGTCGGCGGCTCGCTCTTCACCGGGTACCTGCCCGAGCTCCGCGCGCTCGCCGAGAACCTCGGGATCGCGGACCGCGTGCGCTTCGCCGGGGCCCAGCCGTACGCGGCCCTGCCCGGGTTCATCGGCGCCATGGACGTCTGCACCATCCCGCTCGCGCCGCCGCAGTGGGTGGACATCGCGCTGCCGAACAAGTTCTTCGAGTACTCGGCCTGCGGCAAGCCGATCCTCTCGACGCCGATCCCGGACGTGCAGCGGATCGGCGGCGAGCACCTCCACGTCTACCGGGACTACGACGAGTTCGTGGAGCGCGCGGTCGGGCTCGCGGCCGAACGCCCGCGGTACGCGACGGACATGACCTCGTACGACTGGCGGGCCAAGGCCGCCGCGATGGAGGAGATCCTTGAAGAGATGGCGGCGCCATGAGGATGGCATGCGCTACCCCTGTCTCGGTGATCACGGACCCGCTCTTCTCGCGCCACCACCTGGCCGCGTCACGACGAGAACAGGTCGCGGCTCGAGGCGATCGAGCGGTTCGTTCCCGACGGGGTGCTCCGCCGCCCGGCCGTGCCGGCCTCGTTCGAGGACCTGCTCCGGGTCCACGCCGAGGGCTACGTCCGGGAGGTCGCGGCCCTCTCGGCGACCGACGGGGTCTCGTTCCTCTCGCCCGACACCTACATCGGCCCCGGGACCTTCGAGGTGGCGCGGTACGCGGCCGGGTCGGCCGTCGCGGCCGCCGGCCACGCGCTCCTCGGCGAGCACTGCTTCGCCCTGGTCCGGCCGCCGGGCCACCACGCGACCCGCGACCGGGCCATGGGGTTCTGCATCTTCAACAACGCGGCCGTGGCCGCGGCCGCGGCCCTCGACGCGGGCATGGAGCGGGTCGCGATCCTCGACTGGGACCTCCACCACGGCAACGGCACGCAGTCGAATCTTCTACGCCTCGGACCGGGTCCTCTTCTGCTCGGTCCACCAGCAGGCGGAGTTCCCCGGGAGCGGCTGGGTCGACGAGATCGGCGAGGGGGACGGGAAGGGGTTTCACCCTGAACGCCCCGCTCGCGCCCGGCGCGACCCTCGCCGACGTCGAGTACGTGCTCGACGAGGCCTTCGTGCCGGCCCTGCTCGCCCACGACCCGGGGCTCGTCATCGTCTCGGCCGGCCAGGACATGCTCGAGGACGACCCGAAGGGCGCCCTCTGCCTCCGGCCCGGCGACTACGGCGCGCTCACCGGCCGCCTCCTCGACGCCCTCGGCATGCCGCTCGCGCTCGTGCTCGAGGGCGGGTACGGGCCGTCGCAGCAGCGGGCCGTCGGGGCGATCCTCGAGGCCCTCACCGGCATCCCGTTCGCGCCGGGCCAGGGGGAGCCCCGCCGGTCCACGCGCGAGGTCGTGGCCGCGCTCCGCCGGCTGACCGGGTAGCCAGAAGGTTTATCGGGACCGGCTCCGTACCGGGATGCATGGACACCGGAGAGGTTGCCGTCGGCATGCGGGCGCGATACGGCCGGACCGGGACGGTCGGGACCGTGACCGCGGTGCAGGCGATCGAGGGGGAGACCTACGCCGTGCTCGACACGACCGGGCTCCTGTACCGGGTCGACCAGCTCGCGCCGACGGGCGCGGCAAAGGAACGGCGGGAGCGGGTCGTCGAGGAGATCGAGGAGCAGACTCCGGCGCGAACGCGAGGGGATCACCCGGACGGACGGGGGGCAGTTCGAGCTCGACAACAGCTGCGAGGGCGGGGGCTGACGGCCCCTACTCCTCGAGCGAGATCGTCGTCAGCCTTGACCGACTCCACGCCCTTCTGCGACATCAGCTTCTCGGCCAGGGCCTTGAGCTGGGTGCCGTCGCCGTGGAGGAGCACGACCTCGAGGCAGCGGTTCTGCGTCACGTGCGAGTGGAGCGTGGCCTGGACGATCTCGCGGAACTCGTGCTGGATGTCGGTCAGGACGGGCAGGAGCCCTCGCTGGTCGTGGTCGTAGATCATGGTGATCACGCCCTGACGCTCCCCGTGGACGTCGGACATCCACCGGTAATAGGTGATGTAGTTCCGGATCGCGTCGCGGATCCCCTCCGAGCGCGACGAGTACCCGCGCGCCGTGATGATCTCGTCGAACCGATCGAGCAGGTTCTTCGGCAGCGAGATGCCGATCCGCGAGAGCTCGGTCTCCATACCCTCCGGTTTGATGGAGTTCGGTATTAAATATTACGAATTCTCTTCGGGACAGTAACACTTCGTATGCCGGGGCCCGGATCGCGGCGAGATTCCGCGCTCCGAGGGCGTCATTATGCAGGACACCACATATAAGTAGGATTGATATACATACAGTAGGGAGGTTCGAGACTTTTGGATGATGTAACCATCCCGAGCGTTAATATCGGAGTCGTGGGCCACGTGGACCACGGGAAGACCACGCTCGTCAACTCGCTTACGGGCGCCTGGACGGACCGGCACTCGGAGGAGATCAAGCGGGGTATCTCGATTCGGCTCGGGTATGCCGATGCCACCTTCTACCGCTGCCCGAAGTGCGAGGGGAGCGAGGCGTATACGACGGCGCCGGCCTGCCCGGACTGCGGCGGCGAGGCCGAACCGTTCCGCTCGGTCTCGTTCGTGGACGCGCCCGGGCACGAGACCCTGATGGCGACCATGCTCTCGGGCTCGGCCCTGATGGACGGGGCCATGCTCGTCATCTCGGCGAACGAGCCCTGCCCGCAG